>CAWABP010000007.1:0-176949 GCA_963780315.1 Candidatus Acidiferrales bacterium | reverse complement strand
CAAAGGAAATTTATTTGAGGTTCTGAAAATTGTCCCCATGGAGCTGGAAACGGGTAGCATGGTCACGCAGTTGGGACAGGTCGTCAGACGCCTGAAGACATCGTAAAATATGGGCATGCCCCTAGGAGACAGATTGGAGCGGCGTGCGGTTGAAGCATTAGCTGGCCGCCGCGCGGAGCTCGAGCGCTTGGAGGTTTTTGCCTTCGGAGATGAACCGCTAGTGATGCATATTCAGGGCATCCCGGGCATAGGAAAAACTCACCTTCTAAATACGCTGGCGGCAAGTATCGGCGGCAAGGGCGTTTTCGTTGTGCGGATGGACGCCCGCTGGTGCGAGCCTTCCCCGGCGGCCTTGTGTCGAGCGATATGCAGAGAAATCGGTGTCTCGGAGTCCGAAGATCCCGCGGTCGTGGCGGCCAGTCTGTCGGACAGAGCGAAGCGAACTCTCCTGATGCTCGACAGTTACGAATCTTTCCGTCTGCTTGACACTTGGTTAAGGCAGGTTTTTCTGCCCTCGGTCGGCGAGAGCGTGCGGACAATCCTGTCCAGTCGCGAGCCACCCCGGCCAGCGTGGCGAATTGCCCCGGCGTGGAGAGGCCTGTTTGATTCGATGCTCCTGGAGACATTTTCTCCGGAAGTGGCTCTCGAGTATCTGACCTCGGCGGGTGTGCCCGAGGCCAGCGCTCGGGAGTTAAATCGGGTTGCGCGGGGGCACCCGTTGGCACTCTCCCTGGGATTGGCACTCTACCTTGCGGGCGGGCAGGTGCGTGGGAGCGCGGCTACTCTTCATCAAGTACTGGAGCATATGGCGGCGCTCTTTCTGGACGATGCCGATTCGGGAACCAGACAGATCGTAGAGGCCGCCTGCCTGCTCCGAACAGCAACCGCGCCGCTGCTGGCGGCCATGCTGCCGCATATCGCGGCCGATGAGGCACTGGACCGGCTGCGTGCGCTGCCATTTGTCAGCGCAGGTCCTCACGGACTGCTGGTGCATGAAGCCGTCCGCGGGCCCGTGACGGCGGCTTTCAAGTCTCGCGATCCGGCGCGATACCAGACGTACCGGCGCGCTGCTTCGCAGGTCGCGCGTGACCAATACAAGCAGGCACCGCGATCCGAGCACTGGCGTTGCACGGCCGACGTAGTGTACCTGCTTGAAAACGAGAACTTACGCGAAGGTTTTTTCCCCACGACGGAGAGCTCGGTTTCCGTCGAACCTGCGCGCGCCGCCGACAGAAAATCAATTTCAGCGATTATTAGCAAGTTCGATGGACCACAGTCGCGTCAAGCCCTGGAAGTTTGGTGGCACCACCATCCAGACTCATTTTTTGTCGTGCGGGATGAACAGGGCGAAGTGCAAGGTTTCTACCAAGCAATTGTGGCATCGAAGGTTCACAAAAATGTGATTGGGAGAGACCCGCTTGCGGCAAGCTGGGCCAAGGATCTGCCGCGTTCAGAAGATAAGGCCGCCACTCTCTGGCTGCGGCGTACGTTGGATCGCGACACGGGAGAAGGGCCGTCATCTGGCCAGGCGGCTTGCTGGCTCGACATCAAACGAACGTATTTGGAGCTCCGTCCGCGGCTGCGCTGGGTCTATACCTGCTACTGTGATGCGGAGTTCTATCGCCGCTCCTTCGAGCAATTGGGATTCCGGCTGGCGGACGAAGGCCGCCCGGTCCTCGACAGGGTTATGCAACACACATTTCGACTCGACATGGGAGTGGATTCCGTAGATGGCTGGCTTGGCAACCTGCTTGCGCAGGAAACCGGCACGGCGACACGCGAGACTACGTCTAACTCGCCATTGCTGGATGAGCAAGCGCGGGAGTTAGTGGTGAACGGAAACCGAATTGGCCTGACCCCGCTTGAATTCGGACTCTTCGCATATCTTGTGGCCAGGCCGAACAGGGCTGTGGCTCGCTACGAACTTGTGGAGGCAGTCTGGGGATATGGAAAGGAAGCGTCGACCAGCAACGTGATTGAGACGGTGGTGCGCTCCGTCCGACAGAAGCTAGGAGCGCACCGGAACGTGCTTGAGACGGTGCGGGGAGTGGGCTACCGATATCGGCCAACAAACTGAATTTGCGCTCCCCGCACGGAGTGGAATGGTAGTTCAGGGCTGAGCTTCAAGAATCAGGCTGAACGGAGTTTGCATGGCCACCCTCGTGCTCCGGAACCCCGCCTCCTTGAGGATTGCCAGCAACTGAGCGGCGCCGGCCTGCGCTCCCAGTGAATAGCGTCCTCCTTGCGATAGTGCGTTCTGGGTACAGAAACCAGCGGAAGCCGAGTAGTACATCCTTGCCACCGGACCGATATTTTCTTCAGACCGGTCCTTTGCGAACGGTTCCACGAGCATCAGTGCGCCGTTGGGGGCCATTGCCTGCCGGGAAGCCCAGACAGCTTTCAGCGGATCACCCATGTCGTGGAGTGAATCCATGAAACAGACCAAGTCGAATTTCTCCTTACTGCTCGCAAGCACCCGCGGGGTTGCCACCTCAAACCGAATTTGATCAGCCACTCCGGCCTGCTTGGCTCGTTCCCGCGCCACAGCAATCGAAGATTCATGGTAGTCAATTCCCACGAACTCTGACTTCGGAAATGCCTGCGCCATGAGAATGACTGAGGCGCCGTGCCCGCAGCCGAGGTCGGCTACACGGCCACCGTTGGCTAACTGCTCCTGGACACCGCTGAGAGATGGAATCCAGGTTTGCGTCAGGTGCGTCCGGTATCCGTTGCGAAAAAAGGCCTCCGTTGCGGTGAACAGCCGGCAATCGTGTTCGTGCCAGCCCACTCCCTTGCCAGTGCGAAAAGCCGCGAGGATTTGCTCTTCGTCGTGCCACAACGTAGCCGCTACGTCGAACGCCGGCGCAAGAAAGGCCGGACTATCCGGATTCGCCAATACAAAAACGTGTTCCGGCGGCAGGAAGTACTGCTTGGTTTTAGCGTCGAACAGCACATATCCCCCGGCGACCTGCCCGTTAAGCCACTCACGCACAGAGCGCTCGTTCGTGGCGGTGCGGCGCGCCAGTTCATCCGAACTGATGGGACCACTCTCGGCCATGGCCCGGTAAAGACCGAGCTTGTGACCAAGGTTGGTCATGACACCAGCCATGGCGGCTGCCAGATCGCTTACCACCTGACCGGCGAATTGCTCGATTCTCTGCTGCATGTCTTCCTTCATGGATTTTGTACTGGGACTCTGCATTACCGACCTCCTGCCACCAAGCCGTGTGGTTCCGAATGTTGCGCACAGATATTCCGTAGAGGAGCCCGTGTGACAGCCGAGAGGGAATTCTCTACCTCCCATAGCTGGTACTGAGTGGATACTACGGCAGGATTGCTGCGCACGGCCTGGATTACCGGGTGGTTCAGGTAAGCCTCGGCAGTTTCACGGTTGGCAAAAAGATAAATCCCTCCGATTTCAGACTCCTCCTTCTGGAAAATCCACATCTTCCAGATCAGACCTTCTACCGAGGCAATGACGGTAGCGGCTTCTCGGCTGTGGGCAAGCAAGTCATCTGGCGGTACCCGCAACTTGAAGCGCAGTTGCAAGACGGTGTAAGTGGTAGCACTCTTCTCTGACATTTCGTTCCTCCAGTGTGTTTATCTCTGCATCTTCGGCAGACGCAGCTGAGTCTAGGGCTCCTGAAACGCTCCGAGATGAGGCCATGATGAGATCATCATGAGAATTGGCCACTGTGCCGCTGCAACGCCTGGAGCATGCTGGTGGCTTGAGGAGATCGAAGCTTTTTGTGACAGCTTAGGGGGGCACCTCAAGAATTTAGGAACAACTTGGGAGCAAACAGTGACGAATACCGTGCAAAACCGTCATGCATGATATAGGAAAATGCTAGACGAACCGCAAATCTGGGAGAATCAGAGGTTGAACTTCATCTCGACGCGCTAAACCGCGAGCTGGTCGATCGGCTGCAGCACGGAGGGGAGATATTCATCTCCAACGCCGTAGTCGGCGGCCACTATGTGCTTCGTGCCTGCATTGTCAACTTTCACACCGCTCAGACGGATGTAGAAGCGGTGCCTGACATCGTTGCGCGAATCGGACGCCAAGTAGATGCTGAGCTGCGCCCGATGAGTTCATAGCCCGAATAGGCCAGCGCTGCCTGGATGAAGCTGATCGGCCCGTGCCACTCGCTCGAAATGCAAGCAAGCCACCCTCCGATGGGCTGTGAATCTGGTTGTCTCCACCGATCATGATTGATCCTTGCCCAACTCCCGAGAAACGCGTTGTAGGAAGCGAAAGATGGAGTTCTGGACAAATTGTCGGAAACTGGCAATTCGTCGTAGGACCGGATTGCCGGTGGCCACTCCAAACGGAGACACCTATCCCACGGAGTAGCCCCATTGAGGGATGAAGTTGCACAGTTATCCGACGCGGATCGGAGCCCAGTTCAGCGCGATTAAAGAATTGATAAAATACCAAGTCTTATACCGGTGAGGGTCTGCCTTCAAGGGATAACGGGATAAGAGAAAGAAAACTAGGACATCAGTATGACCGCGGAGAAATAATCGAGGGGCTGACGACAATGCCCCTAACGTCTCTTCGTGTTTCTGGCGATCCACTGGAACAAACGGAATGCCAGCCACAGCAATGCCTTGACGTGAGAATCGCAAGCAGACATATCTTCATCCTTTCTGGTCCGTTGGGACCAAAGTTGGGACCATGTAGGGGCCGTTTTGGAGGATTAATAGGAGGAAGGGCTGAACGATAAGAGGCGTCAAATCAGTAAGTTAGGAAGATTTATCTTCCATTTTACTCTAGAGCTACACGCCCACGCTCTGACTGACCTCATTCTAAAACACTTCGCGATCTTCTGCCTAACTTTGCACTTTGACCGTGCACGACACCGTGCAAGTAGGACTCGATTTGCGCGACCGTGCACAATTGCGCGTCCAGCAAGTCTCTGAAAACAAAGAGTGGCATTTCGTGATGAGAATTCTCGGAGCGAGCGCCGCTTACGCATAAAGCAGGGGTGCTCGTTTCTGAGGATTCCAGAGTTTCCATTGGTTCTTTGGAAACCGTGGCCTGCTCTTTGAGTAATTGCGATCGTTCTCTACGAAAAGCTCCACACTGGCCGACTTATCGTTACTAGTCCGGCCAACTTCCCCGAAGCCCGTTTCTGGAGCACCTCCGGTTGGCGGAGAAGCGGGGAGTTGACGAAATGCCAGCGTTGCCACCCCTACTGGATACCGTTTCCACGGCCCTCTACTTCAGGTAGCGATCAAACCACTCCAGCATTCGTTCGAGCATGTCAATCTGATGTTTTTCTTGTCTTGGCAGGTGCCCTTCGCCGGGATAGATAACCAGTTCGCTTTCCACACCATAGTGTTTGAGGGCACGATACAACGCTCGGGATTGACTGACCGGATTGTTGTGGTCGTCCTCGCCATGCAAGATGAGCGTCGGAGTTCGTGCGTTTCGGATGTATGTGGCTGGGGAGTTGCGTGCAAAGGCTTCGGGGTGCTCCCAAGGCGTGCCGAAGTACCATTCGTCATCAGCGGGAGAACCTTCAGTTTCAAACTCGAGGGTTTGGTCAAATACGCCACCGCCGGTGACTGCAGCCCTGAAGCGATTGGTCTGTGTAATGGCCCACTGCGTCATCTCGCCTCCATAGGACCAACCGCCGATGCCCAAGCGGCTAGGGTCGGTCTCCCCACGAGCGATCACAGCATCCATAGCTGCCATCAAATCCTTGAAGTCCCCGCCGCCCCAGTCGGTGCGATTCAACTTCAAGAAACTTTCGCCATAGCCAACCGATCCCCGAGGGTTGACCATCAGGACTTGATAACCTCTTGCGGCCAAAAGCTGAGGCCAAGCATTGAACCAAAAATAGTCTGCGGAAAAGTTGCCGGCTGGTCCGCCATGCACAAGCAGGACGAGCGGTCGTTTTGCTTTAGAGGCTGGGCCGATCGGCCTCATCAGTGCAGCCTCGACTTCCGTTCCATCAAAGCTCTTGAAGCGGAAGATCTCCGCATCGGCGAGCCGAACTACGCCCCAGTCCTCCGTTTGCAAATGGCTTACCTGCCCCACAGAACCGTCGATGTGCCGGATGAAGAGTTCCGGCAGGCGATTGAAGCCAACTCCAACAAAAGCCAACGTGCCGTCGGACGCGACGTCGAAGGCGCGAACAGAGCGCGGCAGGTCGATAGCCGCCGAGACTCCATCGGAGCCGATTCGAAAAATGCGATTGTGGAAGCCATCAGCAACGCGAACCAGGATGGTGGAGTCGTTTTGCCACTTTGCATCGATGACCGCGCGATCGATTGCGGATGTCACATCGCGAGCTGTTCCACCGCTGATGCTCTGCAGGAAGAGATCATGAGGAATCGGCCCGCTGGTGCGAGTCGAGAGAAAGGAAAATTGCTTGCGGCCGGGTGAAAGCAAAAGTCCGTCAAACGGCTGATTGGGTTTGCCGAGGGGAGTGATTGCAGCGTCCGTCAGTGAAATACTATACAGAGCATCATTCCAGGTCTCGGCCTTTGGGTGATCACTCGCCATCACGAGAATCTGGTCAGAGCTTGACCAGTCGAAGCCATCAACCCGCCAGGCGCCGCGTGTCATTTGGCGAGTCTTTCTTGAAGCGAGATCGGCCACCCACAGACGTTCAAGATCCTGTTCGCTGTCAGCAATCTGGGCGTCATTGTCGGTCTTTCCTTGTTCTGGTTCTGCTGCAAGGAAGGCGATCTGTTTGCCGTCGGGCGACCAGTGGAAGTCACTGACTTCGGTCGCGCTGTTCGTCACCGGGCGAGCCTCCCCACCGCCGGTCGGCATCACATAAACCTGCATAGTCCCAGCGCGATTGGAGAGAAACGCCACGTTGTCGCCATCTGGTGCCCACCGCGGCGATCGCTCCGACGTCTGCGAAAAGGTGAACTGTTGCAGTTCTCCTTGGCCGATATGAAGCAGCCAAAGGTGCGATTTTATTGCGGGCCCGTTCACTTCCGAGACGACGCAGACGAGCCGGGAGCCATCGGGCGAAAAATGAAGATCGGAAGCCCGTCGAAACTTGACTGCACGCTCAGGGCTGAGCTGAATTGATGCCTGACTCGGGACATTCGTTTGTTGAGCAGCAGGCGCAATCGATAAAACCGCAATGACGGCGGGGCACAGCAAGCGCAGGAATGTTTTCATTAGCCCATCCTAACGTCGCCGCGCCTAAGATTCTTTCATGATTGCAACATGTTGTCTGGGATTAGCGGCCCTTGCGAGGGCGCGATAGCGCGCTGGAGAGATGCCGGTGACAAGTTTGAAGATTCTGCAAAGATGCGCCTGGTTCGCGAAGCCGACATCCAAAGCGATTACCGCGAGCGGCGAATCCGACTCCATCAGCTTGCGGCTGGCAGATTCGACGCGCAGCTTCCTCAAATACTGCCCCACGGTACAGCTTTGGTGCTTTCTGAACTCGCGGGCTAAGTGAACAGGGTGAATTCCAACCCAGCCCGCAACCGTACTGAGGCGCAGGGGCTCGTGACAATGTGCATGAAGAGCATCTCGAGCGCTTCTCAACCAAATAGGGCTGTGACTGTGCCGATCGACCCGGTGCTCGCGGCCGAGACCAGCGGCGATCTCTAGCATCAGGCCTTCAATCGCGAGGGGGCTCGCCAATCCTCCCAGTCTGCATTCTTGGTAAAGCCTCATCGAAAGCCAAGTTAGGTCCACGTTTTGAACGGAGCAGGGTTGACTTGGTAAGACGGCGCAATCACGAATATGTTCTATCCATACATCTGGCACCTCCGCAACGAGACAACGAAACCCATTACTCCCGGCCCGGTTGGCATGGATTTCGCCGGCGGGTCGAAAAAATAATTTGTGTTGACTCAGGTCCATGACTCGGTTGCTTAGTTTCTCTTCGCACTGCCCCTCCACAACAAAACCTATGCAGGTCCGGTCATGAACGTGCTTGGGGACGACAAGGCCCGGTCGATGTCGGCTGGCGAAGATCCTACAATTCGCGACATTTTGGACGCAAATTAGTTCTCCGTGATGGGTCGGAGCAAGCGAGTTTGGTTTCACGGGACCTCTCTTTCGCCAGCGTATATTATCTCTCTTTTTATACGCTGCAGAGTGAGGCTGGCGCCCGGCCTCTGTGCGCAGGCCAACCGACCGTCCTTTACCCACTCGCCAATCACAGCGGACATTCGGACTATCCAGCACTTTGGCCATTGCTCCCGAGTGACGAGCTATGCGGAAGCTATGCGAAGACGGACACTGGATCGAACGGGCGTTTTCGGCCAGCGAACGCGACGTTGTCCCGAAGTCCTAGTGTTGTATCGGAAGCGCGAGCGGGGAAGGCGCAGGCACGAGCACGGTGTGTTTGCGTGCTTTCGATACAACGACTTGCACTAAACCGCTAGCGCGGTAGTGGTGGCGCTGTAGTCGTGTCGGCTTATCCGGTCATATTCGTCGCTGTTCCAGTTGAACATATCCCCGCTACGGAAGTCCTCTTTGTTAAAGCATGGAGCGGCTGCTCACTGCAGCACATTCCATCTTGCAAAGGAGCTTTCCATGACGTCGCTTCGACAACGATTTATCGAGGATATGCAGGTCCGAAACTTTTCGCCTGTAACACAAGCCTCCTACACCCGAGAAGTCTTGGGCTTTGCCCGCTACTTCAACAAGTCACCAGAGTTGTTGGGTCCGGAACAGATTCGTGCCTATCAGGTCTATCTGACCAACGAAAGGAAGCTGGGGGTAGTTTCGATCAGCGTTGCCACCTCCGCGATTCGCTTCCTCTATCGGGTGACCCTCAAAAAGAACTGGTGTATGGCCGACATGATCCCGTCTCCCAAGGTGCCTAAAAAACTGCCTATCATCCTCAGCCCAGAGGAAGTCCTTCGATTTCTTGACTGTGTCGCAATGAGGAAGCACCGCGCCGTCTTAACCACCTGCTACGCCGCCGGCTTGCGCATCTCCGAAGCCGTTGCGCTCACACTCCCGGCGATCGACAGCCAGCGCATGGTCTTGCGTGTCGAGCAAGGCAAAGGACTGAAAGATCGTTACGTAATGCTCTCACCGAAACTGTTAGAGATCCTGCGAGCCTGGTGGCGAATCGAAAGGCCTGGGCACTGGCTCTTTCCGGGTGGCACGCCGGACCAGCACATAACCACCACTTCGGTTGCGGCGATGTGTCGGAAAGCCCGCCGTATTTCCGAAATTCCTAAACCGATCACACCGCATTCCATGCGGCATGCCTTTGCATGTCACTTGCTTGAATGGGGCACCGACATTCGCCAGATTCAACTCTTGCTCGGCCATCGCAGCCTGGAGACAACCGCAAAATATCTGCACATCGCGACCAGCAAAGTGTGCTCGACATCGAGCCCACTGGATTTGCTGCCTCGCCCTGTTTCGATGGAGATCCAGCCTACTCCGTCGCAACACCTCTAACCGCCGGGCCCCTTGGATCGCCCGAAACTGGAAGTGGCGGACATCTTCCGCCGCTACGGTGAAGCCTATCGTCAGCAGCATGCTGCGTCGCTATTCCCCGCTCAACGGCGCGTCATGACCGCGATCGAGGTGTGTCGAACCGCAGCTCTCGGCGGTCATCTCGAGCGCTGCGACTGCTGCAATCACGAGCGGCCCTGCTACGACAGCTGCGGGGATCGTCATTGCCCAAAATGTCAGTCACTCGCACGTGCGGAGTGGGTTGAAAAACGAACGTCCGAAGTTCTCGACACGCACTATTTTCATGTCGTCTTCACCATTCCCGAACAGGTTGCTTCCATCGCTTACCAGAACAAAGATCTCGTCTACGGCATACTCTTCCGAGCCACTGCTGAGACCTTGTCGACCATCGCTGCCGATCCCCAACATCTGGGCGCCGAGATCGGTTTTTTCGCCATACTTCACAGTTGGGGGCAGAACCTGTTTTTCCATCCTCATCTGCATTGTGTCGTTCCAGGCGGCGGGATTTCACTTGATGGTGCCAGGTGGATCTCCTGCCGCCCCAACTTTTTCTTACCCGTAAAGGTGCTCTCTCGGCTGTTCCGCCGATTGTTCCTGCAGTATCTGCAGGAGGCCTTCGACGCCGGCAAGTTGCGGTTCTTCACTTCGCTTCAGGCGCTCCAATATCCGCACGCTTTCAACCGTCATCTCGATTCGATGCGAGACGTGGAATGGGTCGTCTACGCCAAGCCACCTTTCGCCGGGCCACAGCAAGTGGTGGACTATGTCGGCCGCTACACCCACCGCGTGGCCATTTCCAATCATCGGATCGTCGACATCGAAGATGGCCAAGTGAAATTTAAATGGAGAGACTACCGCGACAACAATCAGCAGAAAACCATGCCCCTCACGGCAGACGAGTTCATCCGGCGATTCTTGCTCCACGTGCTACCGAGTGGGTTCCACCGCATTCGCTACTACGGGTTCCTCGGCAATCGACATCGCAAGAAGAAGTTGGAGCATTGCCGCCAACTTCTCGGCATGGCTTCTCCAAAGGAAGGCTCTGCCGAGCCCACGATTCAAGAGGATTATCGTGATCGATACGAGAGGCTCACGGGCCGCTCTCTTCGGGAATGTCCCGTTTGTCATCGAGGTCGCATGGTCGCGGTCAAGGCGCTGCCTCAAGTGCGCTCTTCACCGACCATCCAAAATACTTCATGAGCGACCGTAAACGAATCCAAATTGCTCTCGCCACGAGCTCGACACTTTCGAGTCAACGGACTGCTGTTGCTTCTTGTCGTTCAGATCACCGCGCAGACAGTCAAGCAACCCGCATCTTGCCCCAAAAGTTCCCGCAGAAGACACCGAACTGCAACCCAGCATGCTCGTCTCCGCACTTTACCTACCGCCTGTGCCCCCTACGTCGCGTCCCACTTATCAAACAAAACCCATAGCGCACACAGCTTGCGGCGGCTTAGTGCAAAACATTTTTAGCTCACCGGCCCGCCTCAGTCACGTTTCCACTCTGCTTACGTCTACTATCGGCATGCCGCCAAGCTAAAAATGCTCTGCCTTGAAGGAAGCTGCCCGCGGTTGCGGCGAACGCGGGCCCTATGCAAATTCAATGGTGGGACAGAGCGATGTGGAGGTGCGCGGAGACTGTGCCGCAGCGCGCCATACAAGGCTGCATGGGCGAATAAGTTGGCTACCGCGGAAAAGTATCTCGAAGAGCGTGGTTGGAGAGGCTGAAAAAATCAAATACCTTGTCCAAATAGGCTTCGAAGCGGTGCCGTCGTGAGCAGGCTATGACTTTTCCTTTTCATTCAAAAAACGGCGCAGATTGATCTTGCAAATGGCGGCCGCCGCCTCTTCAAACCGCTGGCGCAACTGGATCATCTTGCGTACCTGATCGACCATGCTCTTCGGGACGTGGAAGGTTTTGGGCTGGCCGTCGATCAGCACGGAAACCCGGTATTGGGTATGCAGGCTCTTGCCGTCGGCACAATGACAGTTCGCTCGCCCACAGGAGCGCCGGTATTCCACAAACGAGCCAGGCAGCATTTCGCGGAATAATCTGAGACGCCGGACCAATTGACCGCGCAAATGCAGATCGGAATCACCAGTCATAAAGGTACGCACACCTATTGTAAGGCAGAGACTCGCCAGGGAGAGGTTTCCCTATTACTGAGCCTAATATTAGGCTCAGTAGACCACCCAAGTCAAGGGCCCAGTAGATTTGCAAAAATGATGGGAAAAGTGGAGGGGGCCACTTAACTCAGAAAGCTATCCGTCACAACGGCTTCCGGCTGAATCCGGGGCCACTTTGCGAAATCGCCGACGGTCGAAAAGCACGACTCGATGGGATTGGTCGAAGCCAGTGTTTTGCGCAGCAGCCAACCTACACCGAACCGGTGCACGGTCAGCGTTTCCTTGTGCAGTGCGGAGTCACCGTATACGGGTTCGCGAACAATCACTATGCCGGCCACGGCGCCGCGTGCTTTCTTCGTCTGCTCCACGCGTTAGAGCATTTCTAATTTAAGTATCTACATTTCGTGCGATAATCCTCCTGTCGGCTAGAGGGAGGTGTGGATGCAATCATATTCGCAGGATTTGCGTGATCGTGTGCTGCGAGCTTTGTCCCGGGGAGAAGGCCCTTCGGCGATCGCGCGCCGCTTTGAGGTAAGCCGCTTCTATGTCTACCAAGTGCGAGACCGTGAGCAAGAAACCGGGGTACGCAGCAGTTTTCCGATCGGCGGCCATCGCCGGTCCCGGTTGCAGGAAGCGGAGTCCGCTTTGCGCGGCTGGATCGCCGCCGAGCCGGGACTGACTCTTGCCGAGTTGCAAGAGCGCTTGGCGTCGCAGGGTGTAGTGATCAAAATCGGCGCACTTTGGCATCAGTTGAACAAGTGGAAGCTGACGTTCAAAAAAAACGCTGCACGCCAGCGAGCAAGAGCGCGAGGACGTGCAGGCAGCGCGGCGCGCATGGAGTGAAGCGCAGCCGGCGATGGACCTCGAAAAGCTGGTATTTATCGATGAAACCTGGGCGGCGACCAACCTGACACGGAGCTATGGTCGTGCTCCCAAGGGTTGTCGCTGCGTGGGTTCGGCGCCCCTGGGCGGTTGGCAAACGACGACCTTTGTCGCTGGCCTGCGGCACCATCGATTGACCGCTCCCATGGTCGTCGACGGGCCCATGGACGGTGAGCTGTTCCTGGCCTGGGTGGAACAGTTCCTGTGCCCCACACTCCAAACCGGAGACATCGTCATCCTCGATAACCTCAGCAGCCACAAAGTGGACGGGGTCCAACAAGCCATTGCCGCAGTCGGCGCCCTGACGCTCTATTTGCCGCCCTATTCGCCCGATCTGAATCCCATCGAAAAGCTCTTCTCAAAACTCAAGACCCTACTCCGCAAAGCCGCCAAACGATCCACCGAGGAGCTATGGAAGAAAATCGGCGAACTCCTCAACACCGTCACATCGAGCGAATGTGCGAACTATTTTGCCTCCTCCGGATACGTAGGCACTTAAATTAGAAAGGCTCTAGTTCCGTTGGACGGAAAATAACAACCTCCGGCACTTGCGGTGCTGCCAAGCGGAGGTAAAAGTGGCCGATGCCCGCCATGCCTACCATAAGACTGGGATTCTCTCCGCCTCCGACGCCGCAGGGCCACTCGTTCTCGTGCTCGAGATATCGTGCAATTCCGGTATCGGCGACGGCAAGAGCGCTCTCTTGCGCTCCTTCGGCCGCAGCCCCCAATACTTTATGCCCGTAGAGAAGCACCTCGGCATTTCCGGCGAGGCCGTGACAGAGGCAGAAGCCTGCATTCGCGAACTGTAGTTCGGAATCGACAGCCCTTCGAGTGGTGGCAAGTCCGGCAACTGCTTCGGCCCGGTATTTGGCATCGTTAAGAACCTCGTAGGCACGCACACGGGAGAGCGCGATTCCCGGTGCTCCGTGGCACCAGGAAGTGGCAAATGGAAATGCTCGCGGATTTGGCCTTGGCTCGCTCGGTTCTTCACGCAAATCGGGCCAGTTCTGCATTTCGGAGTCGTACCAATGGTTTTCGTAACTGAAGGCAGCTTCCCCGGCTTTCTTATATTTCAAATCGCCCGTTGCGTGGAACAATTCCAGCAGCGCGCACCCAATACCTGCGGTCCCGTGAGAAAATCCTGTTAAATTCCGGCTGCTCGGTATCGCCGATGCATTCCATGAATAGCCCCACGTTGACTTGTCGGCCGCGCGAAGGAGTTTCCGGGCGATCCGTTCGCAAGTTCCCACCAAGCCGGGCTGTTCCAAGAGTTCACTCAGCACCAGAAAGCCGATGATGGTTCCGCCCTTACCGAAAAGCACATCGGATTCCCAGTTTTCGAGTTTTTCCGTCGTACACCGCTGCGTCAAATGAGATGCCGCCCGGAACAGACTCTCGTCTCCAAGGACCTTAGCCATGCGCGCAGCAGCAATCGCTATTCCGACCCAACCAGTGAAGAGCCCTGGGCGAGCCGCGAGAGGCAAAGCCTCAAGACGCGACAAGGCGTGCCTAATCCCGCCGAGCGCTACTCGCCGCAGATCAGGATTTCCAGTAACAGCGCACAATTCAGCGAGAAATAACGCCACGCCGCTGGTCCCTTCGTACAGGTCAGGACCCATGGCGGCAAGGAGTGCACTGGAACGGGGAACGATGCTGAATTCCAACGCCCGGAACCCAAGCCAATTGCAGCGATCCTCGTACCATAGGGCCTGTTGCGTAAGCCTTCTGCCGATTCGGGAGGCTACCTCCAAATAATTTTGCCGTTGGCCAAGCAATGGATCGAGCGAGCGCGTAACCGGCACCTGAATCTGACCAGCTAAGGGCTCAATATCGTAAACGTCGATCGATCCAGAATTCAGGAATGGTTTTTCGAGGCTAAGACCGTCTTCGGCAAACCGGTCTTCCACCACGACCAGGCGTTCGCGGAGTGAATGCCTGCCGATCTTGTGTGCCTGAATTAAACCCTCCGCCAACAATCGGCAGCGGTGGGTGCCAAAACTGTCAAGTTGCGAACCTGGGTCCTCCGCAAGACCCAGTCCGGGAGCCAAAGTCTTGGTAAGCGCGGGAACCTTGGAGTTGAAGTTCTGCGGCCCAATCTCGGCGTAAACACGACGCACAACACGCGAGACAGCTCCAAAATCGTTCTTGGCCACGTAGAGCACGCCGGAATCGCAACGTACGAAAGATGACTCGCTACTGGCCACTTTAAACCGAAACGGCACACCAATATCATTGAGTCCCCCCGTGAGGGCGCGCATGAGCGGAACAGCGCTGTGGGCCTTGAGATTCCAGTAAAACCTCAGGACAATCTGGCTTTTGGAATCCGGCATTTCAACGTCACTCTTCGCCACATAGAACCCGGGCGAAATCTGCCGCATTTCCTTGGGAAAGTGGAGGCTAACTGGGGTGCCTTCGGAGAGCTGACCATTTGAAGGTGACCGGCAATCCTCTGGCAGCGCCCACAGCTCAAGTCCGTTCCGTCGCACCAGCAGGCGATGAGAGTTCTTTGCGGTCACTTTCCAGCCTTGTTCCCAGTAACCATTCCCGGAGTTGGCCTGCGATAGCTCCTCGACAAAATGTGCCGCGCTTGGTGGCGAATGGACGCCAATGGCAACTTCAGCGGGGGCAGCAATTCCTTGGCAATAGAAAGCTCCATAGAGCTGCCATCGCAGTTGGGAAAGAAGCCATTTGTGGATGGCTCTTTCACCCAAAACCTGCCGGGTCCGGGGCGTGAACCGGGGACACGGTATTCCAAACCAGGAGTAGCCGTTCCGTCCGTGGAACGCCGTCGCGCGAATCGCCCCCTCGACCTGCTCGACAAAATTAGTCATCGAGCCTCTCGCCCCAGGTTCCCGATTCCCATCAGATCAACGGACGCTGCTTCCGGCTGAAGCAGGATGTTCGTACCCACCTGCAAGAGGCAGAGCTGGCTGCGCGTGATGTCACTCGATGCGTAAGTCATCTCGATGGCAAGGTGCAACAGCCGCACGCCACAGTGAGTCACGGCGCGCGATCGAAATTGATCCGACTGGGACCGATCCAGTCTCATGGAGAAAACGTATCGGCGCCAAAAAGAGCGGACAAGCGGCTGGACCTTCCGAAGCGGCCATCGCGCGACTGCAGCGAAGCGATCAGGGCGATAACCGGCGATGAGTGGAAGAGAGAATATCCATTGACTGAGATAATCGGCGAACATCCAGCCAATATCGACGGCCGGATCGCCACGGGTCGTGAGCTCAAAGTCTATAATCTTCAGCCAGCGCTCTCGTCGGGCCCCTGCCCCCGCGGGGAGGAGAAAATTGTCACCCCGCACGTCCCCGTGAATCACACAGGATCCTTCTGGTTCACCGGTCAAATGGTCCAGAACGTCGGCCAGGTCCTTATTTTTTTGGATCATTTTTATGACTTCAATTCCTCCGCCGGTGGCGGAGCGGAAAATATCGAGGCCTGGTCGATAGAGCAATCGCTGCCTTGATGATCCCGCGGTGACAAACTCAGCCGCGGAACCGGCACCGAACTGGTGGAGTGCCGCCAGCGCTTCCGCCGATTCTTCAGCTACGCGGATAGACGAGCGGCCTGTGCGCATTTGCTGCTCTCGCAGCGTCTCTGCATTTTCCAGAGATTCGATGATCAGAATGTCCCGTTCCTTATCGTGGAGATAAAACTTGGGCAGATAGCGCGAAAGTCCATTTTCCTTTTCAGAGACTGCTCTATAGAAGGCCGCTTCGCGAGAGATGGTTTGCGCGCGTTCCGGGTCCGCCGCTTGCTTCAGCAGATACCGTCCAGAAGGACAAGCGACCAAGAAATTGTGGTTACGGCGAGATACGTCGTCGACCACCAAGTCGCCTTCGACTACGGATTGCGAGGTAAGCAAGCCGCGGGCCAGGAGGTAGGGAACAACTTCGCGCTGGCTCAGCATCGGTACACGATTAGAAGATCCGAAGTGCAAGACTCATCGGTCAGCACGCGGGAATTGCCCGTGGCCGCAAGAATCCTCGAGTGCGCACGTGTAGCAATACATAAACCAGGAGGATTCGGCAACGTAGGCAATCGCGCGCGCGCCCACGAAAGCATCCGGAGGGAGCGAATCTGCCAGTTCGCCACCACGGAAGCCAGCGTCTGTAATCGCGCCCCGCAGGAACTTTCGCTGCGCGCGTGCGGAGTTCGCGCTGAGTTTTCCGTTGTTCATGACTGTACCTGCGAATTGTTCGCCCTCGGGGGAAATTCCTCCGCAATCTGCCTGCGCGCTCGTTTGTGGCAAGAGAGCGGCACAGTGCAACCCGTGTCCGGAAACATAAAGCCTCCAAGTTCGACAAGCGAGCCGAACCGTACGTTAAGACTTAGACTGATCGATGTTTCCTAGTGCGTCAGACCGCATTCCGTGCTCATAGCAGTACATGTAGGCCTCAGGGTCCGTACCCCAAGCAACTTCTTCGAAGTCTTTAACTTGTGCCGCTTTACGCTTGGCTTCTTGTCACTTTTTTTCGCACGTTGCTTGGCCATGTTCATGCTCCTCTCGCGACTTTTGACCCTTCTTTTGTGAGCTTCTTGCCGGCCTTCCCCGCTTTCTTGCGAGATGCTCTTGTTGCCGTCGTAGTCCTTCTTCGCAGTTCCTTAGTGATCAAACCAAGAAACTTCGATGTTGCCTATTTCGAGCCGGTGGGGCAACGGAACGTGAGACCTGTACATTCAGGAGGAATCCTCAGGGTCCGCACCCCAACCAATTTCTTCGAAGTCTTTAACTTGTGCCGCTTTATGCTTGGCTTCTTGTCACCCTTATCCGCACGTTGCTTGACCATGTTCATTCTCCCCTCGCGACTTTTAATCCTTCTTTTGTGAGCTTCTCGCCGGGCTTTCCCGCTTGCTTGCGAGATGCTTTTGTTGCCGTCGTAGTCCTTCTTCGCAGTTCCTTAGTGATCAAACCAAGAAACTTCGATGTTGCCTATTTCGAGCCGCCGGTGCAACGGAGCGTGAGACCTGTACATTCAGGAGGAATCCTCAGGGTCCGCACCCCAACCAATTTCTTCGAAGTCTTTAACTTGTGCCGCTTTATGCTTGGCTTCTTGTCACCCTTATCCGCACGTTGCTTGACCATGTTCATTCTCCCCTCGCGACTTTTAATCCTTCTTTTGTGAGCTTCTCGCCGGGCTTTCCCGCTTGCTTGCGAGATGCTTTTGTTGCCGTCGTAGTCCTTCTTCGCAGTTCCTTAGTGATCAAACCAAGAAACTTCGATGTTGCCTATTTCGAGCCGCCGGTGCAACGGAGCGTGAAACCTGTACAGTCAGGAGGACGCTGCAGGGTCCGTACCGAGGACAATTTCTTCGAAGTCTTTAACTTGTGCCGCTTTATGCTTGGCTTCTTGTCACCCTTATCCGCACGTTGCTTGACCATGTTCATTCTCCCCTCGCGACTTTTAATCCTTCTTTTGTGAGCTTCTCGCCGGGCTTTCCCGCTTGCTTGCGAGATGCTTTTGTTGCCGTCGTAGTCCTTCTTCGCAGTTCCTTAGTGATCAAACCAAGAAACTTCGATGTTGCCTATTTCGAGCCGCCGGTGCAACGGAGCGTGAAACCTGTACAGTCAGGAGGACGCTGCAGGGTCCGTACCGAGGACAATTTCTTCGAAGTCTTTAACTTGTGCCGCTTTATGCTTGGCTTCTTGTCACCCTTATCCGCACGTTGCTTGACCATGTTCATTCTCCTCTCTGGACTCTTAACCGTCTATTGCCCGGCAGCCCTTTTTGCCTAGTACATCCTCAGCTTCCACAAATAGGCTCTCTTTCTTAGTTCCCGGTACTGAGCCCACGAGAACGCTCGCAAGTTCAACCTCCAGAACCGACGTTTTTTCCCCTTCCTTCGGATTGCCCCCCACTGGGCGTTCGCCCCTTAATGTGCAAATCCAGGCCCAAATATCCAAAAAGCGAGACCACGAATTATCTGGCTCCGAATGTGTAAGATGCATTAGCCGGTGCCCCTCGATGTGTCCGCCAAGGGCGGAAAAATATGCTGAATAAATCAACGTCAGATGAAAAAGTCAAAACCGTTTAGCACGACAACCCTGATGTGTCAGCATTCCATTCCATGGCACGGTCTCACCACACGCTCCGTCTCGTGAGGCTTTAGGCAGCGATTTGCTGACTTCAAGTGGGATATCTCTACAGTCGCGAAAGGGCGGCCCCTTCATCATCGACCAGTTCCAGCACCGTATCCAATCGCACGATCTTCAACAGCATGAGTACCCGGCTGGTTGCCGCATAGAAAACGCACTTTCCCCCCGCATCGCGCTCGCCTGGCGCGATCTGGAAACATTACTGAAGACGTTTGCGGCCCCGTCGGCCACGAATCGTCAAACAAACGGTTGCTATCACAGAACGTCTAGTGGGGCTTGCCCTTGTGCGTCGTACAAAACGCCAACGGTCTGATGGGTTCCAACGCCTTCACGGAGGGGCTCACATTGTCGGTTCTTTTGCTCGAATCAAAAGCTTTTTTCTTGCTAGTTTTCTTGGTATTCGACGTCATCCTCGTGACCTCCATTGAGATTTTGTAGGATCCCGTATCGCACACAACCACGTGCTACTGCTGTGCCATGGGGAGGGACTCCTCCGCATTCCCCTATCCTCATGCATTGAAGCCACTTAAATCGCAACGGCGGCGTTCGCCGAATCTTAAACAAGACCTGGCCTCTGAATTTTTCAATGAGTGGTTAGTTTTTCAGAGTTGCAGTCGTGCCTATAGGGGCAGTAACCGATTGACAAGAAAAGAGATAGTCCAGTAGATTCACACGGTGGACATTGGCAAACAAGATGCTCATAGATCTGCGATTGCGGCAGTAGAAGCAAGATTGAACACGGAGAAAAATCATGCCATCAAAGCCGAAGAAGGAAATGAAAAAGTCCAAGGCAATCAGGAGCGGAAAATCGTTGCAACCCGTGAAAGCATTGACGAAGAGTGGAGGCGCAGTTCCATATCTGACGGTGACCCTCAAAGACGTTCATTGAGTTTAGCCCTTTGAACCCAATGGACTCGCCTCATGACGTTCCTATACTGACGAATCGAGCCACCTGCAGCGTGTAATCAGCACTGCAATCAAGGTCACGATGGGACAAGGGATTTCGTCTAATGTAGCAAACCCTTGCCTGTTGAACCATTTGCGTGCAGACCAGTGGGTCTCCCTACTTCTGTTTAGTATACATCATTTTAGGGTCAGAATAAGGCAACACAATCGTAAGGGGCCTGACCGCCTGCAATTCCTTTTGCTTTTGCAGCCGATTGGACTTTTTGGTTCCCGGTGTTTTTTTCGCTTTCTTCGCTGGCATAGTATTTCTCCTTCCTTCGGAATGCCCTCAATAGGCGTTCGCCCCTTAATGTGCAAATCCAGGCCCAAATGTCCAAAAAGCGAGACCACGAATTATCTGGCTCCGAATGTGTAGGATGCATTAGCCGGTGCCCCTCGACGTGTCCGCCAAGGGCGGAAAAATATGCTGAATAAATCAACGTCAGATGAAAAAGTCAAAACCGTTTAGCACGACAACCCTGATGTGTCAGCATTCCATTCCATGGCACGGTCTCACCACGCGCTCCGTCTCGTGAGGCTTTAGGCAGCGATTTGCTGACTACAAGTCGGATATCTCTACAGTCGCGAAAGGGCGGCCCCTTCATCGTCGACCAGTTCCAGCACCGTATCCAATCGCACGATCTTCAACAGCATGAGTACCCGGCTGTTTGCCGCATAGAAAACGCACTTTCCCCCCGCTCGATTTACATGGGCGAACGCGCGAACCAGCGCTCCGATCCCTGAGCTGTCAAGATCCGTCAAATGTGCGAGATTGCACGCCAATTTGGTGGAACCACTGTCCACCAACTCCTGCATCTGCCGGCGAACGCCTTCCTCCGCTTCTCCTAGTTTGAGCGATCCTTCGAAATCCAGGATCGTAGCCCTGCCCGCTTTCCGGACGCTGAGTTTCACGTGTGCCTCTTTCGCATGCAAAGCTAGCTGAAAATCAAACCGCAAACAAGGGGTTGTAACTGTCCTTCAGTGTTCCGCAGCCGCGCGAAAACGCTCTCTTGACGCTCTAATCCTGCATTTGTTAGGCTCGGCGCCAGCCTCTGCTTGCAGGGCAGAGTAGTTTTCCAGCGTACTTTGAGAGCTGTGGGTGCTGCCTGTGCAGGGAGAGTTATGGATCTGTCTTCTACCCACTTCGAACTTGCGAGTATCGCGCTCGCCTGTCGCGATCGGGAAACATTACTGAAGACGTTTGCGGCCCGCTTGGGAACCATGCTCAGCGTCCGCGCCGTCTTAGTTTGGCTCATGTCCCCTGAGTCGGAAGGACTAGCCTGCGTAGCTTGCTGGACCGAACCAGGCGTTAAATTCGCTCCCGCGAGAGAATTCCCAGACGACAGCATTCTGCTGGGAGTACTTGAATCTGGAGATAGCCGGCGCGTGGGAAAGCAAGAACTTGCTGACCTGGAATTGGATCACCTGGAGGAACCGAGCCGTACACTCGTGAGGTCGGCCCTCTACTCGCCGATCCCCGGAGAAGAGAGTCCTGCGGGGATACTCGAATTACTGAACAAGCAAGGCCGAGAATTCTCAGAAGAAGAGCAACAGTTACTGGAGGAGGCCGCCCAGTTGCTGAGCCAGTCCTTGGCCAAGCTTGCTGCTTCCGAATCTGAACGTCAAGCCAACCTTTCCACGCTTGAACGCCTGACTGCTCTCTATGATATCGGCCGCACCTTTACTTCCACATTGGAACTAGAAGACCTCGTGCCAATCGTTGCGGGAAAGGTCCGAGATATTCTCGGTGCCCAAGCCTGCAACGTCTGGCTTGTGGATGCGGATTCACGCGATCTCTATCTGGCTGGGAAAGATGGTGAAGACCCTACCGTTAGCGAAGCCTCCCGGAGGTCGCTTAGCGAAGGGCTTCTTGGAAGCGTAGCGCACCATGCCGAGGCAAAACTGGTGGACGAACCCGCTCAGGAACCTGAGTTGACGGAGCGTCAGACAGCGGACGGCGAATTCGAATTCCAGTCCTGGATGGCCGCGCCGCTGCGAAAAGGTGAAGAAGTCATCGGAGTCCTTGAACTGGTAAACAAAGTTGACGATTCTCCTTTCAATGAAGAAGATCTCTTCTTCTTGAGCAGTATCAGTGAGCAAGCGACTGCGGCCCTTCACAACGCAAAACTCCTCGAGTCCGAACGCCGGGTTTCTGCGCTGGATGCGTTGCTGAAAATCTCACAACAAATTACCTCCACGCTAGACCTCGACCATGTACTGACCACGGTTGTAAATCAGGCCTCGACTGTCGTTCCCTTTGACCGGTGCGTCATCGGCTTCTTTGACCGGGGCCAATTCGTGCTTGGCGCCGTTTCCGGTGAGACGGAGCTACCCGACACAAAGGAAATGGACGATTTACGAGAGCAACTCGATTGGGTGGCTAATCAGGAACACCTGGTTTCAGCAAATCACGCCGAGCCAGACTGGCAAGTTGATCCCGAACCGGTCCGCCCGAAACTGGTGCCGTTCCTTGAAGCCAATCAATACGACGGCTTCCGTGGAATTCCTCTGCGTGATGAGCAAGGCAAACTAGGAGCCATCGGTCTGCTTAGCAGCGATGCCGATTTCCTTTCTGAAAATCACAAGGAGATTCTCGCGATTCTGGCGAACCAGACGACCGTTGCTATCCGAAATGCGCAACTGTATCAGCAAGTACCACTCGCTACATTTTTGCAACCCTTTGCTGAAAGAAAAAAGAAATGGCTCTCGGCAATCCCCGAGGGACGCAGGCGCACCTATGCGGGACGGGCTGCGCTAGCCGTGCTCCTACTGATCTTCGTGCCCTGGCCACTCCGTTTAGGGACAAACGCCACTGTGGTCCCCGTCGAACATCGTGTCCTCAGTACCATCGATGGCGGAGTTGTGAAACGTGTGTTTGTCCACGAAGGCGATGTAGTTCAATCTGGGCAGGTACTCGCGCAACTGGAAAACGGGGAGAGTCGCGTGCGCTTGGCAGAAAGTGAAGCCGCACAAGGCCAGGCGCGACGTGAACTCGCGGAGGCTGAATTTCGCAACGATCCTTCCGCAGCGGGGCTAGCTAAGATCCGTGCTGATCTGCATTCGGCTGAAATGGAATATGAACGTCAACGCGTGTTCGCCGCTGAACTGCGCGCTCCCATCTCCGGAATTGTGGTCACTCCAAGAGTAGAAGAGAGGGCGGGCACGATGCTCAAACCCGGAGAAGGCTTCTGTGAGATTGTGATTCAATCTCGCATGGCGGCCGAGATCGGCGTGCCCGAGACTGATCTTGGACTCGTGCAACTTGGCAGCGGCGTGGCCCTGAAATTCAATTCCTTTCCGACCGTCACTTTCCACGGCACCGTCGACCGCTTGACCGCGCAAACGCGCGCGGAAGCCGGTGAGCAGTATTTCTTGGTCCGCGCGGTCTTCGATAACCCGGATGGACTGGCGCGCAATGGGATGGTGGGCCGCGCGCGAATTCAAATCCACGGCGGCTGGCTAAGCAGTGGTTGGTACCCCGTCGGCTACGTCATGCTGCGTTCGCCTGTCCGGTGGTTTTGGCGCAAAGCTTGGAGTTGGGTACCGTGAAAAACCCCTTGAACATCTATTGCAGCTGGATAAGCCTCCTTCTTACTGCAACTGCAGCCATGAGCATCGTCGCTTGCGGAGGAGCAAATGCGGGCTCTGGTAGCAAGGTGGAACCTGCGCCGCAACCAGTGCCGGTTGCAACCGCTACTGATCCACGCGCAGTTCCGTTCGCTCCTGGCAGCGGCATCCTTACCGTCCTGTCTGTAGAGCACCAGGTGGAACTCTCCAGCGAGCGAGACGGGACTGTCCTGTCCGTCACACAAGATGAAGGTAGCGTCGTGAAAGCTGGGCAGACACTGGGCACGCTCGATGACAGATCTCTGCAAATGGAATTGGTCAAAGCCCGCGACGATTTACGTGTTACGCAAAACAACGTGAAATACAAAGAAGCGGAACTGAAAGCAAAAAGCGCCGCCCATCAACGCCAGCAGCAGCTGCGAGCACTCGGCCTTTCGAGCATGGCTGACCTCGAAGTCGCTGAATTTCAGGCCAAAGGCGCGGAATACGACCTGCATGGCTGGGAAGCTCTCATCGAGGCAAATCAGGCGGAAATCCAACGCATCGAAATTCAAATCGAGCAGACTCGCTTGCACGCGCCTTTTTCCGGTGTTGTCGTGCGCCGCTACATTCGAGAAGGTCAAACCGTCTCCAAAGGTGACAAATGCTTTCGAATCTCACAACTTTTTCCGTTGTTGGTCCAGTTTCAGGTTTCGGAAACCTCCATGCCGCGACCCTCGCGAGGAGTGGAGGTTGCATTGAATCTCGTCGGTGACTCCAGCCGCAAGCTGAGTGCGAGAGTCATCAAGGTCAGCCCGACAGTGGACCCCGCTAGCGACAGCTACAACGTAACTGCCCAACTCACTGGAAGGGAGTCCTCTGACCTCCGGCCTGGCATGGCTGTACAGGTATTTTGGCCGGCAACCACTCCCGCCAATCCGCGGTAATTATTTCGATGCGCTTCGGTCCCACAAGTTTGCAGGTTTCCAGCGTACTGGCTAAGGGACTGCGCCGCCCCAAATTGCGCGCAGACTTGCGTATCAGCGAGCAGACCATCAAGGGCGAGGATAGCTTCGTCATCAAAGTCGCGGAAACCAACTCCTACAATCGTTACGGCCCTTCCGAATATGAACTTCTTAGCTTCTGTGACGGCACCCGCACTTCGAAAGATATCGTCTACGAATTCACCCGGAGGCATCCCAATGAAGCCCTAGAAGAGACTGAACTCCTTGAGTTTCTGGACGGGGTCGAGCCGGCCATGTGGGAGCAGTCACTCGGCGAGAAAAATCTTGCTGTTTTGGCACGCATCCGAGACGAACGGAAAAGCCGCATTGATCGGTCCAACATGCTTTACATTAGCTTCAAGGCTTGGGATCCTGACAAATTCCTGACAAAAATTGACCCCTACCTTGGTTGGCTGTTCACCCCTGGTTTCGTCGTCTTCTCGGTCGCCTTGTTTATCCTATCGTTGTATCTTTTTGTTGACGATTGGACCCGCATCCAAACCGATACCGTTGCCCTATATTCCTTCACCGGAAAGACGGCTTACGACATCTGGATCTTCTGGGTCCTGCTGCTCGCCTTGGGCGCGATTCACGAATTTGGTCATGGTCTCACCTGCAAGCACTTCGGTGGTGAGGTTCACCAGATGGGTTTCCTGCTCATCTACTTCAGTCCCGCCTTTTACACAGATACCACGGATATTCTCTTATTTGACCGTACCAGCCGTCGTCAGTGGGTAATCTTTGCCGGTATGTGGATTGAGTTGGTTGTCTGCGGGCTCGCCACTCTGCTTTGGCATTTCACTACTCCCGGAATGATCGTCAATGATCTCGCCTACAAAACTATGCTCCTTAGCGGCATTGAGGGCACGCTCTTCAATCTCGACCCGTTGATAAAGGCCGACGGTTATTACGCACTCTCTCAGTATCTCGGAGTGGATAACCTGCGCGAAGATTCATTTGCGTTTCTGAAGCTCTGGGTGCAGAGAAATCTACTCCTCGAAGACGTGGAATACCCGCCCGCCTGCCGCCGCCACCGCCGCATCTATCTCATTTACGGCACTATCTCATTTATTTACAGCTCATTGCTTCTCACTCTTTCCATTTTTTTCATGAAGAACATCCTTATTGGTAAGCTCGGCAACTGGGGATACGCGGCTTACGCCGTGTTCATCTATCTGCTTGTCATACGGCGATTTAGGAAGAGGTATCCCGCGTTGCGTAATTGGGTGAAATCCAGAACGGAGGCGTACATGGCATGGAGATCCAGGCACAACCTGCAATTCGCCGCATTCGGTGGATTACTTCTGCTCTTTCTTCCAGTTTTCCGCACAGAGTTTTCCGCCCCATTTGTGCTCGAGCCACATCTCGATCAGGTTCTTCGTTCGGAAGTCCCCGGGATCGTCCGCCAAGTGCACGTTCCCACTGGCATTAAGGTTTTCTCCGGCCAGATCCTGGCTACTCTCGACAATCCAGGCATTGAGGCTCAGGCCCAGATCCTCAGCGCGAAATTGCACCTCGTCGAGAGCGATCTTCGCACCTCTCAAAGCCGCTCCGAACCGGAAACCACCGCTCGCTTTGCGGGAGAACGCGAACGCTTGGTGAAGGAACTCGACGTAGCTCTACGAGAAGTACAGGCACTTCAAATCCGCTCGCATATCGACGGCGTGGTGAAGACGTCTGAAGTCGATCAAAAAACTGGGAAATTCCTCGATGCAGGCGAAGACTTTTGCGAGGTTGTGGACCGGGGTCGGATGAGGATAAGAATTCTCGTGCCTGACTACAACCTTGAACTAGCGACCATCGGTGCTCCCATCAACATCAAAGTCCAGTCTTTCCCTTACCGCACCTTTTCCGGCCAAGTCAGACAAATTCTGCCCGCAGCTGCGTTAGAACGCCCCGTGGCGAATCCTCAAGAGCTTCGGCGCTACGGGCAAAAAGTGAACAACTATTTTGCTGTAATTATGGAATTTCCCAATTCAGACGGCTCGCTCATCGAAGGCATGACCGGCACCGCAAAAATTTACGGCAAGAGGCGTCCCTTGGCTTTCCAAATGGAACGGGCGCTCTGGCGCTGGGTACGCTCGCAGATATTTTAAAATTGCGCAGGACGAACCAATATCAGACCGGTAGGCGGGGTACAAGCACATCCACGGATTTGAGCGTAGTCTTCTTTTCAAGCTTCTTGGCTGGCCTCAGCTTCTTTCCCTTTTTCAATAGTTTCGCCTTCTTCGCCATGCTCCATCCTTCTTTCCCCACGTTTACAGCTCTTCCCTCTGTCCGCCGGCAAACCAACATCTAAAGGAGCAAAAAGTCCCAGACCTTAATTTTAACCCGAAACCTCTAAATCACTCGTGCGGATGTAGTTCAATCATTACGGAGACCACAACGGTCAGATAGTTCACCAACTGTTGAATGACGCAAATTCTCTTTGGTCACCCTAAGCTCTGAAAATGTACATACACTTAGGATGCAAGTCGCCTGCCAATACCGAAGAAACCGCCGCCCTGCTAGTAATTCCTTTTTTCTCACGCACTTATGAAACGTGTGGCTGTTTGGGAAATGACAACCCTGGGCTCACTCCGCTGAACCATTCACTAGCTCTGAAAAATTCACCGCTCATTTATAGATTGTGCTTGCGGCAGAGATAGCCAATCCGGTTACGGTCGACTCCCAGTAGCCTTGCCGCTTCGGATTTCCCGTTCTTTGTTCGCTCCAATGCTTCCTGCACACACAACTTCTCGAATGCTTCGAGTTCCTTGTCCAGATTTATACCGCTTACTGACCACCGAATTTGACTGGGCGCACTTCGTGATTTGAAGTTTGCGATTTCCGGCGGCAGATCTTTCAGATCAATGATCGTCTCATCCGTCATCAGTATCAATCGTTGCGCGACATTCTCAAGTTCTCTCACGTTTCCTGGCCACGCAAACCGCTTCAGCGCCTCCATCGCTTCATCGGTAATCCGTTTCAAGGGAACCTGGTTAGCAGTGCAATACACTTTTACGAAGTACTCCATAAGCACGGAAATGTCTTCCACGCGCTCTCGCAGTGCGGGAACAAAAATAGGCACCACGTGGATCCGGTAGTACAGATCTTCCCGGAATTGTTCCTTTTTCACCATCTCTTCCAAATTTCCGTTTGTAGCGCAGACTAGCCGGAAGTCCACGTGGATCGCCTTCTTACCGCCAAGCCGCATTAGTGCCCGCTCATCCAGCACACGTAGCAATTTGCTTTGCAATGCAGGTGTCAACGTTGCGATTTCATCCAGGAATAGAGTGCCGCCGCGAGCAAGTTCGATGCGGCCTTCTTTGGCATTGACTGCCCCAGTGAATGCTCCCTTTTCGTAGCCGAATAACTCTGCTTCCATCAACGCTTCAGGCAGTGCCGCACAGTTGACACTGACAAATGCTCGGTTACGCCGCGGGCTTTTTTCGTGGATGGCGTGTGCCACCAATTCCTTCCCCACCCCGCTTTCACCACGGATGATGACGCTTGCCGTGGCACTAGCCATCCTCTTGATGGCTTCAAATACCTGCCGCATGGAGTCCGCCGATCCAACCAGATCCCCCAATGCTTTCTTCCGACTGATTTCCTGCCTGAGAATGCGGTTTTCTCTTTGGATCCGGAGCTTTTCGACAGCCCGTTCAAGTAGGTGGCGCAGAACATCCGCATCGATCGGTTTCAGGAAATAGTCATAGGAGCCTGCATCTATTACCTCCAGCGCAATGGATTTCCTAGCATCGGAGCTCAACACGATCACCAGCGTGTCGACCTCGCTTCCGTCGAGACGCTGCAGTAATTCGGTACACTCTTTGACGCCGCCTGATGCCAAGGGCAGCCCCAGTAGCAACACGTCGAGTTCGTATCCCTGCAGAAGTTTGTAGGCGGTCTCAAAATTCTCGCCTTCGAGCACTTCGAAATCAGCGCGTAGCGTTTTGGCCAATTTCGAACGCAGGTTCGAATCGTCATCAACTATGCCAATTCTGGGCTTTCGATCTGCGGGGGCTATGGGGGGGCCTCCAGGGCAAAGCTGGCGTCAACTTAGGGCCCAACAAATTTCGTAGGCGAGATTCTAGGTTCCTGCACTCGCCATGTCAACGAAGCGTATCGCGCCGTCTAAAATGTAACCAGAGGGTACAACGTCGCGCCATTTAAAATGTAACCCGAGACAAAGACGATTTGGGGAGGGTTCATTTGGGGCGCAAGGCGAAGATGGGAGTATTTCCGAGTTATTTATGGGCGGTATCACAAAGCAGATCGTAAGGCGAAACGGGAAATGCTGAACGAATTCTGTCTGACCACGGGCTACCACCGAAAATACGCCATACGCATATTGAATGGCCCAGCGCCGGGCAAGGGACCCGCTCGGCCCGTACGAAAACGCGGGCTGAGCTACGGGCACGAACTGCTGAGCGTGCTGACGAGCGTATGGGAGGCGGCCGGATATCCCTGGTCGGCGCGGTTGAAGGCACTGCTGCCGGCCTGGATGCCCTGGATCCGCAAACGTTTCAAGTTAAGCCCAGTGATCGAGAAGCAATTGCTCTCAATCAGTCCGCGGCAGATGGACCGTCGACTAGCCGCCAAGAAGAACCAACACAAGCGGCGGATTTACGGACGCACCAAGCCGGGCTATTTGCTAAAGCACCACATCCCGGTGAAAACCGACAACTGGGACGTAACAGTCTCCCGGCTTCACAGAAGTCGATTTGGTCTCGCATTCCGGAAATTCGAGCGCAGGAGAGTTCGGCTATTCGCTGAACATCACCGACATTCAAACCACCTGGACGGAAACGCGGGCCCTGCTGGGGAAGGGGCAAACCGCTGTCCAGCAGGCCCTGGATGAGATCGAAGGGATGTTGCCCTTCCGGCTTTGGGCCTGGACTCGGACAACGGATCGGAATTTATCAACTGGCATCTGAAGGCCTGGTGCGACCGGAAAGCAGATCCAACTCACGCGAGGGCGTCCGTACAAGAAGGACGACAACGCGCACATCGAGCAAAAGAACTGGACTCACGTACGGAAGCTACTGGGCTGGGAACGCTATGACACGCAAAACGCGGTCGATGCCATGAACGACCTGTACCGCCGAGAGCTTCGCTTATGGCTGAATCTGTACCTACCCTCGGTGAAGCTGCTGAAGAAGGTTCGCGTGGGATCGAAAGTACGGCGCGTCTATGATGGTCCGAAGACCCCCTTCGAGCGGGTGGTGGCTTCAAAGCAGGGAGATGCGGCACAACTATCCATTCTGAAAGAACTGCAAAGATCTCTCGATCCGTTTCAGTTAGCAAAAGTGATCGACAGGAAACTCGAACGGATTTACCGTTTGGCGAACCGGCGGCTGAGCCCGAAAGCGCAAGAGAAGATCGAGTCTAGCCAGGCAACAAGTGGGCGGCGAAAAGGCTGTGGAAAAGACGCTCGTTTCACGAGCTTGGAAATCCCTTCGGGATTCCCACTTTCCCACAGCCACAACAACAACAAGCGCTCTCCGGTTACATATCAAATGGCGCGACGGGGATCGCTACGGTTACATTCCTGGATGGCTTGACACGCGAAGCTTATTCGAGTGCAAGGATTCCGTAATCGGCTCCTGAAAGCGGAGGATGTGCTTGATAAATTGTATTGTTGGGAGCTTCTGCGGGGCGAATTAGATTCGGATGACCTTATTTCTTGTCTTGCGAGGGCTCTTCGACGTCTTATCCGGCCCTATGGCCAGGTTCCGCGAGACACCACAGATCTTAGGGAAGAATCATTCAGGAGAGTAACAGTGTGGCCGACCGACGCGAATGTCAGGGTGGCGCGGCCGTTAAGGATAAGCGAGGGACGGCGTGAATTTCCGCCGCGATCAGACATACCCAGAACGTCATCGTTCGATGGCGGCGCAGCTGGGGCTTGAGGTTGAGAGCAAAGAAAGCGTGGAATATGTCGTAAGCCAGAAAAGCCAGCAACAGAAAGCACGCGACCGCCCCGGACTGGTGACGATAGACATGGTCCGCATGCCAGCCGTTGACCAGTTCATTGAATCCATGGTTTTCGATGTCCCAGCGCAGGTGCGCTAAGCGCACCACCTGCTCGGTGCGAGCTTGTGCTACCGGCAAGGTGGTCATCCATACCCAGTCGGCAGTTTGTGGAGTCGCTGCTTTGGTGAGTTGCGGTTTCACCGTCCAAGATTCCTCCGAACGCACCACGCGCGTGCTGCCTTTCACTTCCGGCCAGGAAAGCAGGTCGGGAACATCCCACCACCGACAGCTTCGTGAATCGTAGCTACCTTGCTGAGGCGCTTGCTGCGCCCACAGGCCTGCAGCATCCTGATAGGTATTGCGCCGTTCATCTTTGAGAACCACCAGAGCCTGTTTTCCGTGCAATAAGAGAAAGTTCAGAAAGGGCTCGACCGAGTAATAAGCGTCGGCCAAAACCACATCAAAGGCCCGCGGATAGGCAGCCAGTACACGCTCGAGCAGGCGCAAGGCGGTTACCAGTTCTCCTTCCCCGGCCCGTTGGGGCTCCAGATCCAAGAGCAGGCGGACCGCGGGACGACCCGGTGGAGATCCGCACAGCAACATCAGCGTCACATTGCGATGGTAGAACTGCGTCTCTCCACTGGCAGTGGTGCGCTTCAGACATCCGGTGCAACAGCGACGATAACTGGCGCTGGTCTCGTGGCCATCGAGCACCGCCACGCCCAGACCGTGGAGATCCGGCAGCGCCTTGTTCCGCTTCAAGCGATCGTAAACGTGATGAATCCCCTTTCGCAGGGTGTCGGCATCCACGCTAGCGACAATGCGTCCCAGACTGTCGGCCCTGCAGAGCGGGTGACCCAACCAGGCCTTCCAGAACTTCGCTCCCCGGGTCATCTCCAGAGCGTTCAGGCTCCCGAGTCGGGACCAATACACGGCGAGAACTGCTTTTACAACCAGGGAGGTGCAGATCCGGGGGAGAGAGCGATGATCCGTCACGCCATCCATCACCTCGCTGGAGAGATGAAAGATTTTTTCCGTATATCGGATCAAGCGTCGGAGAACGGTCTTACTCCTTTCTCTCCTTCAAACGCTTCCACTCTAAATCCGAGAGCTCTTCTATCAACTGTTCCATCTCTTGCTGGCTCTTAACTGCTTCCCGGATGCGCTTTTCCCATTCCCGGGGCACAAACAACTGGCGCAACTTTCCCCCTTGCCGTCGAACCAAGTAGAGGCAGGCATGGGGCTCTCCGCGAGCGCAGTGACAACCGGGTTTGCCGCAGTGGATGTTTCGCAGCGAGAGGGTGCCACGGAGAAAACGAGCTTCGTGAATGATCTGCGCCAGGCGGGAGCGACGTCGCCGCTCGCGATCGGAGAGTTGCGTGCGCTGCACGGAGCCTCCATCCCTTATACACTATAGCATATAAGAATAGATCGTTGTCAAGAGCCAAAACGAGAATGCGAATCTGCTATCGGAAATCCAGGAAGGATAATTCTAAGCGGAAGAGGAACTTAGCTCACAGAAAAATCACGGATGCGGAACCGCTGATTCGAGTGTGAATCTTGAAACTGGTACCGAGGATGGGGTTCTTCTGGACAATATATGCAGTCATCGAAGACTGTTGACTTCAGCAGGATCCAGACTCCGCGCATGCGGTTCAAGATTGCTTCGCTTGAAAAGGGCAGGACTGCTCGAGTCACCGCAACTTTCGCAGAGTGAGAGTTTGCCACCCGCCTCGAGGCTCTTAATCTTGTAGAACTAATTTTACAGGCGTTCAGAATTCCGAGGGCGCTTTAAGGGCGCAATAAGAGTTCCTGTGCATGCCTCGGCGTGCTTTTTCAGTATCTTAGTGTTCCCCATGCTCCCTCGTAAGTCCTTGAAATCAAAGTTTCCCGTATTTTCGATCCCTACCAGCCTACCGAGTCTCTGGACTGCAGCCGTCATGCTCGAATTTTCTTACCATGATTTCAGATCGAAGACGATCTGACTGAGAGTTGCGGCACCTGCCTAAGAGAGGCCTGACGCTCGTGAGTCAAGTCTTATACCAGTGAGGGTCGATCGCCGAGGGTTTAGGCGAGTAGTTCGCGGTGGTTCTAAAAACCTATCGGGAATGCAGAGAGGTCCTCAGAACGGGGAGCCCCTTCTGTTCCTAGAGACATCCGATCCGCACGGCCACGAACAAAACCAACATCAGGATGGCGCGCAGGAATTTGAGCGGCTCCCGAAGAGAATTGATGATTGAAGACAGCATGGTATTTCCTTTCTGGACGGACTCCGTCCGGTTGAGGGTTAACTCGGGTCTAACATTGGGTCCATCAGATGGCTTAAAAAGAGGGCTTAAGGTCAATACTGTTCACTTAAGAATGAGAATGCATTTTGCGATGCTGAGACACTTGCCTGGCACTTGGTGTCTCGGCCGCAACGGGTATTTGCTCATCTTGCGTTTCACGCCACGCGGATTCCATCGTTTGCGGCTGGAGACCACGCGTTCTTCGAGTATTTCGTCAAGAATCGTGTGGTGAAGGGTTTTTCTTCCCCGCGGGGGGGATAGCATCCCAGACCGATAGCTTACGGCGAACTACGCGTACCGCATGAAGAAAAGAGAGTCGGTCCGGATCTTCCGCAACAGACAACGCCGCTTCGTGCATCAACTGGCGGACGGCGAAGTGCGCCAGCAAAAAACCATAGAACTCCTGCCGTACCAGTTCCGGGGTTTTGCTGCGCAGCACGATCTGGCGCCCGCGGAGATGGGTCTTCAATTCGTCAAACGTGTTTTCTATCTCCCACCTCTCGTGATAGAGCGCAGCCAGTTCTTCGGCCAGCGCCCGGAGCGGATCAAGGATGGTTGCCACCAGCCGGTAGATCGGTTCGGCGCCGGGTATGCCTTAGAGCTGATAGTCAATGACACGAACTCGTACACCTTTCGTTTTGTGCCGCGCATTCTTCTCAGAAGGATAGATGGCGCTGAGATAAGAGCCATCGCTCAATCGTTCCTGTACCTCGAGTCGCAGGTGCTTCCGCACTCTCCAGAGCAAGTCGCAGCCGCTAGCCTGGGCTTTGGTCCACAGCGTGAAACCGAAGAAAAAGCGATCCGCCAAACACAGCATCCCGGGCTGCAGTTGGGGAACCACCTCCTTGGCCAGAGTGATCTCGCCGGTAGCGTAGCTTCCCATCCGGCCAGCCAGCAACACATGCGTGCCATTCTCCAAAAGCGCGACGAAGCGTAACTGCGGATAAGCACTCGCGCCCCGGCTGGCGGATGGACGCCCAAACTCGTTTTCGTTCTCTTCGGTGTCGGCTACATCCAAGGTGCTGCCGTCCAGGCTGATCAATCGCCACGTTCGATACCGCGCCCCTCGTGTCTTCTCCGAAGCGATCGGTACAACGACCTGCTCATACAGCCGCCGCAAGGGTTCCGCGCCCAGACGTGAGCGAGCTTGCGAAATGCCGCTCTTGCCGGTGGCCCGGACGGTTTCCTCTGGCTTGGTCAGCCACTGGACGCCTTCGAGCAAACAGCGCAGTACTTCCCGATAGGAAGACTGCATGTACAGCGCCAGCGCGATCACGTAGTACACCACAAGATGCGCTGGCAGTTCTCTTTGCCGGATGCTGGCCTTATCCGTCTCGGCCAAAATCGAATCGATTTTCTCTCGAGGAATTGCTCGGCTGACCACCCCAAGGCTGATGTAATCCGTGATGCGGCTTCCCGTAGGCAAACTGGCAAGAGTGCGAGCCATAGCAATATTCTGCCCTCCCGCCATACAGAATACGCTATAATTCCTTAAGTGAACAGTATTGGGCTTAAGGTGGGTTAAGTGGCGTCGAATCAGTGTTTAACTACACTGCTACACGCCCACGCTCTGACTGACCTCATTCTAAAACACTTCGCGATCTTCTGCCTAACTTTGCACTTTGACCGTGCACGACACCGTGCAAGTAGGACTCGATTTGCGCGACCGTGCACAATTGCGCGTCCAGCAAGTCTCTGAAAACAAAGAGTGGCATTTCGTGATGAGAATTCTCGGAGCGAGCGCCGCTTACGCAGAAAGCAGGGGTGCTCGTTCCTCAGGATTCCAGAGTTTCCATTGGTTCTTTGGAAACCGTGGCCTGCCCTTTGAGTAATTGCGATCGCTCTCTACGAAAAGCTCCACACTAGCCGACTTCCGGAGACTAATCACTGCAGCAAGATCCCCGACGCACGCACATGCAGCAGGTCGTAAGACCTGCGCGTACATCCGCCCAGGATCCGGCCATCTTTCATGACGGCATTCTCGCAAATGCGATGAACGCCGCGCCGTAATCGAATTCTTCCCAAAAAGAATCGCTCGGCACCCCCTCGAGGCCGCCGAGCGATTTCTACTACTAGCCCTATTTCGATTCCTTAGTGATCGCATCCGCAGCGTTGCCGGCCACGACCCAGCTTGCCGACCCGGCGACGACGGCTTCATCCTCGAACCAGAGGAATCCGAAATCGTCGATACATTCCGGAAAATCCGGCTTGATGATGATGTATCCCGGAATTACAGCGCCCGGAATGTAAGCATTGTCGGCGCGGTTGTTGCTGTACGTCTTCGTCTTCGAGACCGTACCGACGCCAGCCACGTACGAAGTGCTGGATACCGGGTGCGTACCGAGAATGTAATTGACGGCGCGAAGTGTATATTCGGAGCTCACCAGATCCGGAAACGCCTTGTGCAGGAAGTACATCCGGATAGCCATGTCAACCACGGCGCCCGATCCGCCCCAGGTGCCCAGGCTCGGGGGCACGCCGAACGGGGTGACGTCCAACTGCTTGTCCAGACCTGCCATGTATGTCTTCACCGCTTCCCGCATTTGATCTTTCGCGCCCGCGTCCAGGTAAGGCAATGCTCGGACTGCTGTCCAACCCTGGAAATCCATCTGCTGCGGGGTGATCATCTGAGGGAACAACTCCCTCAAACGGGACTTGTAGGGTTCGGCACCATTTGTGGCAATGGTCAATTCCAGAGCCGCAGCCCAGTCCTGTCCGACGCCAAAGCCGCCACGGCCGAAGCCGGCTGGTGGAGCTGTTGGTGCGCTCGTCGTGCCAGAACTTGTCGGAGCGCCTGAGCTGCCCCGTCCATTACGACCGCCTTGGGCGCCTGACACCACCCCCTGAGATGCAGCCAGCACGCCTCCTCCGGGAGCACCTGCCGGAGCCGCTCCGCCTAAGCCGCCGGCCGCTGGATTCGGCGTTGGGTGAGCTTTCTCGTCGTTCCATGCTTTGATCGCTGTTTCGAGGCAGTCTTTCGCTAATGCGTCGTCATAGCTTTTCAGCACATCGGACGCTGCAGCCAGCGCAGCGATGGCGTTCCATTGGAAAAACGCGTTCGTAGAGGAAAAAATCCAGCGGTCGTCCGGCTTGCTGGAGTAGTCGCCCTTCACTTCGTTCGGACCGAGCTTCGGGTCATAGATGCGGCCGTCGGTTTTCGACGCTCCATCGCCCAAGTGCGTATACTGGCGCAAATCTGGTTCGTGAGTTCCGCGGATCGAGTGGCCTATATTGTGGAACTGCGCCAGGATGAGCAGTGCGCCGTGCTTGACTTGCTCGACCGTATCCGGCACGCCATCGGGACGGTGCATCTCAACCTCGCGCGCGACTTCATCCACCGTAAGCTCGTCGTACTTGAGATTGAATTCGCGATACGCCAGAGCGAGGCTCTGAATCACGCTCAGTTGCGCAGGCTCCTCGAGGTCGAAGTCGCCGGCATCATACCAGCCGCCCACGTTCATCCCAGGAATGTGATCGCCGCCTTTCCACTTCCCGTCCGTTGCCGTAGCCTGACTCCAGCCGTCGAATTGCTCCCCAACCACGGGCGCCAGACGGCCATCATCCAGGTGCGACGCACCGTGCCACACGCGGTAGCCTTCGCGAACGGAAACGTGATCCATCTGCTCCGCAAGGTGATGGTCCAGGCTGTCCTGCCAGATGTTCGCGTAAACGTCCTTGGAGATGGGGAAGGGCGCCGTACGCTGGTCTGCGTACTCGATTACATATAAGCCGGGGTCCTTGACCGGGGTGAAGTCGAATTTCGAATAAACGTAGCGCAGCCAGGGTGTAGAAGGCGTGATCGGGCCCTCGAACGCCTGCTTGTAAGATCCGTCCTCCATCAGGCGCAGCACTTTGGCCGTCTTCGGACCGTTGTAGTTCGGGTCGAGTTCGAGCACCGCCACCTTTGAGAAGCCCGGCGCATAGCCGACCTGGCTGTGCGCGATCATCGGTGGCCGCGTCCAGTTCGGAATCACGTCCGGCCTGATGTGCCAGACGATGGCGCCGGTGGTTTTGCCCGAAGGGATCAGCGAACGCAACACGAACCAGCCGTTCTGCGCACGGTCGCGTCCATCAAACAGCATGAGGTCGGCCGTATCCGACTTAACGTTGACCCGGGCCAGCGCGTTGTCGACTCCCAAGGTGATGCTCTTGCCCTCCGCGAACGGCAGCGGCTGAGTGTATCCCTTGGCCTTATCCCAGTCCTCCAGGTAGTACGCCTTTTTCGGTTCGTCGGGCAGGGGCATCACCTTGACCATCGGATCGTTCGGCGTTCGCGGGAAGATACCGGCTGTGGTTCCGTCCACTAGATAAGCCTTGCCCATGTAGATCGAGGGCAGGAACTCCAGGTTGAACCCCGCCCGCCCCGCCAGTTTCTGTGGCAGCGGCTTGTCGAGATTGATGCTGACCTCCACGCCGCCAGGCTCCGCTGCCACTTCCAGTGTGTAATTGAAGTCGAACGTCGGGAAAGCGAGGTCGGCAGTGAGTCGGCTGTTCGCCTTGTCGGCATGGCGACCTTTGAGGGTTGCCACCAGGTCCCACTGCTCCGGCGTTGGCATCAGGCGCACGTCGCCGTTAGTGGCGATGCGCTGCCCGTGGAGAATCATCTCCATGGCCGCATTCTTTTGGTCCACAAAAACGGGATGGTACGTGCTGTCGTAGAGAAAAACGCTGAAACCTCGAGTATCGAGGTAATTCTTGTCGGTCACCTTCATGGCAAGATCGGCGCCGGACGGGCCTGGGGCCGAGATCAGGACCAGGAGGAGACAAACCCTGATGCGCGTGAACATAGTGCTCCTTTGCCCCAACATGATATGACATTGCCTGTTGCCCGGGGATTCACTTCTAAATTCGCTACCGAGGACGGGTGTCCCGGACTGCGGCCAACTCGAAGGTTGCATTGATCTATGAGTCAGTACCGATAAACGCGCCAGCGTTTACTGATACGGCTTCGCTTGGATGCAAAGTCGGCTAATCGGGGAGGTGACCTCCTCACGCCGAATGAAAAAAGCAGGTGCGCTACCGTGCACGAACCGTGCATTTATGGTTGAGATTGAGGCCCTTGGAGTTACCTCTGAACGAGAAGCAGGTTCCCCAGTTTGTTGGAAACAATAGAAACTCAAGCAGGAAATGGAATGCTTAGAATGGATTCTCGTGCTTGCAAAGCAGGTGCTCTCCCAGCTGAGCTACACGCCCGTATAACCCCATGATTTTAAGAGATTTTTGGAAGAACAACCACCTTCTATTTCAAAAGGTGCTCTCGCCCGACTGGGCTACAGACCTCGCGCAAGTAGATTGTCGCTACCGAAAATGCTAACCGGCCCGAATGCCTTTGAAATCAGCAATATTGGAAGCCAAAGCCATCTATACGATCAAGATGTAACAATGTTGCATTACGTTGAAAGCCGCAGGATAGAATTTTTGCGTACCACAGCGTCAATGCGCTCATGCCGGGCACCCAAATCGATTTTGCACCCGGTGTGACAGTAATCTTCGGAGAGAACGGTTCTGGCAAATCCGGGTTCGTTCGCGTTTTGAAACGCGACGCCGGCGTCCGAACCGCGGAGGACATTCTTCACAATGTTCGTGGTGACAAGCGGCCGACCCGAGTGGCAGCTTCGCGGTCACAACGGGAACCATGCCCCAGAAAATTCAATGGAAAAACGAATTTGGCATCACGCCGCTCAATCGTGTGAGCGTCTTCGGCGCGAGGGGGGCTCGAATTCATGTAGAGGACGATCTCACATACGTGTACACTCCCGCGCGGTCAGATTGAGCTTGGAGTTTGACGTGGGCGCCGGTCTTCGTGGTCCGGAATTCCCCTCTTGATATTCCTCTCTTTCTCCTACAAACAAGGCTACCTGACGTAAAATATGTAGAGTAAGCGCTCGGGTCAAACGCCATGACAAGCAGGTCTTGAGGTATGTGGCACCACGTCAAACGAGTCGTGTTCGCGGGCTTGCTGGCGCGTTGGCGAAAAGGGACTCAGACTGACAAACGGCAGCCGGGAAACGGTTCCCAAACGGAAACGCAAACCGTTGACTTCCTGGGATCCTCAACGTTGGCAATGCTCCATCGAAGACCGCCGCCACGACGGGCCCCCTCTTTGAGGGTCGGGCAGCTCGTTTCAGGACGCTTTGAAATTCTGCGTTTTCTGAACAGTGGAGGAATGGGCGAAGTCTACGAAGCGTGGGACTCCGATTTGAAAGAGCGGATTGCCTTGAAGACGATTCGTCTGGACATTGCCTCCAGTCCCGTAGCCATCGAGCGGTTCAAAAGGGAAGTAAAGCAAGCGCGAACAATCTCCCACGTGAATGTCTGCCGCGTCTACGAGGCGTTTAGCGACGATCTGATCACTGGAGATCGCATCTGGTTCCTCACCATGGAACTGCTCGAAGGCCCCACCCTTTCTGAACACTTGCGCGAACATGGTCCCTTGCCGGCGGCACAGGCTCTCGAGTTGATCGAGCAGATGGCCGCTGGTCTGGCCGCCGCACACGAGCTCGGGATCGTTCATCGGGACTTCAAAAGCAGCAACGTGATGCTCATAAACGCGGGAGAAGGCCGGACCCGAGCGGTCATCACCGATTTCGGGCTGTCGCTGAACATCTTGAGTGAGCTGGGGGGTGGTCAGGCGCCAAGAGAAGGCACGCGGGACTACATGGCCCCCGAACAAGCGCGAGGCGGTTACGTTGGCTTCGCCGCTGACCAATATTCTTTTGGCGTCGTGATCTGCGAGATGCTAACTGGTCGCCTGCCTACTCGCCCTGTCGGTGCAGGAAGAGTATTGTTGCCCCAGGGCTTTCCGAGCCGACGATGGGAAACAGTGGTTCAGCGCACACTGGAGTTTCCGCCAGAAGACCGCTTCAAGAGTGTTTCGGACATGACCACAGCCTTGAACCCAAGAGGACTGTCGAGAGGCGCGTGGATTTCCGTAGCGACGTTTGCGTTAGCGATGCTCCTGGTGGCCAGCGCGCTGGCGTTCGGAATGCGCGGAGGGAGCCGGCTCGAGAAGGTTGCACAACTCACGCCGGGAACGGACTTCTCGCGCAGCCCAAGCATCTCCCGCGACGGCAAAGTAGTGGCGTATAGTTCGGATCGCGCGGAGTCCGGCAACCTCGACATTTGGGTGCAGTTTCTTTCCGGCGGGCCGCCCATTCGGATCACCACAGATCCCGCAGAGGATGGAGAAGCTAACATCTCTCCAGACGGTAGCGCAGTGGTATTTCGCTCCGAGCGGAACGGCGGCGGAATCTACCTGGCCAATGTATCAGGAGGGGGCGAGCGGCTCCTGGTTCCCCGGGGACGAGAGCCACAGTTTTCGCCTGATGGCCGCAGCATCGCCTATTGGACAGGAGATCGTGACGCGACCATCGCGTCGGGCAGATTGTTTCTGCTCAAGCTGGAAGATAATGCGACCGAACGCCTGGGCGCGGATTTCCTGGATGCCCGCACGCCGGTGTGGAGTTCCACCGGGGAATACGTACTATTCAACGGTTGTCGCTCGGCAGATCAGCCCATGCCCGCATGTTCGGAATGGTGGGCTACCAGCAGGGATGGAAAACACATTCAGAGCACAGGAGCTTTGGCGTTATTGCATAAGCAGCAGATTCAGCCATTTGTTGTCGGTGGTTGGAATCACAACACGCTACTGTTCAGTGGCAGACGAGGATCCATAACAAGCCTCTGGGAACTCTCGCTCTCCGAGACCAATCCAAAAGCAGCGGGCATTCCGAGACAATTGACCGCGGGTGATGCCAGGGAAGTGGCTGCCTCGATTGCCGATGACAACACCATCACCTTCGAACATTTTACCGGGGCCCTTCACCTCTGGCGCATCGACCACGCCTTAAGGCAGAAACCTATGGCACCGGCGAAAGTCACGCAAGATGCGGCTGTCGATATATCGCCGTTCGTTTCCCACAATGGGAACTGGCTAACCTTTTCGCGTGGATCCGGAAACCAACGCGATATCTGGGTGAAGGACTTAAAGTCAGGGACGGAAACGCCATTTTTGTCTTCCTCGCTCGACAAGCTGTACCCGATCATTGATGACTCCGGAAGAACCATCGTTTTTGAACAGCGTGATGCTTACGTCCCTTCCATCTTCGCTTTGACCGTTGGTCAGACTCCCAGGCGGATCTGCACCGGTTGCAGCGACCCCACGGACTGGTTCGATGAATACCGCGCGGTTCTGTACAGACAAGGAATGCCGTCAATAATAAAGATGGCCGATGTAAACACAGGAGAGTCGGAGGTTGTCGTCCAGGCACAAGATGTTTCTCTGGACGACGCATCCTGGTCCCCGCAAAATCAATATTTGCTCTTTACTGCTACCGCCAAGGACGGCGGCAAACAGGTCTTCGCTGTTTCATTTCCCAGATCTACGCGTCGTGTCACCGGCGAATGGACGCCGATTACCCCAAAATCGGAATTCAGTTTCCGGCCTCGATGGTCAGGCGACGGGAGGACCATATTTTACTTATCGACGCGTGATGGTTATTCCTGTATTTGGGGACAGTATTTCGACACAGGTTCGGGAAAGCCCTCCTCAAAACCGTTCGCGGTTATGCACTATCACAATCCTCGTTTTTCCCCCGCCCGGGTGGCAGAGCGATCCTTTAACCTCTCCATCGCCGAAGACACGATTTATCTCAACGTGGGCGAAGCGAATGCCAGCATCTGGACGGCGGTGATGAAACGCCCAGGTGTCTTGTCGCTTTTCGATCGCTGGCGGTAATTGCTTTTGAAGAATCGTTCCTATATATTGCCCGCAGAAAGGCGCCCGATTATGCTTAAAAAAGCACGGAGTAAGGCCCCCAAGAAAGTCGTACGCGTACGTTTGGAGGTCGAGGTCGGAAAGAAGAACCCGCCAACGATAGAAGACGTAGAGCAAGCGATTAGGAAAGCGCTGGCCTCTCAGCCTACAGATCTCTTCCGCAGCAAAAAGAAAGTGACCATCGTTGTCGAAGACGAAGGCGGCTGGGGTCTCAAACATAAAAAGGACTGAGAGCCCAGGATGTACATCAGCCTCGTTAGCGCTCCGACCATCACGGAGTTTTCGGACGCCGACGAGCTCAGCTGTGATTCTGTTTCAGAGGCGGCCTCCGAGCCCCAGCTCGGTATCCTGAGCCTGGCGGCCGTGCTCGAGGGCCGGGGCCACCGGATTCGCATCGCGAATCTGAATCACGCCTATATTGATCATGTCCGCTCCGCGAATGGCGTCGAAACTGAGGATTTCGCCGCGGTTGCGGCGCACGAAATAGTTGCGGACGACGCGGATGTCTATGGTTTCAGCTCGCTTTGCAACAGTTATCCACTGACGATACGAATTGCCGAAGCCGTAAAGGGGCTTCAACCCAAAGCCACAATTCTGTTCGGCGGACCCCAAGCATCCGTTGTGGATCTGGAGACACTCACAGCCTTTGCGTTCGTCGATTTTGTGCTACGCGGCGAGGCCGAGATCACTTTGCCCCTGCTTTTGGATCAGCTAGCCGGCGAACACCGGCTGGAGCAGGTGCCTGGCCTCAGCTACCGGCTCGGACCGAGGGCACACCGCAATGCGAATGCTCCGGTTATTACCGACCTCGACGAGCTTCCCATACCGGCCTACCACCTGACGACGGACTTGCGGGGCACCAGGCGCGCCGCACTCGAGTTGGGCCGAGGATGTCCATTTGCCTGCACTTTCTGTTCTACCAACGATTTCTTTCGCCGCAACTTCCGGCTGCGCTCTCCTCAACGCGTGCTGCAGGACATGCGTATCATCGCAGCACGGTATGGAATTCGGGACTTCGATTTGGTGCACGACATGTTTACCGTCGACCGAAAGCGAGTTATCGCTTTCTGCGAAGCCATGCTTGTGTCCGGCGAGGACTTTACGTGGTCGTGCAGTGCACGCACGGATTGCGTCGATGAGGACATTCTTGCACTAATGGCCCGAGCCGGTTGTCGCGGAATCTTCTTTGGCGTGGAGTCTGGTTCCGAAAGGATACAAAAGATCATCGACAAGCACCTCGATCCCAAACGCGCCGAGGAAATTATCGATCTTTGCGAGCGGCTGGGAATCCGAAGCACCGTTGCCCTCATAACCGGCTTTCCAGAAGAGAACCGGGACGATCTGCGAGACACCATGCGCGTCTTCATGCATTCAACACGTTGCCCGAACTCGCATCCGCAGTTGAACCTTCTCGCACCATTGGCAGCCACGCCTCTGTATTCCAGGCACAAGCGCGATATGTTTCTGGACGAGCTTTGTTCCAGCATGTCGCACCAGGGTCGTTATCAACAAGAAGCCGACCAGAAATTGATCCGCATGTATCCGGAGATCTTTCCGAATTTCTACACGATTCCCACTCCCCACTTAGATCGTAGCTACCTGATCGAGCTTCGAGAGTTTGCGTTGATGGCCGTGGAGCGTTTTCGCTGGCTTCTCACCGCCGTGGATCAGGCGACGACCGGGATACTGGATTTCTTCGGCCAATGGCGAAGCCACCGTAGCCGGCTACGATTGGCGCTTACCGGCGTCGGCCTGCGCCACTACTATCGCACGGAGGACTTTCAACGGGAATTTCTGTCGTTTGTCGGCGAACATGATGCAGCCGAAAGACCTGCTCTGGCGGCATTGCTGGATTACGAACGAGCATGCCGGTGCGCCGGTACTTCAGAACCGGCTTCGACCCTGTCGGGCGAAGTCATTCCGCAAGGGACCGCGCTGCAGCCGGCCGATAGACCGCGCAGGAAGGAGCGTGTAACTGTCATCGAGCTTACCTACGACATCCAATCCATTATTGACGCGCTCAAAGCGCGTGCCGAACCAATCTGGAAATTGGGCCCCCATTTCTACATCACGCGCGAAGTGTCGGCCGGAGTCGATCGTCTGGACCAGGTATCCGATTGGATGGCTGGCCTTATCCGGCTCTGCGATGGCAAACGAGATGTCAAGGATATCGTGAAGCTCTTTTCGAGCGAGCTTTCTACAATTGCGAAACCTCTGCGTGGCTACGCTTGTATGCGGCTACTCGCCGGAGCCCAAGCGAACGAGTTGCTTGACGTATATCGAAAGTCTGCTGCGATTTAATTCCGCCACGCGCGGGCCACATCTTGGCTCAACCTGCTTCTTGCAATAAATTTGAGCGATGGTTGCACGACGCGGTGATCTTTCACGTGTTTCGGCCTTGGATGGATACCAAGTCTACACGGATGAGGACGTGCAAACTGAATACGCAATTGCCTTTTCGGAAATCGACGCCGTGCTTGCGCACGGCAGATTCAAATTCAAGGCGAGGGATTAACTACAGAATTTGTGAGAAAATACTGCTGACTCGAGTCAAGGCTGAGCCTCCTTAGCATTGTGATTGGCTTTTCCGAGCCCAATCTCAAGCTACCAGATGCTCGGCCTTTTTCCTTTCACAAATCGAAATCCTAATTTGGACAAGCGTGGCCCATTTCCTAATTTTTGCTTCCGGCTGACGAATAACTTTGCGCGGCTGCAGAAGCGCTTTGCCGACGAAATGGGCCGCAACCTGATTTTGTTGACGATCAGCCTCGACCCTATCCATGACCAGCCGGAAACACTCGCCGAGTACGGGCGCACGTGGAACAATGACGCGAAAGGGTGGCACCTTTTGACCGGCCCGCCCGCGGATGTTCAGAATTTCTGTGAAAGATTCGGAGTGGCCTTCTTCCCCGATGAAGGGCAGCTGATTCATTCTCTGCACACGCTGATCATCGATCCTCAAGGATAGCTGGCGGCCAATCTCGAAGGAAATGAGTTCACCGCCGAGGAGCTCGGCGATCTGGTCCAGAGCGTGCTCAAGCGCGACGCCTCGAATCCTTCCGGGCTTTGAAGCCGGTGGGCGCGAAACTCCCGGATAGACGGATTTTCTGGCTCATGGTCCAGCCGCGCCAGTCTGAGTGCTCAAGCGTTTCGCGCAATTGCTGAGGTGGTGTTCATCGAGGGAGGGATCCGATATACTGCCGCCGGTTCGCTATGAAGGCAACGTTGGGCCTTGGAATTGTTCTCGCCTCCACCACTGCCGCATCTTCGGCGCAAATGCCGGAAATGTGCAAGTTGCCGGCGTACCAGGAGCAAATTCTCCGCGACAACCCTACCGCCAAGGCATATGGAGAAACCGGCGCCTGGTTCTCCAAGCAAGGAAACCTGGAGTGCGCGCTGGCCGCGTATGAAGAGGCGGTCCGACTGGAGCCGTACTCTGCGCAGGCCCATTACAACCTGGGTACCGCGCGTGTCCGTGCACGCCAGCTAAGCGCCGCGGTTGTCGAATTCCGTGTGGCGCTTCAGTACAAGCCCGGAATGACGATGGCGCACAACTCACTTGGGTCCGTGCTGATGGATTTGGGGAAGGCGGCCGAGGCGGAAAGGGAGTTTCGCGAAGCCCTCAGACTGGACCCCCAACTCGTCCCGGCACTGGTCGATCTGGGCAAGCTCTGCGCCGATAAGGGCGAAACCGAGGAGGCCGAAAGGCTGTTTCGGCGGGCCATTGCAAACGATTCGAACAGCGAACAGGGGCATCTCAATCTCGGGCTGATTCTGGCGAAACAGCAAAAGTTCACCGAAGCCGAAGGCGAAGTCGACCAAGCCATGAAGTTGGCACCGGAAGATCCGGCAGCTCTCGCGGCAGCGGGCAGGGTGAAAGCTCGGCTGGGGAAGAACGCCGAAGGGGTGGCACTGCTGCGCAAGGCCGTTACCCTTGCGCCGCAATCAGCCGTCATGCATCTCGACCTGGGGATGGTTCTAGCCGACAGTTACGACCTGACGGGAGCGTTGACTGAAAACAGCGAAGCGGTTCAATTGGCGCCTAGTTCCCCTCTGGCCCACTTCAACCGTGGACGCGTGCTCTTCGATCTCGGCCGCAACACCGAGGCGAAACCCGACCTCGAACTTGCCAGCCGGCGAGCCCCGCAAATGCCGGAGCCTTACTATTTTCTGGCCCTCATTGAGAAGCAAGCTGGCCATTACGATCGCGCTGTTGTATTGCTGCAAAAAGTGGTCAAGCTGCAGCCTCGTAACGCCACCGCGTGGAATTTTCTAGGGCGAAGTCTGGAATACGAGGCGCAGACCCAAGCAGCCGTTGCGGCCTGGAGGCACGCGATCGAGATCGAGCCTGACTATAGCCAAGCGCTTTGGAGTCTGGCACGCGCCATCAAGCCGGTCCAACCGGAGGAGGCCGCGCGGCTGTTGGCCCACTACAGCGAAGTGCAACAGAAACACCGCATTGTTGATGAGGCGGGCACTCTGGGCAACGATGCGCTGGCGGCCGGGGCGGCGCATGACTGGCCCGAAGCGATCCGCAAGTTCCAAAAAGCAATCGCAGTGTGCGGCGACTGCGCCATCAAAGCGGATTTGCACGAGAAACTCGGCCTGACTGATTGCCAGATGGGCGACATCGAAAACGGAGAAAAGGAACTGCGGTTGGCCCAAGCGTTGAAGCCCGCGGACCCGGACATTGAACGGGTTCTCCGGCAGATCGCGGTGGCCCGCGCGAAGGGCGTCGCGTCGCATCCCGACCCCGAGAAGGCGCATTGATGTGCTGCCCTTCGAGGCATTCCAGGTTTTTCACCCCGGGGATATTTGCCGCCCTCGCCGTGGTTTTTACAGTGTCTTTACCGCGCCAGGGCCTGGCGCAGATGATCTCTTCGGGCGCGAAGGATCAGCCCGTTCGCCCCCTCCCTCCAGGAATGAAAGCACCGGCCATCAATTTCCGGGATGTCGCAGCGCAAGCGGGGCTGAGCGCTGTGGTGGTCTCCGGCGACTTGGACCAGACTGCCGTGGTCGAGAATACCGGCACGGGCGTGGCCATCTTCGACTACGACAACGATGGCCTGCCGGACATTTTTTTTGTGCAGGGTGATCGGTTGAAGCTTAACTCAACGACTCTTACGCCGCATTTGTATCACAATCTCGGCGGGCTTCGGTTCGAGGATATCACGGAGAAAGCCGGCATCGGACATACGGGATGGGGGCAGGGTGTGTGCGCTGGCGACGCGGATAATGACGGAAACGTGGACCTGTTCCTCACCCAGTGGGGTCACAACGTATTCCTGCACAACACGGGGAAAGGCACCTTCGTCGACGAGACGCGCGAGCGCGGTTTGCAGGGTCCCCGGTCGCGTTGGGGTACGGGCTGCGCCTTTATCGACTATGACCGGGATGGGTGGCTCGACCTCGTGGTGGCCAACTATATCGATTTCGACGCACAGCAGTCGCCGCGGCCGCGCGAAAGCAGCGGCTGCAAATGGAAGGGCATTCCCGTGCCCTGCGGGCCGCGGGGCCTGAAGGGCGAAACCATTAGCTTGTATCACAACGACGGGCACGGACACTTCACGGACGTCACCAAACAGGCCGGTATCGAAACACCGCCGGAATACCACGGCTTTACCGTCTTGACCGGCGACTTCGATAACGACGGATGGCCCGATTTATTTGTGGCGTGCGATTCAAGTCCCAGTCTGTACTTCCACAACAAAGGAAACGGGACGTTCGAGGAAATGGGCCTCAGTACGGGACTGGCTGTCAATGAGGATGGCAGGGAGCAGGCCGGGATGGGAGCGACCGCGGGAGATTATGACGGCGATGGTTATCTCGACATCTTCAAGACCAATTTCTCGAGTGATACGAATACCCTTTACCGCAACCTGGGCGATGGAACGTTCAGCGATGTCACCACGCGCGCCGGACTAGCCGTGCAAACCCGTTACGTAAAATGGGGCACGGCGTTTGTGGACATCGACAACGACGGCTGGAAGGATCTTTTTGTAGTGGCGGGACACGTGTATCCCTTCGTTGAAAAGTATGACCTCGGCGAACAGTTCCGCCAGCCACGCCAGTTGTACTGGAATCGCGGAGATGGTCAGTTCTTCGATATGTCTTCCACCGCAGGCCCCGGCATAAGCGCCAAGCACTCCTCGCGTGGAATTGCCGTGGGAGACCTCGACAACGATGGGTCCGAAGAGATTGTGGTTGTCAATCTTTTTGAGCCTCCTTCGCTGCTGAAAAACTTCGGCCCCCGCGGGAATGCGCTGCTGGTACGGGCGCTGACTGCATCCGGCCGCGACGCGATTGGGGCGCGAATCACTGTGACGTCCGGGCAACGCAAGCAGATCGATGACGTGCGCAGCGGCGGGTACTTCATGTCGCAGGGAGACTTTCGGGTTCATTTTGGCCTGGGGTCCTTCAGCAAGGTGGACATCACCATACGCTGGCCGCAGGGCACTACAGAAACTTTCAAAGAGGTCGCCGCCAACCTGTGGATCGTTATACGCGAGGGGAAGGGTATCCTTGAGCGACATCCACTCCCGCTTCCGACAAGTGCCACCGTTCTAAGATACGTTGTAATCGCCATACCTTATCCACATCGGCCGCGTCACAAAAGTCGTTCCGTCCAATGATCGTGCTCTTCCTACACAACTCCCGATTAGCTCCGATTAGCGCGTTATCAGGGCTTGTCCAGTTGATTTTACTATGTCTCTTCTCTGCTCGAGCATTTCCAGACGACAGCAATCAAGGAATTGATAGCACTCCGACCTCGCCTGAGCGTGAATGGTCGACCCGATCCTTTGACCCCTCCTCCCGGTGTAGCGAAAATCCGCAATCAACTGCTCCCACTCTATCGCCAATACGGCAGGGAGTCGGATTGCCACATTGAAATATTCGATTCGGGCCACATCGAACTACAGGAAACGCGGAAACTCATTCTCGAATGGATGGATCGCTATCTCGTCGACAAAGCTTAGGCTGGGTAAGTTCCTGCTAAAGTCACCAAGAAGGTCGCGAAGCTGCGCATCAATCTCGGATCGCTGGCAGAAAACTCCGCTGCCGGCGTGGACGCGATTGTCACCATCGAAAACAAACGGCCCGAGATGCAATTCATATAGTCTGCCGCGAGGTTGTCATAGTTAGTATTTCTGTACCGACGGAAGGGATTCGCCCAGTTCCGAGCGCAGCTTGGCGGCCGCGCGGCTTAAGGCCCTGAGGAAATCCTCTGTTCTGGCGGCCTCGATCTGTTGCGAGGCCAGGAGAGTTCCGCTGCCACACGCAAAGGCGTTCAAGTTCAGAAGGAATTTCGCACCGAAGTCCGAGATGGCTCCCGACACCAGCGCCTTACTGTCCGTGCGCACACAGACTTCTTATGCGACGTCGGAAGTGAGGCGATCACCGGGAGAGCGGCGCACCATGCACAGGGTCTCGTTGGTCTTGTTGTCCGACAGAAGATTCAAAAAGAGAGATTGCCCGAGTTCGGCGGTAAGACCCTGCTTCAAGGCAGTGTCGAAAACCGCGTCGCCGGTGGTGTTGTTAAAGTCTGCCAAGACTACGGTGTCTTTTTCGGTGAGTTTGGGGGCGCGCTGCAAAAACCAAAGGGTGGCCGAACCCACGAGCGACAGTAGGCAAAGCGCGGCAACCACCGCAGCGCGATTCTCGACGCCCTGCCCGAGTTGGCCGCTGGCTCTGTATCTGCGCGAGGCGCCGTAGCGCGAAGAACGGTTGGTGGAACGCCAACCGCTTGCGTCGGTGGCGCGTGTTGAGACGGCCCATACGCCCATATGACGGTTGCCTCCCGCGTTGGGGAGCAGTTCGCTATCTTCCCGATTCTTCAGATTCATCTTGCCGAGAAGAACCCCCAGATGGCGTATCGAAGAATGGTAGCAGGCCGGATAATCCTGCGGAATCGTGGGCGATATAACAAGTCCCCAGCCACAGGTCATGGTTTAGGGTGCTCAGCGGTGTAGGGATTGCAGCAGGGCTCCTTAACCGGCTTGAACTCCATGAATTCGACGCGAGTTAAATCGGGATCGTAGATGTCAAAGGACCATTTGCCGTCGCGGCCGATTTCGGGGGCATCGGTGGTCTGCAGACCGTTGGCTTTGAGCTTGGCCACTGCGGCTTTGATTTCCGGGACGACCAGAGAAAAATGATTTTGTATGCCGCGCTCTTTGGCGTCCGCATTAGCGGGGACGTTGAGCATGTATTCGATCCAGTCGGTGCCGTCGGGAACTTGAATTTCCCACCAGTCGTTATCCGCGTCTTTGAAGCCGCCGTGCCAGTACATGCGGAAGCCGAGGAGGTCCCTGTAAAAGCGATCTTCAACCGCGTGGTCTCTGACGATGAAGCCAGCATGGATCATGCGGGAGCCGGCTTGCTCCGGGTGCGGGGTGAGGAGTTGCAACCCGGGATGCTGCACGAAGGCGATGGGATTGCCTTCCGGGTCGCGAAGCGCGAAATACTGGAGGCTGTTAAAATCCCTGGTAATGGCACCGGTTGGGACGTTGTGCGCGAGGAGATAGCGGCGCATGGCAGCAACGTCGGTCGTGGTAAAGGCGACCTCGGCAAGGAGACTTACAGGAGCGGCAGAAGGCGCCTGTGACAACCCTATTTGCTGGTGATCGTTGATGATGAAACACGGACCTCTCATGCCTGTGCAGCCACCGCTGCGCGGCGGGAGGGCCAGGATTTTGCTGTAGAAATCGAGCGCTTTGTGAAGATCTGTGGAATAGAGGCGGACGTGGGCGATGCCGGTGATGGGCGGGCGCGTGGGTTGGTCTTGCGCTTCAAGTGGGATTGCAAGCAGAGCGAGAGTTATGATCGAAAGGGCGCAACGCATCAGGTCACCTCAGGATTCAGCCACCGATTTGGATTTTACCTTACGGATATCGTCGAGGCGAGCGCGGAGGCGCTGTTCGAAGCTCTGGCCAGTGGGCTGGGAGAAGGTGCGAGCGTCGAGATCGTCGGAGAGGCAGGCCATGTCGGTGACTTTGTCGCCGAATTGTGTGACCGCTTCGCCAAACATCGTACACCCGCAAAATGAATGATTTGCGGAAGAAATTGCGCCATCTTAGGGGTTCACCCCAAGGCTTTCGGTCCAACGTCAGTCCAATTCGGAAGGCTGGTTGCACCGCGTGTTCCCGTGTAAGCAACACCAGATGCGGCACTTATGTGATTTGGCCTTCTCACTTGCAAAGCAGGTGCTCTCCCAGCTGAGCTACACGCCCCCCTGCAACTATCTGATTCTAATAATGATTCTAATAGAATTTCATGATATTGACTACCTGCTCTGTTAGCAGGTGCTCGCGCAAGTTGGGCCACATGCGCGCAACGTACAACCTTCATTCTCCCAAAAAGCTGCAGCGACTTTTTCAATTGTGGTAGCCGCGGTTTCTTGCCATTCGGTCCAACAGGAACGTTTTTTGATAGAAAGTTCGAAAACTGGTCCGTCTGCGCAACCGGTTCTCGTCGAATAAATCTCGCTCAGGGTGAAGAGTGGCACTACAGCCAAATCTCCTACCTTTCTAGCAAAAGAATCGGCCGCTATTTCACACGATAGAAGTGATAGCCGTAAGCCAGCAATTCCACCGGAAACGGGTTCCGTCGAGCAACATTTTCTCCACCAGTCAACTCAACCAGCGTTTTACCGGCCACTCCGCTCAAGTCAACCTCGACAGTCTGCGGAGTTGGTTGAAAGTTCATAACGGCAAGAATGCGCTCAGATCCATCCTTTGCGGTGCGAATGAAGGCGTAATACTTGTCGTCCGCGTTGGTCGTCAGTTTGCGGCGCCTGGCTGTCGGGTAAAGCGCTGGATGCAGTTGTTTCAAGTGGAGGTTTCTGGCCTCTTCGGCATCGGGACTTCCCTGGAACTTGGTGTAGACCATGATGCCGCCGGAACCCACGATCAGGGCCTGCTGTAAGTGGCGTTTGGCCGGGTCGGCGGCGAACTTGCTCGACCAATGCGCGGAATACAGTGTCCCGCCGCTTTCTATGATTGCATCGTGCCACCCATTCAGGTTGCTCTCCAACTTACTCGAATTGCCGGAATCGATCGCGTCTACATAGTCAGCGTAGTAGTCATGCATCGTGTTATAGCCCGCCTCGGTGATCCAGGCCGTCGTGCACCGCCCGCCTTCCGGATCCACAAGCGTATTGCCGTAACTCGCGACCACGCTCGTAATGTGTTGTAGATTGTGCGCCCAGGTCTGGTTGGGATAACAGAGCGGGGCGTCAATCAACATGCCGTCGATACCCGTGTCCATCCAAAAGCGCACGATGCGCTCGGCTTCCTGCCTCCAGCCGGGATCGCCCCAGTTCATCTGCGGCAGAGGAATCACTGACTTACCGGATCCTTTCGCTTCCCAACGCGACCAGTAGTAGGAAGCCGCCGTGTCGCTGTAATGCCAGCCCCAGAAAGCACTGTCACGTTCCCGGTCCGCTGAGGTTACGTAGTTATCTTCCTGGGTCGGCGGCAGCGGCGCGTCGGGCTTATCCGCCCAGAGGAACCACTTGACTTTGTCGCTCGCAATGCCGGCCTTCTTGTCCTTTTCGGCTTGCATCCACTCGGGTGCCTCCACGCTGAAATAACCCAGATTGATAAAGATGATAACCGCCAGACGTTTACTGTGGGCCAGACGCACGGCCCGGCGAAAGTCGTCCATGTTGCCCAACTCAGGATCAATGCGGTAATAGTTTCTGGTATCCAGGCCGTTGTAGGCCGTTAAACCATCGGCCGGAGCAAAAATCTCGATGGCGGAAAAGCCCTGAGCCTTGATTTCATCCAATTGAGTGGAAAGCATCGCCGGATCAAGCGAAAGCTCATGGGCGTAGCGCAAGTTCTTCTTGAAGGTGACCACCTTAATCCCAGCGGCCTGGTGATACCAGCATTCAGGAAGGGTGTGACGGAGGCCGTCTGCGTCCTTCAGAACCTTGCAGGGAGAAGCGGCAGTCGGTGTGCTCTCAGCTGGTCGGGGCGCCGGAGCGGAGAGAAACAGGCAAAAGAGAAACATGCCAGCGTAGCCGGGTATGAAGCATTTCTTCAGATCCACGGTCGTGACTCCTTAACTTGAACCTCCATTGCTCATATTAAATCCTGGATAGCACCTTGGGCACAGCGGATGTTGCTGTTGTGGCGTCTTGTTCTCCTCGTAGTGGAACGGATACCAAACTTCGAAGTCGTCGCCCTTGAAGAGGATGCGATGCAAATTAGAGTTTTTTGTCTCGGTCTCCTTTCAACTCTCGCCTCATGACTGGCAAATCCTTGTCGTTTTATCGTGCTTACTTTAATCAATTTTGCCGTCGGTGACCTCGGCATTTCACCGACGACTTAGAATGGTTTCTCCAGCAACAGATAAAGGAACACCTCCGCACTGTGCCAGGAGTGCGGCACAGAAACGTGCGCGTCTGAGTAGACCTTCGACACTGCTTCCATTCCGCGATAATTCCCCTGGCTGGCTCTGGCCTCCCATGTCAATGGATAAATCGTTTCAGAAACGGCACCTTGCCGTGATCCGGTGCGATGATCCCGCGCCCAGTCCAGGTAAGGATAGTCGGGAACGTCGAAAGGCCGACTTAGCGGTGGGCCGTCGTCGAGGAAGGCCCACCAGAACATCTCCGAATATTTGTCTGGAGTGGTTGGAATTCTGTATTGGTCCCTCAGGCCGAGCGCCCGGAGACCAACTTTAAGCCACTCCGTTTGGTAAGCGCAGTGTTCCGCGAAATCACTTCGTCCACAGATATACGCGCCGCCTTCGCGCTCGAAGCGCGGGGCCTCATCGAGAATCCGATTTACGATGGGTTGCGATTTGTCCGAGACGAGGGAAACCAGATACAGGGCCTCGCCAAGATTATCGGCTTCCGTTTCGCCGGCGTTGTTGCGGTCATAGGGATCCTGCAATCCCAGAATCCAGTCGCGAATCAATGCAAGATTGCCCGTTTTTTGAAAGGCCATGGCCATCATCGCACCATCGCGGTACCAAGGTTTGCTGTAGATAAAAAGATTCGGCAGGGGCTTCCCATCCACTACGTTGATCAGCAACTCTTGATGCAAAACTCGCAGTACGGCATCAAACCGATTGCCCTTGAATCGAGGAAGACGCACGGGCCCGCGAGTGAGTGCTTCGGCGCGGCCATGGTTGACAACCCAGACACCCTCTTCGTCTTCGCGAATCGTGACAGTCCCTTTTTTGGTTTTCAGAAGCACCACATATTCGCTCGGCACGATCAAGTCCTTCTCAATTTGCCAATGGCGTATGACTTCCCGAGTCCTCCCATCTACCAATTCCCCGTCGCGATAAATCAATTTCCTCCGCGAACCCATGCCAAATAGATAAAAACGAACGTTTGGGAGGGGATACACGGGTCGACCTTGACGCACTTTAGCCAACTGCTGCTGATACCCGGCAAGAGCGCGCTCGCCCCAGGCAAAATCGGCTCCCTTCGCTTGCGCGTGTGTCTGCCCGCAACCAGCGGCCAGAAACAAAATAATAGTCATTGCGAAACGTTTAGACACTATCAACCTGGCTGCGATGACGAACCTTGGCGCCAAGTTTTGCGCGCTGCCGTTCACACTCTTGCACAGAGAAAAGTCTCAACCTCATTCGCATCGGGCATTGAGGGTTGCGCGCCGCGCCGCGTAACAGAAATGGCCGCCACCGCATTGGCAAAGCGCGCTGCCTCTCGGGGAGACTGGCCGCGCAGGATGGCAACTGCGAAAGCGCCATTAAAGGCATCGCCGGCAGCCGTCGTGTCCACTGCCTTGACGTGGAAACCCGCTACGAGCGTTTTGGTTTTCGCATTCTCGACCACGAGTGCGCCGCGTGCGCCAAGCTTCAGCACGACGTGACTAACGCCCGCCGCGAGGAGCTGTTCGGTGGCTCCATACTCGGAAAACTCGGGTCCGGATTGCTGCAGCAAGTGGCGCGCTTCAACTTCATTCGGCGTGAGCCAGCGGACATTACGCAATATAGAAGCTGGCAAAGCCTGCGCTGGTGCGGGATCAAGTACCAACGGAACCTGATGTTTCTTTGCGATCTGGGCCAGAGCTTCAACAGTAGCGAGAGGGATTTCCAGTTGGGTCAGGATGAGACCAGCGCCTCGAAGAACATCTTCCTGTTGCTCCAGGTCGGATGGCATCAGTTTGCTGTTGGCCCCGGGCACCACCACAATGCTGTTCTCACCATGCTGATCCGTGAGAATGAGGGCAACCCCGGAAGCGCCGCTGGTACGCCCCACGTAATGCGTTTCGACTCCCGCCTGGCGCAGGCCATCGATCAGTTGGGAGCCAAACACGTCTTCCCCAACCTTCCCGATCATGATGACGGGGTAACCTAGTTTCGCAGCGGCGACCGCCTGATTCGCGCCCTTGCCACCGAAGAACGTGTTGAAGACGTCGCCGAAAATGGTTTCTCCGGGAACCGGCAAACGAACTGACGTGGCGACAAGATCGATGTTGATGCTGCCAACAACAACAATCGGGTTGGGCATGGCGACTCGCGCTCTCCTTAACGGCCTATCACTGGAGCGATAGCGATAGCTCCTAGGCCGATGACAAAGAACAAGAACATGAGCGGAAGCAACCTGCGCGAAGAATCAGGCGCAGTGGCAAATTCCTTCCAGATAAACACGCCCCAGATCGCGGAAACCATAGTCGCACCCTGACCAATGGCGTAAGAGATAGCTGGCCCGACGATTTGGGCGTGCGAGGCGACAAAGTTGAACACTGCTCCCGTACACCAGATCATGCCTCCGATGATCCCCCAGATGTGCCAGCTGGGCTTTGCTTGGGTGTAGCCGCTGAAAGAAACCGGGGGAGTTCCCGTGAGAGGATTGCGCATGAAAAGGAAATTGACGGGGATCGCGCAAAGAGCTGTGCCCAAAGCAAAGAAAAACGCGACGGCATAGGGACCCAGCGAATGGGTGCCAGTCACCGCCTTGGTCACCAAAGGATAGAAAATACCCATGAGGATCCCGCATGCAATGCTGATTTGGATGCCGCGCGAACTGAAGGCACGGCGCTCAATTTCGCGACGCTTGTAAGCGAGAGCATCGAGAACGATAGCAAGCATGACCAGGGCGACGCCACCGAAAAGCAGGAGCGGATTGCCCTTGGGCGCCAGAGCGTAATTTAGGAGCACGCCAACAATCAGCGCCAAACCGATGCCCACAGGGAAGGCTACGGCCATGCCAGCCAAATCAATCGCGGCCACAAGCAGAAGATTCGCAATGTTGAAGACCGTTCCACCGGCAAGCGCGTAGAGGATGTGCGACGAATCTGCTTGGCGGATGTCGGCAAGGAAAGAAAGAGCGCGGCTACCGACACTCCCAAGCGTAAAACCCCATAGAACTGTCGCAGCCAGAACCCCGATAACGTAGTCCCAGTAAAAAAGTTGAAAGGCGTAGCCAGGGGTGAGCTTCATGGTGTTGGCCCATGACCCCCAGCAAAGCATGCTCGTGAACATGAACAACAGGGCAATCGCGTACGCTTCGGGTTGATACATGGCTCTCCCCGTCTGGAGCGATCCCGCTCAGACAGAACTGCTGAAATTTGACGGCGCGAGCGAGAAGTGTGAACGCTCGCGCCGTCAGAGCCTGGACTAGAACACAAACCGCAAATTCAACTGCATGCGGCGGCCCGGACGAGCCCCGGTGATCCATCCGAACTCGCTTTGCGCATTCACCTGGCGATCGTCGTACGTGTCTATGCTGGACCACTGCGCGTGGTTGAAGGCGTTAAACGCGTCGGCGCGGAATACCAACTCCCGCCCTTCTCCGAATAGCGAAAATGTCTTCTGGAGTCCCATGTCCCAATTGTTTATGCCGGGCTGGCGCAGGTTATTGCGGCCTTCGTTACCCCGACTCACGGCGAAGTTCGTTATGCCTTGCGCGATTAAAGCCGGATCTGTGCTGGCAGCGGGCTCCGTGTAGCAGTCAGTATTGAAATAGTGGGTAAAGGTCCTTTGCCCGCGGGGAAGATTGCCATTGCAGGTTTGTAGCGGAACATCGCCCATGTAGTCATAGGAACTGGTGTAGCCGTTCCAGACTGTCGTTGGCGCGCCTGATTCGAAGGTGGCAATCGTATTAATCTGCCACCCACCGATAGTCTCGCGCATCAGCCGATTTCCAGTTTTGCCTCCCGGCAACTGATAGGTGAGGCCGGCGACGAAGCGATTCGTATGGTTGGAATCTGAGGGTCCATAACTCCACTGTGGATTCCACTGGCCGCCAAGCGCGTGCGTCCCGCTTTCCCCATTCTCCCCGAAGAAGTTATCCATTTGCTTGGACCAACTGTAGGACACCTGGGAAGTCAAGCCGTGCCAGCCACGAGTTTTCAGTTCGGCATTCATGGCATGGTAGTTGTTGCTGCGATTTGTGCGGACCGTATTAATGGCTCCCCAGCGATCAGGCGCCACCGTCGTCATGGGACGTGCCGCATAAAAGGCGTCACTGTTCAAATACACTCCTTCTGGCGGGAGGTTCAAATCGTACTGAATCGGGAGATGTGTGCCCCGGGAACCTACATAGCCGAGTGTCGCAACGACGGCTTTTCCGAGTTCGCGCTGAATATCCAAGCTCCAGCGCTGCATGTAAGTGGTTTGCCAAGTCCCCTGATCCGTGGTCGCGGTATCGCAGCGGAAGCACAGGGTGCCTGCGTTGGTCCCCAGCGGCAGAGGCCACGTACCCCGGTCAACGGTAATGGCCGCGGGCCACGTGTCGGCGATGGTGTAGTAAGTCATAGCGGGGTCGGGCACCATACTGGCGGAATTGTAAGAAGACCCACCGTAACCCGGCGAGTTCCAGAACATCTGGTCAAGGAATTTGAAGCGGCCCGACTCGTAGAAAATTCCGTAGCCGCCGCGGACCACCGTCTTGTCCGTCAAGCGATAGGCAAGCCCAATGCGCGGCGCGAAGTCCTTTTTGTCCGGGGAAAAGGGGTGAGCTTTGGTTCCAGGAGTAAGCCCTGGCATGACCATTCGCCATCCCGCGTAATTCTGATCAAGCACGCCCCAGTAATTGTTCACGCCATAAGCCGGAATGGGCAAGTCGTAACGCAGGCCGAGGTCCACTGTTAGTTTGTGCGTCGCATTCCACGAGTCATTGACGTACATGCTGTACTCGGGCATGCCGAAATAAAGACTGGCATCACCGCTGGATACAGGTGTGCGCTGCCCCATTGAGCTCACAAAGCCAGTTTCGAAATCGGCGATTCCATTGCCTGAACCATCGCCGATGTTCGGTCCCTTGCCGGTATAGTTCCCGAAAAAGTTCACCGAACGCACAACGTCATTGTCGCGCTCATAGCGGCGCGCCATGTAGAAACCAAATTTCAAGGTGTGCCGCCCAATGATCTTTGCAACGTTATCCGAGAATTGAAAGATCGGCACCCACTGATACCAATACTCGGTTGATCCGAGGCTGAGTCCCGATCCGATGCCACCGAGGTTCACGCTGAAAGTCGCGTCATTGCTGATGTTGAACAGGCTTTTGTCGTACGACGTAAACCCCGCCATGTTCGTGGATGAATTCTGAAACAAGCCCTGAATCCAGGTTGCGTTTACGAAAGCACTCGCTTGCGAAGGGTCGTTGCTGAAGTTGTAACCCTTAGTCCAGCTGATATTGAATTCGTTGTTGAACGTGGGGGTAAAGGTGTGCACGTAGTGCGCCTGGTAGGTGTTCACCCGGTGGAAAGGGCCGTTGCCCATGGACACATCGGGCACCAATCCGCCGGAGTTGATTTTGAAGCCGGAGTCGTGCAACCAGCGGAAATAAATGCTATCGCGACTCGAAAGGTTATAGTCCCCGCGAATCGTGTAGTTGTTGTTGTCGATTCCCGATGTGGTAGTTCCCGAATAGTTGTTGAAGTTATTGGGATCGGGAGAAACGTAGCCGTTCGGCTTCGGAAAATGCGAAAGGTAGGCCAGCGCCGTGGAATTGGCATTAGTAATGATGTTGTTGGGGTACGGCTGGCGCAACTGCGTGGTCGGGTCATAGGTGGTTGGGTCGTAAATCACGTAACGGCAGTTATCGGGTGCTGTGTTTGAACCATCGCACAGTGCGGGATTAACCGGAAAACGTGTCAACCATTCACTGAAGTTTCCCGTACGCTCGAGATCGGTAGGGACGTACGCGGTGAATTGGCTTTGCCCGCTGTTGCGCAGGCGCTCAAACGACGAAAAGAAAAACAATTTGTTCTTTCCATTAAATACTTTCGGAATATAAACCGGACCGCCCACAGTAAAGCCATACTGGTTCTGGTGATACGGACTGCGAGATATGTCCTGAAACTTGCTGTACGGATCAACCGCGTTCATCCCCGCATTCTGCAGGGCGTCGTACACCGTTCCATGCAATCCGTTGGTTCCCGATTTCGTGGTCACATTGATCTGCCCGACATCGCGGCCGTATTCCGCCGAATAGTTGGAGACCTCCGCTTTCACTTCCTGGACGGTGTCTTGGTTCACGTTAACCACCGGACCTTCCACCCAGTTGTCGTTGTTGTTTAGCCCGTCGACATAATAGCCAACACCGTACTCTGTACCCCCCACATTCAGTTGCATGGCGCCCGGCATGGTTGCTGAAGCAAGTCCCCATGCCAGCCGGGATGTGTCCCCTGTCCCGCTGTTGAAACTCGGAAGGAGTTGAGCGAAGTTCAGGTAGTTGCGGCCCTCGATGGGCAGATCGTTCACAAATTTGTTTTCGATGATTTCCGAGATGTTGGCATCATCGGTCTTAATGAGCGCCGCAGCTGCAGTGACTTCCACTGTCTCGGTGGTTTGTCCCATCTTCAATCCGAGGTTTACACGCTGAGTTGTGCCATTTTCAAGCGCAACAGCAGTGGAAACGGTACGCGCAAATCCCGTTTTGCTGACCTCAACAGTGTAGTGACCGGCGATAAGATTGGGGAATTGATAGTTGCCGATTGCGTCCGTGACGGCTTTCCACTGAACGCCAGTGTCAACATTCTTGAGAACGACATTAGCCCCCACCACCACGGCGCCTTGGGGGTCTGTCACCGTGCCCACGATCGTGCTGGTGATGATCACCTGGGCAGACAATGCGGTGGCCATAAGAACGAAGAACGCGAGCAGCAAGACGCTATAGTTCCAATTGAAATTCCGTTGCATACACCCCTCCTGGCACAGCGGAGTGCCAAACTCGTCTGGGAAAGCCGTTTCAAGAGTTGTCGCCCGAATGAGTCGACAATATGAAACGTTTCAAATTCACCTGAGCGAAAGTCTAGACCCGCCTCAAACTTGCTGTCAAGCAGAATTTGGTCGAAATCGTAATTCGACCAAAACTCGCCGTTATGGCCGACAAAACCCAATTTAGGAGTCTCGTTGTGCGTTTGGGAGGGAAAACGAACTCACTGCTCCGTAAGATAAAGCGTTTCAGGTATGGAGCGTTTTCCATCAAGCCCTTGAGACCCAAGAGGATATCAGATCAATTCTGCGATTCCTGAATGGTCAGGATGCGGTCGCAGTCGACATTGTGCAGTAGCTGTCTGACCCCGCTAGGCCAGCGAATCTCGATTTCCTTGATCTGCCTGTTCGCTCCCAGCCCGAAATGTACTCTGCTATCGCTCGAAGAGGCGTATCCGACCGCCGTTGTCCCCTCATTCCACTGCGAGCGGCCGTCTTGTGTAGTGATTCCTATTTGCGCGCCGATTCCCATTCGGTTGCTTTTTGTTCCCACCAATTTCAGAAGTATCCAGTGATTGTTTCCATCGGTGACGTTATGGAAAAACTTGATGGCGCCGTTAAGGACCGTGACCACTGCATCCTCACGTCCATCATTATCGAGATCGCCGAAAGCTACGCCACGGTGCGGTGCTGCCAATTGGAAATCAGGGCCGGCGCCCAAGCTGACGTCTTCGAATTTTCCATTGCCTAGATTGCGAAAAACTGAATTTCGCTCGGGATACTGCCTTTCCGGGACCACCTTGTTGATGTTGTCCAGGACGTTGGAACGAGCAACGAACAAATCCTTCCAACCATCGTTGTCGAAGTCAACGATACCGTTTCCCCAACCTGACATCTGAGAAGTCATCCGTGCCAAGCCGCTCCCCACGGTCAAATCGCCAAAATCTCCATGGCCACGGTTTTCATACAAAGGGAACGTCTCGAATTCGACGGCAGTGTGCCATAGGTCCGGCAGTCCATCATTATTCACATCACGGAAATCGGAACCCATGCCAGAAAGCGCCGCGCCATTGGACCCATAGGCCACCCCCGCCAATTCTCCGACTTCTTCAAATCGTTTCCCGCCGGCATTATGAAACAGGAAGTTCCGCGTGGTGTCATTCGCCACAAAAGCGTCCAGAAAACCGTCGCCGTCATAATCCGCGAACGAGACGCTCATGCCTTTGCCAAATTGCGAGGCGATCCCGGTTTCTTCCGAAACATCGGTAAATGTCCCGTCCCCGTTATTTCGGTACAGCGTATTGTGAGTCGGAGCGTAGTAACGCGGATGACAGTACCCGCGATTGCCGCCGCCGATCGTGCAATTGGGATCTTTGTTGACTTCCCATTTGCAGTAATTCACTACAAAAAGATCCAGCAGGCCATCGTTGTTGTAGTCGAACCATCCCGCGCTGACCGACCACATCTTCTTTCCGTCCAGCTTTGCTCCTTGCAATCCTGCCTTTACCGTTACATCGGTGAATGTCCCGTCACCATTGTTGCGGAACAACTGATTGCCAGTAACGTTGGCGATGAACAAATCCGGCCGGCCGTCATTATCATAGTCACCCACCGCCACGCCCATGCCGTAGCCGGCCCCGGCAACGCCTGCCCGCTCGGTCTCATCCGTAAAAGTTCCATCATGGTTGTTGTGGAATAACCGATTCCAATAAACAGGTGACTCCTTTTTCAGCGAAGGAATTGCCGCCCCATTCACAACATAGATATCCAGGTAGCCGTCACCGTCATAATCCAAAAGCGCCACGCCAGCTACCATGGTTTCAACTTGATTCTTATTCGATGTCGGTGAACTCGCGGTCGTGAAGCGCAGCCCGGATTTTTCCGCTATTTCTTCAAAGCGAATACTGGGCGATAAGGTTGGCCCAAACCCTAGCGCGAGCGTCATGGTCAAGACCAGGATGGCATTCAGTGTACGCACTACGCTCAAGTCTCCGTACTACCGCAAATTTCTCTGAATCATAGCTCAATCGCCGGCAACGCGTCTGATGGAACGAGCCAGGTTGTGGCGGAAGTCCGAACTGCTACTATACCCAATGGAATGAGACCTCTTCTCGCATTTCTGTTTCTGTCGGCAGTGGCAGCAGGGCAGGATCGCCCCGAAGTTGCAGATGCGTTGCGGCAAGGAGCCCAGCTTGCCGATTCAGGCCAATTGACGGCGGCGCAAGATCTGTACGAGAAAACGTTGCATAGCTTTCCTGCTGACCCTGATGTCACTTTCGAGTTGGGCATAGTTTACTTTCGCCAGCATAACTGGGCGAAAGCGGTCGAGCACTTCAAGAGCAGTCTCAGCAGCAAGCCCGGAACGGTCAAACCACTTTTTTATTTGGCCGAGGCCTATTTCATGGAGTCAGATCTGGACCGTGCTCGCGAAACAATCGAGCAAGCGGCCCGCATCGCGCCGAACGATTCGCAGGTCTGCCAGAAATATGGAGAGTACCTAAGTATGACGGTGGAGACCCGTGGGGAGGGCCTCTCCTGGCTTCAAAAGGCGCGCCGCCTCAGTCCTAGCTTGCCGCGAATCGATTTCGATATTGGTAAAACACAATTCGATTTGACCGATTTTCCGTCTGCGTCTGCCAGCTTTGAAACGGCCCTCAAGAGCAACAGCAACGATGGGCAGGCCGCATACTTACTTGCGGAGACTTGGGCCAACCTCAATGAATGGGAGAAAGCACGGGAGCGCTACAAATACGCGTTGCAGCAGGGATATGCCGATGGACCGGTGTATTACGGCCTGGGAAGATCTCTCGTGGAATTGGGGGAATTTGAAGCGGCACTTTCTCCTTTGCAGCGCGCAATAGCTCTCCAGCCTTCTCTGGTCCAGGCGCACTTCCAACTTGCAAAAGCTTACAGGCAACTGGGCCGTAGCGAAGAAGCGCGCCGCGAAGTAAAACTCTTCGGCGCGATGACCGAAAGGAATGATACGTCGCGCGAACTGAGAGGCGCTGAGGAAGAAAATGCCTGGAAGCAGGTGAAACCGCTTCTCGATGCCAACAAGGAGCCAGAAGCGTTAAGCCTTCTTAGAAAGTTACAGGATACCGATGCGCCCGATCGCGGAGAGCCGCATTACTTGCTGGGAGTTATGTATTACAGTTTGGGGAGAAAAGAGGATGCCCGGCGCGTGCTCATCTTGGCGAGGGCGCATGCTTCAAAGTCCGCCCGCATTGCTGCCTACCTGGGGTTCGTGGAACTTTCCTCTGGAGAAACTGGCGCGGCGGAAGAATCTTTTGCGTCCGCCCTTGCCTTGGATTCGGGCGAAGTTCTCGCGCTGATCGGAATGGGTGTAATCCAATATCACAAGCAGCAGTGGGCCAGTGCCGTAGATTATTTGGAAAAATCGCGGACAGCCGACCCGGACACACTCTACATGCTCTGCGATGCCTATTTCAGAATCAACAGGACCGAAGATGCTCTGGTCACTGCAGAAGTGATTCGGGCACTAGGTTCCAGTAACAAGGGGCTGCTCATAGCGTTAGACGATTTGTTGAAGCTTCACGTCGGCGACCGGCAATCTCCAGCGCCGTAGTGCCGCAGACAGTTCCGTAGAATTCGCGTGGAAAATATAACACCGGTTCGGGAATTTAATCCGCAGCGCTAACTTTTCGTATGTTTCTCCGTGCCGTTCTAGACTTCCTGACGGGACGAGCTGTTGCCGGCGCAAGCGGTAAAACGGAATTTCGTATTTTGAGTTGTGTTTCCAGAAGTATGCGTTTCGGAGCGTCCTGAAACCCCTTGATCCGCTCGAGAAGCAGGCCCGCGGCCGTAGCCCCCAATTGATAGCCAGGTTGGTACACGGAACTGAGTGCAGGACTCGTGTACTCGCAAAATTCCAAATTGTCGAAGCCCACAAGTGAAATATCCTCGGGGCATCGCAGACTGAGTTCATGCGCGGCATGAAGTACACCAAGTGCCATGAGGTCATTGCAGGCAAAAATCGCTGTCGGCCGCGGCAACATCCGCAGGAGCCGCTTGGCAGCTTGAAAGCCGCTGCGCGTGTCGAAGTTTGCCTCTTGGACAAACTCAGGAACAAGGGGCAAGCGTGCTTCACGCAAGGCTTTTTTGAAACCATTCAGGCGCTCCACCGCGTTGGCCAGCGGAGCAGGTCCCGTAATGACGGCCAAGTGACGGTGGCCCGATTCAATCAGATGCTTCGTAGCATGATAGGCTCCCATCTCATTGGCCACTACAACAGCATCACCAGTCCAGCCTTCCGGGCACCGATCCAGACAAACGACGGGAAGACTCCCCGGCGTGCCAGGAAGAAGTTCAGAATTGAGGTCACTCCCTGCAGCCGGAATGATCAGCAAGCCTGCGGCGCGGAAAGAGCGAAGTTCTACGAGATAGGAAGCCTCTTTGGCAGGATTGTTATCGGTGTTGCAAAGGATAACGCGGTACGAGTGCTTGAAGGCGACGTCCTCGGCTCCCCGCACTACTCCAGGAAAAAAGGGATTCGTGACATCAGGGATAATCATCCCCAATATTTTCGTGCGATTCAGGCGCAGCCCCCGTGCGAGGGCACTGGGTTGAAATCCAAGACTGCGAATCGCCTCCGTGACACGAATCCGGAGCTTTGGGCGGACGCGCGCTGTGCCGTTCACTACATGAGATACCGTGCCGATGGAAACTTCGGCACGCTCTGCGATCTGTCGCATTGTGATGTTGGCGCTCATCTTCAATCATTCTTCAGTATAGGCCACAAGCGCCTATTTCGGTATTTCGCGCCGCTCCTGCGGAATACTCCTTTCTACTCTGACTGTGCATCCTGTACCAAACGGAAGCCCAGTGCGGCGGAGCGGTCCATACTGGGCGAGATCATCAGCAGCTTGCCGTGTTCGTGCAACTTGTACGCTTGCGGAAAATACCAGATTGATCCTTGCGGCTGGTAGTAGCTGCCGCCGCGCAGGATTCCGCCGCGCGTGTGGTCGTCCGTGAATTCTTCCGTCCACTGCCACACATTTCCCACCAGATCCATCACCCCAAACGGGCTCGCTCCCTTCGGATGTGCATCCACGGGATCCGGTCCGTGCATGGTGCGGGATTTATCCGGCACAGGAACGGCCGAAGCATCCCACTCGTTGCCCCAGGGATACAACCGTCCATCCGTGCCTTGCGCGGCATACTGCCATTCCCATTCGTGCGGCAGGCGCTTCCCCGCCCAGGCAGCGTAGGCGCGCGCGTCCTCGATGGAGACCCACGTCACCGGGCGATTGTCCCAGCCCGCAGGATAGTTGCCGTCCTTCCAGCCGCGCACGAAATTCACATCGTCCTGCGGGTGGTAGTGCGTGGCATCAAGGAACTTCTTGAACTCCGCATTCGTTACCGGGAATTTGTCGATGTAGAACGCCTTGATGTGCAGAGGATGCTCGTGGAAACGCCGCGGCGCATCTTCCCACGGATACTGCACGTCCACGCCGATGTCGTTGGTGCCTTCAATCTCGATGCCGTTTATCTTGAACAGGAAATCGCTCTCTGGAATCTTGATCATGCCCGTCGGCGCGCTGCTCGCCGCTTTGGTAGCGGCGATCGGAACGATCTCCTGCTGCAGCACCTTCCATTCATGCGAGTAGCTCGCCAGCGGCTGCGCCGTCAACTGTTTCATGTCCGCCATCAGCTTCTGCAGTGCGGCGTCCGGTTCCGTCTTTGTGGCCAGAATCGCGCCATAGCCATAGGCTTCGACCGGAAAGCTCAGCACACTCCGCCCGGTGGGATCGCGCTGCACCTTTAATTCAACGCCATGGTAGAGATCGAAGTAGCGCGTCCCGGAATCATTCGCCACTTCCATCTCCTGGCCAGCAACGTCGTATTCGTTGCGGTTGACGATGGTCCACACGGTCTGATCCTTCAGCGGCCAACGGCTGGCGAAAATGCCGTACCGCAGCATCGGGGACATCGGTTCCCAGCCGGGACTCACCAGAAAAGGAGCCACACCGCGTTCGATGGTGGCGACGCGCCGCGTCGCTTCCGCATCGCGGGGCGTGATGCCGTTCCAGATTCCCCAGATATTTTCCCAACTCTCCCAGCCCACGCCGTTGAAGTACGCGAACTGCAGATCAACCGTCTTGTCGCGATTCCAGCGGTGCGAGATGTTGACCATGTGGCGCGTCTCCAGCCACTTGTATTTATCCACCAGCGGCGTGAACGGAAATTGGTACTGCCCCCAGGTCATCACGTTCCAGGCCAGTGCTTCATCCGACGGTCCGCCTTCCGGTTCGAAGGCCAGCGTGTGGCCGGTCTTGTCCGCGGCAAGCGAGAAAGCCAGCGGCACGCCGTCCTGCGTGTCCCCATTGATGCCGTCCGCGCCAACCTCGGCCATTAATTCCGCGATGGCATCGGGCCAGGACTTGCCGTGATCCCGTGTGCCCTGATCCCACATCATCATCGGAAAAAGCACGCGCACGCCGCGCTTGTGAAAATCGGCGATCATCTGCTTCACGCCCGCTAAGCCGCCGGGCATGCAGCGGATCATGTCGTGCTGGTTGCGGTTGTCGATGCCCATGTTCGGATAGGTGGGCCAGATCAAGACGGAGTCAATGCCGCCGTAGCGTTTCTGAAGGTCATCGAGATAGCGGTCGACCGTATACTTCCCGGCAATGGGATCGTAGAAATAGCGGTCCTGCACCATCATCTGCGGCTGCATGAAACTCGACTGCGTCCACTTCAGCGCCGGGACGTCGTAGCGCGAACCGTCATAGCCAATGCGGATCAGGCGTTCGTTGCGCCAATGGGTAATGTCCGCGAGCCAGGCCTTGTGATCCTCCGGCGTGCACGGCCTGTAGCCCCCTTCCCATAAACCCTTCATGTTCAAACAATCCGGTACAGGGATCTGCTGGTTTGCGGGGCGATACTTGGAATCTTGAGCGGGAGCGAAGTGTGCAAAAAGGATTGCTAGCAGTAAAGAAACAAGCAGGCGGGTTTTCACAAGGACTCCTTATGCGAAGGGATGAAGGAACTTAAACAAACGCTAGTATAAAACGTTTCAAAATGGATGTCCAGCTTGTGGATTCTTGCAGTATATTGGTGACACTGCGTCTCTCGAAGGCGACTAAGCAGTTGAGCAATCGATTCTGGTGGCGCTGGAGGTGGCAGAACATGAAGAGCTTGCCTCGATGTCTTTTTTGGATTCCGGTTCTGGTCACGTCCTTGACGGTGCCGGCACTGTTCGCCCAGGCGCCCAGCGAGCGTCCACCGCGGACATTGGCGTTGTCGCGTGCAGAGTATCTTGATCGCGTGCAAGCAATCTGGACTGCACAAATGATCGCGCAGATGACCGGAGTGCGTTTCGAGCATCAGCAAGCTTCGACATTACCGATCACTCCGATGACACACTTGCCGGGTTACGCGCCGGTGGATGATGACTACTACTACGAGATGGTTGCGATCCGCGCATTTGAAAAATACGGGATCGGCCTTACGGTCGAGCAACTCGGACAGCAGTGGCTTGAAAACAATGCCGGGTCCTGGGGATCGAGCGAACAAGCGCTCCTGTTGTTGAAGCGCGGAGTCAAACCGCCGGACACGGGTCACCCGAGATACAACAAGCTCTGGTGGACCATCGGGCCACAATTCAGCAGTGATGTCTATGGTGCCCTGGCGCCGGGGATGCCGAACGTGAGCGCAGCGTTGGCGCGGAGCCTCGGCCACATCAACGGGTATGCCGAGGGTACAGATGGGGCAGTTTTCGTCTCTGGAATGATTAGCCTCGCCTTTGTAGAAACAGACACGCACTCGATTGTTCGCAAGGCTGCGAGTTTGATCCATCCGGATTCGCCTTATCGCAGATGCCTGGACATGATCATCTCGATGGCAGACTCAGGGAGCACGCCGGAGCAGATCTTTCGAACTGTCGATGAGCGCTGGGGAATCGAGTATCCCGCCACGAACAATGCGGTTGTCAATGGAGGTATCGTTGCCACCAGTGTCTGGTTTGGCGAGGGCGATTTCGGTAAGACGTTGCAACTGGCAGTTCATGCCGCCGACTTCGCGGATACGGACTGCAATGCAGCGAACTCGTCGTCGGTGGTCGCAGCTATGCACGGGATGAGGGCGCTCCCGCCCGAACAAGTCGCGGAACTCCACGATCGGATTCGGGGCAAGGAGATGGGTCCGCTGCAACTTACGCCGCCCGTGGACGAAAGCATCTCGGAGTTGGCGCGACGCACAGAGCGGATTGGCGAGGCGATCCTCCTTTCTCATGGCGCGAGTGACGAGGGAAACCTCCTTAGAATTCCCGTTCAGGACCCACTCACCCAGCCTGCTGAACTATTCAGGCTGGCGGACCTCACGGAATATTGGAACCCAGACTGGACTTTGGAGCGTGCTGGGTTTGGGGGCGCGGGTGGAGGCATGGCAGGAATCCGGGGAATCACCTACCTAGACGGAAAAGTGCTTGCCACCTATCCTCGCGATGAAGTGCGGGGAACTCTCCTGAGACGCAAAATGAATCTCGGGCCTGCCCCGTCCTTGAACTTCAAAGCCGGCGTCGATGTTGGGCGCGTCTGGCAATTGCAAGTCTTTGTGAATGACCAAAAGATGTTCGACAAGCTTATTAACGGTGAGCAAGCGCCGGGCCAATCCGGCTTGCGCCATTGGGAGGACATCAATCTTGACCTATCTGAGTACAAGAACCATACGGTCGTGTTGCGACTTTACCAACGCGTTTTAATTCCGCTTCACGAAGCAGGTGATGCCTACTGGCAAGATTTGACGGTAAAGTGATGACATGTTCTAAACCAAGGCCAGTCTTGCCGAATTGTGCTGCAGCCGGTGACGTCAGGATAGAGATATGGATACCCGCTGTTCCAATTGAGGTTCCACCTAAGACTGAGCGGGACATAAGGATTTATTGGCCGTTTTCGACCGATGAATGGAACGACCCCAAACGCTTTGTTGTGGAGGATTCGAGGGAGAAGAGGCCACTCAAGGCAAGTAAAGACTTCTGCTTCGGTACACTCTGGAACCGTGGATACTTAAGTCAATCACTAATCCGAAGTTCCACCAATAACAGAGGCGTAATTCGAGGATAAGCCCTTGAAAATCTCCGGATTAGCCTAGGGTTTGCAAATTATAATGCACCCATGTAAGTATGCATATTGTGCTTGACAACGCGATGTATGTGTGATTTATTGCCCCCATGTACATCGATACCGTCCCCAACCGCAACTCCCCGCCCGCCGTCCTCCTCCGCGAAGCCTGGCGCGAAGGCAACAAAACCCGCAAGCGCACCTTGGCCAACCTCTCCGCTTGGCCCCCAGAAAAAATCGAAACCTTCCGCCGCCTGTTGTGCGACGAGCGGCTGGTCTCTCCGCACGATTTGTTCGCTACACAGAAATCCCTTCCTCACGGCCAGGTGGAAGCCATCCTGGAAATGATCGGCAAGCTCGAACTGGATCGCCTGATCTCGGCCGAGCGCTGCCGCGAACGAGACTTGGTCGTGGCCATGGTCGTTCAGCGCTTGATTTCCCCGGCGTCGAAACTGGCGACCACCCATCACTGGCACACCACCACCCTGGCAGAAGAGTTGGGAGTAGCAGAGGCCACGGAGAATGATCTCTACGAAGCCATGGACTGGCTTTTCGAGCGCAAGGAGCGCATCGAGAAAAAGCTGGCCGCTCGCCATCTGAGCGAGGGTGGCCTGGTGCTCTATGACGTTTCGAGCAGTTTCTATGAGGGACGCACCTGCCCGCTGGCACAATTTGGACACGACCGCGATGGCAAGAAGGGTCTGCCGATCATCGTGTACGGCGTGATGACCAATGGCGAGGGATGTCCGGTGGCGGTGGAGGTGTATCCGGGAAATACGGGAGACTCGACGACGGTAGGCGACCAAATCGAGAAGCTGCGGGAGCGCTTTAAATTGTCTCGGGTAGTGCTGGTGGGAGATCGTGGGATGCTGACCCAGCCGCAGATCGACAAGCTCAAGCAGCATCCTGGTTTTGGTTGGATCACGGCGCTGACCAGCACGGCGATTCGCGAATTGGTGAAGCAGGGGGCCTTGCAACTATCGTTGCTGGACCAGAAGAATCTGGCCGAGATCACCGCACCGGATTATCCGGGCGAGCGGCTGATGGTTTGCCATAACCCGGTGTTGGAGGAGGAGCGAAGGCGGAAACGGGAGGCGTTACTGGAAGCCACCGAGAAGAGCTTGGAGAAGATCAGCAAGGAAGTGACGCGACGCAAGAAGAAGGCGCTCACGGCCGCGGAGATTGGGCTGAAGGTGGGGAAGGTGCTGGGACGCTACAAAGTGGGCAAACACTTTGCGTGCAAAATCGGCGAGGGCAGCTTTGCCTGGAGTCGCCGTGCGCAGTCGATCGAGCAGGAAGAGAAGCTGGACGGGATTTATGTGCTGCGCACGAGCGAGCCGGTGGAACGGCTTTCCGCGGAAGACACGGTGCGGAGCTACAAGAGCCTGGCGGAAGTGGAACGAGCTTTTCGTTGTCTGAAGGGGATCGATCTCTTGGTGCGACCGATTCGACATCGCACTGAGGATCGCGTGCCAGCGCACATTTTTCTGTGCGTGTTGGCCTACTATGTGGAATGGCATCTGCGCCGGGCTTGGGCGCCGCTGTTGTTCGAGGATGAAGAACGATGGGAGGAGCGCAAACGCCGCGATCCGATTCTGCCGGCGAAACCCTCGGATTCCGTTCAGCGAAAAAAACGCTCGCAGCAAACTGTGGATGGTCTTCCGGTGCACAGTTTCCAGGGCCTGCTGGCGGAGTTGGCCAACCGGGCCAGAGTGACTTACGCGCTCAAGTCAGAGAAGTCGGAGGAGAAGACGAATTTGACTTTCCGCCAGGTGACCGAGCCGACGCCGGTACAGGCTCGAGCCTACGAATTAGTTCGGATGTTCCCAGTAACCGGAAAGTGAACTTAGCCCTATGCCGCTGCGAATTAACAGGATACCCTCTGGGGCTCCGTGGAACTTCGGACTAATGAGAAGGCAGGAAAATAACAGTTTTCCAGAGCGCGAAGCTGGGTGATTTTAGATTCTCGACCTGGAACCGTTACCAAAAGAGAATCGGGAGTTGGGATTATCGTGGACGTGGTACTCAGTCTAAGGAATTGTCACGGTGACCGAGCCAATGGTGACCGTGGTCCCTCCCGCTGATCCTTCCACGTTTACGTTGGTGACTGTGCCACCTCCACCGCCACCACCACCACCACCTCCTCCTCCTCCACCACCGCCACCTGTTCCTCCTCCTGTACCACCCCCACCCCCACAAGAGGCAATCCCGAGAGTAAGAAGCACAAACACGATGAGCGAGGTTGCGAATACACCGGCGGGCCTTATTGTTCCAATCGACTTTTGCCTGCGGCCGTTCACGCGAATCCATATCGCGAAGATAGCTGTCAAAACAAGCACGAGGTAGGTCAAAGCCAATCTTCCGGGCTGTCTTCTAGATGTCCTCCAGAAATTGACTGGCACAAATCCCGGCGCCGTCGTGACGCCAATAGAGAGCGTGGCCGTGGCGGCTCCGCCAGTGCTTAGACTCACCTGAGTTGGCGTAAGCTGACAAGTCATGCCACTGGCGGTGAAGCAGGACAAATTCACTTGTCCCTGGAAGCCGCCGCTCGAACTAATCTGCACGGTGAAATTCTGCGAGCTTCCGACGGAGATGGTGGCCGAGGTTGGCGACACGGAACCGGTAAACGTCCCCGACGTAACGGTCAGCTGACCAGAAGCAGTTCGGACCAAGCCATTGCTTGTGCCTGTGAGCGTGAAGTTGTAGGTGCCATTGGGCGCGTTCTGGGTTTGGACGCGGAAATAGTTGGCCCCTGGAGAAACAGGCATAGTAAACGGGCAGGTAGTGCCGCTGGGCAGTCCGCTGCACGTGATTTGAATTGGCTGTGAGTAGCCGTTGACGCTCTGCACGTTCAATGTGAAGGATGTGTAATCCGTGCTTCCCATAGTCTGCGCGGCAGGTGTAAGCGACATAGAGAAGTCACCGACATTGAACGCAGTGGGAAGCGAGGTTGAAACGGCTCCATCGGAGAGGTTGACCGTGAAGGGATATTGCCCCACCGCGATCCCCGGTTGAGTGACAACAGTCAAAGTCACAGCAATCTCACCACCTGCCGGCAGATTGGCAGGATTCGGCACAGCCTGGCAGGACGCGCCAGTCGGCAACCCTGGGCAGGTGATGTTGATCTGTGTTGCGTAACCTCCGACGCTAGCAACCAGGAGCCCATAATCGGGCGTGGCTTGACCGGCAGCGATCACGGGAGTCGTCGTAACCTGGAGTGCGTCGATGAAGCCGGCACTGCGCGAATTGGGTGCCTGTGTGCCGAAGGCTGTGTGCGATTCAGTGCCGAGTTTTGCTGTTAAGGCAAATACATGACTTGAGTCGAATCCAGTCCCAATTTGAAAAGTCATATCCTGACTAATCGCTCCGGCCGGGATCGTGACGCTTGCAGGAATCACGATATTGGAATCGCTAGAGGAGAGCTGCAACGTCGTTGCGCTGCTCGATTCGTAAGTGAGAACAATGCGCAATTTGCCCGTCGGACCAACCACCGGATCTGAAACCAATCCGACCGCGTAAGTTGCGCCATTTGTTGCAGTCAAGTACGTGTACGCCGAAGTATACGCATTCATCTCCAGCAGATCTGTTCGCCCGTCACCATTCAAGTCCGCAGCCGCCTGAGGCACCACCAAGCCCCCCAATCCGTAGCCGATATTTGGAACATTGAATGTTCCGTCCCCATTGCCGGCGAGGATGAACACTTGGGTGTTCAGCGGTGCTCCAGCATATCCGATTTCATTGAAGACATTGGTTCCCGCGGTGGTGTATATGGCGAGATCAGGAATGCCATCCCCGTTAAAGTCGCTGACGACAGGATGTGGTGGTCCCAGAGGATGATCGGCCGCCGGATATAAATAACCAGCACCATAAGGAGCGGGATAAGGACCGTAGATTTGCCCGGGAGTGAAACTGCCATTGGCGTTGCCTTTAAAGACCTGGTAAGCCCATAAGTGGCCGAAGATTTCCGGGTTCGTTCCCAGGTCCAATGCTGCGACAATGTCCGGGTGCCCATCCTTGTTCAGGTCCACAACAGCGAATGGTCCGGCAGAGCCAATAACCAGTTTGGGGGCTTGAAAGGTGCCGTCACCATTTCCAAGGAATTCGTAGATAGCATTCTGCTCGCCAACCGAGAGTACCTGAGAGCCCAAGACCAAAAGGTCTGGCTTCCCGTCGCCGTTAACGTCGGCAACGGCGACAGCCATGAGGTAAGGAGACTGCGTAGCGGTCGAGGAAAAACTTAGCGGGGTACCCTGCGTGAACGTGCCATCCCCATTGCCCAGGTAAGGAAAGAGAGCAGCGACAGTGCCAATCCCGTTAGAAGCCGATGAGTAACTCACAATTACGAAATCTAGTTTGCCGTCGTTGTTGAAATCCCCATAAGCAAACTGCACCGGCCACAATCCCGTTGAAGGTAATGGCGTCCCCACCGGACGTTGAAAAGTTCCGTCTCCATTGCTTTTCACAAACCAATAAGTCGGTGCAAATCCATAAACATTCAGTGTCAAACTGAAAAAAAGCAAATCCTTGTGACCGCTATTCCGGAAATCTGCAAAATAGAAATCTGGGATTTCAGTGTAGACATCCAACAGGGGAGTACGAACGGTCTGTCGAAATCCACCAGATCCATCACTGAGGGCAACCGCAACCTGTGTAGGCAGGGGAAACTGCGCGCCGGTCTCTATCGTCGCTAAATCGGGGAGGCCGTCACCATTCAAGTCCGTAATTGCGAAGTTTGTGACGGGGGCATTTCCCACGGCGTGCATTTGACCGTTCGCTAGATAACCGACATATCCTCCCTTTGGCTCGCCGAAACCGCCCCTCCCGTCATTTTGGTAGGCACTGACTGTGTCGGAATCCTGATTCACAGTGATGATTTCAGGCCGTCCGTTTTTCTTCAGGTCAGCCACTGCAAGAGAAACCATATTAGTTTGTCCCCTGTAGAGAACTGGGCTCCCAAAGTTTCCCGTTCCGTCTCCGAGGAGCACACTGATGGAGCTTCCTGGTGTCGATGGGTAAAGTGCATCGTCCAGAAATGGCATAGCAGAACTGATGAGATCCAGCTTCCCGTCTCCATTCAAGTCGGCCAGCGCTGCAGTTGCCGCGATAATTCCAGTGCCGAAAATGCGCGTATTTGCTGTGTCAAAGGTTCCATCGCACAAGCCTGGAAAAAACGTCGCAGTTCCGAGACTGTCCAACGTCACCGCATCCACGCAACCGTCGCCGTTCAGATCGCCCAAGGCGATGGCTGTCGCAGCTTGGCCCATTTGGGGCCCCTGATCCACGCTCGTATCTTGGAAGAGTCGCTGCGAGAGCTTGAATGCGCCGTCGCCCTGATTAAGATAAACTCGCGCACCGGCATCGCCCATTTGGCTCGTTATTATTGTCCCATCGGCGCTTATTGAGAAGTCGAGTGCCACAATATCTGGAAAACCGTCGCCGTTCAGATCGGCAGCGGCAATGGCAAAAGGAATGCAGAGGCCGTCGCCTTGCCCATAATGAAGGATGGGCATTCCAAGTCTCCCGGTTCCGTCACCCGGTAGAAATGCAATCTCCGCTTCAGCGACGGCGAGTCCGACCACCACATCCAATTTGCCGTCACCATTAAAATCGGCCACTGCAAGACTTTCCGGGTAGCCCGGTACGGTGAATGTAAGCTCGGGACCGAATGTGCCGTCACCATTTCCCAAGAGCACGGCCACAGCCAGGCTGTCTACTTCGGCCACCACGAGATCCAATTTTCCGTCGCCGTTCATGTCGGTGGTTGCAAGTGCTACAGGAGACTGTCCCATCAACCGCACGATTCTCGGCAATTGGGAAGTTCCGTCGCCATTCCCAAGGTAAATCCAGATGCTGTTATCACCTCCATTTGCGACAGCCCAGTCCAGCTTCCCATCTCCGTTGAAATCGCCGCTCACCACTGCAGTTGGAAGAAAGCCAGCAGGCAGTGTCTGACGGAAGTTGAAACTAGCTGAAGCCAAAGGCGTTCCACCGGGCGAGAGCGGCGTAGCACCTTGGCCTGCACCGACAGTTCCGCTGAGTGCGGAGGGCAACACCCGCCCTAGTTGTCGCTTGAACTTGGCTGCATACTCCGGACCCAGTCCCAGCGCCTGCGCCGCTTTCCAACCGAGAAAGCGGCCGGGAAGTGTGGCGTGCGTAGGTTTTGTATTAACCCCGCTTTTTTGTGGCTGACCAGACGGTTCAGCGAGCGGAGCTTGAATCGTTGCTGGTGCGCTGGCGGATGTGATCGAGAACATTAGAGTATTGGAGAATGTGGTGGGTCCAACTTGAACTTGTACGGGGACATCCCCGGCTGTTTGCAACATCGTTCCGGTTACGGCGAAAGTTAATTGAGTCGCACTGACAAAAGTCGTCTGGCCTCCGTTGCCGTTGAACGTCACATCACTCCCGCCGGGGACAAAGCCTGATCCAGTTATCGTCATGTTAAAACCAAAACTTCCTGCCGCAATTGTGCTGGGAGATATGGAAGTGATGACGGGATTTTGTCCTACAACCTGCACGAACACACTTTGGGAAGTGCCTCCTCCGGGAAGAGGATTGGTGACATTGATTTGTACACCTTGCCAGCCGGGGTAGGCGAGATCCGCAGCCGTCAGCAAAACCTGAACTTGCGTGCTGCTGAGATATTTCGTGACCGCACTCCAACCGGGATAGAGATATGCCTGCGAATCCGGCATAAACCCTGTTCCAGTTAGCGTCACCCAGGTGTCTGGACTGCCCGCGGGGAGTGACGAGGGCAAGATCGAGGAAACTGAGGGTGCAGGATTTGGCGGCGCATTTGGATTGACCAGCGTCCACTGCACCGCTATTCCGCTTGCGACGGTGGATTGTTCGATTCCGGTGATGCCGGGTGTGTATTCCGATACCGAAAACCCGCCCCATTGCACACCCACGTTCTGTGATACCTGCATCCCTATGGACGCAACCGCTCCGTCATTCTGGTCAGTACAAGAGTCTCCAAATATAGTGTTCGCGTAGTTGAACACAACGGTGCTTGTGTTTTCGGAAAGAATCACCTGGAACGTGACATTGGCATTGCTGTCATTTAGGCAGGCAAATGAGCGAACATTTCTCCATTCCACGACTAACTGCCGGTTCGGTGCCGATCCGATCGCTTCCCAGAATACGTTTTGATCCGTCCCCTTCACGGGATAGAGGTCCATCCAATAGGGTGCCACCAACGTCACGACCGGCTGCAGAGGTCCGGGCGGCGGCGGATTTTGCGAATTCAAGTTTTCGATGAAGTTTACCGGGATGGAAAAATTCAAGAAGTCGTCAAAGGCATTCGTGAAGCTGATTGTTCCGTTGCTGCTGACATAAACGGTGGAAAATCCACCGCCGCCGTACTGCACGGGAAAAGGCAAGTTGAGCGTAGCAACTTCGTCGTCGCCAAGATTCAGATTTGTGCCTAAGATCGATTGATAGTTGTAGGCCGTTTCTCCCGCCACATAGTTGTTGAGTACAGTGACCTGCAGGGAATCCCCGGTTGAAAACGCCAGCTCATAGTTTCCGATCCCTGGCGGAGTCCACTGGCCTGTATAGATCCCGTCTTGTGCTGCCTGGTCTGGAGCGTTTCCATTGTCCAGCAGCGTGATGGTCTGATTTCCAGGCGAAACCGTCACCTTCACGGGACCGGCGGGCCGTGCGCAATTGAAGTTGACGGCTGCGAGGAGGATGGGTGTTCCAGACGTTCCCGTGATTGTTTCCAGTGTGGGTTGCACCATTCGAGCCACGTTTGAGTTCGAGCACGTCATAGAGCCAAAGGCGTTGAGGCGCTTTCCAGTGATGGTTTGCGACATGGAAGGTATCGTATCGCCCCCGGCTAGAAGGAGGTTTTTGATTGCTCGCCAGTCCCGTGATGGATCTTGTGCCGCCAGAAGGGCAGCAACGCCGGTCACGTGTGGCGTGGCCATGGAAGTCCCGCTGAGCCAGAAATAGGAATTATTGGGAATAGTGCTCAGAATCTCCTGGCCTGGGGCACCAAGTGAGACGGAGTGAGCTCCCACATCACTGAAATCGGCAAGCCAGTCAAAGCGAGTCGTCGCAGCCACGCTGATAATGTTAGGCAGAAAATAATCCGCCGGATAAGTTGGCACCAGGTCATTGTCGGAAAAATCGTTTCCTGCCGCGGCGATGAACAAGATTCCGTCCTGTTGCTGTGCCTGAATTGCATCGAAAAGTGCCTGCGAATAATCTCCGCCTCCCCAACTGTTGCTGGTGGCGATTACATTCACACCGCTATCCTTCATCGATTTTACGAAGTCCAGACAACTCAGCGCCGCGTCTGTCGATCCGCCTCCCGAAGCATCTAGGAATTTACAGGGCATGATTCGGACTGACCAGTTCACGCCGGTCACACCGACGCTGTTGTTACCAACCGCACCGATCGTACCGGAAACGTGCGTGCCGTGGCCGTTGTCGTCCATCGGGTCGCAGGTGCTGCTCACCGCGTTGAACCCATGGCTACCGGACCCGCAAGTCACGGTGATCCCGTTGTTCGTTGCAGTAAACGAGGTGGTGCTGGTCCACACATTGGGGCTCAGATCTTGGTGGGTGTAGTCCATCCCCGTGTCGAGAATGGCGACTACAACATTCGAACTTCCCGTCGTAATGCCCCATGCTTGCACCGCTTTGATGTCTGCTCCTGACGTGCCACCCATCTGCCCAGTGTTCTGCAATCCCCAAAGTTGCGGGAATTGCGGGTCGTTTGGCAGGGTGAAGGCGTGCAGGATGTAGTTCGGCTCGGCATACAATACTTCAGGGTTTCTTCTATAAGCTTGCAACGCATCCTTAATTCTTGTTCCCGCAGGCAGCCGGACAAGTTGCAGACCTTGCACGCTGTTCCAGGATTTCAATCGTTGTGCGTTTAGTATTGCGTGAATGACATTGGATCTCTCGGCAGAAACGCTTGAACGGAACCGGACAATAATCTCATCCGGTTTGTATTTTGGCTGGCCAGCCCAAGAGGCCCGGTTGGGAGGTTTGGTGGTGAGGATTGGTTGGTTTTGGGCACAGAGTGTCCCGGGAAAGAAGGGAAGCGAGCAAAGAATGAGGGCCGTAGGACAAACCGTGTCCAACAACCGCATTTGCAGTCGCATAAGCTGGGGCTCCTGATGTTCGGGAGCGAAGGTGCGAACATGCGGCAACAGCGAAATGGAAAGTTATCTTAGTTGTTGATTCTGATGATTAGTAGCCATTGTGTCAAGGGTACTGGACGGCAAGGCCTATCAAGAACGATGTAGGCGTCTACAGTCGACACCCACAAGATTCGGTCACTTCTTTCTCTAAATGGGTTTTTTAGTTCGATAGGCGCGTTGTCGTCCGTTTTGTATGGACGTCCTCGCGTGAGTTGGATCTGCTTTCGTTCGCACCAAGCCTTCAGATGCCAGTTGATGAACTCCGATCCGTTGTCCGAGTCCAGGCCCAAAAGCTGGAAGGGCAGCATCCCTGCAATCTCATCCAGGGCTTGCTGGACAGCGGTTTGCCCCTTCCCGAGCAGCGCGCGTGTCTCGGTCCAGGTAGTTTGCATGTCGGTGATGTTCAGTGAATAGCCGAAGTCTCCATCGCTAGAATTTCCGGAATGCGAGACCAAATCGACTTCCGTGAAACCTGGTGACTTCACGTCCCAGCTATCGGTCTTCACCGGGATGTCGTGCTTCAACAGATAGCCCGGCTTGGTGCGTCCGTAAATGCGCCGCCTCTGTTGGTTCTTCTTGACCGCCAGTCGTCGGTCCATCTGCCGCGGACTGATCGAGAGCAGTTGTTTCTCGATCTCCGGGCTTAACTTGAAACGCTTGCGGATCCAGGGCATTCAGGCCGGCAGCAGCGCTTTCAATCGCACCGACCAGGGATATCCGGCCGCCTGCCATACGCTTGTCAGCACGCTCAACAGTTCGTGCCCATAACTCAGCCCACGCTTCCGTACCGGCCGATCGGGTCCCTTCCCGGGTGCCGGGCCATTCAATATGTGTATGGCGTATTTCCGGTGGTAGCCCGTGGTCAGGCAAAATTCGTTCAGCATTTCACGTTTCGCTTTACGATCTGCTTTGCAATACCGCCCATAGATAACTCGGAAATACTCCCATTTCCCCTTGCGCCCCAAATGAACCCTCCCCAAATCGCCTTTGTCTCGGGTTACATCTTAAATGGCGCGACGTTGTCCCCTCTGGTTACATTTAAGATGGCGCGATACGCACCGTTTCGTTTCCACAAATAATCGTGTACGATGTACCATTCTTTTTAGCTGTCAAAGAACGGCCACCTGCGGAATTGCCACGCCGCATTCCACGGAGGCTCCGCATGTACGAACGGCTAAAGTCTCTCCTCGGGATAAGCCCAACGGTCAGTTTAACAGCGCCCCTCTTTCCCCGCCCCACACCCACAACCGAAAGCGTTCCGAAACCACAAGAGCAGGTCGCTCCACAACAATCGACGAAAATCATCTCCCTGGAATCTCGTCAGCGCCCACGAACCGGTATCTCTTTCGTGGTTGACGATGTCGTGGCCACCCGACGCGAGTTTTCCGTAACCACTCTGCGCGAAAATCTTGAGCTTCGCAGCGGTTCATCCATTCTCATCATGCCAGACCAGAATGAACCTGCACTCGCCCCGGGCGGCTTCCTTCGACAAACAACCAATCGGGCGGAGGCCAATCGTTATTCTTTTGTTCACCCGCTGATCGAAGCGGTTCATCTCGCCTTTAGTGAACATCGCGCTCTCGTTCTTTCGCCCGATTGCATTTGGCTGGCCATAGTTCAGGGCTTTGCCCATCACCTTCACGAGAACGCCGAATCCTTACGTGGCCGCATCGTTTCACACGACGAAAAGAAGAACCTAACCGTCCGAACAAAATCCTGGGACGAGATACCTTGGCCAGAGGTGATTTCCCAATTTTCAGAGCAAATCAGACGGAATTCCGACCCCGTGCTCCACGAGACGCTAGTGTGCAATTTCTCGACAACCACACCGAAGATCAGAACTGCGTTTGAGGTGGCGCTCATGGATGCCTATCAGCGCTATTTCGAATATGAGTTGAGGAGTGTTTGCGGAATACCAACTGTTACTTTGGAAGGGACATCCGATGATTGGCAACGAATACGAGATCGAATCGAAGTGCTTGCAACCTTCGATCTTGAATGGTGGACTTCCAGACTAACCCCGATTCTGGACCAGTTTATTACCACCTCTCTGGGCAGCCCCGATCGCGCCTTCTGGCAAGCCATCTACAAACCGACGCGTCTCTATTTTACGGATTCGGCTACCGGATGGATTGCTGACCTCTTTCCGTACCTTTCTGAGCGACGCAAGCCCAAACTCTGGCGAAATGAGATTTTCGAGGCTGAACGCCGAGACTGGCTACCCGTTGATTCCAATTTTCGCGGCGTGGGTGTAGCGATCGAATCTATTCCTTGTGGACTTTCCTCTGCTCCCCTCAAGATTCAGTTCTCTGACTCCATACCATCATTAGACGTCGATCTTATGGCTGGCTTTTTCGGGGTTTTCCAAGACCCAGGAGATCATTCCCTCTCGCCAGAGATTGCTTGGGCCGTGGTCAATAGAGACCCCTGAGCCGAGTGCCGCGACTACAAGTTGGCAAAGAAGTAGCCGCATCAGCGCGCGTTAGCGCCGCTCATCACTCAAGAAGGCTCCGGGTATGATTTAAGGTGCTAAAGTTACCAGAGCGGAATTCCTCGTCGCTACGGGAAGAAAAGAAATCCGAGATGCCCGCCTTCTTCAAGATTGATAAGGAACGTAGGCTGGTAATGAGCACTGGCTCGGGTGTCTTCACCATGGCCGAAGCGATGGCGCATCAGAACAATCTCCGGAAACATCCGGATTTTGACCCAAGCTTCTCTCAGTTAGTAGACCTTTCCAACGTCACGAAAATTGAACTCAGCCATGGGATATGGTGTTGTTCGCTCAAGCTGCCATATTCTCACCAAATTCTCGCCGGGCGTTCCTCGTGCCTGGCGACGCTGCATATGGGTTGGCAAGGATGTTCGCGATTCTTCGTGATAATGCCTGTGAAAAAGGAATTCAGGTTTTTCGCGATCTGGACGCTGCACTGGACTGGGTTCTGGCCGAACCACCGCCGCGCTGAGAGCGCATTTGTTGGGGCGTTTATGATTCGTTATAAAAACTGCACCCGCGCCTTCGAGTCGTGGCTTGAATTGCCTTCCCGTGCCCGTTGAAACCGACTAGTCTAGCCGACATTATTCAAGAAGAGTGATTTCGTGAGTGATTTTTCTGTTTTTTTTCAGTCGTAAGACCTTACTTGACCACGCGAAACTTTCCTGAGTCAATTCTAGGTGGCCGCGTGTCCTAGTAATGCTCGCCGCACTCTATTGTGACCACGCGCCTAACACCCTTTTCCGGAAGAATGGAGTAAAACCGCGCACGATAGATATGCCGCCGATCCGGGTCCTCCAACAACTGCCGGCCCTGGTTAGTTTGATCACCATTCAGGCGTACTTCCGTCGTTCATCGTCCGGACAGGGCAGGGGAATCAATGAGAATGAGATTGAACCTGTAATTCGGCGATGGTCTGACGAATGTAGTCGGCGCGCGGCTTCTTGGGATCTTCTTGTAAGAACAATTGCCGTTGCGCGAGCATCTCTGGAATCCGATTCAGGCGTTGGAAAGCGGCGGCAGCAGTATAGTGCACAGTCGCAAAGCCTTGGTGAGGCATACCGTGGACTTTGTGGGCATCGGCGATGGCCTGCTGATCCTGCCCCTGCAGGAAATCCACGCGAACGCGAAGAGCGAGCGCTTCGACATTGGTTGCGTCAGTGGACACAGCTTTATCCAATAATGCCCTGGCTTGCTCTTGCTTATGATCAGCTACCTCCAGGTGCGCAAGGCCCACAAGTGCGGGAACGAAACTACCGTTTACCTTTAAGGCTTTCTGCAAAGCATCGCGTTGCGCATCGAATTTTCCGAGGTGCAGACAAGCGGCGGACAGGTGGTAGTAGGCGAAAGCGTACTGCGGATAAATGGATACGGCTTTATTGAAGTGTTCGGTCGCTTTTTCCCAATTGTCGTGCTGCATTTCAGCATCACCGCGTGCCAGTTCTTGAGAGGCTTCCTTGGGGATATTCAGTTCGGCGACAGTAACCGTATTCCCCAACACGCCCTTGGGCCCGGCAGAACTGGATTCCTCGCTTTTTCGAACCGCGACCAACTGGCTTGCGAAGACGCGGCCATCTTCAATATGAATGATGCCGCTTTGTGTAGTCTCGATGCCGTCGCCGGAAACCTCCACGCGATAATCTCCGGGCGGTAAATTGGGAAACTCCGCGGAACCGGAGGAATTGGTCATTTCTATTTAGATCGGCGCTGCATTGGCCAAGCCCTGCTGGAGTTGAACGCGCACTCCGGAAATGACTCGGCCACCTGTGACAAACGCGACGTCGACGCGCAGGGTGCAGACAGACCGGTTTCCGGGATTGACGGAGATTTGAGCATGCACAGGGATGGCAGCAAGAATCAGAAATAGCGGCAAGCAACGCCACATTTTGATGTTCCTCCTCTCACGCTCAAAGAGCAGGGCGACACCTGATCCCAAAAGAGGTGATGGTACATCGGAAGGGAGTTGCATGCATGGTCTCCCGTGATCAGTGTTTTTCGACCGATTCCCTGGTTACGGCGTCAGCGGCATTGGCAGCCAGGATGAACGCGGTTGCCGTATCAACAACATATTCGTTCTCGTACCAGAGAAATGGCCAATCGTTAATGAGCTCTGGGAAGTCCGGCTGGATGATGGTGACGCCCGGAATCATCCCTCCAGGGATAAAGGTATAGTCGGCCCGATTGATGTCATAAGCGATCAGTTTCGATTGCGCACCGATGCCAGACACGTAGGAAATGTTAGAAACAGGATGAGCACCGAGCACATAATCCAAGCCTTGAAGCGTGTATTCAGTCCCGAATTTCTCGAATAACTTCACATCGACCGAAGCAGCCATGATCTTGTAACCCGCATCGGCCGGATGAAGATGATCGCCATTGTCCACTTGAGCAGAGAGTTTCGAGGGGTTGTTCGGGTCACGAGTCGCGGCGTCGAAGTCAATCACAGCGTCGAAGTGGCCACCTGTGCGTATCCAACGGTTCACCGTTTGGCGCGCCCGCTCGGCTTCTGGAGTCGCGTAGAAGGACCCGCCAAACGGCGTGATTGTGGCTCCGTACACGCAAATGTTGTGGGAATGCGCGCGCAAGATGATCTGCCGGTAAGCGGCGATTATGTCTTTCGCGGTGGAATCAATGTCGCAAGCGCCGGTGCAGGTGCCGATGTCGTTCACACCTTCAAACACGACGAGCCAACGAACGCCGGTTTGTGTCAACACGTCGCGGTCTAACCGCGACAACGCGTTCGGTCCAAGGCCTTCATGCAGCAATCTGTTGCCGCCAATCCCTTCATTGAGGACTGAAATGTTAGCGGTGTGCTTGTTGGCTTGTAGCCGTCGCGCCAGTTCATCAGGCCAGCGGCCATTGCCATTTGTTGTGGAGTTCCTGCCATCGGTGATGGAGTCGCCGAGTATCACGACGGCTGCCGATGATTTCCGGGCGGCCACGTCTACTCCATTCAGGAAATACCAGTGGTCGAAGGTCTGCGCGGAAGGCAACTCGAGAGCAGACACGGAGTCGCCGGAGGTGAGATACGAGGTGGCCCGCGAGCCAGAATGAGTCGTAATGCCATCCGGTGCGCTGCTCAGGTGGATAGTTACGGCAATGTCAGAAAGAGATGGCAAGTCGTAGTTCAGCGGATCAGAGTAAATAAGCGCACCGGCAGGAATGGTGACGGAGGATTGTTCGTCGAAGGTGAGCTGTTCATCCGTTGCAGCCTGGATTGCGCTGTCCCCGGCGGCCTTGGCTACATGCGCGGACAGTATAGTCAGGGCGCTTTTTCCGAACGCGTTGGAAAAACGCACCCGAATTTTCGTACCGCCGATAGAAACGTGAACGATCTGACGCAATGTACAGTCTGCAAATCCCGGTGGGGGAGGCTCGACCGAAGTCTCAGCGAGTTGAGGGGATGAAGCCCAGGTACCTACCCAATGATCGTACTTCTCGCTGTTGACGGAAGCGCCCCAGCCGTCCCGCATAGACACTGACACGAGGACCAAAAAGAACAACTGCACGGCAATGCTGGTCCGGTTCCTCAACAGTTGCCTCGCGCCCCGCTCGATGCCCGGTCAGACGCCACCGCTATTTCATAGGGACAGCAAATCCCGCTAGTGGCATAGCTCATCCAGTTTTGCCAAGCCGTCATCGGGATTTTCCGGTGGTGAGAGGTGCCTTGCCGCAACCATCTGATCCAAAAAAGTGCCCTCCCACTTCAATGGCAGGGCTGGATGCAGGGAATACGCGGGGTCGCTCTCAGCCTCAGGCAAAGTAACGAGGACAAAGCCACGCTGTTTGAGCAGTTCGAGCAGTTGAGGAAGCATGACCGTTTCAAAGCTGCCGATATGTAAAAGCATTACATGCTTGATTTCTCGTCCAAAGACGAGATTTGAAAGAGCACTACCGTGTTCGAGAGACTGCGACGCTCCCTCCAGGTAGCTTTGCTTGAGTTGCTCGATCCCTTGCTGGTCATTTTTGGCGAGGCACCGGGCATAAGGAGCGTTATAAGCGTAATCGCCAAAACTGAGCGTGACCTCGGCCACTCGGTATCCATGCTGGGTGAGGAATTCCTCAATCGCATCATGCTTTGCCGGGCTGTCGCCTTCGTGCAGGAACGGAAAGCGTAGCCAGTGCCAATCGTCGGTACCCATTTGTTCTTTCAGAATAGGCTCGTTGGCGATGATGTCCTGTTCGAAGTTCTCCAGGGAATTTGCGTTCAGGTCCATGTGTGAAAAGGTGTGATTTCCAAGGGGAAATCCGGCGGCACGCCACAGCTGCAGTACGGCTGCGCTGGAAGGCTCCTGCTCAAGACCTTTCGCGTTGACAAGTCCATAGGTCGCTGGAGCATGCGCGGCTTGAAGAGCGCCAATGATCCTGTTGGCGATGTCGACGCGAGTCATTCCGGGTGGAAGTGGGCCATGCACCGGCAGGTCATCGAACGTCACAGCCACTTCGTGCGTGGTCCCAACCACTGCAACAACGGAGGGAGCTTTGATGTAGCGGCTTGCGAACGTGAGGAAGGTTGGCCAGTTCGGTCCAGTAGTGTGCCCGCCGCTGTGTTGGCGAAAAGCTATGTCGCCATCGATAAGAGCGGTTTCGATCGGGGGAAATTCGGCGGTGCCCAGATCCTTCTTGCCGAGAAGTCTGTAGACCGATCCCGCGCCGACCGCACCCAGAAACATACCTTTGGCGTCAACCCAGCCGCCTTCCACTTGTTGCGAACCGCTGCTGATGAATACGGGGCGGGGAGCGCACAAAGCGATGAGTTCGTGAGCGTCAACCGGCATATCGTTCACCGTCAAAGGACCTGCGTACTTCAGGAAATTGCCGGCCAGCCAGTGATAGCCGCCAGTGGAAGCGAGGTTTTCAACTTGCTCGCCGAAATTGCGACGCAGAATCTTGGCGCCGCCCGCGCCGGAAGAGCCGATGAAGCCGATGGCGAAGCGCGAGTCGAATGCCATTGTGACCAGCGCTGCCTTTCCGTAGCGGGAAAGTCCCTCGATCCCGATCTGTTTCGCATCGACGGCCTTATCCGTCTCGAAGTAGTCCAGCGCGCGGCTCGCGCCCCATGCCCACGCTCGCAATGCTCCCCAATCATCCAGTTTGCGAGGCTGACCCTTGTTGACCAGCCCTATGATTCCCTCGGTCAGGCCAGCGCCATTGTCCGCTTGTACGGTGGTCGGAATAAGGCTCGCGTAGCCCCATCCCATTGCAAGAACTTGTTGTTGCCACGTAAGGCCGTTGCCCACCAGCGCCGCCCACTGCGCTTCCGTAAACCGCTTCTTGATGGCTTCCAAAACTTCGGGGCTCAACCCAAATTCCATCATCACCGGCACTGGCCCTTTTGCTTTCGCCGGTGTCGTCAGTGTTAACTGGATTTCTACATTGATGAGCGGATACGAGGAGTTGTCTACGTGTCCGACAAGTTTCTTCGTAATAACCGGAACGCCTGCATTTTCGTCCGAGGTTACGCCGGTGACCTCCCACTTTACTTTGGGAGAATCTTTCGGAACGCGGCCATAAATTTCGCGGTCGAAGTCTTCAACGATTTCCGGGCGCCGCTGCTTCCACCAGATTTGTTCGGTGGTCACCTTCTTTCCGCTCTTCAGGACCAGCGGGTCGGGCAGATTCAGATTGGGAGTAACCTTGGATTCATCGAAATTGGCGGCATAGGATGACTTGGGATCGGCATCCGGACCTCGACGCAGCGAAGTGATATGCAAAAGATCCAGCAATCGCTGATGGTCCTGATCGGCGGTTAGATGCATGGGTGGTGGATAGGAATCATGCCACGGGCTGAGCAGAAGACATACCAGCATGCAGGATAACCAACGAATCGAAGCCGGTATAAGCATGGAAGTTCTCCCGCCAGCGCCATTACCGCGTCTTCAGGTGGTCAACGATGCAGCCTTCCACCAGGAGCGATTTGGAAGGAGCAGTCCAGGATCAGAGCTGCAGCGCTTGCTAGCTCGCCGATAGTCAAACCAACGCCACTATTTCCGCGCCAGCGCCTCCGCAGGCTGCGCGGCGGGCGAAGGAGCCAGCGCAGCATCCACGAGGGCCAACGCCTCCTCCACAATGTCCAGGCCATGCCGAAGTTCCTCTTCATTAATGATAAGTGGCGGGCAAACCCACAACATGTTGAAGCGGCTAAAGGCGTAGAGGTGTTTGCTTTTCAGCTGGGCGGCAAGCTCGCTCATCTCCGGGCCGCTTCCATTGAACGGGGCCAGCGGCTCGCGCGTCCCCTTGTCTTTCACAAGCTCCAACACACTAAAAAGCCCTTTGTAGCGCACATCCCCGACGCATCGATATCTCTTCTTCATGGCTTCGAGGCGCGCAGCCAGATAACGCCCCTGGCGCTCGACATTTCCAAAAATATCTTCTTCTTCGTAGAGCTTCAAGTTTGCGACAGCGGCCGCGCAACATACCGGGTGCCCGCTGTAAGTAAGTCCGCCCCACAGCATGTTGGTTTCAAAATATTTGGCAATCGCATCGGAAACGATCACGGCGCCCAGAGGCAAATATCCGCTCGTCAAGCCCTTGGCACAACTCACGATGTCCGGCCGAATCCCAAAATGTTGCGTGGCGAGCCATTTACCGGTGCGGCCAAACCCGCTCATTACCTCGTCATCAATCAGCAGAATTCCGTATTTGTCGCAAAGCGCGCGAAGCTTCGGATAATAATCGTCCGGAGGAACGAGCAAGCCGTTGGAACCGGTAATTCCTTCTACCAGAATAGCCGCGATCGTGTCCGGGCCTTCCATCTGTATGACCTCTTCAATGTGCGAAACGCACTCGCGGTGGCAAGTTTCCACTTTTTGCCCAAACGGGCAGCGATAACAGTAGGGATCGAACACGCGAATGATGCCCGGAATGCCCGGCTCCACCGGCCAACGCCGCGGATCGCCGGAAGCGGTCATCGCACCCATGGTGGCGCCGTGATAAGAACGGTAGCGTGTGATGATTTTGTCGCGGCCCGTGAAGAGCTTGGCCATTTTCATGGCGTTTTCGTTGGCTTCAGCCCCACCCAGTGTAAAAAAGGCTTTCGCCAGGCCCGTAACTTCGGCAAGCTTCTTACCAAGAAGGCCGCGCGGCTCGGTGGCGAAACCAGGTCCGGCAAAACAAAGTTCGTCCACCTGTTTCTTGATGGCTTCCAGTATTTTGGGGTGCTGGTGGCCAACGTTCAAGTTGATAAGCTGCGAACTGAAGTCCAGCCAGCGATTGTCGTCGCCGTCCCAGAACCAAACCCCTTCGCCGCGTTTCATGTGAATGGGATTCGATGCTCCCTGCACGGACCAGGAGAACATCGTGTAATCGCGGTTTTCTTGCACCACTTTGCGGGAATGAGAATCCATGAGTTGCGTTTCCTTCCTCGATATTCGCGAGCTCTAACGCTGCTTCAAAATCCTGTCCATTGATTTTGAGGCCAGGCGGTCAAGCGCCACTACCGACATTTCCAGATGCTCTTCCTTGGTATCTTCAATTTTATTATGGCTGATGCCGTTCAGCGATTGCACAAACATCATAACCGTGGGGATCCCTGCGCGCGAAACCTCGGCCGCGTCGTGCAGCGGGCCCGAAGGCATGCGATGTGAAGTGCCCGACGTTTCCCGTACCGCTTGTTCGCACAAATCCAACAACTGCGGATGGAACGGCACCGGTTCGATGTTCCACAAGCGCGACCAGCTAACCGTGCAATTCTCTTCGGCGGCAAAGCGCTCGCTGGATTCTTGGGCTTCGCGGTACATCTGGGCAAGAACGCCTGCGTCCAGATCGCGCTGGTCCAGAGTAACTTCGCAACGTCCCACAACGGCAGTGACGATTCCCGGAAATGTCTTCACGCTGCCTATGGTGCCGACGGCGTCTTCGTGTTTCTTGGCGATAGCGCGGATTTCGAGCGCCAGTTTTGCGGCAACGGCAAGTGCATCGCGCCGCGCATTCATGGGCGTCGAACCGGAGTGCGCCTCCTGCCCGTGAAATGTAATGATGTGTCGCTCCACGCCTTTCGTTCCCAACACGACGCCAAGCGGCAAGCCCATGCGCTCCAGCACGGGCCCCTGCTCGATGTGCAATTCCAGGTAAGCCGCGGCGTTCTTCTGCTCTTTCGCAGCATCGGGAAATTTATCTATGTCCACTCCGCAACGTCGCAAAGCGTCTTCCAGCTTCACGCCGTCGCGATCCGTGCGGCCGCGATCCGCTTCAATCGAGTGTGTTCCCGCAAACGCAGATGACCCTAGCAAGCTGCGGCCAAAGCGCGCGCCTTCTTCATCGGCCCAATCCACCAGGCGGACAGTGACCGGAGGCCGCCCATGGTATTCATCGGCAATTCGGCGAAGCACTTCGAGACCGGCGAGCACGTTCAGCGAGCCATCGAGCCAGCCGCCATTGGGCACGGAGTCGAGATGCCCGCCAATCAACAACGACTTCTCAGATTCGCCCGGCAGTGTGACCCAGTTGTTTCCCGCCGCGTCGTAGTGATGTTCAACGGGAAGTTCCTTCACTTTTGAAGCGAACCATTGGCGAGCTTTCAGCCACGTGTCCGTCCAAGCCACTCGCTGGGCACCATTTTCGTCCCCTGTCAGGGCGCGAAGATCCTTCAGTTCGGCAACCGTGCGTTTGGGATTCAGGCTCATAAGGACTCGCTCAGAAATGAGAGGCTTCACGCTTCAACATTTTGCCGCGGCCGCGCTCGCCAATAAATTTGCCATCGCGCACTTGAATCTTGCCTCGTACAGTTACAAGCGACGGGCGGCCTTCAATCTCCATCCCCTCGAATCCATTGTAATCGTTGTTCACGTGCTGTGTTTTCGCGGAGATCGTGCCGCGATAATTCGTGTCGTACACCACAAGGTCCGCGTCGCTGCCAACGGCGATCGTACCCTTCCGGGGGAAAAGGCCAAAAATCTTCGCGGCGCGCGTGCTGGCGGCATCCACGAAACGATCCAGATCCAGGCGTCCTCGTTTCACTCCTTGCGTGTACAGCAGATTCACGCGATCTTCAATTCCCGGAATGCCGTTGGGAATATTGACGAAGGAATCCTTGCCCAGCAGTTTCTGCTCAGTGTCAAACGGGCAATGATCTGTTCCGACCGTATCGATTGAGCCGAGCGCCAATGCATCCCAGAGCGCTGCTTGATTGTTCTTCGCGCGTAACGGCGGAGACATGACGTGCTTCATTCCCTCAACTCCGGGCCTTTCCGCATACGATTCGTCGAGCAGAAAGTGCGGCAGCACTGACTCCACGTAAATATTCACGCCGCGCGTTTTCGCGGCCCTAGCAACGTTCAGTGCCTTCTCGCAAGATAGGTGCACCACATACCCGGTCGCCGCAGTGTTTTCCAGAAATGTCGCGAATCGCCCGGTGCCTTCAGCCTCCACTGACACCGGTCGGCTAGACTCATGCCATTCGGGCCCGGTCTTGCCTTCCGCAAGCAGCTTCTGCTGCAAGCGCGCCACCAGTTCCGCGTTCTCGCAGTGTGCAGTGACAATCACGCCAAGGTGTTTGGCAAGCTCGAGTGTTTGGTACATCTCGCCGTCATCCACACCAAAGAAATTCTTATAGGCAAGAAAGATTTTGAACGACACAGTTCCGTCAGCAACAATCTGACGCAACTGCGATTCCGTTTCCTTCACAAATTTGGTCACGGACATGTGGAATGCGTAGTCGCAGGCGCTCTTTCCATCGGCCTTCAATTTCCAAAGCTGGTAGCCTTCCAGAGCGTCATCGTTGCGGTTCGGGCAGCACATTTCGATATACGTTGTCGTCCCACCAATGAGCGCCGCAATGCTCCCCGTCTCATGCGTATCCTTGGCAAACGTGGCCATAAACGGAAGATAAATGTGCACGTGGGGATCGATGAAGCCCGGAAAGACAAGCTTTCCCGCGGCGTCTATTATTTCCGTGCCAGGTGGAACTTCCAGATCCTTGCCAATACGCGTGATGGTTTCATTCTCCACGAAAATGTCCGCGCGGACGCGCGAGCCCACAGTAATAATTTCGCCATTTCTTATCAGCAAAGCCATGTCGTGCTCCCGTCCAGCGTCACATCAGCCTCAGTGGATATGAATTCCCATCTTCTCGCGATAGATTTTCATCTGTTCCCAGTCCTCGGTCACCTCACGCTGTGATTCGGATATTTGCCCCCAGGTCACGGGCTTCCTTCCAGAGGGTTCTTCAATCATACGGATGCAATCTTCCACGGGGCAGACGTTATAGCATAGCCGGCAGCCAACACAATCCTCCTCACGCACCTCAACGCTGGGCCGCGTGTCCACGGCTGTTTCACGGCCATTCGCGCGAACATCGTACGATTCCGGCTGAACAACGCGCCCCTCCTTATCCTTCAGGTCAATGCATTGATGAGCCGTATCGTTGCACGCGACATAGCAAAGATTGCAGCGAATGCATTTCTGTTGGTCAATGCGCGCAATCGCTCGAAACGACAAGTCAAAGCTGTTGAAGTCCGAAACGCGGTGCAAACTGCACCCTGTTACATCCGAGATTGTCGCAAAGCCCTTATCGTCCATCCAGTTGGACAAGCCGTCGCACAAATCCTCCACAATGCGGAAACCGAAGTGCATCACGGCGGTGCAAACCTGCAGGCTGCTTGCGCCAAGTAACAAAAATTCCGCCGCGTCCCGCCACGTGGAAATGCCGCCCATCCCGGAAATGGGCAGTCGGGACCCGCTCACCACCTGGTCCTTTCCCAGCGCCGCCAACATGTTCAGCGCGATAGGCTTCACAGCAGGTCCGGCATAGCCACCGTGGCCCCCTTTGCCACCAATATTGGGTGTAATTTCAAGCGTGTCGAGATCCACGCCAATGATGGAATTGATCGTATTGATAAGCGACAGCGCGTTCGCCCCCGCGGCCACCGCCGCACGAGCCGGCATCACGATATCCGATATGTTGGGTGTGAGTTTCACGATCACAGGAATCTTGGCGACTTCCATCACCCAGCGCGTGATCTGTTCGCAGTACTCCGGCACTTGTCCCACTGCGCTGCCCATGCCGCGTTCGCTCATGCCGTGCGGACAACCATAGTTCAATTCGATTCCGTCCGCCCCGGTATCCTGAATGCGGAGAATGATGTCATGCCAGGTCTCCGGTTTGGATTCCACCATTGCGGAAACGATCAAGGCACGGTCCGGCCACGCTCGCTTCACTTCCGCAATTTCTCGAAGATTCACTTCTAGCGGCCGGTCAGAGATCAGTTCAACGTTGTTAATCGCCAGCATTTTCTGGCCGCCATAGTGCCATGCGCCGTAGCGGTTCGAAACATTCAGCACCGGAGCGCCAATGGTCTTCCACACGACGCCGCCCCACCCTGCTTCAAATGCGCGATGCACCTGTAAACCGGAATTGCTAGGAGGCGCGGAGGCTAGCCAAAACGGATTGGGCGAACGGATGCCCGCAAAATTGATGCTCAGGTCAGCCATGTGCCACCAACCTTTCATGAATCGAATGCGCAGCCAGTTTGCCATCTTGCACAGCCATTACAGTGGAAGCCGCGCCGCGCGCACGAATGCAATCTCCCCCGGCGTAGACACCAGGCAGACTCGTCTCAAAATTCCCATCCACCTGAATAAAGCCTCTTTCAGTCTTGAGTTTCAGCAGCGAAACGATGGATGGCTTTTCTTGCCCGGTTGCTTTTACTATCTGGTCCGCGGGCAAAATGAATTCCGAACCGGCCACAGGTCGCGGCGACGGACGTCCGGAAGCATCCGCAGGCCCCAAACTCATGCGCGCGCACTCCAGCGCTTCCACGGTTCCGCTTTCCACTTGCACGCGCACGGGTTGCGTCAAAAATGAAAAGCGCACGCCCTCGCGCTTGATGAAATCGTATTCATGGGCGTACGCGGTCATTTCTTTTTCCGACCGGCGATAGACCATCGTGACCTGATTTGCGCCAAGCCGCTTCGCAATCGTTGCGCAATCAATGGCAGTATTGCCTGCACCGATCACCACGACGTTTCTGCCAATCACGAGGTTGGGAGCGTCCAATTTACTTTGCTCGATGTATTCCAACCCATCAATAATGTGCTCCTCGCCGGAAATGCCTAAAGCTGTTGTAATTCCCAGGCCCACGCTTAGAAACACGGCCGCAAAATTTGCATTTAGTTCGGCCAGCGTGAAGTCTGTGCCCAGTTCCTTGCCCGTTTCCACCTTCACGCCAAGTTTTTGGATCATGGCAACTTCGGCGAGCGCCACTCCGACAGGCTCGCGAAGGCCGATAATCCCAAAGGTTGAAAGGCCGCCTGCCAGGTCCCGCTTTTCAAACAGCGTTACGCCGTAACCCCATTTTGCGAGCTCGCCAGCGCAAGAAAGGCCCGCAGGTCCCGCGCCAATGACGGCCACATTCTTCCCTGCTGGTTTCGCGGGTGGAAATAAATCCAACACTCTCCCATACGCAAAGTCCATGGCATAGCGCTGCAACCTGCCTATGGCAATCGGCTTGTGCTCCGAGCCAAGCACGCACGCGCCTTCACACAACTCCTGCACCGGGCAAACGCGGGCGCAGGTGGCGCCGAGCAGGTTGGACTCGAGAATAGTGCGTGCCGAGCCTCGCAAATTCTGCGTGGCAATCTTCTTGATGAACTTCGGTATATCAATGTGCGTGGGACAGGCGTGTGTACAAGGCGCGTCGTAGCACATCAAACACCGCGCAGCCTCGACGGCAGCTTGGTTGCGCGTCAGCGGCGGAAAAAGCTCGTCAAGCGCATTTGCGCGAGCAGTTGCTTGCTGAATATCCGTCAACCCATCCTCCTGATCCACAACTCCTCCATCGGATACATCACGCAAAATGAATGGAAACTAATCCAATTGTCCTTCATGGAAAACCCCATCCATCTCTTCTGGCTGCTCTCGCATCATCGCAAAATACAAACCGCCGGAAACAAGAAAACCCACAAACCAGGCATAGTCGTAGAGCCAACGCACGGCAGGAACCGCCAGGCCGATCAACGCCAAACCCACGCCCGCAATTAGCGCTGCGAGGGCTCTGGGATTGAATCCCTGCCAAAATTCATACGCACCGCCCCGGCGATACAGATCTTTGACGACAAGCTGTCGCCGTCGCACCACGTAATAATCGCAAATCATGATTCCGGCAATTGGTCCAAGGAACGCCGAACAGCCCACGAGCCAGCCAAAAATATACGAACTGAAATCGCTCAACAATTTCCACGGCATCATTAATATTCCCACGACACCGGTGATGAGACCGCCCGTCCGGAACGAAATGAGGCTCGGCCGCAAATTGGAGAAATCGTTGGAAGGCGACACCACATTGGCGGCAACATTGGTATTCAGTGTGGCAAGAAGCAGGGCAACAAGCGCGATCAACGCCACGAGCGGCTGATTGAATCGACCGAGCAACACAACCGGATCCCAGATTGGCTGGCCAAAAATCACCGCGGATGCGGAGGTGACCGCAACACCGATGAAGGAGTACAGCGTCATCGCCGTTGGCAATCCCAGCGCTTGCCCAACCATCTGTGCGCGTTGCGATTTGGCGTAGCGCGTGAAGTCTGGAATATTCAGCGCCACCGTGGCCCAAAAGCCAACCATCCCGGTCAGCGCGGGAATGAAGAATTTTATAAATTCCGATGTGGAGTGAAATCTGCTCCGTGTGTGCAAGACAGGCCCAAATCCACCGGCCTTCCGCGTAATCCAGAAAAGGAGCAGCAAACCCACCACAAGCATAAACGGCGCGCCGATACCCTCAAGAAACTTGATTGTTTCGATGCCACGCCAAATAACAATCAAATTGATCGCCCAGAACACAAAGAAGCATATCCAGTTGCTGCCGGGAAGATTCGCAGCCCCAGGCCACACAATACGCAGCATGGAATAAACAGCCTGCCCGCCGATCCACGCCTGGATGCCGAACCAGCCGCAAGCCACAAGGGCGCGTAAAACAGCGGGGACGTTGGCGCCACGCACGCCAAAAGAAGCGCGAACAAACACAGGAAACGGAATGCCGTACTTCGTGCCGGCATGCGCATTCAGCAGCATGGGAATCAACACAATCAGATTTCCCAGTAGGATCGTGAGGATCGCCTGAATCCAGCTCATGCCGCCCGCAATCAGGCCAGACGCCAGCATGTACGTTGGAATGCAGACGCTCATGGCCACCCACAGCGATGCGTAATTGTAGGTGCCCCACGAGCGCTTCTCCGCGGGAATCGGCGCCAAATCAGGGTTGTAGAGAGATGCCTCAACCTCTGTCAGTTCCATCGGCTATCCCTGGTAATCAGATTGAGGCGTCAGACTATAGCATGCGTTGCGGAAAAACCAATTGACGCAGAAATGCTCTTGCTGATTGGCTATTCTTCGCCGATGTCTTCGTTCCAAATGGCGGGATTCGCGCGAATATAGTCGGACAACAGGGAAACGCATTCCTGCGAATCAATGTCAATCACTCGCACTCCCAGGGAACGCAACCAGTCGATCCCGCCCTGGAAATTCCTGCTTTCACCAACCACTACAGTGCCGAATCCAAACTGACGCACTAAGCCGCTGCAATACCAGCAAGGCGCAAGTGTCGTCACCATAATGAGCTTACGGTAACTTTTTTGTCGCCCCGCCTTTCGGAAAGCGTCTGTTTCTCCGTGCACGGAGGGATCGCCGTGTTGCACGCGGCGGTTATGGCCCGCGCCGATCTGTTTTCCCACCTCGTCGAAGATCGCCGCCCCGATGGGAATGCCGCCTTCCTGCAAGCCGAGCCGCGCTTCCGCCAGAGCGACAGCGAGCATGGAATGGTAGTCAAAAGTGGAAGTCATGCCTTCTCCTGACTAAAGTGCGATGGGTGAAATACCAAAGTAGTTTTATACCATTAAGCTCGCAATCTTGGGTTCATCGTCATGCGGCGTCTGTCCAATACTTGCCGATGGAAACAGCCGTGCCGTTCGGGAGCCCTTCACATTTTCTTTGCATAACTGCCCGTAAATTCCCGCTTCCGCTTGACGTGCCTGATATGCTAAACGCGCCAGGCAAAGGAACAAACGCATTCACCCTTAAACCGCAAACTCTTTGTTCCTGCGAAGAATAGCCATGAACAAACGACAAATGAACCCAAAAAAAACTTTGCGTCTAGCTCTTCAGTCTTTGCTTCTCATTGTTCCGGGCGTGGTGCAATCTCAAACCGCAATTCCAACCAAGCCGGCCACTCCCGCTGGTCATGAGCAAAGGGCTGCTCGCGCATTAGACGCGGCTCGCGCAAACCCGCTGGAGCTGAGTGCATTTCTTGCGGATATGCCGAAAGGAGCGGATCTCCACAACCACTTGAGTGGGGCGATATACGCAGAGTCCTGGATTCGCGCCGCCGCCGAGGATCATCTTTGCGTCAACCCAGACAAGCTCTCACTCGCTCCCCGGCCGGCGGATAAAAGTGATGGCGCGGCACAGCAGGAGTGCGGCCCAGGTGATGTCCCGGCCGCTGCTGTTTTCAAGGATCAAGGCTTGTATGACGCGCTTGTGGATTCTTTCTCCATGCGCGGGTTTGTGCCTTCTCCTGGCATCACGGGCCATGATCATTTCTTCAGCGCCTTCGATAAATTCCACGGTATTTCTTCAGCTCATCTAGGCGAATGGTTGGACGAAGTGGCCACGCGCGCCGCTGCGCAGAACGAACAATATCTCGAATTGATGCACACGCCGGGTTTCGCCCATGCCGCCGCACTCGCCAAGGAAATCGGCTGGCGCGATGATTTCGCGCAACTCCGTACCGAGCTGTTAGCACGTGGATTTGCCGACGACATCGCTCGGGCAAAAGAGTCCCTAGACCAGGCAGAGTCCTCGCAGCGCCAAAATGAACATTGCGGCCAATCCAATCCGTCGACTGCTTGCCAGGTGAAAATTCGTTATCTCTGCCAAATCCTGCGCGGCTTTCCCAAGGAGCAGGTCTTCGCGCAGAGTTTGTTCTGTTTCGAGATTGCTTCCGCGGACCCGCGCTTCGTTGGCGTAAACCTGGTGATGCCCGAAGACGGCATCATTTCGATGTCCGACTACTCGCTGCACATGCGCATCATGGAATTCCTCCACGAGCAATACCCCAGGGTGCACATCAGCTTGCACGCGGGAGAACTTGCCCCGGGCTTTGTGCCCTATGAAGGGCTGTGCTGCCACATCCGCCTGGCGGTCGAACAGGGCCATGCCGAGCGCATCGGACACGGTGTGGACATCATGTATGAAGAGAAACCCTACGACCTGTTGAAAGAAATGGCCGCCAAGCACGTCATGACAGAGATCAGCCTGACCAGCAATGATGTGATCCTCGGCGTCCGCGGCAACGAGCACCCGTTTCCACTTTACAGAAAATTCCATGTACCTGTGGCTCTGTCCACCGATGACGAGGGCGTTTCTCGCATCAACCTAACTCATGAATTCGCGCGCGCCGTGGCCACCTATGACCTTCACTATGCTGACCTGAAAACCCTCGTGCGCACGGGACTGGAGCATAGCTTCTTGCCCGGGGCTAGCCTGTGGTCCACTCAGGACGAATTCACCCACTTCCATCCGGCCTGTTCGCAGGATTCACTGGGATCCGAAACTCCCTCGGCTCCCTGCGCCGCATTTCTGAAGGACAGCGAAAAAGCACGGCAGCAATGGGACCTCGAGCGGCGTTTCCGTATCTTTGAAACGAAATTTTGACTCGATATTCCTGTGCAAAACCGCGCAAGCCCCTTGTGCCAAAGGAATCGAGCTTATATCGTAGCGGCACTTACTCATCGCTTGCGTTGAATACAGCGAACTCGGGACGGAGCTAAATTCAAAACATGGCGCAAGGCCAAACGGATGCAGAAGGCTATGGATTGCGACGTGGAGTGCTCTCGCCCCTCGAGACTCTGGCACAGTCGGTCTCCACGATTGCCCCGACCACCACTCCCGTAGCAACTATTCCGCTGGTCTGCGCTCTGGCAGGCAATGGCACGTGGCTCGCTTATGTCTTGGCTACGGTCGCCATGCTCCTGGTCGCTCTTTGCGTCGGGAAATTTGCACGCTACTCTGCTTCGCCTGGTTCGCTTTACACCTACGCTTCGATGATTCTCCCGCCGTCAATGGGTGCTATCGCCGCTTGGAGCCTCCTCCTCGCCTATATCGCCACCGGGTCGAGCGTAATCGGGGGCTTCTACCACTACGGAAACCTGTTGCTGCGCGACGCCATTGGCCATGGAACCTCGGCAGCTTTTCTTGCCCTAGTAGTGTCGGGCATCTCCATCTGGATTGCTTGGCGCGACGTGAAAATATCGGCGCGGCTTATGTTGTGGATCGAAGCAGTGTCCGTCTCATTGATTCTGATCGTGGTGGTCCTTGTTCTGGTGCGGCATGGCCGTCACCTGGATTGGCAGCAGTTGCAGCTCCGCGGCATGCACGGCAGCGGCCTGCGCCTGGGCTTGGTGCTTGCCTTGTTCAGTTTTGCGGGCTTTGAAAGCGCCACCACGCTTGGCGCGGAAGCGCGCAATCCTTTGCGCACCATTCCCCGCGCCGTGATCCAGAGCGCCCTTCTCGCCGGAGCGATCTTCACGGCCTGTGCGTACGCTGAAGTGCTCGGCTTGCGCAGTGTAGGGCAAGACTTGGGCACAAGCTCCGCCCCCATGCGCGTGCTGGCACAAATTGGGGGAATTCCCATACTTGGCTTGCTCATTGATATCGGGGCATTGGTCAGTATGTTTGCCGGAACACTCGCGTGTATCACGGCGGCTGCTCGCGTTCTTCTTCTGATGTCCCACAACGGGCTTGCGCACGGTGCGCTGCAGAAAACGCATGCGCGAAACGAAACTCCCGGCCTCGCGATCGTGGTGACCGGAACTGCCGCTGTCCTTCCGGTAGCCATTTTAGCCGGCCGCGGAGCCAGCGGGCTGGACGTCTACGGTTGGTTGGGCTCGCTCGCAACCTACGGCTTCATTGTGACTTACGCCCTGGTGTGTATGGCTCTTCCAGGTTATCTGCGCTTGCACAACGCCTGCCGCCCCGGGTCGCGGATCATTCCCTTGCTCGCCTCTTGCGCCATGCTGCTCGCCCTTGCTGGAAACTTGTATCCTGTTCCTGAAGGGCCGTACGGAAAACTTCCTTTTATCTATCTGGCCTATCTTGCGGCAGGGATGTCGTGGTTTTTCTGGAAAATGCGGAATCGGAAAGTGACTTTGGCTCAAGGCTGAAACCATTCTTCCACATCAGCCCGAGCTTCCAGAAGACGACTCACTCTATCCAGCATCCTGTTCTCTCCTCAAAGTAAAATTTCGCGCTCCGGCCGAATCCAACTCGCAAATTTATTCGCTGCACCTGTGGAAATCCTCCAATCGCTGCAGCATCTGTGGAAAAACTGTTCACAAACGCGAAATTTGAAAAACAAATTGTGGAAAACCAAATTTTGCGTTTCGGTTCCGCACTTAATTGGAATACTTTTCTCGCAACAAGTCGTTTGGCAGTTGGAACCGAACTGAAGAATACCAATTTTATTTATCGAGCATCGCCTGTTCTACCTCTCAGATGAAGGTAGTAGCGATGCTTTTTTAAATCTTCGGAGGTGCCATAGAATGACCACGACCATTGGAAGATTCCTTTCCCTCCTGTTTGCATCCTGTCTCTGTTGTTGCCTTTCGCTCCTTTTCGCACCCCATGCAGTTTCTCAGCAGACCCTTGGTGGCATCACCGGGACGGTAACCGACTTGTCAGGCGGCGCGCTCACCGACTCGGAAGTCACCCTTGTCGCGGACGCTACCAAGCTTACGCGCACGCAGAGAACCAGCAGTGTCGGCAGTTACGATTTTGTGAATCTCCCCATTGGGACTTATTCCCTCACCTTCTCGCACGACGGCTTTCAAACTCTCAAGATTCCTTCGATCACTGTGCAGGCTGATCGGACCGCCACGGTGAATGCGACCTTGAAGGTAGGGCTCGTGGGTACGACCGTGACGGTCGAAGCGTCGCCGTTGATGAACGCCGAAGACACTACCAACGGCTATATCCTCGAGAAAGATCAAATCCAGGACGTCCCCCTGCCCACCGGAAGTTTTACAGGCCTTGCCATTCTCTCTCCCGGCGTCAATTCCGAGTTGCCCAGCGGTACTGGCGCAAACAGTGGACTCGGCAACCAACCTATCTGGGCCAATGGCCAGCGCGACACCAGCAACAGCTTCCTCCTCAACGGCGTTGATGCCAGCAACCTGTTCAATGGCAAAAGTACAAGCCAGGTCGCATCCGCACGCGTCGTGAACAATACTGGTGTAAGCGGCGCCGCAAGCAGCAGTGCCGCTATTATCCAAAGCACGGCGTCTCCCTATTTGGCCATCGGTCAGGCACTGCCAACGCCCGCGCCGGAATCGATCCAGGAACTCCGCGTAAATACCTCGATGTACGACGCTCAGCAAGGCTCCACGAGCGGCGCGCACATTGACATGAGCACTGCTTCCGGCTCGAACGCTCTTCATGGAGGCGCCTATATTCACCGCGGTACCAACGCCCTGAATGCCGCGCCATACTTCTTCAATGCCGACCCCAACATTCCCGCGGACGAAAAGAATCCCCAATTACACCGTGTCGAGGCTGGTGGGACCCTCGGTGGCGCGCTCCTCAAGGACAAGCTTTTCGGCTTCATCAGTTATCAGCAAATTCACAGTTCTGACCAGGAAATTGGACTTTCTCGCATCACTGTTCCCGCGGGCCTCACAGATGACCGTAGTCCGACGGCGCTGGCCAACCTTGTCAACACTACGAACCTGACCTCCTGGTGTCCAACTCCGCCGTGCCAGAACTTTCCCGCCAACGTCAACCCGGGTGATATCAGCCCCGTTGCACTCGCGCTGCTCCAATACAAGTTGCCGAACGGTCAATTTCTGATCCCCTCGGCCGACGGGCAGACGCCGACCGTAAACTTCCCTGAGAACGCAATTGTGCCGGGCACCGCTCTGTTCACCTCAAACCAGGCAGTGACGGACCTGGATTGGAACGCCACGGCAAAAGATACGGTGGCCCTGAAGTATTACTACCAGCACGACCCCACCGTCGCCCCTTACGCTTACTCTAGCGTGGCCGGCTTCGATCAGCATCTGGACGCGGGCAGCCAGGTCTTTTCCATTAGCAACACGCAGAATCTAAGGCCAAATCTCAGCATCAGCGAGACCTTTGGCTTTCTCCGAGAGAAGGTTTACAGCACCATTTCACAACCTTTCGGACCCTCCTCCGTACCATTCGGTTCATCGTCGACAAGTATCGACACGTTCGGCTCAAAAATTTTCCCGGGCATCACCATCGTGGACCCGTATGGAAATTATGCCCCCTACAATTCAGGTTGCGCCAACTCCGACAAGAATTGTATAGCTGGCGCTAACCCAGTCACCAATGCCGCTCTCACTATCGGTCAAGGCTCGGCATCGCAAGGCGCCTTCACCGGCGTTTTCCAAAACCGCTTCATGCCTTCAGCCACGGCAATCTGGACAAAGGGTAAGCACACCGTCACATTCGGTGGAAGCTATGCCTACACGCAACTGGACACGCGAGACCAACGGACCGGCACTGGCAATATCGGCGTGGTCGATTTCTCCCAATTTCTACTCGGCCAAGTCACTCCTTACACCTCCAACGGTTTTGTTACCACCGCCTTCCTCCAGGGGAACGCAAACCGCTACTACCGCGCGGGGCAGACCGGGCTCTATATTCAGGACAAATACGCGCTGCGTTCCAACCTTAATGTGACAGTTGGACTGCGCTACGACTGGAACGGCGGGCTCACCGAAAAGTACGGTCGCATCTTCAATTTCGACCCCTCTCTGTACGCCTTTGACGGCAACGAGGTCACTTCCACCGGGTTCATCGTTGCTGGAAACAACAAGCAGTTCCCCACCAAGGGAGTCAGCAACTCCACTCTCACCGGGCGCCAGTGGGGGATGGCGCCGCGACTCGGCATCGCCTGGAGTCCGGGCATGTTTCACAGCAAACTTGTTGTCCGCGCGGGAACTGGACTGTACTACGACCGCGGTGAGCTTTTTTCGTACCTCTCCCCTGGATTTGCCGCCGGGGTCATCACGGGCGGTCCCTTTGGCGTCAACCAGACGCCCCCGTTCGTGAACTCCCAGTTGTGCCAAGCGGTGTTGCAGACACCGTACGAGGGCTACATCCCAACCTGCGATCCGAACGAAGTCGGTCCCGGTACTCATGGAAACGGCGGTTCACTCGCCTACCCATGGGGCAGCAATGGTCCTCAGTCTCCCCCCACCGGCAATCCGGCGGATATCATCAGCTACTTGCCCAACGTGACAGCAATTGAAAACGGGTCGCAGCTCTTTGCATTCGCTGTCTATGACCGCAAGAACAAGCTCCCCTACACCATCAACAACACACTCGATATTCAGTGGCAGCCGCGCAACGACCTCCTGATTCAGATCGGCTACGTCGGCAACCTCGGGCGTCACCTGGTCATCCCTGTGCCATTCAACCAGGCGCAAATCGCCACGCCCGCGCATCCCATCCATGGTCAAACCTACAGCTACGGTTACACCCTTTTGGATCCCAGCGGCAATTTTCTGTCTTTGCCCGATGCTAATGGCCAGCCGCAAGGCACTTACATGGCCACATATGAAGGCGGCAACGTTGATATGCGCGTGCCGTACCTCGGCTATTCCTCGGAATCTTTGAGCTACGAAGCCTCCGGCATCTCCGCCTACAATGCGCTGCAAACCCACGTCGAGAAACGCCTCAGCAATGGGCTACAGGTCGGCTTCTCCTACACCTATTCCCACGCAACGGACGAACAAAGCGGCCTCGGCCTGTTCTACAATGGCAACAATCCGACACGACTTCGCGACGCATACGGTAATTCAGACTTCGACCGCACCCACGTTTTCAACTTTAACTACGTGTACCAATTGCCGAAATTTTCCGCCGATGCTGCCTCCCTCAAGGGACGCTTTACCAACGGTTGGGCCATTGAAGGCGTCGCCATCTACCAGAGCGGCCAGCCCTTCAGCGTCATTGATTACACCGGCGCGGTCGGCAGCCTGTTTTATGGTGTCAACGACGGCATCAACAATCCGATCGTCCCACTGGCGTCAGGCTGCACTCGGAGCAGTGCTGTGACTGGCAACAGTGGTGCGGTGCCTGGACTGCCTGCGCTCAAAGCCTCCTGCTTTACGATTCCCATTCTGCAGCCCGGCGCATTGAATGGCGCCATTCCCATGAACGATCCATACGAAACCAATTTCACCACTGGCCAGCGCAACATCTTCCGGCAAACCTGGCAGAGGCGCATGGACGTTTCTTTCGTCAAAGACACCAGCCTCACGGAACGAACCAACCTCAAGTTCAGCTTTGACATTTTCAATGTGACTAACACCCCTAGCTTCGATATTCCCATCGACGACGTTTCGCAAAACCAGTATTACAACGGTTTTCCGCAGACTGGGCCGAACGCGCTGCCTGTCTTGCCCAGTGGTTGTGGCACCCCCAACCAGACGAACGGCTTCTATAATTGCCCATTCGGCCTGGGCAACGTCAACAAAACCATCGGCAGCGCTCGCCAGATTCAAATGGCCTTGCGACTCACCTTCTGAAGGCAATCTCGCTGAACCGGACGGGGTTCCCAGTGATTTGGGAACCCCGTCCTTATTTAGTGATGGAAGAGAACAAGAAATTTTACGGCTCGATGCGGGATCGCATGGTTTGCTGGCACCAGAAATCCAGGAACATGCCGGCCCAGGTGGGCGAGTTGTATTCCCAGAACTGCTGAAAATCTTCTTTGAGGAGATAGGCACGGACGGTCTGGAGATTATAGCGGAGCAGATCTCGCAGACGGAACTTCTGCTGCGAGGTGAGATTTTCTTTGCGCTTGAGCACGCACCAGCGCGTCTTCTTCAGCAGCGGCTCGTAGCCGTCCTGGGCCATCTTGCGCGACTCGGCGGCACGGACATCATCCAACGCCTTATTCATCTTGGCGACGATGTGGAAGCGGTCGAGGATGTGCAGCGCCTGAGAGCATTTCTGGCGGATCACGTCCAGGTACGGCTGCCACATATCCGAGCAGACAAACTCGATCTGCGCTGCGAGTTGCTCTCCGATCACGGTGAAGAAACCCTGGAAGGATTCGATGGTGCGTTCCTTGCCGACCCACAGCAAGCGGGTGAGCCCCTGGTCGATCTGGTAGACCAGCGTCAGGTATTTGTGGCCTTTGGCGTACTGGATTTCATCCACACCAATGGCGCGGATCGACTCCAGCGTGCGATGCTCCAGGCCCCAGCCGACCACATACTCGACCGCGTCGCACACCTGGTCCCAGGAAGTGTGGAAGGCCTCGGCGGTTTCCTTCCAGGAGAGCTTCCGCGCCCAGCGGGCCAGAAACAGCATATAGGCTCTGCTCAACTGATGCTTACCATCGCCCCAGGGAACCTCCTCGACCAGCACGCCACAATTCCGGCAGTCCACGCGTCGCATGCGGTAGAGCAGGAAAACCAGAAAGCCCCACAGCGGAATGAACTCAAAGCACCGCTCGGGAAGATGATCGTAACCCGGCGCCGGCTGGTGGCACCCCGAGCAGACCGCTGCCGAGCCCTCCCGCGGTCGGACGTCCACTTCGATGCTTTTCTTGTCAGGGCCAAAGCGGGCATGCTGGTAGACAAATCCCCGATGGCCATGGCAGTGGTTTATTTAATATATTTATATATATATAGATTTTATATAGGGTTTTAGGCTATTCAAAAAATGCTGGGCGTAGTGGAGGCAGGCGCTTCCTTCTTGGCCGCGTCTTCCACCTTTTGCAGAATCTTCTGCAAATCGTTACGCGAGAAGTAGCGCCCATTCAGAATCACGGCCGCGATTTTCTGCGTGTTTCGGATGTCTTGGAGCGGATTAGCGTCCAGCAGAACCAGATCGGCAAGCTTGTCTCGTTCGATAGTTCCCAGAGTCGTTTCCATGTGAAAGAAACGAGCAGGATTCAGCGTGGCAGTCTGCAATGCTTCCAATGGCGTAAAGCCAGCAGCCACAAATCGCTGCAATTCTTCGTGCAGGCTGAATCCGGGGAAAATGTAGACACCCGGAGGCGTATCCGTGCCGGCCAGGAACGGCACGCCCGCTTTGTGCAGCATCTGCACCACCTCGAGTTCTTTGTCCAGGAAAGCCTTACGAGTGGCCAGGTCGTCGGTGTTAAAGTCTCTCTCAACCTGTTCCGTGAATTTCTTCCACGTTTGTTCCTTCCAATAAGCGGGAACATATTTCGCGCGTTCATCCTTTGTAAAATCGGTGACGTCAATCAGATTGCCGCCGCGTTCCCAAACCAGCGTGGGACATTGCCAGGTTTGATTCTTGGCCAGCAACGTGGCAAGGGCCGCAGCCCGCACTGGATCGTAACTTGCCAGGAACTTCGCTTCGGTTTTTCCTCCCTTCAGAAAATCATTTTCCAACGGCGAGCTGCCCTCGAAGATCCCGATGAGATGCTCGAAGCTATGCATCCCGGCGTTGGACATCTCGCTAGCCCGCACGGAATCGGGCACATGTCCCGCGAACGGCATTTCCTGTATTTTCGCTTCATGCGCAATGGCGAAGACGGCGTCGCGGGGTATCAACGACTGCATCTTGATGAAATCGACGCCCCGGCGCTTCAAATCATCCACGGCGCGCCGGCCATCGTCCGGTGTGCCGATGGCGATGGAGCTCGGGAAGCGCGGCTTGGGCCCATCCAGCATCGGGCCGGAAGTCATGATGCGCGGGCCGAGCAGGCGCCCCGATTCCATTTCATTGCGCCAGTTCTGCACCGTTTCCATTTCGCTCCCCATATCGCGCACACTAGTCACGCCATTGGCCACAAACAGCGGCAGCGTAATTTCCTCGGCGCGGGGAAACCAATCTCCCAACGCGAGATGCACATGCATGTCCCACAAGCCAGGAATCAAGTAACCACCCTTGGCATTCACGCTGGGCGCGTTGCGCGGATAGCGCATACTCTTACGTGGGCCGGCAGCCACAATGTGATTGCCCTCGATGATCACGATCTGATCCGCAAGAATCTCGCCGCTGCGCACGTTAACAACGTTGATGACCAGCGTTTCTTGCAGATTCCAGTGTTGTTGCGCGGCAATCCTTTGCGGCAGGATTGCCAGCAGGGTCAGGAAAAAGAAGATAGACACAATACGAGCACGCAGACGAGGGCTAGGCATCATGGGTGAATTGTAGCGAGAATGAGGATTGTTTTGAAAGGAACAGAAACATCGGCTGAGTGGAACTGGACTTACATAGATCGCTACTGTGGCTGCGCCTTTTCGGCCTCGCGTTCGTAGCGTTCAAGATCGCCCTGTATGTGTTTCTCCAGTTCCGCATCGTTTTCCTGGTGAGCCAGTTCCAGCGCTTGGCGAGCAGATTGTATGGCCTCGGCGGAATGCCCAGCTTTGTCATATGCATCAGCCAACGCGGCGAGGCATCGCCAATCCTTGCCCTCGCTAAGCTCGACAGCCTTCTGAAAAGCACCCACCGCTCCTGCGTGATCCCCGCGTATTCCCAACACAAAACCAAGATTGTAACGGTACTCCACTGAAGTGGGGAGGAGTGCAACCGCCTTTTGAAGTTCGTCAACTGCCTCGTCAGTGCGTCCACTTTTCGCCAGTGCCGTCCCCAGCTCATTGTGAGCATCAGGGAACTCCGGAGCTAGTTCAATGGCTTTTCGCAGGTGCTCGTATCCCTCCTGAGGCTGACCGCTCTCGAACAGTACCGCACCTAGGTCCGCCTCCGCACCGGCACTGGAAGGATCAAGAGCAAGGGATTTTCGATAGTTTTCCACGGCCCCGGCAAGATCGCCGGTCTGCGCCAACGATGCCGCAAAGTGGGCAAACCATCCCGCGTGGTGCACGTCCAATTCGCAGGCCTTGCGGTATTCCTCAACCGCATCGCGCTCCTCGTTGTTTCCGGTCAGGGCCACTGCCAGCGAGAAATGCGCCCCGGCATCGTCCGGGTCCAGTTCCAGCGCTTTGCGCCACTCTTGAATGGCTTTGGTCATCTCGTTGTTCTGCATTAATTCGAAGGCTTGATTAGCCACACGGTAAAACTGCATCGCTTGTGGGTCGATCTTCCCCAAACCATCTGGCGGAATGTTCACAAACTCGGGAATATTCACGGCGCGATTAGCGGCGGTCGCGTTCTCCACCATAATTGCCGGGGTATCGTTGCCGTTCGCGTCAATGTGCGTGAGCATTAGCCGCGTGTATGGCGAGTGTGCCTTTGACGAAAAGGCAAGCCACCGGCCGTTCGGCGAGAACGTATGCCACGAGTTCATGAGCGATGTGTTGCTTTTCATCAGTCGGGCTTTGCCACCTCTGAACGGCACGATGTACAACTTGCTGTCCGGGCGCATCAGCAACCCGTTGTGGCACTGCACAAACACGATCCAGCGGCCATCCGGGGACACCTTGGGGAAGTTATTGCTCATGCCGTTCCCGGAAGCGCCAACGACAGGCTCCGCCTTGCCACCCCTCCCTTCGTTAAAAGGAATCCGGTATAGGTCGTATTGAATCTGTGTTTCGTTGGGGTCATTCGCGTACTTGGGTTTTTCTGCCTCGGGCGGATAAGGATCGCGAGCCGCGGCCCGGCTAAAGATCAGGTACTTTCCATCCGGCGACCAAAAAGCGCTTGTCTGCACAAACCGGGGGTCATCCGCCCCAGGCAGAGGCCGCAGCTTCTGTTCCTTGCGGTCGTACCAGGCCAGGATGCCTCGAGTGGGATAGAAAACCTGCGTGAAGCGAATGTCGTTGTAGTTCATGCTGAAAAGGCGGTCCGAGAGTCCAGGCGCGAAACCGGGGTTTTCATTTTGATGGGCATTTCCTGCGGCGGGAGGGCCGATCGATGTAATTACGTAACGGCCCTCCGGAGAGACCTGCGACATGAACCCGAACCGTTTCACAGTGGGCTCGGAGCTCGGAGCCGCAAGGTTTTCCTGAAAAGAACTCCAGCGGATGACATCTTGATTGCGGATGGCCATCTGCTTACCCACCGGAACCAGGGCATACAAGCCTTTGTCGTTCTTTGGTCCATCGACATCTATCCCGAGTGTCTTGCCGTCACGCGAAAACGAATGACAGTTGGCGCAGGTGTAGAGATTTTCCATCACCACTTGGCTCTGCGGCTCCGCAATGTTGCGCAATCGCCATTTGATAAGCGGAAGGGCAGAAGTCGGCAGTGGCTGTATTGAACCTTTTTCAGTATGAGGAACCGTCATCAGTGGGACATCACGATAGAAGATAGGGGCGCCGACAGGATCTTTCGACGTAATAATTGTCACCCTGCCGGCCGACACCGGAATTTTCGAGTTGTCTTCCGAGAACCCGCTGATCGTGACGGTTGCCGGCGATTTCACGGTTCCTCGTTTTATCTTTGTCCATGTGTCCGCGTCCGGCTTCCATGTCCGCATGGCTGCCTGTTCTGGTGTCAACTGGGAGGCCTCAGTGCCTGCACCCGCCTCTGAATCGACCTCCCCGAATTGCATATGTTCGCCGGCCGCTTCTACGCGGATTGCAGCGGCGTGGTGTCCAAAGGAAACCTCAACCACCCAGCGATTCGCGGTCTCGCTGGAATCGTGCCAAAGAAAAGTCGGGGCGGTGATTTCAGGAGGGAAAACTGAACCTTCGAGGGGATAGTCGATAGTGATCTTCGCCGCCTGGGTTGCAGTCAGACTACGCTCGCTGCCGGAATATCGCGCGAGTCCAAGCTCGCCTAAGAAGAAAAGGGAACCAGCGCCGATAACTCCTGCAATCAGGACCTTGGCGGCAGGCAACCTCATAAATCCTCCAGAGCGGTTCTCAAAGTGAGTCTCAGCTAAATCCCGCGCAGGAGCGCTACCCTACTTGGCCGCCGGGGTTATCCAAACCTTATCGCCGAGCGCGACCTTCCAGAGGATCAGAAAAACCAACATGACGCGCGAGTGGAAAGGGCCAAATGCAGGGCCCCTCCCGCAATCTACTGATGATACAAAGTTTCGACCAGCATCAGCAACCCGCCCTGAACCATCGCATTTACCCAATTTCTCCTGAAGGTGAGGCGGGAACGGGCCAACCTACCTTCGTTGCTGCTTGAAACTGGTCATTTCTGCTGCAACGTCTTCAGATAGTTGGTCAGATTGGCCACGCGAAGCTTGACGAGATCTGAATTCACGCTCTTGAATAGCTTACCCCAAATCGGCATGTCTTCCGATCCATGTATCCCGGTAGCGGAACCACCATGATTTAAGAGGTAAGCAAGCTTTGCGTCCGGGAACGCTCCCCCGTTGCGTTTGCTGAGCGTAGTCAGGTCGGGTACCGCCGACTTCAACGCAACGGCAGCAGGCCCATCGCCCTTGCCAGCTAATCCGTGGCAGGCCGCGCAATAGTCCTTGTACATGGCGGCGCCGGATTCCGGCTTGCTGAAGGGTACAGGGGCTGGTTTAACCTCGGGCTTCTGCTGTGCGCGCACGGAGAGAGCGAAGAGAACTAGAACAGCAGAAGCGATGCAGAATAGGAGCAAGAGTTTCTTCATGGTGGTGATCTCCTAGGAAGAGTATTGGCATGAGATGTACCGGAGGCTGTGACATACGGCACTCCAATGGGTGACGCTGAGCTACAGGCCTTTTCTTCGTGGCTAGGGAACCAGGTGGAGGAACTCTGTTCCGTAACCATTCAGCGTAACGCTCAGCTTTGGCCCAGGAGAAAGTGCCACGGGCGGGGGGCCATTTACCGTGTCTGTCCCATTTTGCAGAGTAGTTTGGGTGACAGTCGTATAGTTACCGAGGGCGGAGACGTCAACCACCGCTGTGCGGGGTACTCCCGGCCCGTTGTTGTCCGTGGGTGATTGCACCGCGTGATTGGTGATCATAACAAGGAAGGACCCATCGGGATTTTTCGTTGCCAGGGTTTCCACGGTGGCGGTTTCTGTGGTGGTCAACTGGAGAATCTCTGGGGAAGTGGTGGGCGTCACGGGAAACAACTGGCCAAGCGTGTAATCCACCCAATAGGAAAGGTATTTGTTCGAGGTGTTGTAATCCACTTCCCCGAATTGCGCGTCGGCCGGGTAATCCCAGTGGTACAGGGCCTGATTGCCGGCTTTGCCAAGCTGCGAGAAAACGTAGGGGCGCCAGGCTGCGAAGAAAGCGGACGTGCCTCGCTTGTCCGTCACAAATTTCTGGCTGGGATTGCAGGCGCTGTAACCGTTCCCCTGGTCATAGTCGGCGTTGACATTGTTTTCGGTGACCCACACGGCCACGTTGCCAAGATCGGGGCGCATGGCGAACTCCTGCCGGAAGTACTGAACATCGGAGACAAAACTGGGAATCGTGGAAAAAATCTGCGTGTCCGAATCAGTCTGGTTGCAGGAGGAGTAGAAATGCGTCGATGCGACATTGACCTGCGTGTTTACTCCACCCTGATTGGCTGGCGCCACGAAAGTGGGAAGATTGTTGCGCGGGTCGCCCACCTGGTAGTCGTAGTCCGATAGCTCAAGCGCGGAAATTTTGATCGCGGGATCAACAGCAAGCATGGCGGGAACAACCTTGTTATAGAGAACGACATAGTCAGCAGCGGTCAGTCCGTTAATGTTGTACTCGTTGTGAATGCCCCACCAGGTGATGGGATAGTTGCTGCTCGACTTGAACAGATGGCCGCCCCAAGTGAACCCACCAGTGTTGTAATAACGTACTAGATTCTGCGAATAAGTAACGAAGAGCTGCAGATTCGGATCATCTGTGGAAAGCGGACTGGGGAGCTTAAAGAACGACGGAGTGCCGGCAATCTGGAATTCCGGGCTGTGATCGGTGGTCGCAAGTACGGGTTGTACCGTTTCGTCGAGAATCGTGAAATCCCAATCGCTGGCGGCTCCCGTGTTGGCCACCCATGGCGAACCGCCACCGGCGAGCACCTGAATGCGCGAATGTTGCGGAGCGAGAAACGTGTACTGCGCTGGCTCGCTGGCAGAGTGATCCTGGAAATAAGTGGCGTCCCATTGGGACGGCTGGAAGGAGGTGGACATAAACTCATTAAGCTTGCCATTAATCCCCAAAGATGTGTCGATCGAGGAACCTACCACAACCGCAATGCCCACGACCACATTCAGTGGTTGCGACGCGATTGAACCTCCAGCGCTGGCGATGACGTTGACCGTATAAGTGCCGGCGGGAGTGCCAGGCGACGCGGTGAGGGTGACACTGCCTTGACCGGAGTTGCCGGGTTGCGTGAGCTGAGAAGTTAGGCCGTTGGGCAAATCAGTTACGGAAAGTGTGGCGGACGAAGTGCCGCTAATCGTAGCACTGGTGGTCGCGGGGGTGCCGTCCTGCGGGGCCAGCACAACGCTCGACGACAACGACAGAGTAAGCGCTGGAGGCGTTGAACCGCCGGTGCCTGTACCACAGGCCGCAAGCAGCGTGGCCACACAACTACAAATAAACATGGATAAGGATCGCAAGGAACGTAAACCTCTCAGTGGAGCGAACCGTAGAAGCTCAGTGTAGGTAGGATATATGCCCGGCGCAAGGCTGCAATCACTTAGGCAGCCTTCTGCTTGTTCTTCTCGAGATTATTCAATTCGCGCTGCAGTGCTTTGCTTTTACGGAACCAGGGCCGCTCGATGCGTTGCATGTAACGGGGCAACGTGCGTTTCTTGGCGAGTAGCTTTTGCGCCCACTCGCGAGCTTCCGCCGTGTTTCCTTGTAACTTAAGAAAATAAGAGTAGTTGTAAAGGGTTTCCGGAGTCGTCGAGAACTGCGTCACCTCGGCGAAACAAGCTGCAGCTTTTCCCAGATCGCCTGATTTGGCGTAGGCGTCGCCAAGCAACCCGGCGGCGCGGTAGTAATCGAATTTGCGGTCGGCAGAGACAACGTGCTCCAGGTCGGGGATTGCGGCAGCCAGGTCGTTCAACCCAAGCGAAGCCTGTGCGCGGTGGTAGAAAGCGTGGAGTGAATCGTTCCGAGCCGTGATAGCGCTGTTGAAAGCGTCGCGCGCCTTTGCGAATTTTTTCTCGTCCAGGTACAGCTCACCCAACTCTTCGTAGTTTCCCGGCGAGGGATTATCCAGAATCAGTATTTCCAGCGCCTGAATCCGCGAACGCCTTCCAAATCCTCTGAACGTGTTCCGCAGCAGCCCGGCGTCGGGAATCATTTCGACGATGATGTATGCGGCTGCCCCAATGGGCCCGGCAAAGATAATGATAAAGAACCAATAGTTCTCTGGGCGACGGCGCACGAAGTGCACCATCGCGATGACCTGGAGAATGATGCCCCAGGGATAAAAGAGGTGGCTGAGGCCAAACATAGAGGGACGTGTACTACACAGCATGTCGAACGACAAAGCAAGCGTCAAATGTAACCTCGACGGGTTTGCACTAGTGGTTACGAAAGTTGTTGGCGATCGCCTTTAGCGCGCCGCGAAACCACAGTAATCGCGCGGCGACGAAGGCAAGAAGAGCTCCAACCGTTCTAAACGGTCAAACCGGGAAGAAATGCTCTTAAGCGAAGCGAGAGAAGGAAGGAAACATAGGTTATCACGATGCCATGTCACACCGAATTCATGGAAAGGGAACATCAGAGCCGAAGAGGCAAAAGCGCCGTTTTCTCGACCTATTTAGAATCAAAGACTGTTGTACCTCGATGATAATGTCCCCTTTTGTCCTCGATAGAAATGTCCCCTTAATAGAGCCTCCAGTAGGAGGTCAGATTGAGGCGGACAGACATGAGCAAGCGGGAGCTGGGAAGGATCGAGGTGCTGGCGCGGGTGCGAAGCGAGCAGCTGCAGGTAGTGGATGCAGGGCGGCTGATGCGCGTGAGTTACCGGCAGGCGAAGCGGCTGTGGAAGCGGTATCGAGAGGAAGGCGCCACGGGTCTGAAGCACCGCAGCGCGGGACGGCCGTCGCATCGTGCTCACGAGCCGAAGTTTCGGCGGAAGGTGCTGCAGTTGGTACGGAAGAAGTACGGCGGGCCGGTAGGCGAACGGTTTGGGCCGACGCTGGCGGCGGAGCACTTGGAATCCGAGGATAGGCTGAAGGTCGATGCCGAAACGCTGCGACGCTGGATGCTGGCGGAAGGGTTGTGGAGTCGGGAGCGGAAGCGTCGAGCCCACCGTCGGCGGCGCGAGCGCAAGGAGCACTTTGGGGAGTTGGTGCAGATGGACGGGAGCTTCCACGCGTGGCTGGAGGAGCGCGGCCCGGAGGGCTGTTTGATCGACATGGTGGATGACGCCACCAACACGACGTGGGCGCAACTGGGCGAGCAAGAGACGATCTGGGCGGTGGCCGATACGTTGCGCATGTGGATCGAGCGCAACGGGGTGCCGTTGGCGCTGTACGTAGACTGGAAGAATTTGTACAAGCGGCCGGCTACGCCAGGCGAACGATTGCGCGGAGAGGAGCCGATCACGCAGTTTGGCCGCATGTGCGCGAAGTTAAATATCGAGGTGATCGCCGCCAGTTCCGCGCAGGCCAAGGGGCGCGTGGAGCGGGTTCATGGCACGCATCAGGACCGCTTGGTGAAAAAACTGCGGCGGAAGGAGATCAGCAGCCACGAACACGCCAACGTGTATCTGGAGCGGGACTATTTGCCGGAACACAACCGGCGTTTCGCGCGGGCGGCCGCCAGGCCGGAGGACTATCACCGTCGCGCGCCGCGCGCTGCCGAACTGGACCGGGTTTTCCGGCTTGAGAGCGAACGCACGATTAGCGAGGATTGGGTGGTGCGCTACGACAACCGGTTTTTTCAGCTCGAGTCGCAGAGTGGCCATTACGCGCCAGCACAGGGGAAAGTGTTGGTGTGCGAAGGGCGGTACGGCAACATCGCCATCGAGTATCGAGGCCGCGCGCTGCGGTGGCAGGAGATTCCGGCACCCTGCAAGCCCAGTGTGGAGGTCAAACGGGCCAGTCAGCCAGTTCCGCCGACGGCCAAAAGGAAGTGGGTGCCGCCAGCGAATCACCCGTGGCGAGAGGCGGCTCGCCGAGCGATGGAGAAGCGAGTGTCCAAGGGGGCCGTCGCAACGCGGCCATTGTTGGCCTGGCCCTCCGCTGCGCCCTAAACGCTCCGCCCTTCGGGCTCCGCAGGGCTGCGCTCCGGACCAGGCCAACAAACAGGGGGATAGCGTAGGTCGAGCGAGATGGGAATCCTCGTTCCTGGAGTCCCTTGGCACGAGATTTTTCGAGGAAAACCACCAGGAAAGAAATAAAGAGTCAGAAAACAAAAAGGGGACATTTTAAACGAGGTAACGAAGGGGACATTTTTAAAGAGCTTTGACAATTTAGAATCAAAGACTTGACAATCTGATTACTATACACGTAGGCTCGAGCGTGGAGCTTGAAGCTTCCCTCTCTTGGCTGGCGCTTACTCTGACGCCCGGCATCGCCGCCCGGCTGTCCGCCCGATTGCTGCGCGAATGCGGTTCGCCAGAAGGTGTCTTTCGCGCTTCCCTTACGGGGATTGAGTCCTGCAATGTGCCTGCTCCCGCCGCCCAGCCATTTTCAAAAAGCAGATGTTCTGGCGCGCCGAAAGAGAGGTAGACGCGCTTCGCAAGGTTGGCGGGAAACTCGTGAATTGGAAAGACCCCGAGTATCCCCAATCGCTTGTTCAGATTTACGACCCCCCAGTGATGTTGTACTTTCGCGGGGACGCGGGAATCCTCAATTCGCCCAGCCTGAGTATTGTGGGGACTCGTCGTCCAACCGTCTACGGCACGCAAATGGCGGAACGAATGGGGCGCGATCTGGCATCCCGCGGCCTGACTATTGTCAGCGGATTGGCGCGCGGGATTGACGCCATCGCCCATCAGGGAGCAACCGCGGTCGGCGGCCGAGCCATTGGCGTGCTCGGGACAGGAATCGACGTCTGTTACCCAAAAGAGAACAAAAAGCTGTATGAGAATGTGTTGGAGCGCGGAGCTATCGTTAGCGAGTTTCCCACAGGCTGCCATCCTGCGCCGGAAAACTTCTCTGTGCGGAACCGTATCATCGCGGGCATGCCGCTAGGTGTAGTGATAGTGGAAGGCAACCAGTACAGCGGTTCCCTGATCACTGCGAGACTGGCCATGGAATTTGGACTAGAAGTCTTCGGCGTGCCGGGTAACGTGGCTCAAGAGGTCAGCTTCGCGCCAAACCTCTTAATCAAGCAGGGCGCCAAACTCGTAACCAACGCCGAAGATGTGATCGAAGAACTGCCGACGCTCGTAGGGGCCGCTTTGGTGAAGGCGGAAGCAGTTGAGTCAGAACAGCGGAATCTGCTCTTAGTAGACGGCTTAACTCCTGTCCAAAGAAAGCTTTACGAGCTTCTAAGTGCGGAAGAATCCAGGCACATTGACGACCTTGTGGACACAAGTGGGTTGAATTCCAGCGAAGTTCTGGCTACCCTCTTTGACTTGGAGATGAAAGGCATCATCCGGCAACTCCCCGGAAAGCAGTTCAGCAAGGTATTATTGTAGAGGGAAGGTAGAAGCACGCGGCAATAGTGTTACCGGCCACCACGTTGGGGATGGGGCCCGCCCTGAATAGACAATTCCAATCAGCGCGCCTATTTCGACTCGTAAACCGCCTCTTTTGAATTGAAAAGACCGGCGGATGCATCCGAATGGTAGCGGGAAGCATCTGGAATCTGGCAAGAAAGAGCGCAGGAAGCTACACACAGCGGTAGCGAGAAGGGCACACAGCACGCAGCTTACCCTCCCTGAAGGTGGAAGCGGGGTTAAAACAGCAACATGGCAAGATCACTGGTAATCGTCGAGTCGCCAGCCAAGGCGAAGACTATCAACAAGTACCTGGGCAAGAACTTTGTGGTGAAGGCGTCCATCGGCCACGTCATGGACCTGCCGACAAAGACGATTGGCATTCGTCTGCCCATCGAAGAGGAAAAGCCAAAAAAGAAGAAGAAGGGTAAGAAGGGAGCTAAGGCAGCAGCACCCAAGCCACCGCGCAAGCCGATCACTCTGGATGATCCCAAGATTTTTGAGCCCACGCTGCAGGTAATCCCAGGCAAGGGGAAAGTTGTCAACGACCTGCGAAAAGCGGCGCAAACCGCTGATGCCGTCTATCTGGCTGGCGACCCTGACCGGGAAGGAGAAGCGATCTCCGCCCACCTGGCCATGGTGCTCTCTAAGCCGGCAAAGTTCCTGATCGACGAGGCAGACGAGGAAAACGGAAAGAAGAACGGCGACAGCGCGAAAGGCGACAAAACTGAAGAGGAAAAGGCGGAAGCGGCTCCCGCCAAGGGCAAGGGGAAAGGGAAGTCTGCGGACAAGAAGAAAGAGAAGGACGTTATTGTTATTGAACCTATTGACCCCAAGAAGATCTTTCGGGTGTCGTTCAACGAAATCACGCCCAAGGCCATCCGGGCGGCCTTTGAAAAGCCCCGGCAGGTAGATTCGCAGTTGGTGGATGCGCAGCAGGCTCGACGCGTATTGGACCGCATCGTAGGGTATAAAATTTCGCCGTTGCTCTGGAACAAGGTGCGGCGAGGCTTAAGCGCTGGACGCGTACAGACCGTCGCGCTGCGCCTGATCGTGGAGCGCGAGCAAGAGATTCGCGCGTTCGTGCCACAGGAGTACTGGACGATCCACGCCATGTTGGATGCGGGAGAACCGCCAATCTTCGAGGCGCGACTCACAAAAAAGGAGGGCGAGGACGTTGAGGTCAAGAACCAGGAGACAGCGGACGCAATCGTTGCTGCGGTCAGCAAGGCGAAATGGCAGGTAGCCAGCGTCGCGCTGAAGGAAAAAAGACGGAATGCGCCGCCGCCATTCACAACCTCAAAGTTGCAGCAGGCCGCATACAACCGCTTGCGATACACGGCCAAACGCACCATGGCGCTTGCGCAACGCTTGTATGAAGGCGTCGAGTTGGGAGAAGAAGGCTCGGTGGCTCTGATTACCTACATGCGCACGGATTCGGTGCAAGTGTCGAACGACGCGCTGGATCAGGTGCGCGCACTGATCCCCGAGCGATTTGGCAGCGCCTATCTTCCCGAAAAACCAAATTTCTACAAATCGAAGAAAGATGCGCAGGGCGCGCACGAGGCCATCCGGCCCACCGAAGTGACTCGGACGCCTGAAGACGTGCGCAAATACCTGCCCGACGACCAGTTCAAACTCTACCAACTCATCTGGCAGAGATTCGTCGCTTCGCAGATGCTCCCGGCAGTGTTTGACCAAACCACCATTGACATCAATGCGGGCGACTATACATTCCGCGCCACGGGCTCGATTCTGAAGTTCGACGGCTATTTGAAGGTGTACCAGATTCCCGCCGCCAACACAGATCGCGACGACGACGAAAAGGATGACGAGGGCACCGGCATGGCCCTGCCACGCGTCAGCGAGGGGCAAGTGCTCAAGCTGGAATCGATTCGCCCTGACCAGCACTTCACAGAGCCGCCGCCGCGCTACACGGAAGCCACGCTCGTCAAAGAGCTCGAGGAAGACGGCATTGGCCGGCCATCCACATACGCTTCCATTATTTCAACGATTGTGGAACGCGAATACGTAAAGAAAGACCAGGGACGCTTCACGCCCACGATGTTGGGCGAGCGTGTATGCGTGCTCCTCATCAAGAGCTTCGAGGACGTGTTCGATGTGAAATTCACGGCGCGCTTAGAAGAAGAACTGGACGAAATCGAAGAAGGCAAGATGCCCTGGCGGGAATCGGTGAAGGAATTCTGGGAAAAGTTCATCGTAGACCTGGATAAGGCCGAAGACGAAATGGTGTCCTACAAAGCGGGCATTCCCACCGGCAAGAAGTGCGAAAAGTGCGGCCAGGGCGAGTTGCTGGAACGCATCAGCCGCCATGGCTTCTTTCTGGGATGTTCGCGCTACCCGGAATGCGATTTCATTCAGGACCTTTCCGAAGAGATTCCGGAGGACGCGGAAAACAAGATTGAATATTGCGAGAACTGCGGCAAAGAGATGGCGCTAAAACGCGGGCGCTTCGGCGCGTTTCTAGCCTGCACGGGCTACCCGGATTGCAAAACGACCCGGCGCCTAGTGGCCGGTACGCGCATCGCCCACCAGCCGGACGAGCCGCTCGACGAAAAGTGCCCCGAATGCGGGAATGGCCTGGTGAAGAAGTACGGCCGGTTCGGGGAGTTCATTGGCTGCTTCGGCTATCCCAAATGCAAATATACTCGGCCAATCACAATGGGAATCAAGTGCCCGAAGTGCAATGAAGGTGAATTTGTGAAGCGCGCCAGCATGGGCAAGGGCGGCCGCGGGCGTATGCGCGTGTTCTACGGCTGCTCGCGGTATCCAGACTGCGATTACACATCGCCTAACATGCCGATTGCCGAGCCCTGTCCGAAGTGCGGCGCTCCGTTCATAGTCGAAAAGAAAAGCAAGATCGGGTTGGTGCGCGCGTGCGTCAAAGAAGGTTGCGACTGGGAAAAGCTGGCTCCGGAGCCGAAGCCCGCGGCTGAGGCTGAAGAAGCCCCGGTCGCAGTCAAAGGCTAGTTGTCCAGAAGAGATTGCATGCGCGCGGCAAGCGTGCCGGGGAACCCGCCTGACCCCGTCTGAAGCGCAACACTGTGCTGGAGTCTGCCCCCCGTTTGCGTGAGATAATCCTTATAGGTCATTCGCGGGCAGGGGTGTTTTTGGAACGAAGGCCCTGGCGGAATGAAAAAGACGATCCAGAAATATCTTGAGTACCTCCGGTCAGTGAGGAACGCCTCGCCGCACACCTTGTTGAACTACGGCAAGGACTTGGAACAGTTCGTCACTTTCCTGACCCCACCGGAAATGAGCACGCCCGGCGTCACCAAGATCAATCATCAGATGATCCGGGAATTCATGGGCCAGCTTCACGAATTGGGTTTAGAGAAAAGCTCCATCGCGCGCAAACTTGCCGCGTTGCGCTCCTTCTTTAAGTACTGCGTTCGCGAAGGTCTCCTGAAGGACAATCCTGCCCGTCTGGTGCCCACTCCCAAGCTTCCCAAGCGTATCCCGGTTGTTCTCTCCGCCGAAGAAATGAGCGGCTTCCTGGACCAACTGGCGGGACCGCGTTATGTCGAAGCGAGCCGCAGAGGCAAAAAGCCGCTGCGAAGAGCGGGAACTTCCGTGCCCGAAGTGGGAATCATCAAGTTGGAGGATTCGCTGCTACTGCGAAGAGACCGTGCTCTGCTCGAGTTGTTATACGCGGCAGGTCTGCGTGTCAGCGAACTGACAGGGCTCAATCTGGCCGATGTTGAACAGAATGCGCAAATGTTGCGCGTCCGTGGCAAGGGCAACAAAGAACGCATCGTCCCGTACGGGGACAAGGCGGCGGAGGCGCTGAAGAGCTACTGGCCAGTGCGCGAAAAGCTCTTGTACGAAAATACAGCCATCCGGAAGAAGACGCATCCCGAAGCCGTGTTTTTGAACTACACCGGGAGGCGGCTGACGCAGCGCAGCGTGGGAAGGATTTTGAAGAAATATTCCCGGCTGGTGAACATTAATTGGGACCTGCATCCCCATTCCCTGCGCCACGCCTTCGCCACGCATTTGCTGGCGGACGGCGCGGACTTGCGTGCGATCCAGGAATTGTTGGGTCACCAATCGCTTTCCACTACGCAAAAATACACGCATGCGTCCATACGCCAGTTGATGGAGATCTACGATAAAGCGCACCCTCACGCATGAAAAATCCGCGCGAGAGAAACTCCCAAGAGATTCCTGCATCTAAATCAAAATCACGAATTCCGGTGTAACGTATTGCACGCAAACCGCACGTAAAGGGCGAAGCTTGATACGGAAATTCATAGCGTGGCGATGGATGGCTGCAGGCTCCTTTGCCGCTGGCTTGTGGTTTGCCCTGGCCGTTCCCGCGCGTGCGCAGGACAATTACGAGATTCAGGTGTATGGCGCAGACACTGTGGATCCCGGGCACACGATGTTCGAGCTGCACAGCAACTTCACGTTTCAAGGTTCGAAATCCACGGAAGATGGAATGTACCCGACGAACCATCAGTGGCACGAAACGCTGGAGATTACGCACGGCTTTACAGACTGGTTTGAAACCGGCTTTTACCTTTTCACCGCTGCGCAGGACGGCCACGGCTGGGATTTCGTTGGCAGCCACATCCGGCCGCGCGTTCGCGCTCCGGCACGATGGCACTGGCCTGTCGGCGTCAGCATTTCACAGGAGATTGGCTATCAGCGCAGCCAGTTTTCAGTGGACACCTGGACCTACGAACTACGCCCCATCGTGGATAAACAACTCGGTCATTGGTATTTTTCCTTCAACCCCACGTTTGACAGATCGCTCCATGGGGCCAGCGTCGGGCAAGGGTTCGTCTTTTCTCCCAATGTGAAACTAAGTTACGACATCACCAAAAAAGTGACTGCCGGTTTCGAGTATTACGGATCGTTGGGGCCGGTGACCGGCTTCGATCCCATCTCTCAACAGCAGCAGCAGATTTTTCCAGCCATTGATCTGAATCTCTCCCCCAAGTGGGAAGTGAACTTCGGCGTGGGAGTCGGCGTCACCCGCTCAACCGACCATCTGATCGGAAAAATGATTCTGGGTTATCGCTTCGATTTTTGAGTCGGGCCTCCCCCATACGACGACTCAAAATGGAATCAGCAGCCCCAGTAGGCCCCGATGCCGTCGTTCCGCAGGCCTCTCGGCGGGAGGCGCGGACGGCGAGAACGAGACAGGTGTATTCTCAAAGCTGCCGGTTGGAAGAAGGGTGGCATCGAGCACAAGCGGGCGGTTGAAAACGGCCTCTAGAGTTGTCCCTCGGTGGAGTTGCACTTCGGGTCCCCGCGTAAGCGCCACGATCAGCAACCCCGCCAGCAAACCCCCACCAGCGCCCGCAGCCGATCCCATGCCAAAAACGCGAGCCGAATTACTAGCGATACCGGTGACTGCGCCAACTTGAGTCCCCAAGATGAAGCCGCCAACGGTAGTCATTCCAATCAGCTCAGCGTCTTTGACGACTCCCGACTGGCCTTTGATCGTTCCCTCGCTGTTTACGCTCTCCTTGCCGTTGTTATCGAGGCTTCCGGGAATCGCCACCAGGGAGAGTGTGTAGCCATTCGGAAACGTGATCGAGGTAATCCGCAGGCTAATTTCGCCACGCCCCTTCAGTCGCCCCGGACGCTTGACGGAAGTCACCTCGCCTCGCGCAAATGACCCCATGGGAATGACCATCCGGTTGCCCTGCGCGATGGGATAAACGGTTCGGAAATACACTGAATCACCTGCTTTGGCAGTCCGCGAATTGAGGCCGGTCTCTAACACCAAGGGCAGCCGCGTTCCGGCGGGCAACGTGATCTTCGCGTCAGCCTCGGGAGCATTCACAGGTGTAGCTGCCTGCGCCTGTTCTTTTGAACTCGGCGCTGCGGGGTCTTGCGCACGCATGTCAGAGCAATTGGCAGTTGCAAACAATGCGCAAAGGAAAAAGGAAAGCGTGGTCTTAAACATTAAGATTAGCCTCCGAAATGCACTTTGTGTCTGTGTGGACAAGGGCAGCCGTCGTGCCAAAAAAACGATTTGCAACGATGTCTAGGCATAGGGTTCTTATGCTTATTAGGGCCTCCTGTTTTCTATGGATTGCAGACCAGCAAAGAAATGGATTGACAGTCAGCCTGCGCGTGATCCGTTTTGCGTCCTGCCACTGTCACCAGGGCCTTGCATCGATCGTCCGCCACAGATGGCAGCAGACAGACACTCCATGCGTGGCTCACTTTTCGGAATCGCGCGTTGACGCTGCCGCGCGCCAACCCGTATAATAGTGGTTTGTCTACAGCCTTTGGAGGGCAGATGTACGCCGTCATACAGACCGGGGGTAAGCAATATCGTGTCGCACCCGGCGACACCATTCGCATTGAGCGCGTCAGCGGTGAAGTGGGCGAGCAGGTGAAGTTCGGCACTGTGCTGGCTGTGCACACCGACGATAAGAAGGTCCTAGCGGGCTCGGATGCGTCGAATGCCTCCGTGACCGGCAAAATCGTGTCCCAGGGCCGAGGCAAGAAGCTCACCGTTCTGAAGTTCAAGAAGACCAACCAGTACAAGATTCAGCGCGGCCACCGGCAGAACTTTACGGCCGTTGAGGTCAGCGAGATCAAGCTGTAAATCGAACGGCGCTACCTTATAGGCGCCGGCAAGTTTAACGCGAAGGGGATTGCGTCATGGCACATAAGAAGGGCGGCGGTTCATCTACAAACGGCCGCGATTCACACGGACAGAGGCTGGGCGTCAAGCGTTTCGGCGGCCAGTTGGTGAACGCTGGAACGATTCTGATTCGTCAGCGAGGCACCAAGCACCAGGCTGGCGAGAATGTGGCCAAGGGCAAGGACGACACGCTGTTCGCCTTGGTGAAGGGCTTCGTGAAGTTCGAGGACAAGGGCAACCGGGGCCGCTTCATCAGCGTTATGCCCGCAGAAGCCGCAAAGGCCTCCAACTAGGCGGACGTGCCCGTTTTAGCCGAGTTTCCATTATGATAGGGCGGAGCGATTCCGCCCTTTTTCATTTCCGCAGATGTCAAAACTGATTCCTTTGCTACTGCTTGCTAGTTCTTCTTTTGCTGGTGGGCATGTCTCTCAAGCGCTTCCAGAGCCTCAGGGTCAGCAAGATGCACCACCCGACGTGTTTCTGTATGAGCAAGTGGGTGGCACGGACCTGAAGCTATATGTATTCGAGCCACCGAACAGTGACTATCGCAAGCCGCGGGGAGCAATCGTACTCTTCCACGGCGGGGGATGGAGCTCCGGCTCGGCCGCGGGAATATTCGCGATAGCGCGTTATTTTGCTTCGCTGGGAATGGTGGGCATATCGGTCGAGTATCGACTTGCGGACGGAAAGGATATAACACCGTTCGAGGCGGTAGAGGACGCAAAAGCTTCCTTACGCTGGGTGCGCGGTCATGCTGCGGTGTTAAACGTCGATCCGAAGAAGATTGCTGCCTATGGAGAATCCGCTGGGGCACATTTGGCGGCAGCGACGGCAATCGTCGGCGAGAATCCAGCCGGAGAGGACTTGAGTGGAGTCCCAAACGCGATGGTGCTGTTTTCGCCGGCGCTGGACATCGAGCAGAACGAACGGTTCAAAAAGCTCATAGGAGCGGGGCGAGACGTGACAAGCATTTCACCGTTGCGTCATATCCGCAAATCTATGCCGCCAACAATTATTCTGACCGGCGCACTCGATGAGCTGATCCCCTCCACTACGTTGATCGACTATTGCAACAGAATGAAGCAGGCACGCAATCGTTGCGATCTGGAGATTTATCCCGGCGTTGGACATATGCTGGAACCGCCGGGCGAACAGGGAACTGGGAATGCCAATTCCTCGAAAACGAAGTACGATGCGTTCTTGAGGCTGGATCAGTTTTTGCTTTCGCTCGGCTTTTTGCCCCCGGCGCCGCGGAAAAATTAGAGTTGGATTCATCCGAGTTAGGACGGAAGCGTGTTCGTTGATGAAGCAAAAATTTATGTGAAGGCCGGCGACGGCGGCAACGGTTGCATGGCGTTCCGCAGAGAGAAGTACGTGCCTCGCGGCGGGCCCTCCGGCGGCGACGGTGGCAATGGCGGCAGCATCTATGTGGAAGCCAATCCCAACGACAACACGCTATTGCGGTACCGCTACAACCGCGAATTCAAGGGCGAGCGCGGACGCCACGGCGAAGGTTCCAACTGCACCGGACAATCCGGCGGTGACACTATCCTGAAAGTGCCTGTGGGCACGCTGGTCTTCGATGAAGAAGGCGGAGAGTTGCTTGCCGATCTGAGGAAGCCTGGCCAGCGACTCCTAGTCGCCCAGGGCGGACGCGGCGGACGCGGCAACCAGCACTTTGCCAAACCGTGGCACCAGGCACCTCGCGAAAAGGAAGAAGGTCAGCCTGGAGAAGAGCGCCGGCTGCGGCTGGAGTTAAAACTCCTGGCGGATGTAGGCCTGGTGGGATTCCCGAATGCGGGCAAGTCTACTCTAATTTCGGTGATTAGCGCGGCGCGGCCAAAGATCGCGAACTACCCCTTCACAACGCTCCAGCCGAACCTTGGCGTGGTCAATGCGGATGGCGGCACAGGCGGCCATGGCAGCGAGCTTGGACGCACGTTCGTGGTTGCTGATCTGCCGGGGTTGATCGAGGGTGCCAGCGAAGGAGCCGGCCTGGGAATACGCTTCCTCCGCCATGTTGAACGGACGCGTCTCTTAGCCCACTTGATCGATACCAGCGACACCGCGGAAATGGACCCGGTCAAAGCCTACGAAATAATTGAAGGTGAACTGGCAGCCTTCAGTGACGCTATGCTGGAAAAGCCCATGATTGTCGTGGCTACAAAACTGGACGCGACCACGGATCAAGAGAAGTTGCATGAGTTGAAGAAATTCTGCTCTGAAAAGGGGCTGGAGTTCCACGCCATCTCGGCACCCACGGGCGAAGGAGTGAAAGAACTCGTGCGCGGAATGGCCGATGCCCTGGACAAAATTCCCAAAGATCACCTGGACGCTGAGGAGACAGAAGCTACAGAGCAGGACAGCGATGCAGACCTTACAGAAGAGTTGGAGGATGGCGAGCACGACGACGGAAGTCCGGACGAGGGCTGACATTTCGTGAGAGAATCGTCGCACTCCGGTGACACTGGAATCGAGGCAAGCCCGCTCGCGCGCAGAGTTTTTCGAAAGGTCAGGAAACGAGTAGCGTGAGCACGGCGGAGGACTGGGTTTGACGACGGCGCAGGTGCATCGCACAGCAGCAAAACAACAAGCACGCCGCATCGCTCTTTTTGGTGGCTCCTTCGATCCCATTCATGCGGGGCATCTGACGGTAGCGCGGGCGGTGGACCGGCGATTCAATTTCGATGAGATACACTTTATCCCGGCAAGCCGTCCACCGCACAAGCTGAAACAGCACCTGGCGCCTTTCCCCCACCGCTTTGCCATGGTTGCACTTGCCTGCACCGAGCATCCCCATTTTGTTCCCTCGCTGGCGGAGGCCGGAGAGGACTTCAGTGGCACCCAGTTGCACTACTCGGTGGATACGGTGCGCTATTTCCGGCACGCCTACCACGGGCAAGGGAAGCGCATTTTCTTTATCATTGGGGCGGACGCGTTTCTGGATATCCCCATGTGGAAGGAGTATGAGACCCTGCTGGGCCTCTGCGACTTCGTCATCGCGAACCGTCCGGGCATCCGCCTGGAAGCTCTTAGGTTGGTGATTCCGCCGGACTTATACGCTCGACCGGACGGCAGGCGGCAGAAAGAGGACGGAGAAGTGGCTCAGGGGTCACCTGTGGTAGCCCATTTGGAGCGTACAACCGTCTATCTATTGGAAAACGTGTCCAGCGAAGTCAGCGCCACAGACATTCGGCTAAGAGCGAACCGTGGGCAGTCCATTCATGGACTTGTCTCCGGACGCGTGGAGGAATACATTTTGAAGCAGGGTTTGTACCGGTGAAACTGGAATCGCTACCCAAAGGTGTGCGTCTGGCCGTTCAGGCAGCGCAGGATAAAAAAGCGGGCGGGATCACCGTGTTGGACCTCAACGGTGTCGGGGCGTTCACCCGTTACTTCGTAATTTGTACGGGATACAGCCGCCCGCAATTGCAGGCCATCTGCACCTCGATTGAAGAGGCGCTTTACAAGGAATTGAAGCGTTCACCGGAGCACCGCGAAGGACAGCGCTCCTCCGAATGGGCGCTCCTGGATTTTGGAAGCTTTATCGTTCACGTTTTCCGAGAGCAAGCAAGGCGTTACTACGATCTGGAAAGGTTGTGGCGGTCGGCGCCGATGCTGGTCCTTCCAGATGAACCAGAAACGGGACGAAAAGAGCTTTCGAAGCGAGTGGGCTGATACCAGGTCAGAACGTCGCCGGCCGGATACGCTGGCGGCTGGAGAAGCCCATTGATCACGGCAAGCGAGCGATTGCCCTGGATCTGCAAGGATCCGGCGTCGCAACGTCTCCTCGAACTTGCGGAGCGCGTTGCTCCTATCCCAACTACCGTCCTTATCACCGGTGAAAGCGGCACCGGAAAAGATTACTTCGCGCGCCTCATCCACGAACTGGGACCCCGCCGCGATACTCCCTATCTGAAAATCGAGTGCAAAAGTTTGCCTCCCCTGCTGCTAGAGAGCGAACTCTTCGGCCATGAGCGTGGCGCTTTTCCCGGCTCAGCGGAACGCAAGCATGGGCGCTTTGAACTGGATGCAAAGAGCACCATCGTTCTAGATGAAGTGGCCGCTTTGACTGCCAGCGCCCAAGCCCGCCTACTTCGCGTCATGGAAGAGCGGGTGTTCGAGCGGTTGGGTGGCAAGGAACATCTGCGTGTCGAGGCGCGCATCATCGCGCTGACCAACGCCGATTTGGCCACAGCCGTAAAACAAGGGCGTTTTCGCGGAGATCTGTATTACCGCCTGGATTTGGTCAAGATTTGGATGCCTCCTTTGCGAGAGCGTGGCGCCGACATATTGGCCTTGGCGGAGCATCTTTTGGCGGGAATTGGAGCAACCCACGGTAAGCCCAAGATGCGGTTGAGCGACATGGCGAAAGCGGTTTTGGAGACGTACCGCTGGCCAGGGAATGTGCGTGAATTGCGCGACACGCTGGAGCGCGCCGTGATTTCCGGCAAAGGAGAGGTGCTGGAAGCGGACCATATACCCGCTCATATGCGGACCAATCTGGATGGCCATCGGCCGGAATCGGGCTCACGATCGCTTGAAGATGTCGAGCGTGATGCCATTGAAGCGACGTTGAAGGCCACGCGCAATCAGATTGGGCGCTCGGCAAAGATCCTGGGAATCAGCCGCAAAACCTTGCTGGAGAAACGGAAAAAGTACGGTTGGGCAGGCCTCGGCAAGGAGCACAAGAGTGACAACAATGGGGGGTGACGCGGTAGACTCGCGACATGAGGATTCAACTTCTGTTGCTTGGCAAAACGCGTCGCGCAGAGCTGCGCGCCGTGCTCGAAGACTACGTGAAGCGCATTGCAAGGTCCTGCCCGATTGAAGTGATAGAAGTGCGCGACGGCGCGGCAGCAGTGAAAAAACTGGACGCTGACCGTGCCGCCACTGCGGTTTTACTGGATGCAGGCGGGAAACCCTGCGATTCGCAAGCATTCGCGAAATGGTTGCAAGCATTGCGCGATAGTGGTACGCGACAGCTCATTTTCGTTTGTGGAGATGCCGCAGGTTTCCCCGACGAACTCCGCGCGCGCGTGAAGCAGAAGGTCTCTCTCAGCCCGATGACCTATTCGCATGAACTCGCGCGGGTCATGCTGGCGGAACAACTTTACCGCGCGTTTGCGATACTCTCGGGCAGTCCATACCCCAAATAAAGAGCAAGCCGCCGTTTCGCGTCGCCGAATCTTGCAACCCCAGGGAAACCACGCAGTCTCTTCCTGATGCCTTTTTTTGCAATCCATGGAAGAATGTCTCGCGGAAGGTCCCATGCCTCTTCGAATCTCACCTGACAAAGAACAACCTTCGGCAGTTATTGAAATCCCCCTCATGAAACCTCTGCCGGACTACGACCTGCACGAAATGGAGCAGCCGACTCCCCGAGACATCGACGCGCTTCTCGTGTCACAGGGTTTCCGCGACCTGGTGGACGACGCCCGTGGCATATTGACCGAGTTGATCGCGAACCCTCCGCCGCTGCCCAATTCCTCGTTGTTGGTGGACTTAGACCTTACGCAAATCCCCCATTTCGAGATTGTGCAGCTCACCGGCGCAATCTGCCCCGGTGATGACGAAGTCTACCGCCCGGGCCTCTGGATTATCTTGCGCGACACGATGTCGCCACAAAGACAAAACCTGGGAGAAATCGCTCTCGCGCACGTCCACGTAATTATTGAAACTCTGATGAGACGCCTCGGCTTGAATTGAAACTCTTCCGGCAGCGGACGGCTTCGCTGCCAGAAAAGTCTATCCGGTTACCTCTGCCGGAACCCCTGCTTCCGTTCAGCTCAGCGACCATCCTAACAAAGTGAGCGTCAAGAATATTGCCAGCGCTCCCAGGCTCACCAGCGACAAAACTTTCCCGTGCCCCAGCAGCGAATCGCGTGTCTCCGCCTTCACGCAGAGCACAATGGCCACCAAAAGTACGCCACCCCACGAAATTGCGCACGGCAATCCGGGGTACTGCGAAAACGTGGCAAGCATTTTGTCTGATGGCTGATTGGCGGGGATCCACCAGGGCAGGATCGGCGCAAAACCCGCCGCCAGCACAAACGTCAGAATCTTGCGGCTCACCCATCCCTTAACTTTGGTCACGGGTTTCGCCTTGCGAATCTTCCGGTAGACAAGAAACTCCCACAGCAGCAGCGCCGTAGCTAGCGGCATCCATCCATATAGTGTGCTTTCCCGGTCCGCCCACAGCCAGCCGCGGAAAAAAAGTGACGATGGGTGCATTGCGGACAACCTGGGCAGCAGATACATGCCGGCGACGGAATTGCCAATTGTCGCCAGCAAGAGTATCGCCAGACTGATGAACTGAATCCACTCGTGCAAAGGCGCTCGGCCGCAGCGCGTGCATACAGGCCGCTCGGGGTAGATCCGTAATCCGCAGTGTTCGCAGTACACGGCCACCTCACTTCGTTCCCCATATACAACTCCGCCCAAGTGCACAAAGCCTATGCGATCGCAGGCGCGCAGCCTACTGGTCCGAAGTGCAGGACATGGCAAACGAAAGGACGATGCACCAAGGTAGGGGTATGATTAGTGGTCCAGTGCGCCTGCCCCTGGAGAGCAGGAAAGAACACGAATGGCCAATGAAAAGGGATTGCTAATCGTTTACACCGGCCCGGGCAAGGGCAAGACCACTTGCGCCCTGGGCGCGGCGTTTCGCGCCGTGGGGCAGGGCTTGCGCGTGCTGATGGTGCAGTTCATCAAGGGTTCCTGGCATTACGGCGAATTGGATGCAGCCAAAATGCTGGGTGACGACAAGTTTGAAATTCGTCCCATGGGGCGTGGCTTCGTAAAGATCGGTGGCGCAGAAACCGATCCGGAAGACATTCGCCTCGCCGAGGAGTGCTGGGAAGCCGGGCGCGCAGCCATTTACAGCGGCAAATACGACCTGGTGATTCTTGACGAGATCAACTACACCATCAGCTACAAAATGCTGAACGCGGAAAAGGTTTTGGATGCGCTCAAGAAACGCCCCGAGCAGGTCCATGTCATCTGCACAGGACGCAATGCCCACCCTCTACTGGTCGAAGAAGCAGACCTGGTCACCGAGATGAAAGAAGTGAAACACCCCTACACCAAGGGTATACTGGCACAACGAGGCATTGACTACTGAAGTCCTCAGTTTTCAGTGATCAGTCCTAAGTATTGTAAAGCACCGTCTGCATTGCGCGCCGGGAATTGGCGAAATGGGCTCGAAACTGATAGCTTAAAACTGCAAACTCTGAACCCAACACTTTCCCATGTCATGGTTTAAACGCGATAAAAAATCCATCGATCAAGCCACACCGCCGGAAGAGCGCCGCGTGCGCACTGAGGGCTTGTGGACCAAGTGCGAGTCCTGCCGCGCCATCGTTTTCCGCAAGGACCTGGAAGAGAACCTGCTCGTCTGCCCGAAATGCCAATTCCACTTTCGCATGAATTCCACGCAGCGTTTGGCGATGCTGCTGGACGGCAACTGGACCGAGCACGACGCCGGGATGGTCTCCACCGATCCCTTGAAATTCGTTGACACCAAGCCCTACGCCAAACGCATCAAAGATTCGCAAAAGAAACTGGGCATGAACGATGCCATCCGGACGGTCGAGGGCCAATTAAACGGCCGCTCCGTTGTGTGCTGCGCCATGGAATTCGGGTTTATAGGCGGCTCGATGGGCGCAGTGGTAGGGGAAAAGGTAACGCGAGCGATCGAGTTGTCCATCGAGACTCGGCAGCCCCTCATCATCGTCTCCTGCTCCGGCGGCGCGCGCATGATGGAAGGCACTATCAGCCTGATGCAATTAGTGAAAGTATCTGCCGCCCTCGCTCGGCTCGATGAGGAAAAGCTCCCCTATATTTCCGTTCTGACCGACCCCACCACCGGCGGTGTCACGGCCAGCTTCGCCATGCTGGGTGACTTGAACATCGGCGAACCTGGTGCACTCATCGGATTTGCGGGGCCCCGCGTCATTGAACAGACCATACGGCAAAAATTACCGGAAGGCTTCCAGCGTTCCGAATTTCTGCTCGAACATGGATTCCTCGATGCCGTGGTTCACCGCAAGGACATGAAAGCCTTCATCGCTAATACGCTCGACCTCCTGATTTCCTGAAATGAATTACGAAACCGCGGTCCGGTATCTCCTGTCTCTAGGCCGCGAATTGGCCGCTCCCACACAAGCTTCCGCCGCAAAATTCGATTTGCAAAATATCTCCGTGCTGGCTGAGCGCCTCGGCCGGCCAGAGCGCGCCTATCCCACGGTGCACATAGCTGGTACCAACGGCAAAGGCTCCACGGCGGCATTCCTGGAGTCCATTTTGCGGGAGGCCGGCTTCCATACCGGGCTGAACACTTCGCCGCATCTCGAGCGCATCAATGAACGCATTCGGATCAGTGGCGAAGAAGTCAGCGATGAACTGTTCGCGGGGACTTTCACGCGCATTCAGGCTGTCATCGAGGGATTGCTTGCGGAAGGTAAGTTGCGCGCCCATCCGACATACTTCGAAAGCGTGACCGCGCTGGCCTTCGAGGTCTTCGCGCGCGAGCATGTGGACTTTGGCGTGATCGAGGTGGGGCTCGGCGGGCGGTTGGACGCAACGAATATCGTGTCGCCCGTGATTTCCATAATCACCCGCATCGATTTCGATCACGAAAACTTCTTGGGACATTCGCTGCAGGAGATTGCCGCGGAGAAAGCTGGCATTCTGAAGCCTCAAACGCCTGCAGTGATTGCCCCGCAATTCCCGGAAGCATGGGAAGTGCTGCTGGCGCGGGCGCGGGAACTCCATTGCGCGATCTTGGAGACGAAAGAAGAGTTTCTTATCACTGAGGAGCGCGGCGAAGAAGGCTGCACGCGCGCGACGTTAGTGGAAAAAGCCACGAACCGCAGTTACGAACTCTCCCCCCATCTGCCCGGAAGATTCCAACTCCAAAACGCCCTGAATGCCCTCGCTGCAGCCCGCATCCTGCAGGAGCGCGGCTACCGCATCAGCGATGAAAACATCGCGAAGGGCATTGCCGCAACACAATGGCCCGGACGCTTGGAACGAGTAGCAACAAGGCCAGATGTGTACTTCGATGGAGCGCACAATCCCGGCGCGGCCAAGGAGTTAGCGGCATTTTTGGAAGAGAATTTCCGTGGCCGCAAGGTTTTCCTGATCTTTGGGGCGATGCGCGACAAAGCCGTGGATGAAGTCACGGGCGCGCTATTTCCGCATGTCTACGAAGTGCTATTCACAGAGCCGCGAACCCCCCGCGCAATCAGCGCCGCGCAACTTGCGAGTATGGCCGGTCATCACGCGGAGCGCTACACGCTCTATCCCGAAGCGGAAAAAGCCCTAGAAGCCGCGCTGGCAAAGGCTGAACCCGAAGACGCAATCTTCATCACAGGCTCGCTCTACCTGGTCGGCCACTTGCTTCATGCCTGGAAGCAGCGCGGAAAAGTCGCATCCAGTGGGGAAAGCTCGTAGAATAGAAGTCTATTACGACACGAAGCCGGCCCCTGGGCCGGCATTCTGTTTTGTGAACGACGCTCAGATCAGGACGGTTATTCAAACACATGAAAAACAGCTCTAGCGGGGAAACAGAAAAGCAAAGTGCAGTTCTAGTGGGCGTCATTATGGGCTCCTCCTCGGATTGGGAAACCATGGAGCACACGGCGAAGACTCTTCAGGAACTAGGCGTGCCGTTTGAGACGCGTGTAATCTCCGCGCATCGCACCCCAGACGTGCTGTTTGAATATGCAGCGGCGGCGGAGCAACGCGGCATGCAAGTGATCATCGCAGCCGCGGGTGGCGCGGCACACTTGGCGGGTGTTACCGCAGCGAAGACCCTTCTGCCGGTTCTTGGCGTGCCGATGGAATCTCAATCCTTGAAGGGACTGGATTCGCTGCTTTCCATGGTCCAAATGCCCGGAGGCATTCCCGTGGGCACACTCGCCATCGGAAAACCAGGAGCCATCAACGCAGCGTTGTTCGCGACCGCGATCTTGGGAGTCAAATATCCAGAGTATCGCGAGGCTTTGCGGAAATTCCGAGCCGCGCAAGCGGCAAAAGTTCTGGCGAACCCGGATCCCTCCAAAGTCACTCCCGCCAAGAGCCAGGACGCGAAAAAGCACGCCTAGACTTGGCAACGTGCGCTTTCACGCGCAAACTGGAAGCCATGAAAAATAGATGGCTCTCTCTTTTCATCTTTTTTGTCACTCTTGCGGTCTTTTCTTCCGCGGCCCCAGCACAGAAAGCAGCCCCGGGAACTTTCGCCGTTCACAACGGCCAGTTCCTCCTCAACGGCAAGCCCTTCCAGGTCATCTCTGGTGAAATGCATTATCAGCGCGTCCCGCGTGCTTATTGGCGAGACCGTCTTCGCATGGCCAAAGCCATGGGCCTCAACACCATCACCACATACGTCTTCTGGGACGCGCATGAACCCCGCCCTGGCGCTTACGATTTCTCCGGCAACAACGACGTCGCTGAATTCGTGCATGAAGCCCAACAAGAGGGCCTGTATGTCGTTCTGCGCCCTGGTCCCTATTCCTGCGCAGAATGGGACTTCGGCGGCTTTCCGGCATGGCTACTAAAAGATCACTCCACGGTTGTCCGCAGCCGCGATCCGAAGTTCATTGAGCCCGCTGCCCGCTGGGTCAAACACCTCGCAAAGGAACTCGCCCCGCTGCAAATCGGCAACGGTGGCCCCATAATCCTGGTCCAGGTTGAAAACGAATACGGCTCCTTCGGCGATGATCACGTCTACATGGAACAGATTCGCCGCATGTTTGTGGATTCCGGATTCACCAAATCCCTGCTGTACACGGCGGATGGTGTGAACGAAATTCCCGCGGGCTCCATTCCCGGCCTGGCCGTTGGAATTAACTTTGGAGCCTGGGGTCCTGGCGAAGCCGAGAAGAACTTCACCGAACTGAAAAAGATCCGCCCTGATGGCCCTTTCTTCAACAGCGAGTTCTGGGATGGCTGGTTCGATCACTGGGGCAGTAAGCATGCTAATGCCAACGCAGCGAACGAAGCTGCGAACCTGGACTGGATTCTCCGTCAGGGCTATTCCGTCAGCTTGTACATGTTTCACGGCGGCACCAGCTTCGGCTGGATGAATGGCGCCAACAGCGACGGCAAAAACTACGAGCCTGATGTGACCAGCTACGATTACGCCGCTCCGCTTGACGAGAGCGGCCGCCCCACGCCGAAGTATTTTGCCTTCCGTGATCTCATCGCCCAGGCCACGGGAACCACGCCGCCTCCCGTTCCCACTCAACCGCCTCCAATCAAGGTTCCTCCCTTCAAGCTGGAGGAGGGCATCTCCCTTTGGGATGTGCTGCCGCCTCCCACCCATTCCGAGCAAGTCCTAAGCATGGAAGACCTGGACCAGGCCTACGGCTACATTCTCTATCGCAAACACCTCGACGGACCCGACGCGGGTGATCTTGTTCTTGACGAACTCCACGACTATGCCCAGATCTATCTCGATGGCAAACTCGCTGGCACGCTTGATCGCCGCCTCGCGCAGAATCGCATTCATCTGGACGTGCCGCAGCCAAGCGCGCGGCTGGATATCCTGGTCGAAAACTCTGGCCGGATTAATTTCAACGTTGTCCTTCGCGGTGAGCGCAAGGGCATCACCAAACTGGTGACGCTTTCCGGCAAGCCACTTCTCGGCTGGGATATCTATCCCTTGCTCATGACCGAACCTGCCAAACTGCCGTTCTCTCCTACTCCCTGCAATGGCCCTTGCTTTTACCGCGGCAGCTTCCACGTCGAGACGCCTGCGGACACCTTTCTCGACACCAGCGCCTTAACCAAGGGCGAAGTTTGGCTGAATGGCCAAGCCCTAGGCCGAGTCTGGAGCATCGGTCCTCAGAAAACTCTTTTCGTCCCCAGTCCCTGGCTACACCCAGGCGATAATGACATAGTGGTCTTCGATCTCAACGGCCAGTCTGGTCGCGCCCTCATGGGAAGAGACACCCCAATTCTCGACGCCACCCCAGCGCAATAGCTTCGAAGCTAGAACAACCCTGGGCGCGGTTGCTGCTCCCCTGTCTGAATGTTACGATGCTGGATTCCATGACACCCACTGGCCTCAACCGACCGAGGATCGGAATCCCCTGGCGAACGTCGCAGGAGGAAAAAGAGGGCAATCTGCCCAAAACCCGCAGCTACATGGAGGCTGTCCAGGCAGCCGGAGGTGAGCCAGTTCTCCTTACATTGGCGCAGCCGGGGGTCCTTGAGGGGCAGTTAGCTGGACTGGATGGCTTCGTGTTGCCAGGGAGCCCAGCGGACGTTGACCCCGCTGAATACGGCGCCGCAAACCATGGACACTCGGCGCCCGCAGACTCTTCACGAGAACGAACCGACAGGGCTATCCTCGACCACGCCTTTGCCGAGCGCAAACCGGTCCTGGCAATCTGCTACGGCTGCCAACTCCTCAACGTCTATCTGGGCGGAACGCTGATCCAGGATTTGCGCAGCGAAACGGGAACAAAAACTGCCCATCAGAAAAGAGACTTGCCTGTACCACCAGAGGACGATCCCTGCCACGAAGCTCGTTTTACAGTGGGCACCCGCCTCCACGCACTGGCCAACGCCGACCACGCCGTGGTGAACAGCTCGCATCACCAGTCCATCGAAAAGCCTGGGCGCAATCTGCGAATCACCGGCGAAGCAGAGGATGGCGTCGTAGAAAGCGTTGAATGGACCGGCGACGCCAACTGGGTGGTCGGTGTGCAATGGCACCCGGAGCGCATGAGAGGAGATGGCTTGGCTGGCAAGCTTTTTGAAGACTTTATAGCAGCGGCGCGGGCATCGCGTGGGGTTGCACCGCTGCGGTAGTTGCCGAACACGCTACTTTACCAGGCCAACCACGCACCAATTATATGAATCTCAGAATGGGGGAATCATGATTTCACTCGCAGGGAAGGCGGCGCTCATCACGGGAGGGTCACGGGGAATAGGTGCGGCTGCAGTGAAGCTGTTTGCCCAGGCAGGAGCAGACGTCGTATTCAGCTATAACTCCGCCAAGGAAGCCGCCAAGCAGGTCGAGCAGGAGGCCGCGAAGAATGGCACGCGCGTTGAGGCGTTCAAAGCCGATGCGGGTAAGCACGCGGACAACAAAAAACTGGTTGAGCATTGCATCACTCGACTGGGGCGCCTGGACATTCTGGTGGCAAACGCCGGCGTCTGGAACGTCGAAGATTTGCCCATCGAAAAGCTGTCAGAGAAACAGTGGGACGACATGATTCGCATTAATTTAAAGAGCGTCTATTCCGTGATTCATTTTGCCGTGCCGCAAATGATGAAGCAAAAATCCGGCAAGATTATTACTATCAGTTCCACGGCGGCGCAGCGCGGGGAATCCTTCCACACGCATTACGGCGCGTCCAAGGGCGCTATCGTCAGCCTCACTAAAGGTCTTTCCACCGAATTGGCTCGTCACGGCATTCTTGTGAACAGCGTCGCTCCAGGGTGGGTGGCCACAGACATGTCCAACCCCGTGCTGACCACCAAGCCTGGGCAGAAGATGGCCGCCAGCGTAATTCCCCTCGGACGCGCCGGAACCGCGGAAGAGATTGCTGGGCCAATCCTGTTTCTCGCTTCCGATCTCGCGAATTTCATCACTGGTGAAATCTTGAACGTAAATGGAGGCTCGGTATTGTGCGGATGAGTTTGGCCAAAAGTTGTGCTCTGCTTGCGGTGGCTTTTGTGTTTCTTGCGCCCATTGGTACTGCGCAAAATCCAGAGCTGTACGATCCCGATAAGAACGCGGCGAAGGGTAAAAAGCTTGTGCGCGATGCCATCGCAGCTTTGGGCGACGCGGCCTACCGCGATTACGACGAGTTGCAGTGCGAAGGCCGCATGGCACAGTTCGAACACAGTGGGGCCATTTCCGGCTACGCGAGTTACCGTAATTTCTGGCATTTCCCAGACAAGAATCGCACCGAAGTCGTGGTAACCAGTTCCAACAAATTCGGCTTTCTGGCGGTGCTCATCGGCTCTCTTCCCGTTCCTGTTAAAGGCGGCATGTTTGTTCAAGTCTTTTCGGGGAATGAAGGGTGGACGATGGACAAAAGCGGTGTGAACGAAGCCCCGGCATCGGCCGTCTCTGATTTTCAAGCTTCCGCCAGACACAATATTCGCAATGTGTTGCTCATCAAGGCGAAACAGCCGGATGTCTTCCTGCATTACGCCGGCAGCGGCACCGTGGACCTCCACCCTGTGGATTGGCTGGAGATCACCGACCCCAGCGAAGACGGTTCAATTCGCATGGCTTTCGATCAGTCCACCCACCTGCCTTCGCGCATGATCGTGACCACCAAGAATCCGGATACCGGAGAGATGGATGACGACGTAACGATTTTCTCCAATTACCAGCTCAGCGACGGCGTCCAGACGCCGCTGCAACTTACCCGCTTGCACAATGATCGCCGCACCTACCAGTTGTTCTACACTTCCTGCAAAGCCAATCCCAACCTGCCCAAAGACTTTTTCAGCAAAGAGGGCCTCGAGAAGCATTACAAAGAAACCGGCGGAAAAGTGAAATTTAAGAACTAGACTGCGAGTGCCCGTTGGCATAGGTTAGGGACAAGAGCGGCCCATTTTGCAGGGTTGCGTCTTGTGGCACTGGGTGTAAATAGCTAAATAATACCCAGAAGGGTAGCGTCTATCAGGGGCACACAAATCCTGCTAACTTAGTAGGTCTTAGTCGAAATCCGAAGCAGCTTTCGCACCGCAGGGCGATGCATGGGAATTGTATCTCATGAAACGGCGCACGTTCGACCCACAATCCGCATCCCGGGGCCAGTTCGGCTTCAGTTTAACCGAACTTCTGGTGGCATTGGGCGTGGCCCTGATATTGATGGCCTTAGGGCTGCCATCATTCATTCGGGCATACCACTCTTACTTGCTGACAAATGCGGCCTCGCAGATGGCGGACATCTTGCGGCTGTCGAGGTACGACGCCATTCGCCTGAATACACAATTGAAGTGTCAGGTCGGGCCCTACACGGGTGATCCGACGATGACAGCAGTCTGGGCAGGTAACGGGACGCAGGACACCGCGGACAAGAAAATTCTACTCGGACCATCGGGGAATCTGGCCGCCGGTGGCATACCAGGAACGTCTACCATGCTCTCGCAGGCTGTCAGTGGCGTGACACCCATTGCCCCATCACCCACTAGTTCGGCGATTACCTTCGACGCGCGCGGCGCGGTGACCCCACCGAACGTAATCGTCTTCTACCTGAGCAGCAACATTGCTCCTGAGGCCGGCTATCGTGCGATATTATTGATGCCCGCAGGTTCCATTCAGATCTGGACCGCAGACGCCACCGGATACTGGCAGCAGGTGCGGTGAGACGACTTGGCATGAAAAGACGACCCAGTTCGGGAAGTGGCCAGCGAGGGTTTACCCTAACGGAACTCCTCATCGCCACTGCCATCGTTCTCGTTGGCCTGGTTGCTGTGGCCGAGCTCGTGCCCGCCTCGGTCATGTTGAACTCCAATAATCGCAGCAACGCCACTGCCCTGGTTCTTGCGCAGCGCCAATTGGAAGCTATGCGGGAAGTCCCTCTGGCACTCACCACCTTCAGCGACCCGCTTGGAGTCTTGTGCCCACTCGCCACCACTTGCGACCTGGGCGACCCCACGCAGCCGGGGCAAATCGTCGGAAGTCCGGTCACCCTCGACACCCAAGGCATGCCCGTCATCGATTTTTCCCAATCAACTGTGAGCGGTTATAGCTTCTCCTATGTCGACCCTAACGATCCCTTCGCCGCCACTGACGACATTCGCTGGGCTGTCATCACTTTCACCAACCTGTCGAACATCCCCACGGCCCGTCGCATCATCCTCGGTGTCTTCCGCCGCGGTATGAAAAGCCCCACTCTTCCCGTCACTCTGGATGTCATGGTGTCAAAATGACGGAAGCACTTCCCGCCAGTAACGCCCCAGGATTCACGATCCTTGAAATGCTGATTGCCATGTCCGTCTTCCTGGTCATTTGCGCCGCTATGTTCGGATTGCTGCAAATGTCCCAGACGCGATATGCCAGCGAGAATCAACTTTCCGCCTCTTTCCAGGAAGCGCGCCTTGTCATGGACCAGATTGTGCGCGACGTCAACGTTTCCGGTTATCCTTCCATGAGTCTCTACTCAACACTCCCCACCGATCAGTCCACCTTTGCGGTCGGTCCAGTAGCTTGGAGCCCGAACTACTATCCATTAAACCCCTGTTCGATTGGCACTGCTGGCGGAGGGACCTGCGCGACTCCCGGCGATTATGACTTGATCGTTGAAACGCGTTTGGGCAACGACCCCGACGTAAGCTGGGTGCACTACTACCTGACTGGCACCACGCTCTACCGCGCCATTCTCCCAAAGCCCCCAACCGGCGGCGACCCAATTTCGGCTTTCTCGGGGGCGTCCGGTGTGGCCGTTCCATTTCTTGAAAATGTAATGAACAATCCCAACGGGACGCTACTCGCCCAGATCACCGCCACCTATCCCACCATGTTTCCTGGTGATAAGCCAGTGCCGATCTTTCAGTACATGTGTAATGTTCCGGCAGGACCAACCGGCAATCTTTCACAGCCTGTGCCGTGCCCGACCGCAAGTGCGTTGTATGGCCAGCCGCAAAACATCAGCGACGTGGATGTCACCTTGATTGTTGCCACTCCGCAGCGCGACATGCAAACACAGGTGTTGAAGGTCGTGGAGCTAAACGGCCGCGGCCATACCTTGAGTTCAGCGTATTAGTGAAGGATGATAAGCCAGACAATGCGTGGCGTCGACAAATTTGTCAGAACACGGGAAGAACGCGGCGCGGCGTTGCTGATCGCCATCTTCGCACTGCTCTTGATCAGCGTCGTGGGCATCGCCATGATTGTGACCACGGGAACGGACAGCGCCCTAACCGGGAACTACCGAACCTCCACAAGCGCATACTACGCTGCCATGGCTGGGCTGGAAGAAGCGCGCGGCCGCCTGCTCTGGAAAAACCAGGACTACATCAACAAAGCCAGTAATTTCCCAATGCTTATGGCAACTTCTGGACTTCCCAATTGGGGGCTCACTCAGGTGCTCTACATCACCAATCCTGCAAGCGGGGAAACGGTGGATCCCACTAGCGGCAACCCCGCAAACTATCCGGATACCGAATTTGTTCAGGAATTTCCGTTTGGTCTGTCCAGTGCCGCGGTAAACCTGATTCCTTCGGTCTCCCCGGATGGCTCCTCGAGCCCTCCGCTGCCGGGCCAGCAATTCAAATGGGTCAGGATTACGCCCGCCACGGAGAAATCCTTGGGCATTGATGTGGATGGAGACGGGAATCAAGACCCTTCCACTGTTCTGTACTACGATCCTGCCCATGTAGATGCCTCGAATAACCCGAGCCCAGGATTAATCTCGGTCGCGGTTCCGCCGCCGACTGCAGTACAGGTCCTGGAAATTACTTCATATGCCGTACTTCCCAACGGCAGCCGCCGCATGCTCCAGTACATTGTGGCGCCGCTGCTGATTTCACCTAGTCCGACCAACAACGCTTTCCCCGCAGCACTGGTGTTGGACGGGAATGGCGTGATCATGCAAGACCCGGGAGCAGCTTCCTTCAAGATAGATGGACGGGATGCCTGTAGTTCGACGACTCCGCAAGCGGCCGTCGAATCCATTGGCTACACTAATCCTCCTGACTATCCGGTGATACGTGGGGAAATATGGCCCGATCGTTTCAGCTATCCCGGGTACCCTATGGTTCTCGTCGGCCCTCCGCCAGGTTCCTATGTCCCAACCATACCCAGCCTTCCAAACCCGCCAACAACGCTGCGGCAGAGTTGGGAGACTCCTGCGACTCTGGATGGCATAGTACAGGACATCATCAAGAGCGCCGACGTGGTCATCAATGGTTCGGCTAGCGGCTCCGACATTTCCACTCGCGCGCCCACTATGTCTGCTGGCAACCCCATGACAATTGTTGTCAACGGAGACCTGGATCTGAATGGCTGGCATAACACCGGCTACGGCCTGCTGGTGGTGACTGGAGCATTCCGTTTCGACCCGGACGCCAGCTGGAACGGGCTTATCCTTGCAATCGGACAAGGAATTTATTCCTCCAGTAAGAACGGCACTGGCGGGGTTATTGGAGCTGTTCTGGTAGCCAAAACCCGTGACTCTTCCGGAAATCTTCTCGCCGGCAATTCCCTTGGGGCCGCTTGCTTCGGCAGCCAGAACACTTGCGCTGGGTCTGGAGGTAGCTTCGGCAGCAGCCCTGGATTCGGAATTATCTACAATAGTTGCTGGGTACAGACCGCTCAAGGTCCACTCAGCTACAAAGTCCTCTCTTTCCGCGAGATTCCGCTCGCAAACTAAGCCCACCGGGCAAATGTCACTCCCCATCTCTCCAGCGGTTCCGCATCCGTGATTTTTCTGTGAGCTAAGTTCCTCTTCCGCTTAGAATTATCCTTCCTGGATTTCCGATAGCAGATTCGCATTCTCGTTTTGGCTCTTGACAACGATCTATTCTTATATGCTATAGTGTATAAGGGATGGAGGCTCCGTGCAGCGCACGCAACTCTCCGATCGCGAGCGGCGACGTCGCTCCCGCCTGGCGCAGATCATTCACGAAGCTCGTTTTCTCCGTGGCACCCTCTCGCTGCGAAACATCCACTGCGGCAAACCCGGTTGTCACTGCGCTCGCGGAGAGCCCCATGCCTGCCTCTACTTGGTTCGACGGCAAGGGGGAAAGTTGCGCCAGTTGTTTGTGCCCCGGGAATGGGAAAAGCGCATCCGGGAAGCAGTTAAGAACCAGCAAGAGATGGAACAGTTGATAGAAGAGCTCTCGGATTTAGAGTGGAAGCGTTTGAAGGAGAGAAAGGAGTAAGACCGTTCTCCGACGCTTGATCCGATATACGGGGAAAATCTTTCATCTCTCCAGCGAGGTGATGGATGGCGTGACGGATCATCGCTCTCTCCCCCGGATCTGCACCTCCCTGATTGTAAAAGCAGTTCTCGCCGTGTATTGGTCCCGACTCGGGAGCCTGAACGCTCTGGAGATGACCCGGGGAGCGAAGTTCTGGAAGGCCTGGTTGGGTCACCCGCTCTGCAGCGCCGACAGTCTGGGACGCATTGTCGCAAGTGTAGTGTCCCATAAATAGCTTGACAGAATTCCAGCGCTTGGTATGATCTCAGTCATGCCGAACACAGGTCTGGCGATTGAGTTGCAACCGGCTGAACGCCTTCAACTGGAGCAGTGGGAATCCGCTCACGGAACGCCCCAACAGGTAGCGCTGCGCTGCCGGATTATCCTTAGAGCGGTGGCGGGTCAGCAGAATGTGGCCATCGCTGAGGGGCTCGGCGTGAGCCGACCCACCGTGCAGCTGTGGCGCAAGCGGGTGCACGAGCAGGGCATCGGGGAGGTCTGGGAGATCGCTCCCGGTCGCGGGCGCAAAGCGCACTATGATCAAAGCCAGTGCGACCGGATCGTTAAGGCGACCTTGCAGAGCAAGCCCAAAGGCATGACCCATTGGAGTTGCCGGCTTATGGCAGAGACGCAAGGGGTCAGCAAGAACACGGTGAACCGTTTATGGCAGCTGCACAATATCAAGCCGCACCTGAGCCGCACTTTTAAGCTGTCGCGGGATGCAAAATTCCTAGAGAAGCTGACCGATGTGGTGGGGTTGTATATGAACCCGCCCGACAAGGCGCTGGTGCTGTGTGTGGATGAAAAGAGCCAAATTCAAGCGTTAGATCGGACGCAGCCGGGGCTGCCGCTGAAAAAAGGCCGGTGCGGTACGATGACGCACGACTACAAGCGCAATGGCACCACCACCCTGTTGGCGGCACTGCAGGTGTTGAATGGCAAGGTGATTGGTGAATGTCACGGCCGGCATCGGCATCAGGAGTGGCGGAAGTTTCTGCGCCGCTTAGACGCGGAGTTTCCTCCGGAGCTGAAGTTGCATCTAGTGATGGACAACTACGGCACGCACAAAGAGCCGCACGTGCAAGCGTGGCTGAAGAAGCATCCGCGCTTTGTGTGCCACTTCGTGCCGACTAGTTCAAGCTGGCTGAATTTGGTGGAGCGCTGGTTTCGGGAATTGACCGAGAAAGCCATTCGGCGCGGCAGTTTCGTGAGTGTGCCGGATCTAAAGCAGGCGATCGAGGCATTTCTGCAAGCTTGGAACAAAAACCCCAAGCCGTTCATCTGGAGCGCCACCGTCGAAGAGATCATCAAAAAGATCGATCGCGCGCGGGCCAAGATGGAGCAGATCAAACCCGGATCCACCCAGCCCAGGGAGAAAAAGATACCGGCTGTTCTGTAAAGTTATATACGGGACATACCACTAGCGTGGGTGCCACCACCCTGCGAACGGGGATTCATCACGTTTACGATCGCTTGAAGCGGAACAAGGCGCTGCCGGATCTCCACGGTCTGGGCGTGGCGGTGCTCGATGGCCACGAGACCAGCGCCAGCTATCGTCGCTGTTGCACCGGATGTCTGAAGCGCACCACTGCCAGTGGAGAGACGCAGTTCTATCATCGCAATGTGACGCTGATGTTGCTGTGCGGATCTCCACCGGGTCGTCCCGCGGTCCGCCTGCTCTTGGATCTGGAGCCCCAACGGGCCGGGGAAGGAGAACTGGTAACCGCCTTGCGGCTGCTCGAGCGTGTACTGGCTGCCTATCCGCGGGCCTTTGATGTGGTTTTGGCCGACGCTTATTACTCGGTCGAGCCCTTTCTGAACTTTCTCTTATTGCACGGAAAACAGGCTCTGGTGGTTCTCAACGATGAACGGCGCAATAGCTATCAGGATGCTGCAGGCCTGTGGGCGCAGCAAGCGCCTCAGCAAGGTAGCTACGATTCACGGAGCTGTCGGTGGTGGGATGTTCCCAACCTGCTTTTCTGGCCGGAAGTGAAAGGCAGCACGCGCGTGGTGCGTTCGGAGGAATCTTGGACGGTGAAACCGCAACTCACCAAAGCAGCGACTCCACAAACTGCCGACCGGGTATGGATGACCACCTTGCTGGTAGCACAAGCTCGCACCGAGCAGGTGGTGCGCTTAGCGCACCTGCGCTGGGACATCGAAAACCATGGATTCAATGAACTGGTCAACGGCTGGCATGCGGACCATGTCTATCGTCACCAGTCCGGGGCGGTCGCGTGCTTTCTGTTGCTGGCTTTTCTGGCCTACGACCTATTCCACGCTTTCTTTGCTCTCAACCTCAAGCCGCAGCTGCGCCGCCATCGAACGATGACGTTCTGGGTATGTCTGATCGCGGCGGAAATTCACGCCGTCCCTCGCTTATCCTTAACGGCCGCGCCACCCTGACATTCGCGTCGGTCGGCCACACTGTTACTCTCCTGAATGATTCTTCCCTAAGATCTGTGGTGTCTCGCGGAACCTGGCCATAGGGCCGGATAAGACGTCGAAGAGCCCTCGCAAGACAAGAAATAAGGTCATCCGAATCTAATTCGCCCCGCAGAAGCTCCCAACAATACAATTTATCAAGCACATCCTCCGCTTTCAGGAGCCGATTACGGAATCCTTGCCATCTCTCGCCTCACCATGACCTCCCACCTCCGTCGCGCTATACTGACAGCATGAGACAAGCCTCCGGGGGGCCGCAGGCGCACGGCACAACCGTGCTCTGCGTGCGCAAAGACAACAAAGTAGTGCTCGTCGCTGATGGTCAAGTGACTTTAGGCGATCACGTGCTAAAGCACACCGCTCGGAAGACGCGCCGCATGTACAACGACAAGGTTCTGGCCGGATTTGCCGGCTCTACTGCAGATGCCCTCTCGCTTTTCGAACGCTTCGAAGGCAAGCTCCAGGAACATTCCGGGAATCTTCAGAAAGCTTCCGTGGAACTTGCCAAGGAATGGCGCAAGGACCGTGCTCTTCGTCATCTGGAAGCCCTGCTGATAGTTGCCGATGCCAAGGCCACCTTTGTCTTGTCCGGTAATGGCGATGTCATTGAACCAGACGACGGCTTGTGCGCCATCGGCTCCGGTGGAATGTATGCTCTTTCCGCCGCGCGCGCCATGGTGAAACACACCAAGCTCACCACGAAGGATCTGGCGCTCGAAGCCATGCGCATCGCCAGCGAAATCTGCATCTACACCAACGAGAATTTCACGGTGGAAGAACTTTAATCACACAGCAAACTTTGAATCGGCGGTAAATTAGAAGGGTGCCGGAAGCCGGTATCGCCCAGCGCGTGCAAGGAATCGAAACTATATGGCAATGAAGTCAGAAAAAGAAATAACTCTCGTCAACGGAGCCAACGGCGCGGTCCCCGCGGAAGACCCTGCTTTGCTGCCGGCGCTGGACGACATGACTCCGCGCGAAATTGTGGCCGAGCTCGATAAATACATCGTCGGCCAAACCGCTGCCAAGAGAGCCGTGGCAGTAGCCCTGCGCAACCGCGTAAGGCGCCAGAAGCTCGAACCAGAAATCGCCGAAGACGTTCTTCCCAAGAACATTCTGATGATCGGCCCCACCGGCGTCGGCAAAACGGAAATTGCCCGGCGCCTGGCGCGGCTGGCCGGGTGCCCCTTCGTGAAAGTCGAAGCCTCGAAGTACACCGAGGTAGGCTATGTCGGCCGAGACGTTGAATCCATGGTTCGCGACCTCGTGGAAACCTCGATCGACATGGTTCGCGAAGAAAAACTGGATGAAGTGGCGGATCGCGCTGAACAAGCCGCTGAAGAACGTGTCCTCGATCTGCTTCTGCCGCTTCCGCCCCCTGCCGCCCCGGGAACCACTGAGAGTGAGTTAGCGGCGCAACGCGAGCAAACTCAGCGCACTCGCGAAAAACTCCGCGCGCAACTCCGCGAAGGCAAACTGGACCAGCGCATGGTGGATCTGGAAGTACGTGAACGCGCCATGCCCTCCTTTGAGATCATCTCCAACCAGGGCATCGAGGAGATGGACGTCAACCTTAAAGACATGCTGAGCGGCTTCTTTGGGCAGCAGAAAAAGAAGCGCAAGATGTCGGTGGCAGACGCCTTTGAATACCTGATTCAGGAAGAAGAAAACAAGCTTTTGGACATGGATCAACTCACTCGCGTGGCCGTCGAGCGCGCCGAGCAAATGGGCATTATCTTTATCGACGAAATCGACAAGGTAGCCGGTCGCGAAGCGGGGCATGGCCCCGACGTATCCCGCGAAGGTGTCCAGCGCGATATTCTACCGATCATTGAAGGGACTACGGTCAACACGCGCTACGGCATGATCCGCACAGACCATATCCTGTTCATCGCTGCGGGCGCGTTCCACGTCACCAAGCCTTCCGACTTGATTCCAGAGTTACAAGGCCGCCTACCCATTCGCGTCGAAATGCAATCCCTGAAGGAAGAAGATTTTGTGCGCATTCTTACCGAGCCCAAGAACGCGCTCATCAAGCAGTACATCGCCCTGCTGGATACCGAAGGGGTAAAGCTGCAGTTCACCGAAGATGCCATCCTGGCGATCGCCAAATTCGCCACCAGTGTGAATGAACAGACGGAAAACATCGGCGCCAGGCGCCTGCACACAATCCTGGAAAAGGTGCTGGATGAGCTTTCGTTCGAAGCGCCGGACTTGAAGAAGAAATCGGTGAAGGTCGATGCCGCGTACGTGAATAAACAACTCGCGGACATCGTCAAGAACCAGGATTTGAGCCGCTACATCTTGTAGCGCCAGACGATTGCAAATGCCAAGTCCCAATCCGGCCAGACCCGCCACACTAAGCCAGCCTTTGCCCCGTTTTTCACTCTTCGTCACGTTAGTGCTATCTCTCGGCATGGCAACCGGCTGCGGCGCTCCCGGTGAGCCCCTGCCTCCTTCCCCGCCCATTCCCGTGGCCATCACCGATCTGACCGCGCAGCAAGCGGGAGACGCCGTGCTGCTGACGTTCACCATGCCTGGTAAGAGCGTGCGCGGCGAGCGCCTGAAAGAGGTCCCGGCACTGGAAGTTTTGCGAGGCAGCCTGAAAGCCGATGGCACACCCGACGCGAAATCTTTCCACGTTGTGGACACTGTTCCTGGCGCGCTGCTTGCCAACTACATGCAACACTGGAGAGTGGAATTCCATGACCCAATTCCCGCGGACGAAATCAAGCAACACTCAAGCAAAACTTTGGTCTACCGTGTGCGCACACGAGTTTCTAACAAAAACTCCTCTGCGGATTCAAACGATGTTTCGCTTCGCCTCTATTCCGTTCCCGCGCGCATTGCCTCTCTTGACGCCCGCGTAACCGAACGTGGAATCGAATTGGCGTGGGCGGCACCAGAAAAAACCTCCTCGGACGAGCCCCTCGGCGCCATTCAGGAGTTCCACGTCTATCGAGGCGAATTGGACCCGGCAAGCGCTATGGCAGCCGCAAAGGATTTGGCGCAAGCCGTCTGGAAATCGCGGCCGCTGCAAATTTCAGCAACCACGTCCCCCGAATTCCTGGATACCGGGTTTGACTACGGCAAGACCTATGCCTATCTGATCCGAACTGTTGTGCTTGCTGATGGAACGCCGCGCGAATCCAGCGACTCCCAGGCTGCCATCCTCACGCCAAAGGACACTTTTCCTCCCGCGCCGCCCCAGGGAATCGTTGCGTCTGTAACGCCAGGCGCCTCTACAGGCTCGTTCGTCGTGGATCTTTCCTGGTCCATCAACCTGGAGACCGATCTGGCCGGTTATCGGCTGTACCGAAGTGAACAAGAGGGCACGCAGGGCCAACTTCTCACGCCTGAACTCTTGCCCACTCCCGCGTATCGTGATAACAGTGTCTCGTCCGGGAAACGCTACTGGTACACGGTAACCGCTTTGGACCGCGCAGGGAACGAAAGTCCACCCAGCGCCGCGATGGCCGTGGATGTTATAAAACCTTCCCCGTAGTCCCGGGTTCTTACTGAGTGAGAGAGTGTTTGGTTGGGGAGTCCAGCACCCATGCCAGAGTCTGTACGTCTTCCCGGCTATCGTTGGCTAATGTTCCTGCGCAATATCCCGGTGCGCATGGGCATTTACACTGGAATCTGCCTTTCGCTCGTCTTGGTGATGTGGCTGGTGGTGGCCAATCGCGTGCCTCTTCTTGAGCGGCTGGCTTTGGGCCGCAACATCGTCGCTGTTGTGATCCTCATATTCTTCGCAAGTCTCCCGCTGCTCCGCTTTTACCGCAGCCCCGGAGATCTCATGGTCTCAGGTTTGCTCGCCTGGACGCTCTTGAGCATTACCTACCGCGTCCTTTGCATGGTTTTCGTTTTGCTCGACGAAAAATTCAGCGCGTTCCATGTTTTCGTGCTGGGGGCGGTCGTCTACCTGGTCGGAGCCACCTTTTCTTGGGTTGGCACGATGATCTGGAGAGCGCGCGCTGAGGACACGTCGAATTCTCACCACTAAGCAGGCCTGACGCGAATGAAATTCTGCCGCTTTCTTCCCGTAACCAACTCCTCCGGAAATCCAGCGTCTTGCTATGGCCTCATTGAAGGCGATGCCGTCCGCGAAATCGATTCGCCACCTTGGAAAAGGTGGACTGCGGGCCACCAGACTTGGCTCCTCAAGGAATGTCGCTTACTCGCGCCCGTGGATCCTTCCAAAATCGTTTGCGTCGGCCGCAATTACGCCGCCCACGCCGCCGAACTTGGCAATGAAGTTCCCAAGGAACCGCTCATCTTTTTGAAGCCACCTTCCTCCGTAATTGGCCCCGAGGAGCCCATCGTCCTGACGCACTACTCCAATCGTGTCGAGCATGAAGGCGAGTTGGGCATCGTGATTGGAAAACGATGCTCTCATCTCGGTGATGATGACAATTCGCTCTCCTATGTGCTCGGCTACACCTGCGTGAACGACGTAACCGCCCGCGACCTTCAGAAAAGCGATGTGCAATTCACCCGCGCCAAGGGCTTTGATACGTTTTGCCCCGTCGGGCCGCACATTGAAACGCGGCTTGATCCGGGCAACGTCCAGGTCGAGACAAAGGTCAATGGCGAACGCCGACAGTCGAGCAACACTTCCCTCATGGTCTATCCCGTAGCCTTTCTCGTCCGTTGGATCTCGCGCATGATGACCCTATTTCCCGGCGACCTGATTGCCAGTGGCACGCCTGCGGGGGTGGGCCTAGTTGTGGCCGGAGACTCCGTGGAAGTGTCCGTGGCAGGTGTTGGCGTCTTGCGCAATCCGGTGCATCCTCCGCCCTCCTGACTTCGCATAATTCCCCCCGTTTCTGTAAGATAAGAGGTCGTGGGGAATCAGCAGGCCTTGCATACTATTGAACGGGTTGCCCCAAGGCCGGCTTTCTCGTCCGGCTTTATTCCCTTGTTCTTCAACTGTCAGAGGTAGCGAATTGAAAGAGTTGCTCGCCGATTGGAAATTGTTGCTTGCGGTTAGTGGTGGAGCCCTTGCCGCCATTTTGTTGATTATCTACGCGTTCGTCCGCCCTGCCGTCAATCCCGAAGAAGAAGAACGCAAGCGTCGTCTGAACCTCAACCTGATTGGCAGAATCGCCGAAGGCCAGGTAGTCGAACTCGCGGAGCACCCCGCTCCCGTCGTCGAGCCACGCCGCGGGCTGCTTGGCTCGCGCCCGCGTCCATTGCAGAACAATGGACCACGCCACCTCGTTTCCTATAGCTACATGATATCGGGCGTTACGTATCAGACCGCACAGGACATCACCGGACTTGAAAGCCAGGTGCGCTTCGATACCTTGGTCGCGGGTCAGCCCGCCAGCGTGAAGTACGATCCTTCCAACCCCAGCGACTCCATCCTTGTCGCCGACGATTGGTCCGGCTTGCGCTGATTCCCTAGCTTTTTAACCTCTCTAGCATAATCCTGCCTCACATTCAGATTTTCGGTCGAATGCGCTATGCTTTGGCTGCAGTTTAACCTGATTGGCTGGGCATCCATGAAGAAGGTTCTTGCTGCCATTCTGACGACATTGATGATCGTGGCCATGACATTTGCCGCTATAGTCATCCTCGAGCGCGCCACGCTCTATGTGATCTCCATCGATTCGCCTTTGCCGCGCGCTGGCGCCATCGCTGCGGAAATCCTTCTGGGGATCATTCTTCTTCTGGGTACGGTGTGGCTTGCCACTCATCTGGCCGTGCTGATCTTTGCTCCAAAACACAACCCGCCCGAAGGAGGAAAGCTTGGCTGACAAAAATCATGTCACTTGGGATTCCTCCGCGAATTCCGAGCGTCTCGCCCAGCTTCGCAAAATGTCCGATGAGACGGAAGCTGGCGGCAGTGCGGAACGCCGCGACCGCGAACACAAATCTGGAAAACTCTCGGCGCGCGAACGTATTCACCTTTTATTGGACGAGGGTACCTTCGAGGAACTCGATAAATTCGTGCGCCACCGCTGCATCGATTTCGGCTCCGCGGAAACTCGCCCCATGGGCGACGGTTTTGTCACCGGGTTTGGACGCATTGATGGACGCCTTGTATACGTCTTCGCGCAGGATTTCACTGTGTTTGGCGGCTCGCTCTCGGAAACCAATGCGCAAAAGATCTGTAAGATCATGGACCTCGCTCTGCGCAACGGCGCTCCCGTCATCGGCTTGAACGATTCCGGAGGGGCACGCATCCAGGAGGGCGTGGCTTCACTGGCTGGCTACGCGGACATTTTCCTGCGCAATACCCTCGCCAGCGGCGTCATCCCCCAGCTCAGCGCCATCATGGGTCCCTGCGCAGGTGGCGCCGTCTACTCCCCGGCGATTACCGACTTCATTTTCATGACCCGCGACACTTCCTACATGTTCGTCACTGGCCCCGACGTCATCAAGAATGTGACCCATGAAGAAGTCACCAAGCAGGAACTCGGCGGCGCCATGACTCACAACGCAACCAGCGGCGTCGCTCATTTCGTTCCCCGGGACGATTCCGATTGCTGCGCCATGTTGCGCGAACTCCTCGGTTTTCTTCCCTCCAACAATCTCGAGGACCCTCCACGCCGCCATACCCTTGACCCCTGGGATCGCCGTGAAGAAACTTTGAATTCGCTCGTCCCCGAAGACCCGACAAAGCCCTATGACATCAAGGACGTTCTCCACGCGGTTGTGGACGATCATTATTTTTTCGAAGTCCACGAGCACTTCGCGAAAAATATTCTGGTCGGTTTTGCCCGCCTGGATGGTCGCGCCGTCGGCGTTGTTGCAAATCAACCTGCCTTTCTTGCCGGCACTCTGGACATCAATGCTTCGGTAAAGGGCGCTCGTTTCGTGCGTTTCTGCGATGCCTTCAACATCCCTTTAATTACCTTCGAGGATGTCCCCGGCTTCCTCCCCGGCACGCAGCAGGAATTTGGCGGCATCATCAAGCACGGTGCGAAGCTACTCTTTGCTTTCGCGGAAGCCACCGTGCCAAAAATCACCGTCATCACGCGCAAAGCCTATGGCGGCGCTTATTGCGTTATGGCTTCCAAGCACATTCGCACCGATGCGAACTTTGCCTGGCCTACCGCGGAAATCGCCGTGATGGGTCCTGAGGGTGCCGTGGACATCGTTTATAAAAGGGAACTGGGCAACGCCCCTGCCGCCGAGCGCGAGAGGCTTCGCCAGGGGAAAATCGCCGAATTTCGCAACCTCTTTGCTAACCCCTTCGTTGCCGCCGAGCGTGGCTACCTGGACGCCGTAATCGAACCTGCGGACACTCGTGCTCGCGTCATCACCGCCTTGCGCGCCCTCGAAAACAAACGCGACACCAATCCCAAAAAGAAACATTCCAACATTCCGCTTTAGCTCCTGTTTCCTTGTAATGGTTCGAGATTGCGTGTGCTTTACTGCCTTCACGAATTGCTGGGAGTCACACCTTAAACCGGTTCCGCCAGAAAACAACTTCCACCGGACCACAAGCTATTTCAGCAAAAACTCCTGCAAAAATTCCACATCGGCATAAAACTCATAATCCTGATTGCTCTTCTTCTGGAATCCGTGCCCTTCATCTTTCGCCATCACGTACCACACCGGGGTGCCCTCTTTCTTCAACCCAGAGACAATCTGGTCGCTTTCGCTGACTGGCACCCGCGGATCGTTCTTCCCCGCCACCACCATCATCGGCTTCTTGATCTTTTCGATGTTGTTCATCGGGGCGATGCGCTGCAGGAATTCGCGCATCTTGGGGTCGCGTTCGTCTCCATACTCGACGCGGCGTAAATCGCGCCTGTACCCTTCGGTGTGCTCCAGAAACGTAACCAGGTTCGACATCCCCACCACATCAATCGAGCAGCGGATGCGATCGCTGTAAAACGTAGAAACTGCGAGCGTCATGTGTCCGCCATAACTCCCGCCTGTAACTGCAATCCGGCTTGCGTCCAGGTCCGGCTGAGTGGCAATCCAGTCGAACAGCGCGTTGATATCCTTGTAACTGTCTTCGCGTAAAAATCCGTTGTCGAGCTTCGTAAATGTTTTTCCATAGCCAGTGGACCCGCGGACATTGGGGTAGATGAGCGCAATTCCCAATTCATTTGCAAAATAATTTCCCCGCCCCAGGAAATTTGGGCGAGATTGCCCCTCCGGGCCGCCGTGGATTTCGACCAGAACCGGCCTCTTGCCCGCAAACTTTGCCGGCGGCCGGTATAGAAATCCGGAAATCATCTTGCCGTCAAAACTCTTCCACCTCACCAGCTCCGGCTCGCGAAATCCATCTGTTTTTACCGCGGTCTCGCTGTTCGTCCAGCGCTCCACTTTTCCCGTGGTGACATCCAGCGAATAACAATCGCCCGGAGAACTCGCCGATCTATTCCCGAAGGCCAGTTCGCGGTTATTCTTGTGCCACAAAAGTCCGCTGACCAGGCCGCCCGGAAGCGTTGGCACCGCCAGTTTTTTTCCCGTCGTCGTGTCCATCAGGTGCAGCGCGCTGAGCCCATCTTCGTTGGTAAGAAAGGCGATCTTCCGCCCATCCCAGGAAAGCGCAAACTCGTCCACGTCCCAGGGGATCCCGCTCGTCAGCACTTTGGTTTGTTTGGTCGAGAGATCAAGATACGCAAGCCGCTGAAACTCGGAGTCCTTGTCGGACGTGAAGTAAATGCCCTTTCCGTCTTTGCTGAATCGCGCGTTGGAATAGGCGACTTTTTCCGCGGCACCGCGCGGCGTCAGTTCGCTTTTCTCTCCCGTGGCCGTATCCACGAGCCACAAATAGGTTTCGTTGACGGATATCCCTTCTTCAACCAGCAGCTTCGTATCATCTGGCGACCAATCCACAGGATCCCATCCGCCCCCACTTAGTTTCGTCAATAGCCGGTCGGATTTCACGTCTAGCGGGTTGATGACCCAAATGTCTGTGTCCTGGCCCGTGCGCCGCGTGGACGCATACGCAATGCGATCCCCTTTGGTGGACCACGGCCCCGCGATGTTGCGGGATTTCCCGTCTGTCAGCAGCGTCGTGTCTCCGCTGGCCATGTCATGCCGGTACAACTGATACCATTCGCCGCCACCGGTATCCTTCTGAAAAACCATGTATTCGCCAGTGGTAGGTTGAAACCTGCCGCCATAAACCGGTTCATTGAAGAACGTAAGCTGTTGGCGCGCTCCTCCTGGCATTTTCACCAGGTGCGCTTGATAGGTATTCGCAAACCGCGTGCCAATCAGCATCTCGCGACGTTGCGGGTGCCAATCGGTCGGGAACGCAGAGCGATTCTCACTGTAGCGTCCTGCCAATTCAGCAATACTCGCGGGTACCGGCGGTACGCCCTCCACTACCAGGCTTTCCGGCGGCGCAACCGCTGCTTGCTGGCCCAATACCGGCGCAACAAGAAACAACAATGCGCTTGCGATACACAAAAACCTGTTTCGCATGGAATCCTCCGGCTGCACTTTTCGTCCCTCTTCATACACCGCCAACGATACGACACGCAAGCGCTAGCTAACCCTTGGCCGCCGCAACCCGCATGGTAAACTCGCGCCAGTTGTAAAATTATCTATGTTCAAGAAAATCCTCATCGCTAACCGCGGGGAAATCGCTGTGCGCATCCTGCGCGCCTGCCGCGAACTCGGCATCAAGAACGTCGCGGTCTTCAGCGATGTCGATCGCACCGCGCCCCATGTGCGTCTTAGCGATGAAGCTTACCCCATCGGCCCCGCCGCTTCCCGCGAGAGTTACCTGTGCATTGATAAATTGCTCGACGTGGCGCGCCGGACAGGCTGCGATGCGCTGCATCCGGGCTACGGTTTCCTCGCCGAGAATCCCGCCCTGCCCCGCGCCTGCAGCGATGCGGGCATCACCTTTATCGGGCCGTCAGCCGAAGCAATGGAAATGATGGGCTCGAAAACTTCCGGCAAACAGTTGGCGCGTCGCGCCGAAGTACTCACGGTTCCCGGCATAAGCGATCCCGTCGACAATCCAGAGGAAGCACAGGCCCTGGCGCGCAGCATGGGTTATCCCGTCTTGCTGAAGGCCATCGCGGGCGGAGGCGGAAAGGGAATGCGTGTGGTCGCCGATGACGCCGAATTCGCTTCAGCCTGGCGTGACGCGGCTTCGGAAGCGTTCAATGCATTCGGCGATTCCCGTGTTTTCGTTGAAAAATATTTGATCGGAACGCGCCACATCGAAGTGCAGATTCTTGCCGATGCTCATGGCCGCGTCGTTTCCCTGGGCGAGCGCGAATGCTCCATCCAGCGTCGTCATCAAAAAGTTGTGGAAGAAGCCCCCTCCCCGGTCGTGACTCCCGAACTCCGCAAAAAAATGGGAGACGCCGCCGTGCGTTTGGCGCGCGCGGGCCGCTACACCAACGCAGGCACCGTGGAATTCCTCGTTGACTCCGATCTGAATTTCTATTTCCTCGAAGTGAATACGCGCCTCCAGGTCGAACATCCCGTCACGGAACAAGTCACGGGCCTGGATTTGGTCAAGCTTCAGATCGCCATTGCCGCTGGCCATCGTTTGCCTTTTGCCTGGGAGACGATCACGCCGCGCGGTCACGCCATCGAAGTTCGCCTGTATGCCGAAGATCCCGACAATAACTTTTTCCCTTCACCAGGGAAGATCTTATCGCGCCACGCGCCGACCGGACCCGGCATACGCCTCGATGAGGGCGTGTACGAGGGCTATACCGTTCCCTTGGAATACGATCCCTTGTTGAGCAAGCTGATTGCCTGGGGCAACAGCCGCGAGGAAGGCATTGCGAGGCTCCGGCGCGCCCTCGACGAATACACGATTACCGGCATCCGCATCAATGTCGGTCTCTTCCGCCGCATCCTTGCCGACCCGGAGTTTCTCCGCGGCGAGTTTCACACCAAATGGCTGGATGAATTTCTTGCCAGGCCCATCCCGCCGCCCGTGCCACCGCGCCCCGGAACAGAAGAAGCATCTGCCATCGCGGCCGCCCTCTGGCACACCAACAGGGCAGGTAGCACTGCGAACGCGGCGCGTACTTCATCCGAAGCACCCTCGCGCTGGAAGTCGCAGGGCCGCCTCGATCAATTGGACCGCACGCCATGAAACTCGAAGTCCATCTCCAGGATGTTTCGGGAACAAAGGCGCGGGTTGTGGAATTGCGACGCGAGGGAGAGCATCTCCACTTTGCCATCGATGGCCAACCAGTTCAGGCCGACGCCATCGAAATATCTCCCAACACGATTTCCGTAATTCTCGACGGGCATTCCTTCGTCATCCATGTGACCCCTTCGCAGGATGGCAAACTCAAATTGCAGTGCGGCCCCCACGAATTCTCCGCTGATATCGCTGATCCGCGCGTCTGGAAAGGCCGGAAGCAAGGCGCCCTGGAAGCCGAAGGACGCCAGCAGATCCTCGCACCTATGCCCGGAAAAGTAATCCGCCTGCTCGTAGCCGCCGGAGACACGGTTGCAGCTGGGCAGGGGCTAATCGTGGTGGAAGCCATGAAAATGCAAAACGAGATCAAGTCGCCCAAGACTGGAGTAGTGGAGCGCCTCTTGGTTCAAGAAGGCCAGACTGTGAATGCGGGCGACGTCCTCGCCTGGGTCGAATAAGCCGCCTCATTTGCAGCGGGCACACAACTGTATATTTCTTCCTGATTAGAAGCGGGTCTTTCGCAGTAAGGGAAGGGAATTGCGTTGCTTTATTGCGTGGCCGCAGGCGAAGGAGCAGGCGTTGGAATCGTGGATTTTGCGGCGTCGGGCAATTTACCGGCGGCTTCTATCACTTGTTGCGCCAAGTAGTTTGTAACATGCGCTTCATCGCGCGCTACCGCAAGGTACGCGGATCGCAGCAATTGTTCCTTGCGATTCCTCAGAGTATCCCTGACCGTCTGCTGTACCTGCGGATCATCCACTCCGCGCAGCCCCGCTGCCTCGCGCGCCACCAGTTTCAGGATGTGGATGCTGTTGTCCTTCGACACGATCGGCTGGCTCACCTGCCCGGGTTTCATCCCCAGCACTGTTTTCTTCAGGGTCGGATCCGATTGGTTCAGCGCCGATTCGGGAATGTATCCCAAGTCGCCGCCATTCGCCGCCGTATTCATATCTTCGGAATAGTCAATCGCCAGTTGCGCAAAATCCGCGCCGCTGTTTAGCTTGTCCATCAGCATCTTGGTCTTGCGTTGCGCTTCCGCTTCATTGGTCGCATCATCGTTCTTGCGGTTGCGGATTTGCGCGTCCTTGAACGGCGTAACCACGATCTGCGAAATCCGGTATCGCGGTTCAGCCACGTTGAACTGGTTCCGGTTGGTGTTGTAAAAGTCCAGCACGTCTTGATCGGTAATCGTAACTTTGGCGGCAACCTCGCGGTTCAGCAGCTTCTGTATGGATAGCTGGCGCCGCAGGTCACGCTTCAGGTCGTCCACACCCATGCCCCGCTGCTTCAATTGGCGCTGGAATTCTTCTTCCGTGAATGGGCTCTTCAATTCGGTGAACTTGTCTTCCACTTCACCGTCGCTTGCTTCCAAATTCAGCTTCTTAGCCCGCTCCAGCAGGATCTCGTTGTTGATCAGCTGTTCCACAACGTTCAGCTTTAACGAGAGCGCTTCTTCCTGCGAGGGTTCCTGGCCTTCCGGATTAATCTGGGACTTGTAGTACTTCTCCACTTCATCCCGCTTGATCTCCGTTCCGTTCACCACTGCCCACACGTCCGCCGCGTGGTGATCGGGCACCTTGCAGCCCCCTACGACTCCCAGAACCAGCCCAGCCAGTGGCAACAATGCACCAGCGTGGCGAAGCCCACGGAGTTTTCGTTCGCTGATGGGTTGGCTTGGATTGAAGCTCAAGATTTTCGCTCAGGCTGCTTTTTTCACGCGGCCCAGGCGGATGCAGCCGGTGCACACGCGCACCTGCTTGCGAACTCCGTCCACTATTGCGCGCACCCGCTTCAAATTCGGGTTCCAGCGCCGACGCCGCGTGTTATTCGCGTGGCTTACCACGTTTCCATAGTGCGGCGCTTTGCCGCAAATTGCACACTTCAATGCCATAACGCTACACTTCCTGCTCTTCAAAGGATAGAAAACACAACGCTTAATAATAGCAGATACCCCGCGATTCGCAAAACCGCCATTTCCACTGCCCGCAAATCTCCCCGCAGCACTCGAGCTTTTCTTTTCGGCGCGTTCAAACCGTTGGAATTCTTTTATTCTCGCGGCTGGCCGCCGATCGCACTGCCCTTTGCTATACTGGAATCGTCCCGACAGGATTAATGGCCCGTGAATCGGCTCCGCATCTCCATCGTTCAGTACCTGAACACGGCCCCGCTTGTCCGGGGCTTCACGCACGGCCCCTTGCGCGGTAAATACCGGCTTTCTTTCACCGTCCCCTCGCAATGCGCCGAAGCTCTCCGTACTAACGCCGCGGACATCGCCATTATTCCTGCCATCGAATATGCGCGCATCCCGAACCTGGTCGTTCTGCCCGGCCTTTCGATTGCCTCGAAACACGCCGTCCGCAGCCTGCTCCTCGTTTCCACTAAGCCCGTCCGCCAACTCACGTGTATCTCCCTCGACCGCAGTTCCTGCAGCACGCAAGCCTTGGTCCGGATCCTCTGCAGCAAATGGTGGGCCATCGCGCCTGAATTCTCTGAGGCAGAGCCTGATCTCACTGCGATGCTGCGAGAGTCCGACGCTGCCCTTCTGATTGGTGACCCGGCCCTGCGTCTGGCTCTGCGTGTTGAACGCCACGCGCAACGCGATGGCTCTGGTGTGCTCCAATGTTCCGGACAAGCCGCAGGGTTCCCACAGTTTCCTTCGCTGTATCTGTATGACATGGTCGAGGAATGGCGCGCGCTCACCCGCTTGCCCGCAGTCCTTGCTGTCTGGGCCTGCCGACCACAGGTAGCCGCCCCGGAAGTGGTTCGCGATTTCCAGGATTCGCTCGCCTTCGGTTTGTGCCAACTAGATGAAATCGCCGCCGAAGCTTCTCAAGAGATGGGTCTGCCCGCCGCTGATTTGCGCCGCTACCTTGCCGAAAATATCGACTACGGCCTGGATGAAGAAAACCTTCAGGGGCTCGGCCTTTATTTCAATCTCGCTGCGGAGCTCGGCTTGATCGCGAATACGCCGGAAATCGTCACCGCACCGGCAACCATATCCTTGGAACCCAACAACGAACTCGCGATCCAGCGGCGCCATTGATTCTGCCAAACGGAGAAAGCTGAAGTGGCCATCACCAAACAAGAAGCGCTCGAACTGCTCCAGTCCGATGACCTGGTCGGCATCGGCATGGCCGCCAATCAGTTGCGCCTGAAGAAGAATGATCCGCGCGTCGCCACCTACCAGATCGATCGCAACATCAATTACACCAACTTTTGCACGGAATACTGTTCCTTCTGCGCGTTCTATCGTCCCCTCGGCGCCAAAGACGGCTACATCCTCTCTTTCGAAACCATCTACCAGAAAATCGACGAGATGCTCGAACTCGGCGGCACCGGCATTCTTCTCCAGGGCGGCCTTCATCCTGACCTGCAAATCGGCTATTACGAGAATCTCCTTCGCTCCCTAAAGTCCCGTTATCCGCAAGTTCATCTGCATTGTTTTTCAGCCCCGGAAGTTCTGTGCATCGCGGAAGTCAGCGAACTCAGCCTGCGCGACACGATTCAGCGCCTGAAAGATGCCGGCCTCGATTCCATTCCCGGCGGTGGCGCGGAAATCCTCGACGACGAAATTCGCGGCAAAATCGCGCGGCTGAAATGTGCCAGCGACGAATGGGAGCAAGTCCATCGCATCGCCCATTCCCTTGGCCTGCGCACCACTGCCACCATGATGTTTGGTTGTGGCGAAGAACTCCGACATCGCGTCAACCATCTGGACCGCATTCGCCGCATTCAGGAAGACACCGGCGGCTTCACCGCGTTCATCCCGTGGATCTTCGCCGCGGAAAATACCGCCCTCGGCAAAAAAGTTCAGGAAACTACGGCCGTGGATTACCTGAAGACGCTGGCCGTCAGCCGCCTCTATCTCGACAATATTGATCACATCCAGTCCAGTTGGCTCACTCCCGGAATCAAGGTCTGCCAGATTGGCCTGCAGTTTGGCGCCGACGACGTCGGTAGCATCCTGATCGAAGAAAATGTGGTTTTCGCCGCCGGCGTAAAACGCCGCACCAACGAAGCCGAACTCCAGCGCATCATCACCGATGCCGGCTTCATCCCCGCCCAGCGCGACACCCTCTACCGCACCCGCACCCTAAAACCCCTCCCCGAACTCCAACCCATCGCCTGAAATAGTCGGTAGTGTGCCAGTTTCCAATTTCCGCATTAGAGCCCAAGTGGTCGGCGACTGTGGACGATTCCGGGCAGCAATTCTCAGAGAGGCACAAATGTGCTAATTAGAGTGAGTGGTGGGCACCTGGAATTTGCTCGCTCCTTATGGAAAGGTCGCGTGAAAATGCAACTCACTCAGAATCAACGCAGGTTCGCACAACATCGGATGGCCTTCGGAACCAATTTGCTGTCGCCGGAACTCGTGCAGGCTTTATTCCGAGCCGCTGTGGCATGCGCTGAGAACCAAAAGACAGAAACCAGTGTCGTTGAATTCATCTGCGGCATATACCTCCAATGCACGGGCGAGATCACCCCTTATTTCAAGGGAGACTTCACCACTCTAGTTAATCAGAACTTTCCGATTCATCGCTTCGGTCATGAGGGGCTCGCCCCGGTAGTTCCGCCCAACCGGAAAGCATCGGGGCATGAATCAGCCATGACTTGGTCGGCCTCGTTGAACTACAGCGACGAACTGCTTCGACTCCTCTGGCTGAGTGCGCGCCTAGCAAACTCCGTTGGCAAGGCGGCTTCCGTCAAGGATGTCGTTGCTGCACTTGCACTGGACCAAAGCTGGATTGACGAACTATCACAAATCGGAATAATACCGAGTCGGATTGCTGCGAACTTCGACAGAGAGGTCAGGACAATTGTTTTCTATACCGCTCTTCACACCACGGAAGGGTGGCCCAGAGAAATAGAATTTGAACGCGACGGGCGTTTGCTGCCTCCATTCACTCTAGAAATCAGCACTCCATCCGGGCAGTTTCAGCCAGTTAACTCGGCGAAGGTGAAGTTGAACGGCTTCGAAGTGGCCGGTATTGCGTGGCCAGAAAATCCGACCGGAACCGTATGCGTGGAACTGCAGAACTTGAACAAAATAGAGTTTGAGCTCGACGGTCCAGTATTTGGCAGTGTCGACGTCACGGTAAGAGGAAATCTGGCCAAATAGTACAAATCGTGGAGTGCTGATTCCTTTGCTCCGCCTCAGACTATCGCTAAGCTACCAGCACCGGCAAGAGAGATGTGCCTACTTCCGCAACCTCACCATAATCTTGACCTGCGCGCCCTCAGGCAGGTCTAGAGGCTCTTGTAGCTGCAGCACTCCATCCTTGTATCGCGCAAAGCACCGCATCGTCGCAGGCTTGGGGTAAGCATTTTCAGCATTGGTCCCCACTCCGCCACCACCCCTCGACGTCTCGTCCAACGCTTGATTCGCCAGCGCGTCTGCCTCGCGATTCTTCTCGCGATAAACATGATCGATCCGAAACGATTCCAGCCCCTGCGCCATCTTTCGCGCCCGTTCAAACAGCGGCCGCAAATCACTGCTCTTCACCTTGTACTGTCCGCGCATCTGCTTCACCAAAAGCTCCGAATCGCTTTCGATCCGCAGCGCGCGTATCCCATGCGATTCCGCGTAGTCCAGCGCCGCAATCAACCCAAAATATTCCGCCACATTGTTTGTGTTCTGCCCGATGTACTTCTTCAGCCGCGCCACCACTTCTCCCCGCGCATCCCGCACAACCACGCCATAAGCCGCCGGGCCCGGATTTCCTCGCGATCCCCCGTCAATGTTCGCTTGATACGCAGCCGTAATCTTGCGTTCGGGCTCGTGATCCCCAAACAATCCGCCGCCTCTTGGCACCACAGGTTTCTTGTTCATCAGGATTGCGTCGTCTCGCCGCCCGGCGCCGCAGCGGCATCTGCAGCTGGCGCAGCGTGGGGTATGGGTTCAAGCGTGTACAAAATCCGCCCGCACATCTCGCAGCGGAAAACCTTTTCGTTGTTATCCGTTCGCAAAACCTGGACGATGTGCGGCAGCACGCGCATACCGCAACCACGGCACTGGTCATCGCGAACTAGCGCCATCGCGGATCCAGGCAGCTTGCGGGAAATCCGCGTGTACAACTCCAGCAAATCCTCAGGCACCTTTGCGGCCAACGTTACGCGCTCTCCGTTGGCCACTTCCAGCTTCTTTTTTTGGTCGTTGTACTGCGCCTCGATCTGTTTTTTCTCCGCTGCAACCGCGTTCTCCGATTCCTTCAAATCCGCCTCGAAGTGCTTCACCCGGTGCTCCAGCTCTTCCATGGCCATCATCTGTTCCAGCACCTGATCTTCGATGTTGGCGGCTTGGCTTTCCGCATTCGCAATTTCATGCAGCAACGCTTTATATGCTTCGTTCGTCTTTACGGAGCTGCTCTGGTTGCGGTATTTCTTCGCCCTTTCTTTCCACTCCTCCACGTCCAATTCCAATTTCTTCCGTTGCTTCAGTGCTGCAGTTTGCGCTTCCCGCGCCGTTACCACTGCGGACTTCGCGCCATTCAGCTTGGCATCCGCATCGCGAAAGCGTTTGGGCAAGGCGTCAAACTCCGCGCGCAGTGCGGCAATCTTCTGATCCAGTTGCTGCAGGTCCATCAAATGAGGAATTGCGGGATGCATGCCGACAGATTCTAACACACGCGCGCGCCACCCCTTCCAGCGCTTTGCTTGTACTCGCCCCCGTCCCCATCTCGCCGAAAAAGCAACATCCCGTCATTCCGAACGGAGTCCGCGAAGTGAGGTACGGTTTTGCATCGCGCGCTTTTTGTGCGATGAATCCCTCTTTTCTTGGGTTTGTGTCAAACGAGGATTCTTATTTCTTCATGTATCCCGGGGTGCTAGGCACAAGAAAAAAAGCGCGGCTTCCTGTTCGGGGTGTTAAGGGTGGAGAGAGCCTCGCCGCGCGGAAGACTCCCAGACGGAATACTTACGAAGCCTTCAAGTCGCGTCGAATCAGCGCCGCATCCAGGAAGTACCCGATGCCCACGGCCAACGGCAGTATGCCGAACGCGGCCGCAACCAGGGTTTCCGGCTCGCCCACAACACGGGCGATCACGCCAAACATGGTTATGAACCCGACTCCGCCGCTAACCAGCAAAATCCCTGCCCGCCGCGACCGCGCATACTGCGATAGCTCCGGTTCCATGGGAATCTCGGCTCCCCGTGCCAAGGCCGCCAACCGCTCTTCGGTCCGCAGCTTGCGAACCCGGTAAAATGTGTAAATCAATGCCAGGGGGATACCGCACGTCAAAACCACTGCCACGAGGCCAATCATGTTTCCGTCCATTGTCCACTCCTTCTCGCAACCGCCTTCGCCATCCGCGTGCTGCGCTCTCATCTGAAGTAACGCACACACAGGCTCATTTGTTCCCGCGAAAAGGGCCAGGTTTATAGGAATTGCCAGGGTAGGTTACAGCCTACTGAATCTCCCGGACTTCCATCGTGGAGTCAATCGCCAGGGTTGGATAACGAATCGTCGTGCCCGCAGGCGGCGCTCCCGGATGCCGCGCAACCACCCGGAAATCCGCCCCAGAGCACTCAACCTCATAGCTATAGCCGTCGCGTTCCCCCCGCGTCATATTCATCGTTCCCGCGCTCACCATTTCGTCAATCGTGGCGCACTTGCTGTTCAAGGCAATGTTTCCGCGCTCCGCCTGTGCGATGGCCAGCAGATCGCTCCGCACCGCCGTCAGGCTAATGGCTTGTGTCGGCGAGGTCCCGGCATCGCTGCTGGGCATCTGCTTCAAATAAAGGTAGTAGACCCCGATTGCAATGGCGGCGGCAACGAGTATGCCCACAAGGGATTTCATGCCTTTATTGTTTCCCCACCTTGCGCCAGGTTCAAGCACTTCCACGGCCTGGCGTGCAATTGGTAACATCCCCCTCAGATTTCAGAAAGGCCAAGCCTGGCCTGTGCTGCCCTCAGATCAGCGCCGTCCCTCTCTCGGTCTACTCTCCCCCCCGGATAAAACCATGCCTGTTCTTACCGAAACGGAAGAACTTCATTCCGTTGAGAAATTACGCGAGCAGGAACTCGAAGAGGCTCGTGCCATCCAGGGTGTCATGCTGCCTGCCCAGCCTCTGCGCACCTTTTACGTCACCATCTCCCACGAATTCCAGCCTGCGGCGGAAGTCGGTGGCGATTATCTGGACTACTTCCTTCTTCCCGACGGCACTATCGGCCTGTATCTCGGCGACGTTTCTGGCAAGGGCCTACCTGCCGCTCTTTATGCCGCGCTCGCCGTTGGCACTCTCCGCAGTGTCCACAAGACCGGCCAGACCCCTGCCCGCGTCCTCTCTGTTCTCAACGAAAGACTTCTCCTCCGCGGCATCCCGGGTCGCCACAGCGCCATTCAATATGCCATCGTTGATTCGCTTCGCGCCCCAATACGCATCGTGAGCACAGGCATGCCCGGTCCGCTCCTCATACGAGGCGGCGAATGCCGCGTCCTCCAGCTGGCTGGCATCCCTCCCGGCCTCTTCAGTGGAATCACCTATGATGAATTCACGTTGGACCTCATCCCCGGCGACTCTCTTGTGTTTTGTACTTTTGGCCTCACTGCTGCTCGCAATCTCCGCGACGAGGAGTTTGAACTCGATGGAATCAAAGATATTTGCCTCAAGCATGCCGCCGATTCCCCTATCGATCTCCTGAACCATCTCTTCTCCGCAATCCAGGATTTCTCCAGAGACTGCCGTCAGTGGGACGACATGACCGCCGCCGTGCTCCACTTTGCTCCATCCTCCACGGGCGTAGCCTTCAACCCTATTGCCCAATGAGCATACCCGACCCGTTCTGACTGGAAGCAATCACTGGGCGTGTCCGATCGCATTTTCCTTGTAGGCTTTCTGCAAAACGTAAAACGCCTTTTTCTTGTGGCCATCCTCGGAGATCAGCCCTTTACGGTTGTAATAGTCTTGTATCCCGGGCAGCAGCCGCAGCGGCGAACGAAAATCCATCAGCAGCCATGGGCACATCCCTCGCAGTTGCGGTATCCGGTTTAGCATCGCGAATTGATGTTCGTAGATGTTCGCTTGAAACTCTTCCGTCCATCGCGTAGTTGCGTCTCCGTGCACGCCCGCCTTCGCTTCGCCTCCGAATTCGCTCATAATCACCGGCTTTTGATAACGAATATCCCATTGCGTGTGCTCCGCGTCGCTGGCTGTGCCTTCGTACCACCCGATGTATTCGTTGGCTCCCAGCACATCCAGCGCATCACCCAGTGGATCATCCACAATCTTGGTATGCCCCTCCGTCCGCACCAGCAACGCGGCCGTTACCAGGCGGCTGGCATCCTCTTTGCGAACCTCACCAATCAGCGTCTTCAAAAATGTCGTGCGCGCGGCATTCGCGGGAGTTTCGTTCGTCACGGACCACAGAATCACCGAAGCCTTGTCCCGGTCCCGGCGAATCATCTCCGATAATTGCGATTGCGCCTTGCCGAGCACAACGGGGTCCTCGAATTGGCAGGCCCAGTAAACGGGGATTTCCGACCACACCAGTATGCCCATGCGATCCGCAAGCCGCGTCATTCGCTCGCTGTGCGGATAGTGCGCCAGCCGCACGAAATTTCCTCCCAATTCATGCACCCAACCCAGCAGTGTCTCCAGGTCCTCTTCGCTGTACGCGCGCCCGGTGCGATACGGAGCCTCCGCGTGCACATTGATCCCTTTCAGAAAAATCGGCTGGCCGTTCAGTAATATCTCCGTCCCTCGCGTCTCGATCGTGCGGAATCCCATCTCATCTTCCAGCGTGTCTTCTCCCGCCTTCAGCGTCACGCGATATAGCGCCGGATGTTCAGGCGACCAAAGTTGCAGCTTTTCAACCTGCAAATGAATCCGGGCTCTTCCGTCCGTTTCCGTTTCCCCTGTAACGACAGCGCTTTGCCCATCTTTTTCAAGAGCGACTCTGACTTCTGATCCAGCGGGAGCGCCAACCACGTGCACCCAGCCCTCAATTTCATCCGTCGTTCCCCGCCTCAGATGAAGATCGAACTCATCGATGTAGCGCTCCGGCACCTCCACAAGCGATACCTCGCGCGTCAATCCTCCATAGTTCCACCAGTCCGTCTTCAGCGTCGGCACGCCGTCCGCCAGCCGCTTGTTGTCCACCGCGATCACGGCGAAGTTACTTCCTTCGCGCAGAGCTGCCGTAACTTCGCAATCGAATCCGGTGAAGCCCCCTTCGTGCTCACAAACTCTTTGCCCATTCACCCAAACGAACGCACGATAATTTGCTGCTCCAATATGCAGGAAAACTCGCTTGCCCGGGTTCTTGTGGTACTCGAAATCTCTCTCGTACCACAGCGGCCCCTCATAAAACATCAGCGACTCGCGTTGCGTGTTCCAGTCTCCGGGGACGTGCAGCGTGCCAGACTTCGCGAAGTTGTACTCAATGGGACCAGAGGAATCGCTTTGTGCGAGGTTTTTTGCAAAACCGTTGCTTCGTGCCTTTCCATTCGCGTCATACAGTCCGTTTCCATACGGATCAACAATCACATGCCATTCGCCATCCAGGCTGATGGCGCGCCGGTGATCCACTGCAGCCAGCACGGTGCAAGGTTGTGAGGCGACATCTTTCGCACACCAGCCAGAATTCTGTGAATTACAAAGAAGCACGCCCAGCGCTATCCCGCAAACACACAGCAACCGTGAATTGCGCAACATGCCATTTCCCCCCTAGCAGACTCCACTGCCAGTAGCCATTTTGGAGTGCGGCGGCTTGCCGCCGCTTTTACGTCGTAAGCCTTCTTCAGCTAAGCAGCCGATGCGTCTCCCGCAGCTTCTCTGGAATCTTCAGCCCCTGCGCGCAATGCGGTACACAAGCCCCGCACGACGAGCATTCGCCTGCGTCCACAGCCAACCGCGCATAAAGCCCGCGTGCACGCTCCACCTCGTGGTAATCCCTGGCATACCGCTCATAGCGCAGAATCTCCGCGATCGGCAGCCCTTTCTCGCACCGCGTCATGCACTCGTTGCACAGCCGGCAAACCTCCCGGTCCGCGTACGCGCTCATCATTTCAATGGCGAGTGAATCCGTCGCGCGCATACTCTTGCCCGCCCCGCCGTAAGTCTCCACAAATTGTTCCAGACTGTTGATCTGAATCACCGCGCAACTCAGCGCCGTCTGCGTAGTCAGCCAGCGAGCCAGTGCCTGGTACGGCGTCGTCCCTTCAGGTAGCCTTTTCATGAAATCGTGGTCGATGGTCATGCGCCCGGCGCCGCCTGTGGTCTTCATTGCAGTGGTGCCAAAGCCTTTCGCTTTCGCCTTGCTCACAAAGTTGCTTATTCCTTGATTATCCCCAAACGTGAAAGGGAACTGCGCATGCTCAAACAGCCCGTCGTTCATCACCGCCGCGAGGATTTCATAATTCGGTTCGCCTTCCTTCACTTTTCCGTTCCCATTGTAGCTGTGCTGCGAAAGACATAGGTGCCGCACCAATCCTTCTTTTTTCAGGCGGTCGTAAGCGCGATTCATTCCGCGGTTCTGAATTTCCGCCGCAGTGTGAAATCCAAAGTGAAACATCATGTCGTCGAAATAGCCCAGCCCTGTTCGCGCCAGCGCCTCTTTCACAAACTGGTAATGCGCTTCCTCGTCAATCTCCCCCGTCTCGTGATTCCCGCGCACCCGGTCGCAGCACACCTCGCAGTAGTGCGCGTCGCGATTCTTCAATATCGCCTGCGGCACGCTGGCCTTGTCCCACTTGTCAGACTTGTGCCAGTAATTCACACCACACAAGATTCCCGCTTCCACCGCAGGCGCAGCCCACGTCGCCGCCCCAACCAGCGCAGATACTTCCCGGCCGGAGTGATCCAGCTTCCGCCGCAGAATGCGGCCCACCTTCCTCGCCGCTTCCTGTATCTCCTCTGGCGTGGCATACCCCCCGCACGAAATCCCGAATCCCTCCGCAGCCACTCCAGCAGAAATCAAAATAAACTTCCGCCGTCCCACCAAGTGTTTGTCTGACATAACCTGTTCCTCCGCTCAGCCGTCGCTCAAGCATTACCACTTCTTCCTGCGCTTTACTATTTGTCGCAACCTCCGCGCTTCTCAATGCACGTAATACCCATTCTTCGCCAGAATCATGTAATCCTTCCCCTTCTTCCCATACGAAGCCGCCAGATGAACATCCAGCTTATGAGGTTTGCCCGTGGCGCCTGTTGCCTGCGTGTAATATCCCAGCGTGTAGCGTGTCTTGATCCGCTGAATCAGTGCGCGAAATGCGTCGTCCAGGTGCGCCACATCTTGTACATCAAAAATCTCCCCGCCGGTCTGCTCCGTAACTTTGTGAATGCTCACCAATCCCGGAATCAAGCCCGCATAAAAGATCGTTCCCGGAGGGTTGTAGCCCGGTATCTTCAGGTTGTATAAAACCGAATCCGCCCCGATGCATTCGGTGACGATGTCACGCGTTCCCTGTCCGCCAGCGCTTGTGCCGACGTCATCGCTGATTAGAATGATCACCCGCCGCCCTTTCGCGGGAGTATTCAACAAATATTGAGCGGCAACAAATATGCCATCATTAATGTTCGTAGCACCGCCCACGTGGAAAGCACTGATCTGCCTTGCAATCTCGCTCTTGTCCTTCGTAAACGGCACGCGCATTTCTGCTTCGGTCGAAAACGTAAACAGCGCCACTTCATCTTCAGGCTTAAGCGCTGCCAAAGCGATATTTGCCGCGTCGCGCAACGGCCCCAAAAAGGGCCCAATCGAATCGCTTAAATCCAATACCAGCGCCACATTCAGGGGCAGCTCGTCGCGGCCAAAAATATCTATCTTTTGTGCCACGCCATCTTCGCGAACCTCAAACGCATCTTGCTTCAAGTCGCCCATGATTGCCCCGGCCTTCGTTTTCACCGTGGCATCAATCAGCACCAAATTTACGTCCACCCGTATGACGCTTCCGCCCTGCTCTTGCGCCAGAAGGGTGACAGGCAGGCAAAGCGCAACGAAAACGAGTAGTAAGAACCAGCGCATTCTGTCTCGCCTTTCCATGATTCCGCACGAAGTCTGCGAACTGTGAAATCTTTCTTCTCTTGGATTCTCGCTCAAGCCAGGTTCCTCTTTATCCCAGTACGCCACCATAGCAGGTCGCCCGACTCCCCGTCCGTTTGCATCATCGCCGCCAACCCGCCCCGCAATTTTGTCCCGCGCGCCACCCTGGCGTACACTGAATACTCAATGTTTTCGTCTAATTCTGTGTGAGGCATCCTTTGAACCTTCCTCTTGGCGCAGCATGGCAAACAAGATTTCCCCGGCGAATCTTTGCGGTCACCTCTCTTCTCGCCGCAACTCTCCTGGCGCTCCCCGCGCGCCCCGCCGATCCACCCGACGCCGCTCCCAAAGCCTCGCCTATGTTCGACGCCATGAAAATCGAACTCGACCGCTCCATGAAGACCCTCAGCGAGCAGGATCCCCCCGCCTATTACATCGGTTACACCATTACGGATTCGCAGCGCGCCACCGTATCCGGCTCCAACGGTGCTCTTCTCAACAGCGATGAAGGCCACAATCGCTGGCTCGAAGTCACGGTCCGCACCGGCAGCTACGACCTTGACGACACTCACAAGGTTGATGGCCGCACCCCGCCCAACGGTGGCCCCGGCACCAACGCTCCTCTCGACGACGACCCCGAAGTCCTTCGCCGCGCCATCTGGCTCGAAACCGACAAGCAGTACCGCGCAGCCGCCGAAGCCCTAATCAAAATCAAGACTGGCAAAGAAGTGAAAGTCCAAACCGAAGAAGGCAGCGCCCCGGATTTTTCGCACGAAAAGCCGCAAACCTACACCGGCCCCTGGGTTTCCTTCACCCTCGACCGTAAGCCCTGGGAGCAGAAAGTCCGCGACTATACCGCCTACTTTCGCCAGTCCACCGCGGTCATCAATTCCATCGTCACTTTCACAGCCAACGCCGATAACATCCTGCAGCTAAACTCCGAAGGCACTCACCTGCAATTTGGCCAGATCCGTTACCGCCTGGAACTCTTCATTCAGGGCAAGGCCGGCGATGGCATGGACATTGATCGCTATTACAACTTCGATTGGGTCAATCCCTCCGAAGCGCCCACGGACAAGGCTGTTTACGCCGCCGCTGCCCAGCTTCGCAAGGAAATCGAGGGCCTCGTAGTCTCTCCACTGAACGATCCCACTGTTGGCCCGGCCCTTCTCACCGGCCGCGCCGCCGCCGTGTTCTTCCATGAAGTTTTCGGTCATCGCGCCGAAGGTCATCGCTTGAAAGATGTCAACGAAGGTCAAACCTTCGCCAAAAAAGTGAACCAGCTCATCCTCCCTGAATTCCTCAGCATTATTGATGACACCACCATGAAAAAGCTGGGTAACCAGGACCTGCTCGGCCATTACCAGTTTGATGATGAAGGTGTCGCCGCGCAGCGCGTCGTCCTCGTTGACCACGGCGTCCTGAAAGACTTCGAGATGTCGCGCTCGCCCATCGTGAATTTCCCCCATTCCAATGGACACGGCCGCCGCCAGATCGGCGCCACTCCCGTCTCTCGCCAGGGCAATCTTATCGTTCAGAGCAGCAAAACCTTCACCAACGCGCAGCTGCGCGCAAAACTCTTAGACCTCATTAAGGGGCAGGGGAAGCCCTACGGCCTGCTTATAGACGACATCATGGGAGGTTTCACCTTCACTGGCCGCGGCCAGCCCCAGGCCTTTCAAGTCCAACCGCTGGTGGTCTACAAAGTCTTCGCCGATGGGCGCCCCGACGAACTCGTCCGCGGTGTGGACATCGTAGGTACTCCTCTCGCTGCCCTAACCAAAATCGTGGCGGTCGGAGATACCCCGGAAGTGTTCAACGGCTACTGCGGTGCTGAATCGGGCTCCGTCCCCGTCGCCGCCGCTTCACCTGCCATCCTCACTTCCGAATTGGAAGTCCAGAAAAAGGAAACATCCACGGATCGGCCGCCGATTCTGCCGCCGCCCGCGCACGACAACGCAAATCCGGGAGGCCTCCAGTAATGCGCACCCTTTGGCTAGCGGCTTTTCTCTCTGTTTTTGTAACCGCTTCCGCCGCCTTTGCCCAGGCTCCCGCGGACAACGATCACACCCTGCAAGCCATGCGCGACGAAATGGCGCGCTCCAAATCCCGCCTCGAACTCCAGATTCCGCAAACGGGCCAGCCCGTCCGCCCCTACTACGTAGAATATCGCCTGCTCGATATGGACGTTCGTGAAATCGTCGCCGAATTCGGCGCGCTGGTCTCTTCCAATCACAACCGCCAGCGCACGATGAACGTTTCTGCTCGCGTCGGCGATTACAAACTGGACAGCTCCAATTTTATCAGCGACGAGGGTTTTCGCGGGTTCATCGGTCCCACTGGGACCGTTGGCATTGACCGCGACTACAATTCCCTCCGCCAGGATCTCTGGATCGCCACCGATCAGGCCTTCAAAGAAGCCGTCGAAACCTATTCCCGCAAACAAGCCTATCTCAGCACTCTCGCGCGCCCCTCCGATATCGACGATTTCGCGAAGGTCACACCCATCCAGCACATCGATCCCCTGGCGGTTCCGGACTGGTCCCATCGCAACTGGGAACAGGAAGCCCGCGATACTTCCGCCGCGCTCCGCCTCTTTCCGCAAATCTATGAATCGCGTGTCGTCTATTATCTCGTGTACACGACCGAATATTTTCTGACCAGCGAAGGCACGGAGATTCGCGCCAACCATTCTTTCGCCGCCATCGAAGCCGGCATGAACACTCTCGCCTCCGACGGCATGCAGGTGAATCACTACTATTCCAGCTACGCCCCGCGCCCCGCCGATCTTCCCAGCGTTGACACTGTCCGCAAGAGCCTCAACGTCGCCGGTAGCGAATTAATGGCCATGCGCGCGGCCTCCACGGCTCCCGATTACACCGGCCCGGTTTTGTTTGAAGCTCGCGCCGCCGCGCCATTGATTGCTGAGGTTCTTGGCCCGTCGCTGAGCGGTGCCCGGCCTCCTCTGGCCTTCCAGCCCGTTGTAGATCAACTCATGAGCAGCCTCGGCGCCCACAGCGACTGGAGCGGCAAGTTGAACTCGCGCGTTCTTCCCCTCACTGTTTCGCTGGTGGACGATCCTTTCGCGAAAGACTTCAAGGGTGCGCCGCTCGTCGGCGGCTATTCTATCGATGAAGAGGGAGTCCCCGCGCAAAAAGTGGATCTCGTCGAGCAGGGAATGCTCAAAGATCTTCTGATGTCGCGCCGGCCCGGACCCGATTTCGACAAGTCCAACGGCCATGGCCGCTCCGCATTCCTCAGCGACCCGAAGCCTACTATGAGCAATCTCTTCTTCACTTCCACCGAAACCGTTTCCCGCGATGATCTCAAAAAGAAATTCCTCGACGCTTGCCGCTCCGAAAAGCTCAACTACTGCATGGTCATCCGCCAGATGGATAATCCCTCTATCAGCCTTCTCCATCAGGATGACTTCACGGAACTCCTCGCCAGTTTCGGCGGCAATGCCGCCACCGATCGCCTTCCTTTGATTGTCTATAAGATTTTTCCGGAGGACGGGCACGAGGAAATGGTCCGCGGCGCCCGCATTACTGGCTTCAGCCCGCGTTCACTGCGCAATATCACCGCCATTGGAGACGACTACCTTGTCTCCAACTATATGCAGAGCGAGGTCGTGGGCGTTTCCGGCACCGCTCTCGGCGCCTTCGGTACGGCTCAGAATGGTCTCCCCGCCTCTGTCGTCGCCCCATCTCTGCTGTTTGAAGAAGTCGAGGTGCGTGGCGCGCGCGGCGAGCCCAAGCGTCTCCCGCTCCTCCCCGAGCCTCCCATAACTCCGAAAACCACCAATTAACGCGGCTCTCTCGGCAGCAGGTTCTCTCCCGTTACTCGAACAAAACTCCGCGTTGTCATCCTGAGGGGCGCGCCGTCTGCGTCCAGAAGGATCTTAATCGATGCGTTCTGTATACTTCTCAAGGGCGAGATTCCGAAGCGATCCCGCCTTTTATTGCTTCACGTCCGCCAGAAGATCCTCACGATCGTTAATCGTAAGCTTGTCGAAGCTCCCGGGCAGAGTAAAGTTAATCAGTTCTTTCGGGTGGGCTACCGCTATCGTGCCAATCCGCATCACTTTGTCCCCCGAATGCGCATAGAGGGGTATCGAGTCTTTCCAGGTATCGGAAACTCCCGTTCGATCGAACTCGCCCGCAACTGTAGTCTTGCCATCCGCGGTCCCTGTCAGTGTGGCGTGGAACGTATACTGGGGAATTCCCGTCCCATACACGTATTCGTTGAAGAACCAGTCCATCTTTTGGTTCCCATCGAGGTCCATATTGCGCGTCATATGCTTTTCCACAATTGCTTTGAAATCTTCGGTGGAAGCCGCCTGGTTGTTATACGTCTTGCAGTAATCCTGCATCGTTTCCTTAAAGATATGCTCCGGGTCGGGATTCCGCGGATCGACCATCATTTGCCGGATCATCTGCAGCACAAAGGCCCCCTTCGAGTAGATCAGGTCCTGATACGATCCCCCGTTGGTCTCCGACGACGCGATGCGACGTCCCATCCAGATTGGGCCCAGTGATTCGATGGTGTGCCCTTTAATATCTTTCTTCTTCAGGTTCTCTTTCTCTTGCTTCCACTGGTTCAACGATTCCTTAAAGTTGTTCCGGTATTGCACGTACAGAATCCCAGAGAAATCCGCAAACCCCTCGGACAACCACTGATCGTGGTAACTCTTCCACCCCACCCGATGCCCCCACCACTGGTGCGAACTCTCGTGCGCCCGGAAGAAGTCAGTCAACTGCACTCCATCTTTCAATCCAATCTCATGCCTCTGAGTGGCGTCCAGAAACGACGCCGACCACAAATAAATTAATCCCGGCCACCCTTGCCCATACGAATAGCTGATCGGCAAGCTGGTTACCGAAAGATGCTTATAGGGGTACGGCCCGAAGTACATCGAAAACACCTTCACGGTATTGGCCATCTCGATTCCCATCGTTTTGGCCATCGCTGCTGGCGAGAGTGTTCCCACTGCCCCGTCCACCATGCCCGAATCGAATATCTGCTGCAGGGTGGCCATGACATCGTCAGGCCCGCGGTTTGCATAAATGTTTACGGCCACGTCTCCCGCTTTGTCGTCATACTCTTTGTAATCCCCGTAAGCGAAGCCCGCGTTCGCCAGCGGTTTCTCGCTCTTCCACTTGCTTATATGCGTTCCTCCCTCCATCGTCTCGCTGATCTTTTCTCCTGTGGCCACCAGTTCGGTGTTCTTCGGACTGTGGAACGTCATGTCAAAATCAGATCGCGTCGAGAAGCTATTGGGCAACTCCGGATACCATCCCGAGCTTTCGCAAAAGTAATTCCCATTCCCGGCCTTGCGGATTGCGCGCTTCCCCGCGTAATGAAATTCCAGCGTCTGCGGTGAGCCCGTCTTCAGTGGCTCAGCCAGCGTTACCACCACGTAGTCTCCGTACGACTGATATCGGTCCTTGCCCTCGCGCGATTGGTTGAATGCCAATGCTTTTCCTTGTGCATCCTTTACAGAATCCACTCGCAAATTTGAATCGAGACCAAATACCAGCACCCGCTGCCCATCCAGCCGGGGAGCCAGTTCCAATCTCGTCGTCGCGCTTAACTCTGCCCCACTAGTCACATTTGCGTCGATACTGTATCGCGGGATAGTAAAATCGCTCTTCGCCTGCGGGTCCTTCCACGCGTCCGCGCTGCTCCGCCCTCCCGCCGGAAAATTCATCCAGGTGTCCAGATTCCGCACCGGTCCTACGTCCACCCATCGCCCGATCATTATTTCCTCGGGTTCTTGGGCATCGTCTTCAAACTCCACCCAGTGCTTGTCGTCCACCTTAAGGTCCGCAAGAAAATACGCGCTTCGCTTGCGATCGGTGGCCATCACGCCTTGCACCAGTCGCGGAATCACAGACTGCCCCATGTCCTCGCGGAACTTTTGCCGGCTGTCATACAGGTCGTCGCTGGCCGCTCCGCCCGCCTTCCATTTCACTTGCTTGCCCACTTCTTCCATCAGCCCGTCGGTGAAGCTGAACGTTGCATCCGAAAACTTGTAGTCAATCTTGTCCTGCTTCGTGAACAGCCTCAGTTGTTGCGCTTCAATCGCATTCGGCGGCTCCACCGGCACTCGTCCGTCCCCATGAAACACTGCCGCAATCACCACCCCATTCACCGGCTGTCCAAACTGAATGGTTCCGTTCACCAGCGTGATGTGCACGCGATCCCGCACAATCTCCACATTTTCCACCACCGCTGTTTTCGCCGGGTCCATCGCCGGAGCGGATACCGCACTCCACACGCCAGAGCTATCGGACTGCGCGCACACTCTTGCGGCGCTGCTGGCTGCCAGCAGTGTGAAAATAACGATTTTTCGCATGGAACTCCTCGGTAATTCGCCTGCAAGCGTAAATGCCCTACACCAAAGATACAAGTGCCTAGGTCACAATGTTACTTTCACACTACAGCTTCGCCCTTCGCGAGTGCCTACCGGGAGTTTTCAGAGAGTTACCGTAAGGCGCGCCGGTGCTCACTCAATTGGCAGGGTTATTCCCTCTATTATTACTTCACGTCCGCGAAATCGTCTTCCAGGTCGTTGATGGTGAGTTTGTCGATTTTCCCAGGCAACACGAAATTCAGCGTGACCTTGGGCTGTACCGACGGGATCGTGCCCAGCCGGACGGTTTTGTCACCCATGTGCGCATAGATGGGCAGCACATCCTTCCAGTTGTCAGGTACGCCCGAGCGGACAAGTTCGCCCGACACTGAAGTCTTGCCGTCGGTCGTGGGCGATAGATTCACGTGAAGTGAATAAGTAGGCATGCCCATTCCATAAACATACTGGCCAAAAAACCAGTCCATCTTGTGGTTGCCATCGACGTCCATGCCCGGTGTCATGTGCTTTTCCACGATGGCCTTGAAATCCTCGGTGGACGCCGGTTGGTTTTCATACGTCTTGCAGTAATCGTGCATCGTCTCCTTGAAAATGTGCTCCGGGTCTGGGCTCCGCGTATCCGTCATCATCTGCCGGATCATTTGCACAACATAGGCGCCTTTCAAATAGATCAAGTCTTGATATGTCCAGTCATCTGTGGCCGAGGAATAGATCCTCCGCCCCAGCCATATCGGTCCCAAGGTATCCACCCTGTGTCGGTACCGGTCTTCATGGGTTAGGTGTTCCTTGACGAGACGCCACTGAATCAATTCTTCCTTCATGTTCTCCGCGAATTGCACGTAGAGCAGCCCCGAGAACTCCGCAAACCCTTCCGATAGCCACTGATCGTGGTAGCTCTTCCATCCCACACGCTGTCCCCACCACTGGTGCGAGCTTTCATGACCCCGGAAACGGTCAGACAACTGGGACTTGTCCGTAATCCCGAGAGTGTCCTGTTGCGTCTTATCAAGGAACGTAAGCCAACTGAGGTACAGCAACCCCGGCCAACCCTGCCCGTAACCTCCGCTGATGCTCGTCACCGACAATGTCTTGTAGGGATAGGGTCCATAGTATGTTTGAAAGACGTTCAGCGTATTTACTGTCTCCTGGGTCATTACCTTGCCGTAAGCCGAGGGAACCAGGGTCCCAACCGTTGACCCGGTCATGTGATAGGCATCTTTGCCGGCATTGATCTGCCCCAGCGTGTTGTCGGTATCCATCCGGATATTCTTCTGGTTCGCATCCGGCTCATCGTTGGCGTAGATCTGTACTCCGATATTCCCAACCTTATCTGTGAACACCTTGTAATTCCCAAATGCGAAGCCTGCCGCTGCAAGTGGGATGTCGCTCTTCCAGGTCGTAACCAATTCCTTGCCTTCGATTTTTTCACTGATCTTCGTTCCCGTTGCCACCAACTTGAACTTCTTGGGGACGCGAAACGTCAGGTCAAAGTTCGACCTGAATGCGAACACATCCACACCATACTCTGGCTCAAGAGGTGCAGGATACCAGCCGAAGCTCTGGCAATAATAATTGCCCTCGCCCACCTTCTCGACAACGTGCTTTCCCCCGTACTCGAACTCCAGGACTTGCTTCTGGCCCGCCTGGGTTGTTTCCTGCAGCATTACCGCAACATAGTCGCCGTGCGATTGACTTCGTAATTTGCGCTCGCGTGCCTGGTGGAATTCCAGAGTCCTTCCCTGCGCGTCCTTAACCGTGGCCATGTGCAAGTTCGAATCCAAGTGGAACAGCAAGGCGCGTTCTCCCGAATATCTCGGCTGCACCGTGACCCGAGCCGTAGCGGACATCTCTGCGCCCTCCTGCGCTGCGGCGCTGATCTGGTAGTCCGTGACCAGGAAATCCTGCCGTTCCGCCGGATCGTCATAAACATAGCGCGGATCACGATCTCCAGCCGGAAAATTCATCCAGTAGTCCATTTGCTTGTTTGCACCCATTTCCCCCCATCGGCCTATGCGTATTTCCTCGGGTTGCATCGCGTCATAGCGCACTTCCACCCACGACCTTTCATTCGTTCTCAGGTCAGCCAGGAAATATGCCGTGCGCTTCTTGTCTGGCGACATAACGCTTTTGAACAGCCTGGCCATACTCTGCGCGCCGACGTCCTCGCGCTCCTCTTGCCTCTTCGCGTATAAATCGTCCCCCGCCCCTCCGTCTTTCCATTTCACTTGCTTGCCCACTTCCTCCAACAGTCCGTCGGTAAAGCTGAACGTGGCTGCCGTAAACCCCATGTCCAAGGTGTCCTGTTTGGTGAACAAGCGAAGTTGCTGCGCCTCGATCGGATTGGGCGGTTCAACCTGCAACCGTCCATCCCCATGAAACACCGCGCCGAACACAACTCCATTCGCAGCCTGTGTAAACTGAATCGTTCCGTTGACGAGGGTGATCTTCACCCGGTCGCGCACGATCTTAACGTTTTCCACCGCCGCCGACTTTGTCGTATCCATTGCCGGCGCAGCAAGCGTGTCCCACACACTTGCACCTCCTGACTGCGCGCACGCGACCGACGCCCCGCAGGCAGCCGACAGCGTCAGAATAAGGATTTTTCTCATGGGTTCCTCCGGAATTTAGCAATCAGCGTAAACGCTTACGGCCTTCAACACAAGTACATCGGTCACAACGGTTCGCTAGCTCGCACCTTGATAACCGCCGCTACCCCCCGGCAACTTCCCCAGACTTGAGGTAGTCTTGAGGCATGCCCTTTTCCCACCGTCTGCACGAGGACATTCAGGAAAAGAAGCGCGCGGCCCTGCTCAGTGTTGGCTCCGCGCTCCTACTCATCTGCCTGAAAACCTTCCTTGTTCTCCGTACCGGAAGCTTGGGCGTACTCTCGGAAGCTCTCCATTCCGGCCTGGACCTTGTCGCCGCGGTCATCACCTTCCTTTCCGTCCGCGTTTCAGACCAACCCGCTGACGAGCGCCACCCTTACGGCCACGGCAAATTCGAGAATTTCTCCGCCTTCATCGAGACCGGGCTCCTCGTCCTCACGGCCTGCTACATCATCTACGAAGCCTTCTGGCGCCTCTTTTTCCATTCTGTCCACATCCAACCCAGCCTCATCGCTTTCGTCGTCTTATTCGCGGCACTCGCCATTGATTTGACCCGCGCTCGGGCCCTAACCATCGTCGCCCGCAAGCACACCAGCGAAGCTCTGGAGGCGGATGCGCTCCATTTTTCCACGGATGTATGGAGCACACTCGTCGTCATCGCAGGCATCGGCCTCGTCTGGGCCGGCAATACTTGGAATCTTCCTTGGTTGGTCTATGCTGACGCTCTTGCCGCCCTCGCCGTTGCGGGAGTGATTCTCTGGGTCAGTTCACAGCTTGGGCGCCGCACCGTGGATGCTCTTCTTGACGCCGCGCCCGCGGGTCTTCAGCGCCAAATCGTTGACGCCATTGGTCAGATGGAAGGAGTGCTGGATGTCGAGCGCGTGCGCGTTCGCCGCGCTGGCAATCGCCATTTCGTGGATGCCACCGTTTCCGTTCCTCGTACCAGCAGCCTCGAGCAGGCTCATCTCCTCACCGACGCCATCGAGAAGCGCATCGAAGACATCGTGCCGGCCGACGTCATCGTGCACGCAGAACCCCGCGCCCCTCAGGGCGAACATCTCTTTGAATCCATTCGCGCCGTGGCTCAACGCATGGGCCTCGCCATCCACGACCTCTCTGCTTTTCAGCAGGATGGCCGCCTCTTTGTTGAACTCCACCTCGAGGTTGACGAGAATCTCAGCTTGCGCGATGCCCATCGCCGCGCCACCGAACTCGAAGAAGGCATTTTGGCTTTGCGCAACGGCAATGCCGAAGCGAACATTCACATCGAACCGCTCGGCCGCCACATCGCCACTCCTGATACCCGCGTAGGTGAAATGCACCGGCTGGAAATCGCCGTCGAATCCTTTCTCAATGCCTTGCCTGGTGAGTTCGACGAGCTTCTCAATTGCCACGACGTTCGCGTCCGCCAGGTCGAGCACCACACTCTCGTCTCCTGCCATTGCATCATGAAGAGTGAGCTTCCCATCACCCGCATCCACGACGTCACTGCGGCACTCGAAGATCGCGTCAAGGAACGCTTCCCGCAAATTTTTCGCGTCACCATCCATCCCGAACCTCCCGAAGAACGCTAGCTTTCCCACTCCGGAGGCGGCTCCTA
>CAWABP010000006.1:0-329360 GCA_963780315.1 Candidatus Acidiferrales bacterium | reverse complement strand
TATGTGCTGGAGTAGATTACGTATTGCTGCGTCTTCTGCTTTGTCGGTTCCGCCCTCAACAACACTGGGTTCCCTCCAACAAAGCAGACGCTAGCCTGCGACTCCACGCCCCCTCGCTCTCTGTCGTGCCCCAAAGAAAACGGGGCAGAAAGAAAAGGTAAAAACAAAATGTCTTATCTATATGTTAAGTGGAATAGCTTCGGCGTGGTTTGCTCGCCAGCGGTTTAGCCATTAAAGCACGTCTTGCGTCTCCCTGGCCACTCCCGTAGCGAAGACCTGCGACGCCGGAGGCGGCGCGCTTAGGTCGTAGCGGAGGGAGTGGCCAGGGAGCATAGCGTCTTTCGGTTTCGCTTCAGCTGGTTCTCAGTGCAACCATCGGATCAATGCGCGAGGCTCGTCGCGCAGGAACGTACCCAGCAACCAATGCTACTGCAGACAGAAGCAGAATCACGACTAAGAAGGCCACGGGATCCGTCGGTGTTGTACCAAACAGCAGGGATTCGATCCATTTAGTTAATGCGAAAGAAGCAAGCGTTCCTATTGCCACCCCGGTAAGAGCGAGTCGCAGCGTTTTTGTGAGAACCTCTCGCTGCACGAGCCCGTATGGTCAAAATTCTCGTCGGGCCCGCTGCCCCACGCACGAACCTCACTTCAAGCGGAGGTTAATGATAAATCAGGCTCGGTCGACCCTTTGCTGGGCCAGACTGCACGCATCCTTATATATATGTGAGATTGCCAGACACGACTCGCTGTCCCTACCTCTACGCCTACGCCGCCTCTCGCTCGTAGTACTTCAGCAGACCGCCCAGCCGCTCCCGACACCGCATCGCTGCCTTTCTATCTCTTGCTCCTTCCCTCTTCAGAGGAAACAAAATCAGATTCTCTTTGCCCTGGTGGTTGCGCTCCTCGTGATAATGCACCAGATATTGCTGCAACGCTCGCCGCAAGGAACGCTCCCCAAACAGAATCAGCTTCGACAGGCATTCCTCCTTGACCGATCTCACCCAGCGCTCCGCAAACGAATTCAAGTTCGGGCTCCTCGCTGGCATGCGAATCGTTTTGATACTTCCCGATTCGATCAGTTCACGAAATGACGCACAGAACTTCGTATCCCGGTCATGCAACAGGTAGCGGCAGCTTCTCAGAAATCCCCACTCCTCCATGGTTGCGTTTCGTGCTTGTTGCTCCATCCACTTATGGTCCGGATACGGCGTCATCCCTCCAAGATACCCGCCGACTCTCCAAGTGAATGAAAAACAGGACATAGTAAGTAACCAACCCTTTCAGGGTAAGGACTTCCACAGTGAAAAAATCCGCCCCCACCAGAACTTCCATGTGTGAACGGATAAAGTCTTTCCAGGAGATCGCCTGTTTTCTCTTAGGAGCAGGAGAGAGGCCATGCCGACGGAGATTGTGGCCCACCGTCTGATCCGAGAGCCTGTGACCCAGGTTGGCCATAGCACCCACGATCCGGTCATAGCCCCAGCTCGGGTTTTCTTTCGCCATCTGCAAGACTAACCGTTCTGCTTCCTCATCAATTCGCGGTCGACCGACTCGTTGGCGAATTCTCGATCCGTCGAACTTGTTGGCGATGAGCTTTCGGTACCAGGCCAGCAGCGTATCCGGCTTCGCGACAGCCGCCAATTCTTCCAAGGCTTTCCGTCCGAGCCGCTGGGCGATCTCCGCCAATGTCGCCTTTTCACCTTCTGAAAGCAGCAGTCGACCCTTGATCTGACCTCTCAAGATCCGGTTCTCTGCCCCAAGATATTCGTTCCGCAACAGGAGTTCTTGATTGACCGTTCCGGTGACGTAGGCCACCATCCGCGCCCAAAGCATTTTGGATTCCCCCTGGATCTACCACCCAGTGAAAGCGAGATTGTAGACGCTGTTTTTCAGTCGGAGAAGTCCATTCGAGATGAGCCTGTGGAAAGCTGCAAGTTACGCTATTTCAACTCGTTTGAGTTTTTTGACCAGACGCCATGTGGACCACCAGAACCTGTCAAGCACTACCCACGTCCCGGAGTTAATGGCAGGCAAAATGATATGGGTAATCGCGTCCAGGTGTGCGGCGATGTGCAGCGCTTGAAGCCCGAGGGGAGAAATCTGTTCAATACCAAACTTCCCTGGAGCATGGTGCAGCTCATAAACCAACTCTCCGACGGTGCCGGGGCGATCACCGGGAAAGGACAGAATTTCGTTCGGGAGCTGATCCTGCTCCAAAAGTGTCTTCAGATACTGGACCAACGTGGATTTTCCAACAGCGTCGGGGCCTTCGAATACGATTAGTTTCCCGCGCATAACGATCCGATGCATCGGCCAACCTGCTTATGTATACAAGATATCCCACTCTTCGCCAAGGACCCACCGGAGAGCAGAGAGCTTCCCATTGATCATCCCCCACTCGAAATCATCCCAAGGGCCGAGATTCTCTAGGCCGTATTTCTTTTCGACCTTGGCGGCGCTCTTCAACGCACCCTCCCAAACGTCGCGTTGAATGGGACGGCGCTCATGATCTTTTACTGGAAACCTCTCTTTCTCAACAATTTTTATCTTTCCATCCCCGATCATTTCGCGGCGAATTTGGTGTCTGTTGTACCAAACCTTGGTAGTCAGCTCATCGATGGAGCTGAGAATCTCCGGGAGCCTTCTCGGTTCTTCAATCCATTCTTGCTCGACCATGAGGTCGGCAAATTGCTCTGGCCTGACGTGGCGCAGCGCTTCGCCCAGGGTGATGAAATAGAGCGACCGCACGCGCGAGAAACACGCCGCGATATCGGGGTGCGGCAGTTTGTTGTTCGCGTTTGGGTGGCTAAAGTCTTTGATGTTGTGCGTGACGAAGGCAAACCGGCTACCGGGTGCTGCTTTGGCCGTGACCGCATCTGTGTAGGCTTCGATCAGAACCGCATCGTCGATGCCGTTGCGTTGTCGGTGGAGGGGAGCACGCTTGTCGATGGCGCGCTGAGCTGCTCGCAGTTTCACCGAAGCGGAAATCTCGATAACGGCAGTGTCCGCGAAGAGCTTCTCTATCCGGCCTACCGTGTCCACGGCTGCTGAGCCCAGGGTTGGAAGCCGATAATCTACGTCGTTGAGCTGGCTCAATACCCTCCTCTTTTCCCGTGGATCGCCAAACTTCTCCACGGCCTCCTTGGCCCGTTTCAGCGTGCTGGACAAACTGCGACTGCTCTCCTCGATAACGCGTGCTTTATTGCGGGCAAATTCATCGACGACGGTACGCGGGAGGATGAGTGCAATGTCGCCCTGTCGGATGAGTTCTTCGAGCGCGCCAAGTATCGACTGCTGCTGGTAATCCTTGGCAACATCGAGCCACACGCATGTGTCTATCTGGAGGTTGAACCTGGCCTCTTTTTTCTGTTTGGTCATTCTATACCTCTTTCAGAGTCGGCGGGGCGTGCTATCCATTAACTGCCTCTTTCAGGTCTTCGTGCTCGAAAGCCGAAGCCATCCGGTCGATCTCGTTCTTGCCGACACCGTGATGGGCGGCCTCATTGCGCCATGTCGAGACGGCCTTGCCGACTTGTTTGGCTATCTCGCGCGCCTTGGCGGCGTCCAGTTCAAAGTACTTCGCCACGGACATGGCCAGCGCCAGGGACGCTGTGCCATCATCCTCATTAATAGCCGTGGTCAGTATGCGCGGCTTGATATCGGTCGGTACTGGATTAAGATCGTATGCCGGTGACAGACGCCAGCCATCGCTGCCCTCATAGAGAAAACCGTGATTGCGCAGATGGTCGTCGGTATTGGATATGAGGATGTTAAAAACGATGCGTCGCCAGAGCGCTTCGATGTCGGCTTTTGTGCCAGCGCCATGCTGACGCAGCGCGTCTACGATTTCGAGGTAGCTGTGTGACTCAGTATCCTTCGCGCTCAGCATGCTCATGGCGGAGAGGAACGGGATACGGCGCTTGCCATCCCGGTCAAAGCGCCGCAGCAGAAGCACAGGCTTCTTGCCAACGGTTTCGATACGCGCAACCGACACAGCAATTCCCGCTTTGTGCGCAAGTGTGAGCGCCACGGCTTCCCAGATGACGGTGCTGGTCTCATCGTCCTTGTGCGGAAACTTCGCAATCGCCAACTGACCATCCTTCTCCCGGACGGATGCCTTGGGCCGCGCACCGCCCAGGGAGGAGCCCGGCGCGAACAGCAACTGCAGATCTTCGTCGGTGTCGGTTTCGTCGATGACGTGCTCTGCGGCCGAGAGCAGTTTCGGCAGTGCCACGAGCGGCGGTATGCGTTTGGCGTCCTCTTGCGCGAGGAAGGGGCCGCCTTCTGTGTCGGCAAAGCGTAGCGCACCCGCACGCGCCTCGTCGTCCACCAGCAGCAGGTAGTCCATTTCGTGCAGGGTGCGGAGGGCCTGCCCTTCGTGTTGCGCGCGCCGGCGCTGCATACGCCGCATCAGCGCCCTGCCCCACCTATCCGGCGCAGAATCTCCGATGGCCCCAAACATCGGCGTATCGGCGGTCGTGTGAAATGGTCCGGGGCCGAGCTTTAAGGCCGGCTCTAAGGAGAAGCGGTTGGGATGTTGGAGCCAGGCGTCGTTGTACTCAAAGGTCGCGCCCTCCTTATTTTTGCGTACACGTCCCCATAAGCGCCCGACAAGATGCGGCACGCCGTCCAGGTCCACATACACAAAAACTCGTCTTTCCATCGTTACCTCTGTTTATTTCTGTTTCCGCGGCCGGGAGATCCGCTGCGGCAGATGCTCTTCTTCAAGCTGCAAGCCAACCGCGTCGTTCCTCGGGTCGGCAAGGTCGGCGAGCCGATCCGTCATGCCCAGCACGAACAGCACGATGGCATAGCTGCCGATTGCAACGCCGGGCTCGCCTTTTTCGATTTTGACCAGCGTCGTCCGGCTGATGGATGCGCGCGCCGCGGCGATTTCTGCTGGAATGCGCCGGCGTCGGCGAGCATCACGTATATCGTGGCCGAGCTTGCGCAGGGCGCGCGTGACGGGTATGGGGAGCATCCCCGGTGGTTTCTTGGTGCGCATAATTAACGTCCATTTTTATGGTCACTATCATGGATAATGTACATGATTATGAACATTGAGTCAATGGTGGTCAGATCCTGGAGGTAGAGCCTCAACGCAGTATGTCAGATTTGCGACGGATCATGGCCCAGACCGCCATGGCGCGGACTGAGCAGCCGAAGGGAAAATCCAACCCACAACCCAACCCACAGAATGCGAAGTCTTGTATAACTTGGCGGTACTTTGGCAGTCCCCGCGGTCTTGTAAGTATTTGTAAAACCTAACCACGTTACCCTGATAAGGGCGAGGTCGGTGGTTCAAGTCCACCCAGGCCCACCATTCCTTCGTTTTAGCCCGTTCGAAGATCATGTCGAAGGGCTTTCTGTAGGTCGGATAAACACTTACCGCGTCCACAGCGCAGTTCGATAGCACCATTCTCAGCAATTTCGCTTTTTCTGCTGGACTCTGCCTAACGTATAGAGAATGCGCCTGATTCGCGAGTTCTAAAATGCGAACGCGGTCGAGGGCGCGCTCGGGATTTCCCGCCTGTTCAAGATCGCGCAGCGACGCCAGAAGCGTTTGCTCCTCCTGCTGCCACTCCGCGGACTTGGCTTCCCAAAATTCCTCAGTGATTTTTCCGTCCAGGCGGTCCACGTAAGCCTGATCGAGCCGCTTGCGGAGTTGGGTTAACCGTTGACGGAATCGTTCGGCTTGCTGGTGATTCCGTCAACCTAATTTGGCCCACTTCGATCACCTATCTGGCCACCCCCTGGGTGAATCAACTCCCGCATCCCGGTCGGAGCGAAGCCCTGCGGCGCCCGTAGGGCGGTGCGTTTAGGGCGTAGCGTAGACCGGGATGCGGGAAAAGTTCTAGAAGCGTGGCGTCAGCGTCTCCCAGGAACGACGATCTCCAACTCGGTCGACCCGTAGCATCCCCGTTTTCCGAGGAGCTCGTTACCCGTTGCCTCATCCCTTGCCGCCTTTCTTCTTATTCAGGGTTCTGCGGAAACGATACGACTCCGTACCGGTCTCGATGATGTGCGCCTGATCGGTCAACCGGTCGAGCATGGCCTTGCATAACCTGGCGTTCGGGAACATCGTGGTCCACTCCGAAAACGGCAGATTCGTTGTCACGATCACCGCCGCTCTCTCGGCTCGTCCAGCGATGATCTGGAACAACAGCTCGGCAGCTGTTTCCGGCATCGCTACATATGCCATTTCGTCGATCACGATCAATTCATAACGCATCCACCGGTTGGTGACGCGATTTAGTTCGCTCTTGTTCTTGGCCTCTGTCAGTTCGTTCACCAGCTGCGCCGCGGTCGTGAACCGTACCCGTTTCCTCTGACGACAGGCCGCTATCGCTAGCCCCGTCGCCATGTGGGTCTTACCCGTTCCGGTTTCCCCAAGAAAGATAATCGGCTCACTGCGGCTCAAGTAACCGCCCTCTGCCAGATTCCGGATCTGCGCTGCGGGAAGGTGTGGTGCATCGGAGAAAGCAAAGTCCTCCAGGGTTTTCACCTTGGGGAAATGGGCCTCCGTTATCCGCCGTGCCACTCCGTGCTGGTAGCGATCTTCCACTTCCGCTCCCAGCAGCGCTTCCAGATAACTCAGATGCCCGTGCTTCTGCTTGACGGCTTCTTCGGCCATCGACAGAAACTGGCCACCCACCGTCGCCAGCTTCAGGTCTTTGGCATACTGCCGAATTGTTGCCTGTTGCACGGGAACCGTCGCGGCGCTCATTGAATCACCCCGTTCCCGGAATAGTTCTCCAGCAACTGGTCGTAGTTCCTGGTGGTCGGTTGTGGCCGGTCATACACTCTCAAGGCCCCGACCTCGACTGCTTCACGCGGCTCTCGTTTCCCGTTTCGTTCCGCCTCCAGGAGCAGGCGCACGGCTTCCACATCGAAACAACTCATCTCCAGAGCCTTTTCGATCGACACTTGCAGTTGCGGGTAGCCGTGCTGCCGGCCCAGCAAAAGCACCTCGATCATGGCGCGTGTTCCCGGCTGCTGGCCCCTTCGTTGCTTCAGCATCTCCCAGTAGCGATCGAAACTGGCCGGCCAACGTCCTTGCGCCCGCCACTGCTCGAGCGGTGTCGAACCAGCGAACGCCCCGGGCTTCTTCGTCAGCGCTTCCAGGTAATGCTCCAGGTTGAGTACTTTCTGTTGACGGTTGAAGCAGCGATCGTGTCGCGCCACGCACTCTCCCTGGTGCCAAAGCTCCACGTAGGAAGAATGCACCCTGGCTTGCACTTCCACGCCGACGGGCAGAGGAACGGAGTAGAAGTTGGTCAGCACCTTCACGCAACCGCTGGTGTTCACATGTGGAAAGTGAATCGCTGCCAAATCAAAACCTTCTTTCGCCAGTGCCTGCAGGTGTTCTCGCTCCAGACTCATTCCGGCACCAACCGTCTGTGCCCGCTCGCCGATCAAACGCTGCTCATCGTTCCTGGATGCTTCCAGCAAGAAAAGATTCAGCGCTTCCCAGCTGGCAACCTGCGGAACCGGCACCATGTGGTTTCGGCGAAAGTATCCTCCTTCTCCTTCCACGCCACCCTTCTCGTGACCTTCCGCCGGGGTGCAGAACTCCGACTGGAAACCCCAATGCGATCGGAAGGCTATGAACCGCATGGTCTCCTCTCGCTGATGCCCTCGCAAAATCTTCCTCACCGCACTCTTAAGGTTGTCATACCTTAAGACGGCAAATACCCCACCGAAATAGAGAAACGCTTGTTCATGCGCTTCCAGAAACGCTTGCTGGCTGGCGTGCGGGAAGGCGCAATGAAACGCTCCTCCACTGGCCATGCTGCGCATGCAAAATACATAGGCCAGCTCCCGCTCTCCGCAAATATCTGCGTAAGCTTCATACCAGTCCACCTGCGCTTCTGTGCCCCACGAATAAGACTGGGGAATGAACGTCTCGTGCCCGATGAGTTGTAACTGAATCTTCCGCTCGCGCACATAGCGACGAATTGATGACTCGGCGATGCTGACTTCCGGAAGTTCCTTGCAGATCCGGCACCAGATCCGATGTGCGGTGTGTCGCTGCTTTCTTGGTGCCTTCTGATCGGTCTGCAGAATCGCTTCGATGAAAGTCGCCGCTGCTTCCAATTTCGGCTTCGGTCGAGTGTTGATCTTTCGCTCCCTCGGAACCGCGTCAGCCAATGCTTCCCGCACCATGCGCCGGTGAATTCCAAGCTTCCTCGCCACCCCTTGGATAGTCCCTGCACCGTGGTTGTACTCCCGCCGAATCTGCTCAAATAGTTCCACTTTGGCTCTCCTGTTCAACCGGGTCTCCTTGGGGGCTCGCCAGCCCGTAACGAGATCCACGGTATATGGTTTTCAGTAGGTGGGCCAATTTAGATGATCGTTGGTGGGCCGAAATAGAGTATCGAAATCATGCTGGCTCCTAAGCGTTTCCTCGCGGCCTTTATCGGTGAGCAAGGACTCTTCGAGCTGCGCCAGAATGTTATCCGGGATGTGGATCGCTTGCAGCACCTGACCGAGGCGTTTGCCCATCTCTTCTTCACGAAAATAGGGCAGGTCGCATTTTCCTCGATAACCCGTACATCGGTAATAGGTGTACTTCTGCTTCTTGAATTCGGCGGTCACAGCGCAGTTGTCATAGGCGCAGCGGAGCAGTCCGGAGAATGCGAAATCATGCTTCTGCTTTCGGGGCCGAGCCTTGCCGTTTAATACTTCATTGGCACGCGAGAACAGTTCGGCACTCACAAGGGGAGCATGCGTGCCCTGATAGTTTTTGCCTTCCCATTCGTAGGTTCCGATATAGAAGGGGTTTTTGATTAGCTTTTCCAAGTGCCACTTAGAAAAGACTTTGCCGTATTCCGTCCTGAACAATTCACGCAAGCCCGCGAGCGAATAGGAGCCTGTCGCGTATAGCTCGAACATCCGCTGTGCGATGGGAGCGTTGTCGGGATCAACTTCGATGGTTCGCAACAATTTGTTGTTTCGGTAGCCGAGCGGCGGGCGGCTAGGGTAGATGCCCTGTGCAGCTTTCTCGCGCATTCCCTTGCGCACTTCGTCGCGAAGGTTCTCGATGTAGTTCCGCGCGATGACAAGCTGGATGCCGTGAACGAGCTTGGCCTGTGATTTGGAATCCTTGCTGATGACCTGGCCTTCTTTGGGAAGGTGGATTTCAATGTCGAGGTCTTCGAGCGTGACGCAATCGCGGAAGTTGCGGTACAGGCGGTCGGTCTTTTCCACTAATACGATGCGGCAGGTCTTGTGATCGCGCAGGAACCGGACCATCTCGCCGAAATGTTTCCGCCCCGATATCTTGGCGGTTTCCACGTCGACAAACTCACGCAAGACGCTCAGCTCGTGGTGTTGCGCATACTCGCGGAGAAATTTGAGTTGTGCGGGAATTGAATAGCCTTCCCGCTCCTGATCTTTGCTGGATACTCTCGCGTATAAGATTGCCTGTCTCATTTGGTCCTCTGCCGGCACGCATCGCGGCCGAGCGCGTGTCGCTCACCTTGCGCCGGTTTCGTTTTGCTGTCAACCGGTGTCATGCACTGTGCTTCTCTGTCCCAACGGTCGAGCAGAAGAAACATCATTCGCAGGGCGAGCAAACTATCAAGATCGAGGGCCTCACTTCCTGTGATCTCTTGAGCGAGTGAGATATGGGACACTTCGAGTATTTCGTTAGAGGAGGACATGGCGGACTCTCTGGACGGAGGGCTTCCCGTGAGGAATTGCGGGGAATAGCGAAGGGGTGGTTCTGGGGAATACCTCTCTACTTATACTAATGGGCAGGAAGTCGATGGAATCCCAGAAAGAAAAAATGCCCGCCTGCCCTAAAGAATAATTGTTGGGGATTGATGATCTGCGTCGTTGACTGTCGGTTTGGACGCGCTGTCAGCAGTGCTCATCGAGCATAGGTGACTACAAAATGCAAAAGGGCGGGAGCGACCCCCTGTCGCTTTTCGGGCCGCAGGCCGGGCGAAAAGAGGGGGTCGCTCCCGCCCTTTTGCCGTACTCGCCCGCGTACGATCTAAGCGACCTGGTGCTCGTACTGCATTGCATGATTGGGGTTTAGAAAATGGAGGGCGGAAAACCGAAAGGAAAACCGTCAGGAAAACCGATTTCAAGACGGTTTTCCGCAATTGGGACGGTTACATGGGTATCATCGTTTGGAATCGGGAGATGTCCGAAGCTTGGTTAGAAAAAGAAGAGCATTCGCCAAAAAGCATCTTTGACGAATGCCGCAGTTCCCAACGACCCAGCAAGCCCGTCCGTGTGGAAAACCGCACCCGGGTCGCTCCCGCCCCAATCGGGGTTTTCGTCTACGGTCTTTTTTCAGAGCTAATTCCCGCAGTTCGTTGTTCCGCGCGAGCTTGGCGCGCACTGTAGGTGAGCGGGATTCCTATCTTTAGGGGTGAACACTGCGTGTGTTCCTGTGTTTACCCTTTCCGCTGCATTGCAGAACGCGAAGGGTCTCTTTCGACCATAACACTGCCTGTGTTTCAGTGTTCTGCCACTACTCAACTAACCCGGTGGGATTACTTGTTTTCTGTCGTCGCGCTGGGCGAGTTTCGTATTTGTAGCATTAGAAAGCTTGATTTGTCCCTGCTCGCGCTGCATCGAAGATCCTGTCCCGAAACCTGGCAATCGTAAACCCATGCGTCGAGTGGACGGGAGCTCCAATGTTCACCGCCATCGTCCGTATAGAGCAGTTGTCCCCAGTCTGTCGGGCCAGTCTCTGCGACCGCAACGACACCTATCGCTGGGGGTTGCACCACCGCTTCGACTTGGTCGTCACGGCTGAAGGCAAAGCCGATTTTGGAGTTGAGGAAGCGAACAACGGATAACCACTTTCCCGGACCCTGTATCGCCTGATCGGGGTGTACGCGCCAAGTCCTTCCACCATCGGTAGTGAGGTAAAGATGCGTACCGTCATTGTTGTAGTGCCATGTAATCAGCCATCCCAACGACTCGTTAAGAAAGAACAGATCGCGGACCTCAGCGACCCCCGTCTGAGACGGGATTTGGAAAGAAGCCCAGTGCTTTCCGCCGTCGGTTGTCCGCAGCACCACTGCAACCCTTCCATTCAGATCGTCAGAAACGCTATTTGTGCCGGCGATCCAACCAACTTCAGGGTTAAGGAAAAGTACTTTGCTCGCGAACTTCAATCCGGGTAGCGCGGAAGTCGTCCAAGTACGACCGCCATCTGTTGTCTTGGCGAATTGGTCGGTAGTACCATCAAACTCGTCGCCAACAGCGATTCTCTCGTTGATAAACTGCATGTTCTGAATGAAGTGATCGGAAACTGGGGTCCAGTGGCGACCACCGTCATTTGTTCGAAGGACCCAACTGCTCGCGTCCGGGCTCATTCCTGAAATCCACCCGGTCTTACTATCGATGAAGGAAATAGAGGGCTCGACTGCGTGCATGCGGCTCTTGGGAATCTCCACCCAGTGCCGCCCAGAATCAGCGGATCGAACCACAGAATAGTCGCCAGACCCTTGTCCTTCAGTCGGGAAGTAATATCCGTTTGCCCAAGTCGTCGGCGTCCCAGTAAGGACCACTTCGCCAAGCGACTGAACTATTTGACAGTTGCGGCACGATCCTGCTGTCCAGGACATTTCGAAAGGCGGCTTCGGTGATTGCGCGGCGGCGGTCGTGGAAAAAACCGCACAAAGAAAACTACCCAGAATGAGCAAGACGGCCACCAACCGGAAGCGAGATTGAAGCGTCATCCCGTCCAATTGTACTCCATTGCGGGATTCGAAAAATAACACGCACGGCCAGTTGGCATGTGCGGAATCCCTGCGACGATCTGACCCGGGGGAAGAGTTCTAAGATCGTCAACTAGGGCCCACCATAAATCCCCAGTATTTATGCGGTCATACCCGCTTTTCCCAGTCCCCGACATTCCACTGAAAAAGTCATTTCCCCAAGAATTTGCCAAATCTTCGCAGAGGCCGAGGTCGGCACCATCCAGCGCCAACGCTGGGGCAATAATGCCCTAGACAGCCAACCCTCTGCCAGCTTGAAGAATTGACCAGACCAACCAGTCATGTCCCTCCAAGAGACAGGACAGGTTGGGACGACTTGAGAGTTTTCTCGCGAACAAGCGCTCCGCAGTCAGCCACTCGCCGCCGTGCCACGTGCCGGGACCCTCTTAGACGACGCCTACGGGCGCAACAACAACAGGTCCGCAAACTGTGAGATTATTCCTAGAACAGTGACAGATGGTAAACGGCGACGATGGCTCAGATGAACGAATCTGATCCCAAGCTCATGGATCTCCGGGCGGCTCTTGCTGAGTACAGCGCTTGCGTGAGCATCAAGCTCCCAAAGGGCCGTCGATCAACGGAGAAATATGACGAGACGGAACAGTCGCCCGACGGATCTGCATCTGCGGAAGCTGAAAGCAGGACCTGGGACAAATGTCCCTTCACTCAGCAGGGCTAAGCTGATGCAACTGATCGAAGAAGCGGTGTTGGATGCTTACACCGAAGAAGAACAAGTAGCCGGGTTCCTCACGATGATTGAGGAGCATCTGGCGTTGCCGTTCTCTGTGAAGATTCTTGGCGTCGACGCCGACATGGAGAAGGTCGACATGACACTAGATGGCCAAATTGTTGCCATTTGCCGCCGAGGCAAAAGGCGGCAGAAGATCCCAATCCTGGACTTGGCTTTACCAACGCCGACTCCGGTAGGCGCGGAATGGATTGCCGCTTATCGCCATTGGTGCCGAGGTTCTCGGTGAGCGAATATCAGTACTGCGATTTCCGTGCCCTCGACCGTCCGCTGGCGAGAAACGAGATGGCCGCACTACGTTCCATCTCCACGCGGGCAGCAATTACCACCACGAGCTTCACGAACCACTATGAATGGGGTGACCTGAAAGCCAATCCGAGCAAGCTTTTGGAGAAGTATTTCTACGCTTATGTCTACGTTGCGAATTGGGGAACGCGTGAGTTTCATATTCGGCTTCCGCAGGGATCGATCGACTACAAGTTGCTCAAGGCCATGGTGCCAGGCGAGTCCCTGCGGGTGCGAAAAACCGGGACATTCGTGATCGTTGAATTTCGATTCGAGTCGGAGTGGGATGGCGAGGACGACGGGACCCGATGGATGGCCTCCCTGATGCCTCTGCGCTCGGATTTGCTTCGCGGCGACCACCGATGCCTTTATCTCGGCTGGCTTCGCTCTGCTCAGGATGGCGGACTTGATGAAGATAAACTGGAACCGCCCGTGCCTGCAGGTTTGGAAAAACTATCCGGTCCGCTACGAGCGCTGATCGAATTCCTCGAAATCGATGAGGACCTCGTCAAAGTTGCTGCACAGGCTTCAAAACCTCTCGCCGCCGGACCGAGTCGCAGAGAGCTGTGCGCATGGATTCGGGGCCTGCCGGAAAAGGACAAGAACGAGTTGCTGATCACTGCGGCCGTGAATCAGAACGAGCGCTGGCGAGTCGACCTAGTGCGGCGTTTTAGAGGTACGGACCTGCAGCAGAATTCCGACGTGCTCGCTGCAAGCGAACGGCGTAAAGTAGGCGATCTCCTGGCAGCGGCTCATGCGCGCGCGAAGGAGAGAACCCGGCTGCTGAACGAACAGCGCACAGCGGAAGCGACCAAACGCAGAGCGGAAGACCTGGCAGACCGGGCGCGGTATCTCGATCAATTGAGACGACGCCAACCGGAAATCTGGAAACGGGTTGCGGCGCATGTCCAGACTCGGCAGCCCAAAGATTACGACAGGGCGGTCAGTTTGCTAATCGACTTGCATGACCTCGCCGTCTGCCGTGGCCAGACACCCGGATTTCAAGCGGCTTTGGAGAAGGTCCGGCAAGTACACGCCGCCAAGGGGAGTTTCCTGCGCCGACTCGCCAAGGCAAACCTGTAGGCACAAGAAGTTCAGGCGGCCGTGCCAATGGCGCGTTCCGAAATGGCTCGATCTGAGGGCGCGGAATCTCAGTTAAATCGTAAATCCATTGCCTTTACCCCGCGTCAGAATGAATGTCTCGTGAATGTTCGTGCTCCACAACCCCTCCCGAACCTCCTCAGCCCCGCTCGTTGCCGAGATGCGTTCGACGTTCGACAGGCGGCAGCTTCACGAGCGAGAATGCTCTTTCTGGCTCGCTCAAGACCGTCTTGGTATCAGAGGCCGTTAGTAGTTTACGCTTTCAGACAGCACGCACACTTCAGATGTAAGGGTTGTTACCGAAGACAGATTGGGGTAAGATTGTCTTACCATGGAAACCAAGGTTTCAACGAAAGGTCAGGTCGTTCTTCCAGGTCCGATTCGCCGCAAACTTGGCCTCCGGACAGGAGACCCACTCGACGCAAAGGTGGAGGGGGGACGTATTGTGTTGACGCCACGAAGCACGCGCGCACGGAAAGTGAGTATTGTCGTTGACACCATTACCGGCCTTCCGGTTCTGAGTGCGGGTCCGGACGCTCAACTCTTGAGCAGCAAACAGGTCTATGAGATTTTATCCGACTTCCCATGAAGTATCTCCTCGACGTGAACAGTCTCGTTGCGTTGGGTTTCCTCCAGCACGAATTCCACGAGCGGGTCGCTAGCTGGGTGCACACTCTGGCTTCAAGGGGAGTTCCGGAACTGGCAACTTGTTCGATTACGGAGCTTGGCTTCGTCCGGGTCCTCGCACAGGCACCGCAGTATGGATTCACCATCGCCCACGCACGCACCCTATTACTCCGCCTTAAGACAGGAAATTCGCTGAAGTTTACTTTCATCCCCGACGATCATGATGTCTCGCATATTCCAGCTTGGGTCAAGACTGCAAAGCAAACTACCGACGGCCATCTCGCACAACTCGCCAAGGCGAAAAGCGGAATTCTTGCGACGTTGGATGAGAGAATACCCGGAGCATTCTTAATCCCTACCCAAAGGTGAAGTAGCCGCCTGAGGTGTAGTGTTTTAGATTTGCACCAAGTCGGGCTGAGCGGCGCACAATCGTACAGATCGCCCTACGATTCCATTCACCGTTCTTCCCGCGGATTTTTGGGTCGTTGGGCAATCCTCGGTCACCTCAGCCCTCGCCGATTGCCTAAGATCGCAGAATCAGCTGGCTTCTCGGTTCTCGAACTCTCAAGAGTCATTCCCTGAACGGAATATAGCGACCTGTTTTTAGCTGTTCCTGCAATCATGGAAGAAAGACCTTCGGCGCTACCGAGAATTGACCCATGTTTGCTCGGCAAAACCGGCCCAGCTTGAAAGCCTCGCAATCACGCTTCCTTCCTTCCAAGCTGAAGCAGACCCACACGGTGATCTCCCCCGCGTTTTGCCCATTTGGCGCGCGCCAACAAAAACTGCGATTCTAGTGGTAAGCGAATAAAAGTAAAAGCACTTAGCGCAAATCTCGAAAAGCATGAAAGGCCCTTTGAAGTGAAGATAGCTCATGCCAGGAGAGTGGTTACGTTGGGACTACTGTTTACAAAAGCGTGATCTCGATGTGGTCCATTCTTGGCGAGCAAAAGTGGGTCACTTTTGGCGAGCGTCGAGGGAAAGACCCTGAATTTCCATGCACGCGACCAACGACCGCAATACTGATAAGGGCGAGGTCGGTGGTTCAAGTCCACCCAGGCCCACCAAAAATCCCAGTGTTTATGCGGCCATTCTCGCTTTTGCCTTTCTCCGGAACTTCCCGCAAAGCCTTTTGTCAACTTCCGGAATCGCCATATGCCGCCCCCGACGTCACCGGAGACACCATGACCTGGCGCGGGGATTCACGGACTGCTTGAATTCCTTGCTGACGGCCACTGCTCCACGGCACTCAAGGAACGGAAAGAACATAAACGTTCATTCCCGCATATTGGATTGTGGAAGTCCTCCCTCCAAAACCAGCGTTCACAGATTCGAGGGTAACCGTCATCTACACTTGCGTTATTTGGACCATAGTCCGCCTTATCAGGGACGGGTAGCCTGCGGGCAATCGTCGGTGCTGGTCTTCTAGTGGGAATGTTGGGAATGGTGCGCCATTGACAAAGACCTAGAATTGGCATAGGCTATGACATATGCCAAGACGACTAGTCACAGCCGAAAGACACGTGAAGGTTTTTAAGAATGGGCGAAACCGGGCTGTGCGGATTCCTCGGGAGTTCGAATTCCCCGGTGAGGACGCCGTCATGCGCAAGGAGGGAGACCGGCTGATCATCGAACCTGCACCGCCCAAGTCCCTGTTGTCCGTTCTTGCCACCCTGAGCCGGCTCGATGAGAATTTCGCACCGATTCTGGATGTGCCTCCTGATCGGGTCGATCTATGACGGGTTATCTGCTTGATACCAACGTGGTCTCGGATCTGGTTCGCAATCCACAGGGCACTGTTGCGCAGCGCATCAGGAAGGTGGGTGAAACAAAAGTTTGCACCAGCATCATTGTGGCCTCAGAGCTCCGCTATGGTGCAGAGAAGAAGGGGTCGCAGCGGCTCACGACACAACTCGAAGTGGTGCTGGGGGCTCTGCAGGTTCTTCCTTTCGATTCGCCCGCAGATGTTACGTACGGCCGGGTTCGAGCACAGCTTGAGCGGGTCGGCAAACCGATCGGCGGCAACGACCTGCTCATCGCTGCTCATGCTCTTGCGCTTGGTTATACCCTGGTTAGCGACAACACAAGGGAGTTTGCTCAGGTGCGAGGCCTACAACGAGAGAACTGGCTTCGTCCCTCTTAAAGGGAAAATACTCTTCCTATCTAACTCTGTGCAGCCCAAGGGAATGTCAACGCGCCGCGAAGGTCAAGGACTTTGCGAGCCTGCTTGAGTCTGATCGAGGAGGCTCGCGGACGCACGCAATCGGCGATGAGCACTACCAGCTTTATCATAAAGTGACCGCGTAGGATTGTTCGCTAGCGAGGCCCGTGCTACAGCGGATCGCCCCTCCTCACGAAGAAAATACTATGCATATAGCACCTTAAAGGCCCCTGATAAGGGCGAGGTCGGTGGTTCAAGTCCACCCAGGCCCACCATTTATTTTCAGCAGGTTACCGGGTGTTGTCCCAAAAACCTCAACCCACGATCCAACCCACGATCCAACCCACACTCCACTGATATCACCGCACCAACTGCGTAGCCACTCCCAGCGCCTTCAGATATTCCCCTAGCGCCGCCAGTGTTTCATCGCCGCCTTCCTGTGTGCACAGATCGAGCGTCGTCTGAATCTTTGCGTGACGCAAGATGCCCTGCACGGTTTTCGGTTCGACTTTCGGCTTGTTCACCACCCAGTTGCTAAGGCTGTGACGCAAGTTGTGAAGTCCGAACCGTTGGCCGTCCTCGATAGGCACTCCGGCCTTCTTTGCTGCCGGTCGCAGATGATCGGCGACGAAAATAGACGCGGAGAGGGGAACAAGGCCCCGCGCTTTCAAGGAAGGGAACACGAAGTCCCCGTCCTTGGCATGAGGGCTTTGTTCACGCCATGCGCTTACGGACTACCCGCTCGCGGCCAGACTGTTGGTCGCCCGTCTCAGTCCCAAAGGCAAGTGCGCTACCGTCCTGCGAACTGTGCAAGAATCCAACATTTTCATGGGATTGGGGTTAGGTTTGAGCTGAAAGCAGATTCCCCGAATTATTGAAAGCGCTGGAAACCTAGAGAGGCAGGAGCCATTAGAAAGGACTCCGCTGCTTGCAAGCCGGGGGGAGCGAGTTCGAATCTCGCCACGTCCACCAACGACTTCCCTCATTTCAATCATCGGTAAGTGTGACGTCTGCCTTTCATGGCGCACCTTTGCAATAGAGTTGAGTGGCTTTCGTAGGTAAATGGGACCGGAGTGCCTGTCACGGGCGCACTGCCGGCTTGCGCACAGAGATCACCGAAGCTGTATAACGGTCTCCCCTGAGCAGCGAGACGCTGTACTCGATGGGCACATTCTGTTCGTCGTAAGTCGTTTCTTTGATAATGAGCAAGGGGCTTCCCACCTGGGCTTCGAGTTCACGCGCTTCTTCCTCGCCGGCATTCACAGCGCCGATCAACTCTTCAGCCCACTGTAGTCTGCGATTATAAACATGCTCGAAGACGTAATAGAGCGATTGCTTCTCCCAGTCTTGTTTCTCAATGCCTGCAAAGAGCCTTGCGGGAAGAAAGCTTGTGACAACGGCGACAGGTTCGCCATTTACGAATCGCAACCGCCGCGCACAATAGACACGCTCCCCCGGCGTGAGTTTGAGGGCTTGCGCGACATCTAATTCTGGACTGCCAACCTCCATGCGCAAGAGTTTTGCAGAAGGATGAAGACCGCGCCTGCGCATCTCCTCGCTGAAACCCCGTAACTGCTGGAAATTCCAAGGAACGCGTCCGGATCCAATGACAGGGCGTTTCCCCTTGGCGATGACCAGGATGCCTTCCGCGCGAAGTTTCTGAAAAGCCTGGCGAACCGGCATTTTGCTGATGGCAAGATGCCGGGCGATATCGCCTTCGGAACAAAACGACTGGCCTTGCTTTAGCTTGTCCTTTTCTACCAGCGTGCGAATCTGATCGACGATTTGCTGGTAGTAGGGGGTGAAACTGCGGTTATCCAGGGCGAGTTGCAGCTTATCGACGGGGATGGGGAGCAAGGTGGGACGCGTAGCTGACAAAGGGAAACCTCCACACGGGCAGAACCTATATACATATTATGCTATGCATCTATCATTGGACGGAATTAGACGGCACTCTTCGACAGTCTTGAGAGGATCTGCGACTCCTTAGATAAGAGTATTGTTATATGTTACTTACAGACAGCATGGGTTAGGATGACCACACCACACCGGCAATGTGAAGTTTTTCTTGACACCATATACGCATATGTAGTTCAAGCGACGTATTGGGGTTGAAGTTTGCACTCGGAGACACAACATATGCGTTTACTGAAGGCTGTACGCTATCTTGGGATCGGATCTTGTTGGACTTTATTGCTGGCCTTGCTGCTAGCGGCTGCGGCGGCAAAGCCCATTTTCGCGCAAGTGGAATCGGGAAAGGTGCTTGGCGAAGTGCTCGACAGCAGTGGAGCTGCAATCAAGGGTGCGGCCGTTACCGTGACCAATGTGGACACCGGTGTAATACACAAAGCGGTTACGGGAAGCGGCGGAGAATACGCCGCGACGGAACTGCAGCCCGGATACTACACAGTCAGCGTGGAGCAGCCGGGATTCAAGAAAGCCGTGCAGCCGGCTTTCAAGCTGGATATCAACCAAGTGGTGCGCGTCGACATGACGCTGGTGCCGGGCATGGTGTCCGAACACATCGAGGTATCCGCCGTCGAGCCACTTATGGAATCGCAGACGTCCTCTACCGGTCAGGTCATTGAGGAAACGCAGGTGCATGATCTTCCATTGAACGGGCGCGATTTCGTGCAACTTGCGTACCTGAGCCCAGGCGTCAATCAAGGCGAGACAGGCGCGGTGCAGCAGGGCGGAATCCCGGAGAACGAACGAGGCAACGGGTCCATTCACGTAAACGGATTGATGGCGACGAACAACAACTTCCTGCTTAATGGATTCGACAACAACGAGCAGCAAATCGGCTTCGAGGTTTTGCAGCCACCGGTGGAAGCCATTGATGAGTTCAAAGTGCAGACGAGCAATTTCGGGGCGGATATCGGCAAAGGTGGGGCGGTTGTAAACGTGGTGATCAAGTCCGGGACGAACAACTTCCATGGCAGCGCATTCGAGTTTTTGCGCAATTCGTACATGGATGCGAAGAACTTCTTTGATGACCCGAACTCACCCATCGCACCTTTCAAGCAGAATCAGTTTGGCGGCACACTTGGCGGCCCGATCTTCAAGAACAAGACCTTCTTCTTTGCCGACTATCAGGGGACGAGAGTTCGCGAATCGCAGACGTTTATCTCCACGGTGCCGACGGGGGCCGAGCGCACAGGCGATTTTTCTGACCAACTCGGGACTGATGGACAGGGCAATGTTACCGGCCAGATTTTCGATCCGCTGACGACAATCCAGAATCCCAACGACCCCAACTACAATGATCGGACTCCCTTCCCAGGAAACATCATCCCACCGTGCTCAGGTTCCACTCGCCGGAGCGCAACCGGCGGGAGCTGCCTGGACCCTGCGGCGCTGAATGTGATGAACCTTTTCCCGCAGCCCAACATCCCCGGCGCGGGCAATGCCAACAATTTCCTGTACAACCCCGTTGCCAGCAACAATCAGGATTCTTTCGACATTCGCGTGGATCACCAGTGGCGCTCGGACAGCATTTCCGGGACGTTCAGCTTTGGGAATGTCGATTCCATTCACCCAGACCCATTCCCCGGCAAGGCTGGTGGAGGCTCTTTTTCGGGGAACATTCACAACCGGGCGTACGTCGTGGGAATCAACGACGTGCACTCCTTCTCGTCCACGAAGATCAACGACTTCAAGATTGGCTACACGCGTTACACCGTCAATGCCATTCCCTTCTTTGCCAACGAGGATCTGGCTACGCAGCAGGGCATCCCGGGCATCAATGTTTCTGGAAATCCCAACACGGGCGGCCTGCCGAACATCATGATTTCGGGATACAGCTCGCTGGGAAATCAGGATTGGTTTCCCGAGATTCTGAAAGAAAACAACTACCAGTTGAAGGATGCCTTCACGTGGACACACGGGCGCCATTCATTCAAGGTTGGCGGAGACATCATCCGGCGTCAGCATGGTTTCTTCCAGACCCAGAATCCGCGCGGCGATTTCTATTTCGATCAACAATTCACCGAAAACGTCAACGACACGACGGATCATCCAGGCAGCGCGCTGGCGAGTTTCCTGATTGGCAATCCCATCAGCGCCTTCCGCGACGGACTGGCGGGATCATTTGGCATGAGCTGGTGGGAAGTCGGGACGTACTTCATGGACGATTTCCGGGTTTCGCCGAAGCTGACGCTGAATCTGGGATTGCGTTACGACATCTACACGCCGATGGTGGAGGAGCACAACCGCATAGCGAATTTCAACTTTGCTACGGGTGAGTTCGTGGCACCCGGCACGGCGGGTGTGAGCGATACGGGCAATGTGCAAACAAACCATAAGAACTTTGCGCCGCGCATTGGATTTGCATACACGCCGTTCAACGACCTCAAAACGGTCCTGCGCGGCGGATATGGCATTTTCTACAGTCTGCAGGCGGATCAGAATGATGCGGAGCTGGCCTACAATCCAACCGGCTTGTTTGGCAATCAGACGATCCAGTTCAATGCCAATTCGATTCCGAATCTGTGGTTATCCTCGGGTTTCGCCACGCCGTCGGATCCGTCCGGGAGTCTGCCACCTTCCAGTTTGAGTAATCCCAGCGGCCGAGCGAGCGCCATCCTCTTTCACAATCCCACACCATCCATTCAGGAATGGAATCTTAACGTGGAGCGGAAACTGGCAAAAGACACAATTTTGCAGGTGGCATACGTCGGTGTGCACGGCGTGCACCTGACTTACCTGCGCAATTTGAACCAGGCGCTGCAGCCGCTGGATTCGAACTTCGAGGTTTGCCCGACCCTGACGGATCCATACTGTGCGGACGGACTTGGTTCGAATTTCGGCAGGCCTTACTACAGCACGGTCCCGCAAATTGGCGCGATTCGCACCTCCGCCAATGATGCCAGCATGATTTCGCACAGCTTGCAGGTGCGTTTCGAGAAGCGGTTCTCTGCGGGATGGACTATGTTGGCCAGTTACACATTCCAGCACAGCATTGGCGTCGCGGACGAAGATGAGGTGGTTGGTCCGGAGCCGCAGAACACGTACGACATGCGCGCGGAACGCGGCAACGTCAGCCCCGATTTCCGCCACCAGTTCACTGCCGCGTGGACTTACGAATTACCTTTTGGCCCTGGCAAGCGTTACTTCAATTCCGACGGCCCAGTACGCTGGATCGCCGGTGGTTGGCAACTGAACGGGATCATCACCATGTATTCGGGCCAAGCCGTCACGCCTCTGCTTTCCTATGACGACACCAACACCGGCTCCGGCGGAGCGCGTCCCAATGTTTCTGGGAATCCCTATTCTTTCACGAACGCTACAGAAGCCGGGTGCCCAACGAATTCGCAGACGCTGCAGTGCTGGTACAATCCCGTGGCCTTCGGCCAAGTCAGCCCCACCACGTTCAATTATCCCATGCTGGCCACAAATCAAACGTTCGCGCACGTATATGGCAATGCCGGGGCTGGAAGCCTTCGCGGCCCGGCGCAGTATAACGTGGATTTTTCCGTCTTCAAGGAGTTCCAGCTGAGAGAATCCTTGAAACTGGAACTTCGTGGCGAAGCCTTCAATCTATTCAACACGCCGCAGTTCGCGCCTCCCAACAACACAGTTGATATTCCCGGCCTTTCGGGCTCCATCAGCAGCACGGTGCATTCTTCACGGCAACTGCAAGTCGCCGCGCGTTTCCGGTTCTGAGAGAATCGATTGCAAGTTTCCGTTCGACGAGGTTCTATGAGTCATCAAAGAAATAGTTTGCGCGAAGCAGCTCTGTTTATATGTGCTGCGCTCTTTTCAAGTTCTGCTGCAATCTCCCAAGATGCCAAGCCGGCCGACGCTCACAAGCTCTCGGCCGTGCATCTTGACGGCACGTATTTTACGCACGACGGCAAACGTTTTATTCCCGTGGGGGCGCACTGGGTGCCGGCAAAGGCCGCAATGCAATGGCCGGTGCAGTGGGATCCCAAGGACATCGAGGCGGACTTCGCTAAGATGCATGAGCTGGGATACACCATCGTGCGTTTTGACATGGTGTGGCCGTGGTTCGAGCCGCGCCCGGGGGATTACAACCCGGTCGCCTTCCATCAGTTGGACTATCTGGTGTCGCTTGCGCACAAATACCAGATCTACCTGCACCCCAGCTTGTTCATCGGCGGCGAAGTTGGCGAAGCCTATTGGGACGTCCCCTGGCGGCATGGGCGTCACCCGCATGCCGATCCGGAAATGCTGCGGCTGGAGACGAATCTGGCGATGGAATTTGGCCGCAGGTACGCGCAAGAAACGGGCATCATCGGCTGGGACCTGACGGACGAACCTCCGTTCTGGATCGTGGATGGCCAAACGACGGATGCGATGGCAATCAATTGGACGCGACTGATCGCCGACGGAATCCGCAAATACGACAAGCTGCACCCCATCGTGGTGGGAACGAGCGGCCAAGAGGTGACGCACGGGCCGTTTCGCGCGGACTTGATTTCAAGTTCCGTGGATTTCTTCAGCGTGCATCCGTTCACGCTGTACGTGACGGATCTATTTCCTGATCCACTGGTATCCGTGCGCGGAACGTACGGAGCGGCGTTTGAGATTACGTTGTCGCAGGGTGCGGGACATCCGGCAATGATTCATGAAATGGGCGCGTCAACGGCCCAGTTTTCGCCGGAGCGAGTGGCGACATACGACCGGGCGCAAATCTATTCCGGGATCGGTGCGGGAAGCATCGGTGTGGATTTGTGGTGCTATACCGACGCCTCGCCGGAACAGTTTCATAAAGCGCCGTATTTGCGTACGCCGCAGGAAACGGGTTGGGGAATGGTCACGTGGGACCGACAGGACAAGCCGCTGGCCCGGGAATTCAAGAAAATTGCGCAAGTGGTGGGGCAGCTTGACTTGACGGGACTTTCGCCCGCGGCTGCCGACTTTGGAGTGATCATTCCGGACGAGTGGGCAAAAATCCACGGAGATTTTTCACGCTTTGGACTGACCGGCCCGGAGGTCACACCCTACGTCTCCATTTCAGACGGGGATGCCATACCGGGGAGGCCGCAAGCGGACATCAGCGCCGGTAATCACCTGCTGATGGGATCGGCGCTAACCTCGTTTGTGTTGGGACGCCGCGTAGGCCTAAAGGCGGACTTCCCGCGCGAGTATTCCGATTGGAACAAGCACGCGATGATTTTTCTTCCCTACCCCGTGACCGGTACGGGTGATCCATTCCTGACGCATGTGCATAGCGATTTCTATACGAAGGCACGCAAATACGTGGAAAATGGCGGATTTCTGTATGCCTCGCTTTCAGCGGATTCAGCGGCGCCTGAGATGGACTCTGTGTTCGGGGCCCGCATGATGGACCGGGCTGTCAGTTCGGAAGTGACTTTGAAGTTCGTGGAACCGTTCGGGGATTTCAAGCCGGGAGACACGCTGCACTACACCGCGCCCTCGGCTTCGATTCAATCCTGGGGAACGCTGCTGGAAGTGAGCAGCGGAAAGGTTATCGCCGTGGACCAGGACGGCCATCCGGCGCTGGTCACGAATCAAATTGGCCCTGGCAAGACACTGTTGAGCGCTTACCCGCTGGAACATTATTTGGCGGAAGTACCGGCCGTGTTTGATAAGCCGGAAGACACGCACCGTTTGTATGCCGCTTTCCGGGATTGGGTGGGGGTGAAGCCCGCGTTTCGGGCGGATAACCCATCCGTTGAGCTGTCGGTGCTGGGCGGAACCGCGCGCGGCTATGTGGTTGCGGTAAATCACAGCTTCGAAACGCAGAAGGTAACTTTGCATTCCGCAACTCCCGTACGGTCCGTATCGCGGATTGCGGTGGATGGGCCAAAGCCGATTTCCACGGATGGCGCGAGTTGGCAACTGGAAATTGCGCCTTTCGACGCGGTGATCGTGGAGTGGAAGCGATGATTGCCGGGGTCGATATCGGCGGAACAAAGATCGCGGTGGGGATGGTCGACAACGACGGGCGGGTCCGCTCCCGCTTTGAATCACCGACGTCCGCGGACCTGGGCTACATGAAGGCGCTGGAGCGTACTGCGCAGATGTTGCGGGACGCATCCGCCAGCGCGCAGGCGGAGATCACTGGAATCGGAATCGGTTCCACGGGACCGATCGATCCGTTCACAGGAGAAATCGGCGAGGTCAATTTCTTTCCGACATGGAAGGGCAAAAATCCAGTGAAAGACCTGGCACGAATCTTCCATGTAACCGTGGCGATAGAGAATGATGCGGATGCGGCGGCCTTGGGGGAGGCCAGTTGGGGCGCAGGGAAAAACCGGCCACGGTTGATTTACGTCACGATTGGAACCGGCATCGGCGTGGGGTTGATTCTATACGGAAAGATCTACCGTGGCGTGGCGCAATCCCACCCCGAAATCGGGCACGTGCTGATTGATCCATCAGGCCCGAAATGCTGGTGCGGTTTTAACGGTTGTTGGGAATCCCTGGCGGCGGGACCTGCGATGGTGGCGTGGCTTCAGCTGAATGCTCCCGCCGACTATCCAAACCTAACCAACCTGACGGCAAAACGAATTTGCGAACTGGCGCGAGAGAAGGATCCCTGGGCGATGCGCGCCGTAGAGAACGAAGCCCGCTATCTCGGTTATGGGATGGCGAACCTGGTTACAACGTTTATACCCGACATAATCGTACTGGGCGGAAGCGTGATGAAGAGTGCCGACCTGTTTCTGGGAAAGATGCGCGAGATCATTGGGTCGAGTTGCGCGTTTGTTCCGTACGAGAAGACGGAATTGGCACTGGCTTCGTTAGGAGAGGAGGCAAACCTGATCGGGGCAGCACGAGTGTGGCATCACCGGTTCTGCGCAAACGGAGATAGCCGTGGCACTTGATATTTCAAAAATAGACGGAGAGTATCGCCGCGATCTTCTGGACCAGCCGCGGGCGTTGGAAGAAACCGTGGCGGGATTGGAAGTGTCCAGCGAGCTGCAAAGACTGGTCACGCGGACGCAGAAAGGCGAATTTCGCCGGGTAATACTGACTGGGATGGGGTCTTCGTTCCACGCACTTCATCCGCTGCGACTGCAACTCATCGAACACGGAATTCTGGCGATGGCGGCGGAAACGTCGGAACTGATTCATTACGAAAACAACCTGCTTTCGCCTGAGACGCTGCTGGTGGCGGTGTCACAGTCGGGACAGAGTGCGGAAGTGATTCGCCTGCTGAACGTAAATCAGGGCAAGTCCCCTCTGATTGCGGTGACGAATACGGCGGAAAGCCCGCTGGCGAAGAGGGCGGAAGCGACCATCCTGACGCGGGCGGGACTGGAGTTTTCCGTGTCCTGCAAGACGTACGTGACCGCACTGGCCGCGTTGCAGTGGCTGGGTGATGTTGTGCGCGGGTGCGATTTATCAGAGAGCCGGCGCACACTCCAGAGTGCGGCACCTGCGGCGCGGGATTACCTGAGTAGGTGGGAGCAGCACGTAAGGACTTTAGCTGACACACTCCGTGAAATCCGTAATTTGTTTCTGGTAGGAAGAGGGCCGTCGCTGGCGGTGGCGGGGACCGGCGCGCTGATTATTAAAGAATCGACGCGATTCCCGGCGGAAGGAATGAGCAGCGCGGCATTCCGGCATGGCCCGTTTGAAATGCTCGGAGACGAAGTGTTCGTGCTGGTCTTTGCGGGAAACAAGAAGACGCGGGATTTGAATGCCGGATTGTTCCAAGACATCCGCGAGCAGCGCGGCCGGGCCGAATGGGTGGGAGATGAGTCGGGGTTCGCCCCGTGCGCACTTCCGAAGGCGCTTCCCTCGATTGGACCCATCCTGGAAATACTTCCGGTGGAGATGATCACGCTGGCACTGGCGTGGCAAGCAGGCCTGCAACCGGGGCGATTTGCCCTGGCAAGCAAAGTAACGACGAAAGAATAGAGGACCCATGACAGGCCCGATGCCGAGAAACCGCGCGATGGTGGGGATCGTCTTCCTGACGTTCTTCGTAATGTCGCTTTTGACGAACATACTTGGCCCGCTGGTTCCGGACATTATCAACAGCTTTAAAGTGAGCCTTGCTGCTGCGGCGTTGCTTCCCTTCTCGTTCTTCATCGCGTATGGCGTGATGTCCATTCCCGCGGGATTTCTGGTGGAGCGATTTGGGGAAAAGCCCGTGATGATCCTGGCGTTTTTGGCGGGCACACTAGGCTCGTTGAGCTTTGCCTTTCATCCAAGTTACAAAGTTGCAGTGGTTTCCTTGTTCGTGATGGGCTCCGGTATGGCAACGCTGCAAACGGCGATTAACCCGCTGTTGCGTGTGGCCGGAGGAGAAGAGCATTTTGCATTTAACTCCGCATTCGCGCAGCTGATTTTTGGGTTGGCGTCTTTCTTCAGCCCTTATCTTTACTCCTACCTGGTGCTGAACCTGGTTTCGGGAGCAAATAAGGCGAATCCCCTGTTGACGATTCTGGCTAAACTCACGCCGCACGAACTACCCTGGGCCTCCATGTACTGGATTTTTGCAGTGTTCACGGTGGCGATGATTGGCGTGCTGTTGCTTAGCCACTTTCCAAGCGTGGAAAGAACGGAAGAGGAGCAAGCAGGTTCACTGGCGATGTACGGGAGCCTGTTTCGCAAACCGATGGTGTGGGCATTTTTCGTTTGCGTGTTTTGCTATGTGGGATCCGAGCAGGGCACGGCGGATTGGATATCGAAATTCCTTTCGCAATATCACGGTTACGATCCGCACACGACGGGAGCAACCGCAGTGGCATGGTTCTGGGGGTTACTGACCGCAGGGTGCTTCATCGGCATGCTGCTGTTGAAGATTTTTGACAGCCGTCATGTGTTGATCGGTACTTGCTGTGGCGCCTTGGCTTGTTTGACGGTGGCCCTGTTCGGGCCGGCCAAGGTTTCCTTGATTGCCTTTCCCGCCATTGGGCTTTTTGCGTCGGTCATGTGGCCGATCCTGGTTTCGTTGGCATTGAATTCCGCGTCGGAGCATCACGGCTCGTTTGCCGGGATTTTGAGCACGGGAATCATGGGAGGCGCGGTCGTGCCACTCATCATCGGCCGTCTTGGTGATTACTTTGGGCTGCGCCCGGGGGTTTCGTTTTTGTATTTAACGTTTGGGGCGGTATTGAGCGTGGGGTTCTGGGCAAAGCCGTTAATTACAAACGCCACGATCAGTCGCAAGGATCCAAGCACGGATTCACACTTGTAGATCATGGATGAGGAGACAAAGCGATGTTGGCGCAAAGCGTTTTCCAAGCAGTTCTGACAGCAAGCATTCTGATGGCGCCCTGTTTGGCATGGGCGCAGACGGGAGCCGAGAAAATGGCGGCGGACAGTATTCCTTATCTGAGATTGACCACGCCGAAGCATGTGTTGATCGACGCACAAGCCTGGGAAGGCAACGAGTACCCGCATACGATGAGCGTCCTGGAAATGAATCGAGACGGATTCCGCTACTGGGGCTGGTACGGGTTGAATGATGGCCGCGGGATTGGGCTGGCACGCAGCAACGATCTGGTGCACTGGACGAAGTACTCGAAGAATCCGTAGTGGTTGAATGCGCGCTGGCCTTCGGTCCTGGCAAACGCGGACGCCCAAAAGCAGGATGCGCTGTACTTCGCGACCACATTTCAGTACTTTACAGGCTATTGCGTTTTACCCTGCTTCACAGTTCGACTTTTTCCGACCCACAACCCAACCCGAAATAACCTACGTCTTGTATGACTTCCGCTTAGTTTGGCAGTCCCCGCGGACTTGTAGGCTGTTGTAAAACCGAACGACGCCAGCCTGATAAGGGCGAGGTCGGTGGTTCAAGTCCACCCAGGCACACTAATTCCCGTCCACTGATCCCCCAATACTGCTTCACGGTCGATACTTTGGAGCGCGCATGATTCGAGAGCGGAATTCCTTCTTTCCCAGAATATCCATACTCAATTCATACAGCGGCCCACCGACGAAGACCTTTTCGGGATCGTAGCCTTGCGGAGCAAGCGAAAGCACATTGCTTGCCCCCGCGGAGGTAATGAAAATCTCGCTCAGTTCCGGCCCGCCAAAAGCCAGTGACGAAGTTTGTGAGGCCGGTGTTGGGATTCGCCTTTCGAGCTTGCCGTCGGGATCATAGCGCGTCAAGCACCCGCCAAACCAGTGGGCGCACCAGACAAAGCCTTGCGCATCCACTGTCAATCCGTCTGGCAGTCCCTGCTCGCGAGGTATGCGCGTGAACACGCGTCGATTTGAAAGTGCACCATCTTCTTGACGCCAATCGTAGGCATAAATGCATCGCGCGAGCGTATCCGCGAAATACAAGGTACGGCAGTCGGGAGAAAATCCAAGGCCATTTGAGAACTGTATGCCTTCATCGACGACATGAACCGAGCCGTCAACGTTGATTCGAAATAGAAAGCTCGGTGGAGCATTGCCATCGGGCTCAAAGTGAAACGAACCCGAGTAGACTCTGCCTTCGGGGTCCGCGATGCAATCGTTCAGCGCACACTCTTTTCCTTCGGCTTCCGACGCCAGCAGTACAGGTTCGCCCTCGGGACTCCACCTCCAGACTCCTTGGCTGTTTGTTATAACGAATCCGCTGTCCTCCTGCAGAGTGAATCCTCTGATTTCAAACCCCTCATGGATTGGCTCGTGCCGTCGATCCTGCCACCAGTATCGAAAGAATCTTTTCCCGGTTACGTCTGTCCAATACAGAATTTGATTTTTGTCGTCCCACAGCGGTCCTTCGCCACAGAGATTACCGTAATCAGCGATTACTCGAATGCGTGGATTCGACGAACGATTTGTATCAACGCTGGTCACAGGAATCAGGGTGAAGTGTCCAAAGCCTGAGTCGGTCAATGCGACTCAGGCCGACTGCGGCAATTATCAACGGGGCAGTGTATAGCCCGAGCAAGATGCGCTGTCAAGGGACAGATGACCGAAATGCAGTCAATGCCTAGCGATGAATATGTTTAGCCCGCAATTCATTCATCAGATTGAGTTGATTCTTGTCTATCGCTCATGAGACGTGTTAGCTTTCCTTCCAAACGCGGAGAATCTTTGGAGGCTGGATCATGCGCCTGCTGGGTCGAACTGCTCTCGTAACCGGTGCTGCCATGGGAATTGGCGAGGCCATTGCGCGTCTGTTCGCGCAAGAAGGTGCGAAGGTTGTCGCCGCTGACATTGACGAGCGTACCGGAACCGCCACGGCCAACGAAATTCGAGCGGCAGGCGGACACTGTATTTTTCGCCGTTGCGACGTGAGCAATGAGAGTGAAGTGAAAGCAACGGTAGCATCCGGGAGCAAGGAATTTGGTCAATCCATCGACATTCTGGTGAACGTGGTTGGAATTTCACATGAATCGCCCGCTCATCTCCTCGATTTAGCCGACTGGGAGCGCATCCTGAAGGTGAATTTGACGAGCATGTTTCTCTGCGCGAAGCATGTGTTACCCGGAATGCTGGCGGCGAAACACGGGACGATCGTGAACATCGCTTCCGTGCAAGGGCTGTTTGGGTTTCCCAGTTTCCCACACTATGCCTCCAGCAAGGGCGGCATCATCAGCCTGACTCGGCAACTGGCGCGGGAATACGCCGGCCAGGGCATTCGTGTAAATTGCATCGCGCCGGGAACAGTGGAAACTCCAATGGCAGCGCAGGTGATTGCGCGTGCGCCAAACCCTGCCGCTCTCCGGGCAGAGTGGGAAAAGATGCATCCGCTTGGCAGAATAGGCCGCCCGATCGATGTCGCGTGGGGATCACTGTATCTTGCGGGTGATGAGAGCTCCTGGGTTACAGGACAATGCCTGGTGATCGATGGCGGCTTGTCCGCTGCAGTTGTTTAAGGCATTGGATCATGCTCGCGTCGAAGAGGGTGCAACGAAGCAGTTGAAATGGTAATCCTAGAAGTTTTTCTGCTTACACGAAGGTTCCTTAATGCACTGTGACCGAACTACCTGGCGCGGCCGAAAAGCCTGCCTAATCGGAAACGAGTTGGTGGAATTAACTCATCTCACTGGCGGCGGGCACATAGTCGATTTTCATTTCAGGGACAAAACTCGATGCACCAATCCGTACTGGGTACCTCGATGGAAATCGCTGGAGCCGTTTAACTTCAAGCCGGAAAAGCACGCAAGGATCTATGGTTCGCCGGAAACGGGCAGACTTTTGTGCGGGATTGCCGGGCATAACCTGTGCCTCGATCTGTTTGGAATGCCCTCGCCGGAAGAAATCAAATTCGGGGGAACGCTTCACGGCGAAACGGGAGTTTCACAGTGGAGTGCGTCGCTAAAATCCAACGCAAGTCAGGCCATGCTGCAACTCTCCGTTCAGTTGCCGCGAGCGGAATTGGACTTCACTCGTTCTTTGCTACTAAGGCGCGGCGAATCGGTCGTTTACATTCGTGAATCCGTAAAGAATGAACGCAAAGTGGATCAATTCATCCAGTGGCAACAACACGCCACCTTGGGTGCTCCATTTCTTTCGAAGGACTGCGTGATTGATCTTCCCGGCGCACGAGGCCGGACGAACCCGGCGGGATATGATGGACGTGAGTTGCTTAAGACCGACGCTGAGTTCTTATGGCCCTATGCGCCACGTTTTGATCGCGGCCGCGTGGATTTGCGCCAACTGCTCACCGCGCGCTCACGAGGCTTTATAGCAGCCGTACAAGTTGCGCTCGATCGGACATACGGCTTTGCTTGCGCCCTCAACAAAAAGTTGGCCTTCGTAATCGGCTACCTCTTCCGGCGATCTGACTTTCCCTGGATCGCTCTGTGGGAGGAAAACGGCGCGCGCCGCAACTCTCCCTGGAATGGCCGAGAGAAGACACGGGGGCTCGAGTTTGGCACCAGTCCCCTGCCGCTCAGTCGCGCGGAGAATTTCAGGCTAGGGCAAATGTACGGTACGCCTACCCTAGCGCATATTCCGGCCGGAAGTACGCGAACGGCAAATTATCTGCTCTTCCTCGCCCACGTACCGCAGGGGACGCTGTCAATCGCAGATGTCGCCGTTAAACCAGACTCACTCGAGCTGCTCGACTCAGCCAACAAAGTCATAACTTCTCTGCCCGCCGGTGCAATACGGGAATATACCGCGGACATGAATGAATAATTGCGCGGACAAGGTTGGCAGGCGATCGCCGATAACTCAGGGTTCGAACCTAGGCCATAAATCTTTAAGCCTTGCAGGCTCAGACACCCACTGAACCGACTCCGGATTTCGGCGAAACTGTTCATAGATGGGAGTCGAGGGGGAAAGGCCAAGCTCCGGATAAGTCCTGGTTTTCTTGCATTCCAGTTTAGAGGCTGAATAGTTTGGGTTCGCTTCCCAACTTATTTTTCCGTCGTCTGCCATCAATGGGAACCAGGCAAGCCCGTGATGCGCGCGCATCTGCATGTAATCGAATCCATATTGCCGGTCGCACCAGGCGCCGAAGATCAATGGCGCATGCATATCCGCATTTACAACGTAGTGGGGCCAATTGGGGGGGATGACCACTTGTTCGCCGGGCCCCACCTCGATAGCAAAGCAGCGCCCAGGGTCATCGCCGGGGTCCTGTTGGCCATAGATAATTCCACGCCCTTCCCATATCTCGAACAATTCGGGCGTTGACCACCCACAATGGGGAGCAACGGCATGAACGTGACCCTGACTACGCACAGGTTCCTTGCCGAGCCTGCCTTTGGCGTACATGACAATGCCAAAGAGGAGCCACCGCCTCTTCAATTCATCGAGATCTTCGCGGCGCCCGACATCCATGGCAATCGCGTAGACGCGATCTGGCCCAGTGCAGTTCGGGTCTTGCAAGCTTCTTCGAATGGCATCCAGAGTACGGTATTCGACTTCCGGTCCGAAAATACCGGGTCCGTAGCGGAAATCCAGTTGATCACGCAAAAATCGAATGTCGAGTTCAGGATCAAACATCGATTCAGCCGCGGAAGGTTTGGGAAAAGTCTCGGTCACGCATCGCTCCGCACCAGCGTGGGTTTTCCGTCCACGGACAGCAGACGAGCGCCAAAGCCATGCTTGCGAATTAGATCGTAGTCGTGCCCCGCATCGCTCGGCCAACACGCTAACAGCCGGAGCGGCAGGCTGCCAACGTTGGCGACCCTGTGGGCGACGTTGGGTGGAATGAAATGCACGCTGCCCACGGACATGGGCTCGAACCAGGTTCTACGGGTATCGTCCATCATGATCAGAGCACCTTCGCCTTCCACGGTCGCGTAGTATTCCGTGCGATCGCGCTTCAGGTGAAAGTGTCCGTGCGTCATGAAGTACTCGGAATCAACTTTCCCCGGCTCGACAACCGTATTACCCCAGAACAGCCCGCCTTCCGTCCCTTCGGGCAACGGACACCATGCTTGAACGCGGTACACCACGGTTCCCGGATCCATTCCAAGCAACGCCTCCGAGTCTGCAAAGATTCCCTTCAGTTGTCCGAGTGTCTTCACGCTTTCGCGCACTTCCGCTGCAGGCTGTAAGAGACCACTCGCCCAATCTACATGCACCATTCATTCACTCCAATGCCACAATTCTGTTTTGGCCAATTCCGTCTACAATAAAAGTCGTCTTTTCTCATCCTCTCACACAATTTGCCTTCTCACCCGCTGCTCGGCTACATGCTGGGCAATGCCTGCGTCACCACGACTGGATGATACAGATTCATGTTGCTGGTGATGTCGCTCTCCTGAGTTGAGTTGCACGCGTAGGTGAAAAAAATCTGGTCAGCGGTCTCTAGCTCAACGTGCTCTTTCGCGGCATAGCAAAAAACGTTGGCCGTGTAGTTAGAATTCCCCGGTTCCATCTCCGGGTAGGAATACAGAGTTTCGGATGATCCCCAAGAACCAATCATGGAAGAGGAAAGGCTGTAATGTGCTTTGTTGTCCAAACCGACGGGATACACGGCAATCCACTGGTTCGTCGAACTGTGATAGCGCACCGTCATTTCAGTCGCGCCGGGGCTCAGTACCTCCGCGTTGTCATTCGGGAGGGTGGTGTCCGTGTCCAACCAGATTCCCCAGGTGGAGTCCGACTTAAGGTATTCCCAAGTAGTGTTTCCGGGCCTTGCAGAACTGTTCAGCTGGGTTAACGGCAGTCGGAGCAGCGCCACATATTGCGTCGAGGGATTGTCCGATCCAACCAACGTGAAAAAGTAAGCGTAGTTTGCACCCAGTGGGTTTGACGGGTCAGGGTTTCCATTGGGACCTTGAGCGACGAGGATGGAAACGCCGGGGACAGCCGCAGCCCCGGTATTCAGAGGCTGGTAGGTCACTGACCATTGGCTTGGCGGGGCCGTGAAGTTGCCGATGCTTGCCAGTTGAGCACCGCTGTAGGCAAATCCAAAAGCGCCACCACTCCCGGTTGCATGCATTTGCATCAGCGCGAGGTAGAGAGTCCCGTTGTAAACGAATCCGTCCATGGGCCAGAACCACTCGGTACTCGATCCAGGAACAGAAAACACCGGCCCCTGGTTGGCGGTGTTCATGCCCGACCAATAATATTGATAGGAACAGCTTTGACTGGAGCAGGTCGAAATTGCGATTGAATTGTGGATGAAGCCGGTCGACTGCGTGCGACTGGTTGCCGTGGCCGAACCTACGAATGTATCCGCGAAGATCCAGAGACTGGTTCCATTGCCCAGAGCGACAGAGTACGCCCCATCAGCCCCGAGCCAACCTTGCTGGCAAGGAAAATACGCTGCAGTGGCGCACGCGGCAGTACGGGGCGGTTGTGGCGTCGGGGAACTCATTTGTGAACCGCCGCAAGAGATCAAAATTCCCGAGAGTAAAAAGTAGCAGACAACCACTACTACTTGGCGTGTCTTCATCGCTATTTCCCTGGGCCACATCTCAGCCGCTGCGGTCGGCTAAGGCGAGATCACGGACCATACCTTCTTCATTGAAGACATCACCACGGCGGCAACAGTTGAATATCTTCCGCCGTGGCGAGGCCAAAGAGATCAGAATATGATCTTCAGCGAGAACTGCTCCTGTCGCGCGGTTCCTGTACCGACCAGACTGGAGTTGGCGCTGGCGATGGTTTGGCCAACCCGTCCAAAGTTGTGATTCAGGGCTTGGCCAGAGGGATCGGTCGCACTCGGGGCACAGCCCGGGGCGGGGGTCGTTACGGGAAGGGCGATCGACTCGCAAATGCCGACATCGGGATTGGCGAAATTAGGATGATTGAGAATATTGAAAATGTCAGCGCGGAACTGCAAAGTGATCTTTTCTGTGACCGGGAAGTTCTTCATTAGCGAGAAATCCCATTGGAAAAAGCCCGGTGCGCGAAGGCTGTTGCGTCCGGCATCTCCCAAGCCCACGCCCGGGTCGCCGGTAAAATTCGGGTTAACCTCATATGCGTTTATGTTGTAGCTTGCACTCGGCCAGGAGAAATTGGGAAGCCGTATAGTTTGGCCGGTTAACTCAGGACGGACGGGGATTCCAAAGAACCCACTCTCTATTTGAGGGTTGACTGGCCCCCCGGTCCGAGCCTGCACGATATTAGACGTCTGCCATCCACCCAGAACCCCTCGAACGATGGAATTGAAGCGCCTTAAGTCCGGCAAGTTGTAAAGTACGCTGGCCGTAAAATTGTGCCGGATATCCCAGTCTCCTGGTCCTCGATCGAAGCTGGGGTTGGTGGGGTTCGAGAACCCGCCGAATACGTTGACCATATCGTCGATTTCATGCGACCAGGTGTAGTTCCCTTCGAGAGTGAGACGGCCGGCGTTATGGCGGACCTGCACTTGCAAAGCGTGGTAATTTGAACTGAGTTCGTCGGAGTCCAGGTTTTCACTGGCAAATCCCGAATACGGACGGCCTGATTGAGTGTAGAAATTGGCGGGATTCAGGTTCACAGCGGCGAAGTCCACGCCCGCCTGCATGTGGTGATCCTCATTGCCGGTGTAATTCACTGTCAGCACCGTCTTAGGCGCCACTTCCTGTTGAATGCCGAACAACCAGTTAATGGAATAGGGGTCCTTGGGATTCTGCGGGAATATGCTCACGTTTTGCGTGCCGGCAGGCAAAGGCGGATTAGGCTCCGGATATACGATGGGCGCCTGGAAGACATTGACATTGTAGCTTTCATAGGCCGGTACGTTGCTGACGAGGCCGAAGCCGAAATGCATCGGATTGTAGAACATTCCACCATACGCATGAATCACGGTCTTTCCCTTGCCAAAGGGATCATAGGCCAGGCCGAGGCGTGGGGCGAAATCCTTGCCCGGAGCGTGATACGGGGCTTGCGTGGAGGGGAGAAACGACTGCGACGCGAAATCAAAGTTTTGTAGGCGATTTTGCCCCTCGCGCCACACCGTGTTGTAGTCATACCGCAAACCAAGGTTCAGGGTAAGTTTGCGGGTCACCCGCCAATCGTCCTGCGCATAGAAATCCCAGTTCGAATCACGCACCCCGACGAATCCCGGGAAGCCAATCTTTTGCAAAACAAATGGCCGGTCATTCTCGAGGTCCGAGAAGCTTCCGAAATCGAAGAATTGCGTGGGGCGAAGCCATTCGTTCAGCCGGTTGGCGCGAATCTGCGTGCCAAAGCGCAACGTCTGTCGTCCCAACACTTTGGTCACGTTGTCGAACACTTCAAATACCGTGAATGGAGTGATCTGATTGAAGGTATTTGGTCCCGGAAGCGCGCCCAAATTAGTAAAGAACCCGGAAAATCCTGTCAGCGGTGTCGGAGTATTCGAGTTCGTATCGGAGTAAAAGCGGTTTATCGCCACGCTGAATTCGTTGAGCAGCGTTGGGCTGAAGGTGTGAGTTTCGTCAATCTTGCCCAGTTGTGTCCGCAGGTAAAGCGGCGTCACCTGACCCACATTCAGACCGATGGTTTGATCCGTGAGGGAATCGTCGATGTTGTACCGGAAGAACAAACGATCCTTGTCCGACAGGTTGTAATCGATCCTGAACGATCCGCTGTCCTCGCGCAGGGTCGTTGGCAAAGCCGCGGGATCATAGACAAGATCCGCCCCACCGGCGGGATTAGTCGTGTCGATGGTGCCCGGAACTGAACAGGAAGCTGGTGCCGGAATGGCGGAACAGGCCGCTGGCAGAGGAGCCATCTGGGCTAATACGGGCTGCATCGCCGGCACAAATTGTGATCTCACGTAAGCGCTCGGAATCTCGTAGAGAGAGTTGATCGCCGTTGTGCGCTGGCGAATTCCCTCGTAATTCAAAAAGAAGAAGAGTTTGCTCTTAAGGATGGGCCCGCCGAGATTCCCGCCAAACTGATTCATCCTGAGGGGTTGTTTCGGCGCGGTCAGCGTATTGGCGAAATAATCGTTCGCGTCCAAGGCGTCATTCCGGAAAAACTCAAACAATGTGCCGTGGAAATCGTTGGTCCCGGCTTTCGTAATGATATTCATCTGGGGACCAAGCGAGTGTCCGACTTCGGCGCTGTAGCCACTGTTTGCAAAGTCAATCTCTTGAATGCTGTCCAAGCTGGCTCGCGTGAGCCGGGCCTGTTCGTTCCCTTCCGTTTCGTCGAATCCATTGATGTCGCCCCGGCTCGCATTTTGCCCGTCGACGGTGACATTCAATCCCGTGAAAAAGTTCTCTTGACCATTTACGCTGCCCTGAAAGAATCCAATCGAATTCACTGACCCCGGGGCTATCTCCAGGAAATCCATGACGTCTCTTCCGTTGACGGGAAGGTTGCTGATCTGGTTGGAGTTCAAAGTAGTGCCCGCCGTGCTCGTGACCGTATCGACAGTCGTGGCCGTGCCTGTGATCTCAATCGTTTCGTGAATCTCCTGCACGGTCAAAGAAAGGTTCACGCGTACCGTTGCTCCCACGCTGAGCGCTATCGTTTGGCTTTTGGCTTCAGCGAAATTGCTTGCTACCGCTGAGACAACGTAGTTTCCAAACGGCAGGGCGGAAGCGGTGAAACTTCCGCCAGTATCCGTCTGCAGAACTCTCTGGAATGAAGTCGCGGCATTGGTCACGGTTACGGTGGCGTGAGCAACCGCGGCTCCGGACGGATCGGTTACCAGACCAGTAATCGTGCCGGTATCGAATTGTGCGCGCGCTGCAAGAGCGCACATAAGGAGCAGGCCGATGAGTATAAATGAGCGCCTCAAAAGGGCCATTGAGGATCGAAGCTCGACCATTTTTCGCCTCTTTCTGGTGAGTGATTAGCTCTAGTTTCTCGCATGAACTGCAGGACCTGGCAAATGTAACGCCACTGTTTTGGTTTAGTCAATCGTTTTTTTGCATTTTTATGGCTAAAACAATCTTTGTTTCCTGCTTTATTAGGGTAAACGTTCTTTCAATGGCAAATATCTGCTTAAAGGCGCAAAGACAGAAAAGAGTTTTATTCGCAACGCCTTACAGCAATCTGGGGGATTCTCTAAACCGGTATCTCGGGTTGTTGGGGCAGAATGATCGTTTAGCGCCAGAAAACGCTCCAGGTTCGGGCTTCGGGATCGACCATGACCGTTTGGTCGAGGATTTGGAACTTTGCGCCCACGATGCGATCGAACTGCCGGCCAAAAATCGCGTGAGGAACCTCTACGGTCCCCGGCCGTTGCCCGGGTTCGAGTCCCACATCAAGTTTCCATCCCTGTTTATTTGCGAGCGGTTCCAAGCTCAAAGTAACGCGTCCAAATCGCGTCGGAGTATGTTCCAGCCGATACCTCTCCTGTTCTCTGAGTTTTGGAGTTTTCATCCCTTCAAGGAAGCGCAACTGTGTGCCGTCTTCCAGCAAGAGCATATGCCTTAGATACCGAACGCACTCGGCACTGGCCCAGTTGTGCGGCATGTCGCCCCAGTCCTGACCGACAAGCGCATGTTGCAGCGGTTGCTCTTCCCGCCAGCAATAGAGAGGCGAAGCGTGATTCAAGAATCCGCGGAAGGTACGATCAGCCCACTCCGGCAGATCCGCCCAAAGATAAACGTGCGCGGCGAACGAAGCGTTGTAGTTCCAGACACTTTCGTGCCAGAGCCAGCCTGTCTCCGCGGGAACGTCTTCCTGGGTGCACGCTTGCATGAGCTGGATGTGTCCGCGAACGATGGGATCGTCTTTGGCAAACACGACGCCGGGAAATATGGCGTGGGAAAGCGCCCATTGTGCGCTCTGAGGCCGTGGCCGGTTCCAGGGGGCAGGCTGATGCCAGTCAGGATCTTCCTTCGCCAGCATTGGCAGGTATTCAAATCCGTCCGGATGCCTGACCATTTCCTGTTTGGCGGCTGCAAGGAACGATGCGCGTAATTCGTCATAGAATGTGCGCGCTATTTGCAGCGAGTCTATGCCCAGACGATCCGCTGCCTCAGCCACGCTCTTCAATCCTGCAAGAGTCCACACAGTATTCGTAAACTCTGAACGCACACCGCCGATTCCGCCATCGGCAAAACCGGGAGCAAGCAATCCATAACGCCCGTTAATGCTATTGCCAGCCCGGGCTGTGTCGCGAAGTTGTACCAGGAAATCAATGGCGCGCCGGACATTTGGCTCAAGTTCCTTGAAGAATTGCCAGTCCTGCTTCAATTCGCATTGGCGAACCAGCGTGAACATGGCAATCGCGGTGTCTTTCCAGTGTTCCCCGCCTCCGCCCGCCACAACTTGGCCCGAAGGCAACTGTTTGGCCCACTCGGACTGCAGACCGTCGTCCGCTTCCTTGTCGTAACCCAGGTAGCGCGCGGCCTCCAGCAGGAAATTGCCGTCCACGATCCAAAGGTTGCGGTAAACCGTGGGGCCTACCTGAAAGACCAGGCGGCCATTCTTCACTTCTCTGGCTTGCTGGATATTTCGCGCGCAACAGGTGAGGAACTCTCCGGCTCTTCCGGGATACCTCCAGGCGACGCTGCCGAACTGTTTCCAATGGCGCCAAAACTCCCGCGCCTCTTCGGCCAGACCTTCAGGATTCTGAAGCATCCCCTGGAGAACTTCAGCCAACTGGCCATCCTGGGGAAAACGAATCAGGTACTGCAAAGGTTTCCCGGGAGAAGCTTCGCCATGAGGCAGGTACAAGCTGTACCCAGCTTCATCCCACATGGCTGCGAAATCGGGCGTAGCGCCCAGTTTTGCCGCTACGAGAAAAGGTAAGTTCGTATCAGTGTTCTTCACTACGATCGTCGGCGGGACGGAACTCTGCTTGAAAGGCAGGCAGGTACGAATATGTATGCGTGGAGTGGCTGACACGGTGCCTTGCTTGGGCAGAATCGTCATCAGCACGTTGTCAACCCGGCCCTCGTTGCCGCGATTCGTGGCAAACGCCGTAAGCTCGAGAGTAGCTGTGGGCCGTTCGATCAGGGTGTGCACAATCGGGATGTGCGGAGCTTCCAGCCACTGACGAACTACGCGGTCATCTTGCATTCCTGCTAGTGAAAACGTGCAAACGGTCGCAAAATCCTCCATGCCCACTTGAAGGCTGTTTGCGAAGCCGTAACGAAGATCGCCGGCTTGGCCAACCAGGCTTTTCTTCGGATCGTCCGGGAAACAAATCGTCGCCTGAGACACGCACGGCGCATAGCGAAAATCAACCGCAGCAGCCGGAGTATCTTCGGGTTCACGGCTGGCCAAGCTTGCTGTGGCCGTTAGAGTTTCCTTACCGCCAGCGGCCGCAGCCGCCCCTGAAACCAGTAGACCACCCAGAAATCCACGGCGGCCGAAGCTGTTCATATTGCCCCCTATTTGCCCCAAGCCTCCTGAATCTGTTCTAAGGTTCGCCCCTTGGTTTCTGGAACAAGCTTCCACACGTAGAAGAAGCAAACAAACGAGAGTGCTCCGTAGATGGCGAAAGTACCGCCGAGGTTCAGAACGTTTACGAGAGATAAGAATGTGAAGGTGACGACCAGCGTTCCGGTCCAAAGCGTGGAAGTCGCGATAGAAGCCGCGCGGCCTCGCACCTTGGTGGGAAAGATTTCAGAAATGATCAGCCACGGGCCCGGCCCCATCCCGAGAGCAAAGAAAGCAACATACAGAAGGATGCTCGCGAGCATTAGCACCGCCGAGGCATTGTGAAACTGCAATCCAATCACGAGAAGTGTCAACGAGAGCCCCATGCCGCCACTTGCGGTCATCAAAATCACGCGACGCCCCCAGCGATCCAGAAAGACCATGGCGACAATCGTAAAAATCAGGTTCACCGCGCCAATTATCACATTTGCGGCCAGGGCCATGCCCGTGGATTGTCCGGGGAAGTGTTCACTGATGATGATGGAACCGTAGTAAAGCACCGTGTTGATGCCGGTCACCTGCGAGAAAAGCGCGAGGGCAATGCCGACTCCCAGCCGTTTGCGCAACGCCGGTGAAAACACTTCGTGCCACGAGCCTTCTTCGCCCTCAGCAGCTTTTTGCACCAGTCGAACTTGTTCTGCGGCAGTTTTTGCGCCAAACATTCGCGTCAGAATTCGTTCGCCCTCCTCATGCCGGCCCTTGCCAATCAACCATCGCGGAGACTCGGGAATGCCAAAGAGCCCGGCGAAAAATGCCAACGAAGGGATGGCCGCAACCGCCAGCATCCATCTCCAACTGGCGTCGCCGATTTTCTCCAGTTGCCAGTTCACGAGATAGGCCGCCAGAATTCCAATCACAATCGCAAGCTGGTTCAAGGAGACAAGGGTTCCGCGATTTTTCGAAGGTGAAATCTCCGCAATGTAAACGGGGGTAAGGACCGATGCCAGGCCGATCGCCAGGCCACCTAAAAGCCGAGCAATGGAAAAAACTGTAATCGTACTCGCCGCTGCCGCTCCCAGAGAGGAAATTGCGAACAGTACAGCAGAAAAGATGAGTGATTTCCGGCGGCCATAGCGGTCTCCGACCATGCTGGCGCCTGCGGCTCCCAACAAACACCCCAGGAGAAGCGCGCTGGCAGCTACTTCCGTTTGCAGATTGGAAAGCGTGAACTGCCGGCGGAGCAGCAGAAGCACTCCGTTGATCACCGCGGTGTCGTAGCCAAACAGGAATCCCGAGATGGCGGTTACCATCGCCAAAAGTACGACGTACACCAGCGATTGCGCTTGCGCATCGACCGTGTTTGGCTCCGGGCCCAAGGACGAAGAGTGCATAGTTTCTCCAAAATGAATTTCGTGCCGTTACGTTCGCTGCGCGGACTTGTTGCTTCGCCTTTCCAGCTGCGCGTGGTCCCTGTTCTCAGACTAAAGCGACGACCGGTTCATTTAGCCCGGACGAACGCTTTGATTGTCGCGCAATTTGATCCTTCCGATTCTCCGCTTGGACGTATGGTGTACGCGCCGACGGCAGCCGGGACGATAAACGTTTCCGCATAGTGAACCACAAAAGGATCAAAATTCCCCGCCGGACTTTCCACCGTCGATTCCCTGCCTTGCACCAGATTCAGTACGTTCACTGTTTCCGCGGTGTCGTGCGAAGTGATATTCGTGAACCAACGACGGCGAGTTTCGATGAATTCCAGTTCGTGAAGACCGGTACGCTCTTCCTTCCATCCCGGACCGCTGCCAACAGACTCAACACGGTTAATCAAACTCTTGCGCACCCACTCGGTATCCCTCTCCCAAGCGATGTTTGCAATCCCGTGATCGATATGGATCGGCCGTGGCAGACCATTCAACCCAAGCCGGCCCCAATCCCAAAGTTTGAAGGTAAAGATGAAAGGCGTAGCGCTGATTTCCAGAACCATGCTATTTCGGCCGGAACAATGGATGGTACCCGCAGGAATAAGAAAATGATCGTGTTGGCGCGCGGGGAATCGGTTCACGTACTGCTCCGCGCGAAAGGGCGGGCCGCCATCCTGCGCTGCTCGCAATTCCCGGATCATCGCCTCGCGAGCGACATTCGTTTTCACCCCAAGATAAACACAACCGTCCTCTTCCGCATCAAGCATGTAATAGCTCTCGTCCTGCGTGTAGTTCATGCCAAAATGCTTGCGAATGTACTCCGTTCGCGGGTGCACCTGTAGGGAAAGATTGCCGCCGCCCATCGTATCGAGAAAATCAAAGCGTATCGGGAATTCCGCCCCAAACTTGGAATAAATGAATTCGCCGAGCAATTCACGCGGGCGCAGAAAAGTAAGATCAATGGCAGGGAGTTCCACGCGAACGTCGCCGAATCCAAGAAGCAGGCTGTTCTCTTCGGGTACACAATCAAAACACCACGCATGGTTCGGCGCATCGTCGGGCAGGTCACAGACTTCTTCCATCCAATGGCCACCCCACGGTCCGGGATCGAAGTAGGGAACCACGCGAAATGGACGAGTCGCGGTCTTCTGCAAACCTTCGTTCACCGCCTTACCGGTCACTAGCTTGGGAACAGTGCTGTTGGTGTCGAGGAAGAAATCCACACTCGGAAGGATTTTCTTTTTCAAACGGTCGGCTGCCCGCCAATCCACGAAAAAAGCCCTTTTGTATTTCAGATTGGCTTTTTCGGTCAGATTGTCAGCTCCCAGATTTGCGATCTGGTCGCGCCGCTGTCGGCCCTGTATTTCCCAGCGAGCCATGTCCGCATAAACGAGAACATCCGGGCGCTGAGTTAGCAGCGCTGCGCCGACACCCAGTAGGAGAAGCAGGCCCCGTTCCCACTTGTCGGCTATCGCGCGCGCCTGGTTGAGCTTGCCGGTATCGAAGAACTCTTCGAGCGTAATCTCGTTCATCGAACCGAACACTGGATCGTCTCCCAATATCGGCTGCAGCATACGATCCACTTCCCTCGGCGGCTTCAGCAAATCCGGCGCGTAGATTACAGACCGCGGTCGCAACCCTCCTACCAGCGCCTCTCTTATCTGGCTCTCGAACGCACCCGGATAGCACTCCACACAGAGCACACAACGGCTCTGGCCAGAATATTCCTTTACCCTTTCGAGGATCTCCGGCCAACCTACCCAGCACTCTGACCTCGAGCCGGAGACGGGAATGCAGGGATGCTTATCGTAGTTTGAGTGCCTGGTCATCAACTGGTTCCGATAGTGTAATTAGCCAGACCGCCGCCATGAACATTCGGCCGCCAAAAAATCGGCCTAAGACTGGAATCCGTCCAATTCGTGCTTGAGAACATGAAGCCGTTCGCGGGAAACGCTCCAGTATTTGACAGCGAATGCAAAATGCTCATCTCCACTCTCGACCACCGGCAGACAGACAAGGGCCTGATGAAGCGCATCTCTTCGCTAACTCAATCTGTTGGGACTTAGTCGAATGAAACCACCAATGCTTTCGTTTTAAGCCTAATCGCACACAAAAAGTATCCTTATGTCGTATTAGTGTCAAGTCCTAATCGAATGCGCTCCGCCTCTCCCAGCTCATCGGTCGTAAGGTGGTATCCTCGCGATTTACTCTCGTCCTTGGAATTTGGGGCTGGTTCGCGATATAACCCTACTACGACCATCGCCGAGCTTAACGAGCGGGGCCCGCTGTTCCTTTTTCTCTCGCAAATGAAGAATCATTGCCTTCGGGAGGTTCGAGATTGATTAAACGAAGCCGAGCGGAACGGGCATTGACCGACCCTGGTGCTTCTCCTGGCTCGGAGATTGACAGTCCCGACAAACAGCAAGTAAGGCTCACGCTCATTCTTAGTTCACTCCAACAATCAGGGTCGGTGTCGGTCGAGGGGCTGAGCAAGGAACTCAATGTTTCGCTGGTAACGATTCGTCGAGACCTGGACGCCCTGGAAAAGCAGGGGTTGCTCCGCCGGACGCATGGCGGAGCTGTCTCCATCGAACCATTGTTTTATGAACCATTCCGGAACGACCGGTCGTTCCAGGCGCAAGTGGAAAGATTTGCGGAGGAAAAACGGCGAATCGGAAGAGCTGCCGCGGCCCTGATCAAAGATGGAGAGATCATCGCACTGACTCCGGGGACCACCAGCACAGAAGTAATTCGTGGGCTTCCGCTTCATCACAAAATCACCGTGGTTACGAGTACGGTGAATGTCGCCATGGAACTTTCCAAGCGCAAGGACCTGGACATTTTCGTCACGGGAGGCCACTTGCGCGGAGACTGGTTCTCGCTTGTGGGCCCCACAGCCGCGCAAAGTCTCTCCCATTTGCTGATTCATACGCTGTTCATTGGCGCGGACGGAATTGACGCGCAGTGGGGAGTCAGTTGCTACATTCCAGAGGAAGCCGAGCTCAACTCCACGATGGTGAAGCATGCGCAAAGAAAGATCGCGGTGCTTGACCACAGCAAATTCGGTGTGATTGCCGGTTGGCGGATCTGCCCCACCTCCACGCTGGACATTCTTATTACTGATACGGGAGCGACCGACGAGATGATCGCTCCTTTTGAAAAAGCACAGATCCAGGTCATCCGCGTGTGAAGCGGCAAGCGAAAGTTTCTTAGCCTATTTTTTCCGACAGCAGCGGGACCGCTCCCAATAGTGCCGCGTCATTTCCCAGTTCAGCGGCGCGGACTTGCACTTTGCCCCACGCCGTCCACGCATATTTCTGTACGTGTGTCTGAATCACCGGGATAATGCTCGCACCGCTCTTCATGACTCCGCCCCCAATCACGATGATTTCGGGATCAAAGGCGTGAACGAGAGCCACCGCATCTGCGCACCACACCTTCAGGCAACGATCTCGAATGGCAATCGCGACTTCATCTCCCGCCGCCGCCTGCTCAAACAATTCCTTGAATCCTACTTTCGGGAATTTCGAGAGTGTGCTTTCTGATGCGCCCGGCCATTCCTTCAAGACAAGTGGCAGCGACCATCCCGCGGCTTCCGCCTCTGCGCAGCCAATCCCACCGCAGGTGCAGGGACGCCCAGTGAACAAAACCGGGAAATGTCCTCCAAGGCATCCGGCCTGAGCGTGCTTTCCGCGAAGAAGTTTCCCCTCGATCATCGCCACTCCGCCGATGCCCGTGCCCAGTGTCATCATCACAACTTCGGTCATTCCCCTGGCAGCACCCGCATACGATTCGCCAAGCAGTGCCATGCGAGCATCGTTTTCGATCCTCAGCGGCAGGCCCAGAGCTTCCCGGCCCCAAGCGGCAAAATCAATTTTGGGGGCATCTTCGTACTTCGCGTTCGTCGAGAGTACGCGACCCACACGAGCGTCAACCAGTCCCGGGAATCCCACAGCGATACCTGCACAGTCGGCGAGTGAAAGTTTCGTTTTTTTGGCCAAGCCACGAATGGTATCCAGAATGAAAGGCAGCAACACCCTCATGCCTTCTGCACAGTCGGCGGTAATCGCCGCACTCGCCAGAATCGTCCGGTCTTCGACGATGCCGCAATTGGCGTGGCTGCCGCCTAAATCGATGGCTAGAGCTTTCAACGCGAATCTCTCCTCAACTCGCGGAAGTCGCTACGCGATCCGATGAGATTGCGTAGTTTTTGCCTTGATACCGCAGATTCACCAGCCGCGCTTTGGGATCAAAATCCGCGAGACGCGACTGAACTTTAATCCCATCATAAAGCGTCAAGTTTGCGCCAAATAGGGTGTCGATCACCAGATCCACGAACCCACCGCCTGAGATACAGCACCAGTCATTCAGGTAAGGCGCGTCCGTAGGACATTTATAGGCAGCGCCATTTTCGAGCGGAAAAACAGTTTCCACGAAGTGTGCCTGCCCAATCGGACCCTGGTTTCCGGCCTTGGCAAGATTCTTCACCCACTTGGAAACTCGCGCTGCTGGATCGGTTTTATATAAGCCCTTCGCGGTTGCGGGAGGCCATGCCGAGTAAGCGCCCAGCCAGCTATGGTCCGGCCGAATGTTCCATGTCGCGTCCACATCGTCAGGCGAAAGCGCCCGCATCCAATAATCGCTGTGGAGTTGCTCCCAGAAGAACCGGCTCATCTCCTGCTCCTGCGCGCCGCTGAGATCTTCAAACATGTTATCCAGTACCGAAAGAAAATCGTAGCAGTGCCGGACCTCCAGAAATGAACCGTCCGGTTGCCCGCATTTCCACCAACCCTTCCCCGGAACGTACAGCTTTTGATTGATTCGTTGCGCCAGTTCCATTGCCTCGTGGCGCAACTGAAGAGCTTGCCTTGAATCGCCGCGGCGCTCAAGCAAATCCGCGACGAAGCGCATGGAGGAAACATTGCCGGCATTCATCCCGGCGGTTTCGTGCAGGTAGGTACTGACAACTTCTAGCAGATTTTCCAGCTTACCGTAATCGCCAAGGCCATGCGAGGCCTTATCGAGTTGCTTCCAATAGGACGCGTGAAACTGCAGATGGTGCAGCACTGTTTTATCGTTAATACGGCTATCGAGCCACGCGAAGTTCCCAGTTACTCGCAAATAATTTTGGGCGCAGCGCACGATGGCCATGTCGTTCACGCCATACCATGGCCCAAGGGCCTCGCCACTGATGTAGTCGGTCGCGAGATGCTGATGCATGTCCTGGACAAACCAGTGTTCGACCAGTCGGCGTAGCGCATCCGGATCAAGCAGAGCCAAGCTAAGTGAAGTAAGCGATGTGTCCCAAGGGAAACTCAAAGTGGGAAGCACGCGGCCACCCAATGTGATGTAAGTTGTCCCATACTTCGAATCTTGGGAAGCCCGGCGCGCAAATATCAGGTTTCTAAAACCTGCCTGATAAAGCTTCCAAAGTGATTCGTCATCTGTCTCTAGCTGGGGAAGATAACCGGAAAAATCAGAATTTCCAGGAGTAAAAGCGGACTTCAGCAAGCTATTAAAAGCCTGCTCGTTCTCCTGCACGATCTGCGAAAAACTGGCTTGAAGATGTTCATAATCCGCCAGCGCCGTCTCCTTATCGGAATCAATGGCATTCACATAGTGAAGTTCTTTTGTTTCACCGTGGCCAAGCGTCATTTCGATCATCAGCATCCGGCCTGAATCCACGCGACTGGCTTTCGGTGTGATGCCTTGCACGGAAACTGCCGGGCTATGTTGAGCTTCAAATATCAGACAGCCGCGTGAACTGTCCCAATGAAGCAGGTTGTCCGCCTCGCCCGGGGAATACGTAAACCAGGCAGTCGTTTTCTTTGCGACGGCTGCACGCATGTCAAATCCCAGCGTAAACGTCCGTAAGGTATCTCCAAGATTCGTAATTCGGATCGACTGCGCAACGGCGCGACGTTTCGCTGGCATAAACGTTTTCGTGCTGAATTTCAGCCCGTCCGCGACTGTTTCGCGCTTGAAACAATGCGGATACCACTGGTACGCGATTTGGTCTCCTCCATCGGGATAGCAAATAAGAATGCGTCCGTTTAAGAAAAGCTCGCATGAAAGCAGATAACCGGGACTCCAGGGAGTGTCGGGCACGCCGCAGCAACCAAAAGGCGGCAATGAGATGGCGGTAATTCCGCAAACCGATTTTGCCGCTTGCACGTATCCATATTCGTTTTGCGTAGTCGGCGAGCTGTATAGGTCTCTCATGTTGTGAACAAGCCGGTCGCCAGCGAGATCACTGACATTGGGAATCGCAGGCATCGGTCTGCGAACTTGAGAGCTGGCGGAGTTCAGGGGAAGACGCGAAAATCGGGAAAAGAAACCGGCGGCGGCACTTATCTTCAAAAAAGTTCTGCGGTTCCATGGCGCTTGTGAAATTCCCGAATCATTCATATTCGCCTCCCGACGTAAGAGCGTGATCTCGCCAGCTGCTCTGAAATCTGGGTGGTCGTTTCAACTTCTTCGAGCAGGCCCCGCAATTTTGCATTCGAGGATGAAGAGTTGGCGGACCGCAATAACAACAGCCACAAGACCAATCAAGGCTCTCGAGCATAACCATGCCCGGCACGGCAGTTGTGAACTGACAGGCATTACATACAATCTTGTGTTCTATTTCAATTGAAAAAATCACCAAAATGATTTAAATATCGCATAACGCGCGGAAGTAGCCTTCCCAGAGCACAGGCACGCTGGGATCGAATAGTTGAGCGAGCCATTGTCGGTGATCGGTTGGGCAGTATCAAAGGGCGAATTCGATGAAACAATGCACATTTTTTCTGCTATTCGTTGGCTCGCTATTAGGCCAGACCGCGTATTCCTCGCCGCTTGCCGCACAAGGCCTTGGTACGCCTCGCTCATTGCCAGAGTTCAACTACACAGAGGGATGGTTGGGCGCTGACGACGCTTACTCAATTCCGCTTTCACCGATTGAGAGCGTTTGGCTCTTCGGCGACACCTTCGTAGGCAACAGGGACACTCTGCTTCGATCGCAGGCCAAAACCATGGTTCGCAACAGCGTCGGGATTTCCAATTGTCCTCCGGGCAAACCTTGCACGTTGCGCTATTTCTGGCAAAAGCCCAACGATCCTAAGCCGCGTTCTTTTTTTGATACCGGAACTGACGACCTCTGGTATTGGCCGATGGATGGATTTCTGGACGGGCAGACTTTGTATGTCTCCCTGATGGCGGTACGCAATAAGACCGGAGCGGGGCCCAATGATGTTTTTGGATTTGAGATTTCCGGCACCAAACTCGCCACCATCGCGAACGCCCAGGCCTCGCCGGATAAATGGCACGTCGTCATTGAAGATCTGACGGGCACTCGACTTTGGGCAGGTGTTTCCATAGTCCCGGATGGAAAGTTCGTCATTTGGTACACGCAAGTGAGTCAGGGCGAAGGCCACGGTTATATGACTGCTATGCGTGTTCCACGTGACAAAATGGCGCAGCCATCCGGGACTTGGGAATACCTGAGAAAAGATGGCCAGTGGGAAACAGGTTTGCCAGGTGAAGACGCCATGCACGTAGTCGAGCAGCCAATCAGTGAAATGTCCGTGCGCTACCACCAATCGATCAAGCAGTGGGTCGCGCTCTCGATTGGCCCCGAATTTCCTTCTCCTAGGGCAGTCGTGCGTTTCGCGAATTCTCCGGTTGGGCCCTGGTCGGATCCACAAACCATTTTTGAATTTCCGGAGATGAAACACGATAATCCTCGGTACGACAAGGACACGTTCTGCTACGCTGTGAAAGAGCACATCGAATTTGCGGATACGAAGATCGCCTTGACCTACGCGTGTAACTCAATGGTCGTGGTAAAAGCAATCGCGAATATGGATATTTATCGTCCCCGCGCCGTGGTTCTGGATTTGCCTCAAACGAAACGCATGGGTCCCAAGCCAGCCGTATTGCCCGAACCGAAAAAACAACCGGGATCGCGATGAAAAAGACGGCAGTTTGTTTCTTGTTTCTGCTGCTGAACTGTAGTCCAGCGCCAGCACAGAAAATCCCCCCAAAACCCAGCCCCACGGACCATCAAAACGTACTCGTCACGGATTCTGTTTTTCGCAGCGCCGCTCTTCAGCGCGATATGCATTATCGCGTCCTCCCTCCGAAGGATTACGAAAAAGGTGGCAGATTCGCGGTCCTTTATCTCCTGCATGGGCTTTACGGTGATTACCTGAATTGGGACACGAGAACCGGCTTGGAGAACTACGCCAGAAATTCGCGTCTCCTGATCATCATGCCGGACGCGGACGATTCCTGGTACACGAACTCGGCAACGGTGTCTGGAGACAAATTCGAAGACTACATCGCGAAAGATCTGATTTCTGAGATCGATGAAAAATACCGGACGATCCGCGAACGGCATGCACGCGCCATCGCCGGACTTTCCATGGGCGGGTACGGTGCCGTGAAGTTGGGGCTCAAATACCCTGACCTGTTCGCTTTCGCCGGCAGCCTCAGCGGCGCGCTCGACGCGGCCCAGAACCTTGACACTCTCAGGCCGGAATTTGCCGCCAAGCTGCGGGAAGTTTTCGGCAATGAAGGAAGTCGCGAGCGAACCGAAAATGATGTCGTACTCCTTCTAAACACTCCTCTTCAATCTCCCTACCCCTATTTCTATTTAGCCTGTGGCACAGCGGATTTCTTTCTGGACACCAATCGCGTCTTCGTCATGCAGTTGTCATCACGAAAAATCCCCTATGAGTATCACGAGACTCCCGGCGGGCATACGTGGGAGTATTGGGACAGGGAGTTACAGCCGATGCTGCAGGCGATTGATCGCACCCTTGGCGCGTCTCTCCCCTATTCCAAGAGGTGAAGACAGGATCATGAAGATCATGGATATTCGCGCGACCACCGTTGCGGTTCCTCTGGAAGCGCCTTTGCGCCATGCCAACGGCGCTCACTGGGGACGGTTTGTCCGCACCATCGTCGAGATTGAAACGGATGATGGCTTGACCGGACTCGGCGAAATGGGCGGCGGCGGAGAAAGCGCTGAAAATGCCATCCGCGCCTTGAAGCCGTATCTCCTCGGGCATGATCCCCTGCAACTGGAGCAACTCTACTGGAAAATCTGCAATCCGACCGCTTCGCTCTACAACAACCGGGCGCAATTGCACGCGGCAATTGAATTCGCGTGTATTGATTTGGCGGGCAAAAAGCTAGGGATTAGAGCATGCGATCTGCTTGGCGGCGCACTGCGAGAGGAAATCCCTTTCGCCAGCTACCTCTTCTACCGCTACCCCAATGAACAGACCGGATTGGGCGGTGAGGAAACTGCCCATCAGATTGTGGCACTTGCCAAGGAACTGAAGAAAGAGCACGGCTTCCGTTCGCACAAACTCAAAGGCGGCGTCTTTGCCCCGGACCATGACTTGAACGTCTACCTGTCGCTCGCGGCCGAATTTCCCGAAGATTCGTTCCGTCTGGACCCCAATGCGTCATGGAGCGTTGAGGAATCCATTCGCATCGGGCGAGCCATTGAGGGCGTCCGGAACGACTACTATGAAGATCCGTGCTGGGGACTGGAGGGAATGCGCCGCGTCCGGTCATTCATCAAGATTCCAACTGCAACAAACACCGTTGTAGTCAATTTTGAACAGCTTGCTGCTTGCATTCGACTAAATGCCATCGATGTAATCCTCCTGGACACAACTTTTTGGGGCGGACTACGCCAAGCCTGGAAGGCTGCCGTCGTTTGTGAAAAGTTTCAGTGGGGGATCAGCATTCATTCCAGCGGAGAATTAGGCATTCAGTTGGCTACCATGCTTCACTTGGGGGCCGCTTTGCCCAACTTGACGTTCGCGGCTGATGCCCACTATCACCATATCACCGATGACATCCTCAAGGGTGGCAAGATGAAATATGTGGACGGCAAGATTTCCGTCCCGGCGGGCAATGGATTAGGCGTCGAGCTGGATCGTGACAAATTGCGGCGTTACGCAGAATTGTACCGAAGCACTGGCGGCTACCCCTACGACCGCGACCCGCAGCGCCCGCAATGGTTCGCGATTGTTCCTGAAACGCGATTCGCAAAACCCAGCGAAACTCGCAAAGTTCGTAAGAAAACACAACCCGCGAAAAGCTCTGGCCGCAAATAACGCATGACAATCGCTGGCGCTGCCAGGGACCGCGCATGTTCCCGTGCGGAACGGCTGCGGCCAAGATGGCACTGTACTCCTTCCTCTTTCTTCCTTTCCCTTATGAGATTGCATTGAACGGCGCACGTTTAGCGGCGCTGCTGATGGAAGCAAACGTGCCCGGTTCACGTTGACGCTTGGTGTGCGTCCGAAATGTCTCTGCCGCAAAGCGAGCTCTTTCGCTTAATCCTGGAAAACCTTCCGGTTGGAGTGTACATGGTGGACCGCGAGGGCAAGATCCTGTTTTGGAACGCGGGCGTGCAGCGCATTACTGGGTATCTGCGACAAGACGTGCTGGGCCACCGTTGCCAAGACCGCTTTCTGGAGCATACCGACGCCGGAAACATTCCGCTGGAGGGATCCTCAATCCCGCTGCTGGAAACGATGAGGGAAGGGCGTCCTGTTCTGATACGCACGTCATTGCGCAACAAGGGAGGCCACTTCCTGGCCGTACGGTTGCGCACCGTCCCGCTATGGGATGAGCGGGGTTCCATACAAGGAGCGGTGGAGATTCTGGAAGAGCTTGCTTCGAGTTCCAGAATGGACCGGCGTCAGAACAAACTAGCCGCCTACGGATGCATCGACGGCCTGACCGGCTTGCTGAATCACAGCCGCATCCAGGCACATTTGCGGGAACAACTCGCCCTTTACGCGGAGCATCCCGTGCCCTTCTGTTTACTGTGCTTCGCGATTGACGATCTGGCGAAACTGCGCGAGCGCTACGGTCAGGCGGCTGTCGATGCTGCCCTCCGAGTCGTTGGCCAAACACTGGCAAACGGTCTGCGCCCAACCGACTTCATCGGTCATTGGCAGGAAAATGAGTTCATCGCCATCCTCCTGGAATGCGTCGAAAGCGATGTCAGGACTGTCGGACATCGATTGCAGAAAATGGTACAGCACGCGGAAATTTCCTGGTGGGGAGACATGCTGCGGGTCACGGTTTCGGCGGGAGCCACTCCTGCACATGACCACGATTCGGTTGAGTCCATCATCCGGCGCGCCGAGGAAGCTTTGAAACAGAGCAGCGATTCGGGGAAAGGCCAGATCGCTCTGCTCAACAATTGAGAAACGAAGCAAGTTTACGGGTGCTTTTTCTATGTTCGTGATCATCGGTATCGTAGTGGTAATCGCAGCCATCGTGGGGGGCTACCTGATGGAAAAGGGGAACCTTCACGTTCTCCTGCAGCCCGCCGAACTCCTCATCATCGGCGGCGCGGCCATTGGCACGGTGCTGATTGCCAACCCGCTCTTCCCTTTGAAGAAAATCGCCAGGGGTCTTGGCGGAGTATTCGGCGGCTCCAAGTACAGCACCCTGAAATACCAGGAACCCTGAAAATGTTGTACGAGCTGTTCTCCCGCTCGCGCAAAGAAGGGCTGATGGCGCTGGAAACGGACAGCGATAACCCCACTGAAAGCCCTGTTCTTTCCAAGTATCCGCAATTCCTGAAGGATCATCATTTGCTCCCATTCGTCTGCGACACCATTCGCATGGCGGCTCGCGGAGGAGTGCAACCCTTCGACATGGATCAGATGATGGAGTCAGACACGGAAGTCCACCATCACGAAGCCGGGCAGCCGGTCACCGCGCTTTCCACAATGGCGGATTCCCTTCCGGGCTTGGGAATCGTCACCGCGGTTCTGGGCGTGGCAATTACCATGGGAGCTCTGGGCGGACCGCCGGAAAAAATAGGTCACAAGGTGGCTGCCGCGTTGGTAGGTACCTTTCTGGGGATTCTGTTGTGCTCCGGATTCGTTGGCCCGGTAGCGCAAAATATGGCAAAAGAAACGGAGGACGAGCACGCCTACTACTGCGTGGTGCGCATAGTGATTACCAGCTTCATCAAGGGATCGCCGCCCATCATCGCAGTCGAATTCGGGCGTGGGGCGATTCCAAGCCATGTGCGGCCGTCCTTCCAGGATATGGAGAAATACATCAAGGGTGGCGGCCAAGCTCCCACGGATGCCGCGCCTGCCGAGGCGCCTACCGAGGCACCTGCTGAAAAGGCCTGACGCCATGCCAGTTCCCCCACCGATTATCATCAAGAAAAAATCAGCCATGGCGGGCATCACGGCGGCGCCTGGAAAGTGCCGTACGCCGATTTTGTGACGGCAATGGTGGCGCTGTTCATCGTGCTGTGGTTGATGAACAGGAGCAAGCAGATCAAAGAGGCGGTTGGCGGCTACTTTAAAGATCCCACCGGCAATTCCAAAATGGTGGGCAGCAACATGGTGGGCTCCGGAGAAGGTTTCGTCGTCAGTAAAGACAACATGCAGCAGCTAAAGGAACAACTGCAGCATGCCATTCGCGAAGTCCCAAATTTCGATAAGCTGCAGAATCACATTGACATGACCGTGACCATCGAAGGTCTGCGCATCGAACTCACGCAATCCGCCGCGGGAACCTTCTTCGACAGCGGCAGCGCCAAAATGTGCACCGACGGTAGCAGCATGGTGAAACTCCTGGGAGAAGAACTCGGCAAGCTTCCCAATCATCTGGCGATTGAAGGCCACACAGACTCTAAGCCTTATCCACCCGGCGCGCCCTACGGCAATTGGGAATTGTCCGCGGATCGTGCGAACGCTGCAAGGCGGCTCATGATGCTGCAAGGAATGCGCGAAGACCAGGTCACAAAAGCGCGCGGCTTTGAGGATCAGCGCTTGCGGAAGCCAGACGCACCCCTCGATCCATCTAACCGCCGCATTTCACTGATTGTTCAGTACATTCAGAAACCCGTGGAGGCTCCTGTCGCAGCTTCAACCGAGGCTGGCAAGGCGGGAGCAGGAAAGTCTGGCACGGAGGCAGCAACAAAAGAAGCCGCGAGCAAGGCGCCAGAGGGAGGAGGCGAAAAGAGAAAATAGGTTAGAAAGGCCCGTCTTGTCCGCGCGCCCAGTGCTAGCATTCATTCCCTCCTGAATCTCCAATAACCATTTATATTTCAACTAATTACAACGATACCGGGAATGCGCAACTCTGTCCCTCCCTCTCTTCATCTAAGAAATTACGAGTGGTTTGGGGCTATGCGATTTAACCTTGGAAACTCCCGGCCCGTTTCTGGGTTTATTACAAGGGGGTTCTGCCGCGGCTTTGGTGCCTGTCATATGGGGGAGTGGCGCGAAAGCTCGGCATGTGATTCCAGCAGCGGGATCATCTAGCTGATGCTGTCGGCGTTGCACCGGCCATCGCCGCGCTGGCCCAAATGAAACTTCACACGAGAATGCACGCACAAGGAGAAAAAGAAGCAATGAAGAACCGGACGGCATGGATTCTTGCAGTTGCGGCGTTTTTGTTGATGGCCAATTCCACAAATGCTCAGAGTCGATTTGAGGTATCTCCGTTTGTAGGCTATGAGACCTCCGGCTCTTACCCACTCAGCGTCATATCTAACATTGGTAGCGGGACAGCGCTTGTGGATAATCTGCGCGTTAACAGCGCTCTGTCCTACGGCAGTTTTCTGGACTACAACCTGGGAGAAAACTTCCAGGCCGAATTCATGTGGGACCGCAACAACACGTCCTACTCTGCCCATGACATCACCACGCTGAGCTACTTCAAGGCATACAATTCGGACGTCGATCAATATCAATTTGGCGGGCTGTATATGTTTCGCGGGAGCGAGCATAAATTGCGGCCCTACTTTGCCGCAAGCCTGGGCTTCACCCACGATTCCAATAGCGCCATCGTCACTCCAGGGAGCGTCGCAACTGGCACCACTTCAAACCGCACGGCGTTTTCCTATAGCGTGGGAGGAGGCGTGAAATACTACCTCAACCGTCATGTGGGTTTGCGCGGTGACATTCGCTTCTTGCCGACGTACGGCAGTTCTTCCATCGGACAGTATTGCGATCCATTCTTTGGCTGCTATAACGCGAAAGTGAGGAATTATCTGGACCGCGGGAATTTTGTGGGCGGCGTGATCTTCCACTTCTGATCGGATGTCCACTGCGACAAGAAAAGGGCCGTGGTTCCTCGTGACCCTTTTTTCTTGCTAATCGCCGCGAAAATCTACTAGGTGATCGGGTTTATTGGCCCGGCTTTTCGCTGGGCATAACGAACAGCTTTTCGTCCACCGGAACATTCTGCTGCACCTGATCGATTTGGATGGTAAAGCTTCCGTTGGGCCGCGCCAGGGTCCACTTGTAAGGAATCTTCACGCCGTCAGCGACGCGATAGTCCGCGTAGTCAATTTGCGCAGGATTGCGCCCGAGAGGAGTTGCCGAAAGCCGGATCATGCGCACCAGCAGACCATTCTCCTGATCAAAATAGAGGCGCAAGTCCGGCTTGCCCTTTGATCTGGCGTTGACCATTACCGTGGGCTTTCCGGCAATCTCTTCGCCAGGACGCACGTGAAAATCCTTGTAGAGTTCGCGGAGTTGGACCGGGAAGTGGATTTGTGCGTCAATGCGCGCGGATTCCGCTTCCGCAAGGCTCATGCGATGGACGGCATTTGGCATGGCCAGCCAGCCAGCCACGCCGTTGAACGCGGTGACACTCTCTCCACGCGGAGGATGCGCGATCGAAACTCTCTTCTCCGGGGCCTCCGAAAAAACTTCTATCGGATACTGCGTGCCAGAGGCATCAAGTTTTCCCTTCTGCACACGCGTTTTGATTTTGTTGATAGCATCCGCGCCCCCAACGGCGGTCAGGTATTTGTCCAGCACCTGATCGGCAGTGGGCAGATTAGCGTGTTCTTCACCCTCTTCTTCCTGCTCATGCTCATGCCTGGCTGCAGGTTCGGTGGAGACAATTGGCGTACCCACCGGATGAGCACCGCCGCGGTGGCAAGTGTAGCAGGTGACTTCGAGCTCCCCGTTGAAACTACTTTGGTTTAAGGTCAGCACCATGCTGATCATCTTGCGCGCTGCAAGTTTGGTCTTCTTGTCGTCCTTGTCCATGGCGTGCTCGACGTGACAAAACTCACAATCCACGCCCAGCGATGCGGTGATGAATTGCATGGAGGGAATAAGCTGGTCGGCAGGAATCGTCTTCAGCACCTGAATGTTTTTGAACTGTTGCTCGGCGGTCTTCTGCTGGTCAGTCGCGGGCATGGCGGCGTGCTCCTGCGCGCGCCCGGCATTCGCACCGCCCATCGCAAGCAGGAAAACGACCGCTGCCGACAAAACTAACATCAGTGCATAACTTTTCGAGTTCTTCATCGCGTCTCCGAAGAATTGCAAAGCCTTAAAGTTGAAACCAGCATTATACAGAGGTCTGACTGCATGTTCACGTCGCGTGATCGGTCACGCCAAGCAATTCGCCGCGCTTTGCAAGTGCGGTGATGCGGTCGGCCGCGCGGTAAGCCAGCGCCTGAATGGTCATCGTGGGCTGTCCACGGCCTGAAGTAACCAGGCTGCTGCCGTCGCACAGGAAGAGGTTGGGGACGTCATGCGTGCGGTGGTCCGCATTGATCACCGATGCTTTGGGATCGTTGCCCATTCGGCAGGTGCCCAGCAGGTGGACGGCAAATCGCGTCTCGCTAATGGGAGGGTGCCACTTCGTTTTAGCGCCCGCGGCGTCCAACAGCTCCATTGCGCGCTCCACCATCCACGCCATCATTTTCATGTCGTTGGGATGATCTTTGAAGGTCATGCGTAGAGCAGGGAGGCCCCACGCGTCCTTCACGTCTGGATCGAGGGAAAAATTGTTTGTTGCCACGGGCAGCGACGTTGCGTGGCAGAAAATCTGCAACGTGCGCGTGAAATTCTGCTCCAGCGCTTTCTTGAACTCTTTCCCCCAGCGCGGCGTGTCTGGCGGCAACCCATTCATCGCAAATCCTATGGGCGTGAAATCAAAGCGAGCATCCAATCCGCCGCCGCCGTAAAAACCCAGTTTCTTCGCATCCAGTTCGTAGAAGTCATGAAAGACGCGGCTGACCGCGGGCCCTTTGTAATCATTCAGCGGCTCGTCAAAAACTCCGTAAGCCAAGGCGCCGCTGTTGGGCATCAGATACTTTCCCACCAGCCCGCTGGAATTTGCCAGGCCGTTCGGAAAAGTGTTGTTGGCAGAAAGCAGCAGAAGCCGCGGAGTTTCCGCTCCATTGGCGCAGACGATCACGGCCTTAGCTTTTTGCAGATGCGCGTTGCGATGCGCATCGAAGTAGACAGCTCCCGTGGCGCGTCCATTTTTGTCAGTGGCAATCCGGTGAACGTAACAATTGGGGCGCACTTCGCAGCGGCCGGTTCGCTCTGCCGTGCGGATTACCGTGGCCAGCGATGATGATTTCGCGCCCACTTCACAACCAAATCCCAGGCAGAAACCACAATTAACGCAAGCGCTGCGTCCGGTCCGTGGCTGTGACAGAATCGCCATCGGCGCGGGAAACGGGTGGTAACCCAATTTGCGCGCGCCGCGCTCGAACACCACACCGGAACCCTTTACCGGTAGCGGCGGCATTGGATAAGGCTTCGACCTCGGCGGGTCGAATGGGCTGGCTTGGGCCTGGCCCGAAACACCAATCTCCCATTCCACCTTTGTGTAGTAGGGTTCCAGGTCGGCGTAAGTGATCGGCCAATCGGCGAATCCCGTGCCGGGAATGTCGCCAACCTTGCTTCGCTCAATGAAATCAATTTCGTGGAAACGCCAGAAATTCGCGGTGAAGTGCACGCTGCTGCCGCCGACGCATCTGCCATATACCACGCTGACCTGTGGTATCGCTTTTTCGGTCTCGGTCTGGCGAAAGGTGACAGGCTGGCGCTTCGGATTGTTGGTCAGCAGGTGGTTGTTGAATACTTTAATTTCATCGTGCGTGAAGTCGGCTTCCGTCAGATACGGCCCTTGCTCCAGAACGACGACGCGGAAGCCGTTGGTGGATAGTTCCTTGGCAAGCACGCCGCCCGCTGCTCCCGACCCAATGATCACGAAATCCACTTCGTCGGAAGGCTTGTACGCCACCTTTGCCTGGCTCATTTGTTTCCCGTTTCCGGCGAAGTTGGCTGCCACCCAGGATAGTCTTTGTCATAGTACCCAAACGGTGGTGAGAAAGTGTGCGATGGGTCGCGCCCGATCACTTTCCAGCCCACATAGTCTCGATTGCCGCCGCCCTCCGGGTCCACCAGGAATCCCGCGATTGTGTGAAATCTGAGTACCCCGGCAAAATTCATACCCGTTCTGCCGCTCATCCTCCCGCCCACGCGACCTCCGGATTGCGACTCCTCATACAACACTGCGAGGAGTTTTTCTTGCTGGTCGGTTGTCGCGCCCGAAAATCGTGTCACACCAGGGAACATCCCGCTGGTCATTTTGCCAAGATCGGCGAGCCCCTTTTCGTAGATGGGTTTGGCGTCTGCGTCAAAAGTCTTCAGAGCCCGATCAATGAAATAGACCACGCCCGCTTCGCGCGCCCCCGGCAATTCGTCGCTGGGAATAATCCCTGAGCAAAGAGCTTCAATCTCTTTTGCCTGCTCAGGCGTGAGTGCCTCAAATGCCGGCGCGGGGTTGGCCTTTGCCGCTGCGTGCGCGTGCTCTGCTGCCGCGAGGATTCCCGGCCAATGCATGGCGAGCCATGTGGCTCCTGCTGTACCACCCAACTGCAAAAGAAAATCGCGCCGCGCGGAATGCAGGTTCTCCATGTGCTCTCCAGTGATTTAGGCAATCTATGGATTCGCCTCGTATTCGTCAAGCACTCTCTGAATTCCTTCTTCGCACTGGCCCGGGAAGCCCCGTTGAAATCGGTACGCGCCATTTGGTTATGGCCCCCGCCTGCAGTATTATTTCCCCTTGGCACAAACATGAACACATTTACAGGGGCGATCGGCACCGGCGGGAAGTGGCTGCTGGATCGCATTGTCGGAGCGCTGGCCGCCACCGGAATCAATCCCAACCTGCTCACCTTTCTGGGGCTGGTGGTCAACTTCGGAGCGGCGGCGAGTTTCGCCGTCGGCAATTTCCGTACCGGTGCAATTATCATCTTCATTGCGGGCTTCCTGGACATGCTGGATGGGCAAGTGGCGCGGCGGCAAAATCGCGTCACGCCTTTCGGCGCGTTCTACGATTCCACCCTGGATCGCTACGCGGACATGGCCCTCTATATGGGCCTGCTTGTGTACTACAGCGTGAGCGGCCGTACGCCGTACGTCGTGCTCGCCGCGGTTGCAACAGCCGGTTCGGTGATGGTGAGCTACGCAAGAGCACGCGCCGAATCGCTGATTCCGTTGTGCAAGGTTGGTTTCATGGAGCGACCCGAACGCATGGTTCTCCTGATCATTGGAGGAGCGTTCAACCGCATGGGGCCCGTACTGTGGGTAATCGCAGTGATCTCCACAATCACCGTCATTCACCGCATTTACTTCACCTGGCAGGAAACTAGGGCTGGCCGCATCCTCCCTAACCTGAGAACAAGTTAATAGTTGCTCCTCGCGCTCATTGTAGCTACAATGAAGTTCAGGTAGCTACATGCAGAAAATTGGCAGCCGTGAATTCAAGAATCGCCTGGGCCGTTACTTGTCGGCCGTCCGCAGAGGACAAACGCTGATCATTACGGACCGGGGCAAGGCGGTCGCTCAGGTCGCACCGGTAGCCGAGACAGATCCCGGCGTGAGTGTTGTCGAAGAAAGACTGAAGGAACTGGAGGCTCTGGGCCTGATTCATCTCGCCAAGAAACCACTTTCCAAGTTTCGCCCCGCAAAAAGCAGAGGAAAACCTGCATCGCAGATCATTATCGAGGACCGGCGCTAGTGTTGTACGCGGATTCTTCCGCCCTGGTCAAACGCTACCTGGAAGAACGTGGTTCGGATCAGCTGAATGCGAAGATCATGGCGACAACGAGGTCACGCCATCGCGTGCTCACCTCGGTCTTGAGTTTCGCCGAGGTTCATGCTGCGTTGGCGAGAAAATTGCGCGAGAGGCCTCCGCTTCTGGCAACGGAATATCATTGGGCGACGGCGCGGCTTGATTCCGATTGGAGAACTTACCTGACAACAGTGGACCTCACCAATGCCGTCCTAACTTTGATCCCCGATCTGGTGAAACGGCACTTTTTGAGGGGATCCGATGCCATACATCTCGCCTCTGCCCTCTGGGTCCGCGAGTCTCTCGAACTCGATCGAATCAAGGGTACCTCGGCAGAGATATTGATTTTCGCCACGTCGGACAAACAACTCGCAAAAGCGGCAGATCAAGAGCAACTCGAAGTGTTTGACCCCGAGGATACGCCGTGAGACCTGCCGGGGGTGTCCCCCCACGAAGGGGAAATCCCCTAATCCTCCAGGGCCGATCGCGATGCTGGGGTGGTCAGATCTTGGGCGATAGCTTTCAGGGATGCTTCCACCGGGCCAGAGATTTTTTCGCGCACAAGCCGCTGCACGGCGGGTAGATCTTCCTTTTTCAGTCCCGCAGTTTCGATCGTCTTGTGGATGTGCACGATAATCGTTGTCGGACGCAACATCCAGTGGCCGGTTCGATAATGATGGAAAGAGCCGACCAGGCTCACTGGCACGATGGGTACGCCGAGCTGCATCGCCAGGCGGAATCCGCCCTGTTCAAACTCGCCAATATGACCGTCCCGGGTGCGCTTTGCTTCCGGAAAGATAATCAGGCTGACGCCGGAGTGTATGGCTGTTTGCGTCAATCGCCACAGCCTCTTCAGGTCCCTCGGGGTGCGCGTAACCGGTACGGGTACATTGCCAAACCGTTTCATCAGCCAGCCATAGATGGGAATGCGAAAGTGTGATTCAAGCTCCCAGCCGCGCACCAGTTGGGGAATCGCGCAATACAGGATAAACGGGTCAAACAGATTGACGTGGTTCACCATGAAAATGCAGGTGCGTTGCGGGTCAAAGCCTGCAGCGGTTTCCACTTTCACCTTGGCGCCAGAAAAATACGCGATGCGCCGGCATAGGCCCCGCTGCAACCAATCGTGCTTGCGCGGGTCCAGGATCACCGCAAGGCCAATCAAAATCGGAACGAAAATGATGAAGTGCAGCCAACTCATTGCCCACAGAAAAATGCTACGGAGCACCTCCCACATTTTTTTCATACGTAAACGTCCATCACGCCCGGCAGGATATCCAGCGTTTGGCATTCCAGGGTGACAATTTCTCCATCGATCATGACGTCCACCGGGGCGTCTAACGCAAACTCCACGTGCTTCACGGCGCGGCGCTCCGCCAACGGGTGATCCGTGTGCGTTCCGTCGTACAGGCGGGGCAACATCTTCAAGAGTCCCAGCCGGCCAATGGGCCCCCAGCGGACATATTCGATCAAGCCATCAGTCGGATCCGCCTGAGGCGCGATCATCATGGTCCCGCCGGTGTACTTGCTATTGTTGAAAGTCAGAAACAGGCAACGCCGGTCGTCCCACGCGCCATCTGCATCGGCGCGCATGCGGAATGCGCGCCGCTTCAACTGCACCACGCGCACGAACACTCCCAGCAGATAACCCAAATGCCCAAAAGGCTTGAAGATGCGGTTGGTTAGCGCGCCGACGTCGGCCGTGAAACCCACGCTCAACAGGTTGAAGGAATAAATTGTTCCGTCGGCATGGCGCAGGCGCAACAAATCCACGCTGCGCTTCCGGCGCGTGAGCAGAGCCTCCATGGAGTTTTCCGCGCCATTCTTCGCGAAATCGCGCAGAAAGGAATTGCCGGTGCCAAGCGGCAGAAATCCAAGCTCAATCCGCTCGGTACGAGTTTCGCACCCGAAAATTCCATTCAGGATTTCGTGCGCTGTGCCGTCTCCGCCAGCGGCAAGAAACTTCCGATAACCCTGTTCGTAGGCTTCATGAGCCAGTTGGACGGCGTGCCCGGGCCCGGTGGAAGCAATCACATCCACGCGCAGGCCGCTCTTCCGCAATCGCGCAAGTTCCGACCCGGCAAGCTTTGCCTTGCGCCCGCCGCCCGCCGCAGGGTTTACGATGGCAAGAAATCTCTCTTTCACGATTGTTCCGGTAAGGTGATTCTACCTTTTTCAAGGCTAAATCGGCAGAACAGCATTATTGCGGTCCAACGCGCCAAGGCGCTGCGCAAGCGTCTTGCGGATAATCTTCATTGAAGCGGTAAGAGGAAAATCTTCGGGATAAACAACGAGGCCATGCACGCGCTTGTAGTTGATCAGGCGGTTGTTGCGTGAGGTGATTTCAGCTCGCAATTCCTCGCTGAACGTCTGCCCCGCATCCAGATGAATGACCAGCACCAGTTGTTCGCCCACCATCGAACGTTGCGGCCAGACATAATTCGCGGCGAACACGCAGAATTCTTTTACCTTCAAACCTTCAAAAGCGTTTTCTACGTCTTCGGCGTAAACGTTCTTACCCTCTTCAGTCACAATCATGTTTTTCTTGCGGCCGAATAGCTGCAAGTGGTCCTGCCCATCGAAGTGCCCCATGTCCCCGGTCATCAGCCAGCCATCCACAATTGCCTCTGCCGTCATCTCCGGCTCGTTCAAATAACCGGCCATCACCGTTTTGCTGCGTACCGCCACTTCTCCAATTCCGTCCGCATCGGGATTCACGATGCGCGCTTCCATGCCCGGCAGCGGCTTGCCGACCGTGTCTGCACGGAATGGTTTCAAATCGTTGACCGTGATAGCGGTTCCCGCTTCCGTAAGTCCGTAGCCATTCGCTACGGGAATGCCCAGGTCGTAGAAGAACTGCAGCGTTTGCGGCTCCGTGAAAGCACCGCCGACGATGATTGCTTCCAGTCCCCCACCAAATGCCGCGTGAACCTGTTTCAACAAGCGCCGGCTAATGGAGAGGCGCGGGCGGCTCTTCGTCAGGGCGATGTTGATTTTTCTCAATGCCTCAAAGACGCGCCTGCGCATTGGCGGCAGTTCGTCGAACCTCGCCTGCAGACCCTTCTGTAAATTCTTCAGCACCAACGGCACCAAACTGACGTACGTGATTTGATATTTCGGAAACGCCTCGCGCACATATTCGGGACGCAAGGTGCGCAGGTGGACGACCGCGGCTCCGCAGGTGAACGGCCCCAAAAAACCCACCATGAAATCGATAGCGTGGTTCGTGGGCAAGATACTCAAGTAGCGCACACCGGGCCAAAAGGGATACCAGGCCGTCAAGGACATGCACTGCTCCAGATAATTCTCGTGCGTCATCATGCAGCCCTTGGGAGTTCCGCCGGTGCCGGAAGAATACACGATGCACGCGAGATCACTGCGCTGGCACGGCACAAACGCGGGCTCGCCGCTTCCCTTTGCTTCTTCCCAGCGACGCGCTCCGAAAAGGTCGGCGTTGGCAGGCGCTTCCGTCACAAACACATTCTTCACGTTGGCGGCTCCCACGCGTCCCGACGAGGCGCTTAATTGCCGCCAGATTCCGTATTCGGTGATCAGGATACCGGCGCCGGAGTGCTTCAAGAGTTGCCATTGCTCCTCCGGCTTCAGTTTGTAGTCGAGCGGCACCAGCGTTCCGCCGTCGTGAAATACCGCGTATGCGGAAATCAGCCATTTGGACTGATTCGTCATGATGATGGAAGCGCGGTCGCCCGCAGAGAAACCGGTTTCCTGCAAGGTTTTCGCGAACGGAAGCGCGCGCTCCTTGAAATCGCGGTAGGTCAGCCGCTCCTTCTCTTCGCCGCGGTCAGACTCGAACAGGCACACCTCAGCCGCGAACGTGTCCAGCGCATCGCGCAGCGCCGCGCCGATCGAAGGATATTTCTTCAAATCCAGCATTCAGAACGACCGTCTTTCTAAAAAGGCAGAATGTGCTCTGCGTAAGGAATCATAAGCGATAAAGCCCTGGTTACCATGAGCCAAAAACCGGAAATCATCATTGGCGAGAAATAGCGCGGTTAGTTTTTTCGTTTGTGTTTCTGCGCTCCACGGCTACAAGCGCGCCTGGATGCGTTCCGCAAGCGTCTTGAAGTCGCTTACACCTTGCACTTCGTAGTCCGGCAACTCAATCTTGAAGTGATTCTCCAGCCGCGAAAGCAGATCCAGCGCCTGCAAGCTGTCAATCCCCAGCTTCTTGTAGAAATCATCGCTGGCATGCAGCGAACCTTCCGGCACATTGAACTGCTTCGTCGCCAATTCCAGAATTTCCCGGGTGGTCTGATCTATTGTGCGCATAGAGGACCAATTTATCATTCCCAGAGAAAGAAGGAAAACGCCGCCGGCTGCAGTCGGCAGTGCTGCTCCCGATATCTGCAGTGCCACATTTGTCGTCGACCAGATCGCACGAAAAACAACTTTGAGTGATATTCTCCCGTCTGATCTATGGGACAAACACCCAGCTCGTTGCCTCCGAAGCAGTCTTTACTGCTGATATTGCTGCCGATGGTGGCCACAGTTGCCACTTTGCGCGCGTTCCTTCACCTCACGGGCGTGCGTCATGTCTACCCGGGCGGATACCTGGTGCACCACCTGTTCGTTGGGACCGCGATAGTGGTTCCAGCAGCTTTCGTTTTGGCGTTTCCGGTGCGCAGTCGAAGAATTGCCATCCTGACTCGACTGGCACTGGGAATCGGCAGTGGATTAATTCTGGATGAAGTGGTGTATCTCGTCGCTACGAAGGCAACCGACGCGGACTACGTTTCGCGCGTTTCGCTGCTGGGCGCTATGGTTTTTGTTCTTCTTGCAGCGCTATTGCTGCTAGCCCTGTACTGGAATCATCGCGACTGAGACACTGCGCTGCGAGAGCATGAATCGGGAATTATTTAGCCTGAAGCTTGCCCGTAGCTTTCTCTGTGACGACCTTTTCGTCCAGGAACTTGGCCATCTGTTGCAGTGCGTCTTGCGTCTCTGGAAATTGGAAGTGATACCAGAAAGCGTGCGGCATGGCTTCGTAGACGAGCAACCGCGCATCGTTGCCAGCACGCAACAACGCCAGGTGAAACAGCGCGGTGTTGCTCAGCAACATATCCCGCGTGCTGGAGACCAGCAAACTCGGCGGCATCCCGTGCAAATCCGCAAACATCGGTGAGAGGACTGGATCCTTGGGATCAGTCTTCCCAGCGTATGGTCCACCATGCGTTTTATTTGGATACTGCGGCGCCATATCTCCCGGCAATCCGCTCAGAGTGAAAAAGTTCTGGGAATCCGAGGCCTTCGTAAAATCCGCAAGTATTGAGAACATGCCCAGCGCGCCGGGCATTGGTTCGCCCAGTTGCTTCAGCCGCACAGCCACCTCCGCCGTCAGAATTCCACCTGCGGAAGTGCCGAAGAGGGCGATGCTTTGCGGCTTGTATTCCTTCAACAGTTCTTTGTAGACGGCCACGACATCATCCACAGCCGCGGGAAACGGATTTTCCGGCGCGAGCCGGTAGTACACGGAAACGACTTTAGTTTTCGCCAGATTGGCGATGGGAATTCCTTCGATCAACGAGCCGGAATCCGTAACGAAGCCGCCGCCATGCAGATTGATGAACACGCGGCCGCGATTCGCCTCCGGCATCTCCAGCGGCGTGATGATATCCGTACGAACGCCCGCTATGATTTTCTCTTCTACATTCGCCGGGAAATACTTGCGCGCTTCCGCGGTGCCCTCGGCGCGCCAATTATCCGTGCGCTTGCGCTGCTCCTCCAGAGATGGGGACCCGGATTTCGTGTGCGTAAGGGATTCCAGCCATTTCTGGCCCTCCGGGCTGACCGTCGACGGCATGGGAATGATGCGCGTGATATGCGCGGTGCCGTCGGCATCGAAGGTAGCCGAATCTTTTTGTGAACTGGAGCAGGAATTCAGAAGCGTGGCGGCGACGATCAGGGCCAGACTTCCTACAACTGAATTTCTCGTGCAGGCGTTCATCGGTTCACCTCACCAACGGATTCGCTTCAGGATTCTTCGGGGCCCTCACTTACCGGCAGGTGCTTCATCGGATCGTCCGTTTCCACGAAACGCCGCAAACTCTCCATCACCACAGAGCGGCTGAACAATTTACAGAATAGTTCGATCTCCTTGCGTAGTTCCTGGCGAGGGATGGGTTTCAGGAATTTCTTGGCGGCCACACGCGTTCCCGCGTCGAACTTCGCCACCTGCTGAGCCATGGACCGCGCCACTTGCAACGCATAACCTTCGCCGGCAAGATGCGATACCAGGCCGGCCTGCTGCGCGCTCTCCGCCTTGACAGTCCTTCCGGTGAACAGAAGATCGCGGATGAAACCGTTACCCACATCGCGCCGCAATCGCGGAATCCCCCCAAATCCAGGAATCAGGCCGAGCCGCAACTCCGGGAATCCAAATCGCGCCATCTTGTCCGCCACAATCAAGTCGCACACCAGCGCGAGTTCCAACCCTCCCCCCATGCACAATCCGTGCACCGCGGCGATGGTCACAAACGGAGCTTCATCCAGCGCGTTCATCACCCCATGAATGCGCTTCAGGAATGCACGGATACCTGCCACGCGTTTCTTCGGCGGCAACGGCAATGCTCCCTCATACAGCTCCTTCAGATTCGCGCCTGCGCAAAACCCGCCGGAGCGCGCGCTCACAATGACGCAAGCGCTGGTGATTGGAGCTAGTCCATCGAACGCCGCCACGAACTCCTCCAATCCCGCCAGCATCACCGTACCAATTTCGTTGAGCGGCGGAAAGTCCAGCGTAAGTTCCACAACACCTTCGCGCCATTCCCATCGCAACGCTTGTCCACGGAACTCCTTCAACGTGTTGTGACCAGCCCGCCGTCTGCTCATGCTTTTGCGCCCACAGCCGCTGCTTGTTTGTGGTACATCTGCTCAATTTCCTCGTGGAACTTTTCGTTGATGGCATCCCGCCGGATCTTGCCCATCACAGTGAGCAAACCGCTCTCCGTTGTGAAAGCTTCGGGCAAAATGGTGAACCCGCGCACCCGCCGGTAGTGCGGCAATTCCGTATTCACAATGTCGAGCGCCGCCTGCACAGCCGCTGCTTCCACCTTGCCCGTGACCACGGCGCACAAATAACCACGTCCGTTGCCAACGACCACGATCTGTTGCGCCCCCACCAAATGCTGGGCAATGCTTTCTTCAATTGGTTCCGGCGCAACGTTGTGCCCTGAATTCAGAATAATCAGATTCTTGATGCGCCCGCTGATTTGCCAGTTTCCTCGGGAATTCGCTTCGCCTTGATCTCCAGTGTGAAACCAGCCGCCTTTCAGCACTTTCTCCGTCTCTTCCGGCCGGTTCCAGTAGCCAGGAAAGACATTGGGGCCGCGCACAAGGATTTCTTCATTCTCCGCGGTGCGCATCTCAATTCCGGGAATGGCCTGCCCCACACGACCAGGTTCAGGAGCGAGCCGCGGGTCGTCCATAGTGCAGATTCCGGTGGTTTCCGTAAGTCCGTACGCTTGCAGGATGGGAATGTCCAGCATCTGGAAAAACTGTTGCGTTTCCGGGGCCAGCGGCGCGGAACCGCAAATCAGCGCCCGCAAGTGTGGGCCAAAGCGCTCGCGAATTTTCCCAAAAACCAGCTTGCGTCCCAGGAAAAGCCAAAGTGAGTCCAAGCCGCGCCGTTTGTTCTGCTGCTCGCGTTCCCAGGCATCCCGCGCCTTATGAAAAATCTTCTGAATCGCGGAGTTGCGTTTGGCGATGGCTTCGAGCACGCCGCGGCGCACTCGCTCTAAAAGCGTGGGCACGTTCTGGAAATAATGCGGCGAGGCCAGGCGAATTTCATCGGCCAGGCGGTTGAGATCGGTGGAAAGAGTCAGCACGCTTTCTCGCGACAGGCAAGAAAGTAGCAGTATCCATGAGCCGGCAAAATTGAACGGCAGCCAGTGAAACACGCGATCCGGCTCGCGCGTGGCGCCCATAAGCTGATCCAGGCGCTGGTCCGTGCAAGCCAGCATGTGATCCAGATTGCGCACGTTGAGGCAAACGCCTTTCGGCTCGCCAGATGTGCCTGACGTGTAGATTATCGCGATGAGGTCTTCCGGGAGACGCGGGTTCGGCTCCTGCGGCATGCTCTTCCCCGCCGGAGCTTTCGCCAGCACCTCCTCGCATGTTACTCGCTGCGGCGCCTCTTGCCAGACGGCGGCAACTGCCTCACCAAGTGCCGCGTCACCCACAACAAGGAGTCGCGGTCCGCAATCCTTCATCATCCCGGCAAGTTCCGCTGGCGCTTGCCGCGTATACAGCGGCACTACAATCGCGCTTTCCGCCATCAACGCCAAATCGCAAGCAATCCAGCGGATGGAATTCGGGCCCAGCAATGCGCAACGATCTCCAGGCCGCACGCCCGCCCGCCAAAAATACGAACGAGCGCGCGCCACAAGCTCCAACAATTCCCTGCCGGAGACACTGACGAACGTCTCTCCCCGGACCTCGCGCAACACTACGCGGTCCGCCGCCGTTTGCAACTCCGCAAAAACGTTTTCGAGGAAATTTGCCATGAGTGCTCAGTGGCTCGCCGCCAATACAGCAGGCGTCTTATCATAATTTTCCACCAGTTTGCGCAAATTCTCGCTCAACGGCGGAAGATTATCTTCCCAACTCACTACGCCGCGCCGCAGCGGAAACTCCGGGTAGGTGCGGCGCACTTCATCTTCCAGGAAAATCGCCATGCGCGCCATGGCTTTCAGGTTGCTCACCACGGTTTGACCGATGCTCTCGCGAATGGCCTCGGCATCGGTCACCAGTGATTCCATCACCTGCAGCAACTTCGGCTCGAGATCGGGATCGTCCACATGCAGAAGTAGATGCTGGTGGCCGCGCTCGCGCATCAGGTTGCGGATGCGTTCATCCATAGTCACCCCGGCGGAAACCACCTGTGCGGGCATGCAGGTCACGATCCCGTGGTAGCGCGAAGAGACCATATATGTACAAGCGCGCAAAATGGAAACCATCTGAAACATGTCGTACTCATCGGAAGTCAGCACCGGTGTGCCAGAAATTTCCTTGGCGATTTCACGGCAAGCCACGGCATCAAGCCGTTCCATCGCCACAAGGATCGGAAACACGTGATGCTTCTGCAGGAATGCTTTTGCTGCCTTGGCGTAGCCGGAAACGTAGTGCGCGAATTTGCGATCCACCTCGGCGCCCGATTCGAAGAAATAGACCGTGCGGTATTGGCTGTCCTTGTAAGCGCCGGAAGTCACTCGCGCCAGATATTTTCCGACCGACGCACGCACGGGCCACACAAACGGATGAATCGGGCAGAGCGCCAGGATTGGAGTCTTCTCATCCCAGCCCAATTCACGCAGAGCTTTGTGCGCGTATGGCCGCGGATGCGGCTCGAACGTCCACGCCGTGTCCGCTCCCAATTCGTTTGGCACGCCCAGCCCGCTCAGCAATTGCTGCGATTCCAGGCTGCGCGTGATCACCAGGGATTCTCCGGTGTACCGCGCGCACATCCATTTGATCAGGTCGTCCATGTGGCCTGCATCGCCGCCATAAGCCACGGACAATTTATTTTGCGCGGAGGCAATTCCCAGCGAGCCGATCATCATGGTGGTCAGCGCGTTTGCGAATTTGCTTTTGAACATCGAGCCTTCGCACGCCACCACACCGTGATTCGCATGCACTTCACGGAACAGAAACGGCGGGTACACATCCGGCAGGTGCACTTGCCGCGCGCCCTCGAAGTATCCCTTGGTGCGGTCGAAGTTCTGCGTCATCACGCTGAACTCGACATTCTCCGCCCCCAGCACGTGGCGCACCTGCCGCAGAATTTCCTGCACGCGCACATCACTGCCCGTGTTGCGCGTACCGTTGTAACCCGCAAACAAAATTTTCAGTTTTTCGCCCGGCGTCCAGCGCTTGCCGAGTCCGAACATCCAGCCCAATCGCCGGATCTCGATCAGCGCGCTGACCCACGCAACCAGTAGAAAATCCGTCATGCGACCGCACTCCCCGCATTTTTCGACGCATTGCCGGCGGCATCTCCGGGCCAGGGCTTCGCCGGATATTTGAACTGGTTCTTGCGGCTATATTGCAGCAGTGGATAGGCATAGCTCGAAAACTTTGCCGGAGCTTCACCCATTTCCGAAACGACGCGCGAATTATCGAACACCGTGTTCCAATCCAGGTACGGCCAGAAGACTTTCATCAACGAAGCGCCATAACCCACTGATCCGCCTCTGAACGCAAGCCAATTAACCGTCTTCGAGAACGGTCTACCAAGCCACGGCTGGTACGTTGGTTTGCTCCAGTGTCCCTGCTCGGCCAACGCGTCGGTCAATTCCTTATACGTCTGTGAGCCCGTGCCCGACGATAAATGATAAATCCCAAAGCTTGGCTTCTCCATCTGATGAATTTTGACGATAGCTCCGCCGACGTAATTCGCGGGAACTATGTCCACCCTGTCGCCGGGACGCAGTGGCAGGACCGGCAAGCGCGCCAGCGTGGCGAAAGCCTGCAGCATATCAAACTGCGTCGTCTCTGGACGGCGGCTATCGCCCATCACGATGGCTGGCCGGAAAATTGTGTGCGGCACATCCGGCAGGAGTTGGTGCACCATGTGCTCGCAGAATTTCTTTGTGCGCGCATAGGGATCGTAGTCAGAGCGGCGCCAATCAATCGAAGCGTCTTCCGTGACCACTTCATTCTGCCGCTTGCCCGCCACCGCCACCGTGGACACATGTGAGTAGCGTCGCAGGCCGTTACGATTCTGCGCGCGCCGCGCCAGTTGAATCACCTCCAGCGAGCCGCGCAAATTCACATTCAAGCATTGTTTTTCGGATTTGCGGTTCAAAGAGGCCGCGCAGTGCACTATGGAATCCGTGGAATCCACCAGCGCGTGGTATTCGTCGTCGTTCAAGCCAAATCGTTCGCTGGTCAGATCGCCAAGGAAAATGCGCACTCGCGATTCCACAAACTCAAGGAACTCGGGAAACTCAAAATGAAGTTGCAGCGATTGCCACAGCCGCTCGCGGGCTTCCTGCTGCGACTTCGCGCGCACCAGCAAGTTCAGTTGGTCAGGGTGCCCCGTGAATAGTCCCGCCACAAGGTAGCTGCCCAAGTATCCCGTCGAGCCCGTCAGGAAAATGGCCATATGAGGATCGTGTTGCGGCTTAACGTGACGCCGCGGATGCTCCCGGGGTAAGCGCGGGCCACTCCAGAACCCGCGGTTCGCGGGCTTCCAGCGGCCGTCCCTCCATCAGCGGGTAGCACCAACGCCGCAGAGCCGGTATGTGGATGTTAATCCAGTAATCCCACCAGTCAATGGTTTCCGGTGAAAAATCGAACATCTCTCTTTCTTCACCTGAAAGCGCCGCCGAAAGCAGGCGCGTATTTTCGCACTCGAAGACGTGCTCGTTGTGCAAGATGAACGGTTCGTATAGCTCGATCAGTTTTTCCGCGCGCACCAGGTCGCGCTCGGTCTTGGCCAGCGGCGGCTTGCCGATGTGCAAACTTGCGGCTGCTTTATTGATGCGCGAAACCACCGCTTTTTGCATCGGAATGGACATGCGCTCGTAGCGCAGCTTGGAAACAGGAATGGTTTCCAGCTTCACTTTCAGCCAGTGGTCAATGCCCGGCTGCGCTTTGTAGTGCTTGCGGTGCGCCAGCCCCGTCAATTCGATGGAACGGCCCATGTTCACGGGATTGATTCCCGAGGTCGCCAGTTGGTAGAGCCGAGCATTCTTGCGTTGGACCAGCGCCGCCGCGATCAGCGTCATCCCGCGCGTCACCATGTCCACCGGAATCACGTCCAGGCATTTTCTTTCGTTCGAGGGGAGTTGCCGGAAATTCGTCCCCAGCAGGTAGGAAAGTGGCCCGGAGGTATTGATCCCCTCATTCCATCCGGTGAATGGAGTGCGCGTGGAACTCTCCACAATCGAAGGCCGCACAATAGCGATAGCCAGATCGCGCCCGCGTTTCGCCAGCAATGATTCGCCCAGGCTCTTCGTGAACGTATAGGTATTGGGCCAGCCCAGATGCTGCGCCCGCTTCATTCCTGCGCGCACCAGGCGATTGCGTACCCAGCGCGCGCGGTTGCGCTTCAGCATTCCATCCAGTTCCGCCGCTGCCACCCTGTTGGGATCGCCGCTGCGCCCTAGCGCTTGGCGCCGCAATGCTTTCACGAGGACTGGGCTTTCTGCTCGTTCCTCAACTCGTTTCACCATTTCGCGCAGCGAGGCGACTTCCCGCTCGGCATCAAAATCTGGATGATTCGCCGGATTGTAATTCACGCGCAACTCTTCCACCACCCGCCCATCCCGCATTCCCACCACGTAGCACGTCGAAAGATGCATCAGCGCCGCGTGATCGCAGTGCCGCAGAAAATCCAACAAGTTCTGCGCGGAATCCACGTTGGAAGAAAGTGCATCTCTCAGGTCGGGATTAAAATCCGTTAGGCCGGCGCTGTTCGCGATGATGTCCACGGATTGCTGCAGCCGCGCCTGAGTATCAGCATCGAGCCCCAACCCCGGCTGGCTCACATCGCCTTCCACCACTTCTACTTTGTCTCTCAGAAATGCCGCCAGGCTAGCCCCGTGAGTCTCGTGCAGCGTGTCAAAGGTAGGTGACTCCTCCACAATTTTCTCAAAGCGCCGTTGCGCGGGCGTAGTGCGATTTCGCCGGATCAGCAGCGTGATCCTTCGAATGTTGGGGATTTTTTCCAGCAGGTCCACCAGCCACACTTTTCCGATAAAGCCGGTCACACCCACCAGCAGCAGGTGTTTCCCCGCCAGCGTCTCGCGCACATTCAGCCGGCCAATCCGCGGTGTATCACTGAACAGTTCCACGGCCCGTCCTGTAGGGGGCTTCGGCCGCGCCACAGGCTGCACGGTGGTTTCCAAAAGCTCAGGCGCCATTTTCCAATCAAGTTGAGAAAGCAAGCGATCGCGGCTGACGCGCCCATCCACCGACCCGCTGGCCAGCCAGGCAAATGGGCCACGCGGGCGGATCACCGGCTCGAGCAAACGGCCGGTGGCTACGCCATCTCGAAACTCCAGCCGATTGGCGATGAATCCTTCCACGCTGAAATGCTCCGCCATGGGCCGCAAAATGTGTTCTAGAAGCTGCCCGACCAGTACGACGCGATCGCCATCGCGCACCGCATCCACCAGTTTTTCCACCGCTTCCCGCCGCATCGCCGGCTTCAACACATATTGGAAATATTCTTCGCCAAGAAGATCCAGGCGGTCGCGCGTAATCCCCCGCAACACGCTGTGGATGAATCGCGTGGCAAACTTGCGGCTGGAAAAGTACGCCAGCGGCCGCAACAACGTCATTGCCACCATCACGCCGCGGCGCACCCAGCGCTCCAGATAGCTTTGGCTGTTCCAATTGAAGAAGCCTACGCTGCGCAACGCGCTGATCTCAAACAGCGAACCTTCCACGCGCCAGTAACTCACCTTGCGCACACGCTCGGCTTTATTGCCATTCAGGTTGGGAGAATGATCCGGCATCTTTTTTCAGTGACTCGACCGCTCGGGAACAGGGGCGCCCTGCAAACGTGCTGAATTACGCTCGCCTTTGCTGCTTGCCAATTACGTTGGTCCGGAATGATAGCCCGGTCGCTCCCTGCTTTCTCTTGGCCCCCACACGCGAGCGTCCAGACCGTTTAGAGTTATCAAAATTATCATCCCCACGCACTTCCCGCAACCGCCCAGGCGCTGCCCTGCCCGTGGTTCTTTTCAGCAGTCAACATCCCTTGATGAGCACTAGTTCTGTGGCCTTGTCACCATCAAAGACTACCATCCATGAACTTTTTCGGATGAATAGCACGTTTTTGCTGTTCCAAGCCGAGGCCAGATAACAAGCTTTTAGATAGGGCGACACCTCTGCGGGCGTTAAGAGAAAGCCAAACCTCTTCCGCAATTGTGCTCTTGTCATACCCACAATCAACTTCTCACTGTTCGAGTCTCCAATCATCGTGTCCGTTGCCAAATCGGGGTTCATCCCGTACAGGCCGTACTTCCAGAGGACGTACACTATGTTCTTGGGCTCGCCCGATGGGTAAGTCAGAGTCCACTCGATGACAAAAGCAATCAGAAACGTAAGGGCTAGCATCAAGATTCGCGCAAGAGACTTGGTCATTGTTCACTCACCGACTAAATTCTACTGCATTCAGTTTTCCAGCTTCGCGAGTGTCGGGTCATCGCAAACTGTCCCGCGAACCAATTGTGTTGCGCAATGAGAGGGCCGAACCGCGTGAACGCGGGCGGGAGTAGTAATCTACTCATACCCCCCAGCCGTACTTCTCGGCATGCTCAAACGTCCGCAACATTTCCTGATGCAGGTTTTCCATGAACACCGAAGTGCTCACCGTCTTCGTTCCGGGTTCCGCGATGTCCGAAGTGCGATAGCCGCCGCCCAGAACGCGCACCAACGATTGCTCCACCCAATCGGCTTCCAGACCCAGTCCAAACGTATCCCGCAGCATCATCGTGGCGCTCAGGATCGATCCGATCGGATTTGCTGCGTCTTTCCCCGCCAGCGCCGGTGCGGAACCGTGGATCGGCTCGAAGAGTGGCGCGCTCGTTCCAAAGCTCGCCGAAGGAATCAATCCAATCGAGCCCACCAGCGCCGCCGCCGCATCGCTTAAAATATCTCCAAACATATTCGAGCTGAGGATCACATCGAATTGCGTGGGGCGCAGAGTAAGCTGCATCGCCGCATTATCCACGTACATATGTTCGACTTTCACAGCAGGGTAGACCGCGCTCATCGCCGTCACCGTGCGCCGCCAAAGCTGCGAACTCGTCAGTACATTAGCCTTGTCCACCGAACACAGCCGCCGCGAGCGTGCCTCCGCGCGTGTATAAGCGAAAGTGGCGATGCGCTCGACTTCAGGCGTCGAATAAGACTCCGTATCAAACGCGCGCTCGACCCCGTTTTCATTCACGTTGCCGCGCTCGCCGAAATACATTCCCCCGGCCAGCTCGCGCACAATCTCGATGTCCAGATCGCCCAGACGCTCCGGGCGCAGCGGAGAAATACTGCGCAGCGGCTCCAGCACCTTCACGGGCCGCAGATTCACATACAATCCAAGCCCCTTGCGCAATCCAAGCAAGCCCGTCTCGGGACGCTTCCCAACCGCCAGCGCATCCCATTTCGGCCCGCCCACCGCTCCCAGAAACACCGCGTCGGCTTTGCGGCAAGCGTCCAGGGTCTCGTTGGGCAGCGGCCCGCCGGTCTTATCAATCGCCGCTCCGCCAACCGGCAACTCGATCATTTCAAATTGATGATGGAATTCCCGCGCACATTCCTGGAGCACGCTGGCCGCCGCGCTTGTCACTTCCGGACCAATCCCGTCGCCCGGCAAGAGCATTATCTTCTTCTTCAACTTCATCGTTGGTCCACCGTTCTATCCGCCTGCAAAAAGCCACTATCCCGTCATTCCGAACGGAGTCTACGGAGTGAGGAATCTCTCTTTTCTTCGCATCGAGATCGAAGAGGGATTCCCCGCTTCGCTCGGAATGAAGAATCAAGCCGTCTATTCCGCAGCTTGATAAGAATTGTAGCGCGGGTCACACCGCCGGAGCGGCTTCGCTGGCCAGTGGCACGCTCTTGCGGCGCATCACTTCGTGGGCAATGGTCATCAAGTCGCGCGCGCGCACCTGCTTCGAAGCATCCGCAAGCGTTGTCACGCGGCGGTAGCATTCGGCGAGTTCGGCGTCACTCGGCTCGTAGCCAAGTTCCGTCAGCGACATGCGCAACGCGTGACGTCCGGAATGCTTTCCGAGTACTAGCGAACGTGAAGGCACGCCAACAGCCTCCGGCGAAATAATTTCGTAGGTCAGGGGATTCTTGATGATGCCGTCCTGGTGAATCCCGGCTTCGTGCGCGAAAGCATTTGCGCCCACCACGGCCTTGTTGGGAGCCACTTGCGCCCCGGTAATCTGCGTCAGCAATCGGCTGGACTTGTACAGTTCGTCCAGCTTCAGTTTAGTGGCCACGCCAAAGCTTTCTTTGCGTACCGCCAGCGCCACCGCCACTTCTTCCAATGCAGCGTTGCCCGCGCGTTCGCCAATGCCGTTCACCGTACACTCGATCTGGCGCACACCGGCGCGAACCGCCGCCAGCGAATTCGCCACCGCCAAGCCCAGGTCATCATGGCAATGCGCGCTAAAGATAATGTGATCAGGATCGCCCAGGTGCGCGCGCACCTTCAGGAACATGTCCGCATACTCTTCCGGCACCGCGTAGCCCACCGTGTCCGGCAGATTCAAAATCGTGGCGCCGGCATCCATGGCAACCTGGCAGGCCCTGCAGAGAAAATCAATTTCTGTTCGCCCGGCATCTTCCGCGGAAAATTCCACTTCCGGGACGAAATTCCGCGCCAGCTTCACCATCGAGCCAATCGCTTCCAGCGCCTGCTCCCGCGTCATGTGCAGCTTCGCCGAGAGGTGCAGGTCCGACGTAGCAAGAAACACGTGCATGCGCGGATATTTCGCGGGCTTCAACGCCTCAGCGGCCGCAAGGATGTCGTCTTTGCGCGCCCGCGCCAGCGCCGCAACAGGCACCTCGCGAACTTCCTTCGCCACGGCCAACACCGCCTCAAGGTCGCCCTTCGACGCGATCGGAAAGCCCGCTTCGATAATGTCCACGCCTAGCGCAGCAAGCTGGTGCGCCATGCGAATCTTCTCTTCCGTATTCATCGAGAAGCCGGGCGACTGTTCCCCGTCGCGCAGGGTCGTATCGAAAATCCGAACGTGGCTCATGAATACCCCCAAAGCTGAACTTCCAGTAACGCATGCCGGGAGGCTATAGTCCAATTTATCTTGGTTCTATAATTCATAATTCTATCTTATACTAGGGGAACGTGGGCCAGGGAGCGGCACTCTCCACCGCCAGCCCCAACACAGGCGTTTTCGCTGTGCGCCCTGATAAGGGGTCATTGCGCCATGGATCTGGGCGAACTACAGGTTTTTCTTACCGTTGCCAAGGAAGGCAGTTTTTCCCGCGCCGCTGAACGGCTTTACCGCACGCAGCCCGCAATCAGCCTGGCAATCCGCAAGCTCGAGGACTCCCTGGGCCAACCGCTGTTTGTGCGCGGCGCGCGCCCGGTGCGCCTGACCGATGCGGGCACGCTCCTGCGCGAGTATGCCGAACGTCTGCTGAACCTGCGCGACGAAGTTAAGAAAAGCCTTATGGAACTCGAGGGGCTCAAGCGCGGCGAACTTGCTCTGGGCGTGAACGAAAGCTCCATCCACGCTTTGCTTCCGGCATTGGCGAAATTCCGCGAACTGCATCCCGGCGTACAGGTCCGTCTCCACCGCATGTTTTCGCGCGATATTCCGCATGAAGTGGTCAATTATCGTCTGGATCTCGGCGCCGTTTCTTTTGTCCCGCGCGACGCGCAATTGCTGGCCACGGAAATCCTGAAGGATGAACTGACGTTGGTCGTTCCGCCCAAGCATGTTCTGGCAAAAAAGAAAGAAGTGGATATCGAGGAGCTCGGCAACGAAAACTTCATCGCCCATATCGTGGAATCGCCGTTCCGCCGCAAGGTGATCGAGCTATTCGCGAAGCATCACACCCCGCTGAACATGCCCATCGAAATGCCCACCATCGAAAGCATCAAGCGCTTCGTCCAAATGGGCATGGGCGTAGCCATCGTGCCGCGCATGTGCGTCAATTGGGAAGTCGAGCGCGGCTTGCTGAAAGAGCTGAAACTCCGCCAACTCAATATGCCCCGCCATCTCTACATCATCTCGCGCCGCGGCGCCCGCCTCCCCCACGCCGCCACCGAGTTCATGCGCATTTTGAAAGGGGAATAGTGGCTTCGCCGAGCCTGCCAGCGAGGCGTTGCTGGTGGCACGCTGTCCGGCATCCATCTCTGGATTTTAGAGGGCTGGGTAGAGTCCCAGTGAACTCGAGGCTTCAGGCTACTGCTTTGGAGAAGATTTTTTCGCCCACTCGGGAACATCGAGCGAGTGAATTGGGCCCAGGGAATCATATTTCATGATTTTAAAGAGGCCCGACCCGTCAACGTCGTAGAAAAGCACCGAGACAAGTCTCATGGATTGATGCGGAACCCCGTCCACCATGGACTGCGATTCGTAATCGGCTGCATAGGCAAACACCCTACCGTTGAAATCGAATCGCCAAAGTTCAATCACCCTAACAGGCCAGGTTCTCACTGCAAGCCGACCGGGGGTATTGTCCACGAACTCCGGCGCCACCAAGTTCAAATCGGATTTTCCGGCATTCAATTCCGTAGCAAATACCCCGTGAAAGCGCGCCAGGTCTACTCGATTCCCTTTGGGTGTGGCACCCCTCAGGCCAGGTATTCTCCAGCCCTCATATCGAAAAACTTCCGCAAAGTCGCAACGCTTGTCGGCTGGCTTGGAGTCGTAAGGTTGCGAGGTCAATTCTTGAGAGGCTGAACGCGAAAGGAATATGAGCACGAGAACAAATATGAGTCTTCTCATCGCGTTTCCCACTTAGATCACCTGATTTACCTGCTGTCCAGTGAGTCTACGCCGTCGCGCGAACATATGGCTGCTGATAAGCCGCACAATCGGGAGCCGCCCGCCCGCCAAATTACTCGCCCCTTGGTGGCGACCTCGATTATCCTATAAGCTGTAACGGAGTTCTCACCACCATTCTATGATCAGCGGTCTCGCCATTCTCGTGATCGGGTTCTTTCTGGGCATGCGTCATGCCACGGACCCGGACCACGTCATCGCGGTCTCCACCATCCTGACCCGCGAGCGTTCCCTGTCCAAAGCCGCTCTGATCGGCGCGCTCTGGGGCGTAGGTCACACGATAACCATTCTTGTCGTCGGCGCCGCCATCATCCTCTTCAATCTTGTGATTCCAACGCGCGTTGGCCTAAGCATGGAGCTTGCCGTAGGACTGATGCTGATCCTCCTCGGCGTGCTGAACCTTACCGGCGTGACCAAATGGGTAAGCGAAAAATTCTCGCCTGCTCATCCTCACGTCACCGGCGAGCACGCCCATATCCACGAACACGGTTCGCACCTGCATTTCCACTGGCACGAGCACGCCCCCGCTAAGGAGCATCACGCCGACTCGCTCGCCGCGCCGCGCTGGCTGAGCAGTCCCTTCGCCAAGCTGGGACTCTTTCACTCTTTGCGCCCGCTCTTCATAGGCATCGTCCACGGCCTGGCCGGTTCCGCCGCCGTAGCGCTTCTGGTTCTCACCACGATTCATCAGCCGCGTTGGGCAGTGCTTTATCTTTTGATCTTTGGAGTCGGCACCGTTGCCGGAATGATCCTGATCACGGCCGCGATTTCCCTGCCCTTTACATATGCTGGCTCGCGCTTTGCCTGGATGACTCGCGGGCTGGTCACTGCTTCCGGCCTGCTGAGCCTGGGCTTCGGCCTCTTCATTTCCTACCAGATCGGCTTCGTAGATGGCCTCTTCACCAGCCATCCCAACTGGACCCCCCACTGAAGTAGCCGCGCCTTATCTCGATCGTTCTGCGGCAGGCTGAAAGCGAATCCACATCACCGTCATTCCGAGCGAAGCGAGAGACGGTTTTGCATCGCACGTTTTTTGTGCGATGAATCTCTCTTTTCTTGGGTTCACACCAAGAGAGATTCCTCATTACGAGGACTCCGTTCGGAATGACGGTATCGTACGTTTCCTCAAGCGGTGAATCACGACTTATTATCGCAAGCCTCTTCCACCGTCCGCCAAATCGGCAGCAGCTTCTGCAATCCCGCAACGGAAACCACCGCCGCCCCTTGTGGCGCCAAGCTGGCAAGCGCAAAGGTCTTCCCCTGATTCCGGCGGCTCACAAACAACGAAACCAATGCGCCCACTCCCGCCGAATCCAGGAAATTGACGGCACTCATGTCCAGAACCATGTGTGGAGCCGTCTCCTCACGCAACTTAGGGAGGAATCCCGCCACGGTCTCCAGGCTGAGCTTCCCTTTCAGTTGATACACCGCGACTTCGTCGGTGCTTGCAGCAGTCTTCTCAAGATCAAGCGTGAATGGAGGCATAAGCAAGAAACAGTAGCCGATAACGCGGGAATCGAACATTAACAATCGTTAACAATTGGACGAGCGGGGTTAAAGCAAAGCCTGTTCCATTTTGGAACGCGGCTTCCTTCTCTTTTATGTTCCTCTTTGTGCGATCTTTGTTGGCTATCCTTCAACATTACGCTGCCGTCATTGCAGTTCCCTCTCAAGCGAGCGCGTTCCTGCGAATTTGAAGGGAAAATCGTTCACGGTGCGTAGCTGACGCGATAGACCACGCCCGCGCCATCATCGCTGACCAGCAATGATCCGTCAGGAGCCACCGCCACTCCAACGGGACGGCCATCAACATTCTTGCCGGCGGGATCGGGCACCAGCCCGGTCAGAAACGGCACAGGATCTGCCGAAGCTTTCCCGTCCTTGAACCCGACAAATGCGACCTGGTATCCAGCCCGCGATGAACGATTCCACGATCCATGCTCAGCCACAAACGCTCCGCCACGGTAGGATTCCGGAAACTGCTTGCCGGTGTAAAACGCGAATTGTAAGGGCGCTACGTGCGCGCCCAGCAGCACATCGGGAATGATGGCCTTGGCGACAAGTTCAGGTTTCTGTGGCTTTACGCGGGGATCAATGTTGCCACCAATGTAGCTGTAAGGCCAGCCGTAGAATCCGCCATCCTTTATCGAAGTGAAGTAATCGGGCGGCAAATTATCGCCTAGTTCATCCCGTTCGTTCACGCTAACCCACACCTCGTCAGTCTGGGGTTCAACAGCCAGGCCAACCGCATTCCGCAAACCGCTGGCGAAGATCCGCGAGTTCTTTCCGTCAGGATCACAAACCAGAACCGCGGCCCGCCTCGGGTCCTTTTCGAAATCAATATTCGAGGACGAGCCGACGCTGACGTAGAGTTTCTGGCCGTCATTGCTGAACGCCAGCGTGCGAGTAAAGTGTCCCCCGCCGCCGGGCAGATCGAGGATATGTTCGGCCGTGCCAAGCCGCTTGGAAGTTTTCTTGTCATAACGAAATCTGACTACTTCGTTGGTATTGCCGACGTAAACGTAATCGTCGTGAAAGGCAATGCCAAACGGCCGCTTCAATCCTTCTGCAAAAACTTCTCGTTGCGTCGCCCCGCCGCTGTTTTGTGGGTCACGCAAAATGTCTACCTTCCCCGCACCCATCTCGGAAAGAAAAATGTCGCCATTCGGCGCCACCGCCAGGAATCGCGGCACCTGGAAATCTTTAGCGAACACATTGATGCGAAAGCCGGCGGGGACGCTGGGCAGAAATCCCGCGGGCGGTGCGGCCTTGTCGGGTCCGTTGCCCGACGTTGCTGTCGCGAACGGCGCCGGTAATTCCGGCTTCTTTCCATAGGTCACTTGCGCGCTGGCGGGATTCGCAGCCAATACCGCAACGCCGAGCAGGAGAGTAAGATAAGCGGGCGAACGCATGAGTCCATATCCTCCGGAGATAGTCGATTCCTGGGCGACCAATTTGATGCCCGCCAACACCAGCCGGTTCCACCAAGTATTGGGGGAAACGTCGGTCAAACTGGTAAGCGTGGGGCGTGATCCCGCAATGGGTGATTACAGAAAAGCACGAATGGGCGCTTGGCTGGGAAGCAACCAGGCTATTAGGGACGCTGAGACTGAAAAAGCACCATACGCATCGAAATACTCCCAAACTCAATCCCTTCATAGGGATACGTAGCACTGTCCTTTTCGTCCGTGCTCCCGAGGCAATACAAGATGGGAGCATAGTGCTCGAGTGTCGGGTGCGCTTCAGCCAATAGGGCGGAGCCCCACCGGTCTGGCTCACCAAGTGACTCCAAGTCCCGTTTGCTGATCGCTTCCTTCACTCTACCGTCGAATTCCTGCGCCCAAGAATACGCGGACTCCTGCATCTCCCAGTTGATTTGGTGGAGATTGTGTACCAGATTCCCGCTGCCGAGAATCAGCACACCGCGTTCACGCAATTCCCGTAATTCGCGGCCAAGGGCTATGTGCTCGGCAAAAGTGCGCTGGTGATCCAAGCTCAGTTGAAACACTGGCACATCGGCTTTGGGGTAGATGTGTCGCAGGACGCTCCAGGCGCCGTGGTCGAATCCCCACTGGTGATCTGCGATCAGGTGGTGCTGCATGGCCAAGCGATTTGCCTCTTCCGGCGCACCCGGCGCAGGGTATTGCAGTTCGTACAAAGGTTTGGGGAAACCATAGAAGTCGTGAATCGTGCGGGGATGCTCGGCAGTCAGAACCTGGCTGCCACGAGTAACCCAATGAGCTGAAACAACGCACACAGCCCGAGGCCTGGGCAAAATCTCGCTGAGCTGCGCCAGCACTTGCGTGAACGCGTTTTGCTCGATCGCGTTCATCGGCGAACCATGCCCGACGAAGAGAACCGGCATTTTCTGCGCACCTGTCATCGCATTGTCCTAGCCAACATCTTGGCATCAGCCGGGTCTCTGCCTTCCAACATGCGGCAAAGTCGCCGGACCCCTTCCCCGCATGGTAATGCAAGACAGGCCTTGAATCCTCAGAATGTTCTCCTGCATCAAACGGATTGGCTACGCACTTGAAGAAGAAGAGTTCCCTACAGCCAGGCGCATCATGACCAGTCACCGTTTCCGGGTCCTTGTAAGTTTCGTCGCAGCAATATCGGCTTGTCTTTTGAGCATTTGCGAAGGATGTCCGGCGCGCACCAGCACTTCATTCCCTAAGCCCCTGGTGGATAACCCGATAGCTTCAACAAGGGGGCGTGAGGAAGCAGTGCTTTCTGGGGGCTGCTTCTGGGGAATACAAGCTGTCTTTCAGCACACCAGGGGAGTCCTCTCCGCTACTTCCGGCTACTCCGGGGGCCAAGCTGAAACCGCACATTACGACATGGTGAGTTTCGGCAACACGGGACACGCGGAGAGCGTCAAGATCGTCTTCGACCCGGCGCAAATCACCTACGGTCAGCTTCTGATGATTTTCTTCGCCGTGGCGCACAATCCGACGGAATTAAACAAGCAGGGGCCTGATTGGGGGTCGCAATACCGCTCGGCCGTCTTTTATTCCAGCGACGAGCAGAAGAAGATAGCGGAGGCCTATATCGCACAACTGGAAGCCGCCAAATTATACACGCAGAAGATTGTCACCCGAGTGGTGCCTCTAAAAGCCTTTTATCCAGCGGAGAGCTACCACCAAGACTACCTGAAACATCACCAGGATAGCCCTTACATCCAGATCAACGATCTGCCTAAGATTGCCAATCTTAAGAAGCAGTTTCCGCAGCTCTACCGCGAATAATGTAACGTATTGTTCCGCAAGGCGCGCCTCCCCATCATTCCTGTTGTTACGCGAAGGGTTCCTCTCCCATGTAATTCTGGCTTGACTTGCTTTCCCCACGGGCGTATTCAAGGTTTCTACGCGCAGCGCTCCCTGCCGTCGGCCCACCCGTAGCTTCTGCCTCCTGCGCGTCAATCTCACTAATTTATGAGGAGGAACTATGTGCGCAGTTAAAGCAATTCCAGACGGGCATCATTCCATCACGCCGTCTCTCGTTTGTAAGGGTGCCGCGCGCGCGATTGAATTCTACAAGGAAGTTTTTCAAGCCAAGGAAATCGCTCGCATGGCCGGTCCCGGCGACAGCATCGGCCACGCTGAGTTGCAGATCGGCGATTCTCGTTTGATGTTAAGCGATGAGTTTCCGGGAATGGCAAGCGCTCCAGACCCTAAGGCTCCACAATCTTCATACCTCTTTATTTACACTAACGACGTGGACGCGCTCTACAACCGTGCTGTGAAGGCCGGGTGCAAGATCGACATGCCTCTCCATAACCAGTTCTGGGGTGACCGCTACGCCAAAGTTCGCGATCCGTTCGGCCACCAATGGGGTTTGGGACAGCATGTGGAAGACGTCGCGCCAGCTGAGATGAAGCGACGTTCCGAGGCATGGATGGCCCAGATGAGCAAGGCCGCAACTGGTGACTGATCTCGTTTTCCGGAATTACGTAGTGGCAGAATTGGCCCTGCCTCTTGCCTGGGACAGGGCCAATTTCTTCCTAGATGTAGCTCTCAATATAATCCGTAAATTGCGCGAGTGGCCAGTTTGAGTGTTCTAGTACCAGAAGCACCACCTTTAGTACCCCTAAGCCTATGTAATCTGGAGTGTTAGGAACTACATGGACGTTATTGTGCAAGCAATGTAATGGTTTTCCTTAATACATATCCTCTGACAGAAATAACCTTTTTCTTTTCTATAACTTGAAATCACTGTTTCTGGCATGTTACATGCCTGCTTCTACCTCGGGTACCGCAGCCCTGTACGAACTTTACGGGAAGTGTGTATCGCGAGGAGCAATGAAACTTACCTTTAGGGTCACAACCCTACTCGTGCTGGTGCTGGCGGCAGCGGCAATTGCCTCTGCCGATGGTGTCGGCCTGACGCTGAACAATGGTGGCAACTACATCATGGGCGGCGTCTATGTAGGGCCTTACAATTTCACTACTAGCAACGGTCAGTCGCTGCAGCTGATTTGCGACGACTTCAAAGACGACGTCTATTCTGGCGAAAGCTGGAATGCGACCACAAGCACAGTATCCAACCTAGGGAACGTCATGTTCTCAGGTAGTACGCAGTACAAGGAAGTTGCGTGGCTTGTGGGACAAATGCTAAACAGCAAGGACGCCCAGACCGTGGGCGAGATCCAATGGGCTATTTGGGCCATCTTCGATCCCGCAATCGTTACGCCTGGGTGGACTGACCCGTGGGGCACTCTCACCAACGATCAACTCACGGGCCTCAACTTGTGGTACGGAAACGCTCAGGCCGCTTGTGGAAGCGGCACCTGCGACTATCCGAACTTTACAATCTATACTCCGCCTCTCACCGGCGCCGGCCAGCCGCAGGAATACTTGGGAATAATTCCAACTCCCGAACCCAGCAGCTTGGCCCTGCTCTTCTCCGGGATGCTCGCCATGATGCTTCTGGTGATTCGCCGCAGCCGGATCTAATCGCCCGGTTCCTATTCACTTGTTTTCCCCGAAAAGCCCTCTGGTCTTCCCGGAGGGCTTTTCCATTTGTGCTCGCCGCACTTTGCTATCTCCTGCCACAGACATGCCGATCGCAACGCGTTTCGCCCCAATTCTTCCCAGATTCAACTGTTCCAAGTGATGGGAACGTCCAAGAGCACGCTCAGTTCTTCTGAAGCTCGTCGCTGAGTCCCGGACTGCCAAACACTCACCGGGTCTCCAGCGGCCAGAGCCAGGCAGCCCCACGAACGCCACTGGCGTCACCATGTTTGGCCACCAGAACCGGCGTATCGGCCTCTCTCCCGAATACATAGTTCTTGAGCAGCTGCGGCACGTTCCGGTACAGGCGCGGCACCTGCGAAACTCCTCCACCAAGCACGATAACGTCCGGGTCGAGGATGTTGACGAGTTGCGAGAGGCTGCGCGTAAGGCGATCCTCGTAGCGCTCCAGGCTCGCCACCGCCGCTGCTTCTCCGGCTTCGCAACGGGCAATAATCTCTTTTCCCTTCAGATGTATTTGTGTGGCGCGCTCGTAATCGGCTTCCAGACCGGTGCCGGAAACAAAGGTTTCGATGCAGCCGCGAAGGCCGCAGTAGCAGTCAGGCCCTGGAAATTCCTCGGGGCGCATCCACGGCAACACGGTGTGGCCCCATTCTCCGGCAACGCCGTTGCGCCCATTGTGCACGTGGCCATTGACGGCAATGCCCCCGCCACAACCCGTCCCCAATATGACGGCGAACACAACGTGCTTGCCCGCGCCCGCCCCATCGGTAGCTTCGGAAACGGCCAGACAATTGGCGTCGTTCGCGCAGCGTACCTCGCGACCAAGTGCAGTGCTCAAGTCGCGATCAAACGGCCTGCCATTCATCCACACGGAGTTTGCGTTTTTCACCATGTGCGTAATCCCGGATATCGTGCCCGGAATGCCCACGCCGACGCTGCCGCTGCGATGCAATTCACTCTCAATGCGTTCGACGCCTTCCTTGATGGCGCGCACCGTGCCGTCGTAATCGTATCGCGGTGTTGGTACCCGGTGCCGGTGAAGTTCGCGCCCATCCTGCTCCAGGGCGACGAACTCGATTTTTGTGCCGCCTAGATCGATGCCAATCCGCAGCTTGCTTTTCTTGGAGGTTTCCGAGGCCGTGGGCATAGTGAATTCAATTTTACACACAATTGCACTTTATGCGGCGGCCACATCGGAAAATTGCCGCCCCTTCCAGCGTGGATCTGCAAGAGGAAACGCAGCGTGGTTTTACGGATTATTCCAATCGTCGTTGAACGTGGTCTTACCATCAGTATTTGTTACTTCAATCTTGCGAAAAGTGAGTGAAATATCTTCCAGGGGGCGCGGGTCAACCGGATCACCGTCGCCCGGCACGCCCAGGTACCGGCGCACGCTGGTAATCGATGCCTGCGTAAGCTTCACCGTTTCAAACACGCTCTCTTGCCCCATTGGATTGCTGCGCACGAATTCGAAGTCAACGCTCTGGAGCACTTCGTTGCTCGTCATTGCGGAAAGGATCTGCGGTGAAGCGGCGCCCCATTCCTTTGTGAACAGTACGGTGGAATACTGGCGCCTGCCCGTAGCTTGTCCGCTGGACGAATCCCTCGCTGCGCTAACCTGCATCGAGAAACGCAGTCCCGCAATTTGGTCCCGATGGTTGGCGCCGGTAAGTTCGCCCTTGAAGATTCCCTGGCGAGCTCCCTTGATGACCACGTAGAACACCCCGGACTGGCCGGCGCCGGCCATGCCATTTGCCATCCGCACGTTCGACGGTGCTTGCGTTTGAGCAGGATGCGATGGCCAGAACAACAGCGGCAGCAAAGCGATAACGATCCACCAACGGCTGATTTTCATGTTTACCCTCCACAATGAGTTTTATTCAATAGGGCCTGTACGGCGATTCCGCGATTTTACAGAAGGAATTCGCAAACATGGCAAGAAGCTCTGCGTCACGACAGCAAAGTATAACGAGCCGTGTTTTCTAGAATCGTTCGGAAAGTTTTGCATTGTGTCCACCGTCACCGCATTATTGGACAAATATCGTTAAGCTTGCACGAACCACCTTCAACACCTGGAGACAACAATGATGGATCGGCGGCAATTCCTTGGTACATCCGCGGTCGCGGCAGTCACAGCGGCCATGAAACCAATCGAGCTCCCCGCGGAAACTGGCGCAGCGCCAACTGCCCCCGTGCGCGTTCTCCAAGCCAAAGGCTTTCAGATTATGAATGGCGAAAAGCCCGTCCAGTTGCGCGGCGTGAATCTTGGCGGCTGGATGCTTATCGAAGACTACATGATCGGCTTGCCGTGGACGGAATGGAAAATCCGCGAGCAATTCCGCCGCGTCCTCGGCGAAGAATCGTATACGGCATTTTTCAACGCTTATATGGAGAGCTATGTCTCAGAGGCGGACATCTCTTTCCTTGCTAAAACCGGATTCAATTTTGTTCGCGTGCCATTCAATTACCGTCATTTTGAGTCGGACCTGGCTCCAGGCAAGTGGCTGGAAGACGGTTTTCGTCGCCTGGATAGCGTGGTTCGCCTCTGCCGCAAATACAATCTCTGGGCTTTGCTGGATTTGCATGCCGCTCCTGGCGCACAAGCGCGCGACCAAAATGCCGGCAGCGCCTATGGCGAAGCCTATATGTGGAATCACAAGCAGTTCATGGATCGCGTTGCCGCCTTGTGGAAGGAACTTGCCCGGCGCTACAAAGGCGACTCCACGATCGCCGGCTACAACCTGCTTTGCGAACCGGTCACTAACGATGTGCCGCTTCTGAATGCGTTCTACGCGCAGCTCACCCGCGCAATTCGCGAAGTCGATCCATCCCACATCATTGCTTTGGACCCCAACCGCTGGGCTAAGGACATCAGCAGTTTGAAGGATCCGTTGTTCGAGGACCCCCAGGTCATTCCCGCAATCCATCACTACTATTCCGACGATGCTTCATTCGCGCAACTCACCAGCTACCCGGGCAGCATCAACGGCAAAGTGTGCGATCGCGCCGCGCTCGAGCGTACCCTCGACGGCAAGCACGACGAACAGCGCATCCACAGGCCCACCATCATGGGCGAGTTTGGCGTGGACATCACTGGCTCTCAGCCTTTTGCCACTCAACTAGCCATCACGCGCGACCTCGTTTCCATTTTTGAAGAAAAAGGCTGGGGCTGGTCCATGTGGTGCTACAAGGATTTACGCCAGATGGGCCTCGTGAATCCCCGCCCCGACACTCCATGGAGGCAGTTCTTGGAAGCCGAACCCGTAGCCGGCTTCTTCAAAAAATATCAGCAGATCGAACCGGCGTTCACGGATGCCGTGGGCAAAATGCTATCTGCCACCGATATCGACCAGGACACCCGCGAACAATGGGCCCGCGAAGTAACGCGTGATTTCGATCCTCCCGCCCTGGACTTCGTCTTGCGAAGACTCAAGGGAAAATCGCCCGCGGAACTCGCCGCGATTGCGCGCTCCTTTGCGTTCGAGTCCTGCGATGTGCGTCAGAATCAACTGGGCGTGCTAACCCCTTTCCTGAAACCTTCATGATCTGCAGTTGGAATCGCCGTTAACGAAAAGCCCCAGCAGGGCTGGATCGTCCCCCGGGGCTTCGTGGTTCTATGGTGATGTAGTTAAAAGTGGAATCCCAATTCCACTGTTTCTGTTCTCGGTGTCACATAGTGCGTTCCACTAAAGGTGGAAAGAAAGTTGTACAGCGCGGTCTTGTTGGTCAGGTTAATCACCGTGAAGCGCAAACTCCATTTGTAGCGGTCACCATGGAACAGATTGTCGCGGCCAACAGCAACGTCAAACAAACTGCGCGGCTGGATCCGTGGCGGGTTCTTGTCGTCGTTTTCAGTGCCCGGCAAGGGAATCTGAACGAGTTTAGAGCCGTACAAATTCCCAGCGCAGGTAGTCAGCGGTGCGCTAAAGGTCGGAAAAGTGTTCCCGCAGAATAACCCTGCCTGAATTTGCTGGTCAGCGGAGAGACCCGTCAAATCCACCTGGTAGCCGGGATTTGTCAGATCCGCGCTGGTTGCAAACGGCACCGCTCCCGCCACCAGGCCGCTGTCGTATCGCCAATTGAACCCCACCCACGGCCCGCTCTTCCAGGGTTGATATTGCATGTGCGTCGTCTGGTTAAACAGTTCGTCGTGGTCGATTCGAAATACTCCCGTCCCACCTTGCCCGGCAGGCGTCACCCCAATTCCGCTGACTTGCGGCTGGAAGAATCGCGCGGCAACACTGGAGGCCACAAAATATGCCGTAAGGCCGTGGAAGTCTGGCACGCTTGCTCGCAGCATGTAGCCTGGAATTTTGGAGTTGTTCCATTCGATCGGATAAGTGACAGGCGTATTTCCGAACACGCTGAAGTCATAGGCCAGGTGTGTGTACTTCCACATGTACTCGGCGTCCATAACCAGGTATTTGCCAAATGCCTGCTGGAATCCGGCGTGAAATTCATTCCGCCAGCCCGGACTGAGCGGATTCGTGATGCACGGGTAGCCCTGAATGGCGGCCTGCAACGCATTCACCACGGGATCGCTGCAACCCACGCTGGCCAGAATCAGGTTCTCGTTAAACGGTGTTTCCATCGTGCGCGCGTAGGATACCCGCAGAATTGTGTTCGTGGGCTTGATGTTGTACCCAATGCCGAGGCGGGGCTGCGCCTCTCCGCGTGAGCTGAGCCCGTTGTACAAATCGCCGCGAATCCCCAGGTTGAAGGACCAATTCCCCTTCGTGATCGAGTCCTGGACGTACAACGCGAGTTGCTTCACATCCGTGTGGCCTGGGAACAGGTAGTATTTCCCACCCGCCGTCAAATCAATCGGCGCCAACGTTGTGCAGGGCGCCGCGATGTTGACGCCATTCACCTGGCAGGGATTCCCATTTACGCCTGTCAAGGAAGCCAAAAGGTTCGGATCCACAATCCCAAACGAATCTTTCTCTGTCAGAAACGTGTGCTCATACGTGATTCCTGCCTTGATGTTATGAATTCCATTCGCATAAGAAATGTCTGTACGGAGCCCTGCGTTAGTCAGCCGCCGGCTCTGTGCAATGCTGTCGCTCTGCAGGCTTGGAGTGAAATCGGCGAACGGATTTGCGCTGGGATAGTATTTGAATTGGTCTTGGCGAACGAAGGCTCCAATCGTCCATACCGCCTTGCCTCCGATCAAATGCACGAAAGTCGGCGCGATGTTAAACGTCCCGATCTTCGCCACCTGATCTTGCGGCCCGACCAATTGACCATTGGGACCAAGGCCACCGCAATCTATTGTCTGCCCCAATGCGCAAGGCGATACCCAGCCCGTCGCATATTGCGCATCATAGGAATTCGGAATCTGGAACCAGGAACGTGTGTAGCCAAGATTCAATTGTGCCGTGTTGGCATCCGAAAATCTGTAATCCACGCGGTCGAATACATTTTCCTGATTCCCGCTGTCATGAACCGTGAAGGTTTCCGGCGGATCTAGAAACCGTCCGGAGCGTAATCCACTCAGCGCAAGGAAATCGCCCCATCTTTGATTGCCAAAGGCCACATCACCGGAAATCGAGGGCGAGCCAAAACTTCCATACGAACTATTGAGGCTTCCGTGCGCGGGACTTGCGCCCAGCCCGGACCGCGTCGTGACTTTGATCACCAGGCTGGTCTTGTCTCCGAACTCCGCCGGCGGAGCCCCGGAGATCACTTCCATGGATTGAATCGAGTCGGACGGAATCTGGTTGGAAAACACTTTGCTCTGCTGGTCCGTGATTGGTTGCCCGTCAACTGAGAAGGAATTCTGCGCGTGGTCGCCAAGGCCATGGAACAATCCGTTGGAATCCGCGGCTACTCCCGGCGTGGTCAGCGTAACTAATGAACTTACCGACGAAGAAGGACTCTCCAGCGGCACATTCTGGAACAGCGCGCGGTCCACATCCGTATGGAAGGTTGGGTCGTTCTCGAGCAGGTCTGCGCCACTCGATTCCACCATCACCGTGGTATTAGCGGTTCCAATCGTGAGCGAGATGTCTGCCTTTGTGGACACCGTGGAACGTACTTCAATATCCCGCGAAGCAGGCGCGAACCCATTCGCGTTCACGCTCAAGTGGTACGGATTAAATGGTACGTTTGTGATATGGAAAGAACCATCGGTGCCGGTGTTGGCAGTGCGGGCAAATCCGCTGACCGCATTAGTGATTTCCACGATCGCATTCGCCACCGCTTTCCCCGACGGATCCAAAACCACTCCGTCAACAGAACCCGAATTACCGATTTGCGCAAGAAGTCCCCCGGCAACAAAAACCACTTGTACTACGAGTAAAAGAGTAACTCGAAAACCGTATCGCATTCTTCCTCTAATGCCTCATGAGAGCGTCAGTGTGACGTGTGTGTGTTGATAGAGACCGCTGAAATAGCAGCGGCTGCGCGGCTACAGAGAGCCGTGCGAGGAGGCACTACACTGAATTGGATTTACGATGCGAAGCTGAAAGGCGGGGCGCGAGAAGAGGAATGACCGGCGGGAGGCCCTGCAAGGCTGGCCTCAGAACGAATTGCAATTTGACCGAACGAAACAAATGGGGTGGTAAGCGAGACAACCGCTACTGCCGTTGCCACGCCCATGTGGGCGACTTGGCAAAGGTTGCAAGCGGCTTCTTCCTGGCCATTGGCATGTGTGTGTGGCGTGATTTGCAGAAGGAACGCGAGCGAACACAGCGCCAGCGCGAGCGCCACTGGCCGGGCGAGTTTGCGGAAAATAGGATGTACAGCGAACAGCATTTCCGTGCCTCCCCGAATAATTGTCTTCCTGAAAAAGCCCCCTCGCCGCAATGCCGGGAGGGGACCGTACTTAATTTTCTGGCAACCCGCAGTGATTTGCAAGACAGCTTTTTCAATGGGCGTAGCCATCGGGAACCCTGATTTACCCCCCCTCAACTGCTACTGCGAGAACGCTGCCGGATTAGCTCCGAGCAATGCCGTCAAATTCGCCACAATCTGCCCGCAAATTTTGCGCACCTCGTCCTCGGATGGGCTTTTGTTGACCTCGTATTTCTCCATGGGAATGTAGTTGTTCAGGCTGATCAGCGGCCCGAAGTGCGTGTCGCAAGTCTCCATGCTCATCACGCGGTAAAGCGGTTGGTCCGGCCGCGCCAAATTGTAAGCCCCGACATACAACAAGTATTTGGGCGCTGGCCCCGTGCCCCCCAGAATCGCCAGGCAATTGTGATTCTGCGAATCCACCTCTGCGAACACTCCTCTGAGCAGCACACCTTTTTCCGGTTGCGTGCCTGGTTGAGCGGCCGCTATAAATCCGCTCTTTCGCAACGTCTGAAGAAGCGCATCGCCAAAGAGAGCTTGCAAGCGCACAACTTGTTTTGAATTGCTCTCCGCCTCGGGCGTAACGCGCTGAGAATCCTTCGATGGCTGCGCGCTGCCTTTTGCCCTCTGCGGAGTGGGCGGCGGTGGAACGCTCGCAGGCTCCTTGTCCGGCGCCGCGTTTATGTCAAACGTCGACACATACACTCGAACCGTCTTTGCATTGAAGTCTGCCCCTGACGCGCCGCGACCAGGCGAAGAGACATGCCGCGCGCTGCCGGACAAGAGCGCCGGGACAAATCCGGCTAGCAGTATCAGGCTTGAAAGCAATTGAGCACGCGCTCGAGCCATAGGGACCTCCAGACAAATTCACCGGCAAACGCAACCATTACCCTCCTTAGACGGGTCTGCGCGACAAAAAGGTGGAAGGAAAATGTCGGAGCGCGCATCAGTACTTCCGCCTCCGCACAGCCAGCGGCGTCACCTAGGCCCTTTCAAATTTCTCCGCCGGCTAGCGTGGCCAAAGCCATCCAAAGGTACCCGCGGTCAGCAGGCCGTAAATGAGTCCATCTAAGACTTCCTTCAGGGTCACCCCCCAAGGCTGGCCCTTCCATATGCTATTGCTCAAGTTTCCCAAACCATAGGCCATGAATCCCGCGGTACCCGCCACGCGAAACACAACCAGATAGTTCGCGCCGAAACCAACGGTGTGCCCGGTGAGATAGGCGACGAAGAATCCGATAATAAGGCAATAAACAAACCAGAGTCCCATGAACTTCGGTATCGCTGGTGGTCCGCTGGGAAACACGGTCAGCATCCCTACGGGTCCTTGCTTGTATTTTTCCTGGATGGCGGGCGATTTCATGTCCTTGTGCGTGGTGTACGGAAAAATGTAGAGACCTTTTTGCAGACCCGCGGGTCGCAGCGCTGCAAGGATCTTGTCTTCGTCGGGAAGCTGTCTATAGTCGCTACGGTGGTAGGGAAGCAGCATATGCATGATGGAGCTTGCAACAAACACGATGATGGCCGACAACACGATCGGGAGCCAAAGTGCGGTGAGGGTGACCATACCTAGCCTCCTTAGGGCGAAGTAACCAACAAGATTTTGCCGCGAGACTACACGCTTCCCCTCGTATGGTCAAGCGAGCCGCAGCGCCTTGTCAAAGCTCTTTAAAAATGTCCCCTTCGTTACCTCGTTTAAAATGTCCCCTTTTTGTTTTCTGACTCTTTATTTCTTTCCTGGTGGTTTTCCTCGAAAAATCTCGTGCCAAGGGACTCCAGGAACGAGGATTCCCATCTCGCTCGACCTACGCTATCCCCCTGTTTGTTGGCCTGGTCCGGAGCGCAGCCCTGCGGAGCCCGAAGGGCGGAGCGTTTAGGGCGCAGCGGAGGGCCAGGCCAACAATGGCCGCGTTGCGACGGCCCCCTTGGACACTCGCTTCTCCATCGCTCGGCGAGCCGCCTCTCGCCACGGGTGATTCGCTGGCGGCACCCACTTCCTTTTGGCCGTCGGCGGAACTGGCTGACTGGCCCGTTTGACCTCCACACTGGGCTTGCAGGGTGCCGGAATCTCCTGCCACCGCAGCGCGCGGCCTCGATACTCGATGGCGATGTTGCCGTACCGCCCTTCGCACACCAACACTTTCCCCTGTGCTGGCGCGTAATGGCCACTCTGCGACTCGAGCTGAAAAAACCGGTTGTCGTAGCGCACCACCCAATCCTCGCTAATCGTGCGTTCGCTCTCAAGCCGGAAAACCCGGTCCAGTTCGGCAGCGCGCGGCGCGCGACGGTGATAGTCCTCCGGCCTGGCGGCCGCCCGCGCGAAACGCCGGTTGTGTTCCGGCAAATAGTCCCGCTCCAGATACACGTTGGCGTGTTCGTGGCTGCTGATCTCCTTCCGCCGCAGTTTTTTCACCAAGCGGTCCTGATGCGTGCCATGAACCCGCTCCACGCGCCCCTTGGCCTGCGCGGAACTGGCGGCGATCACCTCGATATTTAACTTCGCGCACATGCGGCCAAACTGCGTGATCGGCTCCTCTCCGCGCAATCGTTCGCCTGGCGTAGCCGGCCGCTTGTACAAATTCTTCCAGTCTACGTACAGCGCCAACGGCACCCCGTTGCGCTCGATCCACATGCGCAACGTATCGGCCACCGCCCAGATCGTCTCTTGCTCGCCCAGTTGCGCCCACGTCGTGTTGGTGGCGTCATCCACCATGTCGATCAAACAGCCCTCCGGGCCGCGCTCCTCCAGCCACGCGTGGAAGCTCCCGTCCATCTGCACCAACTCCCCAAAGTGCTCCTTGCGCTCGCGCCGCCGACGGTGGGCTCGACGCTTCCGCTCCCGACTCCACAACCCTTCCGCCAGCATCCAGCGTCGCAGCGTTTCGGCATCGACCTTCAGCCTATCCTCGGATTCCAAGTGCTCCGCCGCCAGCGTCGGCCCAAACCGTTCGCCTACCGGCCCGCCGTACTTCTTCCGTACCAACTGCAGCACCTTCCGCCGAAACTTCGGCTCGTGAGCACGATGCGACGGCCGTCCCGCGCTGCGGTGCTTCAGACCCGTGGCGCCTTCCTCTCGATACCGCTTCCACAGCCGCTTCGCCTGCCGGTAACTCACGCGCATCAGCCGCCCTGCATCCACTACCTGCAGCTGCTCGCTTCGCACCCGCGCCAGCACCTCGATCCTTCCCAGCTCCCGCTTGCTCATGTCTGTCCGCCTCAATCTGACCTCCTACTGGAGGCTCTATTAAGGGGACATTTCTATCGAGGACAAAAGGGGACATTATCATCGAGGTACAACAGCGAGCCGCAGCGCCTGCGGATCGGTGTCGCCTACTTCAGCGTCTGGATATATCCCTTCCCACTGCGCCAAATCTGTACATCTGGACAGTTATGCCTCCCCCCGCCCTCCTCTAATCTGCTACAGGGGAGCCAAACGCCATGCGGTACCAAATCCCTGTCCTTTCGCCAGACCTTTGCTGCGCAGTAGAGCTGCGTGCCGGGAAATTCATTCTGCATTTCATGGGGCTTGCTTCGTTGCTATTTCTCCTCTTCGCGCTTTCTGGTTGTGGAGGCATGGCCAATGGTTCGGGCGGTTCCACTCCGCAAAATCCTCCGCCTCCCACCGTCAACGTGACCGTTACGCCAGATTCCGTGCCTCTCGTGGAAGGAGCATCCCAGCAATTTTCTGCAAGCGTAACCGGCACTTCCAATACCGCTGTGTCCTGGAGCGCCACCGGCGGCACGATTTCCCCGGCAGGGTTATACGTTGCTGGAACCGCGGCAGGAAACTTCACCATCACGGCCACCAGCGTTGCCGATTCCACCAAATCCGGCCAGGCCTCAGTCACCATCACCGCGCCCGCTCCGCCTCCGGGCACTGCTTCCTCAATCACAAGAGACGGCATCACCTGGACCTTCAGCGAAGCCGTCCCCGTCGGCCAGTTTGTCAATGGCGATTACTACGTCGTAGGACCCGTCACCATCACCGCCATCAGCCCGCAACCCACGACTGCTTCGCCCTATCTGAACGGCTCTGTGAAGAATTTGCCCACCGCCAATGGCAAGAGCGGTTTCGATTCCCGCCTGAATGACGGCACGGACGAATCCTGGTGGTTCGACGCAACCCTGCGTTCTTATCCCCCGATCTCGCTCAAGCCTGGAGACGCCCTGGTTTCCTCCATCAGCCTGCCCACAATCCATTCCGTCGCCGAAGTCATGCGCGCCTCGGACATGAGCGCCAGCCCAGTGGCTTCCGACTCAGTTCTCACCGTCCTCGCTTCGGCGCCCTCTGCGGATGCGTTTCGTCCCTCGTATTGCGATCGCAACCAAACCATCTATCACGCGGACAGTCTGCAAAGGAATCTGTTGCCTTCTCTGACGCCTCCGAACCCTTCCAGTACGCCGACGCTCGCGCGGTACGAAGCCCTGTTCCGCCAGCCTTGGATTGATACCAACGCCTTCCTGTTCGACGCTCCAGCGGACTATATGCCCAGCTACGGCCAGCATGTCGCCTTTGCTGATTCCTACGCGGCACTGCTTTTGATGCTGAATTTTTCGGCAAGCCAAAAAGCCAATCTCACCAATTATTTTGTGCAGTATGGTATCGATCTCTATGGTTGCGTGCAGGCAGGTTATGGCTGGCCGGCATTTGGCGGGCACCGCAGCGGCAGAAAATTGCCCATCATCCTGGCGGGAATCCTGCTGAATGATTCAGGAATGAAAAATGTCTCGAGCGCCTACCCCGACAAATCCGGCGAGGACATGCAGACCCTGTACATCAATAAACTGCCGCCGGCCGGTATCTACCAGCAAGCCTGGCAGGGAGCAACTGTCATTTATGGCGGCCATTACGGGGTGCATGCCGCGGATTCCTCCCCGGTCAGCGCCGGTCTCTACGGTCCCTATGAACAATTACAGCCCGCAAACTGGTCCATCCTGACTCCGCCCGGCGAGCAGTTGGGCGAAGCTTACCGCCGTTGTTGCACTTCGGTCTCTTGGGTCGGTGAAGCTCTCGCGGTCCACCTAATGCAAAGTGAAACTGTCTGGAATCACCAGGCCTTCTTTGATTATGTCTATCGCTGGATGACGGAAGATGACACGCAAGCCGTGGCGGAAATCAAGGCGCAGTCCGGGTACGACTACAGCGCGGACTGGGAACGACAGGGCCAAACGCAATACTGGCTCGACGGCGAAGTTTCCCAACCCACGTTCATCGACGATATGTGGAAAGCCTACCACTGGTAAGCCGGAGATCCTGACTTCTAGGACGAGTTCTCAGGGTATCCCATCTCAGAGCGCAGTGTGCTCGATCGGCCACGACTTCGGCCACTTTAGACTCAAATCATGAATCCACATGGGAAACTACGTGATTCTTCCATTATCACTCGATCTGCAGATGGACGGCTCCCGTTGCCCTATGCGCCATTGCTTTGTCAAAGGTCACCAACTGAACGCCCGCAGCCTGCGAGAAGGCAATCAAATATGAATCTGCCCAGTCCTTTGGGGCCGCCCGGCGGAGTTGCGTAAGACCTCGAAACGGTCTTTCCAAATGAGCTGGCTCCTGAAGAAATAAGACCCTTTCATCGGAAAGCCATTCATCATAGATACGCCACGCATGTACTTGAGTAAGAACCTCATCTTCGCCCATCAACTGTGCCGTCGTCAGTAACCGCAATAGCCCCAATTGTGTGAATCGACAGAAGCACAGCCGCTGTGATGCCGGCACTGCTTCCAGCCATTCGACCGCTGTGCGGTGATGAATGTGGCCTTGAACCGATAACGCCAACCACACGTTTAAGTCAGGGAAAAGAAATGAGGTCGTAGATTTTGTCATTGTCGACCTCGATGCTGCCGGGTCTTTTGGAAGGGACCAATGGAAGTGAAACGCGCTTCCCTTTTTTCGCGGACTTTGATCGAAGTTCGACTTCCACACCGCGGAGAATCAGTTCCTTTACGGAACGATTCTCGCGAACCGCTTTGGCCTTTAGCTCTCGATACACCACGTCCGGAATGTCGACGGTAGTCCGCATAATTGTATCCTACCATATTTATGGCTAATTTCAAGAACTGCACTGTAAACTTGTTTCAAGTTCCTTTTGATCTCATCGATTGCCCTCGGTTCGCCTAACGTGGATTTTCTCGGTTCATGAACGCCCTGAGCGCCAACGGACCATGAGCGAGTCGGAGTAGGGATCATGATTACTCACAACCCCCTCCACGGATCCGGACAGGCGGATTTCCCGCATCCGGCTCTTGCCTTAGGTAATAACGCCCATGCGGCGCAGGGGATAGGGATGACAGACGGTAGGCAGAGGCAGCCAGTGAGTGATGAGGCGCCGCATACGATCCCAGAGGACGCGTCCGTTCTGGCTACGCCGCGACAGCGAGCGATGCCAGAGCCGTCCCACTCGGAATCGAAAGAGAGCCAGCGCCGGGTCGTTCATGGGCACTCCGTAATACCGGAGGTGCCCACGCACCACCGCTTGCAACCACTTGCCCTGTTCGGGGATGGGTTCGTGCATCCGTCGCTGAAGCTCGGCTTTCACCTCGTTCAGCTTCGTCTGCAGTCTCTTGCGTATCGTCTGCCGCAACACCGTGTACCGTCCATTGCTCCTCTTCTTTATGCAGATATGCGTAAAGCCAAGGAAATTGAACGTCTCCGGTTTCCCTTCTCCACGCCACTCCCGGCTATCGATCGCATACGGACCGAATTCCAAAAGTCGCGTTTTCTCGGGATGCAGCTCCAGATGGAATTTCCGCATTCTTTCGGTGAGTTCCACACGAAACTGCTCGGCATCCGACTTCTCCTGAAAGCCCAGCACGATATCATCAGCGAATCGCACCACGATCATGTCGCCGTGCGCACGCTTCTGACGCCACCCCCGGACCCACAGGTCGAACACGTAATGAAGATAGACGTTTGCCAAAAGCGGCGAAGCACTTCCGCCCTGGGGCGTCCCTTCTTCTGCTCGTATCCGTTTCCCATCCTCCAGCACGCCGGCGTTCAGCCATTTCTGGATCAGCCGCACGACGCGCCGATCGGCCACCCGATGCTCGACGAACTTGACCAGCCATTCGTGGGAAAGCCCATCGAAGGACTCTACGACACACTACCCATCAGCAGGACCTTCCTGAGAGAGTCACGATTGTCCGTGCCCGTCATCCGTTCGAAGGAAAATCACTCGCCGTTCTTGGGACCATCCATCGACACGGCCGATTGTATCTCGTGCTGATCTTGCCGGACGGCAGTAAATCGCTCATCCCTGCCGATTGGACCGACGTTGCGCCCACCGTGCAGCCTCGCGGTGCTGTCTCCGCGAAACTGACCACAACTTTTGGCTCTCTGGAAGACTTGCTTCACGCGCGCGCCGTCGTAGATGCTCTCCTCGACCGCCTCGCTCGACCGGAAAGCGAGAAGGCGAATTCCACCGTAACAAAGGAGGGCGTCCTTGCAGCGAAATCTGAGTCTCTTCGACCTTCTGCTCAAGGAAATCTACGTTTGGGAAACCCTAGAGAACGAACAAAGAACTCTCGCGATCGAAATCCTCGCAAAGCTCATCGCCCGCGCGGCCGCGGACGACCACGCCCAGGAGGAAAATCATGAATGATCTGGTCAAAGTAACTCCCAGCCATACGAAACGCACCGCCTTCGTCTACATTCGCCAGTCCTCCCCTGCTCAAGTCGAGTACAACCGCGAGTCCACCGCGCGCCAGTATGCTTTGCTCGAGAAGGCCCAGGAATTCGGTTGGGCCAAGGAACAAGTGACCGTCATTGACGAAGATCTGGGCGTGTCCGGCTCAGGATTCGCCGAGCGTTCCGGGTTCGCACGCATGACTGCGGAAGTGGCCCTCGGACACGCCGGCATCGTGTTCGGCCTCGAAGTCTCCCGTGTGGCACGCAACAATGCTGACTGGTATCGCCTGTTTGATCTCTGCAGCATCACCGACACGCTGGTCGGAGATAGCGACGGCATCTATCATCCGGCGCTTTTCAACGATCGCTTGGTACTCGGATTAAAAGGCATCATGGCGGAAGCGGAACTGCACATTCTTCGCGCGCGGCTCGAGGGTGGAATTCGCAATAAAGCCGCACGCGGGGAACTGCGCCGAGGCCTGCCCGTAGGCTTTGTTTGGGGAGAAAAGGACGGCGAAGTGCGTTTTCATCCCGACGAATCCGTCGTCAGCACCGTTCGCACGGTGTTCTCTAAATTCACGGAACTGGGATCGGTCCGCAAGGTCTGGTTGTGGTTCCGCTCGGAAGGTCTTCCCTTCCCCCTGCGATCCAATATGAAGAGCGAGATCCGTTGGGTCGCGCCCAGTTATCACACCATCCATCAAGTACTCACCAATCCGGTGTATGCTGGCGCGTACGCGTACGGGAAGTCTCATCGTGAACGCTACGTCGATGACCAAGGAAGGCTCCGCAAGCGAAGCCGTCTTCTGCCCATGGCGGAGTGGCCCGTGCTTCTTCTCGAACATCATCCAGGTTTCATTGACTGGGCCCTGTTCCAAGCCAACCAAGCACGCATTGATGCCAACGAGCATCCTCAGCCACACCAAGCAGGTGGCGCCGTGAGAGAAGGCGGCGCATTGCTGCAGGGCCTAGCTACCTGTGGGAAGTGCGGCCGTCGGCTCCACACGCACTACACGGGCAGAACCGCGTCACCCGGATACCACTGCGCGGGCAAGGATATGGTTGGTGGGCGCGGAGTGTACTGTCTGCACGTGGGCGCTGTTCAAATCGATCAAGCCGTTGCCGATGCTTTTCTTAAGGCTCTGACGCCCGCGGCTCTCGAAGCAACACAGTTCGCCATACAGCAACTCGAGACGGACCACGATGCAGCACTCAGTCAGTGGCGTCTAGCAGTGGAACGCGCTCGCTACGAAGCTGAACGAGCCGAACGTCAATATCGTACCGTTGAGCCCGAAAACAGACTGGTGGCACGCGGACTCGAAACCGAGTGGGAAAAGCGCTTGCGCGATCTCGCTGCTGCAGAAGTCGAACTCGAACGACGGGAACAACAACGCCCGCGCATGCTGAGCGAGGAAGAGAAAAAGAAAATTCTCTCTCTCGGTTCCGATCTGCATAAAGTCTGGACAGCGCCGACCACCACGGATCGCGATCGCAAAGAACTGCTGCGCACTCTACTAGAAGAGGTGATTGTTACCGTCGATCGCCCCGAACGGCGCGCTCATCTTACCGTCCGCTGGCGAGGCGGCACGCTAATGGAATTAGATCTCTCTTTGCCGCGCATGAAGCCTCGTGGCCTCCACACCGACGAAGATACGATCTCTCTGCTTCGTCGTCTGGCCGCCCACTACCCAGACGACGTCATCGCTGGCATTCTCAACCGCCAGGAACGGCGCACAGCCAGCGGAGAACGTTTCACGTCGCTTCATGTTGGCAGTCTGCGCCGCTATCGCAACATTCCGCGCTACGAACCGCCAGCGGAGCCACCCACCGGGAAGGTCGTGCCGATTCGCCAGGCAGCACAGATTCTCGGGGTTAACACTTCCACGGTTCATCGGTGGCTGAATGATGGTTTCATCGCCGGGGAACAGATAACGCCTGGAGCACCGTGGCAGATTCGAATCACGGATGAGTTGCGGGCACGCTTTGTCGAGCAGGCACCACCAAGTTATCTGCCCATGCTGGAAACAACCATGAAACTTGGTGTTTCGCGCCAAACCGTGTTGCAGCGTGTAAAGCGTGGCGAGCTCGAAGCCCTGTTGGTCACGCGCGGACGTCGTAAGGGCTTACGAATTAAAGTGATAGACACTCAACCAGGGTTGTTTCATGAATAAGGGGGCATTATGGAACTGGATCCAAAAAACTTCTAATGTCAAGGTCGAGCACCCAGTTCACCTTTCTCGTCAGCAGTCCCGTGTACAGTGCATCCAGCGCTTGGTGCTGGCTTCGTCCTGGCCGGAACCCGTACGAGAAGCCGAGAAAATCCGTTTCGTAAATGGCGTTCAGCACCTCGACCGTCGCGCGCTGGACGATCTTGTCTTCCAGCGCCGTCACTCCAAGCGGTCTTTGCCGCGTCGGGATAGAACGCAGGCGCTGTGTCGGTGGGCAGCGGGGAGTTGCCGTAACCGGCTCCTCATCGGATTACGCCGGTGCCTCATTCCGCGCCTCGATCAGTTTCCTACGTCCCCTCGTTTCATCCCGGACGGCGGGATTTCCCCGGTCCGGTTGGGGACAGCAGCTTTCCCCTTGGAGCCTTCCCATGATGACCAGCCACGTTAAGCGATGGCTCGCATCCTTTGGCGACCATCAGGTTTGCTCCAAGGCTCGACGCACTCGTTTACACCATCAAGCGCCGGCCACAGTGTGCCGACTGGTGTGCGTTGTACGCCCGCTACTACCCAGGGCCCCTTTGCTCCGAAGGCATTACCCTCCATCCTTGCTACTACGGGCCCATGCGCATGTCCTGTGGCCTCCATGCCCCTTCGACCTTAGTCTCGTAGGCGCTGGTCTTCGCCGCTTATGCCATCCACGGCTGGTCCACTGGACCGTCCTAGCTTTGACTGTGTGGCTTCGTCCGAAAGTGTCGTGCCCAGTACGCCGGGTGCTCGCTCGGTGTATACGGTCGTTCTCTTCCCAAGCGACATCGGCCTTCGCCACCGACGGATGGCTCGGCGCGCTCCCAGTCCCCCCGCAAGCGACTTCCCGCGGGACCCAAATTTCGGCGTTGCAGGCATTCTCTTCGATTACGACCCTCTCGTTCACTTGCCCTCCTGGTCGCTCCCACGCAGTTACGCGCGGCGAGGGCTTTGTCGCTCGAGCTTGCTTGGAATTCGTTTCCTCCTCCCAAGTCGAGCCAGTTATCCGGTTGAATCGACCAATTACCGGAGCAGGATCCGCCCCTGCTAGTCACAGAGTTTTGCTAGCTGCACCCGTCGGCCTTCGGGATAAACACTCTTCGCACCGGCTTCGCTCGGTACGCTCCTCGCTTCAGCCTTTCGGAAAGGTCCTGGAGATTCCTCTCCAGCTCCTCGCCGTAGTGCCGCCACGTCTCCCCGTCCACGCCCGGCGCGGCTTCCTTCTTCAAAGAGAAGTAGGCCATGCGCAGCGTTTCCAAGTTATAGATGTGGTGCAGAAGCGCCGTAAACCGCAACTTCTTATCCTTTCCTGCTGCCTGACGTACCCGCTCCAGCGCACTCGGCGCGTCCGTCCGGCTCGGTGTCCGGGACGCGTTTTGCTGTGGCAGGTTCCCTTTGGCCAAACCCCTTCCCTCCGTCCCCTCCGCAACCGGTTGCCCGGCTTTGTTCGGGGACTTCCCAGGTACAGTGGGTCTGTCCGACGCAATATAAAAGGGCGCCTCTTTTGGAGTAGGGTTTGGGTGCTTGCCTCAATCCCTACAGAAAGGAACGCCCTCAATGGATAGCAAAAAGTATATCGGCATGGATGTGCATAAGGAAAGCATTTCGCTTGCGGTGATGAATGGTGTCGGGAAGATCGTGATGGAATCCGTAATCGAGACGAAAGCCAGCATGATTCTGCAGTTTTTCGATGGGCTGCGCGGAGACTTGCAGGTCACGTTTGAAGAAGGAACCTCGGCCGCTTGGTTGTATGACTTGCTGAAACCGCACGTGACGAAATTGGTGGTGTGCGATCCGCGCAAGAATGCCTCCATGAGGGAAGGCAACCAGAATGACAAGATCGACGCGCGCCGGTTGGCCGAGCTGCTGCGTCTCAATCATCTTAACCCCGTTTATCACGGTGAACACGGTCTACGAAGCCTGAAGGAACTGGTGCGCAGTTATCTCGCCATCACCAAAGATGTCGGACGGGTCATGTCGCGGGTGAAGGCGATCTATCGCAGTTGGGCCATTCCTTGTACCGGCAAGCAGGTCTATGCATTGCGCCATCGTGCCGAGTGGCTTGGGAAGATCACTGAGCCGGGAGTGCGCCGGCGGGCGGAGTTTTACTACCAACAACTCGATGCGCTGCGGGTGGTGCGTCAGCAAGTACGGCGGGAACTGCTCGCGGAGAGCAAGAAACACAAGGCTTGGAAACTGCTCTGCCAGATCCCTTCGATTGGTCCGATCCGGTCTGCCGTACTGCTTGGGATTTTGCAGACCCCGAACCGTTTCCGCACCAAGCGGCAGCTATGGACCTACAGCGGATTTGGCATCGAGACACAAAGCAGCGCCGATCACCGTAGTGTCGACGGGCAGCTGCAACGAGCGAAGAAACAGACCTCCATTCGCGGACTGAACCGAAACCACAATCACGATCTGAAGAGCTTGTTTAAGGGTGCGGCGATCGTGGCCTCGAGCAAACCGGGTCCGTTTCAGGAGTTCTACACAGCATTACTGGCCAAGGGCATCAGGCCGGAGATGGCTCGTCTGACCTTGGCCAGGAAGATTGCCACCATCGTGTTGATTGTGTGGAAGAGAGGAGCGTGCTTCGACGCCCAACATCTGAAACCACAAACAGCTTGAGTGTCTCTGATCGAGTCCGCTCCATCTCTGGGGGATTTCCCTGGCGGTGGCCGTCGGGTTCTCGAGACACTCTGGTTCGAGAGCGAGTCTCAGCTGGGAAGTTAGGCGCTGTGTGCCTCGGGCACGTAGTCTCAAGCCGACCCTAGTCCCTCTCGGATAACCAGAAAAAGCTATGGGCCACGAGTCCCAAATAGAACTATGGTCGCCAACTTGACCACCGTTCTGCTTTGTTGGTTTCGGAACTGACAGGCTTCGTCGCGAAGAAGCGATGAAAACCGCTGGTAGAGAAAACCCAAACCACGGGGTCGCATTGCCCCGCAACCGAGCGCATGGCACGGAAGAGCAGAACAGATCTCGCTCGATCAAGTGGGCTGAGAAGCAAGAAAACTTTCAGCCGAAGGAGATGTTTTTTTTCTTGACTTCTACCTTTATAGAACTTCCCAAGCCCGTTCGTCATCGGCGTACGTCCTTAGACTTCTCGATGCGTCCCAAGGCTACTGCTGCCCCGGGCGGACTTGGGATCTCCCGGTTCCCATACGAGGTGTTTGCGTACGTGCACGGGGTCTCTGACCGCGCGGGACTCTGGTGCACCTCGCGATATCGGCGCACCCGATGGAGCCTTCCGCATACTCCTACAGCGTCGGCGTCCCGGAGTGAGTTACTTACGCGGCTGAATACCCGGCCCGCACGTTCCCCTGTCAACGCTTCGACGCCGCCCTTGCGAGCAACTCCGCATGACTCAGGGCCGTTGTGGGTCGCTAATCCACTACTACCGTATGACTTTTGCATTCACTACACCTCGCCGGTTTAACCGGCGCACAGGAGTTTGTTCGGCAATGAAACACTGGGCATGAGCGATGCCAATTGCCACTTCCCTCCTCTGGCGCCTCCAAAGTATTGCAATCTTTGGGAGTTAGTGAAAACTGACTTTTATTACTTTCGCTTTTTGTTTGCAAACTTAAATGTTATGTTACTTACTATAGTGGTACACTTTTCCATTTCGGTACTACTACCATTAGCTGTGACCCAACTTCGAACAAGAAGCGGAACGTGTTGACCACAAAGGCCTTATACTGGCCACCGACGCATCGGGACGGTAGCCAAATCCGGGCAACAACGCAACCGCACACGAAGTGCAGCCGGCGGATCCTAGCCAACCCGTCAACTAGGGGCCGAATTTGTGTACAATCCTGCTTCGCTACTAGGCATCTCGAGGGAGTTTCACGATGAAAGAAACTGTTCAGGAATATGTGCAGCGGATCCAGGGCAAGATTGCGGGCCAGAGTCCCTTGCAAGTACAAGCCGCAACGGCGAAAAAACTGGCGCACCTGATCAAAGGCGCGACGCCAGCCAAGCTGCGCAAACGGCTCGCGCCAGGGAAGTGGTCACCTTCAGAAATCATTGCGCATCTAGCCGATGCGGAAATTGTCGTTAGCTGGAGAATCCGGGCCATTCTCGGCGCGCCTGGCACTTCCATCCAGGCCTACGATCAGGAAGCCTGGTTCACCGCCGGCCACTACCCAAAACGAGACGCGCGCAAATCTCTCGAGCAATTTCGCGTCTTGCGCGAAACGAATCTAGCCTTATACAAAATGCTCAAGCCCGAGCAGTGGAAGCACCACGGCCTCCACGCCGAGCGCGGCGAAGAATCCATCCAGCGCATCGTAGAAATGATTGCCGGGCACGACATCAACCATCTCGAACAAGTCGAGCAAATCCTCGTGCGAAAGAAATGAGGGCGTTCGCGGCCGGCAAAAAGTGCGCGAACATGCTAAAAGCGAAGGACGTTCATCACCAACAATACAGCTACCATCAGGATAGCCAGTAGGACCAGCGCAATCCTGAGCAGACCCTTTCGTGGCACAAGCCGCTCCAGAGAAATCGTCTTGCCACCGCGAAAACTGAAGTGGCAATATTTGCAGATTTCCGCCTGGCGAGGGCAAATCCCCCCGCAGTTTGGGCAAGATTGCGCAAACATTCTGTCCGACATTCCCCAAAAATAGCACGTTGCAGAAGAAAATCACAATAGTAGAGGCGTGCGCAGGCGTCTTTCTCTTTGCGCAACCGATGTCGATCGGCCAGAACCTGCTCGAAAAAGAGTGTTCGAGTCTAGCACCCAGCGAGCTGTGTGTAACATCTTGAAAACGGTTTTGGCCCAACTCTGACCTCGACGCTCGCCAAAAGTGACCCACTTTTGCTCGCCAAGAATGGACCACATCGAGATCACGCTTTTGTAAACAGTAGTCCCAACGTAACCACTCTCCTGGCATGAGCTATCTTCACTTCAAAGGGCCTTTCATGCTTTTCGAGATTTGCGCTAAGTGCTTTTACTTTTATTCGCTTACCACTAGAATCGCAGTTTTTGTTGGCGCGCGCCAAATGGGCAAAACGCGGGGGAGATCACCGTGTGGGTCTGCTTCAGCTTGGAAGGAAGGAAGCGTGATTGCGAGGCTTTCAAGCTGGGCCGGTTTTGCCGAGCAAACATGGGTCAATTCTCGGTAGCGCCGAAGCAACTCTGAAATTTGGCCGGTCGAAAAAAAACCAGCCGCCCTCACGTTTGCCGGCGCCGAAGAAGGAGTCCGCCTGCTCCGATAACTACTAGCACCATGCTGAAAACGGCGAAAACCCATTTCGTGAGCGTGAAGATATTTGCCACGCGCGCGACGCCGTCAAGCCGCTGCGGATAATCTCGCAGCATCGCCAGGAAGCAGAAATTCTCCGCATAGTCGAAAAACGTCGTGCCCACGGTCAATACACTCAGTTTCTGCCACACGGGGCGCCCGGGAAAGACACGGGCAAAAGCATAGGTTGTGCCCAGGAGGAAGAACGACCCGTAAAGAGCGGGGAAAACGGAGTCGACATAGTCCAGAAAGAGACGATATGCGTAGCGCCCTTGCTCCCCATATGCGGCCAGCTTTGCATACGCTGCCTCCGGAGAATAATTGATGGTCATATCCAGCAGCCCTACCTGCATCAGCGCATCGCTATGGAAAGCGCCCGGTAAACCGCGCACATTGATCATCAACAACACGAAAAGACTCAATAGGCCCACAGTCCACACCACCGCGGTGCTGGCGAGTCTGCTCAAAACATTTTGAAATCGATTCCACATATGCACACCAGTTCCTTAATTCAGGAGTCTCCCCCTGGCCGGCCGGATTATAACAGGGCCGCACTTGGTGCTAGCAGTTGAGTTACCCGCCTGCAAACAGAAAGGTCGACGGCAAGTGTTCCCTTATTTGGGGAAGGAAACTAGACAGGATGGAGGGCGAACCAAGCGGTTGCTTCCAGCATAAAAAAGGGCCGCCCACCAGTGGTAAGCGGCCCTTCCTTCAATCAATTTTCTCTTCGCGCAACCGATAGCGATCTGTCAGAACCTGCTCGATAAAGAGTAATTCGAGTCTAGCATCCAACGAGCCCGTGAGAGCCACTGGATGCGCTTGGAAACCATCCTCCGCACACCATAGCGGAGTAGATTTCACTTATTTAGAAAGGAGGTGATCCAGCCGCAGGTTCTCCTACGGCTACCTTGTTACGACTTCACCCCAATCATGAGTCATACCTTGGGCGCCTGCCTCCTTGCGGTTAGCGCGGCGACTTCTAGTACAGCTCACTTTCGTGATGTGACGGGCGGTGTGTACAAGGCCCGGGAACGTATTCACGGCGTCGATCTGATACGCCATTACTAGCGATTCCGGCTTCATGCAGTCGAGTTGCAGACTGCAATCCGAACTGAGCAGAGTTTTTTCCGATTAGCTCCCCCTCGCGGGTTGGCAACGGTTTGTGCCCTGCATTGTAACACGTGTGTAGCCCTGGACATAAAGGCCATGCGGACTTGACGTCATCCCCACCTTCCTCTCCGTTATCCGGAGCAGTCCACACAGAGTCCTCTCTTGCGAGTAGTAACTGTGTGCAGGGGTTGCGCTCGTTGCGGGACTTAACCCAACACCTCACGGCACGAGCTGACGACAGCCATGCAGCGCCTATACTCAGGTCCCTTGCGGGAAGGCCGTATTTCTACAGCTGGTCCTAAGCATTTCGAGCCCAGGTAAGGTTCCTCGCGTAGCGTCGAATTGAACCACATGTTCCACCGCTTGTGCGGGCCCCCGTCAATTCCTTTGAGTTTCAGTCTTGCGACCGTACTCCCCAGGTGCAGGACTTAACGCGTTAGCTCCGGGACGACGCCCGAACGGGCGGCACCCCAAGTCCTGATCGTTTAGGGCTAGGACTACCAGGGTATCTAATCCTGTTTGCTCCCCTAGCTTTCGTTCCTCAGCGTCAGTTGTGGTCCAGCGCGCCGCTTTCGCCACGGGTGTTCCTGCAGATATCTACGCATTTCACCGCTACACCTGCAATTCCACGCGCCTCTCCCACACTCGAGCACAGCAGTTTCGGAAGCAGCCTCTGAGTTAAGCCCAGAGATTTCACTCCCGACTTGCCGCACCGCCTACGAACCCTTTACACCCAGTAATTCCGAACAACGCTGGCCCCCTACGTCTTACCGCGGCTGCTGGCACGTAGTTAGCCGGGGCTTCTTCTACTGGTACCGTCACTCCTCTTGCGAGGCATTCGTCCCAGTCGAAAGGGGTTTACACTCCGAGAAGCTTCATCCCCCACGCGGCGTCGCTGCGTCAGGCTTTCGCCCATTGCGCAAGATTCCCCACTGCTGCCTCCCGTAGGAGTCTGGACCGTGTCTCAGTTCCAGTGTGGCTGGCCATCCTCTCAGACCAGCTACCGATCATTGCCTTGGTGAGCCATTACCTCACCAACTAGCTAATCGGGCGCGGGCTCCTCCTCCGACGCCTTACGGCTTTGAATCCCCAAACCTAAGTTCAGGGAATGTCATGCGGAATTAGCCCCGCTTTCGCGGGGTTATTCCCCATCGGAGGGCAGATTGCCCACGTGTTACGCACCCGTGCGCCGTGCACCGGCCTGTATTGCTACAAACTGTGCACTCGACTTGCATGTGTTAAGCACGCCGCCAGCGTTCGTTCTGAGCCAGGATCAAACTCTCGTTTGAAGCCTGTCGCTTGGCGCAAAAAAATAGCCCGGGCCTAAACCCGGACCAGCCTGCCAAGCAAAATTGTTAGTCGCTCAAATTCACTCAACCCATCCGTGCTCGAAAACCCGAATGGGGTCGAACAGATTCTGGCACATCGTATCGGTTGTCAAAGAGCGTTTGTTCTGCCTCCCTGTCCAGCAGAGTGGCTACCAGCGAACCCTCTTACTTTACCAGACCCACCGTATTTGTCAACTCCTCTTAGCAACTAAATCCCTCTTTTCCACAACTTTCCTCAACCTTCCGTAAGCTGTTGTAGGGATGGCCTTCTGAGGCCGTCCGCCACTCTTGTCCATACCCCATTCCTCTTCCACGTTTGTTGCAGATTTCCTCGGCCCGCCTCCCGGTGCCGTCATTCCGAAGGCAGTCTGCGGAGCGCGGTTTGTGCGCCCCGTGCGCTTCACCGGGGTGAGGAGTCTCTCTTCCGTTGGGAAACCGTGACAGACGAAACGTTCCCAAGGAAACCTTGGCCCCCTCCTTCACTCTCATGCCGGGCATTGCAACCGGCATAAACAACCCTCTTCAATCTTCGCAAGCCTATTTTTTCGGCTGTGCTTGTGCCTGCGGCGCCTGCTCGCTGCTCGGTGGAACAATGTTCTTCAGCCGCATATAGGTGACCAGGTTGCCGTAGTGTTCCATATTGTGCATGTTGTTGACCGTCAGCGCGCTCAGTCTCGGCGCGTCATTCCCGAACAGCTTGATCGTCTGCGTCGCGCTGGCGTCGGTCATGCCGTCGTAGGCCTTGTCGCAATACGCGAACGCGGTATTCAACGCCGCTATCAGATCCGCTTTGCTGCTCTTGCTCTGCTCGATCTTCAAGTCCGGATTTTTCTCGCCCAGGGCCATTGAACAAAACAAGTACTGCGCGTCGGCCACGTGCCCGATGATCTGCCCGTAGCTACGCACCGCCTCCGTGGGCTTGAAGCTGTAATTCTCCTCGGGCATTTTTTGCGCGGAACGCAGCAGGATGTCCTTCAACCGCCCGTAGGCCATCTTGTTCCAGGTACTTAGCGGATTCGCCGGTGCAGACCCCGCCGTCATCTCCTGGGCCAGGGCCACGCCGGCAGGCACAAGCAAACAGACCAATAGCATTCGTAGAACGGTTCGCATGGATAGTCCTCCTGACCAGTTATTACGCTCGCCAGCAAGAAAAGTTGCGCCTGCCAGGTGCCCCGCACAATAGCGGAGCGAACGATCTCTGGTGCCGCTGCGCACGAAAGGCTCTTTGCCATCGCGCGGCGCGACCCGGCCGCTTCTCCTCCATTGTCCTGACCCATCCGCTTGCCGTGGCAGTTCAAGACGGCACAGGCTGTGCAATTTTGAACAGTGGCGCTGCGCTGGATTCGTGTTGCGGCGGTTCCTATGATGTGCCAGGATTATGTTGTCTCTCCGGCTTCGCTCCCAACCGCGAATCTGGTCGCGGCTGAACCGGTAAAATGCGCAAAACTCTTCACCTCTATCTCGTTAAGCCTTCCCAATATGATGATGATGGCTATGTGGTTCGCCATTTTCGCGGCGTCCTTCCCAGCAACACTCTCGCCTGCCTTGCGGGACTGACGGAAGATGTGGTCCGGCAAAATCGCCTGGGCGACTCCTGGAAGATCAAAGTTCACTTGTTCGACGAAACGGTGGACAAAATCCCTGTCAAGCGCATTTGCCGTTCGCAGCGCTGGGGTCTAGCCAAAACCGTCGTCTGCCTCGTCGGTGTGCAAACCAATCAGTTCCCCCGCGCCTGCGATCTTGCATACACTTTTCGACGCGCCGGGCTTAACGTCCTGATCGGCGGTTTCCACGTCAGCGGCTACCTCGCTCTCCTCCCGGACATTCCTCCGGACATTCAGCAACTCCTGGACGCGGGAATCACCATCGTTAAGGGCGAAGTCGAGGAAACCTGGGGCGACTTGCTGGACGACGCGGTGCACGACCGCTTGAAGCCGATGTACGATTTCTTGAACGCCAAGCCCGATCTCTACACCAAGCCCATTCCCGCCATTCGCCGGAGCTACCTGCGCAAGTTTGCCGCTTCCAACTTCGGCACGCTCGATTGTGGCCGTGGCTGCCCGTTTGAATGCACCTTCTGCACCATCATCAATGTGCAGGGCCGCAAGATGCGCTTCCGTTCCGCGGACCATATCGCCGAATCCATTCGCCGCAACTACCACGAAAACGGCATCACCTTTTACTTTTTCACCGACGACAATTTCGCCCGCAACAAGAATTGGGAAGCCATCTTCGACGCTCTGATTCGCCTGCGCGATGACGAAAAAATTCCCGTCCATTTCATGATGCAGGTGGACGTCCTGTCCTGGAAAATCAAGAACTTTGTCGCAAAAGCCCGCCAAGCAGGCTGCCTGAATGTTTTCATTGGCATGGAGAGCGTGGATCCAGGCAATCTGGCCGCTGCGGGAAAGAAGCAGAATCAGGTCAGCGAGTACCGCCAACTCATCCAGTCCTACCGCGATTCTGGCATCTCCACGCACGTCGGCTACATCATCGGATTCCCGTTCGATACCGTGGACTCCATCCGCCGCGATTTGAAATTCCTTATGCACGAAGTTTGCCCGGACCACGCCTCGTTCTTCATCCTCATGCCTCTGCCCGGCTCCATGGATCACCTCAACATGCTGCGCCGCGGCGAGTGGATGCACCCGGACTTCAATCTCTACGATTCCCAGCACGAACTGACGCATCATCCTTATCTGAAGGACGGTTCCTGGAAAGAATCCTACTTCGAGGCTTGGCACACCTTCTACAGCCTCGAAAACATGAAAGCAATCTTGCAACGCGCCCCGCGCGCCAATTACTGGAACAATTTCCTGCGCTTCATCTGGTACAAGAATTCGATTCAGACCGAACGCCGCCACCCCATGATGTGCGGTTATCTACGGCTCAAAGGCCGTACCGCACGCCGTCCCGGCTTCCCGATTCTCTCTCGTTGGGACTACTACGTCAGGCGCGCCAAAGAGATCTACACCGACCTCAAAGGAATGATTGCTGTGCTGGCCGAAATGGAAGAGCTTTGGCTCCAGACACGCCATCCCTCCGAAGCCGAGCGTCGAGTTGTGGAAGAAATCGCCGTGCTACGCGCGAGGTATGGCCAGCTTAAGATCAAACATTTGCAGGTGGCCTTTCATCGCGCCAAGGAACACTTCCCCACGCTTAGCGTCCCTTCCAAAGTCACACTCTTCTGGGCTAAGTGGAGTCCCCTGCTTGCATCTCATCGCGTCTATACCCGCGCGGACCTCGATGCTTTCTGGAACACGGTGCGCACCCGCTGGGCGGAACGCCGTGTCCTCGACATTCCCCTTTTCATGGTGCCTCTAAATTTCTTCCGCGACGCGCAGCTCTCTCTTCTATTCCTTTTTCATATGAGCCGCTCGCTCTAGCCTCCGCGACGACAGAAGTGGCCGATCGAGTCGCTTCCAACGAGTTGACCTCCGCATGCTTGATGTTTCGTTCATCGAACATCTTTCCGAAGAGACGTCCCTGGTAGCAATCGTTGCCGTGTATTCTGAGAGCATGCAGCACGCCCGGAGTCTGACGTGGCGAATGGTGTGCGTCACGTTTTGTCTGATGCTGGCAATCTGTGCAGTCCCGCTGATTGCCGCCAGGATCATGATTGCGCACGCGGCCAAGGGCCGAACCTACTCTGATGTTTCGCTAATCCCCCACCGGCGCGTTGGCTTGGTTCTCGGATGTCCTAAACGGGTTTTCGGCGGCTGGAATAATCCCTACTTTGAAAACCGAATTGCAGCGGCAGCGGAACTCTACTACCAAGGGAAGGTCGACTACTTCGTTGTCAGCGGCGATAACCATGTCCAAAACTACGATGAGCCTATCGACATGAAAAATGCGCTGGTCGCGAAAGGAGTGCCGGCTGACCGAATCTATTTGGATTACGCAGGCTTCCGAACGCTGGATTCGGTCGTGCGGGTGAAGGAAATATTCAGCCAGGAAAACGTCACAATCATTTCGCAAAAGTTCCAAAACCAGCGTGCGATTTTCCTCGCCAATCATCACGGGATCGACGCGATCGGCTTCAACGCATCCGAAGTGGCCTTACGTTACGGCCTGAAAACCATGCTTCGCGAGCAATTCGCGAAGGTGAAAGCTGTGCTGGACATATACTTTTTCCATAAACAGCCCCATTTCTTGGGCCCGAAAATCACCATAGGCGAAGGAAAAAGTGAAGCGAGCGTCCACGCGCAATTGCAGGACGGGTCCAATCCTGCGGCGCACCTGGAGGCTATCGCGTGCTTTATGTGAAGTAATATCTGGCGGCGTGCGCCACAGCTTTCGTCTTGCCGCACCGCCCTTCTTGTTTTGTGCGAGCTGGTCACTTTAATGTCCACGAACAACCTGGGCGGCCGGTTGTCAAGCTGACCGAAACGCTTGCGGAACGCTTGTCCATAGACGCGGGTGGCACGCTCTAACTCCAGCTGTGTCCAGCTAGCCAGAGCGGCGTAAAACGATCAGCCTGATCGCGGAGTAGGTGCTTACTTTTTCCGCTCCGCTACCCATGTGCCATCGGAACGACCTTCCACGCGCATACGCCCTTTGCCGGACTCCCCGTCAATCCAACCGGTCAGGAATGCATCGACCGGACCCGGAGCGCCCCGCCGGCTTTCCTTCGGCCAGTCGCCTGCGAACGAGAGTTCCACATAGCCGTTCCGCCACGTACCGGTTATCGCGCGGCCCTCTCCCAATGGGCCGGACCATGTTCCGGTCACCTTGTTTCCATCGCGGTGTAATTCCATTAAAGCGTCCATTCTGCCTGCATCGCTTGAATACCGCATTTCCCACGAACCGGCAACGTCGGATCCGTTTTTCAGATTCTCTGGAACCGCCGGCGTTATCCGCACGTTTGAAAAATATGTCTCCTCGTCCGTAAAACTCCACAGGCCTACGGCGCCATGCAAATCTTCTCCCTTCAAACCATCCACCACCAGACTCGGCTTGGACGAACCGTTTAGGTAGAGCTTCGCGGCGCGGCCCGCAACCTCGATTCGCACTTTTGTCCAATTCTCCCTCGCCAGTTCCGCGTGAGACTCATAAACGAATGGCCATTCCCGGCGCAGGCGGTACCATCCAAAGTCAGGCTCGGAGGCGTATTGCACGGAGTGGTTCCTCATCGCCTGATCCGCGGACTCCGAGTTTCCCGGGCGTATGTAGAACAACTCGTAGTGCGATGCATCAGGCCTGGCCCGGAACGCAATCCCGACAAAGCCGGGATACCTAACTTCTGGTGGCGTTGTAATCTTCAGCGCGATATCCGCCTCGATCACTCCATCCTGGAAGTCCGTTCCCGGCAGCAGTGCGAGCCCTTCGTGGTCATCGCCTTCTATCGTGAGGCGGACGGATTTGCGTCCCAGATAGTTCACCGCTTCCGTCTTCACTTTTGGCGCAATCAGCCCCGCGGTGTCGCGCAGCGGGAAGGTTTGCACGCGTCCCGGTGGCTGTGCATAAAGGCAGGCGATTGACAATAATATTGTTGCTGCGCTGCAATGCAACGAACGCTTAAACACAGTTTTCTCCTCCTTTGCGCGCTTCGCACGCGCGCTTGGCCCTCCCTAGCCGATTAATCACGGCGGCGAGAGAATATCCACTTCTCCAGTTCCGGTTCGGTGAAAGCCGACTGCATTTGCGAGTTGTCTTAAGACTCGGACCTTTAGACGAGGTGATCAAAGAATCGGTAGCATGCCCTCCGCAACCCGCGTGCTGATTGTTGGGAAATTCCAGACGCAAAGCTGCAGGAAAACGCGCAGAGGATTACATGTCAAACATCTTCTGACCGTTGTTCACGGTAATCACCAAATGTTCAGTTCGCGACCTGCGCCGACTGGTGTTGTCGAGCGCCCGATTTCCTTCAGCCTGTCCTCCACTAACGGCAACCTTGCCAGGGGTTACGGTGCGACAAGGGCTCACGCACTCGGGCTTTGGTTTTGCCGCGTCAGCGCTCCCGGCTCATAGGAACCGCTTTCTCCAGCGTCCGGCCACAGCCCATCTGAACGACCAGCGATCCGCCAACAGCCTCGCTGTGAAATACTCTCTCCCCTGACGAATCAGGCAGCTCCTTGCACTTTACAAATTAAAGTACTTTTCATAGAATACCTTCATGTCACGCTCTCCCTCTGCCTCTCCAAAGCTCCACACTTTTGCCAAACTCTTCCTTAAGACCCTCGCGGCACTCGCCTTCTTGGCCGTGATCGGAGTTGCGGCACTCTTGCTGTTACTTTGGCATGAGCACAACACCAGAATCACGTTGCCGGTGCCCACGGGCCACTTCGCCGTCGGTCGGACAACTTACACATGGATCAACGACGCCGAGACCGATGAGTTGGCTCCGTCTCCGGGAGCGAAACGCGAGGTAGTAGTTTGGATCTGGTATCCGTCGTCGGCTACTGCCTCTGCAGCACGAGGAGAGTATCTTCCCGCAGCCTGGCGTCTGGCCCTCGAGCAACACTCAGGCGTTCTGATGAACAAATTCCTCACACGCGATTTGTCTTTGGTGGAAGTCCACAGCACATCTGATCCGGAGGTCTCGCCGGAGCAGCGTTCCTATCCAGTCGTAATCATGCGGGCCGGCGGCGGAGCCTTGACTACGGACTTCACGACGCTCGCTGAGGATCTGGCAAGCCACGGCTACGTTGTCGTTGGCTTCGACGCACCGTACAGAACCTTCGCCGTCGTACTTCCGGACAACCGCGTCGTCTTCAGACCTCAAACGAACGACCCGGAGAATCTCCCGGCCGACGAGGCGAATCTCCTCATCAATAGACTTCTCCCCATGTGGACCAGCGATACAGCCTTCGTGGTGACCCAATTGGAACGCTTGAACACCGCGGATCCACCCGGCAAATTTACGGGCCGCCTCGATATCCAACACCTTGGCATGTTTGGCCATTCCTTCGGCGGCGCAACGGCGCTGCAATTCTGTCATGACGATCCCCGGTGCAAGGCGGGGATTGATATGGACGGCGCTCCGTATGGGAGTGTCGTTCAAGAAGGCCTGAAGCAGCCCTTCCTGTTCATTCTCAGCGATCACTCTCGCGAATTGTCAGATCCGGCCAGCAAGCAGATTCTTGCGGACTTTCAATCCATTTACGACCGCCTTCCGAACGGGCGTTGGTTCATAACTATTCGGGGGGCGAATCATTTCAGTTTCAGCGACCAGATCCTGCTGAAGAGCCATTTCGTCCTTACGCTGCTGCGCAAATTTGGCATCGTCGGCCTGGATGGGCGCCGAGGGCTCGCCATCACTGCCGACTATGTGCACACATTCTTCGATGTCTATTTGAAAGGCGCGCCTGCAGGCTCGCTCAACACACTATCCCAGCCGCATCCAGAAGTTCAAACCGGCCGCTAAAGCCAACTGTCCGGACTTTGCCCGATACAGATAAAGTGAACCTCTCGGCAGCCTCGATGCGCTGCGGGACTGGCCGATTGTGTAATCGCAACTCCCGAATCGCTGGCAATCGGTTTTTAATTACCCGTCCGCACGATGCTCAGTTCATCCACGCCTGGCGACCTGCCGTCGGAAACTATTGCCTTTCGTCGCGAAGAAGATGCCCTCTTTCCTCATGGGTGACAGACTCCCGATTGGAGGCGTCACCCATGCAATGTAAAACTGCTTCAATCTTCACTGCTGCACTTGGCTTAGCAGCGGTGTTGAGTCTTTCCGGCCAATCTCTGTTGGCCCAATCCTCGCCGGCGCAAGAATGGAAACTTCCGCAGGGGACAACCGTGAAGGAAAACGGGCCCCACACATACCGACTTACAGTGGACTACAACACGGCGAACACCAAGGGCGAGATGGTGTACCGTCAGCGTGTAACGGGAGAATATACGCGTGGGTTGGCAGGGAACGAAGTTTCATGGAAGAACGTTACCGTGGCGGACGCGAGTGGACCGACAGTTCCATTCGGACCGGCACAAAAGCGCGATTTTATGGAGGGATTTCGCTACCAAAATGATCTTGCCAGCACGATGAAGCTGGATTTCTTCAAAGGATTTCCTCTCACGGCGGTTGTTGAGCGCAATCTGGTTTGGGATACAGGCATGATCGAAATGTTTGGCCAGAATTACTTCGATCAACTTAAGCTGAATGAGCCCTATCACGTCATTTCAAACGAAGACACAACCATGCCGGGCGTTGGCACCTTTCACAGCCGTGACGTCGTCCTGGAGTGGATTGGCCGTACGCAAAGGGATGGGCGGGATTGCGCCCTCATAAAGTACCAAGCCTTCTTCAACCCGGTGGAGATCGCAAATGGCGGGATGAGTCTGAAAGGGCGCAGCGACTACTGGGGAGAAATCTGGGTTTCGCTGGCGACCAAGCAAATTGAATACGCCACTCTCGATGAAGTCGTAGTTGGAGAAATGAAGCTGGCGGGCCAGGACGCAATACAGGTTGTCAACATCTTTCGCAATGCCGCACTCGAGCCTGTGAGCACGAAGTAAGTGGAGTACATTGTGAGAGGCGACTCTATGACTTCACTGAAGCCCAGATGGTTTGTAGAACTGCTGTGGCCCAATCTAGCCGTGGCTGTGGTTGTCCTGATCCTCGTCGCAACCAACCTGATATCGAGCCCCCGTCAACTGCTGCGGATATCAGTTTACATGCTGGCGTACTCGAACCTGACCGCCCTATTAGGAGGCCTGCTTTTCGCAGGGATTGCTGGGAGATTGGCTTTACGCAGGGTTCCCGCCTTTCTTCTCTGCATCTTCGTAGTTGTTCCTCTCGGTCTCTTGTTCGTTCAGTCGCTATTGTTTGGAGTCGGCCTCGACGTCCCGCAACACTTCTGGCTGCAGTATTTCCACACCCTTCGCGTTTGCATACCTCTGGCCATAGTCTTCGGCCTGGGTGCTTTCACCCACATGTCGCTGCGGGGACGCGTACAGGCTATGGAGGAAAAGCTTCACGAAAAAGAAGTGGCCGAAGCGCGGACACAGAAATTGGTGGCGGAAGCGCGGTTGCATTCGCTGGAATCGCGCATTCAACCGCATTTCTTGTTCAATACTCTAAACTCGATCAGCTCACTGATTGCAATCGATCCCGCCCGCGCGGAACAGATTGTGGGGCGACTGGCAACGTTGTTGCGGTCCTCGCTCGACAACAGCAATCTATCTTTGATTCCATTGCGCCAGGAGCTGGCGATGGTCGAGAGCTATCTGGACATTGAGAAGGTTCGCTTCGGAGACAAGTTGCACGGATCGATCGAAATCCCGGACGGCCTGCAAAGCGCCATGGTGCCTCCTATGTCAGTGCAGGCGCTGGTGGAAAATGCGGTGAAGCACGGTATCTCTGCGCGGAGTGGCGGCGGGGAAGTTGTGGTCAGCGCCTTTGCGGAGAACGGCACTTTGCGAATCGAGGTTTGCGACACAGGTCCGGGCTTCGACCTGGCGGCGATTCGCGCCGGTCACGGACTGGACAATCTCGTACAACGCCTCGACGCATTGTTCGGGGCGAACGCACGTCTTAACGTTCTGCATCGCGATAAGTACTCTGTGGTGGAGATGGTCGTGCCGCGCTCATGAAACTTCGTGCCTACCTTGTGGATGATGAACCGTTGGCGTTGGAGCGTTTGCGCCGACTGTTGGAGGGCACTGAACGAGTGGAAGTGATCGGAAGCACTTCAGAGCCTGAAGAAGCAGTGGCGGCGCTGACCGCGAACCCTCCCGATGTCTGCTTCCTGGATATTCAGATGCCGCTCTTGGATGGTTTTGGGGTTTTGGCGCGATTGACCAACCAGCCGATCGTCATTTTCACCACCGCCTACGATCAATACGCGCTGAAAGCGTTCGGCGTTAACTCGGTGGACTACTTGCTGAAGCCGGTGGAACTAGAAGCACTGGAACGCGCCCTTGAAAAAGTCGAACGGTTGCGAAGCTCGGGTCAGACCCCTCAGTCAGAATTGCAGACTCTGCTCAAGAATCTCGCGGATTCGTTGCGGGAAACTAAAGCAGAGTATCCGGACAGGATTGCATCACGGCTGGGAGACCGGCTTTGGTTCCTCGATCTGGCGCGAGTGACTCATTTTTATGCCGAGGACAAACTGACTTACGCGGTATCAGAGGGCAAGGCCTATTGTGTGGACTACGCGATCTCTGAGTTGGGGAAAAAACTGGACCCGAAGAAATTCGTTCGCATCCACCGCAGCACGGTGGTGAACCTAGTCTGGATCAAGGAAGTCGCATCGCTCCCGGGAGGCGCGCTGAATGTTCGATTGAAGGACGGTAAAAACACGGACTTGACTGTCGCACGCGACCGCGCACGTGAGTTCAAAGCTCGCGTGGGATGCTAGTTCAGTAGCTCTATGTGTTTTCGTGGAATTGAATTGCGGAACTGCTGGCCTTTGACTTCCCAGGACCTGCGCAACCGTCGGCAATCTCTACCGGCGCCTCAAAGCTTCCAGTTCCTCGAGTGTGCGCGGCCAGTCTGCTCGCAAAAGCCGGGACAAGCCACGGTCCGCCAGCACCTTTCCACCAGTTTGGCACTGCGCGCAGTAGTTGGTTTCGTTGTCCGCGTAACGAATTCGCTGAATCTCTTCGCCACACCTCGGGCAAGGTTTTCGGTAGCGCCCGTGAACCGCCATTCCTTCGCGAAACGCGGTCACCTTTTCGGGAAACTCGCCTCCCGCCTCAAGGCGCAGCCTGTCCATCCAGAGCTTTAGCGTTTCGCGCGTTGCTTTGAACAGCCTCTCCCACTCGCCAGGTTCAAGCTTGTGGGTGAGGGTAATAGGCGAAAGTTGTGCGGCGTGCAATATTTCATCCGAATACGCGTTGCCGATCCCGCTGACGATGCGCGGATCGGTTAGAGCTCTCTTAAGCGTGCGGTTCTCGGCGCTGAGAGCGGCGCGAAACGAGTTGAGGTCGCTTGAAAAAACTTCAATTCCTCCCGGGTCAATGGAACGCAACCCCTCCTCGCCAACCAGGAGATGCAACGACGCCCGGTGCTTTGTGCCCGCTTCGGTAAGTACGAGAGAGCCGTCGGGAAAATCGAAAGCTGCCAGACTGTTGCGGCCCGCCAGCTTTGCTCCCGGCGGCCGCCAATGCAATCGGCCGGCAATCATCAGGTGTAGCACGAGCCATAAATCGCCTTCCGCTCCAATCGCAATGCGCTTGCCGATTCGTCGCAGGCCTCGCACAAGCCTGCCGTCCACGCTCGCAATCGGCGGTTGAGCAGTCCGCAGCAGAAACGGACCCGCCAGCCGCACACGCTCAATCGGTTGGCCGACGATGCGTTGTTCCAGTGCGCTGATGTAGGCAGAAATATCCGGCAGTTCCGGCATGTTATGTGCTTTCGGTCAGCGTGCTCGCTTATGGAGCCACGCCCTCCCCGAACTTAACCCCGTAACAAAACAAGAGTCAATTTGCCGGGCAGCGACCCCTCCAGCTTTCGCCTTGCCGCTCTCGCTTTCCTGTGCCACCATGACCGGGTTAATCCGGCATCGCTCCGGCCTGTGCGCTCGGGATTCTTCCTGAGATTCCCGCTCTCACCGAGACCCCGCCGGGGCGGCTGTTGAAGTGAGATCGATTGTGGTGCACCAAGGAGTTGACCATGGAAAAAGACCTCTCCCGCAGAAAGTTTTTGGAACACATTGGATTGGGAACCGCCGCTGGCATGAGCCTGTCGCTTCTTGGCGATGTGGCAGAGTCGAGTCCCGTTGCAGCGAATCCTCTGCCCAGCCGGACGCTGGGACGCACAGGCGCCAAAGTTTCGATACTCGCTTTCGGCTGTGGCAGCCGCTTCCTGATGTACGATCCGGAAGAGCAAGGCCTGGCGGCGCTCAACCACGCCATCGATCTCGGCATCACTTACCTGGACACTGCCTACGCCTACGGCGACGGCAAGAGCGAGACGCGCGTCGGCAAAGTGATGGCCACGCGCCGCAAGGAAGTCTGGCTTGCTACAAAAATTCCGGATCGTTCCTACGACGATTTCATGCGCCGGCTGGACGGCAGCCTGAAGCGTCTCCAGGTGGATCACGTCGATCTGTTGCACATTCACAGCCTGGGCCAGGCCGCCGATCTGGAGAAGATCGAAGCACCCCATGGGGCTCTGAAGGCGCTGCTCCAGGCCCGCGAACAGAAGATGACGCGCTTCATCGGTATGACCAGCCACACCAACGGCGCGGTGATGGCCCAGGCCATCGAACACCACGATCTGGACTGCGTGCAAATGGCATTGAACGCCTCGCGCAACGGGCGCTTTGAGGAATTGGCTCTGCCCGCCGCCAATAAGAAAAATCTCGGTGTCATCGCCATGAAAGTCACCGGTCAGGAATTTCTCTTGAACAATGCCGCGGGAAAAGCGGAGATCGATTCCCTGCTGCACTATTCCATGAGCCTCCCGGTCACCACGGCCGTCGTCGGCATGCCGCATCTCGAAATGCTCGAGCACAACATTTCGGTGGCCCGCAGCTTTTCTCCATTGAAGGACGAAGAAATGGAGCGCCTGCGCCACGTACTCTCGCCGTCTCGCGACGACCTCGAGCACCGGCTCGTCGGCCACCTCGACGGACCAACCCTAACACCTCACGTCTTCTCCGTTTAAAGGTCAGATGGATGCTCACTTGCTGCCAGCTGGGGTTTGTTGACTTCCGCTGCGGAACTAGACTGACTGCCGCTCACCAATAGTGCGCCTTGCATCCGCTCTGCTCTCGACCTGTCCACCGCGCGTTGCTACGATACCAGCTAACGCGCGGCTCCCGCGATTTTGCGGCCGTGTTCCCAATGCAACGTACAACGCATTCCCACACTGCGCCTCGGCGAGATGACCTTGCCCAACAACTCCGGGTTCTACTCAAAACGGGCAATCTGTTGCGCCCCGGGGAACGCCTGGGCGTTGCCGTTTCCGGCGGCGCCGATTCCGTCGCCTTGCTACGCCTTCTTCTGGACCTGCGGGATGAGTTGGGCGGTGTGCTGTGCGTGGTGCACTTCAATCACAAATTGCGCGGCCGGGCTTCGCAGGCCGACGAGAGATTTGTAGCGAAACTCGCGGCGCAGCACGGCTTGGAATTCTTCGTGGCCGAGGAGAATATCGCAGCAAAAGCCAAACGCGAGCGCGGCAATCTGGAAGATGTAGCGCGGCGTGCGCGATACGCGTTTTTTGAACGCCTCGTGCAGGAACACCGCTTTGACCGCGTCGCCGTCGCTCACACGGCCGACGATCAGGCGGAAACCGTCTTGGCCCACATCCTGCGTGGCACGGGACTCGCCGGGCTTGGCGGCATCCATCCCACAACAGGAGCCGTGCTTCGCCCACTCCTTCGAATCCGTCGCGCGGAGTTGCGCGCCTATCTGCGCCGCAAGCGCCAACCTTGGCGAGAAGATGCCTCTAACCGCGACACCAAGCGCATGCGCGCTCGTATTCGCCACAAGCTCATGCCCCTCCTTGAGCAGAAGTTTCAGCCCGCCGTCGTGGAGCACCTCTGCCAACTTGCCGAATTCGCGCGGGAAGATGAAGCGTATCTGGAAGGCCGATCAGCTCTGATCGAGAAGCAATTGGCTCAGGCTGTGCAAAACACCCTACGGCTCGCCTTGCCCGATTTTCTGCGCGAGCCTTACTCGATCCAGACGCGTCTCCTGCGCCGTATTGTCGAACGCCTGAAGCCTCGCAGCGGCCAGTTGAGCGCCACCCACGTCGCTGCGCTCCTGGCGCTCGCCGAATTTCCCGAAAGCGGGAAGTCCATGCAACTCCCCGGTGGCGTGGAAGTGCGCCGGGAGTCTCAGGCGCTCGTGTTTTTGCCCGCGGCGAAAACACTACCGTCAAACCGGGGCAAAACCCCTCCGCACGAATACGCCTACCAGGTGGATTTGCGCGGCGGCCAGGCTGACTTGCACGTTGTGGAAATACCCTGCCGCCTGCGCCTGAGGGTGATTGACTGGCCCACCGAAGGGCGAGAAACTACCAATACAGGGGCGGTCTTGGACCGTACTAGGTTACTTGTACCCCTTGTGCTGCGCAACTGGGCTCCAGGCGATTCCATGCAACCGCTTGGTCATCAGAAGCGCCACAAGTTGGCACGCCTGTTGAACGAGATTGGTGTCAGCCGCTGGCAGAAGAGGGCCTGGCCGGTGCTCACCAGTGGCGGGCAAATCGCATGGGTTCGCGGATTAGGAGCCTCCCATGAATTTGCCGCAGGGACTGGAACCCGGGCAGGCGTGGTGATCTTCGAGGATCAAGCATAGTGACCAAGACAAGCGTCGCCACATACACTGCCGCGCGCATCGCGAATCGCGTGAAAGCAATGGGCCGCGAAATCTCGCGCGGCTGTCATGGCCGCCGGTTGGACATTGTGGTGACCATGGACCGAGCTTTCGTCTTTGCCGCGGATCTGATTCGCGCCATTAACGTGCCCGTGGTCGTGCATTTTGTTCGCGAGGATGTACGCGACGTTGACTTGGGTGGCCGGACTCGCCGCGAAATCTTTTTTGCGAATCGCGATGCCATGGCATCCAGCAAGGAGCATCCGGAATTCAGGGGCCGTGATGTTCTTTTGGTTGACGCTATAATTGAGAGCGGCATCACGCAGGATTTTCTGTTGCGGCGCATTGGCGAGAGCAAACCGCGGTCTCTGCGCTTGGCCGTGCTTCTGGACAAGCCGTCCAGGCGCCATGTGGACCTGGAGCCCGATTACTTTGGCTTCCAGACTGCATCTAACCAAGTGTGGTCCGGGTACGGCCTGGCATCGGCAAACGGCACCGGCCGCAACGGCAAGAGCTTGGTGGCGGGTGGTGGTACGGTGCCTAGCAGCGGGGCAAAGCAGTCCGCCGGGAAGAAACACTAGGGGCGCTGTAAGGAATTTTTAGGGTTGATGGGTTCAGGCATAACAGCGAGGGCAATGTGAATTCGAGTTCGACGGCTAAGACGATTCTCTTCTGGATTTCGATCGTATTTCTAGGGGTCATGCTCTGGCGCCTGGTTTCCACTCAGGGCCAGTCGGCTCGTGAAGACATGCCCAGCTACAGTGAATTTGCCGTAAATGTCGAGGCAGGCCACGTCAAGGAAGTGACGCTCTATATCTCGCCGAACAGCTACGAGCTTCAGGGCGAATACATCCAGCCGGCCAACCGCAAATTCCGCGTGCTGATTCCCAAGGAGGAAGCGCCGCAGGTCATTGAGACGTTGCACGCCAAGTCGGTACCGCTCAGTGTCAAGGAAGTGCGCAGCAGTGATTGGGTGCTGATCCTTCTGAATGCCCTACCCTTGCTTTTGCTCGCGGGCTTTGTCTTTTTCCTGATGCGGCAGATGCAGGCGGGCGGCAACAAGGCTTTGAGCTTTGGCAAATCGCGCGCCCGGCTGCTTTCCGCGCAGCAGAAGAAGGCTACTTTTAAGGATGTGGCCGGAAGCGACGAGGCCAAGGAAGAGCTCCAGGAGATTATCGAGTTCCTGAAAGACCCGCAGAAATTCCAGAAGCTCGGCGGGCGCATCCCGAAGGGTGTGCTGCTTGTTGGACCTCCAGGCACGGGCAAGACGTTGCTGGCTCGCGCCATTGCCGGCGAAGCGAATGTGCCTTTCTTCTCGATTTCCGGCTCGGATTTCGTGGAAATGTTCGTGGGCGTGGGCGCCAGCCGCGTCCGCGACCTGTTTGAACAGGGCAAGAAGAACGCACCCTGCATTATTTTCATAGACGAAATTGACGCTGTCGGACGCCACCGCGGTGCGGGCCTAGGCGGTGGCCACGACGAACGCGAACAAACTTTGAACGCCCTGCTCGTTGAAATGGACGGGTTTGAATCCAACGAAGGCGTCATCCTGATTGCCGCCACGAACCGTCCTGACGTTCTCGATCCCGCCCTGCTGCGCCCCGGCCGTTTTGACCGCCGCGTAGTGGTGGCGCGCCCCGACGTGAAAGGCCGCGAAGAAATTCTCCGCGTGCACACTCGCAAGGTGCCCATCTCCGACGACGTGGATCTTTCCATCATCGCGCGTGGCACGCCGGGCTTTTCTGGCGCCGACCTCGCCAACCTGGTAAACGAAGCCGCGCTGTGGGCGGCTCGCCAGAATCGCAAATTTGTCTTGATGGTCGATTTTGAAATGGCCAAGGACAAGGTTTTGATGGGCGTGGAACGCAAGTCCATGATTCTCTCCGACGAGGAGAAGAAAAACACCGCCTATCACGAAGCTGGACACGCGCTCGTCGCCGCCATGACTCCTGGCGCTGATCCCGTGCACAAAGTCACCATCATTCCGCGCGGCATGGCCCTCGGACTCACCATGCAGTTGCCCGAAGCCGATAAGCACACCTACACCAAGGAATATCTGGAAGGCATGCTTGCCGTACTCATGGGCGGCCGAACCGCCGAAGAGCTTTTCCTCGGTCACATCACTACTGGCGCGGGCAACGACATCGAACGCGCCACGGATATTGCCCGCAACATGGTCTGCGAATGGGGCATGAGCGAAATGGGTCCGCTGGCTTACGGCAAAAAGGAAGAAGCCATCTTCCTGGGCCGCGAAATCGCCCAGCACCGCGACTTCAGCGAAGATACCGCGCTGCACATCGATAAAGAGGTGAAGCGTATCGTCAACGAAGCTTACGGAAGGGCGCACGCGCTGTTGTCCGACCATCGCGAAACCCTCGAGAAAGTCGCGCTGGCTTTGCTCGAACGCGAAGTGCTTGACGCCGTTGAAGTCAAGCTCCTGATGGAAGGCAAGCCGCTGCCGGAAAAGCCGCGGACTCCTCCCCCAACGCCGCCCGGCGCGCCAAGCACCGACCCTAAAGTCGTTCGCCCGGAACTGCGACCCGCGCCCGGCTTCACTCGCGGCGATTCACCAGCCAAGGCGTGAGCCAGTCTTAAGTTCTAAGTCATAAGTTTTAAGTACTGATTGCCATTCTTGCCGATGGAACATTCCCCATGGATTGGTGGCTAATCCTGGTGTGGGAAGATTACGCTCTTTCTTTAAGATCTTCTTTGCTCTCTTCCTCGGCCTCTGTGCCTTGCTCTCTATAACGTTTATCGCCATCCAAATTGAACAACACCTTTTTCGCCGTCGCGCTGAACTTCTCTTGTCCCAGGTTCGATCGCTCGAATTGCGCAAAACATCCTGGCAAGAGGCACAAGCTGAGCTCAAACAGTGGGTTCCCGAACCTGAATCGTACGTTCCCTGCAATGAACACGAGTGTTCTCTCCGAATCACGCGGAACGATTTCATGACCGGTATTCTTCTCGGCAGGAATATTTTCTTTAGATTGGACGATTACTCCCCTTGGCGTCTGAAGCTGACATATAACACCGGGCCTTTTGAGCGGGCATTGTTTGACATGTATCACACATACATGCGGGTTGGCGGTCGCCCCGCCAGAATCGTGGTTGGCATCGGCATGCGTGACGGCATTTTGTGGAGTAAAAGCATTTCAGTTGGCATCGAGACTTATGCCAGCAATGGGCCTTGGACTGCCTCCGACGGGAGCCGCGTGGAGTACACGCTCTTCGCAAGGGCTCAGAGTGTCTCCAGATTTAGTTTCTACGAAACTGGCCTATACAACCCGCAACTGGCGCTTCATCCTGACTACGCGATCGGCCTTCCCGGCGGTTGCGAAATCTGCGTCATGGGCTGGGTGAAGTTCACCCCGTACGCCGCCTCTGCTGATGTTTACCGTTTGACGCGGTTCAACCTCTCCTGTCTGACTCGTTGGAATCCCTGCTTGGATCAAAACGACATCATGCCCATTGCATGGTCCCAATATCTCGCTGAGGGCGAGCGCATGAATGCAACGTCCCGACTGAATTCATGCCCGACTTCGACCGTCCAGATGGTTGGCAGAGACAGTGCGCACATCGCGCTAGCCGGGATTATCGAATATCGAGATGAAATTGACTCCCAGGGCTATCACAAGGACACCGCAAGAGTTCGCGTTTTGGAGCGGCTCAAAGGGCTACCCGATTGGAAAATCGGCGAGGTCCGCGATGTCCCCATTTCACTTGAAACCGGCAAACCAAATCTGAAGATTCAATCAGGGGTGCGATTGATTCTCTTCGCTGGCATTGGTCCCTTACGAGACATGCGCATCGACCCCGGCTTCGACTGCCCCGTCATCTCGGCGGACGAAAACAACCTTGCCTTACTCCGTCGAGGAATAAGTCAGGACTACGCCGCAGCGGACAAGCCACAGTAGCAATGCGATGCCCGTAGATTTCTTCGCGGGCACTTCTATTTTCCCGCGACTTCCAGTGCTAGTCTTTTGCGCTATCGCTGGTAGAATCTGCTCCATGGACCCCATACAATACAACCTGCCGCAAAGCCGTCTTCCACAAGCCTGGTACAACATCGTTCCCGATCTCCCCAAGCCGCTTGCGCCCGTCTTGCACCCGGGTACGCTGAAACCCATTGGGCCTGACGACCTGTCTCCACTCTTCCCGATGAGCCTGATACTTCAGGAAGTGAGCACGGAACGTGAAATCGAAATTCCCGGAGAAGTGCGCCAGGTTTACGCGCAATGGCGCCCCACGCCGCTGTTTCGCGCGCGCCGCCTGGAAAAAGCTTTGGATACACCAGCGCGTATTTACTACAAGTACGAAGGTGTAAGCCCCGCGGGTTCGCACAAGCCGAACACTGCTGTCGCGCAAGCCTATTACAACAAGAAGGAAGGCACGAAGCGCCTGGCAACGGAAACCGGTGCGGGTCAGTGGGGCTCATCGCTGGCGATGGCCTGCGCCTTCTTCGGTCTGGAATGCAAGGTTTATATGGTGCGCGTCAGCTACAACCAGAAGCCTTATCGCCGGGCACTGATGGAAGCTTTCGGTGCGAGTGTCAGCCCGAGTCCGAGCAGCGAGACGGAATCAGGACGCGCTATCCTGGCGCAACATCCGGACACTAACGGCTCGCTGGGTATCGCCATTTCCGAGGCTGTGGAAGTGGCCGCGAAAGATCCTCACACCAAGTATTCACTCGGCAGTGTATTGAATCATGTCTTGCTGCACCAAACCGTGATCGGACTGGAAACCATGGAGCAGATGGCCATGGCGGGCGATGAACCAGACATCATTGTGGGTTGCACTGGCGGCGGCTCAAACTTTGCGGGCCTGGTGATGCCGTATCTGGGGCGCAAGATCAAGGGCCAAACGAAGGCGCGAGTCGTGGCCGTGGAACCCGCCGCGTGCCCCAGCCTGACCAAGGGCAGATTCACTTACGACTTTGGAGATACGGGCCACTTAACCCCGCTCGTCAAAATGCACACTCTCGGGAGCACATTTATTCCTCCGGGAATTCATGCAGGCGGATTGCGTTACCACGGTATGGCCCCGCTGGTATCGCACGTCATGGATTTGGGATTGATTGAAGCCAGTTCGGTGCAGCAGCTCGATGCTTTTGCTGCCGGAATTCAATTCGCCCGCGCAGAGGGTATTATTCCCGCGCCGGAAGCCAACCATGCGGTCGCCGCCGCCATCGGCGAAGCCCTGCGCGCCAAGGAAGAGGGAAAGCAACGGACGATTCTCTTTAACCTCTGCGGGCACGGCCATTTCGACATGCAATCGTACATTGATTATCAGGCGGGGAAGCTCCAGAACTACGATTATCCGGCGGAGGAAATCGCCATGGCGCTGGCAGGCTTGCCGGCTCTGGCATAGCTGGCATAAAGTAATCCAACAAGCGCCGGCTGTGGCGATTTACCAGGGGCTCTCCGAATTCCATTTCCGTGTGACGAGACAAGAAAAGTGACCTTGGCAGGTCGAGTGCGTTTCCTGTCGCTATGCATTCTCTTTGTCTGGGTCACTCATTCCATCGCCTTCTTTAGTTACGAGTACGCTCACTCCACCGCCGCATGGCTGCTGGGATACAAATCCAGTCCGTTCGAGCTTGATTACGGCAAATTCAACCTGGCCAACCTGTTCCTGCTTGGACAAGTAGACGAAAATGTCGATTACCGCGCAATCTTCGCCCAGAACCACGGGCATGCCGCGGCTTTCATCGCTTTTGCTGGTTCGGGCATCGGAAACGACCTGCTGTACGTGGTGTCTCTGCTACTTCTGTGGAAGGAAGCCGTCAGACGCCGGCCTCAGTTTTTTCTCTTTCTCTTCCGGCTGAATTTCATGTGTGTGGGCAATTTCTACGACTACGTACCTATTCGAACGTTTGCTTCTCACGGCGACATCGCCAACATCACTCATGGTCTCGGAGTGTCGCCATGGTTTGTCGTGGCCGTTGCGGGATACCCTACAGCATTGGCCATGTGGTATTTCTTCTCGCGGACTCTGAAAGATGCCTCGTCGCTCCTCGTGCCCGACTCAAGAGGTCTACAAGCTACTCTGGCAGCGATTTGTGCATTTCTGATGTTAGGTTATTTTGGGGCTTCTGGCCTGTTCGGCTGCGGAGATGTTTCGCAGGCGCTCTCTGGCCTATCTCTGCTTGCCATGCCCGGCATCACCGTCGCGTGTTGGCCTCGCCGCCAGTCGCCTGTTGCGCATAGTTGATTTTCTTCGGTCTGCATCCGCAAAACGGCAATTTCGGAATTGCCTTAGTCCGTGGGCTCCCGGGATTTCAAATTGGAGTAGAATACCCCCATGGGACGCAAAGACGGCGAAAACCTGAATGTGATTTGCCCGTGCTGCCAGGCCAAGCTGGTGATCGACCCGATCTTCGGCGCGGTGCTCTCTCACGAAGCGCCGGTGAAGCCCGGACCCGATGTGGACCTGACCCAGGCGGCTACTATTCTGGAAGAGCAACATCGCCAGCGCGAAGACAAATTCGCCGATTCCTTTTTCCAGGAAACGCACAAGGAAGACATCCTGGCCAAGAAGTTTGAAGAAGCCATGAAAAAGGCCAAGGACGCCCCCGCCACCAAACCCATCCGCGATTTCGATCTAGATTAGCCCTGCTGAGGACTTCGTTATGCGGTTCTCGTTTTTCGCTCTTGTTTTTCGGTTTTCGTATTTCCTGTTTTGCATTCCACACGCGATCAATAGATGCAACTCCCCAGCGGACTTCCACTGAGAACTGCGCTTTGAGGCTAACCAGTTAACAATCAGCGCGTTACTGAATCTTATGTCTCTTGCATTGACTCCAGAGGCGTCACTCGATCCCACGAGGCAAGCGTCTGAATTCTAGAATGAGATGAAATGGAGACTTTCCCGCAAAGACCTTTAGGGTGCTCTTTGTCTCCTTTCTCACCTCGCTTGGGTGCCTTTCGCCTCTCCCATTCAGTCTGGAACACTGGAAAAGACCCTTGTTGAGCATTTGTCCTCCATGCAGCATCGCCGTCACTGCGTGATGTAAAATCTCTCCTGGTCCTTGATGCAGAATCTCATGTTGAACGCCTCGCGCGTCAGGCGGGAGATTCATATAGTCACTCCGGCGCATGAAAGGCAGGATGAAAGTGCCATCTAACAACGCAAAGCAAGGAAGAGTCCTTCGGGTCGACCCGCACGACAACGTCCTCGTCGCTCTCGCCGATCTAACCAAAGGCGAAATCATAAAGTCTTCCGGCAATGACTACCTTGTGCTCACCGATGTGCCTGCCAAACAAAAATTCCTCACCCAGGATCTTTCTATCGGCGACGACGTCATCATGTACGGTGTCCTGGTTGGCAAAGCCACCCAAAATCTTCAATGTGGTGAATTGCTAACAACGCGCAACATCCGTCACGCGGCCGCTTCGTTTCACGTAAGGGAAAGCGCTGCACGATGGATCCCGCCCGACATTTCCCCCTGGCACTCGAAAACTTTTCTCGGTTATCGCAGATGCGATGGCCAGTTCGGCACCCGCAACTATTGGATCGTCCTTCCCCTCGTCTTTTGCGAAAACAGAAATCTTCATGTAATGAAGCAGGCCTTCGAGGAAGAATTGGGCTTCACCTCGCCGCAAATCTATCGCCGCCAGGTTGCTGAACTCGCCCGGCTCTATCGCCAGGGCGATACCGAAAAGATCAAATCGTTTTCACTGGCGCAATCGCCCCAGGATCCTGCGTCTCCCAGGATCTTCCAGAATATCGACGGCATCAAATTTCTCGTTCACGAAGGCGGCTGCGGCGGCACTCATGAGGATTCCAACAATCTTTGCGCTCTACTCGCCGGTTACATCCACCATCCCAATGTAGCCGGCGCAACCGTCCTCAGCTTGGGCTGCCAGCATGCGCAAATTCCCACTCTGCTCGAAGAACTGAATCGCCGCGATCCAAATTTCCGCAAACCACTTCTGATCTTCGAGCAGCAAAAGAGTTCTTCCGAAGCTGCCATGCTTTCCGAAGCCATCCGCGAATCGTTTCTGGGACTAGTCGAAGCAAACAAGGCAGCCCGCGAACCAGCCCCCCTGTCGCATCTCACTCTTGGCCTCAAGTGTGGTGGGTCCGACGGTTTCTCCGGTCTCTCCGCCAATCCCGCCATCGGCCACAGTGCCGATCTCCTCGTCGCTCTCGGCGGAAGGGGGATTCTCTCCGAATTTCCCGAACTCTGCGGCGTCGAGCAGGAACTTATCAATCGCTGTGTCAGTGAAGAAGTCTCCAACCGCTTCATGCAACTAATGACCGACTACGCAGCACGCGCCAAAGCCGTTCGTGCCACTTTCGAGATGAACCCCTCGCCCGGCAATATCCGTGATGGTTTGCTCACCGACGCCATGAAATCCGCCGGCGCAGCCAAGAAGGGCGGCACTTCGCCCGTTACTGCAGTCCTCGACTATCCAGAGTATTCCACCGTGCCTGGACTGAATCTTCAGTGCACGCCAGGAAATGATGTGGAATGTGTCACCGCGCAGGTGGGCGCCGGCGCAAACCTCATTTTGTTCACCACGGGGTTAGGCACGCCCACCGGAAATCCCATCGCGCCCGTGCTGAAAATTTCCACCAGCTCAAATCTGGCCCACCGTATGCCAGACATCATCGATATTGACCCAGGCGGAATCATCACGGGTGAAAAGACTATCGAGCAGATGGGGGAACAAATTTTGAATACCGCAATCCAGGTTGCTAGCGGCCAACTCCGCACAAAAGCCGAACTCCTGGGCCAAAACGACTTCATCCCCTGGAAACGAGGAGTCTCCCTCTAACACTTCGCACCCTTGGAGTGCGACGGCTCGCCGCCGCTTTTGCGAGCTAAACTACTCTGCGTAAGGATCCGTTCACCCCAGCCTGTGGTGACCGACCTTCAGGTCGGTTTCTGGGTTTTCAACTCTCCCCAATCCCCACAACCTTCATTCGCACTTTCTCAAACTCCACTGTTCCCAACCCGCGCGCGCCCGCCATCTTCAAATACGGCAACGCCGCCGCATCCAGGTTCCAGTAAGCCTTCGCCACATACGCATCCAGCGCCACCGGATCCGTCCCCGCAATCAATGTCTTCTTCAACAAAACATCTTCCAGGTTTCCCCCCGTCGGCCCGTTGCGCAACAGCACTCGGTAGCAGTCCATCAACGTCAATGTCGGCCTCACAAAATCCGCCAGGTCCACCAGGCTTGCGTGGATCTGTTGGTGCAACCGGTGCCGCTGCCCGCCCAGTATCCCGTACCAATTCTTCATTCCCAGCGTCGCCCCGGTCAGGCTGTGATGCTTTGCAATCGGAACATTAATGATTTTGTCAGCTTCCAAAAATGGTTGAAACACTGGCCATACTTGCAGCACGTCGCCACCCAGATCCACTTCCTTGAATCGCGATGGCTCCGGCAAAATTACTTCTGCGCCCGCTTGCCGGGCCGCCGCTGCAATCCCCGAGCGCTCGAAGCACCGCCGCGGATCGTTGCAGCTTACATCCGTCACAATCACCTTTTTCGCGCCCGCTTCCCAGCACTGCCTCACCACTTCCGCCACCGTGTCAGGATTTGTGTTCGCAGCCTGTTCCGGCGTGCGGTCCCACGCGATATTCGGCTTAACGATCACCACGTCTGTGCGCCCGATAAACCGTCGAATTCCTCCCAATTCTTCGAGCGCGCGCTGCACCAGTTCTCGCGGATTTCCTCCGCGTACCACCGCCAGCTCCGGCAACGCCGCATTCGCCGCAATCGTGTGATCGCGCCTCGCCCCAACCACCAATTGCTCCACCGGCCTCATGCTTTGATTGCTCAGCCAGTACCCCGCAGCCACGGTTCCCGCGCTAATTCCCGCAAGCCGCAGGATCCGCAACATCGCTTCGCGCCGGTCAATTCCCGTCGCCATCTCCGCGGCCGCGTTTTCTTTTGTGTCCGCCACCGTTCTAAACCTCAACCAGCTTGATTCGCTTCGGATTGTTCGTTCCCAGCCTGTGTTGCGCATCTGCCGCCACGGCTATGTACTTCGGAGGCCTGCCCACATCCGCCAGCGGTTTCAGTCCCATCTCTGCACGCTTTCGTTCAATGATTTGCCACGCCGTCGAATCGATTGCCACGGGATCGCTCGCCACCAGCAACCCGTTATATTTCCAGGTATTTTCTGGCCTGAACATCGGCCCGCCTTCGTAGCACCCCAACATCGCATCGCCTATCACTAGCCGGAACTTGCTCCTGATCGCCGGAATCATGTTCAGGTCAGCAATGTACGGGCAACAGTTATCGCCGTGCATTTCATACGGATTCTGATTCACTCCGTACATGTTCTTCAGCGCCAGCGTCATCCCCGCAAGATCGTGATCCTTCAGCACCGGCACATTGATCATACAATCGCACGTTCGGGTCAGCAGCTTCGATAGATGTGTCTTTACTACGCCAAACTCAGACACCGTTTCCTCGTATCCAACCTCTTTGCTGTCCGTCCCCAGTATCCGCACGCCGTTTCCGGTGTTCGATAGTTTGTATCCCACGCGGTCCAGCTCCCGGTTCGTCCGGTCCCACACCACAATGTCATTTGCTTTCACGCCTGCCTGCTGCAATCGCTCGCAGATTGCTTCCGCCAGCACGATGTGGCTCGATAGCCCCGGCCCCGCAATCGTGTTCACCTTCAGCCCAACCACTTCTCCCGGCCTTACTAACTTCTTCCAGGGCGCCACCGGATCGCTGCTGCCGTAGAAAGCCTGCATGGCCTGGTCCAGTAATTTTTCCACCCGGCTCGCTTCCGGTGTCGCGCTCGTTCCATACAACTGCGCGTCCTTCGCAATCACCACAGTGGACTTTCCCCCGGCGCTTTCTTTCGCGCCCGCCTCCGTCGTCGCCAGGAGTCCCACCTTGGCGACCACGGCGCCCAATGCCAGATTCTTCAGAAATTCTCTGCGGCTCTTTCCGGATTTCTCGCTCATCGCGGTGCGCTCCCGTGAATCTTTTTTCGGCCAACACCCATCTCACAAATGCTTCCCGCTAAGTCACTGCCCCAATGCTTGCAGCCAAACGATCATCTCGTCATTCCGAACGGAGTCCGCGAAGTGAGGAATCTCTCTGCTCTTGCGCTCCATGGATCAAGCAGCTCCTAATGCGCCAGTTGCTTCTCTATCGCTTTCCCCAGCTCCACCATCCTCTGCTCCAACTGCGGCGACTCCTGATACGCCACAATTCTCACCAGGTACTGCCCCTTCCGGAACGTCAGGCTTTGCTTGAACAGCTGCGAAGCATCTCCGACTCCCGCGCTCTTGGCCGTTCCCGCAGGCTCCGACTCGAATATCGTGTTTGCCCCCGCGGCATTGGACATCGTGTAAATGTCCGCCACGACTTGCGTCTGGTCTTTTGCTTTGTAATCCGCCGTCGACGTACTCTGCACGCCAGCCTGCAAATACTTCTCTGCATCGCCGTCAATATAATCGGACAACTGCGCGGCGGCGAACGTGCGAATTTCTCCCGTCCGCACCCACCCGCTCAACTCGCTCCCCTCCGGGAATCCATGGTTTGGCAGCCCCGAGCTTTTCTTGCAGCCTATGCCTGCAAACAAAACTGCCACGAACGTCATGCCAGCCAAAACGCGCAACGCCGCATCTCTTCTGCTCATCGCGTAATCTTCTTTCTTTGATTCAGTAAAATCTGGTTGGTCTTCGATCTCGTCTCTCCGATGCTGCTCACCGCCACCGCCGGCAAGCCCTGCACCGGACACGCATATTCGCAAGCTCCGCAACCCACACACCGTTCCGGATCAACGCGAGGCTGCTTCAACGTCTTCACTTGCCCCTTCGCGTCAATCACTTCCGCGTCTTGAACGTAAATTGCCTTCGGTGAAGTTGGGCACCATTCTTCGCACACAATGCATTCGGTCGCCATCGCCCACGGCAGGCATCGCCCGCGGTCATAAAACGCCGTCCCAATCCGTATCGGCTTCGAATCGCTATTAACGCCGACAACCCACGCCTTCTCCTTCGGCGTAATCTCCCAAATCGCTCCTGGCGGGCACACTTGCGAACACAGCACGCAACTCGGTTCACAATACCCTATTCGTGGCACCAGCACCGGCGTCCACAATCCTTCCAGCCCCGCCTCGCTTACTGCCGGTTGCAACGCGTTGTTCGGGCAAACCTTCATGCACTCCCCGCACCGCACGCATCGCGCCAGAAATTCGGACTCTTCGACGGCTCCGGGCGGCCTCACCAACTTCGCATTCTTCTCCACTCCAAAAACTGTTGTGCTCCGCAGCAGCGGAATCGCCACCGCTCCCGCCGCCAGCCCGGTCAACACCTTCCGCCGCTGCAGGCTTGGCCCTTCGACTGTCTTTCCTCCCGGGAAGAACTTGAACTTCAGTCCGTCGTGCGGGCACTCCCCCACGCAGTTCAAACACAAATGACATTCCGCTTTGCGCCAGGGCACGCCCCCAATCGGGTCATCCCCGCCCTGGCAATACAGCAGGCAGCGGTTGCAGTCGTCGCACGTAACTTCGTTCTTCTCCAACCCCAGAATCGACCACCGCGACACCAACCCCAGCAGCCCGCCCAACGGGCAAAGTGCCCGGCAGAAAAACCGATTCACCCGGAAATTCAGCGATATCACAAAAATGAAAAGCAGCCCGAGCACCAACCCCTGCCGGAAATGCGGTTGCTTCAAACTCAGAATCGTTGCGCTCAGAATCGCGTGGATCACGCCGCCAATAAACTGTACGGGCCCGGCCCCGCTTCCCTCCACCACGTTCAAACTGGTGTTCGTCAGGTAATTCACCGCGGGCAACACCGAAAGCCCCACCGATCGCGTCAGAAACGAAAACGGATCCAGCCACCCAACCAGTCCCGTCCCCAGCAATGCCGCCACCAGCACAGCAATCAAAATGTAGTACTTGGTTGTCTGCCACCGCTTATACCGGTTGGACTCGATCAGTTGCTTGCCCCTCTTCGCCTCCGATTTCAGGCTCCCAAAGAAGTGGTGAATCGAGCCCATCGGGCAAATCCACCCGCAGAAGAATCGCCCCAAAAACATCGTGGGAATCAGGATTATTAGGCTCCACAGCAGCCCCTTGTACAGCGCATGGCTTGCCAGCGCGTTGCTTATCGCCACTAATGGATCTATTTGGAAAAACAGGTGTACCGGGTAGCTCAGTCGAACATCGTCCCCGCTCAAGCGCACTGACGCGCGGTATTCCGTCCGCACCAGCAGCACCAGGAACAATGCTAGGAAGAAGATCTGCGACCAAAGTCGCAGCCGTTTCAGGGTCTTATTGCTCACCACTCAATTCTGGCAAGCCGCAACCCTACCAGATGTGACCCGCGTCACGCCGCCCTGTAGCGCAGGGAGAGTCCGCGAGCCCTGCGGCTTTTCTCTTAGGTATGTGGGGCCCATCCTTCTGAGGCGGGCCGCACCTGGGTTCGGTGGCACAGTCACTCTTGCTTGCCCTGAGGAACGAAGGGACTGTGTTCTTGGGTTCTCTACCCCCGTAGGGACGCGGCACGCTGCGCCCCACCTTGCCCTTTCTTGGGTTTCACTCCGCCCTACTGATTCACCCCGCTAGCCAGCATCCCCCCATCTACCCTCAGTATCTCCCCCGTCACAAAACTCGCCGCATCCGAAGCCAGAAACACCGCCGCTCCCGCCAACTCGTCCACTCGCCCAAACCTCTTCATCGGTGACCGTATCAGAAACTCGTTCCCGCGCGGCGTTCCCGCCAGCAATTTCTCATTCAGCGGCGTAGGGAAAACTCCCGGCGCAATCGCATTCACGCATACCCCATATGGCGCCCACTCAATGGCCAGCGATTTCGTTAGCGAAGCCACTCCCGCTTTGCTCGCGCTATATGCCGCCACTTCCATCAATCCCACAAATGATGATATGGACGCGATATTGATGATCCGTCCAGCCCGCCGCTCGATCATATGTCTCCCGAAAATCTGGCACGCGCGCAGCGTCCCCGTCAAATTTGTCTCCATAATCTTGTCCCAATCCGCCTCAGAAAAATCCGCAGTCGCTCCGCGTTTCGTCGTCCCCGCCGAATTCACCAAAATATCCACTTTCCCAAATTCCTTCACGGTCGCCACAAGCACCTTCTCCAGCGAAGCCCCGTCGCACACATCGGACGTCACTCGCACTGTCCGTCTGCCAAGTCCTTCTATCTCCTTGGCCGTGTCTTCCACCTGCTCCATGCGCCGCGAAGACGCCGCCACGTCCGCGCCCGCCTCCGCCAATCCGCGTGCAATCGCCCGCCCGATTCCCGATGTCCCTCCAATCACCGCCGCCACTTTTCCCGTCAAATCAAATCCTGCGTATGCCATCGCTCTCTCCCAAAATTACAATCTTTTGTAGTGGCCGACCTTTAGGTCGGTTCCTGGGTTCGCTTGCCTCCGTAGCGGCCGTTTTCCGAAGCGGGCGCCTTTGACTCAGCATTCGCCTAAGCGTACCTCTTGCCGTTCCTCTCTCAAAGCAAGCAAAATCCTCCCCCAACGTTTCCCTTGACTTTGTTCCACCTCCGGTGTTTTCTTGCTTTGCAACACTAGCGCGCCTCTTTTCTTCACCTGTCTCGTCGCGCCAACCCTATGCCCTTCATCCACGAAGATTTCCTCTTACACAATCGCACTGCCCGTCATCTTTACCACAAATTTGCCGCGCCTCTTCCCATTCTCGATTTCCATTCCCATCTTCCTGCCACGGACATCGCCGCCAATCGCCAGTTCCGCAACCTCTTCGAGATCTGGCTCGAAGGCGATCATTACAAATGGCGCGCCATGCGTGCCAATGGTATCGCGGAATCTTTTTGCACTGGCGACGCTTCCCCCTACGACAAGTTCCTTGCCTGGGCTTCCACCGTCCCTCACAGCCTCCGCAATCCTCTCTACCACTGGACTCATCTCGAATTGCAGCGCTATTTTGGCGTCGATGAACTCCTCGATGAGGCCTCCGCTCCTGGAATCTGGGAGCAAGCCAACAAGCTGCTCAAGTCTGTGGAACTATCCGCGCAAGGCATTTTAGCGAAGTTCGGCGTCCGCGCCCTTTGCACCACCAACGATCCCACCGACGATCTGCAATCCCACTCCCAAATTGCCGCTGCCAGTCTCCCCACGCGTGTATACCCCACTTTTCGCCCAGACCAGGCTCTCAACGTTCATCTCCCCGCCATCTTTAATCCCTGGGTCGAACGTCTCGCTGCTTCCACGAACATCCACATCAGCACCTTCTCCGATTTTCTCGATGCGCTCCGCAAACGTCACGCGTTCTTCCACAAAGCGGGTTGCCGCCTCTCTGACCACGGCTTGCTTCACTGCTACGCGAGTTTCTTCAGCGAATCGCGCGCCCGCGCTATCTTTAGCAAAGTCCGTTCCGGCCACGGTGCCACTCACGATGAGCATTCAGAGTTTGCCTCGTTCCTCATGCTCTTCTTCGGCCATCTCGACGCCCAGTCCGGCTGGACCAAGCAACTCCATCTCGGCGCTCTCCGCAACGTCAACACCCGCGCCCTGCAATCCCTCGGTCCCGATACCGGCTTCGATTCCATCGCCGATGTTCCCCAGGCGGAATGCCTCGGCGCCTACCTGAATAAACTCGATCAGGAAAACGCCCTGCCCAAAATCATTCTTTACAATCTCAATCCCGGCGACAACTATCTCTTTTCCACGATGATCGGAAATTTCCAGGACGGCTACATCCCCGGAAAAATCCAGTTCGGAAGCGCCTGGTGGTTTCTGGATCAAAAGGAAGGCATCGAATCGCAGTTAAACACTCTCTCCAACACCGGCTTGCTCTCTCGTTTCGTTGGCATGGTGACGGACTCCCGCTCCTTCATGTCTTTCCCGCGCCACGAATATTTCCGCCGCGTCCTGTGCAATCTTCTTGGCACCGATGTCGAACGTGGCGAACTCCCCGGCCGCGAAGATCTTCTCGGCCCCATGATCGAAAACATCTGCTACCACAACGCCGCCCGCCTCCTCGGCCTGCAGCTCTGATTTTGTTTTTCTTTCCTGTAGCGCAGGGCGATTCTCCGAGCCCTGCGGCTTTTCTCTTGGGTTTGTAGGGCCCGTCCTTCTGAGGCGGGCCGCTCTTGGGTTTGTCTTCTTCCAGTATTTAACAATTGGCTGGACTAAGGGCTGCCACGCCCATCATGGCAACTACCGTTCCGCTGTCATCCCGACCGAAGGCTCACGTCTTTAGCGAGCCGCAGCGGAGGGATCGCGGCAAGATTTCAGCCACTTCCACCACTCCGAAGGCACGACGCCTCTTCGCCGCGTCAAATGGCCCCTACGCCTCTGCCCCAATCGCTCCTTGCACCGTCTCAATATCCACCAATCCCGCGCAACCATACAGCGCCGGCAGCACGCGCCCCGCCGCATACTTTCTTCGCAACTCCGCCACGCGTTCCGTCCCAGACCGGTAAGCCGGCAAATACATCCTTCCCAGCAGTGGATGTCTCCCCCAGGCTCCCGAAAGTTTGTCCGCGCGCTCTTCCGTCACCAGATAATCCCGCCGCAAAATCTTTGCCACGTCTTCCCGCGTCGCCCCTTCTGCCCAAGTCAAATAAGACGACTCGTTTTTCGCGTCATCCTGCAGCAGCGCCAGCAGCACTCCAATCTGCAAATCCTCCTCCGGCAGTTGCTCCACTTCTGTCACGCCATGCGCAATCAAAATCGCATTGTTCGCGATGCCCTCAAACAACGTCGCCGCACGAGTGTTCATCGTCAGCACCGTAGTCTCGAATCCCGCGCGTCCCCGCACATACAAATCCTGCAGGTACGCAAACGTCGTCACGTGACCCGGCACCACTTCATGGCTTACCAACTGCTCAAACTCCGGCACGGAAATCTTCAGCGAAGCGTTAATCTCATACGTCGCTTCATACTTCGGTTTGCCATCCGCCTTCCGCGCCCGTCCCAAATAATTCATCGAACCGGAAAACCAAGCATCCTTGATCGGCAGAAACTCAATATTCGCCCGCGGCACTCCTTCCAATTCCTTCGGCAAATACGGCGCCAGATTCGTTTCGCATAATTTGTCGTAATGCGCAATGAACCCCGCGCTCACCCGCCTCACCGATGCCATCGGCACGGTCCGTTCGGCCCTCCATTCATCCACCGCTCGCAGCACTCCCTCGTTCCCATTCTTCAAATAGCCGCCGCGCCGCAGCAACTCCGCCACGCGTTCCCGTTTCTTTTCCGGCTTCGATGCTTCCGGCACGCGCCCCGTGGACGCCTTTACGCAATTCTCGTAGCTCACTGGCTCGCCTTTTCCAATCGTCGCTAGCGCCAGCTTCCACATCGTGTCCAACGACGTCGCCAGCCCTGCTAGGTAAGCTCCACGCAAGCTTTTCGTCTTTTCCCCTTCCGCGCGAATCCCCGCAATCGCCCCGCCAATATCTATCTGCTGCAAATACTCTTCAATCGCTTTGCGATCTACGTCTTTCGACGCCACTCCCCCCGTTTCCCGTATCCGCGCGGCCGCCGGAATTGTGTACGCTCCCGGCAACGTTTCGTCCGAAAACCATGAGTCCGCGATGAACCGCCCCGTCCCGCTCGCGCACATCACATCGCCGCCCCACAACGTGTCCACTCCCAAAACACCTTCCGCTACCCACTTCCCTAGTTGATCCATCAGATCTCCTTCCCCTTTCGCAGGGCTCCAAACCACACATAGAAGCACAGCCCCGCGAAAAACACCGCCGACACAATCTGCGAAATCACTTCGTTGGAATAAAACGGCGTGTGGATCAGATTTTCCTGGAATTTCGGCAACAGCCGCAACGCCGCTCCCAACACCCCTCCCAAGGCTCCGCCCGCCATCAGCCCCGAAGCAATAATCACTCCGCGTGTGCGCACTCGCTCGCCCGGCGCTCCCCCGAGTTTTTCCGACCGCTTGTTCACCAGATGCGAAAGGAATCCGCCGGCCAGAATTGGCGTGGTCAGTTGCAGCGGCAGATAGATTCCCAGCGCGAAGACCATGGAAGAGAGTCCGAGCATCTCCAGCACCACCGTAACCATGGCCCCGATGCCAAACAACATATAGGCTACCGGCTGACCGCTCATGAATCCCGCGACCACGGCTTTCAGCGCGGAGGCCTGCGGAGCTACCAACACCTGCCGCGGATCGCCGGGCGCAGCTTCTCCGAACTGGAAGGCTTTGGCCAGCAGGATAATTGCCAACCCCGCGGTGACTGCCGACGCAACGACCGCGATGAACTTTACCTTCTCCTGCGCCGAAGGCGTGGACCCGATCCAGTATCCGGCTTTCAGATCAGTAATGAATTGCCCAGACGCACACAGGGCCACGCACACCATGCCAGCCAGGGCCATAACGAAGAACATGCCGGTGGTCCCGGAAAGGCCGAACTTCAGCAGCACCACCGCCGAAACGATGACTGTCAGCAAAGTCATTCCGCTGGCCGGGTTGTTGGCTGTGGTGGCAATGGCGTTAGCCGCGACCGTGGTAAAGAAGAATGAGAAGAGCAGCGTCAGCGCAATGCCCAATGCCACCACGGTCCAGGAAACATGCAGTTGTCCGAAAAATATGGCCACGGCCATGGCGCCCAGCAAAACGCCGAGCAGGATGGCAATGATGGGAATGTCACGGTCGGTACGTTTCATGTCTGACGCTTCGCCGTGCCGGAAGGCGTGCAATGCGATGCCGAACGATCCGGCAACCACGCGCAACGACTTGAGAATGCCGACCAGTCCGGCGGTCGCGATGGCGCCCACGCCGATGAAGCGCACATAGCTACGGTAAATCTCCGCGGCTGTCATCTGCGAAATGGGGATAGTGGCGGGATACACGCTGACGTTGCCCATGTGGCCCCCGATGAACCAGATCATCGGGATGAGCACGAAGTTCACCAGAACGCCGCCAGCGCAAAAGATCAGGGAAATGCGCAGTCCCATCACGTAGCCCAGGCCGAGGATGAATCCGACAGCATCGAAATTGAAGACCATGCGCCCGCGCTCGGCCAGCGACTTCACCACGGGGAGGAACTGAAAATTCAAGTACTCCTTCCAGACGTGGAACGTGGTGACAAAGAAGTCGTAAATCCCGGCAATGATGGTGGCCTGAATCAACAGCCTAGCTGGGGAACCGCCTTTCTCGCCAGTCACGAGCACTTCGGTGATCGCCGTGGCTTCGGGGAAGGGGAACTTGCCGTGCATCTCGTGAACAAAGTAGCGCCGCAGCGGAATGAGGAAAAGAATCCCCAGGCAGCCCCCGGCCAGGCAGATGAAGATGGTCTGCACCGGGTGCGGGTCGAGATGGAGAATGTATAGCGCCGGTACGGTGAAGACGGCCCCGGCCACTACGCTGCCAGCTGCGCCGCCCATGCCGGTGATGATCATGTTCTCCAGCAGCGTCGAGCGCCGCTGATACACCCGGGCCAGGCCAATGGCAAGGACAGATATTGGGATCGCCGCCTCCATTCCCTGGCCGACCTTGAGGGCGGAATAGGCCGAAGCGACGCTGAAGATTACGCAAAACACTACACCCCAGAGGATCGCCCGCAACGTCAGCTCTGGTTCCTGGGTCTCCGCCGCCACGATTGGCCGGTACGCCTCTCCCTTCTCCAATGCCCGGTACGCATTACTCGGCAGTGACCTCTTCTCGGTTTCGCTCATCGCGCTCTGCCCTCCGCTTGGCGATTATTTCTACACTTGTAGGGGCGCAGCCCGCCTGAGGCGGGCGCCCCATGTCCGCAAGATCCCCAAAGTCTCGTTCTTTCTTCCTATTTGCCTAGCAACGTCCTATGGCATTCCTCACGCCGGATGCACCTCAAGCAACTGGGGCTTCGCCTCCTCCTCAACAACGCTGCTCGTTTTCTTCCCTGACCCACCATTCACTCGTACTTCCGTCTCCTGCGCATCCACCACCGCAATCGCGGCAATGTTTACGATCTCTTCCACCTCGGCTCCGCGCTGCAGCACATGTACCGGCTTGGACATCCCCATCAGGATCGGTCCAATTGTCTCCTCGCCTCCGATTCGCGCCAGCAGCTTGTAGCAAGTATTCGCTGACGTCAGGTCCGGGAAGATCAGTACGTTCGCGCCTCCGTGCAAGCTCGAGAATGGATAGGTTTCCGCGATGATCTCCGGCACCACTGCCGTGTCCGCCATCATTTCGCCGTCAATCATCAATTCCGGATTGGTTTTGTGTACCAGTTCCACCGCGCGCCGCACTTTTTCAGCAAGCGGATGCGGTGTGCTGCCAAAGTTGGAAAACGACAGCATCGCCACTCGCGGTGTCACGTTGAACCGCCTCGCCGCTTCCGCAGCGCACAACGCGATCTGCGCCAGGTCCTCCGCACTTGGCTCGATGTTCACCGTGCAGTCCGCCAGGAAATACATGTCGCCGCGCTTGGTCACGAGCGCATACAGCCCCGAAACCTTGTGCAGCCCAGCCCGCGGCTTGATTACTTGCAGCGCCGGCCGGATCGTGTCCGGAAAGTGTTGCATCACACCAGCGACAAGCGCATCCGCGTCTCCCACCTGCACCATCACCGCTCCAAACAGGTTCCGGTTGTGGATCAACTCCCGCGCCTCCGAAAGGGTCACTCCTCGGCGCTGCCTCAGTTCATACAACCTTTGGATGTACGACTCGCGCTTTGGCCAAGTCGCCGGGTCCACGATCTGAATTTTCTCGAGCGGCACGCTCAGATCCGCCGCTTTGGCCCGTATTACTTGCGTGTCCCCGATCAGCATCGGCAACGCGATCTTTTCCTCCAGCAGGATGTGTGCCGCGCGAAGGATTTTCTCGTGCTCCCCTTCCGGAAACAGCACGCGCCGCGGCTTGCTCTTCGCTTTGTGAATGATGTACCGCATCCGTTCGTGCGCCTTACCCAGCAAACGTTCCAGCCGCTCGCGATATTCATCCAGGTTTACTGGCTCACTGGCCACCCCGGTTTCCATCGCGGCTTGTGCCACTGCCGACGCCTCCCACACCAGCACCCGCGGATCAAACGGTTTCGGCAGGATGTACTCCGGCCCAAACCGCATACGCTCCACTCCATAGGCATGGCACACCGAATCTGGCACGTCTTCCTTTGCCAGCGCTGCCAGCGCTCGCGTTGCCGCCAGCTTCATTTCCTCATTGATTGCCGTGGCATGTACGTCCAGCGCCCCGCGGAAAATAAACGGGAAGCCCAGCACGTTGTTCACCTGGTTCGGATAGTCGGAGCGGCCTGTGGCCATAATCACGTCTTTTCGCGTGGCCACCGCTTCGTCGTACGTCATTTCTGGATCAGGGTTCGCCATCGCAAACACGATTGGCCGCGCCGCCATCGCACGCAGCATGTCCGGCGTGAACGCGCCCTTCACGGACAATCCCGCAAACACGTCCGCTCCCTTAATCGCCTCGGCCAGCGTCCTCATCTCCGTCTTCTGCGCGAACCGCGCCTTGTAAGGGTTCATCCCCTCCACGCGGCCTTCGTAGATCACGCCCTTCGTGTCCGCCATCGTGATGTTTTCGCGTTTTACTCCCAGCCGCACATAGTGTTCCGCGCACGCAATTCCCGCCGCGCCGCTTCCGTTGAACACCACCTTCACCTTATCGATTCGCTTCCCCACAATCTCCAACGCATTCAGAAGCGCTGCTCCAGAAATAATCGCTGTTCCGTGCTGATCGTCGTGAAACACCGGGATTTTCATCGTCTTCTTCAGCGTCTCTTCAATGTAAAAACACTCCGGCGCCTTGATGTCTTCCAGGTTGATCCCGCCAAACGTCGGCTCCAGCAACTGGCACACCTTGATTACGTCGTCGGGATTCATCGAATCCACTTCCAGATCAAACACGTCAACGTCCGCGAATCTCTTGAACAGCACACCCTTGCCTTCCATCACTGGTTTTCCGGCCAGCGCTCCAATGTTTCCTAAGCCCAGCACCGCCGTGCCATTCGACACCACGGCCACCAGATTTCCTTTTGCCGTGTATTTGAACGCATCGTGCGGCTCCTTCTGGATTTCCAGACATGGCTGCGCCACGCCCGGCGTGTACGCCAGGCTCAAGTCTCTTTGTGTCCGGCAAGGCTTCGTCGGGGATACTTCGATTTTCCCCGGGCGCGCGCCAAAGTGATACGCCAGCGCGTCTGATTTCTGTATCGTCATATTTTTTCTCCGTACTGCAGGCCCACAGGCGTGTGGGGAGGCGAGGCGAGTGGATCCGTCCACCTCGATGGCACGTCGTTGCACTTCCTGACTAACTTCCAGTCCAACTGAATTCCGTGTGGCACAGTCACGCTTGAACTCTTACGCCCTTCCACCTCTTCGAGCTCTGACCACAGAATCCTCTAAATCCCTCCACTACTGACCGCTTGTCATCCCGACCGAAGCGGCCCGACCTTCTCTTTCGTGCCGCACTCTGGCGCGTCGGGCCGCGCAGTGGAGGGATCGTGGCACCACCTCTACCACTCCTCCGTATTCAAATACTCATGAATCGCTTTCGCCGCCCGTCTTCCCGCTCCCATCGCCAGAATCACTGTCGCGCTTCCCGTCACAATGTCGCCGCCCGCAAATACGCCCTTCCTCGACGTTTTCTGCTTTTCTCCATCAGCCTCGATGTATCCACGCTTGTTCGTCTTCAGCCCCGGCGTAGTGGATTGCACCAGCGGGTTCGCCGAAGTTCCCGTCGCGATAATCGCAACTGAAAGCGGCACCTCAAACTCCGATCCCTCGATCGCAATTGGTCGCCGCCTTCCCGAAGCGTCCGGCTCGCCCAGTTCCATCCGCTGACATCGCGCGGCTCTCAGCCAACCCCGCCCGTCGTCCAGAAATTCCACTGGATTCGTCAGCACTCGAAAGTCGATGCCCTCTTGCTTTGCGTGCTTCACTTCCTCGATGCGCGCCGGCATCTCCGTCTCGCTCCGGCGATACAGCACATACGCCTTTTCCGCTCCCAGCCGCTGCGCGGACCGGATCGCATCCAGCGCCGTGTTTCCTCCGCCGATTACTGCCACATGCTTCCCGCGCAAGCTCACCATAGGCTCGTCGTAGCGGGGAAATTCGTACGCATGCATCAGGTTGATCCGCGTCAGAAATTCATTCGCCGAGTACACGCCGTTCAGGTGCTCTCCCGGAATTCCCAGAAACACCGGCAATCCCGCTCCCGTCGCGATGAAGACCGCGTCGAATCCCTCTTCCTCAAACAGATCGTCGATCGAAACCGTTTTTCCCACTACCACGTTTGTCTCGAACTCTACGCCCATCTTCCGCATCGTGTCGATCTGTTCGCGGATCACCTGTTTCGGCAAACGAAACTCCGGTATCCCGTACACCAGCACGCCGCCAATTTCATGCAGCGCTTCGAACACGTGTACCTGGTGCCCTCGCTGAATCAAATCTCCCGCCGCGCTCAATCCCGCGGGCCCGCTTCCTACAATCGCCACCTTTTTCCCGGTCGCTGGTGCGTTCGCTGCCGGCGGCGCTCCCGCTTTCTGCTCGTAATCCGCAACAAACCGTTCCAGATACCCTATCCCCAGCGAATCCACCTTCTTGTGCAGCAGGCAGAACCCTTCGCAGTGATCTTCCTGTGGACACACCCGCCCCGTAATCGCCGGCAGCACATTGTCCTCGCGAATCTTTGCTGCCGCCCCCAGGTAATCGCCTTTCACGATCATCTTCACGAACTCTTTTACCTTCACGCCCACCGGGCAATAGTCCACGCAAGTCGGCTTCGCGCATTCCAGACAGCGCAACGCCTCTTGCCGCGCCAACTCCGTCGAATACCCCAGGTTTACTTCGGTAAAATTCATCACCCGCAGTTCCGCGGCCTGCTCCGGCATGCCCTGCCGCGGTATTTTCATCCGCTCTTTCATGGGCACCGGATTTGCTGAGACTTCCTTCGCCGGACTCACAGCTTGCCTCCCGCGATTACCACCGGAGCCGCGCTCTCAGCGCCGCCCTCGCACGCATGCTGGAATCTCTCCAGTGATTCTTTCTCCGCATCGCGATACATCCGGTTCCGCTGCATCAGCACTCCAAAATCCACCTGGTGCGCGTCAAACTCCGGCCCGTCCACGCAGGCAAATTGACTCTTCCCGCCCACCAGCACGCGGCATCCTCCGCACATTCCCGTGCCATCAATCATGATTGGGTTCAAACTGACAATCGTCTTGATTCCATGCTCTCGCGTCAGGTCCGCCACCGCTTTCATCATCGGCACTGGCCCCACTGCCAGCACCAGTTGAATCTTCTCGCCCGCGCTAATCAGCGCCCGCAGCTTGTCCGTTACCAATCCCTTTTCCCCGTAGCTCCCGTCATCCGTCGTTACGTACAGCGCGTCGCTCACTTCCCTCATCTCTTTTTCCAGCAGCACCAGCTCCCGGCTACGTCCTCCCAGTATCGTCAGGATCCGGTTGCCCGCCTTCTTCAATGCTGCTGTCGTCGGATACGCCAGCGCCGTTCCCACTCCGCCTCCCAACACCGCCACCGTTCCATAATTTTCAATCTCCGACGGCTTTCCCAGCGGCCCCACAACATCCAATATCGCTTGCCCCTTTTCCATCGCATTTAACTCATGCGTCGTCTTTCCCACGGCCTGCACCACAATCCGGATCGTCCCTTTTTCGCGATCCGAACTTTCAATCGTTATCGGGATGCGTTCGCCCCTTTCATGTAGCCGCAGAATCACAAACTGTCCCGCCTGGTGTTTCTTTGCAATCCGCGGGACGTCGATCACAAATCGTTTGATCCCCGGCGCTATGAATTCCGCATCCAAGATTCTGTACATGCCCACCCTTTCCCCTTCCAGGTTCTTCCCGCCAGTTCACAAACCGCTACACCGCCACGGGATCGTCCATCACTCCCACCGGCGGCAATATCTCCGTTCCTTCAGACCCGCCCAGCGCCAGCCCAATGCTCTCAGGCGCGGTAATCAGCGCGCGCTTTCCCCCTGCTTCCAGGTACGCCAGCGCCGCTTCCACTTTCGGTCCCATGCTTCCCGCGGGAAATTCTCCGTGCATCAGGTATTCGTGTGCCTTTGCCCAGCTTACATGAAATAGCGGCCGCTCATTTTCTTTTCCATAGTTCAGGTACACATGTTTAACGCCCGTCGAAAACAGCAGCAGCTCCGCTTCCAAATCTCTCGCCAGCAGCGCTGAGCAGCGGTCCTTGTCAATCACGGCTTCACTTCCGCGCAGCCGTCCCGCCCGCCGCACCACCGGAATTCCTCCGCCACCCGCCGCAATCACGACGAATCCCGCATCCAGACATGCCCGGATCGCTTCAATCTCATAAATCCTTCGCGGGTGCGGCGAAGCCACCACTCTCCGCCATCCTCTCCCCGCATCTTCCACCACTTTCCAGCCAAACTGGTCCCGCCTTTGCTCCGCTTCCGCTCGCTGGTAAAACGGCCCGATCGGTTTGTCCGGCCGCAAAAACGCCGGATCGTCCGCGTCCACAATCACCTGCGTGATCAGACTCACTACCTTTTGCGGCATTCCCTTTTCGTACAGCGTGTTGTCCAGCGTTTGCTGCAGCAGGTACCCCATCGCTCCTTCGGTCTCCGCGCCGCAAACGTCCAGATGCTGTGGTCCACTCGTTCCATTTGCTTTTTCCGATCGCAGCAGCGCCTCGCCCACCTGCGGCCCGTTTCCGTGTGTCACCACCACGCGATAACCCTTCTGCTGCACCGCGGCGATTCCTTCACACGTCTCCTTCGCGTGCGCTTGCTGCTCCTCAAACGTGCCGCGCTCGCGCTCCCGCGTCAGCGAGTTCCCGCCTATCGCAATCACCGCAATCGGTTTCATCGCGCTTTCCGCATCCTTCTAGCTCATACTATTTCGTAGGGGCATAGCATTGCTGCGCCCCAAACGCCCAGACCGAAACCGCCAGACGTTACTTCTTCCCGCGTTCTTCTTCCTGCCCCGCCATCAACGCCAGCAATATCGCCTTATGTGCATGCAAACGGTTCTCCGCCTGTTCCAGCGCCACCGATTGCAGCCCGTCCAGGACCTCGTCTGTCACTTCTTCTCCGCGATGTGCCGGCAGGCAATGCATAAACAGCGCGTCGGCCGGCGCCATATCCATCAGTTTTTCGTTTATCTGATATCCCGCAAAGTTCCGCCGCCGCTCTTCGGTCTCTTCTTCCTGTCCCATGCTCGTCCACACATCGGTGTAGACCGCATCCGCCGTACTCATCACTTCCTTCGCTTCTTGCACCACTTCAATCTCCGCCCCGGTACTCGAAGCGTCCGCGCGAGCTTCGGTGAGTATGTCCGCATTCGGCTCGTATCCCAACGGGCACACCATCGTGAAGTGCATGCCCACCTTCCCCGCGGCGTGCGCCAGTGAAAGCGCCACATTGTTTCCGTCGCCCACGTAAACCAGGTGCAGCCCCTTCAATTCGCCTTTCGCTTCCCGGATCGTTAGCAGGTCCGCAATCGCCTGGCACGGGTGCAGCAGGTCCGTCAGCGCATTAATAATCGGTACGCGTGCTTCGTGCGCCAACTCTTCCAGCAGCGCCTGCGAAAACGTGCGCACAATCATCACGTCTACCCACCGTGATAGGTTTCGCGCCACGTCCCCGACGCTCTCTCTTTTCCCAAGTCCGATGTCTCCCGGCGCCAGGTACACCGCGTGGCCGCCCAACTGCTCAAATCCCACTTCAAACGTCACCCGCGTCCGCAGTGAAGGCTTCTCAAAAATCAGCGCCGCCATTTTCCCCTGCAACGCCGTCACGAACGTCCTCGGATGCGCTTTCACTTCCGTCGCCAGTTTCAGCAGCCCTTCCATCTCCGTGATGGTGATGTCGTGCAGCGACAGAAAATCCCGCTTATGTTGTCCCATCGCGGGTTTCAGATGCCACGGCGTTACTGTGGGTGTTGCGCCCAACCGTTTGCGGTACATGTGCGTCTCCTCTCAACCTACCTTCGCTTCCACTTCCTTGCTCACGAAACGCCGCATCACGTCCGCCAGCGTCAGCTTTCCGCGTTCTGCCACTTCATACGTCACCCGCACCGATTCCTGTCCGATCGCAATCAGGTGCCGCAAATCAATCGGCGTTGCGATCAGCACAAAGTCGCACGGTGTCCGCCGGATTGTTTCCTGCAGATCCGCAAGTTGTTTCTCGCTGTAGCCCATCGCCGGAAGCAGAGCGCCAATGTGCGGGAATTTCACGAACGTATCGCGAAGGCTTCCCACCGCGTACGGCCGCGGGTCCACCAGAGTTGCTCCTGCTCTCTGCGCGCCAATCACTCCCGCGCCCAGAGTCATTTCGCCATGCGTCAGCGAAGGCCCATCTTCGATTACCAGCACGCGCTTGCCGCGCAGCTTTTCGGCGCCTTCCACATTCACCAGCGATTCCGCCTCGATGATCTCCGCCTTTGGATTCCGCTGCCGCACGTTTTCGCGCACCGTCTCGATCGCGTCCGGATGCGCTGAATCCACCTTGTTGATCACCACCACGTTCGCCCGCAGCAAATTCACTTCGCCCGGGTGATACAGCACTTCATGCCCCGCGCGGTGCGGGTCCACCACCACGATTTCCAAATCCGGAAACACAAACGGTGTATCGTTGTTTCCGCCGTCCCAGATAATTACGTCCGCTTCCTTTTCCGCTTCCGCAACAATCGCCGCGTAGTCCACTCCGGAATAGATAATCGTCCCGCTCTGCACGTGCGGCTCGTACTCTTCCCGCTCTTCAATCGTGCACTGCTCGCGGTCCAGATCCGCCACGGTTGCGAACCGCTGCACCCGCTGCTTCTTCAAATTTCCATACGGCATCGGATGTCGTATCGCCACCGTCTTCAGTCCGCAATCTTTCAGCAGCTTCGCCACCCGCCTCGAAACCGGGCTCTTCCCGCAGCCCGTCCGCGTCGCGCAGATGGACACAACCGGCACCGTCGCCGGCAGCATCGTTCGCTCCGCGCTCAACATTTGAAAATCCGCTCCCGCCGCCAGCGCCCGCGACGCCAGGTTCATCACCTTCACGTGCGATACGTCGCTGTACGAAAACACCGCCACGTTCACCTGCTCGTCCCGTATCAACCGCTCCAGCTCTTCCTCCGGCACAATCGGGATTCCTTCGGGATACAGCGGCCCGGCCAATTCCGCCGGGTAGTACCTTCCTGCTATGTCCGGTATCTGTGTTGCTGTGAACGCCACTACGTGGCTCATGGGATCTTCTCGGTAGCACACGTTGAAGTTATGAAAATCACGGCCTGCTGCTCCTAGGATTACGATTCGTTGTTGCATAATTACCTCCGGTGAGGAGTCCCGTGGGACCTTTTGGAAGAGCCATGTAGTAAGGAAGGCCCTGAACGCAGTTCCAGTATTACGCTCACCAAGCTTGCAAGCCGAAAGCCACCCAAGCCCTGCATGTCGTTTAAGTAATACTCTCTATTTAAATGACTTATGGAAGCCCACGGAAGAGAATTACCACCCGCGCCTCACCCGCCTGAGAATAGCAACCCAACCCCCCACCCCACGCTGCGCCAATCCACCCACCCCCGCCGGCCTCTGAGTTGCCCCAAAGTCCTGCCTTTGCTAGCCTTTGTAGGGCTCGCCTTCTGAGGCGGGCCGCTAATTAAGCCCGGCCCGGACGTCGTTTTCTGACTTGCCCGCTGCAATTTGGGGTGCGGCGTTTACCGCCGCAGGAAAACGCAAGTTTCTGCAAACCGGAACGGCGCGAGCCAAACGGATTGCAGGCAGAAAGTGGGAATATCTGCGGAAAGAAAAATTGTCGGCGCGCCGACAGTATTAGACTATTTATATAACCAAGCAGAATTCGAATATGAGGGAAAATGTAGGGAAGTGGGAACGACCCATGGAATCAAAGAGTTAGAGAAGACATTTTCGAATGAAATGAGGCGGATTCGCGTGGACGAAGTGCCAAATTTCGAAATTACAGCCGACCGAGGTGCAAAAAGCTCACGGCGACACAGCCCTGCCAGGACTCCACTTTCGCAATTCACTCCGAAACGAAGAAACGCGGAGGGTGCTCCGGGCTCGGAGTTTGTGCCTGGGTCTTGGCTTTTCTTGCGCCCGCTTGCTATGACACGAATTCTTTTCGTCCCTTCGTCTATTCCGGTTTGCGCGGATTCGCTGCAGACGGAGTTTTCAGCAAGCCGGGAAGACTCGCTCGAAATTTGATCATCCACCTAACCAATTGATCCTGCGCTGAGCTCATGGAGTCCCCAGCGATCACGTAATGAATCGATTCCTGCCAAGTGTCGTACCAATATTCATACTCCGGACAGTAATCGACGCACACCCTGCTCTCCAGTATGGGCGATATCCTGATCTTATCGAGGTCGGCAAGGTAAGGTTCCAACGCTTCGCGCTCCATAGGCGAACGCGTAACGTTTACCCTCACCTTGGCCGCAATCTCCTGGTCTGTGACCCTCGGATTCTGCGCGGCCATCTTCGAGATCAGCACCGAAAGCTCGCCATCGCCCATCCCTGCCAGCGAGTAGCGGATGATCTCACATCTCCCACCTGGACGGGGCGGGTGAACGGGATAAAAACTATGACGACTTGGGTGTCGGAGTCGCCAAACCGCATTGCCAATTTCAGAAGATACGGCTTCGGCTCAACATCCAGCGGAAAGAGGAGATGGAGCACACGAGCCTCGGTATTCATGTCGCGGTCTCCTGGTTGGGCACTTGCCCCCCGGGCGAAAAACATGCAACAGATCAGTGAGCAAATTGCGGCCATCCGAAAAGTCATAAGGAAACTCCTGATTTGCAGCGCTGTGGCAAAGCCTTGAGGTCGAATCCAGCTTCACACGTCAGGATACCACCCTGGGAATTAGCCGGTGGGCGACAAAAACAGAAGAATGCTTGCCATCGGGCTTCCGCTGTCGAAAGCCGGAAACGCTCCTATTCCTCGCTCTCCCCCACACTAAAATACGCGCAATCCGGATGCTGAAACACCAGCGCACTCACGCTGGCCTCCGGGTCCATCATGAACCCTTCCGTCAACTGCACGCCAATCTCTTCTGGCCGCAGCAGACTCCAGATTCCCGCCTGGTATTCCAATTCCGGGCAAGCGGGATAGCCGAAGCTATAGCGTTTTCCGCGATATCGCGAAGTGAACCGCTGCGCCATCGTCATCTCCGCCGGATCGGGGAATCCCCAATCTTCGCGGATTCGCCGGTGTAGCCACTCCGCGCAGCCTTCCGCCGTTTCAATCGCCAGCGCCTGCAATCCATGCGACTTGAAATAATAGCCGTCGTGCTTGGCCTTCTCCGCGCGCTCCCGTATACCCTCGCCCGCCGTCACCACAAACACCGCCACGTGATCTCTTTGCCTCTCGCGAGCAGGCAGCACGTAATCGCTCAAACACAATTGATTCCCAATCTTCTGCCGGGGGAACTTCCATGTATGCACCGACTCCGCCCCGCCCGGAGCAAACAGATGCAGCGCCTCGCCTTCCGCTTCCGCCTCGAAAAATTGCCACACCGCGCGTACCTTCATAAACGTAGCGGCCTCGTTTTTCACCTCTTCCATCTCGTTAAACAACTCCACCGCTTTCTCTTCCCGTGCCCCCAGATGTTTCTCGAAGTCTCCGCGATACCCCATGTGCCGTCCATATAGCATGTACGGATTCACGTAACTCCACACCTCGCGCAAGTCCGGCACTAGCCGCACCTTGCGCTCCAGGTAACTCACTTTCGGTATCGGCAAATCCGTCCGTACCTTCGGCGAACGCGTCACTCGCGGATTCTCCGCAATCTTCACCGCCGCCGTCGCGCCCGCGCCATTTCCGGAAATCGCGTGCTCGCTCAATACGCGTTCCCGCGTCGCCGGGTCCGTCAACTCATTCATCAAGCGCAGCCCCGTCATCGCATCCTTCGCGTAGCACACCGATCCGCCATAGCTCGGCGCAATCTTCTGCTGCGTAAATTTCGCGCTCAGAGCCGCTCCGCCCACCAGCAACGGCACGCCAATCCCCGCATCCTTCAAATCGTTCGCGGTAATCACCATCTGCTGCGCGCTCTTTACCAGCAATCCCGACAAGCCAATCGCGTCCGGCTTGTGCGCCGCAAACGCCTTGATCAATTCTTCCGGTGGCACTTTGATCCCCAGGTTCACCACGTCGAACCCGTTGTTCTTCAAAATGATTTCCACCAGGTTCTTCCCGATGTCGTGGACGTCTCCCTTCACGGTCGCCAGCACCACTTTTCCGCGCTTCGCCGTGTCCGCCTTCTCCATGAATTGTTCCAGGTGGCTCACCGCGGCTTTCATCGCTTCCGCCGATTGCAGGACTTCCGCCACAATCAATTCGTTAGCATTGAACAGCCGCCCCACTTCCGCCATTCCGTCCATCAACGGCCCATTGATAATCTCGAGTGGCGGCGTGCCTTCCGCTCGTTTCCGTTCAAGGTCTTCCACCAATCCATCTCGTGTCCCTTCGATAATGTAGTTCGATAGACGCGTGTCCAGCGGCACATCCGCTGCCTTCGACTTTTCCTTTTTCTTGGTGGTACGGAAGTGTTCCGTGATCGCTGCAATGTGATACTGGTTCAGCGCCGCCTTTTGTTCCTTGCTCTGCTCCCGCCAATCCGCCGCCGCGCTTTGCAACAATGCGCTTTGCAAATGGCCAGCGGACACTTCCTTCGGAGCGTGCTGAAACAACAGATCTTCCGCGAGACGTCGCTCGTGCTCCGGGATCGATGCGAACCGTTCCAGCCTCTCGGTATTCACAATCGCCAGATCCAGCCCAGCCTTCGTGCAGTAATACAGAAATACCGAGTTCACCACCTCGCGCGCACCCGCGGGCAAACCAAACGAAACATTGGAAATCCCCAGTATCGTTCGCGTATCCGGCAACGCCTGCTTGATCAGCCGGATTCCCTCCATCGTTTCCACCGCGCCGCCAATATAATTCTCGTCGCCCGTCGCGCACGGAAACACCAGCGGGTCAAACACAATGTCTTCCGGCGCCATACCATATTTCTTCGTCAACAATTCGTAAGAGCGCTGCGCAATCGCCAGCTTTCGTTCTCGCGTGAACGCCTGCGCCTGCTTCGGATCCTCGTCAATGCAGCCCACAACAATCGCGGCGCCAAAATCGTGCGCGAGCGGCACCACCTTCTCGAACTTTTCCTCGCCATCTTCCAGATTGATCGAATTGATGATCGCTTTGCCCTGACAATAGGTCAGCGCCAATTCCACCGCTGTCGGGTCGGTGGTGTCAATCATGACCGGCGTCTTGATCTTCCGTATCAGCTTTTCATAAAAGTACGGAATATCTTTCTTCTCATCCCGCTCCGTGCTTTGCAGGCACACATCCACGATGTGCGCTCCACCTTTTACCTGTCGACGCCCGATCTCCGTCGCTTCTTCCCATTTCTCTTCGGCTACCAGGCTCTTGAACAGCCGCGACCCAATCACGTTGGTGCGCTCGCCCACCAGCAGCGGGCGCGTCTGGTCGTCCGCCTCAATCGTCTCGATCCCTGAATAAACAGCCCGGTGCGCATCGCCCGGCCGAACTCGCGGCTTTTTCCCCTGCGCCATCTGGGCCAGCGCGCGGATGTGCTTCTCCGTCGTGCCACAGCACCCGCCCACCAGGTTCAACCATCCGTGGTCCACAAACTTTTCAAGCTGTGTCGCCAGCGTCGTGGGTGTTTCCTCATACTGGCTGGTCTCAGGATTAGGCAGCCCCGCGTTCGGATAGCACGACACGAACTCGCTCGTCAGTGTGCTCAAAGTCCGAATGTGGTCCGTCATGAACTCCGGCCCGGTTGCGCAGTTCATCCCAAACGCCAGCGGGTGCGCGTGCCGCAGCGACGCCCACATCGCCTCCACCGTTTGCCCCGCGAGCATCGTCCCCATCGGCTCAATCGTCACGGAAACAACGAAGGGAATGGCCATCCCGATTTCCCGCGACAATTTCTGAATCGCCAGGATCGCCGCCTTGATGTTCCGCGTGTCCTGACAGGTTTCCACCATCAGCAGATCAGCGCCGCCATCAATCAGCGGTTTTGCCAAATCGTAATAATCCTGCTGAAGATGAGCAAAGGTAATCCCGCCGGTAACCGTGATCGCCTTTCGCGTCGGCCCCATCGCCCCTGCAACGAACCGCGGCCTTCCGGCAGCCGAGTACTCGTCAGCCGCTTGCCTCGCCAGCTTGGCAGCGGTCACCAGCAATTCGTAAGAATCGTCCGCAATCCCGTAATCGACCAAGTCGCTTTTCGTCCCATTGAAGGAGTTCGTCTCAACAATGTCCGATCCCGCTTCAAAATATTTCCGGTGAATATCCAGCACGACGTCCGGCCGCGTCCGCACCAGGTTTTCGTTACACCCCTCCAACGCCGCGCCGCCAAAATCCGCCGCCGTCAAGTTGCGTTGCTGCAGCATCGTGCCCATCGCACCATCCAGCACCAGGATGCGTTCCGCCAGCAGCCCTCGCAGAGCCTTTTCGGATTCTTTCAAATTCCTCATGCGTTCCTTCGATACCTCGCCCCGCTCCCTGTTGCGGCCCTAGCATTCGCGGGTATCCTTCTATTTTACTTGGCCTTTCGCTGGAACCGTACCCTTTTCGCCTGCCCTTTCGCCCTGTTTTTGCTGCCAGTTCCGCCCTTCTTCTTGCCTAATCCCCTGAAAATACGCCGAATCTGTCATTGACCACTCGTGAACATCTGTCCCCAAGGCCCTTGCCCCTTGGCGCTGCTTTCTCTACCCTTAAGCACAGTGGCCTATAAAAGTATGTCCCCGAAACTTACAGTTTGTTTGCTATCTCCGCACCCTCTGGTGCTTACCGAATTTGAACGCTTGCTGGGCAAAGCCTCGCAGTTCAAGGTTATCGCCAAGCAACTTGAATCCACACTTGCTCCCGACCTGCGCAACCTCGAGCCTCCCAAGGCCCAGGTATACGTTATAGATGCGCACGCGGCACGGCAGGCTACCGGCGCGCTCCTCACGAACATCCTCGAGCGCTATTCCGATGCTCGCTTGATTGTCGTTGGGGATTCCGTGAACGAAGCCAACGCCTATTCCTTGCTTCGCCTTGGCGTCAAAGGCATTCTCACCTACGCCGAAGCCCGCGACCAGCTTTCACGCGCTCTACCGCTCGTTTCCAACGGCGGATTCTGGGTGCCGCGTTCCGTGCTCTCTGGCTTTGTGGATTCCATCCTCACCAGCCAGGGCCGCCGCCTTAAGACCGATACGGTCACGAATCTCAGCCGTCGCGAACAGGAAGTGCTCGATTCCTTGCTCGAAAATCTTTCCAACAAGGAAATCGCCAGCAAGCTCAATATCGCGGAGCGCACCGTGAAGTTCCACGTCTCCAATCTCTTAAGTAAGTTTGGAGTGCGCCGCCGCGCGGACCTGATCCTACTGACGTTCCAGCGCCGCATGTCCCAGGTCTAACCATTTTCCTGTTTTTGAAGGGGTCCAGCACGCTGGACCCCATCTCGGCAAGGTCCAATCCGCTGACCGCTCTACTTTTTCCCAGGTGCTCAATCTCCAAATTTATATCGGACGATGCACCACAACGCTTGCACGCCGTCCTTCCAGGTGATCTTTTTCCCCTCTTCGTAAGTCCGGCCCGCATAGCTGATCGGCACTTCGTAAATCCGCCATTTGCCTTTGGCGATTTTCGCCGTAATCTCCGGTTCAAATCCAAACCGATCGGACTTCACCTGAATTCCTTTCAGCACCTCGCGCCGGAAAACCTTGTAGCAAGTCTCCATGTCCGTGAGCTTGAGGTTTGTTGCCACATCCGAAAGCAGCGTCAAGAGTTTGTTTGCCGCATAGTGCCAGAAATAATGCACGCGCTGCGGCCCGCCCAGGAATCGCGAACCGAACACCACGTCCGCGCGCCCGTCCAGAATCGGCTCCAGCAATTTTCCGTAATCTCGCGGGTCGTATTCCAGGTCGGCGTCCTGCACGAGCACGATATCGCCTGTAACCTGCGCGAATCCTCGCCGCAGTGCCGCGCCCTTCCCTTGATTCGCGCCTTGGAATAAGAACCGCATCTCGCGCAAGTCAATCGCGTCTCCGCCATCCGTGGCGGCTGCCTGGCTATCGCCTTTCGACTGCAGCTCCGCCATGCCCAGCAAAATTTCGCGGGTGCCATCCTTGGAGTAGTCGTCCACCACCACGATTTCCTTGCGCATTTCCGTTTCCTGCACGCGGCGCAGGATTTCGCAAATCGTATCCTTCTCGTTGTAAACGGGGATCACAACCGAAAGCTTGGCATCCAGCAGCGCTGCGGGGTTCTTTCGAGGCGTGGTCATAGAGTTATCCAGATTGTAGCGGTGCCTCTCCCGGACGTAAAGTTTTCTCGCCAATCAGGTTGCCGCCGGGAAACATGCACTCTCCTTCGCGGCGACTCTTCTGTGTGGTTTAATAGAATTCGCAAGCTTCGCTAACATGCCCACTTTTTACGTCGAACAATTTGGCTGCCGTGCCACGCAGGCCGATGGCGCTGCCATCGAGCGCCAATTACGTGAACAGGGCTGCAAACTTGCCACCGGCGTGCACACCGCTGACGTCGTCGTCCTTAACACCTGCACCGTCACCGCTGCCGCCGATACTCAGGCGCGCGATGCTATCCGCAAACTTCACGCCGCGAATCCTTCCGTGCGCATCATCGTTACCGGCTGCTACGCGCAGCGTGCTCCGGAAGAACTTGCCGTTCTCCCCGGCGTTTCCTGGGTCGTCGGCAATTCCCACAAGCCGCAAATCCCCAACCTTCTCCACTCCATCGCTCAGACGTCACTCGTAGGGGCGCAGCACACTGGGCCCCAATTGACGCAATTGCCGCATTCAAGTGCTTTCCACGATCACGCCAAAATTCTCACCGGCGACATTTTCGATCTGACCGACGTCTTGGTCGCTCCCGTCCTCGGCGGGGAAGGGAGTCACACTCGTCCCACGCTGAAAATTCAGGATGGCTGCAACTCGCGCTGTTCTTTCTGCGTGATTCCATTCGTTCGTGGAAAATCGCGCAGTCTGCCACCGGAAAGAGTTGTCGCCGAAATTCAACGCCTCGCCAATTCCGGCTATCGCGAAATCGTTCTCAGCGGCATCAATCTCGGCGCTTACGGCCGCGATCTTTCGCCCCGTGTTGATTTCCTGAATCTTCTCCGACGTATACTCGACGAAACTTCTCTCGAACGTCTGCGCGTCAGTTCTATCGAGCCGCTCAACGTTTCGCTTTCCCTTATCGAACTCATCGCTTCCACCGATCGCCTCGCGCCCCATTTCCACATGCCCCTGCAATCCGCTTCGGACCGCATCCTTGCTGCCATGCATCGCTGGTATCGCGCCGAACATTACGCCCGTCGCGTCGAACTCATTCACGAGCGCTTGCCCCACGCCGCCATCGGCGCCGACATCATCACCGGCTTCCCCGGCGAAACCGAAGCCGATCACGCCGCCACGACGCGTTTTATCGCCGAGCGCCCATTCACTTATCTGCACGTCTTTTCCTATTCCCGGCGTCCCGGCACTAAAGCTGCCGCCCTTCCTGATCAAGTTCCTGGTGGTGTCATCAAGCGCCGCGCTCGTGAATTGCGCGCCCTGGCAGAAACCAAATCCGCCGAATTTCGCGCATGGCAGATCGGCCGCACCCTTCGCGTGCTCACGTTACGCCGCGACCCGGTTGACGATCCTTCGGTCACGCCCGCGCTGTCCGAAAACTTTCTCTCAGTGCAAGTCCCGCTCACTTTGCCGCCCAACGAACTTTTTCCGGCTTGCGTCACCCATTCCGAAGGCAAAAATCTTTGTGCTTTGCCGCTCGAGCCGGTGCTTGCCATTTCAGAAACGAGCTGACTCACTCTCATGCGCATACTTGGTATCTCCACCATCGGCCGCGGCTCCGCGGTTACGCTTCTCGACGAAAAATCCATCCTCTTCGCCGTCGAGGAGGAAAAGCTCAATCGGCTTCAGGACGCGCTGGAAATTCCGCGCCTCGCCTTGGCCCGCTGCCTGCACGAAAATCAATTGAAACTCGCGGATTGCCGCGCCATCGCCCTTGCCGATCGCAGCGCTTCACTCCACTATTCCCGCACACACAAAAAACGTGCCCCCCGCGCCCCTTTTGAGGACCTCCTACAGCCGCTTCTTCGCGGCGGCCCGCGCCTCTCGCGCTTCGACCACCATCTTTGCCACGCTGCCAGCGCTTACTACACCTCGGGCTTCGATCGCGCCCTCATCCTCACTCTGGATCAAGGTGCGAATTCACAATCTGGCTTGCTCGCTCTCGGCGATGGCGACGAAATCGAGCCGCTGCACTCCATGAAATTCCCCGATTCCTTCGGCTGGTTCTATTCCCGCGTTACGGAACTCGCCGGGCTTCGTTCGCGCCGCGATGAACACAAATTGCAGTGGCTCAGCAAGGATGGCGAACCGGAGTTCCTTCCGGTTTTCCGCAAGCTCTTTACCTGGAAACCTACCGGCGCGCCTTCTCTGAATCGCCGCTATTTTGCCGCTGGCCCCGACCATCGCGGCATTTTTTCACCCCAGTTTTATCGCGAACTCGGCATTTCTTCGCGCGGCCAGGCTTTCGGGCCGGTCGTGCGCGCCAATCTTGCCCGCAGCGCCCAGGATTTCCTGGAAGAAGTTGTCCTGCAACTTGCCACGAATTTCGCGGAGCGCACTAATGCCCGCTCGCTTTGCCTGGCCGGCGGCATTTTCTTGAATGTGCTTCTTGTGCACGCTTTAGAGGCCCGCGGCCCGTTCGAGCGCGTCTATGTTCAACCCGTTTCCGGCAACGCGGGCACGGCTCTTGGCGCCGCTTATCTTTCGCGCAAGAAAATCACCGGCCACTCCGGTCGCGCTCCGCTCTCCAGCCTCGCCGTTGGCTTGCACGCAAACTCGCAGGAAATGAAAGCTGTGCTGGACAACTGCAAAATTTCTTACCGCTATCTTTCCGGCGAAGAGCAAACTGTCGAGGAGTCCGCGCGCCTTCTGATGCGCGACAAAATCGTTGGCTGGTGCCAGGGCCGCACCGAATTCGGCCACCGCGCTCTCGGCAATCGCAGCCTGCTCGCTTCACCTTTTTCCGAATACGTCATCGAAAATGTCAACGAATTCGTCAAGCACCGAGAAGAATTCCATCCCTTCGCGCTTTCCGTTCCCGCCGAATGCGCCTCCGAATATTTTGATGTTTCCGCGAATTGCCGCTTCATGACGTCGCTGGCCACGCTTACTAACCCGGTCGGCGGCCTCGAACGCTTCGCCTTCCACGGAAACCTGGTTCGCGTCCACACCGTCGAGCAGCAGGCCAATCCCATCTTCTGGAAGCTGTTGCACAAATTTGGCGAATCCGCCCCCGCGCCGATTCTGGTCAACACTTCGTTCAACCTTTTTGGCGAGCCCCTCGTTACCGATCCCCGCGGAGCCGTCCGCAGCTTTTATTGCGCCGGGATAGACGCCCTGGCCCTCGGCCCCTTCCTCCTGGTGAAATAGTTCCGCGATTCCGGCGGTCCACCTTCGGAGGGGTCGAGCACTGCTCGACCCCAGCATGGCAAAACGTCAGAAAAGTTGTCATTCCGAGCGAAGCGAAGAACCCACTTTTCTCTTTCCGCGGCCGGCTACCCCTCAAATATCACTTGAGCGAACGCCTGCTCCGACGTGTGCGTAATGCTCACGGCAATATTCTTCACGCCCAGAGCGTCGGCAATCTTTTTCGCCTCGCCCTTCAATGCCAGTGTCGGCCGCCTGCCCTTCACGCGCACCACTTCAATGTCCACCCAGCGCACCCCGCGGCTCCAGCCCGTTCCCAGCGCTTTCATTGCCGCCTCTTTCACCGCGAAGCGCCCCGCGTAGCGTTCATATTTGTTCTTGAACTGCTCGCAATACGCCGCCTCATCCGGAGTGTAAACGCGCCGCAGAAACCTTTCCCCTTGCGCCTCGAGCACCCGTTGAATGCGCTTCACTTCCGCCACATCAATGCCCAGTCCTACGATCATTCCGCTCCTCGCCCTCGTCCCGATTATACTGTCAGGACCATGCCCTCACGGACATCATCCGCAAAGAAATCCTCAACGAGCAAAAGCCCCATCGCGCGCCCGCTTTTTCTCTTGCGACCTTGGGTGCTGCGTCGTTCCCGTGGCTTGCAGGTTCTTCAACTCACGCCCTTTCGCAGACTTCCCTGGCTCGTCCACGGATTCAGCACGCGTCCCGGGGGCGTCAGCTCGCTTGAACGCCAACAAGTTCTGAATCTTGGTTTCATGGAATGGGACACGCGGGAGAACGTCGCCGAAAATCGCCGCTTGCTGCAAGCTGCACTTGGCGTTGAAGAATTCACTCTTGCCACGCTCAAGCAGATTCATTCCGACGCCATTCGTCTTTTTAGCGCCGCGCCCGCACACACCGGCAAGGGCGACGCCTCCGCCACGAATAGCCCAGGACTGCTCCTCGGCGTACAAACAGCCGATTGCGTTCCCATACTTATTGTCGATCCCAAAAAGCGCGCCGTCGCGGCCGTTCATGCAGGTTGGAAGGGCACGCTTACTCGCATTGCCGAAAAAGCTGTTGGCCGCATGCGCCTGGAATTTGGCAGCAAGCCCGCCGAGTTACTCGCCGCGATCGGCCCATCCATCGGCCCCTGCTGCTACGAAGTTGGCGCCGATTTCGTTACCAAGTTTTCGACGCAATTCTCCGATGCCACCGAATATTTCGATGAACCCCGCACCGGTGATGAACCCAATCCTCTGCAATGGCTCAACATGGCGCCCCCGGGCCACCAGCCAGCGCCACGCAATGTTCACCTGGATCTGCAGAAGGCCAATCGCGCGCAACTTCTGGCTGCCGGCCTCCGCGCGCAAAACATTTTCTCCAGCGGCCTCTGCACCTCTTGCCATACCAATTATTTCTTCAGTTATCGCCGTGAACCAGGCCCAACCGGCCGCCTCATGTCGGTCATCGGCATCCGAACGTCCTGAGCACTGCCCATCGCGCCAAACGATTGTCATCCTGTAAAAAGTAGGGGCGAGCATTGCTGCGCCCCATTCGGCAAAATCATGAAATCCTGTGCTCTAGGGCTTTGCCGCCGCTTCCCAACCGTCGTAATCGCCTCTGGTTTCCTTCGCGAGGCCTTCAAATACAACTCTCATTTCCTGAACACTTTGCGAATTGACCACGGTCACTTTGCGGGCCAGAACCAGCCAGGGATTGGGTGGCTTTTCGGCGGCGTCGGCGGAAGGTTTTTCCGTGACTTCGTACCCTTGCTCCCGAAGTTTAGAGGTAGCTCGGTGCGAAGCCTCCTCCGTGGGAACATAGAGGTAGTGCACGACCTCTCGCCGCCGCGACAAGTCCGCGCCGGATTTGGTGAGCTGTTGAAGGATCAGATTGTCGCCGTCTGTCGGAGTGGTGGTCTTCCCAATGATCGACACTCCGCCTTGCCTTGACGAAAACAGTTTCGACCACCAACTCCGACTCATGTAAGCCCCTCCGTAAATCAAGGCCAGTCCTGCCAGCAGAATCCACAAAGCCTTACGATCGCGGTCCGTCACAGTGTACAACCTCTGATTTTGGTTTTAGGGTACTCCCTAATTCATGATTGTGAGAGGGGAATTGTTCACCTCGATAAGCGCTAGTTGCCCGCAGGCCGCCATTACGTCGCGCCCTCGCGAATAACGCACAAAGGTTGGTACACCTCGCACTGTCAGGATCCGCCGGAACTCTTCGATTTTCGCTTCGCTTGATTCCTTGTACGGCATCTCCCCGGGATTCCACGGAATCAAGTTCACCTTCACGCTCGGAAGCGGCGCAAGCAATCGCACCACGCGCCGCGCGTCTTCTGCCGTATCGTTTACATCACCAAGCATCACGTATTCAAACGTCAAATGCTCCCAACTTCGCAGCGGATATTGCCGGCACGCTTCCATCAGCATTTTCAGCGGATACTTCTTATTAATGGGCATCAGGGCGTTGCGCTGTTCATCGTTCGATGCATTCAGAGAAATCGCCAGCTTTGGCCGTATCTCTTCTTTTGCCAGTCGTTCTATTCCCGGGACGATCCCGCTCGTCGAAATCGTCACGCGCTTCGGCGAAAGACCTACGCCGGCTTTATCCAGCAGAATCCGCAGCGCAGCCATAACATTTTCAAAGTTCAGCAGCGGCTCGCCCTGCCCCATCAGGACAACGTTTGTTCGCCCAGCCAATCCTGTTTCTTCCGCGTCGTCCGTCGTGTCGCCAGCCATCTCGCCTTTGTTTTTCTCCGGAGCCCCGCCCATTTCTTTTAGCGGCACCAGCACCTGCCCCAGAATCTCTCCTGCGGTCAAATTACGGATCAATCCAAGCTGCGCCGTAAGGCAAAACTGACAATCCACCGCGCAACCCGCTTGAGTAGAAATGCAAATGGTCTGCCGGTCCTCGCTCGGCATGAACACCGCTTCTACCGCCGTTGGCTTCTGCAGTCTCTGATTCTTATTTCTCTTCTCTGTGACCTCCGTGTCCTCCGTGGTGAAAATCTTTTCTTCTCCGATCCCAAATAAATACCGCACCGACCCATCCTTGGATGGATACCTCTTCCGCACCTCCGGCAAAGTGATGCTAGCCTCGCGCGCCAACTTCTCTCGCAGCGCCGCGGGCAGATTCGTCATTCCCGCCACATCGAATAGCCGCTCCGCATACAGCGCGTGGTAAATCTGCTCGCCGCGATACTCCGCCTCCCCCAGGCTTTTGGAGTAAGCCCGCAATTCCTCCCGCGATTTTCCCAGCAGTTTCATCCGCGCCTCGTGCTTCCCTCACCATTCTCTCATTAACACAAGCAAATCCACGCGCGTCAGCAGGTCACTAGCCTTGCGGCCGCAAACCAGGCGCAACTCATTGCAAATAAAATAGTTAAGTTCCACTTCCGGCGCCGCCCACTCGCCACTCGCCTCTCTCTCCTCCATGTGCAACAATAGTTTCATGGTCTCCAACGTTCGCGACATACAGCGGCACGTTCTCTCCAACGGCCTTATTGTGATTACAGAGACTATGCAGCACGTCCGCTCCGTTTCTGTCGGCATCTGGGTGCGCAACGGCTCGCGCCGCGAAATCCCCGCCGAAAATGGCCTGGCCCATTTTCTGGAGCACATGGTTTTCAAAGGCACCGAACGCCGCTCCGCCGAAGATATCGCCCGCGAAATGGATTCGGTCGGCGGCATGCTGGACGCCTTCACCTCCAAAGAGCAAATCTGTTTCAACGCCAAGGTGCTTGATGAGCATCTGCCCATCGCCTTCGACGTTCTCGCCGACCTCGTTCTTCGCCCCAAGCTCGATTCTGACGATGTCAACAAAGAGCGCCAGGTCGTCCTGGAAGAAATCAAGATGGACATGGACAATCCCGAGTACCTGCTCCATGACATTTTTACGCGTGGCTTCTGGCCGGAACATTCCCTGGGCCGGCCCATCCTTGGCACTCCCGACACCGTGCGCAATTTCGATCGCGAAGCCCTGCTTCGCCGCTTCCGGAACTGGTTTGCGCCGGACCATATCATCGTCACGGCTGCGGGAAACATCATGCACGAAGAGGTTCTCGATTTAGTTGAAAAGGAATTTGGCCATTTGCAGGCCGCCGGTTCGACGCAGGAAGATCCAGCGCCAACTACAAGCGCTCCCATCAATCTGGAAACCAAGCGCGATCTGGAACAGGTTCATCTGTGCATCGGCGTTCCTTCGTTGCCGCTGGCTCACGAGCGCCGATTCGGCGTCGCCGTCCTGAATAATCTTCTGGGTGGGGGCATGTCGTCGCGCCTATTCCAGAATATTCGCGAAAAGCAGGGCCTCGCCTACGCCGTCTTCAGCGAAATCACTCCGTATTCCGACGCTGGAATGCTGACTGTTTATGCGGGCACGGCCAAGGAAACCATCGGCAAGGTTCTGGATATGACTGTCGCGGAATTCCGTTCGATGAAAGAATCGCCGGTATCCGAGGAAGAACTCCTCCGCGCCAAGAACCACCTGAAGGGTTCACTGATGTTATCGCTGGAGTCCACCAGTTCGCGCATGTCCAACCTGGCGCGTCAGGAACTTTATTTCCAACGCTTTTACTCGCTCGACGAAATTCTCTTGTCCATCGAAGCCGTCACACGCGACGAAGTGCAGTCACTGGCGCGCGATTTCTTTCAACCCGAGCGCATTGCCCTCACCGTCCTCGGCCCTCTCAACGGCTTCTCCGTTGACCGCGCCCGGCTCGCCTGCTAGCCCTGCTTCGTTCGGCGTGGTCAATTTACTCTGATCGCGCCACAGCATTTCTTGTATTTCTTTCCGGAGCCGCAATAGCAGGGATCGTTGCGCCCGATTTTTCGCGCGTTTTGCTGCTGCCGCCCAAACAGGGCCTGATCCCTCTTCGCGGCAGCGTTGCGTTCCCGATGCAGCGCAAAATATCGGTACATCTCCGTCACCATGATGGATAACCCCAGCAGCAACTTCTCGCGCTGCTCGTCCGTCATTGGCTCTGGGTAGGTGCGCAGCTCGGGGTCGGGGTTGTCCTCGTTGACAAGCGCAAAGATGGGCACAAACCACCCAGCCTTCTCTTCGTTGTCGAGGATTTCCTTCCACAGTCCCTTGCGCATGTCTGCGCCGCGCAGAAAACCAATTGCCCAGTTGTTTCCGTACGCTTTCCCTTCGTCATCCTCCAACAACAAAGGCATGAAGAAATCCCCGGAACGGAATGCTTCCCCTACCTCGTTCCAGTGATGCGTGATCAAGCCAAAAAAGAGTTGCGCTGCCTCTATATCCGGGAAAAGCCCTTCATTCTCTAACGCATCTTCGGAGCCAAGAATCACCGGTAAATATTCGCTTGGCAGAACAAGCTCCGGGCAGCAATGCAGCGCCGCAAAGAAGCCGTCTAGTTCTTCCAGGTCCATCGTGCCGTCATCCCACATCTGGTCGAGGAACTCCCCCAGCACTTCCAGCTTCGGGTCCCAGAGGCGGTTCAAGCTCTCCGGCTTTTCGTCCATTTCACCCATAACCCGTGATTTTATCCCCATGCGGCACCATTCTCATCCAGGAATTCTTCCATTGTGCATTGACGCGATTCTCCCGCTCTGCCATCATCTTGCAAGTTTCGCATTTCGTTTTTCGAGTTTCGGCTTTCATTCTTCGGGGGCGCCACCATCGGTCTGAGGGTTTCCATTCTCGCGTCCGGCAGTTCGGGCAACATCACGCTGCTCGAATCCGAACGCACGCGCATCCTTGTCGACGCAGGGCTGGGCAAGCGTGAAACTCTGGCACGCCTTGCCGCCATCGAAAAAGATCTCGACCACCTAGATGGCATACTCATCACTCACGAACACACCGACCACTGCAACGGACTCCCGCAAGCCCTCGGCCTATGGAAAGCCCCGCTCTACGTGACGGCGGCGACCATGCACGCACTCCAGCGCATTCTTCCAGACACATTCCGCAAGCGGCTGAACGGCGTCGAGTCCATACAGGCCGGGCAGTGCTTTTCCATCGGCGATATCGAGGTTCACGCCTTCGCGATTCCGCACGATGCGGCCGATCCCATCGGCTTCACGTTTCGCACGAATGGAACCAAAGTAGCCATCTGCACCGACCTGGGCTACATGCCGGAACTTGTTAAAGTCCATCTTCGAGGATGCGATTGCCTGGTTCTGGAATCCAATCACGATCTGGACATGCTGAAAGTTGGCCCGTACCCGTGGGTCGTCAAGCAGCGCGTGCTTTCGCGCACCGGGCATCTTTCCAACCACGCGGTCAGTGAATTTCTGGCCGATCCCGAAGGTTTCGATTCGCGCGCGCGCTACCTTGTGCTTGCGCACATCTCCCAGGAAAACAATAATCCCGATCTCGTGCGCCTATCCGCTGAAGAAGCTCTGCGCCGCCGTCCCGCAGAAGCCGCTTTCACGGGTGAAGTTTTAGTTGCCTCCCAGCACGTCCCCCTCAAGACCCTCGATCTGTAGTTGCATTCGGTTGTGCAGGTGGCCGCGGCAATTAATTCTCTTTATACATAATATGCAGTTTTCAGAAGGGTGCAGAGCCTCGGATCCCTTGACTTTGCGTCTCAACTGACCAGAATGTATCTCAACGATTTGCAAAGTTCCGGGGGGATAAGGTCTTAAAGGCAGCCGAGCTTGTCGAGGAGCCGGCTGAGTTCCGGTATTGCTTATTACTAGGGGTCCGTTCTTTCACTCCGTTGCAGAAGTCAATTCGCGCTCGAGGGGGGCATGGAATGCGTAATTCCTTTTATATGCGACTATTTATCGTTCTTTTTATCTCGTTGGTTTTCAGTGTCGGCGATGTTTTTGCGCAGATGGGCACAACTTCTCTGCATGGCACGGTAGTCGATAAATCGCATGGCGTTGTCGGCGGCGCCAAGGTGACATTGCTTAATCCTGAGCAAGGGCTCGAACGCAACGCTACCACTCCGGCTAACGGAGAGTTTGAATTCCTCGCTCTTCCCCCGGGCACCTACGTCTTGAGCGTGGAAAAAGACGGGTTCAACAAATACGAACAGAAGAATCTTCAGCTTCTCGTCAATTTGCCGACTACGGTGAACGTGATTCTGCAGGTCGGCTCGCTGAGCACACAGGTCGAGGTTTCCGCTCAGACGGAAACCATGAATACCACCGATGCTTCGCTCGGCATCGCGTTCAATGAGAACCAGGTAAAGCAGCTCCCGTTAGAAAGCCGCAACGTTCCCGATCTCTTGTCGTTGCAGCCGGGCGTTGTTTATACCGGCGACCGGCCCGACATTGATACGGAAAGGGACACGCGTAGCGGCTCGGTCAATGGTTCCCACAGCGATCAAAGCAACGTCACGCTCGACGGGATTTCCGTGAACGACAAAGGCGCGCATTCCTTCACCTCAGTTCTCCCTGTCACCCTTGATTCCGTTCAGGAGTTTCGCGTAACCACTACAAACTATGATGCCGATGAAGGCGCCGCTTCGGCGGCTCAGGTAGCTTTGGTCACCAAGAGTGGCACCAATAACTTCCACGGGTCCGCTTATGAATATAATCGCAACTCGCTATTCAGCGCCAACGACTATTTCATTAAGGCGTCCCAGCTCTCGAGTAGCCTTCCCAATAAGCCCAACCAGCTCAACCGCAATATTTTCGGGGGCTCCGTGGGAGGGCCGGTTCTGAAAGACCGTCTCTTTATTTTCTTGAATTACGAAGGCTATCGCGACGCCGAATCCGTCAGCGCTCTCCGCACCGTGCCCACAGCAGCCATGCGCGATGGCGTCATCCAGTATCTATGCCAGACAAACGCGGATGGTTCCCCAAACACCACGTTGTGTCACGGGAACACCGTGCAAGGCAATAGCCTTGCTTCCTACACCGCACCTGCAGGCTACATGGCGTTATCGCCAGGGCAAATCACGACCATGGACAGCACCAGCTTAGGTCCACACGGCCCCGATCCCGCAGTACTTGCCTACATGGCCGGCTATCCTCTACCCAATGATCAAACGACAGGCGACCTCGTCAATACCGCCGGCTTTCGTTTTCGCGCGCCTACGAATACCACAAAGAATTGGTACATCGCCAAGCTTGACTACAACATTACAAGAGACTCCAAGCAGCGCATCTCCGTTAGCGGCGCTCTTGCCAACGAGAGTTCCGCGGGTGCTCCCTTCCTCCCCGGCATGGTTCCGGAAGAGAACAATGTGAACTACAACAAAGGCATCATCGTTGGTTATTCGGCGGTCCTCTCCTCTTCGCTGGTCAACAACTTCCGGTACGGCTTTGTTCGCGAAAGCGTTGGCAGCATTGGTGATTCAAGCAAGCCCTGGAACAATCTCCTTGCCATTGACCAGGGCATTACCTACTCCTCTTCTTTCCAACGGCCCATCCATAATTTCACCGACGACGTGTCCTGGATGCGCGGCAAGCACACCTTTCAATTTGGCGTTCAAATCGGAATTCTTCGCAGTCCGTCGAGCAATACCAATAACTCCTTCAGTAGCGGCACGGCTAATCCCGATTGGCTGCTCAATTCCGGTCTCTCCACAACTTCCGCTTCTCCCTTGAACCCCGCGAATAATGGATATCCCGGGGTGGATTCGAGTTTCGTCAGCAACTACGACTATCCGATGACCTCGCTGTTGGGGATGGTTACCCTGGTCAACGCCTACTACAACTATGGCCGTGATGGAAATCCCATCCCCCAAGGTGCTCCAGTCGTGCGTAATTTCGGCGAAGACTCTTACGAGATGTACGCGCAGGACACCTGGAAGGTGAAGCCAAGCCTGACGCTTACACTCGGCCTACGTTACTCGCTTTTCTCTCCGCCCTGGGAGGTCAACGGCCTTCAGGTATCTCCAACCCAAAGCTTGAACACGTGGTTCAATGAGCGAGGCGCTGGCATGTTGCAGGGAACTCCTTCCAGTGCGGCTCCACTTATCAGTTACGATTGGGCAGGTCCTGCCAACGGCAAGTCTGGATTCTACAATTGGGATTACCACAACTTTGCTCCGCGCATTGCCCTGGCCTGGGCTCCTGACGCCTCCAGTGGAATCCTCGGCGCGCTTTTCGGCGGCAAGGGGAAGACCAGCATCCGAGCGGGATTTGGCATCGTTTATGACCGCGTCGGCGAGAGCCTTGCCGACACCTTCGATCAGAATGGGTCGTTCGGTCTTTCCACCCAACTGTCGAATCCTTCCGACATACAGACTTCACTCACCGCCCCTCGCCTCACGTCCATGAACACGATTCCCACAACGGACTATAACAGCGCGGCCATTTTTATTCCGGCGCCCCAGGGGAGTTTCCCGGTTACCTTCCCCAGCAGCCTGAACACTGGCGGCTCTGCGATCACTTGGGGTGTGGACAGCACGCTGAAGACGCCTTACTCCTACACCCTCGATCTTGCTATCAGCCGGGAACTCCGTTCCGGTTTTTCTCTGGATGTCGCGTATGTGGGCCGACTTTCTCACCGGCTCCTGGCGCAGGATGACATGGCCATGCCTCTGGACATCTACGACAAAAAGTCGGGCATCGATTACTTCGCCGCCGAAGTGGCGCTTGCCAAGCTCTTCCGGCCGCAGCTTAATGCCGGAAGCACCACCGCAACGCTTTCTTTCAATCCCAACCAGCTTCCCACAAACGTCCAGCAATTCTGGATTGACCAGATACAGCCGCTGCGACCGGGAGGCGCCTACACTCTAAGCGGCTGCACCGGCACGGACGCTAGCGGCAATCCGGTCCTGATGGCGACGACCAGTCCAGTTGCCGCCGCGTTCGATTTGTTCTGCAGCACGCGCTTCAATGATTCCCTGGCTCTTTACAACCTTGATTCTTACGGGATCCCCGATTTCAACAATCCCAATGTTTCCTATTTCCCGACGACTGGGCAGTACACCTACTACAGTCCCCAATACAGTTCTCTCTATGCCTGGCGCTCCATGGCCAATGCCAATTACAACGCCATGCAAGTTTCCTTGCGTCATCGCATGATGAGTGGTGTTCAGTTCGACTTGAATTACACGTTCTCTAAATCCATTGACCTGGCTTCCGATGCCGAACGCATCGGTCCGGCCAGCTATACCAGCAGCCTCAACAACATCATTATCAACGCGTGGAATCCCAACCAGGAACGCGGCGTCTCTTCTTACGACGCCACGCACCAGTTCAATGCCAACTGGCTCGTCGAGCTGCCCTTTGGGCGCGGCCGCGCGCTGGGCCGCAATTCCAACCGGGCCCTCGATGCATTCATCGGTGGATGGCAGGTCACCGGCCTTTTCCGCTTGACCAGCGGTTTCCCCGTTAACGTGGACAACGGCTATAGCAATTTCCCCACCAACTTCGAGCAGGAAGGCAACGCCGACCTGATTGCTCCGGTAAAAACCGGAGCCTTCTTCAATACGGGAACGCCCAACATTTTCGCCAACGGACCCGCAGCCATCAATTCCTTCGCACCGGCGTACGCGGGGGAATCGGGCCAGCGCAACGTTATCCGCGGCAACGGCTTCTTTGGCATTGATCTAGGAGTTTCCAAGCGCTGGACCATGCCTTGGAAGGAGTCGCAAAGCCTGCAATTCCGCTGGGAGACCTTTAACCTGACAAACTCCGTGCGCTTCGATGTTCAGTCCAGCTTGCTCTCTTCGGCACTTACTCTTGGCAGCGGCGGCAGCTTCGGAAACTATTCCGGTTTGCTTACCAATCCGCGCATCATGCAGTTCGCGTTGCGCTACGAATTCTAACTCTCGCAAGAAAGTCAAAGGCTCCGGGAGCGCAATCTTCCGGAGCCTTTTTGTCTCGAGCGATCTTTCATCCCTGCTATCAGTCTGTGCCTGTTCCCGAATTCCTGATGCAAAGCATCGATTGTTCCGCGCATCTATCCGTTGACACCCGGCCCTATTTTCCCGTACCGTGGAAAGGCTTGATAGAGGTGCGGCGGCCATCAGTAGCCACGTGCGTTTTACCGAATCAGCTTCGGGCACGCGGGCGAAAGGGGCCTTCCGTTTTTGCCGCCGAAATTGCTCCTGTTGCTGAAACAGTAGCGGTTGGGGACCGGGTCTAAGGCCGGGTCACTGTCATCCGGAAATCGGGTGGAGCGCTATCGAGAGGCAGCAGCTCGAGCACTTCCTCGCGCTTTCTTCCTTTCCCTTCGCTCCTTCCAGAAAAAATTGGGTTTGCATGAATCTGTTTGAACTGACGCGCGCGCTCATTGATCTCGATTCGACCACCGGCCTGGAAAAGCCGGTGGTGGACTATCTCTTCGCCCAACTCGCGCCCTTGGCCGCGCGACACAGCGTCCAGGTCGAGCGCCAAGCCGCTGCGCGAGACCGCGATAATCTTTTCATCTCTTTCGGTGAACCGGTCGTTACTCTCTCCACGCACATGGACACCGTGCCGCCGTTCTTTCCGTCACACGAAGACGCTACACACATTCACGGCCGCGGCGCTTGCGACGCCAAAGGCATCATCGCTGCGATGGTTACCGCTGCCGAATCGCTGTTGGATGGTGGCACTCGCAATTTTGCTCTGCTCTTCGTCGTTGGCGAAGAGCGTGACAGCATCGGGGCCAAAACTGCTGCTGCCACTCCGCGAGGCTCGCGCTTCCTTATCAATGGCGAACCCACAGAAAATCGCCTTGCATTGGGTTGCAAAGGCGCGCTTCGTTATGAACTGACCGCGCTAGGCAAACTTGCTCACTCTGCCTATCCGGAGCTTGGCCACTCTGCCATTCACTCGCTTCTCGACGCGTTCGCCGAAATTCGCGCGATTCCCCTGCCAAGCGATGCGACTCTTGGCCACGCCACTCTCAACGTTGGCACAATCTCCGGCGGGCGCGCTCCGAATGTTGTTGCCGATGAAGCCCGCGCTGAAATCATGTTCCGCCTGGTTGGCGAACCAAGCGAGATCCGCGCCCAAGTAACGCGTGCGGCAACTGCATGCAACGTGGAGGCTCGCGAGGTTTTGCACGTTCCAGCGGTTCACATGGCTCCGCTCGAGGGCTTGCCCACTACTGTCGTGGCGTTCAGCACGGACATTCCTTCGTTCAACGGCTCCTGGGGCCAGCCGTTCCTGATCGGCCCCGGCAGCATTCATGTGGCGCACACTGCCGAAGAGCGCATCGCCAAATCGGAGTTGACCGCGGCCGTGGAAATTTATGCCCGCATAGTTCGCCAGCTTCTTACAACCGGAGCCGCAACTTCATGAACATTCCATTGGCGATTGTCGGCACCGGGAAAATGGGCAGCCTCATCGAACAACTCGCTCCGGCAATGGGCTTTGAGGTGCGCGCGAGCTTTGACGTTGCCAACATCGCCACGCTTTCCCAGGAATCGCTGAACGGCGCCGCCGTTGCCATCGAATTCACAACGCCATCTGCCGCGACCGCAAATCTTTGCCGCTTGGCCGCGCTTGGCGTGAACACCGTGTGCGGAACGACCGGTTGGTACGAGCAACTTCCGGAAGTGCGTAGCGCTGTGGCATCCGCGGGCGGGGCGCTGGTGTACGCACCGAATTTTTCCATTGGAGTCAATCTGTTCATCGAGACGGTCGCGCGTGCCGCTGCTCTGTTTGCGCAGCACCCCGAATACGAAGCCTGGGGCTGGGAGATTCACCATTCCGCGAAGAAGGATGCGCTCTCCGGAACGTTGAAAAAGCTTGCAGAAGAAATGCGTGCCGCGGGATTTGCAGGACCGCTTACGCTCAGTGCGAATCGCGCGGGTGCGCACACAGGCACGCACGAAGTTGGCTTCGATTCGCCCGCGGACACCATCACGCTTCGGCACACTGCGCGCAGCCGCGAAGGCTTTGCCCGCGGCGCGCTCCTGGCCGCGCGTTGGATTGCGGGAAAGAAAGGCGTGTTCGAGTTTCGCGAACTTTTGAACGAAATCGGACGCTCCAACGCCGCATCGGCTGCGCCGTGATCGCGCCACAAAAGATTTCGTTGAAGTGCTTTTCGAGAAGTTGCGAAATTCTGATTTAGACCTGGAGGATCATGCAATGTTTACTGGAACTGGCACCGCGCTTGTTACTCCGTTTCGCCGCGATGGTTTGCTCGATGAACCGGCGCTGCGGGCGTTGATTAAGCGGCAGATTGACGCGGGAATCAATTTTCTGGTGCCCTGCGGCACCACCGGCGAAAGCCCCACGCTGACGCATCAAGAGCATCTGCGCGTCGTCGAAATTGCCGTGGAACTTGCAAAGGGGAAAGTGCCGGTTCTCGCCGGCGCCGGCGGTTACAACACGCACGAAGTGATTACGCTGGCGCGCGAACTTGCGGACATTGGCGCCAACGGCATCCTTTCTGTCACGCCGTATTACAACAAGCCCACGCAGGAAGGCCTTTACCAACATTTCCGCGCCATCGCCAATGCCGTCAGCCTGCCTGTTATTCTTTACAGCGTGCAGGGCCGCACCGGCGTCAACATCGAACCCGCCACGGTCGCGCGGCTCTCGCAAATCGAAAACATCATCGGCATCAAAGAAGCCTCCGGCAACATTTCGCAAATGGCTTCGATCCTGAATGCCGTCCACGAGGATTTCCTGGTGTTCTCCGGCGACGATGCCATCACGCTTCCTTTAATTGCGCTTGGCGGCCACGGCGTAATCTCCGTCGCATCCAACGAAATTCCCGCGGAGATGTCCACTCTCACGCGCCTGGCGCTTTGCGGTGATTTCGCGGGCGCGCGCCGGATTCACCGGAAATTCCTGACGTTGATGGAAATTAATTTCATCGAGTCCAACCCGATTCCCGTCAAGACGGCGCTCGCGGAAATGGGACTGCTGGAAGCGGTGTGGCGCCTGCCTCTGGTGCCACCGAAGCAGGAAAATCGTGCGCGCATTCGCGCTGTGCTGGAGACTCTGAATCTTCTCGGACGAGTTCATGCTGCAGTCGCAAATTGAAGCGCTGTTCGATACTTCACCCGCCGCATATACCGCGGAGCATTTTGCGCTGTTCGATACATTCAAGGCGGCGCTGAATCGCGGCGAAATCCGCGCTGCTGAACCACATCCTGCTTTTCCCACGGGGTGGCGCGTTAATTCCTGGGTGAAGAAAGGAATTCTGCTCGGCTTTCGCATGGGCGCGGTTGTGGACATGTCCATCGACTCGCGCCGACAGCCCTTCTTCGACAAATCCACCTATCCCGTACACGCGATTTCTGCCGCCGACGGCATCCGCATCGTTCCCGGCGGCTCCAGCATTCGCGATGGCGCGTACATCGCGCGCGGCGTTATCTGCATGCCACCGATGTTTGTGAATGTGGGCGCTTACGTTGGAGAAAACACCCTGATCGATTCGCACGCCCTGGTTGGCTCTTGCGCGCAGGTGGGGCGCAATTGCCATATCTCGGCGGCCGCGCAAATCGGCGGTGTGCTCGAGCCTGTCGGCGCGCTGCCCGTGATTATTGAAGATGAGGTGCTGATTGGCGGGAATTGTGGAGTGTACGAAGGCACAATCGTCAAACGCCGCGCCGTGCTTGGGACCGGCACGATCCTGAACCGCTCGATTCCCGTGTACGATCTGGCGCGAGACGCCGTCTATTCGGCGAAAGACGATCAACCGCTCATCATTCCCGAGGATGCTGTCGTCGTTCCCGGATCACGCGCCGTTTCGCATCTCGCCGCCACCAAGTGGGGACTTTCTCTGCAGGCCGCCGTTATCGTGAAATACCGCGACGCCAAAACCGGCACTCGCATCCAGCTTGAAGACCTACTGCGCTAAAACTTTTTCAAAGAATTGCAGTGCGCGCGGGTCATTGGATTGTCCCAGCCAGAACATCGCCTGCTTGCGGACTTCCAGATTCTTATTCGTCTGCGCTACTTGAATCAGTTTTGGCACACCTTCTTCACTGGGCATCTGGCTGAGCGCAAACACCGCCTTCTTTTTCACTTCGGTGTCCGGATCATTCTCGATCGCCCCGGAAATCGCGGCGGAAGCCTTCGCTCCAGCTTTCTGAGCCAGCCAGAATAGTGCCTGGCCGCGCACACGTGTCTCCCGGTCGTCGTGGGCCATGCGGATGATATCGTCCACGGTCTTGGGTTCCGGGCTCACGTATAGGGCGAAAGCTACCTGCTCGCGAACGTCCCCGCTGGGATCGCTTGCTGCCATTTTCTCCAGCAGCGGCAATCCAGCTTTGCCTCTGGCGGCGCCAAGCCAGAATGACGCTTTCTTCCGCAACTCGGCAGGCTGATCAGCGGCGACAAAAGCTTCCATCGCGCGGTCGGCGGACGCGCCGGCATGCATGGCGATTGCCGCTAGTGCCTGCTCGCCAAGACCCTGCCAATCACCACGCTCGAATCCTTTCGTTCGCAGGTAGTCCGTCAGCAGGGCCACACTTTCTTCCGGCTTCACGCCGGTCAGCCAAACGAAGCGCAACCCACCGGCATCGAGTGTGCAATCAATCGAGGCCGTGCGGATTCGCATTACATTTTTGTTTTCGGCGCGCAGAAGCACAGCAAGCCTTCCACCGTCCTCCAGGTTTACGGTCCTTTTTTCCTGCTGCGCCCGGCGCCAATTGCCACGCTCGTTTTCCAACGTGCAAGTGCCGCAGCCAATCCCACTATCATCACTGTAATTTCCGCAGCAGATCGAAGAGCGCTTGCCGGCGACTTCTTCCACGCTGTAGCCAATCCACATCGCGGTACCGCTCTCCTGCGCCAACTGCTGGAGAGTTGCACTCAAACTTCCCGCAACAGCACGCGTTTCCAATTTTGCGTTTGTCACGGTTGGCTCGTCGGCCCGCGCCGGTTCCATGGCGACCGCAAGGCACGCACAGCAAGCCAAGACAGTGAAACTCCACAGAATGAGATGGTTAGTCCGGATGCTCGATGTGTTCATTGGCCACCTCATTTCTGCAAAAGTTCCATCAGGTAATCATTTCCTTCTTTCGAGCCCATCATGGACAGCTTTTCCACTGCCTTTTTCTTCAGTTCCGGATCTTTTTCGCTTTTGGCAATTGCCACCAAGCCACTCGCTTGGCCGCCCATGAACATGGCATTCAAGACCTCTTCTTTCACCCCGCGGTCCGTCTCCCTGGAATAAATTGCCTGCAGGTCCTGCGATTTTGCTCCCATCATTCCAAGGTTGCGGATCGCCGCGCGGCGGAGTTCCATGTTCTTCTCGGATTCCGCGATTTGCTTCAACGCCTGTTCGTCGCCAGAAAGAAACAGCGCCTGCAAAATCTCTTTTCGCGCTTCGGTGGAGGCAGCAGTGGGGTACATTGCCTGCAATTCACTTTGCCCGCCGGCCATTCCCAGTGTGCGTATGGCTTCGCGTTTCAAGTCTTCGCTTTGTTCGCTTTTTGCCAAAGCCACCAACCGGGCGGTGTCCCCTGTCATCAGGTAGCCGCGAATGACGGCGCGTTTTACGGCCGTGTCGCTGCTGTTCGCGTAGACCTCCGCCAGGGTTTGCGCCGACCGCGATCCCCCGAACATCGCCAGGTATTGAATGGAGCGGCGTTGCAGATCGGGATTGCTTTGCGCCTTGGCAATGCGCGCGAGTATTTCTTCCGCCTTGGGCGAACCGCTCTGCGCCAGCACGAAAAGCGCCTTTGATTTTTCCTTGGGCGACGCCGCCCCATTTAACGTCTTTTCCAGAAGCGGCACGGCCCTTTCCGGGTCGCTGTTCATCAAGCCTTGCAGGGCCAGCATCTTGAGTTCCTCATTGCTTTGCGCGTCCGGATTGAACTTTGCGCCAGTGGAAGAATGCACCTCGATCTCCAGCGCTTCCGCATCTTTCTTCCAGCGGCTCTGCGGAAAACGCTTTTTCAGGTCTGCGATGGATGCAAGCGCCGCTTCTTTTTTCCCCTGGCGGTTTTGCGCATACGCCAGCCAGTAGAGAGCCGCATCGGTCTGCGGGCCATTCATTTTTTCCAGTTCGCTGAATTTGTGTTCAGCGTCTTTATAGTTCTCGTCGTCAAGAGCCTCGCGCCCGTCGTCGTAGAGTTCTTCGAGGCGATCGGCGCGCTCCTGATCGCGGTCGCGTTTTTCCTGTTCACGATCCAGGCGTTCCTGCTCGCGATCGCTCTTGGCCTGTGCTGCTTCCTGTTGCGCCTCGTCCGCGAGGGCGCTCGCCGTTTGGCTCGCCTCGCTAGCGACGTCCTGATTCACAACCGTCGTTTGTTGTTCTTGAACTGACTGCCGCGCAATTGAGGCGAGCAAGCCCACCGGCAGCATCAGCAGCCCTGCCACAAGCCACGCCACTTTCCATTCTTTAGCTGGGATTCTCATACTTTGTTCCTCTCCACTGGCTGCAAAGCGCCATGTGCTGGCGGCGCAGCGTTCTTTCTTGTCTGTTCGTTGAGCCCTTGCTGGACCACACGCACCTTAAACAGGATTCCCTGCGCCTCAATGCGTTTCCGGATCGCCTCAAAGTGCGCGGGCGTTACTTCATCGGGACTGTTGGCCACCTCCAGCAGCACCCGCTCCAGTTCATCCAACGTTCCTGCCATGGCCGTATCGCCGCTTTCCCGCGCGGTTTCGCGGTACAGGCGGTTTTCTTCCACCAGATCTTCGGCGCGCCGCTGCTCGGACGAAATGTTGATCATCTTCTGTCCCTGTGCAGGCGCCATGTTTGCCAATTCCACCAGGACCATCTCTGAACGGCCCAGGTGTTCGCCGACTGCCACAAAAAGAACACGTTCGCGCACTTTTGCGGCGTCTGCACTCTGTACAACCGGGGCTCCGGGATTCGACTTGCGGCCTAGAAAGAACGCAACAATCACCAGCGCCGCGACGGCTCCCACGGCAGCAAGGCGTCCCGGAGCGAACCAACCGCCGACCGCTAAGCTTCGCAAAGCACGTGTCCACCAGTTGGGCCGCTTCGCTGGCAAGCGCGGAGCAAGCTGTTGCCACACGCGTTGTCCGTAACCTTCGCCAGGATCGGGAACCGGCAATGCATCGAGCGCGACGAACACGGCTTCAATGCGCTCCAGTTCATGGCGGCATTCCGCGCAATCTTGCAAGTGCGCCGCGCACGCTTCGCGCCCCTTCACCTCTCCATCCCGATACGCAACCAACTCTTCTTGCGTCATGTGTTTCATAATTCCGTTCCCATGGCCCGGGCTGCACGGCGAGGCCCGGCGTACTCCTCCAGGTCGTGCCGCAATTTCTGGACCGCTCGAAAGACCGTGTTCTTCGCGGCGTTCGAGCTCGATTTCAGCACCGTGGCGATCTCTTCAATCGCGCAACCGTCCCAATGCCGCATCACGATGGCGGTGCGTTCCGCGGGGCTCAGCGCGTCCAGCGCCTGCTGCATGCGCGCGGCTAGCTCCACGTTTCCCGCCAAGCGTTCCGGCGAAGGACGCGTGTCGCGCAATTGTGTGATGGGGTCAAGTTCAACGCCATCTTCCAGCGGGTTGCTGATGGGTGCGTGCCTGGCCTCTTCGCTTTTGCGTTGACGCATGCGATCAATCGCGTAATTTGCCGCGATGCGGTAAACCCACGTCCCAAAATTCGCGTTGCCCGCAAACTGCTCGAGCTTCTGGTACGCCCGCAAGAATGCCTCCTGCACAATTTCTTCGGCGTCGTGGGCATTGCCAGACATCCGGAAGGCCAGATGGTAGACGCGGCGGCTGTGGCGCTCAACGAGGACACGGTAAGCTTCCCGCTCGCCCGCCAACGTGCGCTCGACGGCGATCGCGTCGCTGATCCCCTCAGCCCCGGCTGGTTCGCTGCCCACCATTGGCATTCTCACGATTAGACAGGTTTTCGCCCTTGCGGTTAGGGAAGATAGTACCCTCCCCGCGACCGATCCAGGGTCGCTCAGTGTAGCGCAGGGAGAGTCTGCGAGCCCTGCGGCTTTCTCTTGGGTTGGGAAGTTGAAGAGGCGCAGGGCACTTTACCCAGAGACAAGAATGGCTTCTCTCATTGTCCGCAGGTCATTTAATCTCGGGAATGCTCCCCCGACCTACTGCGCCAGAGCAAATACGACGTCGATCTCGGTTTCTACTTCGACCGGTTTTCCATTTCGCAGAGTGGGCTTATAGCTCCATTGCTGCACTGCATCCATTGCGGATTGGATCAGTAGGGGACGGCCGCTAACCACCTGGAGTTCCTTGATGGAGCCGTCTATCCCGATAATCGCGTGGAGTACGACTGTACCCTGGGTCCTAGTTTGTCTGGCCAACGGAGGATACAAGGCCTTAACGGGCCCACCGCAAGCCGGCACTGATAACGCGTTTTTTGTTAATGAGATGCGCATCGGCGGAGTCGTACTTAGGGCTTGCATCATCCGCTGGTCGAAATAGCGGAATCCGCTATCGATATAAATGAAATTGCCCAGAAAAGAAGGAGCATTGTCCTTGCCGTCTGTGCTGCTGAAGGCGCGGTAAATCGGTGTGGAACGCACCATGGCGGCGGAAAGTGCGTGTAGCTCGGGCGGCTGCCCGCATGCGGACTTATCGAAGAGCCGCACCTTCACCGAGCGTTGTTCTGCCTGCACTGCCCGCTTGGTTCGTGCTGCCAATGCTTCTTCGAATTTGGTTTGTGACTCTGTGTACTTGGTATCCAAGCGTATGCCTTCCGCGGTGCCAAACGTCCTCACAAACCATTCCTGGTGATTGGGGATCACAAAGCTCTCCGAATACTGTGCGGTCTTGGCCGCGTCTCCCGCTTTGATTAGTGCGAACCAATCTTGCAGTTGGTTTTTCAGTCCTATGGCAGACTCTGGATATTTTACTGCGCCAGCGGACCGCGGCTTTGCTTCTGTACGGTGTTGCGACGCGCCTTTTGGAGGGGTGGCCAAAATCGTTGGGAACGCAAAAGCTGCGCCAAGCAGAAGGACCGTCACACCGCGAGCCAGGAATTTGCATCCCATGAAAACCTCCGTCCGACGAGCCAGCCAATGCCTGAGAATAAGTCCAATTACTGCCAAATAACAGAGTCATCAATACGGGCGTCAATCGAGCCGGATCGCCGCGGCATGGTCGCGGACATCTTGCCACGCACATCGCCAGGGGCGCGCCAAATGCCGTATCATTACATTGGATAAGTTTTGGAGATGCTCCTGTGATTCCACGATATACACGCACAGAGATGGGGCGGGTTTGGAGCGACGAAAACCGCTTCCAGAAATGGCTGGACGTCGAACTGGCCGCCGCCGACACGCTGGCTGAAGCCGGGCTGGTGCCCAAAGAAGCTGCAGCAATCATGCGGGCACGCGCCAAGGTGAATGTGGCGCGCATCAACGAACTGGAAGCGCGCGTCAAGCACGACGTGATCGCGTTCACCATGGCCGTCGGCGAATCGATTGGCGATCCCGTGGCCGCGCGCTGGCTGCACTACGGCATGACCTCCAATGACGTGGTGGACACGGCGCAGGCGCTGCTGATTCGCGATGCTTCGCGCATCATCGAAGGCGACCTGGTCCTGTTCGCCGAAGTTCTGGACCTGCGCGCACACGAATTCCAGCACACGCCGCAAATCGGCCGCACGCACGGAGTACACGCGGAGCCAATCACCTTCGGCCTGAAAATCGCCAACTGGTTCGCGGAAAACCAGCGCAACATTTCGCGTTTCCAAGAAGCTGCGCTGCGCATCGAACGCGGCAAAATTTCCGGCGCGGTCGGCAACGCTTCGCATCTTGGCCCCGAGATCGAAGAGAAGATTTGCAAGCGGTTGGGGCTGGAGGTGACGCGCAGCTCCACGCAGGTGATTCAGCGCGACAGGCACGCCTATTACCTCAGCGCGCTGGCGTTGATTGCCGCGTCGCTGGAAAGAATCGCCCTGGAGATTCGCCACCTGCAGCGCACCGAAGTCCGCGAAGCGGAGGAATTCTTCGGCGGCGAGCAGCGGGGCAGTTCCGCAATGCCACACAAGCGCAATCCGGTCAACTGCGAACAGATCTGCGGGCTGGCACGGCTGGTGCGCAGCAACATGATGGCTAGCTTTGAAAATGTGGCGCTGTGGCACGAGCGGGATATTTCGCACAGCAGCGTCGAGCGCATCATCCTGCCCGACTCGACGATTCTGGTGGACTACATGCTCGCCAAAATGACCGCAATCGTCAGCCAGATGCGCGTCTTTCCGCAGCGCATGATGCGCAACCTGGAATCCACGCACGGGCTGGTTTATTCCGGCCAGTTGCTGCAGGACCTGGTGGAAAAAGGAATGCCGCGCGACGAGGCTTACAAAGCAGTGCAGGAAAACGCCATGGCCGCGTGGGAATCGGAGACCAGCTTCCGCGATGGGGTGGCGGGGGATACGCGGATTACGAAATACCTTAGCCCGGCCGAGCTCGAACATACGTTCGATTTGCAGCGGCAGTTGCGTTATGTGGACAGTTTGTTTGAACGCGTTTTTGGAGCGCACCCCGCAGGGGAAAAGGGAATCGCGAATAAAGCGTGAGGTGGCATTCCGCCATCGCCAAGACCATCCAATAATTGTCATCCCGAACGAAGCGAGGGATCTGCTTCTTGCAATGAGCCAGGGAAAAGCAGGTTCCTCGCCCCGTTCAAAAAGCGAACGGGACTCGGAATGACAATTTTTAAGACATAGCCGCGGGCAGTGAAGTCCTGCCCCTACGTTTACGCAGAAATCCTCCGCGAAAACAAAAGAGCTCCCGGTTGCCCGGAAGCTCTTCGTTCTTGCCTCTACTGAGCAAGCGGAAAAGCTGCTCAGCTGCGGAGGCGGAAACTATTCTACGCGCTGCACGTAGCGCGCTTCGGAAGTGTCTACGCGAATCCTATCACCTTCGTTCACAAAAGGGGGAACGTTCACAATCAGCCCGGTCTCGAGTGTTGCCGGTTTCATCACAGCGCTGGCGGTAGCCTTTTGCAGTGTGGGCTCGGTTTGGACCACTTTCATGTCCATGGTGTCCGGCAGGGCCACGCCGATGGCTTTTTCGTCGTGGAACTCGATTTTCACGATGGTGTTGGGAATCAGGTAGTACACGGTTTCGCCGAGCTCTTCCTTGGTCATCTGCATCTGCTCGTACGTTTTCGTGTTCATGAAGTGGTAATCGTCGCCTTCGTGGTAGAGATACTCGAACTCGATCTCGTCCAGGATGGCGCGGTCCACGAATTCTTCCGCGCGGAAGCGGTACTCGATAATTGCGCCGGTGCGCAGGTTTTTCATGCGCGTTTGCATGGAGCCGCGCTTGTTGCCCGGCGTACGATGCTCCGTGGTGAACACGGTAAAGAGGTCGCCCTCATGCTGGATCACCATGCCGGGGCGAAGCTGTGTTGCCTTAACGCTGCTCATAAGTGAAAGCGGCACCGGAGCGGCCGGAGCCGGAAACTCCTCTTCAAGATTAGGGACTTTTCGGACTTTCCAAACGGCTCCCCGAAGGAACGGCGCATGGAATGACACGAGGCACACAGGCATGAATGACGGCCCCTATGCGGAAAACCAGTATAAACGGGGGTGAGCGAGGAGGTCAATGCGGGGTGCGCAGGGAAGCATGCAAGCCTGCCTCAATTGTCGGTCTCTTCTTGGCTTCCCTGAAATTGTGAATCAATTGCCGCGAGTATATCATCTTGTCAGCAGCGGATCTGTTCCAGGGCGAGTCTATCCCCGAATAAACGATAAGTAGCCGAAATGACCACCCTCGACTCAAGCATCATTCGTACAATCCTAACTAGCGCGGGCCTTATAGCGGCCTACGGTCTCTCCTTCTGGCGCATTTTCAGAAGATACCCTGGGGATAAGTTTATCGAGTGTAGCTCCATTACCGCCATGGCGCTCGCGGTGACAATGGCGGCGGGGAGAATCCCCCATTTTCCAGATTGGGCTAAGGATTTCTTGATGGTGTTGGTCTACGGGCTCACGCTATTTTCTGTTTTCTTCGGGCTGCAGCAAGTCTACCGTGGGCTTCGCCGCCGCAAGGCTCATTAATAGAAAAGAAACCCACCTTACCCGAGGCTTTCTTTCAGTCACCGCCAACACTCCTCATGGCTTGTGGAATGAATCCGATGCTCGACTAAACCCAAACCGGAGGGCGAGTCGGTGCCCGTTCACGCCAACATCAGTGCTTGGACTCGGCTTCGCGATGTTTAGCGCCTTCCGCCATGATTTTTTCGATTTCGTCGGGGTCGCGAGGGAGTTTTTGGCTTAGGAGTTCGTAGCCGGAATCCGTAACCAGCACATCGTCTTCAATGCGCACGCCGAGATTTTCCTCGGGTATATAAATGCCGGGCTCGACAGTGAAAATCATTCCTGGCGTTACGGGTTTGCAGCCCTCAATGCCGGGATCGTGCACATTCAGACCAATCGAATGGCTCAATCCGTGCGTGAAATACTGCCCTAGAGACTTTCCGTGCAGATCCTTGCCGTGCGAGTTGATGTAGTTGTAGGCGATGGTGAACAGCGCATCCTTTTTGTCGCGCTTTTCCCGGCACCCAATAACGGCGCCGGGATGGATTGCAGCGATAGCAGAGTTTTGCGCGCCCAGCACGATCTCATAAATCTCGCGTTGCCGTGGCGTAAATTTGCCGTTGGCGGGTAATGTGCGCGTGATGTCCGCGGCATAGCCGCCGTATTGCGCGGCCACGTCAAGAACCACGATGTCACCGTCCGCGATCTTGCGGGAAAGCTTGTCGTAGTGCAGCGAGGTGGAATTGGGCCCGGCACCGACAATGGGCGCATACGCTTCAGCTTCCGCCCCGCCCATGGCGTGAACGTACTCCATCTTTGCCGCCACCTGATACTCGAACAGGCCCGGCCGCATCATTTTCATTGCCGCGAAGTGGGAATCAATTGAGAGATCGATCGCCTGGCGCAGCAAGGAAATTTCCGTCGGCGATTTCACAGCGCGCAGGTCCGCGATATTCGTGCGAATGTCTTTTATGCTGGCTTGAGGCACGGCGAGCTTCAGCCAGTCCACCGTTTCTTTTTCGTGCGGGTAGCCTCCGTTTTCACGTTCGTAGGGAAGCACGGTGTAGAACGAAGGATAGAACTTTGCGAGCCGTTCGACCGTGGCGCGCAACTCGGGATAGGGCTTTACCTGCGCAAAGCCGGTGCGCGCTTCAATTCCGGGATCGCTTGGAGACATCAGCACGCCAACCCACTTTTCTTTGCCGGGATTTTTGGGAGGCAGAAAAAAGACTTCGCGAGGCCCTTGCCAGTCATCCCTTTTTGCACTGCCAGCCGGCGGCAGAATGAGCAGCGCGGCGCCCGGTTCGTTGTGGCCGGTCAGATAATAGAAATCTTCGTCCTGCGCAAAAAGGTAGGTTTGCGCGTCTTCTTCGCGCCCGGTCAAGCCGAGGAGAACAACGGGGCCATCGATACCGGCAGCGAGCTTGGCGCGGCGTTCGGCATAGACGGAATTGGGTTCGCGTTCGCGGCGCTGCTGGGCGGCTGCGGGAAGCAACGCGCAACACGCCAGCAGAATAATTGCGGCCGAGCGCCAACCGCACATTGCTCCGAGCGCGCACACCAGATGCATTCGCATACGACGGGACACACCACTCATTCGACCACCTCAGGGTTCCCCAGGGCATTTTCGAGGGAACTGGAAATTGTAGCCGAAAAGAACGCAAGCAGTGAAATGAGGGCAGGCAGCGGCCACCAAAGACGAGGAACATTCTGCGTCCGGGTGCCGTATCTCCCGGTGTACTGCAAACCACACTGGGGGCTCGCGATGAAAGTTCTCACTGTCGCAAGAATGGCATTTCTGTTCCTGGCATGCGTCTTATACGGGTTGCGCGCCGAGGCTCAAAAAGTCCCAGCTTTGGAAGACATCAAAAACCAGGCAGAACTGGATAAAGCCATCGCCACGCTCGACGCAGCCCTATTCGATTCCTACAACCGTTGCGATTTGGAAAAGTTCGCAACTTTCTTCGTCGAGAACGTGGAGTTTTATCACGACCAGGGCGGCGTCACTCTTGGCCGAGCGGATCTGACCGAAAGTGTAAAGAAGAATATCTGCGGTAAAACGACGCGAGAACTCGTTCCGGGGACGTTGCAGGTTTATTACATGAAGGGCTACGGAGCTCTCGAGATGGGTGTTCACCGCTTTCACCACCCAGGACACGAGGACACAGAGGGGGTGGGCGAAGGGAAATTCATTCATCTATGGCAATACAAATACGGCGCATGGAAGATTACGCGTGTTATCAGCTACGACCACCACGCTGCCGCTAAGTAGCGCGGATTTTCGTCATGACGCCGATGAGTGGACGAGCGACGACAAGTTAACAGGGGAGGCGAGCTGGACAGATTGCCAGTACCGCTCTGGGCAACTGGGCGGCAAAGCGCGATGGAACGGGGCTAGGATAGAGGGACAGACTGATCCAGCCAGGGAGGCACCGTGGAACGCGAACGCCGCCGCACGCCGAGGTATGTGTTTTTTGCCAGCGCCGAGCTGCTTGAAGAGAAATCAGATGTGCGCGTGGCTTCCCGCGTAAGCGAATTGAGCTTGTACGGGTGTTACCTGGACATGATGAATCCCTTTCCCAAAGACACACTGGTGCTTGTGAGGATTTGGGCGGATGAGAAAGTTTTCCAGACGAAAGGCAAAATCATTTACTCGCAGCCCAACATGGGTGCAGGCGTTGTCTTCCTGGAGATGGAATCCATGTACCTGCCCACCCTGCAACACTGGCTGGAAGAAGCCGCCAAGAAGCAGTAGGCTTCGCGCTCAGAATCCAACTTTATCTCGAGGCCGGAAATTGAAGAGTGATTCATCGCACATAAAGCGTGCGATGGAGAAGCGTACCTCACTTCGCAGATTTCGTTCGGAATGACAGAGTTGTGTTCTTTCTCTAAGGCAGTTAGAGCGTGCCCTCGCAAGAAGTAGCTATGAGACAGCCTGCAGAGGATCGAACAGGCGGAACTTGTGCTCAGGCATGAGCGGGGAGCACGGAGTGCAGGACAGCGAAGTAATGGCAGGTGCTCCCGCCGAGGACGAACAGGTGCCAGATCGCGTGGGAATACGGAATGCGTTTGGATGCGTAGAAGATGATCCCCGCGGTGTAGAAGAGTCCCCCTGCAAACAACAGGATCAATGATATTCCGGCGACATGCGAGAACACCGGCTTGGCGGCGATCACCACCAGCCATCCCATGCCGACATAGACCGCAGTGGACAAAAAGCCGAAGCGTTCTACAAACCAGAACTTGAAGACGATTCCAGCGGCGGCAAGTCCCCAGACAACTCCGAACAACGACCAGCCCCACCCGCCGCGCAGGTTCACCAATAGAAACGGCGTATAGGTGCCGGCAATCAGAAGGTAGATTGCGGAGTGATCAAAGATGCGCAAGGCGCGCTTGAATCGCGGCACCGGCACGGCATGATACAGAGTGGAAGCGGCGTACAGGCAAACCAGCGTGCTGCCGTAAATCGTGCAGGAGACGATATGCCAAGGAGTGCCGCGCAGCGCCGCAAGGACCAGCAAAACTACAAAGCCTACGATGCTGAGCCCGAGGCCGACTCCATGAGTGACGGCGTTGGCTAACTCTTCGACCGTGACATGATGGCGCCGCCCGCGGGTATGCTTCTTCATACCCACTAGAGTGCGCGCATGCGGCAAGCGTGACAAGTTCGCCGTGTGACGCAGGTCACCTCTCCCTGGTGACGCCGTTACTCGCTTTCCTCCTGCCACTACGTCCTAATCCCCAATGCAAGCAGACCTTCTGGCTCGCCGTGGAGGTGTGTTCTATGAACCACGAAAACCTTTCTATGCAAAGACGCCCGAACTGGGCGCACGTTGCGTTGACCTTGATAGCTCTGGCTGGGCTCGTGCTCTTCATTCTGGCTTGCCGGCCTTCGTGGAGTCCCGATGGTCAGCGGCTTCTCTATTCCTATTGGGATGAGGGAGCCAAGTCGGCGGCAGTGGCGGTGTTTGACCGCAAGACGCATACTTCGCGAGTTATTTGGGTAGGCTCCGATGCTGACACATCGAATAAGTTGCCAGTAGCTGCCCAATGGACTGCGGACGGAGAGCAGGCGATCATCACTGCGGCCACGGACAAGGAAGCTGAGGTCCTGGTGGTGCCCTACCGCTCACCGAAGCCCGGAAGACGATTCAAGCTTGAGGCGCTGGGCTCCAGCCCGTACGCCCCATTTCCACAGATCGGCAGCCACCTGTTCGTCGGAAGCAGCAAAGGCGTTTACAGACTGGATCTGGACAACGGAGAGATCCTGGAAAACCACATGGAAAAGGAGCTCGATTCGGATTCTGGGCTGATGCTGATCGAGTCTGCCCACAAGATTATGTATTTGGCTAACCTAAAAGGCGAAACTCCGCCAGCCGTGAAGAAAGACGAGAAAGACACCCGGGCAACGCCGGAAAACAAAATGGAATTCGGAGAGGTTGACGCGAAGGATCTGGGCTTCCATGCAACGCTGAAGCATTCAGTTGAGGACTTGAAGGCCAAGGGACTTAGCGATCTCTCTCCGTTTATGGATGTGGAACCGAAAGGGCAAAGGCTGGCGATGGTTGGCCAGAGACTGGAAGACGAGCGAGCGGCGATCGTGATTCTGGAGCAGGCGCAAATCGTAAAGGTTCTGGATGTGGGAACAAAAAGCAAAGACGACAGTGTGGGAAATCCCCAATGGTCGCGCGACGCTAAACTGATTTATGTGCTGGCTCTGTTTGAAAATGAAGCAACGAAAAGGACCGAATTGGCAATTGTGGAGGTTCCGCTGGATGGAAAAGATCCGCGCATTGACCGGATTACGGAAGGTGCTAAGGCGGATTTCGACGACGACTACGCAGTCTTCGCGCAGATTGCACTCTCACCGGACGGCAAATTGATAGCATTCAGCAATGGTTACGACAAGAATGTCCGCCCGGAGAAAAAAGGAATCTTCCTGCTGGATGTGAGCCAGCCGGGACGGCCGGTGAGTTTCTATCCCGCGCCTGCGTTGCCGGCTCTACCGAAAGAACCCGCAGCCAAGACAGGGCCGAAGCCAGCCGCGAAGGAGTAACGCCGTGGAATTGCTGCGCGAGATTTTCTCTTATGTTTGCGGACAGCAGCACAACTGGGCGCCGGGCGGAGTGGACTTGCCGTTCTGCCAGCGTTGCACCGGATTGTATGTTGGCTCGATTCCGGCGTTGATCCTGCTGCTGACGTTCAAGCCCAAACCTACCAGCCGAATGTTGTGGCTCCACGGAATATGCCTGCTGGCGATGATTCCGTTTGGCTATCACCTGATTGCACAAACGGGAGCCGAGAGGACGCTAACCGGGCAGTTGTTTGCGTTTGGGCTGATCTTTTACTTAACGCTGTTGCCGGCAGACCGTCTGCCAAACTGGAAAGCGCTTTGGGAGAGCAGCTCGCACAGCTATCTGATAGGAGCAGTAATGGCTCTCCTGGCGCTGCAGATGGACATTGCCTGGGGCGGATTGCGAACGAATACGCTGCTTTCGTGGCTGGGATTTGCCGGGCTTATCCTGTACCAGTTGCTCGCGCTTATGAACCTTGCTCTGCTTCTGTTGTACGGGTGGGAGCGGCTGCACCGGCACCCAGGGCTTTCCAAAACATGAACGAATTGTTTCTATTCGTAAGGCCGCCACGGCCGCTTTGGCCATTCAATGGCCCGAGCAGTGCGTTCTGGCCGCCACTGGCTTTTGCGTCGATGGCAGCTGCGCTACGCCAAGCGCTTCCTGATCTGCAGGTGGCCATTCTGGATGCGCCGGCGCTGCAAATGGGCTGGAAGAGCCTGACGCTTGAAATGCGGAGACGGAAACCTTCGTTCGTGGGGATCGGTGAAGAAGCGGTGAGCTGCGTCGAAGGACTACGCATCGCCGCGCTGGCAAAAGAGTGTGGCGCGAAAGTAATTGCGGGCGGGTGCTTCTTCGGCAACGTGGCGAAGGAAATCCTGGGCGCGGGCCAGGTGGATGTAGTGGTGCACGGTGAAGGTGAGGTGACAATCGTCGAACTGGTGCAGGTGTTGCGGGAGAATTCCGCGAGCGCGTTGCGGAACGTTGCCGGGATTTCTTTTTGCGATGGTGAAGAAGTGATTCGCACTGCTCCGAGGGAATTAATTGCCGATCTGGATATGCTGCCGATGCCTGCGTATGACCATCTGCCCGTCGAGCGCTACGGCCAGAAAAGCAAGAATCATGCGGGACTTGCCGCCATCGAATTGAGCCGCGGCTGTTCCTGCTCCTGCGAATTTTGCGTCTTGTGGCGGCAAATGGGAAAGACGCAGGGGAATCGCGTGGTGCCGCACCTGAGGGTGAAATCGGTGGCGCGCCTGCTGGAGGAGACTCGCATTCTGATGGACCGGCACAATCGTCGCTTCCTGGGTTGGGTGGATCCTTGCTTCAACGCGCATCCCGAAACGCCGGGGGAGCTTGCCGAGAGGTTGTTGCGGGAAGGCCGGCGAATCCATCAGAGCGCTTGGGTGCGCGCCGATTACGTGCTGCGCGATGACGTCAGCGGCGCGCTGGCCGCGTGTGTATCTTCAGGATTGTGCGAGATGTACCTCGGCCTCGAGCGTACGGAGAAAGACCGGCTGAAGGAGCTGCACAAAGGTAACCTGCACAACGAAGGCGAAAAGGCGCTGTGGCTGCTGGCGCGCAAATATCCCCAGATATTCACCGTGGGTTCGTTCATCTACAATTTGCCGGGAGACACTCCGGCAGTCGTGCGGCGATTGTTCCGCGAAGCGTATCGCACGCCGATGGACATGTCGTTCTTTATTCCGCTAACACCGCTGCCAGGGACGCCTTTCTGGGAGGACGCAGAGTGGGACCCCACCGGCGAAGCCATGCGCGAATTTGATTTCCTCCTCCATTTCCATGGGGAAGGGTTGAAAGCAAGACTCTCTCGAACGTTGATGTTGTGCTACTGGTTTTCGTGGCCAAGGGAGCGGCTCTACCGGTTCCTTACCGGATTTATTTCAGGCGATGCGCGGCGCCGCAGCATCTGTCTGCGAAACGTGGCGCGGTTCAATTGGCATTGCACGCGCTCATTGGCCAATGGCTTGGCGGGACGCAGCGAATTCGCGATGAACCTGCCAAGCTGGTACGACTCGTAAGATTTCCTTGATTGAAAAGCGAGCTCTTATTGTTTGTAGCGTTCCTTGTAGAACTCGATCTGCTGCTGCAGTTGTTCCTTCGATAGACCCGCAGTCCATTTGTGGTAGTCGGACTTCATCACATCCGCGGTGACGCCGGGCATGAGTTGTTCGGCCTCAGGAATAAATTCCGTGTAGAAGGTCTTCGCGACTTCATAGAAGCCGTGCCATTGCGTGTAATCCGGACCCATCATGGCCGTGCCCATGCGCGCGCGGCGGCCTTCGTGATGCCACAATTCGTAGTAAGTCCATTCGATTTTTTCATCAAAGGGAGTGGGCGTAAGTTTTTTGGCGGCGTACAGCTTGTCCATGATGGATTTGGCGGGCTTGGCGAATTTTTCGTTGTACAAGTCGATGGTGGCCTCGTATTGCGTGTAAAAATTATTGATCCAGTCGGTGGCGTGGCAGTTGGAACAAACGTCCTGCATGGAGATGCGGCGGCGCTCCCAATTATCCAGCTTGATGGAAATAACTGGGCGCAGTGTGAAGCTGATGCGGTCGCCCACATCGTGAGTCACGTGCTGATTGGGAGTAGCGGACATGTGGCAAGTGGCGCAAGTGGGCGCGGCGGAATAATCCTTGCCGACAATCCATGTTTTGGAATTGAGATTCATCTTGGCGATGTTGGCTCGGAATTGGATGCCGTGCTTGGACTCGTTGTAAATCTCGATTTGCGGATGATCTGGACCAAGATGGCATTTGCCGCAATTTTCCGGTTGCCTAGCTAGCGCGGAGCTGAAGGAATGCCGCCCATGGCAAGCGGCGCAGGTACCCTTACTGCCGTCGGGATTTATGCGGCCAACGCCGCTGTTGGGCCAGGTGGCAGGATCGAAGCGGCCGTCGCCAAGATATTTTACTTCGCTGCCATGGCATTGGCGGCAGCCGTTGTTTGCCGCGGGTCCTCCTTCAACAATTTCGCCAAGCATATTGTCCAGCGAGCCTATGAATTGTGCGGCATCCGCGTGATGGCTCTTCTCAAACTGTTTTACTTCGGCAGCGTGACAGCGCGCACAATAATTCGGTGTGACGATGACGGCGATCTTGTAGCCGTAGTGCTCAAACGTGGCAGGGTCCTTGGCGTCGGCCATGTGGCAGGAGTAACAGTCCACGCCTTTTTTCGCGTGCGCGCTCGATTGCCATTGCTCCACGATGCCGGGCGTGGAAGTAGCATGGCACTCGACACAAGCCTTGCCTTCCTTCGAGATTTGCGGCGCTTGCGCGTGAAGAGAAGTTGCGGCGAGGAAAACCGGGAGGATGCTAAGAAGACGGATTCGCATGAACCCTCCGTGAAGAACGTATTTATATGGGAGGAGCACTGAAGCGGATTGTATATCCATGTGAAGCGGGAAAGGAGGGGATTCGCGGAAAGTTGTGATTTTGCCGCGGTCCCTCCGCTGCGGCCCGCAAAATCGCGGACCTCCGGTCGGGATGACACTTGGTTTGCAGCGGGTCGTGCTTTAGAAGCCTGGAGCACCTGTGGAAGCGGCGCGCATTTCCGGAGCGTTCACGCCGAATCGGAGGTGCGCGAACCACGATTGGCTGAGGGACACGAAGCCGGTGTAGAGGTAGCCCCAGACAAACAGGAGAAGAAACGGCACGGTGGCGTAGTTTTCGTTGCGGATCGAATAGATCACGGTGAGCGCGAAATACAAGCCCAGAGCAACTTCAAAGTAGGGCATCCATCCGGCCTTGTTCCTATATTTCTTTGCGGCAAACGTGCCGCTTTTGCCTTCGATACTGAATTTAGGTGTGCGGGCAAATTCGGATTTCTTTCCAATCAGGGCTTCAAGAACGGCTTGCGCGTTGCGCACGCTGATGCCGATGCCGGTGGCCATCACGAAGGGCATATATAAAAACGTTTTCAGCCACGACTTCGGATGCAATTCCTTCTGGGCCGCCAGGTAAAAGCTGGAAATCGAGCACGTGGAAGCGAGAAAGAGAGGCAAGTCAATCACCAACATCTGGAACCAACCCTGGTAGAAACGCACAATCATGGCCGGCAGTAGCATTGTGGAGAGCAGCACCATCAGCGGATAGGAAATGTTAGCAGTAAGGTGAAAAAAGGCTTCGGACTTCACTTTGAAGGGCACTTTTGAGCGAAGGACGCGCGGCAGAATCTTCCTGGCCGTTTGCATCAGGCCCTTGGCCCAGCGAGCCTGCTGCGCCTTGAAGCCGTTCATGTCCACTGGGAGTTCAGAGGCGCATTCGATGTCGGGCAGATAAACAAATTTCCAACCTTTTAACTGAGCGCGATAGGAGAGATCGGTGTCTTCGGTCAGGGTGTCGTGTTCCCACCCGCCGGCCGCGGCAATGGCGGCGCGGCGCCACACACCGGCGGTGCCATTGAAATTGAAGAAGGTACCGCGGCGCGAACGTCCGCCGTGTTCGATGACGAAGTGGCCATCGAGGAGAATCGTCTCGACGCGGGTAAGCAGGGAATAATCGGAATTGAGATAGGTCCAGCGCGTTTGCACCATGCCGATATTCTCGCCGCCATTAGGAGCGAGGAAATAGGGAATCGTGCGCCGGAGGAAATCGGAATTGGGGATGAAGTCCGCGTCGAAGATGGCCACAAACTCGCCCTGCGCCGCAAGTAACCCATTTTCCAGCGCACCGGCTTTGTAGCCTTCGCGGTTGGTGCGGTGAATGTAAATGATGGGCAGGCCGGTGGCGGCGTGGCGCTCGACGCAGGCGCGAGCAACTTCGCGAGTTTCGTCGGTGGAATCGTCGAGCACCTGGATGTCCAGCAATTCGTGCGGATAATCGAATTGGGAAATGGCGTCAACGAGGCGTTCGATGACGTAGCGCTCATTGAAGATGGGAAGCTGAATGGTAACCTTGGGCCAATTTTGCACGCGCGGCGGAATTGCAGGAACATTTTTGCGGTAGACGAAGTAGTCGTAAATCAGAGAGTAGCGGTGCAGGCCGTACAACGCCAGAACAAAGAGCACGATGAAATAAGGGATCATCATGGCCATGTCAAAGGCGTTGGCGTTGTAGACGCCAGCGAAAGTGCGGTCCGTAATTTTGTGCCAGTAATGGCTCAACGGACCTTGCTGCAGCGCGGCGAATAGAAATGGAACAAAGTTCAACAAGACAGTGACTCTCTCAATGCCTTCTGAAAACCTGGCGAACCGCCGGCAACTGCTCTGGCTGCTGGGGGCAGGCGTGCTGCTGAAAGCGTTCTACCTTCGGATGCACAGCGACTACAACCTGAAAAATCACGCCATTGCGTTCACCGAACTGGCCCTGGCTGCGGGAGTAGTTTACTTGATTGCGGTGTACGGAATCGAGCGCACACGTTCTACCCGCGCTGCTACTATTCTACTGGTTTTTGTGGCGATTGCGTTTCGCGCGCCACTTTGGCGGGAATCCTTCTCCACGTCCTCCGTCTCATCTGAACTTGACGCCTAGCAGGCTGCGGAAAAGTGGCTTGGCCCGTCCTTCCGGGCGAAGCGAGGAATCTTTCTTCGTCGGAAACCCAATAAAAGAGGGATTCATCGCACAAACGACGCGCGATGCAAAACCGTACCTCACTCCGCGGACTCCGTTCGGAATGACGGGATGAAAGTTCTTCAGTGACTTGCTAGGGGATAAGTGCAATTTTGCCGAAAGCGCCGGGGGCCAGCACGTCAATATGAGCTTGCGGCGCATCCTTTAGTGGAAGCTCCTTGCCAACGATGGGGCGCAGAGTGCCATTTTCGAGGCCTGCGGCGATGGCGGCGTGAATTTCCGCGGACTCCGCTTCAGTAGCTGCCCACAGAGTAAAGCCGCGGACTGAAGCGCGTCGCACCATCAATTCGCGAGGATTGATGGTGATTTCGCCGCGATTTCCGATGACAATGACGCGGCCACAGGGTGCGAGCAACTTCAGGTCGGTGGCGAGATTCACGTTGGCCAGCATTTCAAGGACGAGATCAACACCGCGGCCACCGGTGGCTTTCAGGATTTCCTCGGAGTAGCCCGCTTTGGTGTGGTCGAAGGCATGATGAGCCCCCTCTTTTTTTACCAGTTCGAGGCCACGCGAAGTTCCTGCCGTGCCGATCACGGTCAGGCCCAGAGCGCGCGCCCATTGCACCGCAGCGATGCCAACGCCGCCGCTGGCGCCATGAATCAGCAGTGTCTCTCCTGCGCGCGCGTCGGCATGGTGGCGCAAGGCTGTGTACGACGTACCGTAAGGGACCCACACCCCGGCACCCTGCGAAAATGAAATCTTTTCGGGAAGTGAGTACACCTGATTTTCGCGAGCCAGTGCATATTCGGCGTAAGCGCCGGTGAGCGTCGTTGCCGTGTAGACACGGCCGCCAGGTTTCACTTTGGTGACGCCTTCGCCAACGGCTTCGATTGTTCCGGCAGCATCGGAGCCCGGCGTATAAGGCAGCGTGGGCTTTACGGCATACGTGCCATTGCGCATGTACGTGTCGTACGGATTGACGCCTGCGGCACGCACATGGACCAAAACTTCTCCGCGCCCGGGTTTGGGTGTGGGCACATCATGAATCATAAGAACTTCGGGTCCCCCGAATTGGTGCACCTGAATCGCTTTCATTGTTTGCCTCCCGCAAGAAAAATCAGAAGTGCATGATTGCTATTTAAATCCTCACGGTAACACGGTACGAATAAATTCATGCCGACGAAAGTCCCGGAATCGCGCGCTTGCACTCAAAAGTGGTCGTCATACAGGAGTGATGCTTTTTCCATTTCGATGGTGCCGGAGGTTTGCGCCCATGCGGTTGTCTGCCAGTTGTCCTGTTTCTTTTTGGAGGGAATCCAACCCGGCAGAGGCTGACTTAAATGGTTTGCCAGCGCGAAGACGTACGGCTCGTACATTGCACGTAACTCCGCCAGCTTGCGATCGGCTTCCGGAGTGCTGGCAAGATTCGTGCCGTTCTTGGCCAGCTTGGCGCGAATGTGCGCCAACATTTCCGCAGGTAGACGATCCTGAGCCAGGGGGAGCGGCGCTGTCGAGAAAACCTGGCAGAGATCGACGACGGCGTGGCGCGCAATGGCAAACGTGAGTTCGGCCTGTTTTGCGCAGGATTCCTCGATGCCTGCCATGGTCAGCGAGCAAGTGTCCAGGATGGCGGTGAGCGATGCAATCCAGGATTGGTTGTCGTGCTGCGAGCGGAAATAGGCAAGCACGGGATAGGAAAGATGGCTCTCCAACAATTCGGCGCACCAGTGCTCCCAATCTTTCAGGAGTTTACGGAGCGCCTCATGGCCCGTGGGATAACTGTGGCGGCGAAGCAACTCGCCGGCAGTGGGCGGCGTGCCGGCGCGCGCGTCAAGCAGCGCGATGTTCGTTTCGCGGCGGCCGAATGCTCCGTAGATAAACGGAAGATAGCCAATCACGGCGGCAAGAAATGCGAAACCGAATCCCGCCTCAGCGACCACGAGCAGGCGCGCTAGGCTGGAGCGAGGCACAACGTCACCCAGCCCCAGCGTGAAAAACGTGGTGCCGCTCAGGTACATGTCCGTGAAGATGCTGGGACTGGAGCCTGTAAGATTGACGGCCGAACCTGCGCCGTATTGCATCATGCCAAAGGCGATGACCAAGCCGACGGCCCAAACACCCACGAGCGCCAAAAGGGAGATTGGGCCGTAGAATCCGAGAAATGTCTCGCTCAACTTGCGCGAAGAGTGCAGGCGTGCGATCGCTTTCCATAATGACCATGTTGTGCGGTAGTAGAAGCGCGTCAGCCGAAATTTGCGGGTGACGCGGCGCGGCAAGATAATCGCCTCAAAAGCGTCCCACGCCACGATCAGAAAGACAGCGATACCTGCTAGAAATGCGCCCGGAACGGGAATCATGCGCAGCATTGTACTCGCTTCGTATGGAAATCCGTGGCGGCAATCAGGAAATCAACTTCGCGTTCACGGAGATTTCCGCTTTGTACAGTTTGGAAACGGGGCATCCGGTTTCCGCAGCTTTCACCGCGGCGTCGAATTTGGCCTTGTCCGCGCCGGGAATATTGGCGACGAGATCCAGATGGCTCTTGGTGATCGAGAAGCCTTCGCCGACCTTTTCCAGTGAAATCGTGCAGGTGGTCTCCAACCTCGTGGCCGTAATTCCAGCGCCGCCGAGCTGCGCGGAAAGCGCCATAGTAAAACAGCCGGCGTGCGCGGCGGCAAGGAGCTCCTCGGGATTCGTGCCCACGCCGTTTTCGAAGCGCGTGCTGAAAGAATACTGGGTGTTCTTCAGCGTGCCGCTATCGGTGGAGATGGAACCCTTGCCAGATTTCAGGTCGCCTTGCCAGACTGCGGAAGCTTTGCGTTGCATGAATGATTCTCCTGTCTCTGATTTGACGGCAATTTGCCTATTCCTTTGGATTCGCGCATCCAGCGAAAGGGTTCATGCCATTTTGAAGGGGCGGGAAGCCGGGATGCGTAAAGCATCCTACCATTTGTGAAAAACAAAGAACACCGCCAGGGAGATGCAAGTAAATCCCGCGATGTAATTCCACCTCAGCCGTTCGCCGAGATAGGCAATGGAGAAGACCGAGAAGACGGAGAGTGTGATGACTTCCTGAATCGTTTTGAGTTGCGCGGTCGTGAATTCGTAAGAACCAATGCGGTTTGCGGGGACCTGGAAACAATATTCAAAGAAAGCGATGCCCCAACTGACGAGGATCACCTTCCACAGGGGGGACGGAGCGAAACTTCAAGTGGCCGTACCAGGCAAACGTCATGAAAATATTGGAAATCGTCAGCAGGATGATGGTTCGCATTCGGGTCTTTCCTTTTTTTTGACAAGACTCCCAACTATGATGCGTTGCTCGCACTGCTGGTTTCGATTGGAAAAGCAGGAGTACGTATTCCAAGAAATTATTGGATTTTGGAGCCTTTCGAGAGGTTGTGTTTTGCGCAGAGCAGCCGAATGTTTGCAGCAAGCAAGGAAGAGCCTCCCTTTGAATAAGGAAGGTCATGATCAAAATGTAGATTCTCTCTGGCGCCACATATCACGCACTGCCCTTTGTCCCTAGTCCAAACTTCAAGTTTCACTGCCGAAGGTATGAGGCGTGAGTGGGGAAGTTCAGCTTGAACTTCATCCTGCAATTTCCTGGCCTCTTCAAACAACTCCAACCGGAACTTGAAAACCATCCGTTGACCGTCGGATTCTGTCCATGCATCCGTCAATTTAAAGAAACCATTGAAAGCCCAGATTCCCGAGTGGATTTTTTCGTACACGGCAACTAGCTCAGGCGATGTTTTGCCTTTGCTCGCGCTTAGCGCGGCTTGTTCAAACATTCCGTTCTGCGTCAATTTGCCACTTGAAGTCGAACGTGGCTGATCAACTTGTTTCGGACTTGGAGTAAAAGCAGTTCGAGAGACATCATGTCCCTCATAAATCAGGACCCGCCCATCTTCCTCGATCCGATCTCTATAGGGAGCATTCGATCGACGACTCATGAGGATTACGCTGCAGTCCGGTCTCAGTCTGAAATTCATTCCGCGCTGAAGGCTTGTACTCCATTCCTGGCACATCTGCAGGTAAGGAATAACCTCACCGGAGACGTGTGACAGCTGGGGCATCAGACGTTCAGAGAAAGCGTGACGAGGCCAGGCGGGGTGGCGGGGACGATAGGAGGAAGTTTGGAGCGGTCGATGGGGCGGTAAAGGGTGTCGCGTTCGACGGGGACACGGCCGGCGGCGCGGATAAGGCGCTCGAGGTCGGCGCGAGAGGTGAACTCGGAGGTTTTCGCACCGGCATCGTGGTAGATCTTTTCCTCGACGACGGTGCCGTCCATATCGTTTGCGCCAAAACGCAAGGCGATTTGCGCGACGGACGGCGTCAGCATGATCCAGTAGGCCTTGATGTGGTCGAAATTATCGAGGAGCAAACGCGAAATCGCGATGTTGCGCAGATCGTCGTAGCCCGTAGGTTTAGGAATATGCGCAAGCGGCGTGTTATCCGGATGAAACGCCAGCGGGATGAAGGCGACGAAGCCGTGAGTTTCATCCTGGGCTTCGCGGAGCTTTACCAGATGATCCACGCGCTCTTCGGCTGTTTCCACGTGGCCATAGAGCATCGTGGCGTTTGACGGCAGGCCGAGGCGATGTGCCTTCTTCGCCATGCTCAGCCACATGCGCCCGCTGACTTTGTGATCGCAAATGATGCGGCGCACACGCGGATGAAAAATTTCCGCGCCGCCCCCCGGGCAGGAGTCCACACCGGCTTCCTTCATTTTCAAAAGCGTTTCATCAATAGTGAGCTTGGCGATGCGCGCGAAGTAGTGCACCTCTACCATGGTAAAGGCTTTCAGGTGCACGTGCGGATGGCGTTGCTTGAGTCCGCGAATCAATTCGAGGAAGAAATCGAAGGGGAGGTCGGGGTGAAGGCCGCCGACGATGTGAAGTTCGGTGGCGCCTTCACGCACGCCTTGATCGGCGCGCTCGTACATTTCCTCGAGCGTGAAAGTGTACGCGCCGGGAGCTCCGGGATCGCGCCCGAAAGCGCAGAGCTTGCAATGCGCCACGCAGACGTTGGTGGGATTGATGTGGCGATTGACGTTGTAATAGGTGATGTTGCCGTGGCGTTTTTCGCAAACGAAATTTGCGAGCCAGCCGACAGCCAGGAGATCCGGCGTATGGTAGAGGGCTACGCCATCGTCGAAAGAGAGGCGTTCGCCTGCCAGCACCTTATCGGCGATGGGCTGCAGACTTTTGTCGGTGAGCGTCAGTTCAGCCACGATTTTCTCTGCTCATTCCCTACTGAATAGGATGCCACACGGGGGCGGCCGCTACATGCAATTTGCATTTCAAAACTTGCGAAATATTCAAACTCGCCAAACCGCCGCCGCAGCGCCCCAAAACAGCAGAAACAACATACTAATATAGCCGTTCACCGTGAAAAAGGCAGCGTTCAGCTTGCTCAAATCGTTGGCTCTTACCAGCGCATGTTCGTAAGTGAGCAAAGCGGCTACGACCACGATTCCTGCCCACGCGGGCCAGGGTAAGCCGAAACTTGCCGCGAGCCAGCTCAGCAAAAGCGCCACGCCCACGTGCATGACGCGGGCAATCATCAGCGCGGCGGCGATGCCGAAGCGTTTTGGAACGGAAAATAGTCCGGCCTGCTTGTCGAATTCGATGTCCTGGCAGGCGTAGAGCACGTCGAAGCCACCGACCCACAGGGTTACGGCGGCGCACAAGATCAGCATGCGCCTGTCGAGGCTTCCAGTGATGGCGATCCACGCAGCAGCCGGCGAAATGCCCAGCGCAAAGCCGAGGAAGAGATGCGACCAGGTGGTGAAGCGCTTCGTAAAGGAATAGAAAAACAGAATTGCGATGGCCAAGGGAGCGAGTTTCAACGCGAGAGGATTCAATTGCCACGCCGCCACAAAGAACAAAGAGACAGCAGCGAGCGTGAAAAGCCAGGCAAATGAAACGGAAAGTGTACCCGTGGCCAAAGCGCGCATCTTTGTGCGCGGATTTTCCTTGTCGTAACGAAGGTCAACGATGCGGTTGAGGGTCATGGCAGCGGAGCGCGCAGCCACCATGGCGACGATGATCCACAAAATCTGGCGCAGCGTGGGCCAGCCGTGTTGCTTGGCGCGCGCCGCGAGCAGCGCTCCCGTCAAGGCAAACGGCAAGGCGAACACCGAGTGCTCAAACTTGATCATTTCGAGGATGGTGCGAATGCGGCCGGCCATTTGAGTCTACGGCGCCGCCTTTTTGGCGGGTGCGCTGCCGGCCCAACGAAACATTTTTTCTTGAGGTAGTCCGGCATGCGCCAGAACGCGGCAAACATATTGCGTTACGAGGTCATCAATCGTTTTGGGCTTGTCGTAGAAAGCAGGAACCACCGGCATGATGACCGCGCCCGCTTGCTGCGCTCGCAACATGTTTTCCAGGTGAACGCGATTGAACGGAGTGTCGCGGATGCAGAGGATGAGCTTGCGACTTTCCTTCATCATCACGTCGGCGGAGCGCGCCACCAGGTCGTCGCTGGTGCCGCTGGCGATGGCGGCAAGTGTGCCCATCGTGCAGGGAACGACAATCATTGCATTCACGTCGTAACTGCCGGAAGCGATGCAGGCGCCGACATCTTTATTCGAGAGTACTTCGATCTTTTGCGAAGAGCGGCCCAAAATGCGGCTGGGAAGCTGGCGCAAATCACCGGAAGTGATATCCAACTCTTCGGCAAACAGGCGCTGTCCGGTTTCCGAGACGACGAGGTGCACGCGAGAGACACGTGAATCGTCTTCAAGCAGCGCGAGAGTTTCTTGCGCGAAAATGGCGCCACTCGCTCCAGTGACAGCGACGGTGATGGTTTGTGTTTGGGCGGAAGTCATGGAATTTGCGCGTGTGGAACCAGTCTGGCAACGGCCCGGCGGCAAGTCAAGCAGGCAGGGGCGCGGGAAACTTTGACTGCGGCGGCTATGCTAGACTTTCGGAGGAAGCGAGGCCATTTTATGAGTAGCGCTGCCCCAATTGCCGTTGTGCTCGCCTTCATGGAACGCATCAACGCAGCGGATGTGCCCGGACTCTGCGCGCTGATGACCGAGGATCACGTATTTTTAGATGGACTGGGAAACCGCGTCCAGGGCCGCGAAACGATGCGCAAGGGTTGGACGGGCTACTTCCGCATGTTTCCGGATTACCGCGTGTCGCATTCGGACATTTTTGCCCACGGTGAAGTAGTCGCGTCATTTGGCACTGCGGAAGCGACCTACGCAGCGGCAGGCAAGCTCTCGAAGGAGAATCACTGGAGCGTGCCGGCGGCTTGGAGAGCGGTTGTGCGCGACGGACAAATCGCAGAGTGGCAAGTGTATGCGGATAATCAACAGGCCAGAAAGATCATGGGCTTGCCAAATCCATAGCATTGGGAACGAGAAACATTAATGAACGAATCCGACATTCGTAAATTGCTGGAAGCCGTGAGCACAGGGAAACTTACTCCGCAAGCCGCGATAGAGCGTCTGAAACATCTTCCGTTTGAGGATATTGGTTTTGCCAAGGTGGATCATCACCGGGCGCTGCGGCAAGGCTACGCGGAAGTGATATTTGGCAAGGGCAAGACACCGGCGCAGGTGGCGGGAATCGTGAGCGCGATGCTGAAGCACAAAGCGTCACGGCACAATGTTTTGGTGACACGCGCGGACGCGAAAATCTTTGCCGCTGTGAAGCGCGTGAGTCGCGGGTCGAAATATCATCCCCTATCCGGAGTGATTACGATTGAGCGCACGCACGAGATCACCGGCAAGGGCACGATCATGGTGGTTTCAGCGGGCACCAGCGACATTCCCGTAGCGGAGGAAGCGGTCCTGACAGCGCAATTGATGGGCAACCGCGTGGAGCAACTTTTTGATGTGGGCGTGGCCGGAATTCACCGGCTGCTGGAGCACCGCAACGGTTTGACGAAGGCACGCGTAATCGTCTGCATCGCGGGCATGGAAGGCGCGCTGCCAAGCGTGGTGGGAGGGCTTGTTGGCGTGCCGGTGATAGCAGTGCCAACCAGCGCGGGCTATGGCGCGAGCTTTGGCGGGGTTGCGGCGCTGCTGGGAATGCTGAATTCGTGCGCGTCCAATGTGACCGTGGTAAATATTGATAATGGATTTGGCGCGGCGTGCGTCGCGTCTTGCATCAATCGTTTGTAGTTTCGGAATTTTGCCGTGGTGCCGTGGACGCACCCCGCTGATGATTAGCCTAGCTCTTCTGGTCTTTTGCGGGTGGAAGCGGGGCGCTCGGGCGTGCGTGATTCGACCCCGACCAAACTGGGCACTCGGGCTTGTACTCGCACCAATCGCACAGAGGCGTCTTGTGCGGCTCGAATCGTCTTTCGCGCTCGATACGTTCGATCAGTTTTATCGTTGTTTCGCAGAGTAGCGTCAATTGCTTCGGCTGCCGCGTGGATCGTAGGGTTCTGTCGTGTGCCAGGTAGTGCCAATAGAGTTCGACGCTTTGCGCATCGGCTCGATTCCTTTGCAGACCGATTTGATAGAGACCAAGCTGCCTGTCCATGTTGACTGCCCCTTGAGTTGGCAGCGTCCGGCTGGTCTTGTAGTCATGTATCTCGTAAGTGCCGTCGGCCCTTCGCGCCACGCGGTCGATGTAACCCTGCAGCGCATAAGAGCCATTGGCGTCGAGTGAAAACTGGAAGTGCTCTTCCGTGGCGAGGGTCTCACTTTGCGCGAAAGGCGAGTAGCGCCGGTAATAATTCGTCAAGCAAGTTTCGCCATAACGAAAATAGTCCAGTTGTGACGCGTCGCGGCGAACGATTTTGATTTCAGGAACCCACTGTCTCCGCCATTCTTGCCGGTAGAACTTCAACATCTCATCTAGAGAATGGACCTCGCCCTTGCGGAGATCTTCGTAGAGCTTTTGCAGGCACTCGTGAACCCGCTTTCCCAAAAAGGCCTCGACGCTTTGTTCGTCGGGTTTCTCGATCTTATCGATGTATCGGAAACGATAGCGCAACGCGCACTTTTCAAAGGTTTCCAGTCTGGAGTGGGAATAGACAAGCAAGGATATGGTCCCGCTGCCGACTACGTATAGCGCGGCGAAGTGTTTGGAACAAGTGGGGCGCCCGCGGTTGTGTGGGACTGCAACAGAACCTTGAGCACGCCGCGCTTTTGCGCGCAGGCGATGGCTTGTGGCGCATCTTTCAGCGAGAAGGTACGCGAGATGAGTGGAGTGGGGTCTACCTTACCGGAGCGCAGCAGGGCAATGGCTTTCGCAAAAGGGCCGCAGCGGGAACCGATGACGGTGATTTCCTTGACCACGATGGGCCAGGTCTCTACCGGTGCGGCGCCGTGGAAAGTGGACTTCAACAGCAGCGTGCCGCGCGGCTCAGTCATCTGCTGTGCCAGGATGAGGCCGGTGGGCGAGCCGGTAGCTTCAACGACCAGGCGATACGTCTTTTTCACACGATTTGCATCGCTGGCATTGCCGCGAATTTTCTATGTGGCGATTCCCGCCTTGCGGGCGTGGGCAAGCTTATTCGCATGTTTTCCATAGAGAACGACGCGCGTACCCGCAGCATGTAACACGAGGGCGGTTAGTTGCGCGAGCTTGCCGTCACCCAAAACCGCAGCATCGGGGAATTTGCGAATATCCAATTGATCGAGGATCTGGCATGCAGCGGCAAGCGGCTCGATGAAAACGGCCTGCGCATCGCTTATATTTTCCGGAATGAGGTGAAGATTGTTCAGGGGCAGGGTGAGGTACTCGGCGAATGTTCCATCATGCGCAACGATGCCAAGAACTGTGCGGCGAGCGCAATGCGTTTTCAGGCCGCGGCGGCAAAAGGCGCAGACGGGCTGGTAGCCATACGCCGAGCAGGAAACATTGATTTCGCCGGCAACGCGTTTGCCGAGCCAGCGTTTCCGTGTTTTAGCAGAGGCACCGCCGACTTCCACGACTTTGCCCACAAATTCGTGCCCCGGAGTACCTTGGAATTGGTGATATCCACGCAGAATTTCAATGTCGGTATTGCAGATGCCTGCGACATTCACGCGAATCAACGCCCAGCCGGGACGCAGCCGCGGAAGAGGCTTTTGCGTTGCCATTAGGCGATTTTTGCCAACCTGAAAAGAGAGCATGGGAATATTTGGTGACACTCAACGCAAAGCAGCAATCAGAGCAGCCAGCAGAGCCGGCTCCTGATCGGGAAAGACGGTGCGCAGATCCAGGAGAAGGCGATCCTCTTCGATGCGTGCGATCACGGGAATTCCCGAGGGCGCTTCTCGCAGGCGAGCTTCAAGTTGTGCCGCGGAATGGCGAGCACTAGCAATGCACAGCACTTTCGTGGGCAAGGATTGCGCAGGAGTAGAGCCTCCTCCCACAAGCGAAGCGCTTTCGGCGATTTGGATGTCGGCATCAAAGGCAGCGGCTTGCGGCTGAACGGCGTCGCGGAACTTCCTGGTGCGCGCGGCAATTTCCTCGAGCGGCAGGCGAATCATGCGTTGCGCGGGAATATCATTCCAAGCGCCACGGAGATAGGCACGCAGAGTCACTTCCAGAGCGGCGATGGTCAGCTTATCCACGCGCAAAGCGCGGAACAGCGGGTGGCGGCGAACCTTAGCGAGGAGTTCCTTTTTCCCCGCGATGATGCCCGCTTGCGGCCCGCCCAGCAATTTATCCCCGCTGAAGAGCACCAGTGAAAATCCCGCGGCAACACTCTCGCGCACGGTAGGCTCGGTGATGCCGCTTGCGGAAAGATCAACGAGACAACCCGAGCCCAGGTCTTCGACGACCGGCAAACCGGTGCGCGTGCCGAGGGCGATCAGGTCTGCCACTTCGGGCTTTTCAGTGAACCCGATGACGGTGAAATTCGAGGGATGCACGCGAAGGAGCAGGCGCGTTTTTTCGGTGATGGCATTTTCATAATCGGCAAGGCGCGTGCGGTTTGTTGTGCCCACTTCGCAAAGGACCGCGCCGCTCTGCTCCATGATTTCCGGGATGCGGAAGCCGTCACCAATTTCGATCAATTCGCCACGCGAGACGATCACTTCGCCGCCTCGGGCCAGCGCCGCCAGGCTGAGGAGCACCGCTGCTGCGCCATTGTTGACGACAATTGCCGATTCCGCTCCCGTCAGCCGCTGGAGCAGCCGCGCGGTGTGCACATCTCGTTTCCCGCGTGCGCCGGCCGGGAGATCGTATTCCAGGTTCGAGTATTGTGTGGCCGTGAGGCGGAGTTCCTCCACGACTTGCGCGGAGAGCGGGGCGCGGCCAAGGTTTGTGTGGAGAATGACGCCTGAAGCGTTGATCACTGCTCGCAGGGAAGGAGCAAATTCCTCGCGTACGGCATTCAAGATACGCTGCTCGATGACGGCGGGATCTGAAACTTCATTGTTGTGCGTTTCGCTGGAGATGATTTCGCGCCGCAATGCTTCCAGCACCGCTCGTGTCGTTTCCACCACGAAGCTTCGCTCCACTTCCTGACACAGTGCGGCGAGGCCGGGGCGCAGAAGTAGTTCGTCTACCGAGGGCACAAGGCGAAGGAGCGCCGCCTGTTCCGAGGAAATCTCTGGCTTCGTGCGGGAAACCATGGCGACATTTGAGCACATTGGGGAATGCGCAAGCAATCGGCGCGCCGCCCCGAACGCCGGCGGTTTTCCGGGCACCGGTGTTTCATGCGCAGCGCCCGGGCGCTTCCCGGTTGACGCTGGCAGGCTACGCCCATAGCATGGGGGTTCGAGGGGACACGCTCCATGGCCACCATTGATGAAGATCTGGCACAGCTAGAGCGCGACATACGGCAACTGAAGATCGAGTACGACGCCTTCTTCGGAGGAGGCCGCAAGCGTCCGCCTACGGAGATCGAATGGCGCATCGATTTGCTGGTGAAGCGCTACGGAGAACGTGGCGGAGACATGAAGTACGGGCAACGATTCCGGTTTAACAACTTGTCGCAAACCTACGCAAAATATAAAGACGTGTTCCGGAAACGCCTGGCGCACCGCGAAGAAGGAAAAGTTCAGCGCCACTTTGGCGCCGCGGCCAAGGCCATCGAAGCCGAGCGTACTAAATCATCTCTCGAACCGAAGGCAGAGACTCCCGCGGCGAGCGCGGTGGAAACGCAGGCATTCCGCGTGGTTTGTTCGGAGCCGGACAAGGAAACAGAAAAAGTGGACCAGCTGTACTCGGCGTTTCTGCAGGCGAAACAAAACGCGGGCGAAGAGACCGGAAAACTCAGCAAAGCCGGCTTCAAGGAATTCGTGCGCAAGAAAACGAAGGACCTCCAGGAAAAGAAGAATTGCCGCGACGTGGAATACGTTGTGGAAGTAGTGGAAGGCCAGGTGAAGCTGAAGGCCCTGGTGAAGTCGTAGCCTAGCGCGTCAAGGCCTCGGCCCCCGCGATTTTTCCCACCTTTCCGAAACTCCGCCCCTCCGCGTACACTTATAAGTTCTTTTCACATGTGGAGGATGACATGGGAGTGGAGCGCGCGCTGCTCAGTGTATATGACAAGACGGGAATCGTGGAGTTTGCCAGGAGGCTCGCGGCGTTGAAGATTGAGCTGCTTTCGACTGGCGGCACGGCAAAGCTTCTGCGCGAGGCGGGCATCGCGGTGAAAGACGTTTCGGAGTTCACGGGATGGCCGGAAATGCTGGGCGGGCGCGTGAAGACACTTCACCCCAAGGTGCACGGAGGGCTGCTCTACCGTCGGCATCACGCCGAGGACCAGAGGCAGGCGAAGGAACATGGGATATGGCCGATCGACTTGGTGGCGGTGAACCTTTATCCGTTTGAAGCTACGGCGGCGCGCGAGTACCTCACGCCTGAAGAACTCATCGAGAACATTGATATTGGCGGGCCGACGATGTTGCGATCGGCGGCAAAGAATTTTGAGAGTGTCGCGGTGGTGACGGATCCCGCGGATTACGAGCGTGTCGCCAGAGAACTTGATATGACGGGCGATACGACGCTGATGATGCGAATCGAATTGGCACGAAAAGTGTTTGCCGCCACCTCACGGTACGATGGCTTGATCACCACGGAACTGGAGCGACTGAATGATTTGAGCGGCAAACTCGAAGTTGCGCTTCGTGCCAAACTTCCCGAGCGTGTGCATTTGGCTCTGCGGCGCAAGCAGGAACTGCGTTACGGCGAAAACCCACACCAAGAGGCGGCGTTGTATGTTCCTGCGGGACGCCCACCGGAAGGGTTGGCGGCGGCGAAGCAGTTACAGGGGAAAGAGCTTTCGTACAACAACTATGTTGACCTGGAAGCAGCGCGCAGCCTAGTGGGAGAGTTCGAGGGTCCCGCGGCGGTAATCATCAAACACAACAATCCCTGTGGAGCGGCGGAACAGAAATCGCTGCTGGATGCGTATGTGCAGGCGTATGCGTGCGATCCTGTGTCGGCGTTTGGCGGGGTGCTGGCGTTCAATCACATTGTGGACACAGTGACGGCGGAGCAAGTCGTAAAGCTATTCGTCGAATGCATCGTTGCGCCGGGATTCGCGGAAGGCGCGCAAGAAATTCTCGCCGCCAAAAAGAATCTGCGCTTGCTGGCCTTGCCTCAGGGAGGGCTGGAACACGACAAAGAGCTTCAGTTGAAGCGCATCCTTGGTGGCGTGCTGGTGCAGCAGCCGGACCTGGGCAGTTTGCAGGGCCGGGAATTGAAAGTGGCCACAAAGCGCGCGCCAACGGATAAGGAACTGGCGGATTTGCATTTTGCGTGGAAAGTCTGCAAACACGTGAAGTCCAACGCGATCGTGTTCGCGAAGGAGGGCGCCACGCTGGGAGTGGGCGCGGGACAAATGAGCCGCGTGGACTCCGTGAAGATTGCCGTGTCCAAGGCGCAAAAATCATTGCAGGGCAGCGTGGTGGCTTCCGACGCGTTCTTCCCATTCCCCGACGGAGTGGAAGAAGCGGCCAAGGCGGGAGCCACGGCGGTGATTCAGCCGGGCGGCTCGATCAAAGATGCGGATGTGATTGCCGCCGCGGACCGGCTGGGATTAGCCATGGTGTTCACGACCATGCGGCACTTTTTGCACTGAGCGGAACTAGCCCGAAGCGGCTGCGGTCTGTTTGGGCTCCCAAACGAACCAGTTGCGCGTTCGATTGCACACTCTACACACGGAAAGCATCACGGGTACCTCGATGAGTACACCGACGACGGTGGCCAGAGCCGCGCCGGAGCCTGCCCCAAATAAGGCGATAGCCGTAGCAACGGCCAGTTCAAAAAAGTTGCTGGCCCCGATCAGCGCGCCCGGCGCCGCCACGTTGTGCTCGACACGGAAGAGCCGCATCAATCCGTAAGCAAGCGCGGAATTAAAATAGACCTGAATGAGTATGGGCACGGCAATGAGCAAAACGTGCAGCCACTTGCCCGTGAGGTTATTCGCTTGAAACGCGAAGATGAGGACAAGCGTTGCCAGCAGAGCGAGGATTGTGACAGGAGAAAACTTTGGGAGCAAAACATTTTCAAACCATTCCTTCCCGTGGCGGCGCAGAAGCACGGCGCGGAGAATAGAGCCAATGACCAGCGGAATCACGATGAAGGCCAGAACGGAAAGAAACAGCACGAGAAAAGGAACCGATAGCGACGAGGCGCCGCTCACCAGGAAGCGCACGATGGGCGCGAACAGGAAGAGCATGATGAGGTCGTTCAAAGACACCTGAACCAGCGTGTAGGCAGGGTCGCCTTCCGTAAGATAGCTCCAGACGAAGACCATAGCCGTACACGGCGCGGCCGCGAGAATGATCGTTCCGGCGATGTACTGGCTGGCTTCCGCAGGGGAAATCCACGATGAAAAGACATGGCGGAAGAAAACCCAGGAAATCAGCGCCATGGAAAAGGGCTTCACCATCCAGTTGACGAAGAGCGTGACCAGAACTCCGCGGGGCTTCTTGCCAACCGCGCGAATCGCGGCGAAATCCACCTTCATCATCATCGGAATGATCATGAGCCAGATGAAAACGGCGATGGGGAAATTGATCTGGCTGCCACGGCCGAATTCCATTTCGCGAAGCTGGTTGACTAATCCGGGAATGAGTTTGCCAAGCAGCACACCCACGATCATGCAGAACGCAACCCAAAGACTCAGGTAGCGCTCAAAGAAGTTCAGTTTGGCGAGAGGGTGGCCGTGCCCGGTTGCGGAGGATGAGTTTGGCTGGGTCATGATTCGCGGCCGATGCGGTCGACTTCTTTTTTGAGAGCGAGTTGACTGAGGCTGGCTAGCGGCAGGCTCAGAAACAGGCCAATGCGGCGGTCGAGGGTCACGAAGGCTTCGCGGAACGCGCGTTCGATCTGCTCCGCTGTGCCTGCAACGGCAGCGGGATCCGGAACACCCCAATGCGCGGTGACGGGTTGGCCCGGCCACACGGGACATACTTCGGCGGCGGCGTTGTCGCAAACGGTAAAAACAAAATGCATTTGCGGGGCGCCAGGCTTGGCAAATTCATCCCAACTCTTGCTGCGCAATCCTGCCACCGGCAGCCCGGCAATCTCGAGTTGCTTAACGGCAAATGGATTGATGCGCCCGGTCGGATGACTGCCAGCGCTGAACGCATGGAAAAAGGGCCGGCCCTTATGATTCAGAAGGGCCTCAGCCAGGATGGAGCGAGCGGAATTTCCCGTGCAGAGAAACAAAACGTTATACGGAGGTTGCATGTTGCGCTCTCAGTTGCAGCAGGTGGGGCCGCAGCAGGAACCCGCCAGCGGTTTTTTCGCGCGAATGAAGGCGCTGGTGAATTTTCCGTCGATCTTAGGCCCGACAACCGCAGGGTCCAGGCCCGCGGCAGTCAGGAATTCGGAGGCTTCATCAGCGCGATAAACGCGTGTGGGTTCCACTCCGATGGAAGCAAATCCCGCCGCGGCTAACTTCTCGCGATACTCCGATTCCTGCAGCGCGCCAGCCATGCAGCCCACCCACAATTCCATGCTTTTGCGAATTTCGGGAGGAACTTCGCCGCGAATGACGACGTCGGAAACAGCCAGCCGCCCGCCGGGCTTGAGTACGCGGAAAGCCTCGCGCAGGACACGGTCCTTGTCGCCAGAAAGATTGATCACGCAATTGGAAATGATGACGTCAACGGTGTTGTCCGGAAGCGGAATGTTCTCGATCGTGCCCTTCAGGAATTCAACATTTTCGGCGCCGGCTTTTTTCTGGTTCGCCCGCGCCAATGCCAGCATTTCGTCGGTCATGTCCAAGCCATAGGCTTTGCCGGTGGGGCCGACTCGTTTGGCGGAAAGCAGCACATCAATACCGCCGCCGGAGCCCAAATCAAGCACGATTTCACCGGGTTTCAATTCCGCGAGCGCAGTGGGATTGCCGCAACCGAGCGAAGCAGCAACGGCATCCGCGGGCAGCGCCGCCGTTTCCGAAGCGTCGTACAAATCGCGGGTGATGGGATCGCAGCCGCTCAACTCCGCGCCACCGCCGCAGCAGGCCGTCTTACCCGCAGCCACCTGCTTCGCAGCTGCGCCGTACTTTTCCTTTACCGCATCCTGAATGTTGCTCATGACCTCTCCTTCCTTTCATTCTGTTATTTTGCAATTTGCACAATCGATTCCGCGGGGACAGCGCGATTGCGTGTACAGCACTCCTCATACAAAAATCCTAGAACTTCGCGAAGCGCATCCGTGTTCGCCGTGTACCAGAGGAACGTGCCGGCGCGCCGCACGGAAACCATGCCGACCTGTCGCAGTTTTTCCAGATGGTGGGAAAGCGTGGAAGCGGGGATACCCAGTTCATCCTGGACTTCGCCGGCAACCATCCCGGTGGGGTGAGCGGAAAGGAGCAAACGTACGATTTGAAGGCGGGGTTCAGCGCCGAGGGCGGCAAAGCGGTCGGCGCAACGTGTGACGAGGAGTGGATCGGGCCTGCGCATATTTCCATAATTGCAGAAATATGGTAGAAAGGCAAGCCTCTTTCAACCCTTTCTTCCCCCAACGCATCCTAATACCTGGGTCCTGCTGCCGGCCTTCGAAACGCCCTCCTTTTCGCTTTTGACCGCGTTTCTTCCGCATGGGATACTGAGACCTTCGGGACTTTCGATCTATGAACCTCAACCGCATCGCATTCGCTCTATTTGTGGCTGCCTTCGGCGGCGTGCCAGCCTTGGCGCAGACTCCCGCTTCCTCGGCAGCGGCCGCGCCGAAAACGTCCGCGCGTGCCGATGCCTATTACAATTTCACGATCGGGCACATTTACGAGCAGCAGTTCGAGTTGACCAGCCAGAGCGATTTCGCGAGCAAAGCTATCGAAGCGTACAAGAAGGCTTATGCCATAGACCCGCAATCGCCAATCATCGGCGAACGCCTGGCGGAGATGTACTGGAAAGCACAGCGCGTGCACGATGCCATGGCGGAAGCCAACGAAATCCTGAAGCGCGATCCCAATGACCTGGCGACGCACCGACTGCTGGCGCGTATTTACTTGCGCAGCCTGGGGGATATCAACGGCTCCGGCGTGCAAACCGAGATGGTGACCAAAGCCATTGCCGAATACAGCGAAGTTCACCGCTTGGACCCCACGGATCAGGAAGCCGCATTATGGCTGGCACGCTTGTACCGGCTTCACAACGACCCAGACAAGGCCGAGCAGGTTTTGCGGGGGATGCTGAAGGATGATCCAGAGAACGAAGCGGCTGTTGAACAGTTGACGCAACTTTATCTGGATGAGAACAAATCGGAAGAGGCAATCTCTCTGCTCGAGGGTATGGTTGCGCGCTCGCCCTCGCCAACTCTGTACGATTTGCTCGGCGATGCCTACACGCAGACGCACGAATATGGGCAAGCGGAAAAGGCGTACCGCAAGGCTGTGGATATTGATCCCGCGGAACTGGGGCACCTGCGCGGCCTGGGCCAGGCGCTGCTGAGCGAGGAAAAATATACCGAGGCGCTTTCCGTTTACCAGAAGCTGGCCGACCTGATGCCGGACGACGCGGATGTGTACCTGAGCCTGGCGCGAATCTACCGCGAGCTGCACCAACTGGACAAAGCGGAAGAAAGCATCGTGAAGGCGCGGCAATACGCTGCCGGCACGCTGGAAGTGATGTACAACGAGGCCATGATTTACGAAGCGCAGGGGCGCTACGAAGATGCCATCCGAGTGCTTTCCGACGCGGTAACCGGCATCAAGGCGCAGTCCACGGTGCTGCCTTCTCGGCGCAGGTCGCTGGCCATTCTATACCAGCAACTCGGCGGACTCTACCGCGATACGAATAACTATCAGGCGGCCATTTACACCTTTCAGGAATTGGGGCGGCTGGGCGACGAAGAAGACCGGCGCGCACGCATGTTGATGATGGAAACTTACCGGCAAGCGAAGGATTTGCCTAAAGCGCTGCAAGCGGGAAAAGAGGCGCTGGCGAAATATCCGAGCGACGCCGGCATACGGGCAACCTACGCGATGCTACTGGGAGAGAACCAGCAGGCTGACGATGGCGTGAAGCTATTGCAAGGGGATCTGAAAGGCACCGCGGGTGACCGTGAACTGTACCTGAACATGGCGCAGATTTACGAGCGCAGCCATTTTTACAAAGAAGCGGAAGAGATGGTGCGCAAGGCGGAGGCGATTCCAGGAGAGCCGCGGGAGAACGAGATGGCGTGGTTCCTGATGGGAGCGATTTTTGAGCGCCAGAAGCAGTTTGACAAATCCGAAGAGCAGTTCAAGAAAGTTCTATCGGTGAATCCGAAGAATGCGGAGGCGCTGAACTATTACGGTTACATGCTGGCCGATCGCGGCGTACGGCTGGACGAAGCGCGAGACATGATCCAGCGCGCTCTGGATCAGGAACCGTTCAATGGAGCGTACCTGGACAGTTTAGGATGGACCTACTACAAGCAGAACAAGATTGAAGATGCGGAAGCGGCACTGCGGAAGGCAGCCGATCGTGAGCCGCACGACCCCACAATCCGCACGCATCTTGGCGACGTTTATGCCAAGCAAGGACGGATGGACCTGGCCGCGGCGGAATGGGAGAAGTCGTTGGGAGAATGGCGGCGCTCGCTTCCCGCGGATATGGAAAACGATAAAGTGGCGGAACTGGAAAAGAAACTGGGGCAGGCAAAGCACCGCGTGGCGCAGAAGTCGCCCGTGGGTGATACGAAACCCTGAGACGATTGCATGCGCGAAGTCCGCATTCCGGCATACGCAAAAATCAATCTGCGCCTTGAAATCCTCGGCAAACGCGCCGATGGTTACCACGAACTTCGCACCATTTTTCAGACAGTATCCCTCCATGACACTCTGACTTTCCGGCCAAACCGCCAGACGGGAATTTCGCTGGTGATTCGCGGGAATGATGCGCTCTCCCGAGAGGCAGCGGAGAAGAATCTGGTCTATCGCGCAGTGGCTGCGCTGCGGCGCGAGCTGAAGATCCGGCCCGGCGTGGAGATTACGCTGCAGAAGAATATTCCGGCCGGTCGCGGATTGGGAGGCGGGTCCAGTGACGCGGCGGCGGCACTGCTGGGCTATCTGCAATTTAGCGGCAAGCGAATCTGCACAGAACGTCTTCTGGAGTTCGCAGCGGAGCTTGGCGCCGATGTGCCGTTCTTCCTGTTTGGGGGACGCGCGCTGGGAATAGGAAAGGGCAATGAGATCTACCCGCTTCCGGACCGGGAAAAGCGCACACTGCTGATTGTTTCTCCGAGTGAGATTCATGTTCCCACGCCGGATGCTTATCGCTGGCTGCACGCGCCGGAATTGGCTTCGTTGACAAAAGCTGCAGCGCACCATAAACTGTTTAGGTTCTGTGCTCTGTGCTGGAGCGCGCGGGGAGAACGCCTCTCGAATGATTTTGAAGCGGCGGTCTTCCGGCGTCACCCCCGTCTTGCAGGTATCAAGCGGGCGTTGCTCCGCGGAGGGGCGTCAGAAGCCTTGCTGGCTGGTAGCGGTTCGGCGGTGTTTGGAGTATTCCCGAGCCCAGCAAAGGCGCGCCGAGCCGTTGTCGGGTTTCCGCACGATCAGGCCTTTGTCTGCGAGACAGTATCGCGGGCCAGGTATCAGCGCTTGACGAAAAGCGCCTGGAGCGGATGATCCGCAGCGTTGCTCCGCTTTCTGATTCCCAATCTTCCAATCACATTGCCCAGTTCAGGGCCTTTTTTCTTGCAATGCGTCATCGCAAAGCGGTGACCGGAGCGAACCCGGCGTGAACGACGAGCGATTCAAGATTTTCTCGGGAACTGCCAACCCCGTTTTGGCCGAATCGATCTGCAAGCATCTGGATGTGCCGCTGGGCAAGGCGCTGCTGGGCCGCTTCAGCGACGGCGAGATTTATTTTCAGGTGCTGGAGAATGTGCGCGGCGCTGATGTGTTTGTGGTGCAGCCGTGCTCCTATCCGGTGGATAACCACCTGCTCGAGTTGCTGCTGATGATTGATGCGTTCAAACGCGCTTCGGCGTGGCGCATCACGGCCGTGCTGCCGTACTACTGCTATGCGCGGCAGGACCGCAAAGACAAACCGCGCGTTCCGATATCCGCGAAGCTGGTGGCGGACTTGCTGGAAACGGCGGGAGCGAGCCGCGCGTTGACTTTGGACTTACACGCGCCTCAGATTCAGGGCTATTTCGACGTGCCTGTGGATCACTTGTACGGCTCTCCAGTGCTGGTGGATTATTTCCGGCACAAGAAACTACCGAATTTGACGGTGGTTTCGCCGGATGCGGGCGGCGTGGAGCGCGCGCGGGCTTTTGCAAAGAAACTGGGAGCACCGCTGGCCATCGTTGATAAGCGCCGAGTGGATCTGGACGTCACCGAAGTGATGAACCTGATCGGCGATGTGAAGGGACGCAGCACGCTGATCGTGGATGACATCATTGATACGGCTGGAACGTTGGTGAAGACCGCTGATGCGCTGATGCGCGAGGGCGCGACGCAGGTGTTCGCGGCTTGTACGCACGCAGTGCTTTCCGGCCCGGCCGTGGAACGTATCGAGAGTTCGCAGCTTAGCGAGGTGGTGGCCACTGACTCGGTGCCGCTTTCGGAAGCCGCCAAGAAGTTAAAGAAGTTGAAGATCCTGAGTGTCGCGGATTTGCTCGCCCGGGGCATTCGTTCAATTCACGAGGAGACGTCCATCAGCGAGCTGTTTATTTGAGTTTATCCGGCGGTGTTTGATGCCGGAGAAGATTCCAGGAAGGGAAAGAAGCCATGGCTCAGATAATTGTCGAAGGAGCGCCCCGGGATACACGGGGCAAAAACGAAGCGAAGCGATTGCGGGTAACCGGGAAAGTGCCGGCAACTCTTTATGGCGGCAAAGGAGGACCCTTGTCGTTGGCCGTGAACACGAAACAATTGACGGCAATCCTGCGCTCTGAGTCCGGCCACAACACGATTTTTGAAGTGAACTTTGCCGGCAAACAGGAACCCGCCATCGTGAAGGATTGGCAGGTGGATCCCGTAAGCGGAAAGCTGTTGCACGTGGATCTGCTGCGCGTGGCGATGGATGTGCGCATGAAGGTGAAGGTGCCCGTGCACACATTTGGCGAGCCCTCGGGCGTGAAGGTGCAAGGCGGCGTGTTCGAAGTGGTGACGCGCGAAGTGGAAGTGGAATGCCTGCCAGCGGACATTCCGACGGAGTTCAGGATGGACGTTAGCGGCTTGATGCTGAACCAGAGCCTGCGCGCCAGCGACCTGACGATCGACAAGACCAAGCTGAAGCTGCTTACCGAAGCCAACGCCGTGCTGGCGCACGTAGTCGCGCTGCGCGTCGAGGAAGAGAAGCCGGTGGAGGCTGCGGTTGCCGCGGTACCGGCGGAGCCGGAAGTCATCAAGAAGGGCAAGAAGGAAGAAGAAGGCGTGGAAGGCGAGGAAGCCGCCAAGCCCGTCGAGAAACAGGAAAAGAAGAAGTAAGGCTGTTTCTCCGGCTTCGCGCGAAACATCATGCGGCTCATTGTTGGCCTTGGCAATCCTGGCCCGGAATATCAGTGGACGCCGCATAACCTGGGGTTTTTGGCGGTGGACGAAATTGCGAATCGCGCGTCCATCCGCGTGGAGCGGCCGGAAGGCAAGGCTCTAGTAGGTCGCGGGAAAGTGGCCGGGGAAGAAGTGCTCCTGGCCAAGCCGCAGACGTACATGAACCTGAGCGGCATTTCGGTTCGCGAGTTGCTGGAGAAGTACGAACTGGGGCCCGAGGATCTGCTGGTGATGTTCGACGAACGCGATCTGCCATGGGGCATGATTCGCATCGGAGAACGCGGCAGCGCAGGAACGCACAACGGCGCGAAGAGCGTGATGAGCGTCGTGGGGACACCGGAATTCGCAAGGCTGCGGCTGGGTTGCGGCCCCGATCATCCGGTAAGCGACCTGGCGGCTTACGTTTTGCGGCCGATGAGGAAGGCTGATCTGGAAGTGGCCGCGGAAATGGTGGCGGAAGCAGGCGATGCGGTGGAGTTGATTCTGACGCAGGGCGTTGCGGCCGCCATGAACAAGTTCAACCGGCGAGTGCCGCCGGCGGAAGAGAAGTGACCGGTCCTACGACCGGGTGAAAGTTAGAAGAAGGAAAACGAGGTCATTATGGAAGAGCGTTTGTACGATTTGATCTTCATTGTCCGCCCGGCCACGCCGGAAGAGGAAATCAAGAAGGTGCTTACGACGATTGAGCACGCTTGCGCCGAAAAGGGCGGGAAGATCGAGAAGACGGAGCATTGGGGCACGCGGAAGCTGGCCTACAAGGTGATGAAACACCGCGAAGGGATCTACGTGTACCAGCAAGTGCGCACGAATCATGGCGATCTGGTCCATGAACTGGAGCGCCGGCTTGGTGTGCTGGACGCGGTGATCAAGTACCAGACGGTGCGGCTTGACGAAGATATGAAACGGCAGAAGAAGCTGGCGCACAAGCGTGATATCCGCGCTGCGCGGCGTCCACGACGCACTCCGCCGCCCGCCCCCGCGCCGACACCAGCTCCAACGCCAGCGCCCACGGCGACTGAGCAACCTGCTTCGGGCGATTAAGAGCGTGCCGGGAGAGTTGTTGCCAGCGTACACAGCAGCTTGACGCTGACCTGATTTGAGTTTGGATTGGAGCTCCGCAGCCCAGGCCCGGAGCCATTTTGGAAAGGTAGGAAGGTATGCCAGAGGAACAGAAACAACCGCAAGCCGCGCCAGCCGCTCCAGCCGCCGCAGCTGCGGCCCCCGCTGCGCCGGCCGCTCCACGCGAAGCCCGCGAAGGCGGACATGGCGGAGGACACGGCGGCGGCGGTGGTGGACGTAGGGAAGGCGGTTCGGGTGGTGGCGGCGGACGCCGCGAAGGCGGTTCCGGAGGCCCCGGTGGGCCAGGCGGTGGTCCCGGTGGACCGCGCCGCGGCAAGCGCCAGTATTTCCGGAAGAAGAAGGTGTGCAAGTTCTGCGTCGAGAAGATGGACTTCATCGACTATAAGCGGGCGGATATCCTTTCGCAGTTCGTGCAGGAGCGCGGAAAAATTCTGCCGCGGCGCATGACAGGTGTGTGTTCGCGCCACCAGCGCTGGCTGGGCGTGGCCATCAAACGCGCGCGCAACATCGCGTTGCTGCCGTTTGCGGGCAGCGCGGCAGGCACGCAAGCGCCTCGCGTTGTGGTGGAAGCGCCAAAGGCTCCGTAGGGATAAGTGTTGCGCATTGAAGTGGCGGCGAGCAGCAAAACCGCCGTTCCGAATGAAATCCGCGAAATGAGGAATTTCTCTTTCGCCAAAGAGAATCGCCAAAGGAATCAGGAGATCGTTATGCAGATCATTCTTCAGGAAGATGTGGAAAAGCTCGGGAACCGCGGCGACGTGGTTACCGTGAAGCCAGGTTACGCGCGCAATTTTCTTTTGCCGCATAAGATTGCCATCGAAGCTACGCCCGGCAACATGAAGGCGCTGGAGCGCATTCGCGGCTCACTGGCGAAGAAAACCGCGACAGAGCTGGACGCAGCGAAGAAGCAGGCCGAACTGCTGGCAGGCATTTCGCTGAAGTTCACGCGGAAGACCGGAGAGAACGACCAGATGTTCGGGTCGGTCACCACGGGCGATATCGCCGAGGGACTGAAGGCGCAGGGATTTGAGATTGACAAGCGGCAAGTGCAATTGGCCGATCCGCTGAAGATGCTGGGCGAATTCCCGGTGACGATCAAAGTGTTCCGGGATGTTACCGCGGAGATTAAAGTGTTCGTGGAAAAAGAGTCTTAAGAAGTTTCACGGTATCAATTGGTGTTCCGGGGCACGATTCTTCGTGCCCCTTTTTCTTTGGTAAGTCCATTGCCAGAGCGCGGCAAGAAGCGCGAGTAACACCAGAGCAGTCACTAATGCATGCGCCGTCACCCACCCGGCCGTCTTCAGCCATGCGCTTGCCACAACATCCTTCGGGCTCCGCCATGGCATCCGCGTTTGCGCGTCGAACAGAATGGCTTGCAGATTCTCTTCGAAGTGTTCGGTAGAGCCGTAACCGTTTCGGAGGACGATAATCACCGCGTGCTGTTCCGGGTAACGAATGATCCACGAAAAGAAATTTCCAGGCATGTCTCCCCGCATTTCTGCGCGCAGGTTGAGTGCGCCCGGTTCACCCGGGGGAATTCGGGAGACGAACCAACCGTAGGCCCGGTTGTTCAATCCGGGTTTGAAAATCTGCTCGCGCATCTGGCTTGAAATAAGAGTGCTGTGAGTGAGCGCCTCGTTCCACCGGAATAGGTCTTCAATCGTCGAATACATTGCCCCTGCGGCATAGAAGTGGCTTTGGTCCAGATAGGGCCCGGGGGTATAGCGCGGCCCCGCGTGGCGCTTGTAACCGGAGGCTCCACCCGATTGCGCGAGGTCGTTGCGATTCATCCCGGTGTCCTGCAATCCCAGGGGTTCCAGGAGCCGCTCGCGCAGCAAATCTCCGAATGATTTTTGCGTGACATTTTCCAGAACGAGTCCGAATAGGTTGTAACCGCAATTGCTGTACTGCCATTTCGTGCCAGGTTCGGAGCTGAGAGCGGGCTGGCAGGAGTGTTGGACAAATGCCAACGGCTCCGAGTGACGCGCCGCTTCCGGGGAGTCCGAGAATTCGGGCTTGTCGAAATCCCCAGGCAGGCCGGAGGTGTGATGGAGCAATTGCTCGATAGTGATGTTCGCGCCCGTGTCCTTGCGGTACCAAGGGAGGTAATCGGAGAGCTTGCCGTCCAGCTTCAGATGGCCTTCGTCCACCTGCTGCAAAACCAGGACTGCCGTAAATTGCTTGGTAAGAGAAGCGATACCGAATCTTGTGTGCGGCGTGTTTGGCGTGTGTGATTCCATGTTGGCGTCGCCCACGCCTTGCGCTTGGATCACTTTCCCGTGCTCGGCGACGAGGACAGCGCCATTGAGGTAGCCGTAGTCATGATAGCGCGCCACCAGTTCTTGAATGCGCGCGGCTTTGTTTCCGGGAGCCGGCTCGTCTCCAAAACAGAAGAACGAACTCAACAAAACCACTGCTAACAAACATCCGCCCTGTTTGCGCATGGCGGAGAGGATACTGGCGTTGCCACCAGAAATGCAATCAGGCTCTGGCGGCTGCCGAGCCGCTCGAGATGCTGGGCGAATTCCCGGTGACAATCAAGGTGTTCCGGGACATCACTGCAAAGACCAAGGCGCAGTTGAAAAAAGAGTCTTGAGCTGCTTCAGGCCATAGATTTTTACCCGGGAGCGCGATTCTTCGTTCTCCTTTTAGTCTTTCATTCCTTAAGCACGAGTAGTGGCTCAGTTCCAGATTAGGCAACTTTTCGGGGGTTGACCGCAATGTTGCCAAGCATCGCCGACGAACTGACGCTACCGAACCCGATAGGCTTCCACATTGCTTCCATCACGGACCAAAATCAGATACTGATGACCATCCGCAGTTGCGAGTGTAGCTATGGTAGGCTGCTTGACTTTCAGTGTTATTGAAAGGGCCGCTGAACTGTCTGCCGTAGACAAAACAGAAGGAGAGAACGCGAAGTCGTTATGACTCTGTCCCAATCCTGATGACCCTTGGAATAATCGTAGAGCGCGAATCGTCTGTCATTGCTGACGTCGGTTATGCTGCATATTGGTGGGGCGCGTAGTTCTTTCGCAAGCTTTACCGCGATGTTTTCGCCGGGCAGACCACTGACGGATGCAACGTTTGCGGCCTCAAGCACTTTGGCACATTTGAGTTCTGCAGTTTTCTCTTCTTCCGTTTGCCACCCGTTCCCATTATGAAATTTAAGAACCTTAGTGTAATGGCAGGATTCGGAAGTTTCCAAGCCAGGTAAATCCAGAACTGCCGCTTCATAGTTGTCTGTCACAGGTGATGTGCTTTGCTTGTTTATGCGCGAGCGTTTCGTGAGTGCATTGCTGATGAGCAGGTTATCCTTTGTCAACGACCATGGCGCCCCGGCAATTAACGGTTCAGTTGTGGTTCGCCTGTATAGGATGCTGAATGCAGGCAGGTCCACTAGTGTCACGGTGGCTTGTGCCTCGGGGGGGTAGCGTCGGATGACCTTCGACGGGAGGTGATGCGGACAAGAGCGTAGCGACCATCCCTTGTCACAATCAGGTCCCCTGTAATCCATGCGTCTCCGTCACGCGAGGCGTCGCAACTAAAAGCCAGCGACTGTTCCTGTGGAGTCTGCGTGCTCCAACCCTTGAGTTCCTTAAGTACCCACTTCCGCTCCGGCTGCGGTATGAGAATTAGCAGTGCACGCGCTGGTGTTGTGGAGAATACCGCGGATGGCTGCGTCGGATTCTCAACCAAGCTCCATTCACGAGGTTCCTTCCGTGCGTACAGGGTATACGTGGAAGCTGGGACTGGACCTTGAGCAAGACACTGTGCGCAAAAGCACATCGAAATAGTTAGAAACCGAAATCAAATGCGCATCAGGAATATCCGTTAGAGAACACGCTAAACTAAAAACCTACCGTGCACTACCATGACCTTTCCTCCATAGAGTCAAGGCGTTCGATTTTAAATGGAAAATTCGGTGGCCGAAGTGTCCAAGTGCCGGATAGTGATGACCAGGCGAGCCTTCTTGCTGCACAGACCATGCGCGTTCCTGATAGGTCCGAGATAAGCCATAACCGGAAACAGACCCACTACCCAAGCGATGGACCTTGCCGAGATGGGTCCGGCGTGCTGGACCCCTACGGGGAATTGCCGATGACCACGACACGCAGAGAAGAGTTGTGCTGCGATTCCCTTCGCAGAAAGCAGTTATTGCGGATTCGGATGACTGTTTGACGTTTAACGTTTAGCGTTATACACTTAACGAGTGATCCGGTCGTTTCGCTGTCGAGACACGGAAAGATTGCATCGGCGCGAGCGCGTTCCGCGGTTCGGCTCGATTGAGCAGGTTGCTCGACGGAAGCTTCGCCTATTGGACAGCGCTACAGAATTGCGCGATCTGGCTTCGCCCCCTGGAAACCGTCTGGAAGCTCTGCACGCTGACAGAAAAGGCCAGCACAGCATTCGCATCAATGACCAATGGCGCATTTGCTTTGTATGGCGGGATTCAGATGTCTTCGAGCTTGAAATTGTCGATTATCACTAAAGGAGGTCGGATGCCCCGCAAAAAAAAGCCGCTTTCCCCCATCCACCCGGGTGAAATTCTCCGTGAAGAATATTTGAAGCCGCTCGGGCTCAGCATGAACAAGCTGGCGTTGGACCTGCGAGTACCCGTGACGCGCATTTCCGAAATTGTTCACGAACGGCGAGGCATCACGACGGATACCGCACTCCGCCTGGCTCGGTACTTCAATACCAGCGCGCGGTTTTGGCTGAATTTACAGGCTGCCTTCGATCTCGAAGTCGCAGAAGACGAATCTTCCCAGCGGATCGAGCGGGAAGTTCTACCTGCTGAACACGCCTTACTTTTTGCCGCGAAATAATAGGCAATGCAGGTATCGCAAACGCGATCGCGCTTGCCGAGACGGGGTCCAGCGTGCTGGACCCCCCACGGGAACGGTGCACGAAAAGTTTTGCAACGATTTCCTTCGCGATGCACAGGGACACGGATTGACGCGCTGCGATGTTCCGCGCACACTCACGATAGAAGTTCGGCGCACGTAGTCATCCAGCCGGGAAAAAGAATCTGCACTTGCCTTCCGCAGGGAATCGTGCTACCTATAGCGAAGGAAAAGCGAAAAACAAAAAGGAGTTTTGTACCCCTCCATGCCCGCTGATTCCACTCTTGAACGGCCCATGCCCAGCAATCTGGACGCGGAGCGCTCTATCCTGGGCGCCATCCTGCTGGATAACAACGCCTTGAATGCCGCTATTGAGGCGCTGAAGCCCGACGATTTCTTCATCCCGCAGCATCGCAGTATCTTCAATCAAATGATCGCGTTGGGAGAGGCGCAGCACGCCATAGACCTGGTGACCCTGACCGAGGAATTGCACCGGCGCGGTGAGCTTGAATCCTCGGGGGGAGCGCCGTACCTGGCTTCGCTCGTGGACGGGGTGCCGCGCGTTTCAAACGTGGACCATTATGCGCGCATCGTGAAAGAGAAAGCACTGCTGCGCAATCTGATCCACGCCACGCACAATATCCAGCAGCACGCGTTTGATGGGGAAGACGGCGCGGACACGATTCTGGACAACGCCGAGTCCAGCATTTTTGCGCTGGCGGAAGATCGCGTCAAAGCTGGCCTGCTGCCCATCAAAGACATCGTTCGCGACAATTTCGAGCGGCTTGAGAAGATTTTCCGTGAAGGAAAGAGCGTCACCGGCATTTCCACGGGTTACGGGGAACTGGACAAGCTGCTGTCCGGCTTGCAGCCTTCCGAACTGATCATTTTGGCGGCGCGGCCGTCGCAGGGAAAAACCGCGCTGGCGCTGAACATGGCGGAGAACATCGCCATACGCGGTGGCTTGCCGGTGGCCGTGTTCAGCCTGGAAATGTCCAAGGAATCGCTGCTGCAGCGCCTGGTGGCTTCCGTGGCGCAGGTGGATGCGCACAAATTCCGCTCCGGGCACCTGAGCCGGGAGGATTGGCGGCGCATGACAGAGGGGCTGGGGGCAATCTCCTCGGCGCCGCTATGGATAGACGACGCGGGGTCGATCAGCGTTCTGGAAATTGGGGCGAAGGCGCGGCGGCTGAAGCGCGACAAAGGGCTCTCGCTCCTCATCGTGGATTATCTACAACTCATTACCGCGCGTGGGCGGTTCAATTCCCGACAGGAAGAAGTGGCGAGCATTTCCCGGGCACTGAAGGGGCTGGCGAAAGAGCTGCAGATCCCGGTGCTGGTGCTCAGCCAGTTGACGCGCGCGCCGGAACGCGAGGAACGTGGGCCGCAACTTTCCGATTTACGCGAATCGGGAGCGATTGAGCAGGACGCCGACGTGGTGATGTTTATCTACCGCCCGAATTTCTTTAATATGAATGCGACCCCTGAAGAGCGCGACATGGCCGATATTCTGATCGCCAAGCAGCGCAATGGACCGACCGACAAGGTGAAGTTCGTATTTCGCAGCCGGTTAACGCGATTTGAAGAAGCGGCTCCCGATGCATTTTCGCAATTTGCGGGTGGGGATGAGATGTAAGGGAACACACAGCGCGTCCCGAGCGCCACAGAGGCCGGGTGATTAGGGCGCACAACGTTTTGGTCGAGTAGCAAGATCTGTTCGCTGTCCAAGCTTCCAAGCCATTTAGATTCAATTACCTTCAGGGACTATCGACCCCTTCTGCAGATGAACGCCGAAGTGTGGAATGCTCGAATCCGAGTGGCCAGGAGCGTGCTCCTCTACCTGTTGTCATTCACGCGCAGTGTGACGCAGCGTTTTTGCCGCTGCGTGTGGATGCCGTAAACTAGATGCTCCAAGGAATTTCATGTCCCGCGTAAAGAAAAATCCCGGTGATTTTATCGGGCGCCCTGTCTGGGCGGAAATTTCGCTTTCGGCTCTCGCCGGCAATCTTCGGGCGATTCGCGATTACGTGAATCCCACATCGGAAAAGCGCAAGACGCCGCGGAAAGTTTTGTGCATCGTCAAGGGCAACGGCTACGGCCATGGGGGAGCGCAAACCGCGAAGGCGCTGGAGCAGTTCGGCGCGGACTGGTTTGGCGTGGCTGCTTCGGCCGAAGGCCTGGAAATCCGCAAACTGGGCGTGCGCACACCGATTCTGGTGCTCGGTGGTTTCTGGCCCGGCGAAGAAAAGATTCTGCTGGAACACAAGTTGACACCGGCGATTCATCGCTGCGAGCAATTGCAGAGATTTGAAGCGGCCGCAGCGACGCTGCACAAGAAACACGCCTCGATTCAGTTGAAAATTGATACGGGAATGAACCGCCTTGGCTTGCGGCCCGAAGAAATGGATTGTTTCGCGCGCGAGTTGGCCAAGTGCCCGCACCTTTCGTTGAGCGGCACCTTTACGCATTTCGCTTCCTCTGAAGTTTTGTGCGATCTACGCCCGGGAGCGCAGACCCGCCAGCAGTTGGATCGTTTTCACGCAGCTATCGAACGGCTCCGCGGGTTGCAGGTGGACCCTGGCATCCTGCACCTGGCGAATAGCGCGGCCATCGCGGCGCTGCCGGAAACCTGGGGAGATATGGTGCGGCCCGGCGCCGTCCTCTATGGATATCATCCGGGATTCGATCCTCCGGAGCTTCGCGCAAAGTTTGAAGCGGCTCTGCCGTTGCAGCCGGTAATGAGTTTGCGCACGCGAATCATCAATTTGCGTTCCCTAGGCGCGGGCGAAAGCGTCGGTTACAGTTCCAGTTGGACGGCGCAACGGCCTTCGCGAATAGCCGTGCTCGCGGCTGGGTATGGCGACGGGATACATCGCTACCTGGGAAACAAAGGAAGCGTCATCATCCGCGGGCAGCGCGCGCCAATGCTGGGCATCATCTCGATGGACGTGACGATGGTGGACGTTACGGACATCCCCGACGCCGCGCTAGGCGACATCGCGACGGTCTACGGGACGGTGGGCCGGCAAGCATATCCGGCCAATGTGGTGGCGCGAAGTATCGGAACGGTCACTTCGGATTTGCTTTCGGGCGTAAGCCAACGCGTTCCGCGTTTTTATGTCGAGTAAACAGTCCTGGTTAATTGCATTCCTTAAAATACACAGTCATTTTCCTTGGGCGGAACGATAACGCTTGACGAAAGTCTTGATTCAAGAGTATACCATTCACCGCTTTACAAGCTCTGAAAGGCATGGCCTTCTTTTCGTTTGCCTGCACTCTGTGGCCGCCCTGTTCGGGGTTATTTGAAGCTGATTGAAGAGCGGGGCAGCATGAACGATTCCGGGCCGAAGGATGGCAATGGCGCGCCGGGCAAGATAGCCGGGTCCAAGGCGAGAACAACGGGCTCACGGGCTGCGGTTCGCGTGTCTTCCGGGATTCCAAGCCGCGAATGGGACGGCTGGGTTATGCGCTTGGCGCTGCTTAGCACGAGCGTGATCCTCTGCTACATCCTCTCTCCGTTTGGTCTCCGTGGACTACCCGCCGCGGGGCTGGGCTTTTTTGTTGCCATGGTGATTCTGTTGGCGGAATTACGGTTGCGCCATGCGGAGGTCAGCGGGCTTGTGGGTGGTGGCGCTGGTGCTGTCTGTGGTCTCCTCGCTGCCCTCCTCGTTACACTCATTATCTCGCGCACGGCTGTAACCGAACCTGCCAGATCCTTCTTCGAATTAATCGCACTGTTTGGCCTGAGTTATTTGGGCCTTGTTATTGGCTTTCGCCAGGGCAAAGAATTCCCGGGATTGTTGCAGCCGCGCCGTGCTGCTGCCTCTGCCCTAGAGGCGAACTCCTTAAAGTTGCTAGACACTAGCGTGTTAATTGATGGGCGCATTGCGGACATTTGCGAAACGCATTTCCTGGATGGCGCCCTGGGGTTACCGCGATTCGTGTTGCACGAACTGCAACTGGTGGCGGATTCCGGCGACCCGTTGAAGAGGCAGCGAGGGCGGCGAGGACTGGAAGTGCTGCAGCGGATGAAGAAGCTGCCCGGGCTGGAAGTCCGGATCCTGGAAGAAGATTTTCCTGCGAGCGTTGGCGTGGATCAGAAGCTGATGGAATTGGCGCGGCGGACGGGATCGAAAATCATCACGAACGATTTCAACTTAAACAAAGTCGCGCGCGTGCAAGGCATCGCCATTTTGAACGTGAATGAGCTGGCCAACGCCATGAAGCCCGCGGTACTGCCGGGCGAGCCAATGCGCGTGCTGATTCTGCGCGAAGGCAAGGAATCGTCGCAGGGCGTCGCCTATCTGGATGACGGTACGATGGTGGTTGTGGACGGAGCGCGACGGCTGCTCAATCGCACGGTGGACATCATGGTTACCTCCGTTCACCAGACACCTGCGGGCAAAATGATTTTCGGCCGGCTCGACGAACGAGGAGAGCAACTGAACTCGCGTGCTGCGTCCGCATCCGCGTCGCTGAGTGCCCGTCCGGAGTCTTCGCTTCATTCTAATGGTGGCGGAAGGGACGACGGCAATAACCAGAGGCAAACAGAGTCCACGGAAACGACGGCGCCCGGTTCGCGCAAGCGTTACTCGGAGAGCGAATCCTAACAGGTTGCTGACAAAGTTCCATCCCGTCATTCCGAACGGAGTCTGCGCAGTGAGGAATCCCTCTTTTCTTGGGTTTTCCGCGAAGAGAGATTCCTCGCTTCGCTCGGAATGACGGGCAAAGCCACTTTTTCCGCAGCCTGTTAAGAGAATGATTGCTGGACTGGGCGCACCTGTTGATGGGGCCGAAATCCCATCGCAAGAGTTTTTCTTCCTGCACCCGCTTGAGGTACACTCAACTTTCTGCAACCCGGGCTTAAGCCAAGGATAAAACGCTTCGGCCGGACTGCTTTCACCCTATGACTCATATCACTGCGATTCTTCCTGCTGCGGGTCTCGGTACGCGCATGGGTGCGGAGACACCGAAACAATTCCTTGAATTGGATGGCGTACCCATCGTCATCCTGAGCTTGCGCCGCATCGCGGCATGCCCGTTGATCACGGACATCATCGTGGCAACACGCGGAGATAACGTGGAGCGGCTGGAATCGCGCATCCGGGAAGAGAAATTCAGCCAGCCGGTTCGCGTGATCAAGGGCGCAAATTCGCGGCAAGGCTCCGTGGCGCAGGCGCTGAACCTGGTGGGCGACGATACGGAACTCGTGGTGGTACATGATGCGGTGCGGCCATTTGTGACCGTGGAGCTGATTACGCGCGTGATTGAAGAAGCGCGGCGCTGCAAAGCCGCGATTCTGGGCGTCCCTGCGATGGACACCGTGAAAGAAGTAAAACGCGCGAGTCTGCCGCAGGATGTGGCCCTAATTACCGCGACTGTTCCGCGCGAACGCATCGTGCTGGCCCAGACGCCGCAGGTTTTCGAGACGAAGTTACTGAAGGAAGCATTCGCACTGGCGGAAGGCCGACGGCCTGAATGCGTCCGACGAGGCGGCTCTGGTGGAGCGCATGGGACACGATGTGATGTCGTGCTAGGGTCCGAGCGCAATATCAAAATCACCAAGCCCGCGGACATGGACCTGGCACGGTTTTATCTGGGAAGCCGGGCAAGAAGCCATGAGCCTGCGTTGCGGAATCGGGTATGACCTGCATCGGCTAGCGGAAGGGCGCAAGTTGATCGTGGGCGGAATTGAATTGCCCTTCGAGAAAGGACCTGTGGGGCATTCGGACGGCGATGTTCTGGCACACGCGTTTTGCGATGCGCTGCTGGGGGCTGCGGGACTTGGCGATATCGGCACTCACTTCCCAGATAGCGATCCGAAATGGAAAGGCGCGAACAGTCTGATGTTTCTGGAGCACGCCGCGATACTGCTGGATGAAAAGCGTTTTGTGATCGAGTATGTGGATGCTGTGGTGATTTTGGAACGCCCCAAGCTTGGCCCGCATTTTCCGAGGATGCGCGAGGCGTTGGCCAAGTCGCTGCAAGTTCCCGCAGAGAAAATTCACCTAAAGGCGAAGACGAACGAGGGCGTTGACGCGGTGGGCCACGGCGAAGCGATCGCTGCTACGTCATCGCGATCACGCTGCCATTGCCGTGGTCCGCCTTCCGCGGCGAAAGCATTTAGCTTGCTCGCGCCATTCGATGTTTGGAGCCTGCGCTAGAATTTCTTCATGGCCACGCCTGAGCACATTCATCCGCATCCGGTGCGGTCGCGAATCCGTTTCAGCGGAGGATGTTCTTGCGCTGTGCCGCGAAATCGCAGCTGGCTCTCGGCGCCGAGACCCTTCGCCCGGAACAGATTGTGTTTTGCGAAAATGCGGCGGCTTGCTAGGCCATTTGGCGGAGATCGCGTCGGACTCGAGCAATTGCTGCGGCTTGTGTTCGCGTATGACGCGGCGCAGAACGCTGCGACTCGACGGAAGCTCACGCTGTGTTGACGCCGTTATGCGGCACGCGATGTTGTCCGGCATCTTGCGCTTGCTGCTGCTCGACGGCGGGCCCTGTTCACATCGGACCGCTTTAAAGGATGTAGTGACGCATTTAAAGGAAACAGCTCGAGGTGCGTGGCCGCGACCTATTCCATCCCATACGGCTGGCGCTTGCCGGGCGGGCGGGAGAGGGGGAACTCGACCGCGTGATTTTGTTGGTGGAGGAAGCGGCGGCGCTGCCGTTTGCCGTGCCCGTTAAAAATGTGCGTAAAGGATACTGGAATTCTGCGCTGCTCTGGATTGAAGGACTGCGCGCCAGCGACTGTGAACTGCACACTGAAAACTGTAAACTTACGCCCATGGACCGATTTACAGGTATTCATGCAGTGCGTGAAGCGCTGGAAGCAGGGAGCGCGTTCGACCGCATTGTCATTGCCAAGGGGCGGCAAGATACGCGCATTGAAGAAATTGTGCAGTTGGCGCGAGCGCGCGACATACCGGTGCGCTTTGAGGACCGCGGACAACTCGACCGTCTGGCCAACTCGCACGATCATCAAGGAGTGGTGGCGATGGCAGCCTCGCGCGCCGCGTCTACACTCGAAGATATCCTGGCGCACGCTAATAGCGTCAAGAACCAGGCGGGATTGATTGTGCTGCTGGATGGTGTCGAGGATCCGCACAATCTCGGCGCGGTGATTCGCACGGCGTTGGCTGCCGGAGCGCATGGCGTAGTCATTCCGGAGCGGCGCGCGGCGGGACTGACGGACACGGTCGCGCGGGCTTCCGCAGGAGCGATTGCGCATCTTCCCATCGCTAAAGTGACGAACCTGGTGCGTTCGATGGAGGAGTTGAAGGAGGCGGGTTACTGGCTGGTGGGGCTCGATGAGGCAGGGAAGCAGAGCTACACCGAAGTGGATTACACGTCGCCGACGGGGATCGTGATGGGCAGCGAGGGGAAAGGCTTGCACGAATTGACGCGCAAGCGGTGTGATTTTGTGGTTTCGCTGCCGACAAGCGGCCCGGTGAGGTCGTTGAATGTGTCGGTGGCCACGGGCGTGGTGCTGTTTGAGGCGCTGCGGCAACGCGGGGCGCACAAGAAGTAAAACGCGGAATTGGCGCGCGATTCCTGGTTACTTGTCGTACTGAATCAAGGAAAAGACATCCATGCCTGAGAGTTTTTCGCGGCCATGCAGGAAATTCAGTTCGATGGCAAACGCGGCGCCAACCACGTGGCCGCCGAGCAAGCGAATAAGTTGCGTGGCGGCAGCAGCAGTACCGCCGGTGGCCAGCAGGTCGTCGCAAAGCAAAACGTTCTGGCCCTTTTGCACGGCGTCTTCATGGATCTCCAAAGTGTCAGAGCCGTATTCAAGGCCGTAGGAAACCCGCTTGGCCTTGGCAGGCAATTTGTTGGGCTTGCGCACAGGGACGAAACCGGCGTTGAGGCTGTAGGCGAGCGCGGGAGCAAGAATGAAGCCGCGGGCTTCGATGCCCACAACAAGATCAATCTTGTGGCCAGCGTAGTGAGCGCAGAGCCGGTCAATGAGGGTGCGGAAGCCCAGCTTATCTTTCAAGAGCGTGGTGATGTCGTAAAACAGAATTCCCGGCTTGGGATAATCCGGAACTTCGCGAATCAGTTTCTTCAGATCATCCATCGCTGCGGCTCTCCGTTAAATGGTTATCTCAATGGTGAAACTTCCGACATACCGGGTATCAACCACGTCTGGTTCTTCGTTTAAGCCCGCCACATCGGACATCATCGGTCCTTTTTCCAGGGCGGCGCGAAGCTGCGCGAGCTTTTCCGGCAAGCCTATAGCGAGAACTTCAACGCGGCCGTCGCGGCGATTACGCACATAGCCGTGCAAGCCAAGCTTGCCGGCGACATGCTCGACGTAGTTGCGGTAGCCCACGCCTTGCACGCGGCCGATGACATAAAAGCGTCGCGCGTAAAGTTGCTGGTTCACGGTTCCTGGAAAATGGTTACGGATAACCCGGCGATTCTCTTCGCAGCGGCTGATTGCCCCGCCAATTGCGGTACACTGGCGGTAGACTGAGAGCCGCGGGCGGCGCACTTACGGGGTCCGCGCATCCAATTAATCATGAAGAGTCATCGCTTCCGACTGAATACCATTTTAGCGCGCATGGCGTTTTTTCTTGTACTGGCATTTTCCTTTTGCGTTACCGCTTCGCCACTTTGCGCGCAGGAAAATGCCCCCGGGCCACTAACGCCACCGCCGGAACACACAGTGCGGCGAGTAGTGGGCGTGCCGGAAGCCGAAGCGCCACCGTCCTTGCCGCCCGCACAAATCATCAAGGCGTTTGCGGAAAAAGAGGAGTTGTACCAGGGCACGCGGCCGCAATATGCCTATCGCAAAACCATTCGCATCCAGGAGTTTGGCCCCGACGGGAAGCCCAGCGGAGAGTACGATGCCACATACGACGCGGTGCGTTCGGGCGACGGCAAACTCTACGAAAAAGCAATCGCGGCTCCGCAATCCACGCTGATGTACCTGCAATTCGAGCCCGAAGACGCGCAAATTCTGACGCGTATTCCTGAGTTCCCGGTGACACCCGCCCAGTTATCCAAATACGATGTGCAATTCCTGAGCACGGAAAAAGTGGATGAAGTGGATTGCTACATTTTTCAGGTGCACCCGAAAACGCTGGACCGCCAGCATCCGCTCTTTGATGGCATTTTGTGGGTGGATCAGAAGTACCTGGAAGTAGTAAAGACCTACGGCAAGTGGGTCACCGACCTGGGCCCAATTCACCCGCCGACTTTGCCGTTTGGCTTGTTCGAGACTTACCGGGAAAATGTGGACGGGAAATACTGGTTTCCAGACTACGCTCGCTCCGAGGATGTGTACAAATTGAAGGACCGCGATGTTCCGATCCGGGTGACGATCAAGTGGACCAACTTCAAGCCATTTCCGCCGGTCAGCGCGCCGGTGACGCAAACGGCTGGGCCGCAGGCGAGCGCTCCGCAAACGTCCAAACCTTGATCTGATTCGGCAAATGAAGCGTGTCAGGAACGCCGCAGCGGACGACCTGGCTCGACGTACAATTCCCGCAACAATCCGGGCAGCTTGCGCAGATCATCCAACAGGAATTCAGGCTTTACCGCGCGCAGACGCTTTTCCGTAGGAAAGGGACCCAGCACGGCAATGGCACGAACGCCCGCGGCGCGAGCCATCTCCACGTCTTCCGGTGTATCCCCCACATAAACGCATTGCGCGGGCGCGATGGCCAACTGGCGCAGAGCCATGCGCAACGGCTCGGGATGCGGTTTTTTTTCTTCCAGATCGCCACCGCAAACGCGTGCGCGAAACAATCGCGTCAATCCAAATTCACGCAGTTGCCGCATCACGCGGATGCGATCCCCGCTGGTCACCAGACCTAATCTGTGGCGGCCGGCGAGTTGACCGATAACGTGGCGCGCGCCGCGAATCAACCCGGGGCTATGTTTCGCGTAGTAGGCACGCCAGATACAGTCAGCGTCAGCCCAGCGCGATTTGGGTATTCCTGCCTCGCGATAGACGGCATACCAATTGGGAGAATAATGGCGCTCGAGTTCCTTCAAGCCCCACGGCACGCTCATTTCCTGGAAAAGAGCCAGATACGCGTGGGAATCCGCGTGGTAGGAATCAATGAGCGTGCCATCCCAATCAAAGAGGACAGCGGCGAGGGTGGGCTGCGGAGTCACTTGCACAAGAGTAGCAGAAACAGGATGCGGATTTTAGGACCAGAGAGGTAAGGAGTGGCGTTTAGCCTGCATCGTAGCGATCGGGAATGTGATCGTCGCGATCGAAAGCGAAATCATTGAAGCTGGCAGCGATGCCGAACCACCCGGGCATGTTTGCGGGCTCGATGCGACGCACGGAGGCCTTCGAGGAAACCACAACGTTGCCATAACCGAGCGGGCGGCTGACCAAGACGATGTCCAGCTCGATCTCCGTGCCCTCAGGCAGAGGCTTGGGGCAGAGGAAATAAACGCCGGAGGCACTGATGTCACGGGTGACGAGAGAGACCTGGAAATCCTCGGGCACGCCAGAAACGCTTTTTAGTTTTAGGGGCAAATTCAGAGAAGCGCGGGGAGATTCGCGTTGTTCTTTGTGCACGCCGATAGCGTACGTGGGCACGCGCACAAATCGCCGCGGCTGCGGCGAGCGGAGCAACGGCATAACCCGCAGTGCGGGACTCCGCCGAGGTTCTAATGTTTCGGGAAAAGCGGGAGCGGCTCCGGAGCGAACTGACGTTTCCGACGAAGCAGGCAGACTTTCCCAAACTAACACGCGATTACTGACACTCATCTCGCCCCTCAGAGAGACGAACAGCTAATGGAGCGAATTCTTTGATTGGACCCGGTACGAAGAAATGACCCGAAAAGATCTCGGGAAGCCAACATCCCACTTTGGGGCAGTGCATGTCAACCTGTGGAAAAGGGTGGAAGTGTCCTAAGATGAAACACATAGTCATGGTACCTGTACAATTAATGCAGTTTGGAAGACACTTTTCCTGGCCGGGGTTGCCCCAGTCTCAATATGGCACTGGACTTGAAACCTTGACCTCGTACTATCGTTGGACAGGCCTGAGATGGCGCCCGAGACGCTAGAATCCACACATAACAGCCTGCCCAAGCCAAATACTGGCCACAAGGGGGCTTCATCGCTCCTTCTGGTATCTTTTGCCGCGGTCTACTTGCTGTGGGGCGCAACGTTCTTCGCAATCCGTGTCGGTATTGAGAGTTTTCCACCGCTTGTGCTGGCTGGATTCCGGCACCTCTCCGTGGGATTGGTTTTCTATCCCATATTCCGGCATATGAGCGGGGAAAAGCCAACGCTAAGCCAATGGCGCACAACCGTTGTTACAGGGGTCCTGCTGCTTCTGTGCGGCAACGGGACAGTAACCTGGGCGGAGAAGATCATTCCCTCCGGAATTGCGGCGCTTCTGGTGGCCACGGTAACACTGTGGCTGGTGCTGGTGGATTGGCTGCGGCCGGGAGGTACGCGCCCCGCGCCGCGCGTGCTTGTGGGGTTGGTCTTGGGCTTCGTGGGGATGACATTGCTCGTGGGCCCCAAGCATCTGGGAGGGTCTGAGCGCATCAGTCCTTATGGCGCGCTTGCGCTGGTGCTGGCTTCGCTGGCGTGGGCGATCGGCTCCATCTATTCAAAACACCACCCCATTCCGAATTCGGCGATGCTGGGTGTGGCGATGCAGACTATTGCGGGAGGCACTGCGCTGCTGATTGTGGCGGGAATCAGCGGAGAGTTCCGCGAGTTGCATTTGCCGGCGGTGACTCTGCGTTCGTGGCTGGCGCTGCTGTATTTGGCGGTTTTTGGCTCCGCGATGGGTTTCAGCGCGTACATTTATATTTTGAAGCACGGCGCGGCGGCGCATGTAGCTACGTATGCGTTTGTGAATCCTGTTGTGGCGCTGTTTCTGGGATGGCTGCTGGGCGGCGAGGCACTTACGTTGCGGACAATCATGGCCAGCGCGGTAATCTTGACGGCGGTGATCCTGGTAATCACGATCCCACACAAGGTTCCGGCGGAAGAGGATGAAGCGATTCCCGCGCCGGGAGAGGCGTGACGCGGAACATTGGTCTGACATCGAAGAGCGATGACGAGGTGATGGGTTAGACCCCGCTTTGTTGCGGCCGGGCTTGCTTGACCCCTAGGAACGCAAAAACCGCGAAAGAAAACATACAGTTTTTGGCGGCGGAAAACGGATAGAAGCGTTAGGCAACTCGCGGTAGTCTTGGCGCATGGACACGATAATGAGCACGACACAATTGGACAAACAGCAAGGGAACATTTCAGCGCAAGCTGCTGCCAAGTATTGGAAGGCCGCGCTGCATCGCGATGCGCGGGCCGATGGCGCGTTTGTTTTTGCGGTGCGCTCCACTCGCATTTACTGCAAGCCGTCTTGCCCCGCGCGGCGGCCCCATCGGCAGAATGCCGTGTTTTTTCGCACCGTGCAGGAGGCCGAAAAGCAAGGATACCGGCCCTGCCGGCGATGCCGCCCCAAAGAGCGCCCGGAGCTTTCGGCCCTGGTGGCCAAGGCAGCGGAGGCTCTGGGAAATTCTGAAGAGGAGTGCGTGCGGCTGGAATCGCTGGCCGCGCAGATCGGGACTTCAACCGCAAAACTGCGCCGGGCGTTTCGTCGCATGACCGGGCTAACGCCGAAAGCATTCGCCGAAGCGGCACGGATGACGCGTTTTAAGAAGATGTTGCGCGAGGGAAAGCAAATTGGTGAAGCGTTGTACGCCTGCGGATTTGGCTCGCCGAGCCGGATTTACGAAAAAACGAACACGCATTTGGGCATGACGCCCGCAACTTATCGCAAAGGAGCTCCTGGAATGCAAATCGGATACACCGTAGCAAACTCTTCGCTTGGAAAAGTTCTGGTTGCATCAACGGCGCGCGGCGTTTCCGCCGTGTACCTTGGAGAAAAGCCAGATAGCCTTGTGGACGCACTGAACAAGGAATATCCTCGCGCGGAAATCAGGCGGTCGCAGGAAGGAAACGAACAATGGCTAGAGGAGATTCTCCACCGCATCGAAGGGGATGCGCCTAGCGTGGACTTGCCGCTGGACGTGCAGGCAACGGCATTTCAGCGCCGCGTTTGGGAGGAATTGCAAAAAATCCCCCGAGGCGCGACGCGGACGTACACGCAGGTGGCGCGCGCGTTGGGCAAGCCACGATCGGTTCGTGCAGTGGCAAGGGCTTGCGCAACCAATCCAGTCTCCATTGTGGTGCCGTGCCATCGCGTGATTCGCACAGATGGAACTCTGGCGGGATATCGCTGGGGATTGCAGCGCAAGGAGAAGTTGCTAGAGCGGGAAGGCGCCAAAACCTCTGCGTGAAAGACGCTGGCGGCGAGACTAGCTGCGGGGCTTTTCGACCTTTGAGCCTTTGGGCCAATCGGGCTTGAATTTGCTATCGGCGATTTTCAGGTTCTTCATCACATTTTTGTAGTGGGACATGAAGTAATCGTCAGTGCCCGTTTCAAAGAATTTCTGCTGGATGGGCAGCCAGGATGCTTCGTCCACCCACATTTCGATTTTGGCGACCTGACTGCGCATCTCTTCGGAGTTAGGCGTCAGGTCAATGACGGCAGTTTTATGGCCATCGAGCTCTTCTTCTCCCACCAGCGAGATCTGATAGTTCTTTTTGAGGCTTTCGCCTTTGGTGCCGAAACCCAGCGCCAGGTATTGATCCGCAAGAGCGCGGTGCTTGCCGATATTGTATTCCTCGAGGCGATTGATTTTCGGCGTGTAAATATAGAAATTGTCGCCTTCGCGCAGGATGGTGCGCTGGTCGGGTTTCTGGAAGTCAATGCGCATCTTCTCGTCTTTGCGCACATAAATCTGACCTGTTTCGATAGATGTGTCCTTCACCACGGCGGTGTACTTGATGTGCTCAATATCGGCGGTGAGGGTGTGAAAATCCTTGGCCGATTTATCCATCATGGAAAGCACAAAGCCGAGGGACATCTTTCCATTGTTTTGCCGGTTGGGACTATCACAGACGCCAGCGGACGCGACGAGCAGCAGAACGACGAACAACAAGCGAAATCGATTCAAAGCAACCCCTAAGGCAGTAATTGCGCGAAACTGAGCCGCTTCAAATCGTAGCACAGCGCGGTGAGAAGCACAGCACGAGCCTGACACAATGAGTCTTAGTGATGGATAGTCACTTCGTAAGCTGCGACGTTGCCCTTTTCATCGCGGATGGGCTCGATTTTGACGATGGAGAAGCGGCCATCGTGCAAGTCTGGGCGCGCCTTCTGTAAAGCATTATGCAAATCGTTTTGCAGCGCCGGAGTCCGCTCGGGGGGCGCCAGGACGTGCGCGTCCACACGGTACACCTCATTTTCACCATTCTTGGGAAGCAACTCGACTTGGCTGGTGTTGGCGGGCTGGCCCACCTGAGGCTGATCGCGGAACCACGAGCGCGGCGTCAGCAGCACGTACACCAGAATCAGGATCACGGCGATATCGTATTGCCACGAGCCGCGTTCGTAGGACCAGAAGAACGTCCGTGAGAGGATTTGACCGAGGCCTGCCATATCAGTCCGCCGGAACTCCATCAACGATGATGCCATCGCGCATGTGCACGATGCGGTCGAAATAGGTGGTGGCCTCGGGGTTATGGGTGATCATCACGATGGTCTGTCCGAGGTCCTTGTTCAAACGCCGCAACATCTCCAGCACGATTTCAGAATTCTTTGTGTCGAGATTGCCCGTGGGCTCATCCGCCAAGAGGATTTTTGGTTCATTGATGATGGCGCGGGCAATAGCCACGCGCTGCTGCTCGCCGCCGGACATTTCCGAGGGTTTGTGATGCAAGCGGCCCTCAAGGCTAAGCATTTTGGTGACGACGGCGAAGCGGTGGGGATCGTAGCCGTCGCCGTGAATGTACTGGGCGATGGCGATGTTGCCCTTGGCGGTCAACGTGGGCAGCAGGTTGAAGCGTTGGAAAACGAAGCCGATCTTGCTGCGGCGAAGTTTGGTGCGCTCCGCATCGCCCATGGCAGTCAGGTCGTTGCCGTCCACCAAAACGGTGCCGCGTGAAGCGCGCGCGAGCCCGCCAATCACATACAGCAGCGAAGATTTGCCACACCCAGAGGGCCCCATAACCGCAACCGACTCGCCGGGCAGAACCTGGAAATTTACGCCGCGCAGGGCCGGGACTTCGACCTTACCAGTGTGGTACAGCTTCCAGAGATTCTCGGTTTTGAGTATTGGTTCCAAAGGCTTTCGCTCTGGGTCCAGCATTCCGTCGGTAATCGTCCGTATTGTAACTGTGATTGCCATTTGTGCCTAGTTTTCCAGACTCCCTAATCGTAAGTCAGCGCTTCAACGGGATCCTTGCGGCTGGCAACCCATGCGGGATAGCTTGCGCCAAACACGGCGCCTACCAACGCGATAAGCGCAGCCCGCAGGACCCATTCCGGTGTAATCAAAATGGAAAGCGTGGGAAAGAGAGCGAGAAACCCTGCCCGAACAAGGTAACTGAGTCCCACGCCAGCCGCAATGCCCAGCAGGCAAAGCAGAGTGGTTTCCGCAAGCAGGGCTCTTACGATCAGAACTTTGCTTGCGCCAAGAGATTTCAGGACGCCAATGTCGCGAGTGCGCTCAAGTACGGTCGTGTACATGGTAAGGAAAATGACGAGCAGGCCAATGCAGACGGCCAGGGCGATCATGGCGTTGATGAAAGTCTGCAGCCCCGGGATATTGGTGGAGGTCATCAAGGTCATGAAATCCTTCAGCGGGCGGACAGGGTGACTGGGAAGGAGTTCCTTTATTTCGGCCATCACATCTTCAGTGTGATCGGGGTGCGTGCATTTCACCAGGAAGATGGAGGCTTTATCGCGAGCACCAACAAGCTCCTGCAACGTGGTGATAGGGACGAACAGGCGGGCGCCCTTGCCATGTTCGACGATCGCGGCAACGTTCCAGTCATGATTGAAAAGATTGAAAGTGTCGCCGACCTTAAGCTTTTTGGCCTTCGCCGCCCAATCGTCAACAATCAGATCGTAGGGGCCTTCCATATCGTGGCCGGCCTGGAAGACGAAGCCTCCGGAAACGTCGCGGAAGGTATCGCGATCGATGCCATAAACGACGTCAACTCCGCCAGAGGAATTGAATTGCAGCAAGGCCGGCGAGACTGCCTGGACATATTTGAGTTCGGCTATTTTGTCGGCAATTTTGATGGGCATGGGGGCGCCACTGAAACCGATGAGGACTTGTGCTTCGGGAGCTTGCACCATGATGTCTGCGCCGATGCCCTCGATACGCTTGGCAGTCTCTTGTAGGATGCCGGATGTGAGGCCAACGATGATGATGACCAGCATCACTTCCACGGCAATCGCCACCACGCCGATCAGCGTACGCATCGGCCGGTGAAACAGGTTGCGCACAACGAGATGGCCCATCATGGTTTCTTATCCTCAGCCGTTGCACCCAACTGCACGACCTCCTCGCCAGAGGGAGGCGAAAGCTTGAAGAGAGATGCCTGCAACGGTCCATTGAGAGCAACCTTGGTGACGCTTATGTCCAAGCGATAATCATCGTGTGGACGATCAATGCGAATCACCCGCGGAAACTCTCCGATGGGCGAGTCGGTTGTAGCAGTTGCTTGCCAGTCTGCATAGCGCACATCAGAGAGGAGTGCACCCTTGGGGCCAAAGTTTTCGAGCCGCGAGATGTGCAGGTCCGCACGATCAAACCACACTTTCCGCAGGATTTCCGTTTTATAGCCGCCTCGCAACACGGTGAGGACGTAAAACCTGGCTTGCTCATCGTTGAATTCCTCGAGCAAGACGGCCTCTTCTTTACGCACTTCCTGCCAAAGCAACGCGTCCACCAGGTGCTGAGGGCGCAGATTCTCAATGGGATTGCTGCTGGGACGTTCGAGAGAAACCTGCCCAAGCAGGAATTTGTTTTTTGAAGGGATGGAAACCTCGAACTGCTGGCCATCGCTGGCCATGTCAAACACGGTTTTCCCCACTACGGGCGCTTGCCCGATCATGCGAATGTTGTAGGGCCGCGAAGCCTGAAGGAATGCCTTGACCTCGTGATACTCGTCAATTACGCCGCTATATTTCGAGCCGGCCGTGGGCTTCAATTCCACCACGGCATTCACGGTTTGCACTCCCCGCGCGAATGCGTTGTAGCGCTCCAGAAGCTGATCCTCCGTGGCTTCTTGTGCCACCGTGCGCTGCGTGGCGGGCACCTTTGTGACCTGATGCACCTGGCCGCCACAGCCGCAAGCGGCCAGCGACACTGTCAGCAAAACCATGCATGGGCAAACACGTGACATCAGTGAGTATCCTGATCCTGAACGCAAAAGAAGCAATTTAACAACCACGGGGGAAGCAGGTCAAACGGCCGAAGAAGGCTTGGCACAACCAGTTTAGCGCATTCCGGCGGTTTATTGGGGCCGCGCGATATACACGTCGAAAGGCTGAAGCGCGGGCCTCACCCGGCGGATCACTTCGCTGGCCCAGAGGCTTTCGCTCAGCACGGTCACCCAGGCGTCTTCGGGCTCAACCACGGCGCAAAAGGCGTAGCGTTGGTAAGCGGTCTGATACGCATCCAGGCCGCGATGCGACAGCTCGTTTTCGAGAACGGGATCGACAACTTGCGCCGCCGGACCGGCGCGGATGCCGAAAGTCTCCGATTCAAAGCGAGCGAGCAACAGGCGGAGATGCTCGGTGGCAGGCTGCAAGATCACCAGGCAGCGCGGTGCGGCTTGGCGATAGGGAATAGCTTGCGCGTTACAAAAGTCGCGGACACGTTCAATGTGGCTAAAGAAATCCAGCAGGAACACTTCGCTGGCCGCGAGGGCAGGAAAGGCTGCGGCCCAGATTTGCACGGCTTCGATTCCGCGCAAAGGCTCGCGGCTTTCTGTTTCCAGAAGTTCCATGCCAACGGCTTTGGTGCCGGTGCCGAGTTCCAACGCCTGTACGTCTAGAGAATAAGGAGGAAGATCGGGCGCGTTCGATTCCGGTCCCAACGCTATTCCTCCTCGGCGTCCCCAAATTTTTCACGGAACCCCGGTGAGGCTTTGCGGACGTCGAGCCAGTCAAAAAAGGCGTCCGGGGTTTCCAACCAGATGCGGAACCACTCCGCGATTTCCTTTTTTTCCTCGCGTTTGCGCGCTTCCACTTTGCGATTGTGCGAAATCATTTCCGCGCGGCGCTTGCCGAGTCGTGCAATTTCCAGAACACGTTGCACGGCCGCATCTTCGCCATGAACCTTGAAGCGGCGCATCAGTTCATCCAGGCGCGTGATGCTGACTTCCGCGTCGGGCAGCGTCTTGAAATGCAGGATGTCTTCGAACTCTTCCTCGAAACGCTCTTCGGCTTCCTCCCGTTCGGTCAGTTGCAGTTTCCAACCCATAGCTTTCAGAACATCGGCGATGTAGTCGTTCGTGGTTTTTCCTGCTTCACCATGAGTGGCGAGAAGTTTGCGCCGCAACTGGTCGATTTCCGCGGGCGTCCACTTCTGAACGCCGATGGCGTGCGCGGTTTCCAGGATCAAATCCTTTTTCGTCTTTAAATCATCCATCATCGTTTGCCTTTGTGAGCGAGAGGGGCGGCATGTTTCTTGCTAACCAAGGGTTCTGGGAGTTCCGCGGGTTCACCTTTCAGGAGACGGTGGTATTTGGCCACATTTTTGTTGTGTTCCGCCAGTGTGGAGGCAAAAAAATGGCCACCCTGGGTGTTGGCCACGAAATAAAGAAAATTGGTTTCTGCTGGTTCGAGCGCGGCGCGCAGGGAGGCTTCACCGGGATTTCCGATGGGCCCGGGAGGAAGGCCCGGGTGCAGATAGGTGTTATAAGGCGAATCGATGCGCAAATCCTTTAGCGTAAGAGTGCCTTTGTAATTGTCGCTTTGTTCCAGCGCGTAGATGACCGTGGGATCACACTGCAAGAGCATACGTTTTTTCAGGCGATTGTCATAGATGCTGGCGACAATGGGGCGCTCCTCAGGCCGGGGCGTTTCCCGCTCGATCAGGGACGCCAGGGTCACCGTAGACAGAAGCGATATTGGGCGCGCAGGGACTCCGGGAGCGGGATCTTGGGGGTAAATCGGTTTGAGGGCTTCACGGAATTTGCGCACCATCATGCGCGTCAAGTCCGCGGCGGCCGGGTGGCGGGAAAGTTCATAGGTTGCAGGGAAGAGAAACCCTTCGAGCGTGGCGGCTTGCGGCGCAATATCGCTGATCAAGGCGGGATCGCTGGCGGCTTTGAGAAAATCGTCAGCGGGCATAATCTTTGCTGCTTCGAGCGCGTGGGCGATGTCGTACATGGTCTGGCCTTCGCGCACGGTGAAGGGCTGCACGTAGATCTCGCCATTGGCCAATTTCCAGAAGACTTCTTTGCCGGAAAGCGGATGGTCGAAGAAATACTCGCCTGCTACTGGCGTGCGCTTGGGATGACGCCGGGCGTAAATCTCAAAGGCGATTGCGCTGCCGACGATGCCTTCCTTTTCCAGAAGATGCGCTGCGGCGCGGCGAGAGGTTCCATGGGGAATCTGCACGAAAATGCCTTCCGGCGGAATGATTCCGAATGGTTTTTCGATGCAATACCAAAAGTATCCGCCCACGGTGCCGGCCGCCAGCAATACGAGAAGAACGATGATGACAAGTACCTTCACGCTAGGCGCGCTCCTCCGTACTACCCTCACGCGACAAATATTCCCGCAAAATCACCATGGCGGCAATGGCGTCCACGGTGTATTTTCCCTGAGCGTTACGTATCAGTTTTCGTTTGCCGTCGCGCGTGGTTTCATGGGTAATGCGACGGCCCATCTCTTCTTCGAGGATGCGTTCGGCCTCCCAACTGGTGAGGCGTTCGTCCACTAATTCCACGGGGACGCCGATTTGCTTGCGGAGACGGTTGGCAAAAGCAGTGGCTTCTTCGGCCATTTCGCCATGCGTGCCATCGAGGCGGAGTGGCAGGCCGACAACAATTTGCTGGACGTTGTGATCACGGACAAATTCACGCAGGCGGCGCATGTCTTCGTTGCGATTGACGCGTTCGAGGGTGTTGTGAGGCGTGGCGATGCGAGCTTCAGAGTCAGCGAGGGCCAAGCCGAATTTCTTGCGGCCGTAGTCGAGGGCCAGAATTTTGCCCTGTTTTTGTGGCGGTTCGGGCCGCGGCATGGCAAGTTTTGCAGGGATTTGCTTCACACCTCAGTATAACGTGACAGGGAGCACATATCCCTGGTGCGGTGCGCACTATTCATGTCACTAACCTGCCTCTAATATGCCAGCGGTGGCGGGTGTATGAGTCGTCAATTCATTGTTTTGGTGATGCTATTCGCGGCGGGTTGGCTGCCTCAAGGCGTCAATGCGCAAGACACTGCTTGCTCACAATACAGTATTCCGATCGTGATTCGGGATGCGCGCGGCGAAGTTATCCATGGCTTTTCGCGCGAAGATCTCGAGGTCAAAGTGGACGGAAAGTTCAGAGGGATTGACAGCATTCATAGGGAAGACCGTCCAAGGCACATCGTGATTGTACTGGATGCGAGTGGAAGCATGAAGGGCATAGGAAACGAAATTCCGTGGCATGAAGCCATCGCATCCGTGAAGCTCTTAGCTTCGTCGGAAGGCCGGGCCTACGCGGCGCTACTGATATTTAATACAAAAATAGTCGAAGAGATCGGTTTTGCCAGAGACAATTCCGCAGTAACGAAGCGTTTGGGCGACCTGTCAAAAGACGCGGGATACCTTTCCCACTCTGTTAAAGGGACGACCCATTTGTACGATGCCATGAGTAGAGCGTTGCAACTTCTGGAAAAGCCAAACTCTGCTGACGCACTCTATGTGGTAAGTGATGGTGGGGAGAATGGCAGCAAAATTAGGCAGAGTGAACTTCAACGGGCACTTGCCAAGAGTGGTGTGAGAGTCTTTTTCACCCTTTTGCACATCCCCACAGAACACCGGATCCACTCAGCTGAGGAAGAGATTGTCGGCCCGAATTCATTTGAACTCACACAAAGAACAGGCGGAGGATTCATGTATTTGGGGCCAGCTGAAATAAGGTTTGGATTTGAGGCACGACCCAAGCCTAGTTTATCGGAAGGAATCCGCATGTTTTTCGGAGGGATGTTTGAGAATGAAATCCTGCAAGTTACGGCGCCAAACCAAGTTCCGGGAAAGCACGATTTGAAGATCACCCTGTCTGCAGCCGCGCGAGATCGCCTGAAAGGTGCGCAGCTCTTCTATCCCCAGCAGCGCTACTCCTGCGCGGTGCCGCAGGGTGTGAGTAATACCCACTAAGGCTGGCGACCACGAGCGCCGGATTGCCAGTCGGCCCACATGCCCAGTTCCTTCAATTGTTGATCGAGTTGGGTTTCCTTAAGCAGGGATTCTATTTCAGAGCGGGAGAGGCGTTTGCCGATGGGTTCGACGCGATCGGCGATGCCCCAGGCGGTTACGGCGGAGAGCACGGTGTTCAACTTCAGTTCGCGAATGTCCACCTTATCAAAGGTATCTGACGCGGCGTGATAATTTTGCATGTAGTTTGCCACTTCCTGGTTGGCCACCAGCGTGGGCACCCCCTCCAGAAGAAAATCGAAGTGGTCGGTGCCCGTATCCGCGTCGAAGGTATGATTGCCCACGCCCCAGCCTGCAAAGGGGCGCAGGATTTCACGCACGGCCGGTTCGATGTCGTGGCGTCCTCCTAAAGAATAGCCTGTTACTCGGCCCATGCCGTCGTCGTAGATGACGGCCGCGCGGTACTTGTCCATTTCCGCGCGATGCGCTTGCACGTAGGCCCACGAGCCCAGCAAGCCCTGCTCTTCGCCGCTAAACAAAATAAAGCGGATGGTGCGGCGCGGGAGCAGGCCGCTGGCTTTGATGGCGCGGGCCGCCTCGATGACCATGGCGGCATTACAGCCGTTGTCCAACGCCCCGGTGCCAAGTTCCCAGGAATCCAGATGCGCGCCGAGCACGACGACCTCATCGGGCTTTTCGTAGCCCCGGATTTCGCCGACCACGTTGAACTGATCCACCGGCCCACCAATTTTGTTGGGCATGGTGAGCCGCACGCGGACTTTACCTGGATTTGCGGCCACGGCGCGTTGCAGGCGCAGCGCGTCTTCGCGGGCGATAATCGCTTGCACGATGGGTTCGAGCTTTCCATCGTCTGAATTGGTGTGCCGGTAAAGCAGCTTGCGTTCCCGCTGGCCGGTCCAGAGAATGGCGCGGGCACCGCCTTTTACCGCAAGTTCGATGATGGCCGGCGGCTTGTCGTACTCATCGCCAAGATCCTTCCATGTGTAGCTCACTTCACTGTGAACGATGAGGATTGCGCCTTTCACGGAACTGCCGGCGCGCGCAAATTCGGCTTTCGTGCCATCGCCCACATCGACGAGCGTGCCTTCCAGGCCGCCAGGAGGCGTGGCGGGAGAAAGTCCTTCGGAAACAAGCGAAACGGGAAACTGTACAGGACCGAGCAATTCCAGGCGCGTCTCGCCTTCGCTCCATGTTGTGGGAAGAAGGTATTTTTCTGTGTGCACTCCAACGCCGGCGGCGCGAAAAGCGGCAACAGCCCAATCGACGGCCTTGGCCATCTCCGGGGAGCCCGTGACGCGCCCACCGATTTCATCCGTCAAGCGGCGCAGATTTTCTTCCAGCGGCGATTCGCCCATGATGATTGGCGTGATTTTAGAGGCCGCTTGCGCGCACGCGGACGCTTCGGTTGCGGAACACCCAGCGGCGCCTTGCAGGCCCTGCGGTGCCTGGAGCGGCTCGGTCTTGACGGGCGGCAGCTGGGCAGGCAGAGAAGGAACAAAGAAGCAAAGAAGTAACGAAGCAAGCAGAAAGCGGCGCATCTGCATCGGGAAGTTCCTCGGATAAACGGAAGTAAATGCGAGCGAATTATAACGCAGCTTGAAGAAAGGGACTTACATTTCAGGCTGGCGGAGATATGCTGATGGAAATTGCAGGCCCAGGACTAAACAATGAGCGATAAGCAGCTGATACGGCCAAGCGCGTGGTATTACGCGTTGGGCACAGTTGTGCTTCTAGGCAGCATGGGCTTCTTTGTGTACACGTTGTTTCACGGAATCTTTCACATAACCGACAATCTGATCCAGGTGATCGTGCCGGGCGCGAAAGATCTGGATCTGAAGCCAAAGCTTTGGTACACGATCTTCCTCGAGGAAGAATCCGTGGTGGACGGACGAATTTACTCAACCAAGTCCAATCTCAATGGATTGACATGCAGGGTGACTTCCCAAAGTACGGGAAGGCGGATCGATACGCATCGCGCGAAGATGTCGACGACTTACAACGCGAACGGACGGTCGGGACGGTCGGCGCTGGAATTTAGGACGGAAGAGAAGGGCATATATCAACTGGACTGTAAGTACGAGCAAGGTACGCAGGGACCCGAAGCCGTGCTCGCGGTCGGTTCCGGCGTGACAGAAGAAATTTTTGGGATGGTCTTTAAGAGCTTGGCGACTTTTTTCGGCGGAGGGACCCTAGGTGCGGTCATCTGTGCGCTTGTTTTCGTCAAGAGGGAGCGGGCAAAGAATCGGATGGCGCAAACCGCTGCGGCACCCGTTTCGTAGGTTCTACCAACTGAGCATTGCGTCGGCGACTTTGGTGACTTGCACCATTTCGAAGACGTCGTGAACACGAACGATGTGCGCACCGCCGAGGATGCTGGCGGTCACGGTGGCGGCAGTGCCCCAGATGCGGGCTTCCCGAGGCGCGGGCTTGCTGTGTGTGGCGAGCGTTGCGCCGAGAAAGCCTTTGCGCGAAGTCCCTACTAGAAGTGGATAGCCGAGCTTCGCTAATTCTGGCAGCCGGGCGAGCAGTTCGTAGTTTTGCTGAAAGCTTTTGCCGAAGCCGATTCCGGGGTCGAGAATGATCTGGGATTTGCGCACACCGGTGCGGCGCGCGATGGCAACGGAACGGCGCAGGCCCGCGATTACATCTTTCATAACATTTTTGGCGAAGGGCTGCTTTTGCATCGTACGCGGCGTGCCACGCATGTGCATCAGGATCAGAGGCACACCGAATTTTGACGCAACTTCTGCGATGCGGGGATCGTTTTTCAGGCCGGAAATGTCGTTCAAAAGAGCCGCGCCCGCGCCCAAGGCAATTTCCGCAACGCCGGACTTCTGTGTGTCTACCGAGATGGGGATTTTCAGGCGGCCGCGCAAGGCTTCGAGCACTGGCAACAAGCGCTGCAATTCTTCCGCGGCGGATATGCCCGCCGAGCCGGGCCGCGTGGATTCGGCGCCAATATCGAGGATATCCGCGCCGGCGCGCTCCATGGCCAGTGCGCCGTCAACAGCGCGTTTCAATGTGAAGAATTTACCGCCATCGGAAAAGCTGTCGGGGGTGACGTTTAGCACGCCCATGACGAGGGTACGCTCGCCGAGGAGCAGTGTGCGGCAGGGTAGTTTCAGGCGGTGGCGTTTGCGGCGCGGCATGGTCAGGGGAAAGTGTAGCGTAGAAGTCGGAGTAAGAACCAAGCGCGGAGATCACCAAACCTTGCGAACTTGTAGATCGAAGAGGGATCCCTCGGCTCCGTGACGCGGCGCGCCAGAAGACGGCGCGTAGGAAAGAGCCGCGTCACTCCGCTCGGGATGACAGATTTGGGTTAAGTCTCCATTTCATCTCATTCTAGAATTCAGATGCTTGCCACGTGGGATCGAGTGACGCCTTTGGAGTCAATGCAAGAGACATAAGATTCAGTAACTTGCTGATGGTTAACTGTTTAGCGTCACATTTCATTTCTTTGTTGAAGCGCCCCAGGACGTAGCCTCTATTACTAAGTGGCCGGTCAGGGCTGTCATTGGGACTCTCCCCGCTCCCTATGCAGAAGCTCTTGGAGCTTCCCCCTACCGGGTTCCGCGGCAATCTAGCCCATTGTATGGAATATGCGTTTTACCGACGTTCATTGTGTGGGTGAGGTAAGCGAGCAAGGCAACAGGGTCAGCGGGAGGAAGGCAATGCAGGACAAGAAGGTGTTGCAAACTGGAGTTTTGCTGGCGGTGGCGACCGCATTGATATTCCTTTGTGGTGCCCTTTCGGGAAGCGGAGTGATATTGAAGCACGCGCGCGTGCCAGAATTCCGGGATTGGAGCACGCGGCATGCGGTCTATTCAAACTCTGGGTACCTTCGTGACCTGAATCTGGCAAGTGCCGATTCACGAGCCATTTTCAGTTGGCGCGCGCGGCAGGAAAGTATGCGCTACTGGTTTCCACCGACGCGCCCCATTCCGCGGCGACCATGGCCCCGGAGAACGGGTTCCACCTTGCAGCGCGACTGGAGCATCAACCTGGGGACGGCGGGCACTGCACCAACGATGTACCCGGCGAAATACAGCTTTGATGTGACGCAAGCGCCGAGTTGCGCAAACGACTACGTAGTATTTCCGATTGCAACGAAGGGAAGCGCTACGCAGCCAAATCTTGTGGCCTTCAACCAGCTTTACAGCGGGACGACCGGCGCCAATGGGATCTGTAATCGCACACCGACTGGATCGGATCTGGGCACGACGGCAGAGGTTTATTGGTCCTACAACGTTCAGGGAATCAGTGGAGGCGGGGCAGTGCCGACTTCGCCGGTGATTTCGTTCGATCCGCTTAATGTGAGCAACACGGGCACTGAGATTGCTTTTGTGGAATCGATTGCGGGGAGCCCGGCGCACTTTCATGTTTTGGCGTTTAAGGTAGGGGATGGAGTCGTCGCGGGGAACCTGCAGAATGTTTTGATACCCAAGACGATTAGCGGTTTCGTGGCGAATGCGCCGGTGGCGGGAAGCGGAACGGCAACAGACCTGGCGTTGGGAGCTTCCACCAGCGGAACAGATACGCGTTCCTCCCCGTTTGTGGACTACGTGCGCGATGTGGCCTACGTGGGAAACGATATGGGAGTTTTGTATCGAATTAAAGACGTCTTTTGTACTTCTGTGAATGCGGATTGCAAGGGCGGAACGAAGCCTGCGCCAAGTCTCGATGCAAGCTGGGGAACAGGCGGAGCGATTACGGTTTGCACCGGAGTGCTGACCGGGCCGGTGCTGGATTTCGTGACACTGAATGTGTATGTGGGCTGCTCGGACGGAAAACTGTACTCGGTTTCGCAGGCGGGAACGGTGAAGTCGCTCGTAGTGGGGGATGGAACGGTGAGCAAGACGTACGGGGGCATCGTCGATCCGCCACTGGTGGATGGTGTGAACGGATTTGTTTACGCGGTGAGCGGATCGGCAAACAATGGCGCAAATGGCGCGTTGGTGCAGGCAAAGATGGACTTCAGTTCCTCCGTAGCGGTGCCGATTGGGGCGGGCAATCAGTGCAACATGCATGCTCCGGTATTCAACAACATTTATTACACAAGCCCCACCACCGCGGGCGCCCTTGTTTATGTGGGTGGAACCACCGGTGTGGTAAGCCAGCCTTGTACAGCCGGCTCGACCACGACCGGAGATATTTTCATTTATGGGGTCACGCTAAACGCGGCCACGGGCGTTATGACCTCGGGAGCGCCGGCGAATAGTCTGAACGCGGGTGGAGGGCCAGGCGCAGAATGGGCTCCGCTCCTTGAGTTTTACAATGCAACAGGAACGGCCACTGATTGGCTCTTCGTCGCTGCTTTGCAAAGTAGCCAGACGAATATGGCAAACGTGAACATTACCGCGAGCGCTTTTGGAACGTTTGCCAACTTTGTCACGTACGGTCTGGGTGCCAGCGGAATGATCGTGGACAACAACAGCGCATCCGCGCAGGCGGCCAGCATCTATTTCAACGCTCAGGGAGAAAACCTGGGCTGCAACAACAATACGGTCCTGACTTACACCGGGGGATGCGCGATCAAACTCACGCAGGCAGGGTTGCAATGAAGGAAGTCCGCAAGGACGGAGGCGCCGAGCGGGAAAGCGGCGTGTCCGAGGAAACAAAGAAGAAGAGGCCATACGTCAAGCCGTCGTTCGAATACGAACGGGTGTTTGAAACGATGGCGCTGGCTTGCGGAAAAACCTCGCCGACACAATCGCAATGCCGGTTTAACCGGAAGAATTCGTGAGCCGGCAGCGACCGATGAATGCAAACACGCCACCACGGAATATTTTGAAACTGGAGCTTGCCGCAGAGGTCTTGCGGAAATTCGCGGAGGTGCACTTCGTTGCCCGCGGGAGCAGCATGCTCCCGGTGATTTATCCGGGTGACTGTTTGACGGTGAAGGCTTATAGCGATGGTGCGCCGCGGTGCGGAGACATCGTGCTTTGCCGAGTTGCGGATGGATTTCGCGTGCATCGTATTGTGCGGATTCTGGGAGAAGGGCTTGGACTGTTGTATGTATTGCGCGGCGATGCGTTGACGGATGAGGACGCGCCCGTTCGTGGCGGCGAACTGCTGGGCCGCGTCAGTTCGGTTGCGCGAAGGGGAAAATCTTTAGAGTTTTCGGCGACGATGGGAATACGGCAGCGTGCGCTGTGCGCAATTATTCGCCACTCCAGAATTGCAGTGGCGCTTCTTTTGCGCTGGCAGGCAATGCAGGAGCGATATTCTCATCGGGCCGAGCGGGCAGGAGCTGGGACGGCAAAGGCAGAGTGCACGTGATGTGGCCGGGTCTTTTGAAAGAGGAAGCGATGGCGGTGCGCCCGCTGGTCTCCGGCGGAGTGATAGTGGAGATTGGCGGCGTTCCCATTGAATTGCACACGAGCGATCCCGGGTTTCGCCAGGTTATCGAGAAGCGGTATGCGGGATTTTTGAATCCTTGCGCGACACCTACATGTCGGTTTGATATTGAGTTGACGGCGCAACATGCGGCGACTGACGAGGACGTCAGCGTGGTCAGACGGGGCACCACGTGGTACTTGCAACGAGGGGATTTTCTGGCGGAATGGGATTTGAAGCGAAGGGAAGGCTGGATTCGCCAGTGCGCCAATCCGTATTCGATTGATTCCGTGCTGCGCATCACACATTCGTTGCTGCTGGCGATGGAAGGCGGTTTTCAGATGCACGCATCGAGCGCGATTCGGAGCGGGTGCGCGTTGCTGTTCGCCGGAGTTTCCGGCGTGGGGAAAACGACTATCGTGAGGCTTGCACCGCGTGACGCCGTGGTTCTTACCGACGAGATTTCCTACGTACGCCGAATCGAAAATGGCTATCGGGCATACGGCACTCCTTTTGCGGGTGAGTTGGCGCGGCCGGGCGCAAACACGTCCGCGCCGCTCAAGCGAGTGTGCCTCCTGAAGCAAGGGTTGGAGAATCGACTGCGGTCTGTGAAACAGTCCGAGGCAACTCGCGCTTTGATGCGGCACGTTTTATTTTTCGCGCAGGACGCGGAACTGGTGGAACGAGTTCTGGATACGATGGTGCGGTTTGCATCGAGCGTGGAAGTGCTGGAAATGGAATTCACGCCGGATTGCAGGGCCTGGGAGATGGTTCGATGAAGGAGTGTTACATAGCGCGCGGCCGGAGCGTGGCGGCACGGCAACTGGGCGAAGAGATGGTGATCATGTCGGCGGCGGACTCGAAATTGTTCAACCTGAATCCCACGGCGACATTGATCTGGAAGGCGGCTGACGGCAAGACGCCCTTAGCAACGATTGTGAAAGAAAAGATTTGTCCGGAATTCGATGTGGAAGAAGGAAAAGCGCTGCAGGATGCCGAGCAATTTGTGACGGAGTTGGCGGCGCAGGGCATTTTATTGCTGGCGGAATCACCGATCGAGGAAGCCTGCGCAGTGGGGAACAGCAAGCCATGAGCTTGATGGAGCGAGTGAATCGCAAGGCGCTGGGGCTGGGTGTGCCGTTGAGCGTACACCTGGACGTGACCTACCGCTGCAACGAGCGCTGCGAACACTGCTATCTGGAGCACGATGGGAAAAACGAACTAACGACAGGCGAGATTCGCAATTTTCTGGGGCAATTCGCGGAGGCCGGAACATTTTTTCTGACGATCAGCGGGGGAGAACCACTGCTACGGCGAGACTGCTTTGAAATTATCGAGTATGCACGCGAGTTGGAATTCAATGTGAAGCTGAAGACGAACGCGGTGCTGGTACGGGAAAAGGAAGCGCGGAGGTTGCGGGAGGCCGGTGTCGAGCAGGTACAGGTGAGCGTGTACTCGCACAAGGCAGAAATTCACGATGAGATTACGAAGCTGCCGGGATCGTGGAAGCGGACGCTGGATGGCATTCGGCTGATGCGCTCGGCGGGGTTGAAGGTGACGCTGGCCAACGTTTTGATGCGGAGCAACTCGGCGGATTACGCGGGCGTGCAGGAATTGGCCGCAGAGACGGGCGCACAATACACGCTGGACCCGACGATTACGCCGATGCTGAACGGCGATTCATCGATTCTTGGAATGCGTTTGCCGAGCGAAGAACTTCGCACGGTTTTTCGGGACGAACGATTGGTGGGCAATGTTGAGGAATTTTGCGCGCCGCCCGCCGCTATTGATGACGACATTCGTGAAGGCATTCCGTGCAGCGCCGGACATACCTCATGCTACGTTTCGCCGTGGGGAGAGGTTTATCCTTGCGTGCAGTTTCCGTTGGCTTGTGGGAATTTGCGGCGGCAGTCGTTCGCGGAAATTTGGGCCGAGTCGGCGCAACTTCGCGAAGTTCGCGGGATACGCGCGAAGCACCTTTCGACATGCTCGTCGTGCGCGCATTTGGGAACGTGCACGCGTTGCCCGGGGCTGGCGTTCATGGAAGGAAACATGCGGGGACCATCTTCGGCGGATTGCGAGAAATCGTTCTTTAGGACTGGAGTGGTTACGGCGGGGATGAGAGAGGGGCTGGGGTTTTCGAAGCGTGGCGCCGGGGAAACGGAACTGGTTCAGATTTCATTTTGAAGAGCGTGGTTCGCTCGCGGCTTCCTGGTTAAAGTTTTGCCTAGAAGGGGCGCAGTGGTGCTGCGCCCCTTCTAGGCCAAGACCTACCTGAAGATCGGACACTACAAGGACAAGACAAACCCCGGGAGAAAAGCCGCAGGGCTCCCGCCAGCAAACGGCGGGCTGAATAGACCGCGGACTCTCCCTGCGCTACAGGGGGAAGATGGATTAGCGAGTGGCTAACATTAAGTGAGCGGGGCCGGGGAGGCGCTGGCGGGTGATGTTGTGGAAGTTGGCTTCGCGCAACCACTCGGCGTATTCGTCCTCGCTATAGGTGCTGCCATCGCGCGTGCCGACCAGCATGTTCAATGCGAAGAGGGCTGCCTGCTTCGGCGAAGTCTTGTCTGTTTCGAGAATGAAATCGCTAATGACAACGCGGCCGTTGGGCGCTAGTGCGGCGTACGCGCGCTGCAGCAGGTCGCGATTCTCGTTGGGCCCCAGCATGTGGCAGATGGCGGAAATGAGGATGAGATCGAGGCCCTGGCCAAGCGGATCGGTGCGAAGGTCGCCGGGCCGCGTCCTGATGCGGTTGGCGAGGCCTGCCTGCTGGATGTGACGCTGAGCGATGGGAAGTACATCCGGAAGGTCCAGCAACTCGACCTGAATGGAATCGTTGGCTTGCGCGAAGGCGATGGAATAGGCGCCAGAACCGCCGCCTACGTCGAGCATTTTATGCGCACCCTGGACGCCTATGGTTTGCACCACTTGCGGCGCGCGGGCGCGAGCATTGCGATGCATAGCGGCAATGAAGGGTTCCGTCCAATCGTCGCGGGATCCGGAGGGTTCCTGGAACGCCACGGAAGTTCCCTTGCGGACGCAATCCGTGAGAGTGGACCAGCGATGCCAGAGATTGACAATGTGCATCATGGCGGCGCGAGCGTCATCTGGGGACGTCCCACCGAAGAACTGAGCGGTGACGGAGGTTGTGTGGAACGTGGCGCCGGTTTTGGTCAACAAGCCCATGGCTGTGAGTGCATTCAGAAGCATCTCTGTTGAGCGGGGGTGGGTGGCGAGCTTGGTCGCAACTTGGACTGCAGTGGCACCATCGCCTACGGCCGCAAAAATATTCAATTCGATGGCGGTGAGGATCGCACGACTTTCTTGAAAGCCACGGATGGTGAGAAGGAGATCTTCGGGGAGTTCATGAAAGGCATGGTGAGACTCTTGATTGACGTAATTCGGCATGTTGCACCTCGGGTTTGACTTCGCTTGGCTGTGGGAATAATGCTACTTCCGTGCGGCGTTCGAGTACACCACCGATTGATTCACACAACAGCGGACAAGCTCGCTGGACCGTGCGAGCTGTTTTAGTACTGATCGGGTTCACCGCCGTGATTGCGCAGATAGTTTTGATGCGCGAGATGATGGTGGTTTTTTGCGGGAATGAGATGTCGCTGGGACTGATGCTGGCGAGTTGGCTGCTGTGGACGGCGATCGGCAGCGGCGGGATGGGCCGATGGGCTACCCGAACAAAGAATCCGCGGCGCCTGATGGCCTGGCTAGAGGTGAGCGCCGGGCTTGCGTTCCCGATGGCAATTTACGTGGCGCGGGCGAGCAGAGGAATGTTTCAGTCCGTTCCCGGAGAAATTTCGGGGCCGGGGCCGATGGCTTTGACTTCATTGCTGGTGCTGAGTTTTTTTTGCGTGCTGTCGGGCGGATTGTTCGCGGTGGGGAGCCGGCTGTACGCCGACGAGACGAGCGCGTCAACGATGGCAGGTTCAAGCAACGTCTATATTTTTGAGGCGCTGGGATCGGGCGTGGGTGGCGTGCTGGCCAGCCTGCTGCTGATACGGTATTTGACGAGCTTCCAGATCGCGGCGCTGGTTTGCGCGCTGAATCTCATGGGAGCAGCGGGTCTGTTGTTTAGTTCAGGACGACGCCGGAGAATTGCGTGGCTGGCGATGGCGGGGGTGTTTGCGTTTCTGGTGATACCAGTCGGGTGCAATTGGTTGGAAAGGATGTCGCTCGAAGAGCTGTGGAGCGGATTCGATCTGGTGGCCACGCGGAATTCCGTTTACGGCAACCTGGCGATTGTGCAGACCGAAGGAACGCGGAGCTTGTTTGAGAACGGCCTGGCGTCGTTTCATGTGCCTGATCCCGCGGCCGCTGAAGAGGCGGTGCATTTTGCGTTGCTGCAACATGCGGCGCCGAAGAGCCTTCTGCTAATTGGAGGCGGCTTGAATGGGAGCCTTGCGCGGGCGCTGCAGCACCCGAGCCTGGATCGGATCGATTACGTGGAGTTGGATCCGGCGGTGCTGGAGTTGGCGAAGAGATATTTCCCGACGGAATGGGCGACGCTGCAAGGAGATAAGCGAGTGCACGTCCACGATATGGATGGACGGCTGTATTTGAGGACGACGGATCTTAGATTTGACGTGATTATCGTGGACCTGCCGGACCCGCAGACGGCCCAGCTTAACCGGTTTTACACTCTGGAGTTTTTCCGGGAAGCAGCGAGCAAGCTTACGCCGACGGGAGTGTTTTCGTTTCAGTTGAAAGGTTCCGAGGATTACATCAGCCCTGATCTGGCTGAATTTCTGCGCTGCATTGACAAAACTTTGCGGCAGGAATTCCCGGACGTGACCGTTATTCCCGGGGATACGGTGCATTTTTTTGCGACGGCGGGGGCGGGAAGACTGACGAATGATGCGGGGGAACTGGTGGCGCGGATGCGAGCGCGGGGAATCCACCCGCACTACGTGAGCGAGAACTTTCTTCCTTACCGCATGATGCCAGACCGAATATTGGAGCTGGAATCGCAGATTCGGCCCGAGGCAAGTACGCGGACAAACCGGGACTTTGCGCCGATTGCGTACTACTTCGATGTGGAATTGTGGAGCACGAAGTTTAACACTGCGTACCGGCAGGCGTTTCAGACGATGGCAGCGATTCCTTTTAGCCGTCTGGCAACGGGGCTTGGCTTGGCGCTCTTGGGGCTTGCTGGAATTGCGGTGTGGCTGGCCGGGGCGGGAAATCGTTTACGAGCAAACGCAGGAATTTGTGCTGCCGCGATGGGATTCACTCTGATCGGGCTGGAGATGCTGCTTCTGCTGGCGTTTCAGGCGATTTATGGTTACGTGTACCAGCAGCTTGCGATCATTATCGCTGGGTTCATGTTGGGAATGGCGTTGGGAAGTTGGTGGGCTCTGCGAGACGCTGCTCGCTCTACCGGTTTGCGGGACAGGCCACGACTGTTCTACCTGCAAGTACTGGCCGGCGTTTCGCCATTGATGTTATATGCGCTGTTCGAAGGATTGGCTGCGATCAAAAATCCTGAGAACGTTTTTCTGGCAAGCCAAATACTGTTTCCCATGTTGGGAGTTTCCTGCGGAATTTTCGGCGGCTACCAATTTGTGGTGGCGACGCGAATCTTTTTTTCAGATTTGGGAGGCAATAAAGGAAAGGGACCGGGAGCATTGTACGCGCTGGACCTAGCGGGGGCTTGCGTGGGGGCGGTGGCGCTCAGTATGTATCTGGTGCCTGTTCTTGGATTTCGGGAAACGGCGTGGCTTATGGCCGTGGTGAATCTGGCGCCTGCAATCCTTGCCGGCCTGCTGGCTTTTGGGCAGCGGGTTGTTCCAGCGTAAATGGCGCGGGGGATTTACCTTCATTGAAGACGACAGCGGAAAAAGAATAGATGTCGGTGGCTTCCTCCTGCCAAGCCTCGCGAGAGAGGCCAGCCTTACGGCCCAATTCCTCGAGATAGGTTTTGCGGTCCCAACCTTGCTCGGTCGGAACTTGCGGGAGAAAGATTCCTTCGCTGCCGCCCTGGACCATCAGGAGGCCATCGCGACCGATGCGAATTTCCTTGAAGTCCAGCACGCGGCGGAAAGGCGAGAGGACAGAGATTTCGTATTCCAGTTTGGGGAGTTCGGTTGCGTCAACGGGAGGAAAGCGGGGATCACGGAGAGCGGCGAGGGCGGCAGCATCGCGTACGGCAAGATAAAGGGGCTTTTCCGCTGTGGTCAAGCCGATGCATCCGCGTAGTTCACCGTTTATCGTGAGGGTGACGAAGGCGCCCCGCTCTTGCTGGAATGCGGTGAATTCGGAGGGCGGCGGCTCGTACATTTTCTTTTCGCGGACCGCTGTTTCCACGGATTTCTTCGCCAACTGGATCAGCGCTTGTTTTTCTTTTGGACCGATTGAAAATGGCTCTGCCTGTGCAGCTCGGGTATCCGCGTGTAGAAAGGCTACCGCGCCATAGCCGACTACGCGGCTGTGGTCGCCCGTGACATCGCCGGTATTGGCGTATTTGAGGACTTTGGCTTGATTAGCGCCGAGGCGTTCCGCAGCCATCATCGTGGAGACGATGGGGCCCCCGCCGCAAGCTTCCCAAATGCGCCTTTCAAAATTCTGCGACAGGCTGAGGTAATCCCACTCCGAGATAGCTTTTAGCGTTTTGTGGTCCATCGCCGAAGCTTCGTCGTAGGTGTGGTAATGCGACAGATCGGAACTGGCGACGATGAGAGTGTTTGTGCCTTTTAGCAATTTGGCCAGGGAAAGGCCGAGGGCGCGCTCGATTTCGTAGTTTTGATCACCCATGACGATGGGAACTAGCTTGAAATCACCAAGGATGCGCTGCAGGAAGGGGAGTTGCACTTCAAGGGCGTGTTCGCCTTGTTCCTGAGTTGGCGTGTGACCGCGGCTGGAAAGTTGGATGAGGGAGTTAGATTTGGCTAGCTTGGCGGCGAATTCTTTATCGACAGCGACATTGCCGAGCGGGGTGGCATAGGCATCACCGTTGTAAACCGAGACGAAAGGGAAAGCCTCGAAATGAGAAGGGGCAATGACGACTACGCGATCAAACTTTTTGCCTTTGAGAAGCGCGTAACTGTGTGCAGCGACTTTAGCGGAATAGATGTAGCCAGCATGCGGAGCAACGATGGCGATTAAGTTTCCGGCGAGCGGAGGGTCCACGGCTTGAGCCAAGTCTTCATCGATCATGCGGCGGAGTTCTTCGGGCTGCGCGGGATAGAATTGGCCGGCGACAGCGGGTTGGCGAACAGAAGACTTTGCGTCGGCTAGTCCGCTATCGCCCGAAAGGCGGCTGGCGAAGAAGGCGCAGAGGAGGAAAACTGCGAAGCTGAATCTTTTTCTCATGATCGTTCCCTCACAGGCGCGAGGCGTACGACAGAATTCTTCACTGCCATACGCCCGCGATCGGTTGTTGGCAATATTCGCATCTGCCTCTCTTGAGATGGATTTCTTGCGTGGTCAGGCCAACTCGCTTGATGACTGCTCGCTTGCACTTGGGGCAATACGTGCTTTCCGCCGGGTGTCCCGGGACGTTGCCTAAATAAACGTAGTGGAGGCCCTCGGCGTCGGCGATGGCTTTGGCGCGTTCGAGAGTCTCCTGGGGCGTGGGCGGAAGATTCTTCAGCAAGTATTGCGGGTAGAAACGCGAGAAGTGCAGCGGAACGTCCGCACCGAGGTTGGACTTGATCCATTGGGCCAGCGCGCGAAATTCTGAGTCCGAGTCATTCAATGTGGGGACGACCAGATAAACGAGTTCGGTCCACATGCCGAGTTTGCGCATGGTGACGATGGCGTCGAGAACGGGCTTGAGCTCACCATTCACGACTTCTTTGTAATATTTCTCCGAAAATGCTTTCAGATCCACCTTAATTGCGTCAACGGATTGGCAGAGTTTCTTGAGGGGATCCTGCTGGATGAAACCCCCGCTGACGACCACGTTTTTTATGCCCAGAGCATGGGCTGCTTCGGCGGAGTCGCGCATGAATTCGTAGAAAACGACGGGTTCGCTGTAGGTGTAGGCGATGGCTGGGCAGCGATTTTGCTGGGCCAAGCTGGCGAGATCCTTGGGGGGCAAATAATTACTGCGCACCTGCTCCGGACGGGATTGCGAGATGTCCCAGTTCTGGCAGAACTTGCAATTCACATTGCAGCCGGCAGTGGCGACAGAAAATGCGAGAGTGCCAGGGCAAAAATGGAACAAGGGTTTCTTTTCGATGGGATCGATGTGTGCCGCGCAAACGCGGGAATGCACCAGAGAGTAGTAGGTGCCGCCGCGATTTTCGCGGGCGCCACAGTAGCCGCGCTCGCGATCGTCAATTACACATTCGCGAGGGCAGAGTTTGCAGCGAGTTTTCTTGTAGGGGAGCTTTTCGTAGAACTGGGCTTCGACGATATAGCGCGAATCTTCGGAGGGCGAGGAACCGGCGGGCAAAGCGAGTGTGGGCCACCCTGCCATGCAGGAACCCGCACAAGCAGCAAGACAAGGAAGGGTGGCAAGCCTGAGAAAAGCGCGGCGATCGTGCTCGAGGGCGGGAAGATTGGTCAGGGAATCTATCACGGATTCGCGAGGCAGAACGTCAGCGGCTTGCAGCGCGCGGGCAAGCTCATGCGGGGAGAAAATCGTGTCGGGGTTGAAAGGATTGTGTGTTTTGGACATAGGCAGCTTCTTGCCGAGGCTCAGATCTCTCTCTTTTCGATTTGAGCAGGATCATTCGTGCCCAAGCGGTGATACGAATCGGAAGCGGTCGCAATATAGCTGGGCGCACGGTTGAGTTCGCGCAGAGATTTCAAACCATGCTCGGCCCTTTTTTGTTCGAGGATTTGCCAGCCCGTGTAGTCCAACGCAACGGGGTCTTGCGAAAGCAGCAGCGCGTTGCAGGGCCAGGTCCATTGCGGCATGAACGAGGGCCCGCCTTCATATTGTGCCGTGGTGGCATCGCAAATATGCAGGCGGACTTTCTGGCGAACAGGCGAAAGCATATTGACATCGGCAACATACGGATCGCCGACGGTGAGGTGATACTTGTTGGGATTGTGAATGGCGCCAAACATGTTTTTGAGGGCCAGGGTGACACCGGCAATGGAATGGTCTTTCAACACAGGCAGGTTGATGACGGCATCGCAGACCTGGGTAAGCGTCTTTGAGAGGCAACTGCCGACGTTTCCGTAGACGGAGAGATCCTCTTCGTAGCCGAGGACTTCGTTGCCGAAGCAACGGAGATGGTCTTGGCGCGTGTCGATGCGAAATCCGGCGCTTTCCAGATCTTGATTCAGGCGATCCCAGATGATGATGTTTTTTTGCGGGACGCTGGCGTCCTGAAGGCGCTGGCAAACGAGCTGGACGAGAAGCACATTTGTGGAAATGCCGCGGCCAGCAAGGCCGTTTACCTTTAGACCCACCACTTCACCTGGGCGCACCAGTTTTTTCCAGGCTTCGAGCGGAGAATCCGTAGCGAAGAGGGCACTCATGGCGCGATCAAGCATGTTCAAAAGGCGACTGGAATCCAGACTGGAGCCCGCGCCACGAAGCAGAGGGTCACGCGAAATTACCACCCTAGATTTATCGCGCGCGGAGAAAAAAGGAGAGAGACTACGAGTTCCGCCGACAAGCAAAGCACTTGCGGCACAGGTCTTGAGAAAATCCCGGCGGTTCGATTGCTGCCTGTACCTCATGGAGGGCCTCGGAAGGTCCGGGGAGCGAGCCGGGCGTTTCTAATTCATTTTTAGCACTTTGAGTTGTTGGTGGCAAAAACAAAGGCGGAGAGAGGTGCCAAAAGCAGTGAAATCGCAGGGCATCTGTTCGTTGGAGCGGAATGAAGGCAACATGAAAATGTCCACACAGAATGCCTCGAAGGAGAAGGATGGGCGTACAATGGTTTTGATTTGGGGTTGAAGGCGGGAATTCCAGCAGAGTACGTACACAGGGAGTTATCTGCTGTGCCCACGAGCGCTCACGGGGGTGTTCGTTTATAGGCGGGGACGAAGTGATTTGAGGCAGTGCGCGGGTATGGCAGGTCCACTTCGTCCATCGCATCCGAGTGTCTACAAATATCAGGGGGCGTCCAATGAGGAATTGGAGCGCAATGTGGCTAGTGGCGGTGGCATTGGTGTGTGTGGCGCCAGGCGCGCTGGCACAAACGGGTTCGTTTGCCGGATCGGTGACAGACACTACGGGAGCAGCGGTTCCGAATGCGAAGATAACGGCGTTGAACTTGTCCACAGGAATTCCGCGAACAGCGGACACGGATGAATCGGGAACGTACCGAATCACGAACTTGAAGCCGGGGATTTACGATGTGCGGATCGAGCACGCGGGCTTCAAGAGCGTATTGTTTTCCGGGATGCAACTTACCGTGGATGAGGTTCTGACGCTGGATGCGCACCTGGTGGTGAGTTCGACCAAGGAAACGGTGACGGTAACCAGCGAAGCGGTGGCGCCGGTAAATCTGAACGACGCGCAAATGGGAAACCTGGTGGACTCGCGGCAGATGACGGACTTGCCGTTGATTCTACGCGACCCGTATGCGTTGATTTTATTGTCGCCGGGGGTGGTGCAAAGCAACACGCTATTTGGCGGATTCTCCGTGAATGGCTCGCGGGAACGGAGCAACAATTTTCTGCTGGACGGCACGGATAACAACGATCCCGATTTTGGGGGATTCCCGAAAGGATTGACTTCGCTAAATCCGGAGACCACGCAAGAGTTTCGCGTGATCACGAACAGTTACCTGCCGGAATTCGGGCGCAATAGCGGGGCGATCATTGATATCGTCACTAAACACGGGACGAATGATTTTCATGCGGATGCTTACTGGTTCGGGCGTTATACGGCGCTTTCGGCGAAGGATTACTTCGCCACCGACCGCAGCGATGACCCGTTTGTACGGAATCAATTTGGCTACTCGTTCGGCGGACCGATTCAGAAGAACCGGACGTTTTTCTTTGTGAATGAAGAATTGCAGCGGTTCAGCACGACATTGTTGAATGAGAGTACGGTGCCGACGCAGGCGTTTAAGAGCGGGGTGTTCACCTATACCTTTACCCCTCCGGGGCAACAGCAGCCGATAACGGTACCGATCGACGTAAGCACACCGTTCTCCCCGAATAATGGCACGGGACTTTTGCTGGACCCGGCAATGCAGAAAATCCTGACGCTGTATCCTGCACCGAACGGGCAGATTCTGGACGGGGCGCGGGGGATATTGCACTTTCCGAGCCATTCGCTGTCAAACGGAAACAACATCACGGGGCGAATCGATCATGACTTCCGCGGCGGCGGGATACTTGCCGTGCGCTACACCTACAACCAGTATTCGGACAACAACTACCGGCACCAGGACTTTCTTTCCGGATTGGGTGGCGTCTCCACCAACCAGCACAACGACAATATATCGCTGGGGTTGACGTCCACGTTCCGGCAGACGATGACGAATGAACTGCGGCTGGGATTCAACCGCCTGGAATTTCCCCTCACGTGCACTGGCGTGAGTCAATTGAATGCGTTAAGCCCCGGGCTTGATGCCGTGGGAAATGGCGTGGACTACCCGTTGCCGGCGGGGCTGAGCGGCTTCGGGTGCATTTTGTTGGGAGACAGTAGCGGGTCAACACGCAACAGCGGGACGCTAACCGCTGGTGACAGCTTCTCGTGGGTGCTTAGCCGTCACACGATCAAGATTGGCGGGGAATTCCGGGACGCTTATTCCAATAGCTCAAATAATTACGCTTCCCGAACGATGATGGACACTGCCGTGTTCTCGAACTTTGGCGGCATTCCGGCGGCGATTACTGGGACCGCGGCAGATCAAGACCCCACATTGCAAAACCTGGTTTGGACGTTGCTGGGGGGAGTGGATTTGCAAACGCAAGCGCAGTTTTTCAACAGCTCCGGGACACGGACGGGTACGGACGCGCGGCAATTTCGCCAACATGAAGTTGCGGGCTTTGGGCAGGATTCTTACAAACTATTTTCCAATGTGACGTTCACGTATGGATTCCGGTACGAGTTTTTTGGAGTGCCGTCGGAAGTGAACAATTTGTTGTCAACGCTGACGGTTCCGCCGGATGGGGCTGCGCCGTTCACATTCACGAGGGTAGGCGAAGGAAGCGGGCGGGCTCCGCTCTATCACAATCAATGGAATGACATTGAGCCGCGCGTGGCGGCGGCGTGGGACCCATTCAAGAATGGCAAAAGCTCCGTGCGCGCTGGTTATGGAATTTATCACGACAGGATATTCGGGCAACTGATCAGCATGCTGAGAAGTGATCCGCCTTACCAGATGCTGGAGACACAGCCGTGCGTGGGGCTATTGGAGTACCTGGGGTCCATCGCTGCGGGGACTCCGGCACCCCAAGCACTTCAGCAATGCGCGCTGAGCGCACAGACGCCACTCGCGAACTTCACACCTTCGCCAGTGGCGAACAATTGCCCGCCAGTGGGGCAAGGCATTTGTTCACCAATACTTCCCTTCCTGATTGATCCGAACCTACGCACGCCTTACACGCAAACGTGGAATATCGGGGTGCAGCACGAGTTTTATCCGAATCTACTGTTCGAGATGAATTACATCGGATCGAAGGGAACGCATTTGCTGCGGCTGGTGGACGGGAATCCGCCGCAGCCAGGGTTGGTTTCAAGTTTGGAGGCACTAGGGATTCCGCCGCAGGCGCTAGAGTTCAGCAATCTATGGCTGGGGGCAAACAACGGTTCACTGCCCTTCATTGCGGCGAACAATAGCGCGTTTCTGCAGGCGGAGCTGTATAAGAGTATTTCGAGCTCGTCGTATCACGCGCTGCAGATGAACGTCACAAAACGGCTTTCACATGGATTTGCGGTTCAGGGGGCGTATACCTACTCGCACGCGATTGACAACGGCTCTGACCCGCTGGTGGCCGAGGCGGGAAAATACGCTTACCCCAGCTTTCCGCGGAATTCCCTGAACCTGGGACCGGAACGGGGCAATTCTGATTTTGACGTGCGCCACCGGTTGGTTATGAATTATTCGTGGCTGCTTCCTTTCGGACGAGGAACAAAGAGCTGGGCCGACGGTGTTTCCGGAAGAATACTGGAAGGTTGGAATCTTTCGGGCATTACGGTGTTCTCAAGCGGTTTGCCCTATGACGTGTTCACAAATGTGGACACGGAGCACACGGGCTTCGCGGCGCGGCCGGACTACAACCCAACGGCAACTGTAACGCCCAGCAGCAATCCACGGACACAGACGGGCCCACTGGCTGGATACTTCAGCGATCCAGCGTTTGGATCGCCGGGAAATATCGGGCGGAACATATTCCGCGGGCCGGGAATCAACAACACGGATTTTGTAGCAACGAAACGCACCAGCATCAGCGAGCGGACGAAACTCGATTTGCGGATCGAGTTCTATAATCTGTTTAATCGAGTGCAGTTCTACCAGCCCGATAATGTGATCAGCGATGGAGCGGCATTCGGACAGTCTACGTCCGAAGTAATCCGGCCGGACTTCACGACAGGGGCGCGGCAGATACAGTTGGGGCTGAAGCTGACGTTTTGAGATGGATGAAGAGACGCCGGACGTGAAGTTTTCTTAAATCAGAAATCGACGGGCCATTGATCGCACAAAAGACGTGCGATGGAAAACCGTATCTCCACTTCGGGACGGCAAAAGGCGCCGTCCCTGCGGCCGGAATGACAAGAAAGCTTGCGTCTTGCCGAGATGGGGTCGAGCAATGCTCGACCCCTACAAGGACAGTTGCGATTATTTGCTGTTCATTACTGGTGCGGGGGTGGCTGGGCCGGTGTACTGGTTAATATGCTCGAGATCCTTGAGGTGATCGTACCAGGTGAATTTCAGGATGATCGAGGTGAGGGCTACGACGCCGAAGGTGATGGCTGCGGTGTGCAATCGCCACGTGACGATATAGATAGGCAGGGCGACAAGGGCAATCTGCCAAACGATGCCGACCACGATATTAAGCATGTCGCGGGGGAAATCCTTGTTGCGCTGAAATGATGGATCTTCCTGCTGGACTTTCTTCAGGATGGGACCCCAGAAACCCCACGGACGGACGCGGCGGTAGAAGTCCTTCAAAACTTCCTCATCTTCGGGCGCGGTTAGATAAGTGCCGAGGAAGCAGCCGATGAGGGAAAGCAAGAAGACAACGCCAAAGCCGACGGAGACTTCCAGATTAAGGGAGTGGGCACGACCGAAAGCCTGGAGAGGAGCAATCCTCGTGATCAGGGCGGGGATGGTAAGCGAGGCGGAAATGCCCGCGGCCATGCCCCAGAAATAGCCATAGCCGTTGAAGCGCCACCAATACCATTTCAAGACGTTGGAAGCGGTGTAGCCGCCCCAAAGTGCGGTGACGATCCAGATGACAACGTTATTGACGCTTGTGACGTACCAGCCGAGCAGGATACCGAGTAGAACGACTACGAAAGAGCTGAGGTAGCTGAGACGGACGTAGGTCTTAGGGCTGGCGTGTGGATTGATGAAGCGCTTGTAGATGTCGTTGACGAAATAAGGTGGAGCGGCGTTGACGGTGGCGGCGAAGTTAGACATATAAGCAGCGAGCAATCCAGCGATGAGCACGCCGAGGAGGCCGGCAGGAACAAAACGCCCGAGAGCGTAAGGAAGAATGCGCTCGAAATCGATGTTGGTGCCCATGCCGTTGATCTCCTTGCCAAAAAAGACAAGAGCCAGCACGGTGAGGCCAGTGATGAGGAAGTAGCGCGGGAAGGTGAGCACGACGTTTACCCAACCGCTCATCATGGAAGCTTCGCGGGGGTTCTTGCAGGAGAGGATGCGCTGCATGTCGTAATTTGGCGCCGGGCCTGCCGTGCTGATCAGGATGCCTTTGAAGAGGAGCATCATCACGAGGAAGCCGAAGAGGCCGTAACCATCTTGCGCGATGCGAGCATTTGCCGAGGGCACGAGCGAGGACCAGTCCATATTCAGGTGCCAGCCGAAGAAGATGTTGTCCCAACCAGCGGGGATGAAGTGCTGCAGTTGCCCTGGCAGGACTTCTGCCATCGCGATGATGCCCACTGCGAAGGAAGCGACGGAGAGGATGCAGAACTGGAGGACTTCGGTGATGACCACGCTGAACATGCCGCCCTTGATGACGTAAAGGGCGGTGATAGCGATAAGCAGGAGGGCGTACTGATTGACGCTAAAGTGCCAGGGGAGGAAAGTGGCGGCAAACTTGCCAATGCCTTTGAAGCCGTAAGTGAAAAATCCAATGATGCTGATGAAGGCGTAGATGACGACGATGATGTGGGCGAGCTGAGCGCCACGGCCCTTGCCGAATCGCGTTTGAATCCATTCCGCGCCGGTCATCACATTGGAACGCCGCAGCCAGGTGGAGAGGTAAACCATCAGGAAAACCTGGTTGAAGGTAGGCCAAAGCCAGGGAATCCAGACGCTTTTGACGCCATACACAAACATCCAATAGACCAGCAGCATAGTCCCGCTGATATCAAACATTCCGGAAGCATTAGAGATGCCGAGGATATACCAGGGCATGACGTTGCCGCCGAGGAAGTAGGCCTTCATATCGCGAGAGGCACGATGAGAAACCCAATAGCCGATCAGGACGGAGAGTGCGAGGTAGGCAATGATGATGGCAATGTCAATGGGATGCAGATGCAAGGTACACCTCAATTTTTGCGGCCTGCCGAGCAATATGATCCGTTTGCCCGGTCAGACTGTCGTGGGAAAAACCCTTTCCACAAATCCGAGCGGCGATAAGCGCGGGAGCTTCTGAAATCATCTCACTCCCCGCAACGGCCGCGAAGTTCTTATTTCAAGGCAGGGTGCCGGCCAGCAAAAACACCAGCGGGGCCTGCCAGTTGATGGCAATCTCGTTGCTCGCGTAAGAGGCCTGATCATCGGCGTAAATTTTCGCCGGTGGCAGCCCCTGAGGAAGTTTTCTGAGCGTATCATCCTGGCGGCCGGCATTTGGACCGCCAGACAGCAAGCCCGGCCATGGTTCATCATTCTTGTCCGCGCCGCTGGGGCGGTGATGCGGATGATGGTACGGGTTTGCCCCTAATTGTGTCACCCAGGAAATGGAGAAAGTGTTGCGTCCAAGAAGGTAATGAAGATTGTCCTGGGCGGTCTCCACAAAGCTAGGATCAGGCGCAAGCAGATTGGCTACGAGCAACTCCATTCCGTAATTCGCGGCGACTCCATTGGAGCCCCAGACATAATCCTTCGTGAGGAGGCTCACACGATATTGATTTTTCCTGGTGCGTTCCACGATCGCTCGCGCTGCCGATGCGGTGCGCTTGCGAATGTCCGCGACGGTCATGGGATCCGCACCCTTTTGGGCGCTGAGGGCGTAAGTCCAAAGACCCAAAGGCGCAACATCTTTCCAGCCCTCGGGTGAGGGGGACTCGAGAGTGGCGCGAAAATCCGGGTATTGCTTGACGAAATAGTCGTTGAAGGCGGCTTCGCCGGTGGTGCGCCAGAGTTCGGCGGCAGCCCAAAGACGTTCGTCAGCACAAGAGTTGTCGCCGTACATGCCGGTGCTGATTCCCGGGGGATTTTTGAACGTCACGTTAGGAAACTGCTGCGTCCAGGACCACGCCTGACGCGCTGCTTCGAGATTCTGTGCCGCAAACTTGGCGTCGAAGGGCTTATAGACACGCGCGGCGATAGCGGCCACAGCGGCGAGATCGGCAGTGGCGCAGGTGCTCTTGAAGGGAGCCTGGCCGGTCCCAATCACTTCACTGGGCAGGTGATCATCTTCTGGCATCACGAAGCCGGGAAAATGTTCGCTGGTTTGTTTGTGCCAGACGCCACCGTCTTCGTCTTGCATCTTGAGCATCCATTCGAGGTTCCAGCGGATCTCGTTGAGGATGTCTGGCGTGCCGTTGCCGCTCTCTGGGATTTTCAGGCTGATGCGCTTTATTTTGGGACCGTAAATTTCCCAAGTCCAAAGAAGCGTTCCGGTGGTGATTCCGGAGTTCACGACGTAGCGGCCATAATCGCCGGCATCATGCCAGCCGCCAATGTTGTTGCGCTCGCCTTGCTTGCCGGAGGAAGGATGAAACTCTCCCTTCAGGTGGCAGGCGGCGTGGGTGAAGCCGGGGAATTCCGTTCCGAGGTCAACCGAGGTGCCGCAGCGCTGGCCATAAAAGGCGCGCATGGCCAGATAATAGGCGCGGGAAAAGACGCCGTGACCTATGGAAAACGTCCAACTGCGCCCCACACCCGGCACGTCCAGGTAATACGACCCAGGAATGCGCAACTTGGTGAAGTCAGCAAGCTGGACGGAGTCGCCGGTGTCCGCGTCGAGGCTGGATGGCCCTAAGGTACCCTTAAGCACCGTGACATTGTCTGAGGCGCGCTTTACTTCAAAGGTCTTGGCTGAGGCCGTGACCGCAGCCAGCTTAGGTGCACCGGGCAGGTAGCCCACCTGGTCCACTTTGATTTGTGTGCTCCCTTCCTCTGCTGCATAGGCCGTTCCCACCGTGGCGAGAGTGGCGATGGGCAGAACAAGGGATAAGAGAATGAGAGAGATAGGGAGAGTTGAGGAACGAGCAAGGAAGCACGTGGAAGTCTTAGTCATAGCGTCCCCCGGGCAGAAAGCGAATGATTCACGGGAGCAAGCCTCTCGTTTCGGAGCGAAGCGTGGCAGTGATGGCCCTCACATGGAGGCGTGATTTCGGGCACACTTCCCTGAACTGTGCACCCACCAATTGCGGGCTGGTCTATTTCTACACCTCAAAGTTGTTCCATGCCACTAAAATATCGATATACTAAAGCAACTTTCCAATCTCCAGCGATCCACCCAGGGAGCCGTCCTCATGAACTACGGGCACTTCGACGATCAGAGCCACGAATACGTAATCACGCAACCGGACACGCCGCTGCCGTGGATTAACTACCTTGGCTGCCAGGCCTATTTCGGAATTATCTCGAATACGGCGGGCGGCTATTCGTTTTACCGCGATGCTCGACTGCGACGCATTACGCGTTACCGCTACAACAACGTTCCCTACGATTTTGGGGGACGCTACATCTATGTTCGGGATGATGCTAGCGGGGAATTCTGGTCTCCTTCGTGGCAGCCGACGCGGCACAAGTTGGAAGAGTATTCCTGCCGGCACGGGATGGGGTACACAACGATCGGATCGAAGTACAAGGGGATCGAAGCGAGCACGCGATACTTCGTTCCGCTGGACGAGAACCTGGAAATCTGGCAAATGACGGTGACGAATCACCGGGCGCAAGCCGCCGAGCTTTCCCTTTTCTCCGTAATTGAGTTTTGTTTGTGGGACGCGCAGGATGATTCCACGAATTTTCAGCGCAATTTCAGCATCGGGCAAGTGGAGATCGAGGACGACGTGATCTACCACAAGACGGAATACCGGGAGCGCCGGGATCACTTCGCGTATTTCGCGTGCTCCGAAAAAATCGCCGGGTACGAAACGCAGCGCGAGGCTTTTCTGGGCGCGTATCGCGGGTGGGAGAATCCCGCGGCGGTTGAGCGTGGACATGCTTCGAATTCCGTTGCTCATGGGTGGGCTCCCGTGGGCTCGCACCACGTAAAGCTCTCTCTGAAACCGGGCGAATCCAGGCAAGTGGTATTTGTTCTGGGTTATAAAGAGAATCCACGGGAGCAGAAATTCGATCCGCCCGATTCGCAAATCATCAACAAGAAATCGGCGAAGGCGGTGATCGCCAAATATCGTGTTGTGGCGAATGCAGATGCTGCGTTCAAGAAGCTTGCCGAGTACTGGAATGAACTACTGGGCTTGTGCCAGGTGGATACGCCAGACATACACACCAATCGCATGGTGAATATCTGGAATGCGTACCAGTGCATGGCGACGTTTAACATGTCGCGCTCGGCTTCGTTTTACGAATCGGGAATTGGGCGCGGGCTGGGGTTTCGCGATTCGAACCAGGACCTGCTGGGATTTGTACACATGGTTCCGGAGCGCGCGCGGGAACGGATATTGGACCTGGCGGCCACACAACTTCCCAGCGGCGGCGCTTATCATCAATATCAACCGTTGACCAAGCGCGGGAATAACGACGTGGGAAGCGGGTTCAACGACGATCCACACTGGCTGATAATCGGAGTAGCCGCGTATATAAAAGAAACCGGCGACTGGGGCATTTTGGATGAGGCGGTGCCTTACGACAATGAACCGGGATCGGAAACACCGCTGTACGAACATTTACAACGAAGCTTCCGGTACACGCTGGAAAGGCTGGGGCCGCATGGGTTGCCGCTGATTGGGCGTGCGGATTGGAACGACTGCCTGAACTTGAACTGCTTTTCCGATTCACCGGGGCAATCGTTTCAGACGACCACGAACAAAGACGGGAAGGTTGCCGAATCGGTTTTCATCGCGGCGTTGTTTTTGGTGGCTGGGCGGGAGCTTTCGGAAATTGCCAAGCATCGCGGACTCGGCGCAGAGGCCTGCTCGTACCTGAGCGAAGTGACCAAGATGGAGAAAACGATCCGTCAGCATGGATGGGATGGCGAGTGGTTCCTGCGCGCTTACGATGATTTCAGCCGGAAGGTTGGCTCGAAGGAGAATGACGAGGGAAGAATCTTCATAGAGACGCAGGGATTCTGCACGCTGGCGGGAGTTGGCCTGGAAGATGGACTGGCCGCACGCGCACTGGAATCTACGCGCAAACTGCTGGCAACGAAGCATGGGATCGTGCTGCAGCAGCCGGCTTACTCGAAGTATTACCTGGAATACGGGGAGATTTCGTCTTACCCGCCGGGCTACAAAGAAAACGCGGGGATTTTCTGTCACAACAATCCGTGGGTGATGATTGGCGAGACGCGGGTGGGCAACGGAGACGCGGCGCACGACTACTACACGCGAATCAATCCTTCGGCTCGCGAGGAGATCAGCGAGCTGCACCGGTGCGAGCCATACGTTTATGCGCAAATGATCGCGGGGCGAGATGCTCCCACGCACGGGGAAGCGAAAAATTCCTGGCTTACGGGGACGGCTGCTTGGAACTACTACGCCATCACGCAATGGATTCTGGGGATACGGACGTCGTTCGATGGCTTGCTGATCGCGCCGGTGATTCCGAAAAGCTGGCGGGGATTCAAGGCTTCGCGGAAATTCCGCGGCGTGACGTATGAGATCGAAGTGAAGAGGGCTGGAGAGGGGAACCAGGTTTCGCTGGAAGTGAATGGAGCGGCGGTTCAGGGGAACCTGGTGCCGTTGCCGGCGGCAGGGACGAAGACGGTGGCCGTGATGGCGACGTTGCGCTAAGGTCCGTCAGGTTTCGGGCGACAGAATTTTGTTTCTGTCGATTAGTTCACCTCGAATTCGGGGCGGAGGCAGGATTCCTCCACTTCGCGGCCCGCCGCGCCACAAAACGGCGCGAGAAAGAATCGGGCCGCTCCGGTCGGAATGACAGTTTTTCGAGTGAGATTTTCATCACGATAAATTGAAAAAAGATGCTCGTCTACTAGAGGGGAACGACATGACTTACATGCCTGCTGTTTCGCGTTATGACAAGATGCAATACCGGCGTTGCGGGCGAAGCGGGCTGCTGCTGCCGGCGATTTCGCTGGGGCTTTGGCACAATTTCGGCGGCGTAGATTCTCTTGAGAACTGCCGGAGTATGCTGCATCGCGCGTTTGACCTCGGGATCACGCACTTTGACCTGGCGAACAATTACGGGCCGCCTCCGGGTTCAGCGGAAGAGAATTTCGGCCGCATTCTGGAAAGCGATTTTTCGGCGCATCGCGATGAGCTAATCATCAGCAGCAAGGCTGGCTGGGATATGTGGCCGGGGCCGTATGGCGATTGGGGTTCGCGAAAGTATTTGCTTGCCAGCCTGGACCAGAGCCTAAAGCGGATGAAGCTGGAGTATGTGGACATTTTCTATTCGCACCGGCCGGACCCGCAAACGCCGATCGAGGAAACCATGGGCGCGCTGGAGCATGCGGTGCGTGCAGGCAAGGCGCTGTATGCGGGAATATCCAGCTACGATGCGGCGCAAACCGAGGTGGCGAGCAAAACGCTGCGTAGGCTTGGGACGCCATGCCTGATTCACCAGCCGAAATATTCCATGTTTGACAGAGACATCGAGGGAGGGGTGCTGGGTGTATTGGAGAAGGAAGGCATCGGGTGCATCGCGTTCTGCCCGCTGGCGCAGGGCCTGCTTACGAACCGCTATCTAAATGGCATTCCGAGCGATTCGCGGGCGGGCAAACCCAACACTTTTCTGAAAAAAGACGACGTCAGCGAACAACGATTGACGCAGGTGCGAGCGCTGAACAAACTGGCCGAGGCGCGGGGGCAGTCTGTAGCGCAACTGGCGCTGGCTTGGGTTTTGCGAGATGCGCGGATGACCAGCGCGCTGATTGGGGCTAGCCGGGTGGAGCAGATTGAGCAGAATGTGGCCGCCCTGGATAATCTGAAGTTTTCCCCCAGCGAATTGCAACGGATCGAGGCGATTGTGGCGGGGTAGAAAGTTTACGGTTTTCAGTTCTCAGTTTTCAGTAAGCAATGAGGCGGTGTGCGAATGGGTGTGCTCGGAAAGGAAGCGATGGACTACGGGCATGCACAAAAAAGCGGATTCCTCACTCCGTTCGGAATGACGAGCTCATCCAATAAATGAAATTACAATTCTGGACGCTAGGGCGTTTTTGCCTGCATGGCGCCGAAAAAGAATTTGCCGCATTCTGTGGGGGCGAAAGTGTCCCAGGAAGAGATCATTGAGGGCTCCCACTCGGGATCGTAGACCCAAGCAAGCCAACTGATTCCCCTGCTTTCGAGATACTTGACGATCGAGGGGCCGTAGTCCGCGGAGTCTGGATTTGCGCCGGGGCCCGTCCAGAAGCCAATTTCCGTGGCGACGACGGGATAGCGGGAGGCAGCGAAACCGAAATCCTCTTCCCACTTCGGTTCCCAGGGTTTTGATCTCTTGTGGGGATAGGGATGCGTGACATAGCCAATCCCTTCGGCGGCAATGGGGCGATCATGCAGCGGCGTGAGATCGTAGGCCCAATCGAATCCCGCGACCAAAGGAATCTTTCCCGGATCGTAGGCGCGGGTGAGCGCGATTAGATCCTCGTTGGTGTGCTTCCATTCGTCCCAGGAGATTCTGCCCAGCTGATCGGAATACGAAGTTGGTTCGTTGAAGAGTTCATAGAAAGCGACGGTATGATTTCCGGCGTAGTGACGGGCGATGGTGCGCCAGAAATTGAACGTTTCGCCGGGAGAGGTGTTGTACATGGGATCCTGGAATAGTTCGGCGTTGAGATTGCCGATAGAGTGCCAATCAATGTCGATGTACACGCCAAGTTCGGTACACCATTCAACGGCCTGGTCGAGCAGGGCAAGATATTTCTCTGGCGTTCGTTCACGCCAGGCGATGGGATGCACGGGAATGCGAATCAGCTTCGCGCCTGTCTGCTGGACATTGACGAAAAGCTGCTTGTTCCAATGGCCTTGATGTTCGATCTTGTCGGGATCGGAGATAGAGAGGCCACGGAACAATACGGGGTGCCCTTGCGGATCGACAAACTGGTTGCCGCGAACGGAAATCAACGGGAGCTTCGTGGCATCGGGACTCTTAAAGGGCGCGCCTGGAGTCTGATCATGCCACCACTGATGATACTTGGTGTCTTTGGCCGTTCCGGCATTTTGGGCCAGGGCCGGGCAGGGGATACATAACAGCGCGAGACTGACAACGACAACACTTAGGACTAGTTTCATCTGTGCCCTCCGAAAGAAAAACAAAATTGCTTTGGCAGAATCAGGCCTGGCCCGCGAAATGTCTGCAGTTTTCCGGAACTCGCGAGTGCAACCTCACTTGCGCGCCTTGCCACGCTTCGCTGCTCCCGGGCGCGAGGCATTTAAGATTCCGAGATTCTTTTTGATCAAGGCGTAGCGCTGCTCGACGCAGGCGTAACTCCTGAGCGGATCTTCCGGCGTGTTCATGGTGTAATCGAGCAACTTTTCGACTGTGCTGACAGCGACATTCAGGCGAGTGTCTGAAGCGCCGTAGTAAATGTACACTTCGCCCTTTTTCGTGGCGATCCAGCCATTGCTGAAGGCCACGTTGGAGACGTCGCCGACTCGTTCATCGCCTTGGGGCGCGAGGAAATATCCCGCTGGTCGATGAGTGATCACATACGGCTTCTGAAGTTCGGCCAGGAAAGCGTACAAGACGTAGCGCAGTCCCGCAGCGGTGTTGCGTACTCCATGCGCCAGATGCAGCCAGCCTTTAAGCGTTTTGATGGGGCCCGGACCCAGTCCATTTTTCACTTCCTTGATGGTGTGATATTCGCGATTGTCCATGATAATTTCAGTTTCGATATTCGCGCCCACCATCGTGGGGCAAAGACCCCAACCGATTCCGCCGCCTTTTCCCGCTTGAATGAATTCATCCTGGGGGCGCGTGTAGAGAGCGTATTTTCCATCCACAAATTCAGGATGCAGGACGACGTTGCGCTGCTGGGGGGATTTCGTTCGTAGATCCGGGAGGCGCTCCCATTTTTTCAGATCTTTTGTGCGCGCGATGCCACATTGCGCCACCGCGGAGGAGGTGTCCCACTGCGGCGCTTTGGGATCTTTGCGCTCGGTGCAGAACAGGCCGTAGATCCAGCCATCCTCGTGCCGCGTCACGCGAATGTCGTACACGTTGGTGTCCGGGTTGTCCGTCTCTGGCATGAGGATGGGGTAATCCCAGAAACGGAAATTGTCCACGCCGTTGGGGCTTTCGGCGACCGCGAGGAAGGATTTGCGGTCCGCTCCTTCGACGCGGGCAAAGACGAGGAATTTGCCTTCGTATTCCATGGCGCCGGCGTTAAAGGTGGCATTGACGCCGATGCGCTCGATGAGGTGAGGATTGCTTTTGGGATCGAAATCGTAGCGCCAGAAGAGCGGGGTGTGCTCCGCCGTCAACACGGGGTTCAGATAACGGTCGTAGACGCCGTTGCCCCCGGGGGCTTTCACGTTCTTGCAAGTGATGAGTTTTTCGTGCTGACGGAACAGTTCCTGAATTCTCGATCTATAAGCGGCTTCGCTCATTCATATTCTCCGATGGCAGTGACTCTATCTGTGGCGGAAATATTCAGACCGTGTGTTTGGCGACCAACTTGTCCAAGCGCTGCATCACTTCAAAGCAGGTACGGCTATTGTGGTAGGGACACTTCCAGGGATCCACCTTATATTTGTCGTTGCTTGGAGTTCCGTCGCGTGACACCTTCCAATACCACTCGCCGCGCTGGTGATCCACGATGAACTTGTCGATGAATTCCCAACTTCTTTCGGAGGCTTTCAGGAAATAATCCTTCCCGGAAAGTTCATAGGCGTTCAGAAATCCGACGACAGCTTCGGCCTGGGGCCACCAATGCTTGTCCGAATCGAGGATTTTGTCGGCGCTGCTTTCGTAGAGCAAGCCACCGTCGTTGTCGATGGCCTGGTCCAGGACCGCTTGCGCCATGGAGACGGCGGCTTTGCGGACTTCCTCGAGAATGGCGCTTTCGCCCAATACTTCGGCGGCTTCGCAAAGGAGCCAGCTTCCTTCAATGTCGTGACCGAAGGAAAATCGGTCGGAGTGGTCGCGCCAGGCTTCATCAAAGAACATGCGGAAGTGGCAGGATTGCGGATCCAGGATGCGATCCAGAAAAATGCGAATTAGTTCCCGGAGACGGTTGCGGAGATCGTCGTCGTCCCAGATTGGAAGAAGATTCGTATAGGCTTCCAGGAGGTGAAGGTGCGTGTTCATGGATTTTTTTTCATCCATGTCCGCGTCGCTGAGGCGTTGCTCAGAGGCGAGAGTCCAGTCGCGCTCGTAAATCTCGAAGTATCCACCGTTCTTTGCGTCGTGGCTGTTTTTTTCAATGAAGCGGTAGAGGGCGATGGATTCCGCAAGGTGCTCGTTGTTCGGGGTTGTGGTAGCGAATTCAGCGAGGGCATAGATCACGAAAGCCTGCCCATAGATGCGTTTTTTGGTGTCGACTGGGTTGCCGAGGTGGTCCACCATCCAGTAGAAACCGCCAAATTGCGAATCGAGGAAATGCCGACGAAGATAATCGTAGGCTCGCCTGGCGGTATAGAGGTAGATGTCTTTGCGGTAGACTTTATAAGCTTTGGCAAAGGTCCAAAGGATGCGGGCGTTGAGGATGAGTCCTTTGTGGGCGAGGGGATCAATCTTCAAGTCGTTGGAAATTTGACCGCGAAAGCCACCGAACTGATCGTCAATCGCGTACTTCAGCCAAAACGGAAGAATGTCATCCAGCAATTCGCGCTCGACCCGCTCTCGCAAGACGTCCATGACGGCCACCCAATTTCTCTGAGACTGCCCACCGCACAGCCTGTGCCTCTGATTTCATGCGCACGCGCAGGAAGCTACGGGACTTGCGTCCTTGGCTGCGGCCTGCCAGCCCTGCTGGAGGGAAATGCGCGGTGATGGTCTTCGAGGAAAAGATCACCGGTTAGGCACTAAGAGTGGAATACACCCCCAGGACGGTTAAAGTCAAGGTTAGATAAACGTTACTCTAAAGGGGAAATACCTAGCTGCCAAGGGTACGGAGAATCCGAACAGAAAGCGAGCGGGAGGTTTCCTAACACGGGGGAAAGATAAAAGGGATACAATACGGGCGGTTGTAGAGTGGAAAATTCCAGCCTGACGAATTCGCCGGCAGTAAAGCAACTTTGGAATAAGAAAGCTCCAGGCGACAGATCATCCCGCAATGAACTGGCACACTCTTCGCACATCAGGAATCGACTTCCATAAGCAATCGTTGCTGGGACAGAGAGGTAGTCAATGACAACAACAATCCGCGTGGAATCCGAAGGAATAAAGGCGCTGAGTGCATACGGCAAGGCGAGAGCGACGGTGCAGGGCACTCCGCTGAGCGCCGAGGAACTGCGAAAGACAGATGCGTTTTGGAGAGCGTGCACCTACGTAATCCTTGGCATGCTTTATTTGCAGGAAAATCCTCTTTTGCGCGAGCCGCTGAAACCGGAACACATCAAGAACCGGCTATTGGGGCATTGGGGATCGAGCCCGGGACTTGCGTTTACCTACATACACCTGATGCGGCAGATCAAGAAGTACGACCTGGACATGATTTTTCTGGCGGGGCCGGGGCATGGTGCACCGGGCGTGCTTGCTCCGGTCTATCTGGAAGGAAGCTACACGGAAGTGTACCCGGACAAGTGCGAAGACGAAGAAGGATTGCGGGAATTCTTCAAGCAATTCTCGTTTCCCGGAGGGATTGGGAGCCATTGCACGCCGGAAACGCCGGGTTCGATCCATGAAGGAGGCGAGCTTGGATACGTGCTTTCGCACGCGTGCGGAGCAGCATTTGACAATCCGGAACTGATTGTGGCGGCGGTTGTGGGCGACGGCGAGTCGGAAACGGGACCGCTCGCGACTTCGTGGCACATCAATAAGTTTCTGAGCCCGATCCGGGACGGCGCGGTGCTGCCGATACTTCATTTGAATGGCTACAAGATCAACAATCCGACGTTGCTGGCGCGGATCAGCCACGAGGAACTGGAAAACTTGCTGCGGGGGTATGGCTGGTCGCCGTGCTTCGTGGAAGGATCTGGCCACGAGAGCATGCATCAGGCAATGGCCGCCACAACGGAGTATTGCGTGACGGAGATCCGGAGAATTCAGAAGGAAGCGAGAGCTTCGGGCACGGTGGAGCGTCCACGATGGCCGATGATCGTATTGCGTTCACCGAAAGGTTGGACGGCGCCGGGAATTGTGGACGGGCACAAACTGGAAGGATTCTGGCGGGCACACCAGATTCCGATCATGAACGTGAAGAACAATCCGGAGCATTTGCAGTTGCTGGAAAGCTGGATGCGCGGGTACAAACCGGAGGAGTTGTTCGATCAAGGTGGGAAGTTACGCGCCGAAATCAAAGAGATTGCGCCCGCGGGGACACGGCGCATGGGATCGAATCCTCATGCGAATGGCGGGCGATTGAAGAGGGCATTGCGATTGCCGGATTTCAGGCTATATGCGCTGAAACTGGAGAAGCCTGGAGTGGTGCAGGCCGAAAATGTTCGCCCGCTGGGAGTGTTTTTGCGCGACGTCATGAAGTTGAACATGACGAATTTCCGGGTATTCGGGCCGGACGAGACGACGTCCAACAAGCTGGATGATGTTTATGAGGTGAGCAAGAAGTTCTGGATCGAAGAGTACTTCCCGGAGGATGCGGATGGAGGAGAGTTAGCGCGTGACGGCCGCGTGATGGAAATACTGAGCGAGCACACGGTGGAAGGAATGCTGGAAGGGTATCTGTTGACGGGGCGGCACGGATTCATCTCGTCGTACGAATCGTTCATACACGTGATTGATTCGATGTTCAATCAGCACGCCAAATGGCTATCCATCTGCAATCATCTGCCGTGGCGGGAAAACGTGGCATCGCTGAATCTTTTGATCACTTCGACGGTATGGAGGCAAGACCATAACGGCTTTACGCACCAGGACCCCGGCTTTCTGGACGTGGTGGTAAACAAGAGCGCGAATGTGACGCGGATTTATCTGCCGCCGGACGTCAATTCCCTGCTCTCCGTAGCGGACCATTGCTTGCGTAGCGAGAACTACGTGAACGTGATTGTGTGCGACAAGCAGATGCACCTGCAATTCATGGACATGGATGCGGCGATCAAACACTGTACAAAAGGAATCGGCATCTGGGAATGGGCATGTAATGACCAGGGGAGCGAGCCAGACGTGGTGATGGCCTCGGCAGGAGATATTCCGACGCAAGAGGCGCTGGCGGCCATTGTGCTTTTGCGTGAAGAATTTTCGGACATTAAGATACGTTACGTGAATGTGGTTGATCTATTTAAGCTGCAGCCGAACACCGAGCACCCACACGGCTTGACGGACCGGGATTTCGATTCCCTCTTCACGGTGGACAAGCCGATCATTTTCAATTTCCACGGGTACCCATGGCTGATTCACCGGCTGGCGTACCGCCGGAAGAACCACGACAACATGCATGTCCGCGGGTACAAAGAGAAAGGGAACATCAACACGCCAATGGAACTGGCAATTGAAAACGAGATCGATCGGTACAGCCTGGCGCGGGATGTGATTGACCGCGTGCCGAGGCTGCAACGGATTGGGGCGCACGCCAAAGAAAAATTCCGCAACATGCAGATTGAGTGTTTGAATTACGCCCACCAAAACGGGATTGACGAACCGGGCGTTGCAGCGTGGGTGTGGCCGTACTGAACTTACCGCGTTTTAGGGGTGTGCAGGCACGAACGGGCAGTTCTGCGCTGGCTCCGGGGAAAAGCAGGTCCCTCGACCGCTTCGCAGCTCGGGATGACAGGTTTGTGGTACTGACTGCGGGGTCAAAAGCGGTGGCATGCCACCGCACTCCAAAAAGACCTGGCTTGACGAAGGGCTTGGCGTTCACAGCGCAAAGGCGGGATGGAACATGAACGTTTTGGTGCTGAATTCGGGAAGTTCCAGCTTGAAGTTTCAGCTGATTGCGACCGACCGCGAGCACATCCAGCGGAATGCCGATGAGCGGCTGTGCCGCGGAGAAGTGGAACGAATCGGCGGGGAAGCGATTGTGACGGTGGAAACGCATAAGTCTCCGAGGCAGAAGTTCACTGCGCCGATTGCCGACCTTTCGGCAGCGCTGGAATACCTGATCCGCTGGATCGCCTCTGAAGAATCCGGCATTTCGCAAGTGCAGAGCGCTGCGGATATTCACGCCGTGGGACACCGCGTGGTGCATGGCGGCGAAATGTTTTCGGAGTCTGCGATTATTACCGACGAAGTATTGAAGGGGATCGAGGAGTGCATCGACCTTGCACCGCTTCACAATCCAAACAACATCAAATGCATTCAGGCCGCACGCAGAATTCTCGGGCCGAACATTCCGCAAGTGGCGGTGTTTGATACGGCATTCCATCACACGCTGCCGGAGCAAGCCTACTTGTACGCCCTGCCCTATCACTTGTACCGCCGGCACCACATCCGGCGGTATGGGTTCCACGGTACGTCGCACCGCTATGTCGCCTACCGTTACCGTGTTTTGTGCAACTTAACGAGAGAACAGACGCACGTCATCACACTGCACCTGGGGAATGGATGCTCTGCCGCAGCGATTCGCAAGGGATATCCGGTGGACACTTCGATGGGGATGACGCCGCTGGAGGGATTGGTCATGGGGACACGTTCGGGGGACATCGATCCAGCGATCGTGAACCTGATTGCAACCAAGGAGGGAATGTCTCCGCATGAAGTGGAAACGCTGCTGAACACGCAGTCAGGACTGCTGGGGATTTCGGGGCTGACGAACGATATGCGGGCACTGCAGGAAGAACTGAAAGAACATGATGACCGGCGGGTGCGGCTTGCGATCGAGGTGTTCAGCTATCGCGCGAGAAAATATATAGGAGCGTTTCTTGCTTGCATGGATGGCGCCGATGCCGTGGTGTTCACCGGAGGAATCGGCGAAAACTCGGTAGATATACGCGCACGCATCTGCACGGGGCTGGAATGGGCGGGGCTGAAGTTGGATAAAGGAAGGAACGAGCAGGCCGTAGGCAAGGAAGCGATGATTAGCACGGATGATTCCACGTTGAAGGCTTTTGTGATTCCGACAGACGAGGAATTGCTAATCGCACGAGACACGGTGCGTTGCATTGCGGGCGAGCCGCATCCGTCCTAGCTGGGAAATGAACAGACCAGTTGAAAGCCCGGCAGAAAGGCATGCCGGCTTCGCTACTTTGGTTGAGAACCGTGTGATAACGGTGGGGCGCTTGTTCCTCTTTTACGTTTCCGAGGATTCTGGGGCGGTGGCGGCGCCAAAGGATTGCAGCGCGAGATAGCTTGGGCCGAAGCGGCGGATGTTTTCCAGTTGGCGGTCAAATTCGTTCTCGTGGCCCTCTTCGTCGCCCACCAGGCGCTCAAAGAGTTGCTTCGATACGGCGTCGGCGTTGGAGCCGCAATTTTGAGCGGCGGCGTTGTAATCGCGGGCGCTGCCCTGTTCCATTTCGATGGCCTTGGCGAGCATTTTGGCGGGGTCAGTGATCGGTTCAACCGGCCCGGAAGTTGCCATCAGGACATCGCCTTTCAGGAAGAGAATGCGCTCGGCGAGTCCTTCCACGTGGCCCATTTCCACGATGGCGGTGCGCTTGAAAAGGGTGGCCAAGGGCGCGAAGCCAAGATCGTCCAAATGGAAGTGGAAATACATATATTGGTGGACTGCCGCGAGTTCGTCCGCCACCGATTTATTCAGTAACTCGATGCTTTGCTTGCTATTCACGATCCTCACCTCCGTTAAATGAACTGCAACCTCGAGCGCAACCAAAACTCAATGATGCCAACAGCACTTCTGCTACAGCGCGCTCTGCTTCATGGACGGTTGTTGTAGCCAGTATAGTTATCTTCCTTGAAGGCGAGAAAGGATAGTGCGTGCATCACATGAGTTGGGGGGCTATCTCCTATCCCTTCAAGGAGAGCCGAGAAAATGCTCAGCTCAGTTGGCTAGCCAATCTGGGAACAGGAAGGAAGAATAGGAGCGTCAACGCAACGATCGTTCTACTGCAACCGGGTTGAAGCTCTTCAACGTGCTACCATCCTTCTCTGGACGTCCGTCAATATGTATATAGCTTAGCCGCCTGCCCCCCATAAGCGCAGCGGCTTGTGGAGTGCCTTGAATGAGACTCGCAAACAAGTTTTCCAACATAGCTTTTGGATTTGCCGCAGGCTGCTTAGTTCTTTTCTCGCTGGTTTCCGCTTTTGCGCAGGAGACAAAAAAGCAAGAGACGCACGGCATTGTCGTGGCGAATATGGACCGGGCGGTGAAGCCGGGTGATGACTTCTATTTGTATGCGAACGGAGAGTGGATCAAGCGGACGGAAATGCCGCCCGACCGCGCGAGTATTGGCGTGTTTAGCGCGCTCTCCGAATTAAGCAGCAAGCGTACCGCAGACTTGATTGCAGAAGACGCCAAAGGCAACGCGCAGGCCGGTTCAGACGCGCGCAAAATCGCCGATCTCTACAATTCCTATATGGATGAAGGAACGATTGAAACGAAGGGAATGGAGCCGATCCGGGCGCACCTTGCGGCAATCGCCGCCATCAAGAACCAGCGGGAGCTGGCACGAGCGCTGGGCGAGAGTTTGCGCGCGGATGTGGATGCGCTGAACAACACGAATTTTCATACTCGCAACCTGTTTGGGCTGTGGGTCGCGCCTGATTTCAATGACTCCGAGCACTACACGGCGTATTTGCTGCAAGGCGGGCTGCAACTTCCCGATCGCGAGTATTACCTGGCGGATAACGAGCGAATGGGAAAGATTCGCAGCGAATATCTGACGCACGTTGCAGCCATGTTCAAGCTGGCGGGATTTACAGATCCAGACGCGCGGGCGAAACGCGTGGTGGACCTGGAACATGCCATCGCGGAAAAACATATCAGCCTTGCGGACAACGAGGACATTCACAAGGCCAACAACACATGGAAGCAGGCGGACTTTGCCGGGAAAGCGCCGGGGCTTGACTGGACGGAATATTTTCGAGGAGCGGGGCTGAGCGGGCAAAGCAGTTTCATTGTGTGGCAGCCGAGTGCGTTTACAGGTGAGGCCGCTCTGGTGGCATCGACGCCGGTGGAAGCGTGGAAAGACTGGCTAGCCTATCACCTGATCGAAGGGTATGCCGGCGTACTGCCGAAGGCGCTTGCTGAGGAGCGATTCGCGTTTTTTGGGAAGGTGCTTACAGGCACGCCTCAACAGCGCCCGCGGTGGCAACGTGGGGTGGCGGTGGTGAACGCGTTGCTGGGCGACGCCGTGGGCAAAATTTATGCGCAACGATATTTTCCACCGGAAGCCAAGGCACAAGCGCAGGCGATGGTCGCAAACATCACGGCTGCGTTCCGGAAACGGATTGATGCGCTGGACTGGATGGATCCTGCAACCAAGGCTGAGGCGCAGGCAAAACTCACCACGTTGTACGTGGGGATCGGTTACCCGGAAAGCTGGCAGGACTATGCCGGGCTAGAGGTGAAGGCAGACGACATCTTCGGGAATCTGTGGCGCGGCAGCCTGTTTGATTATCATTTGCGAATTGCGCGGCTGGGAAAACAGGTGGATCGCAAGGAATGGTCCATGACCCCGCAGACGGTGAATGCGGTGAATTTGCCTCTTCAAAACGCTTTGAATTTCCCTGCGGCGATTTTGCAGCCGCCGTTTTTCGATCCGCAGGCCCCGGCAGCTGTGAATTACGGAGCAATAGGCTCCGTGATCGGGCACGAGATCAGCCACACATTTGACACGGAGGGGAGCGCGTTCGACGCGAAAGGGCGCGTGCGTAACTGGTGGACGCCAGGGGATCTGGCGCACTTTGAAGGGGCAGCAGGAAAACTCGTGGAGCAGTTCAATACTTATAAGCCGTTTTCTGATATCAGCGTAAACGGCAAGCAGACAATTGCGGAAAACATCGCCGACCTGGCGGGAGTTTCCGCGGCGTATGACGGATACCACGCGTCGCTGGCGGGCAAAGCGGCGCCTGAACAAGACGGGTTCAACGGGGATCAGCAATTCTTCATTGCGTTTGGGCAAAACTGGGGATCGAAAACGCGGGAGGCAGCGCTGCGCCAGCAGGTTTTGACTGACCCGCACGCTCCGGCGCAGTACCGCGCGGCTACGGTGCGGAACCTCGATTCATGGTACAGCGCATTTCCGATTGAGGCGGGAGAGGCGCTCTACCTGGCGCCGAAGGAACGGGTGCGCATCTGGTAAAAGACTAGAACTTGTCTCATGAATGGGGGCGGAAGGAAAAAAGGCTTTTTCTCAGGGGCGCTTCGCGCCCTGAGCTGAAGCTCAGGGTCTAGCGATCCCACTTTTTGTTGACCTTTAATGTCGGAGCTGAAGCTCCGACCCGCGAGTTACCATTTTGAGTTGGCTTCTAACCGCAGGCGAAATTCCGCGGCACGGCTGATTGCCGTTGTGAAGAGGTTTTGTGAGTTCGTTGACACGCTTCGAGGCTACGCGAAACGGATTGGTATGCCTTAGAATCAAGACGTGAGCCGCACTCGATTTGCGCTAGCCATTATTTTGCTCCTGGCAGTATTTCTGCTTTCTCCACATATAGATTCTTTGCCGACTGACTTGCGGCTGCAGGCCGCAGTTGATCAGGCAATGCAGGGGCGCGCCGGCGCACTCGTCCTTATCGACATCACGTCCGAAAAGATACTGGCTGCCAAGAATCTGGATGCCGCCGGAAAAGATCTGGTACGGCCGGGATCTGCGCTAAAACCGTTTGTGCTAATGGAACTTCTGGAAACCGGAAAGCTGGATGGGAAGCAGCGGTTGCTGTGCAAGCGTCCGCTACGCATTGCAGGAGTGCGGATGGATTGCAGCCACGCAAGAGAAGTTTCTGAGCTGGATGCTGACGATGCGATTGCGTATTCCTGCAATTCGTTTGTTGCTGAGGTGACTTTGCGTCTGGACGAAGGAGAATTGCTCGAAGCTTTGCGGAAAGCGGGGCTGGATTCGCCGACGGGGCTGGCTAAAAACGAAGCGGCGGGGCGGATTGAACGTCCGGCGAATCAAGAGCAATTGCAGCTTACGGCGCTGGGCGAGCGAGGAATCGAAGTGACACCGCTGGCGTTGCTTGAGGCTTATCGAAAACTTGCATTGAAGAGACGCGCTGGGGCTAGTTCTGCAAACGGGGCAGTATTTGACGGGCTGGAGCACGCGGTCGCTTATGGGACTGCGCATGGCGCGTATGTGGAAGGCATGAAACTGGCGGGGAAGACGGGGACGGCGGCGGAGGCGAATAATCCACGAACGCATGGTTTGTTTGTTGGATACGCTCCGGCGGAGCAGCCGGAAATAGCGGTGGTTGTTTACTTGAAGCAAGGACGCGGGCCGGACGCGGCGATGGTGGCGCGCGGAGTGTTTGCGGAATATGCGCAAATGACAAAAAAACCGTGAAGATATTTTTATTGGTATCGGGGCTGTGGCTTCTTTTTCCGCTCCAGTTGGTTGGGGAGGACGTGCAGGTGCGCATTTACTCCGCGCATCCCCCGACGAGCTTGAACGTGATTGCCATCGAGGGCGAGTTGCACTGGAAGGCCTGTGTTGGCTGCGAGGAAAAGACGAGCCGAAGGGTGTCGTTCAAATCGCCGGAAACGGAAGCTGCGACAGGAACGCGGAGGGAAACCTTCCTCACGGGAAGTTACGAACTGCAGCCCGAACACGGGGGGACGTTCAATGCGAAATTTCCCCTTCGGATTGAAGAGCGGGCCGGCGGGCTGGTGATTGTGGCGACAATGCCGCTGGAAGAGTACGTGCAACGGGTTTTGATGGCGGAGAGCGGAGACTTTCAGAATGCGGAAGCGCTGAAGGCGATGGCAGTGGCAGTGAGGAGCTACTCGAAACGATTCCGCGGCCAGCACGCAAAAGAAGATTTCGATTTTTGCGACACGACGCATTGCCAGGTGTTTGACTGGAAAAAGGTAAATGAGCGTATGCAATCGACAGTGAAAATTACTGAGGGGGAGTTTCTTTCGTACGAGGGAAAGGCGGCTGCAGCGTATTACCACCAGAACTGCGGCGGGACATTGGCTGCAGCCAGGGAGGCGTGGACCCAGGTGTCGGAGCCTTACCTGCAGACGCACGCTGATCCGTACTGTGTGACGGCTGGAGGGTTGAAGTGGGAGGCAATTCTAACTCACGAGCAGATTGACCGGGCGTTGCGGACGTCGGGATTGCAGCCGCCCGAGGCATGGGGAAAAATTGAAATCCGTTCGCGGAGCGAGAGCGGGCGAGCGCGCACGTTGAATTTCTCCGGGGGCAGTCCTCCTAATTTCCCGCTTTCCGCATCCACACTGCGATTCGCGGTGGACCGCGCGCTGGGATGGAAAAACATACGCAGTAATTTGTACGAGATCCGAAATAACGACCACGAAGTGATCTTTTCCGGCCACGGATCGGGGCACGGCGTGGGACTGTGCCAGGCGGGCGCGGAAGAGATGGCGCGCGAGGGAAAAAGTTATCGGGAGATTCTCAGCTTTTATTATCCGGGGACGGAACTCACGGGCGGACAACAAGAGGCCTGGCAAAAGCGAACGGCGGAACGATTTGACCTGATCAGCGGCAATCCGGAGGGTGATGCAGAAATTTTGCGGGCAGCGGAGCGAATTTTGCCAAAAGCGGAAAACGCGATCGGGTGGAAGTTGACGTTTCGCGTGAAGCTGCAGGTGTTTCCCAGCATGGAGAGTTACCGCAACACGACGGGTGCGGCAGGGTGGGTTGCGGCGTCAACGCGCGGGCAAACGATTCGATTGCAGCCGCTGGCGGAATTGCAGCGGCGTTCGATCTTGGAGTCCACCTTGCGCCATGAGTTGTTTCACCTGCTGGTGGAGGCGCGGGCTTCCAGAGGCATGCCGCTGTGGTTTCGAGAGGGGCTCGTGCTTTATTTCTCGAATCCGAGGGTTGCGGAGCGTGCGAAAACGCCGATGGCTGTTGAACAGATCGAGGCGATTCTGAAGCACGGGGGCAGCCGGGAGAATACGCAAATGGCTTATGCGTCTGCGCAGAGAATTGTGACCACGCTGATGCAACGATATGAGAAACAGACAGTGCTAGGCTGGCTAACCGCCGGCCTGCCCGCTGAGGTCACTGGAAGTCTCGGCGGACTTCCCGGCGCGGCGCCCAACCACTGAGCAAACGAGCATCCAGGCCCAGAGACCGAGAAGATAGGAAACAGACGCGCGGAAAATGAGACTGGTTCTTTCCTGCGCATATGTGGAAGTGCTGAAATCCGGCGTCATGCCCATAATCTTCTGTGTTGCGAGAACTCCCACGAGAGCCCCGAGAAGCAGGAGGACCCAGTACGATGGGCTGAGCACCGCCGACTTCCAGGCTGCGAAGCCACGGCGACCGAGGCCGCGAAAACCAGAATGAGCGGCGCTTGCGAGAAACGGGAAGATAAGTCCCGGCACTAGCACCCAGTTCAGGACGAACAAAACGGCATCAAAGATTTCCTGGAGCATGGACAAACCCACTTGCCTCCTTAAGAAGGCCGGCATCATGGAGCGCAAATAGGGAGGGAAGGTTTCTTCATAGGCGTGTACCTTGCCGGAGATTTGGAAAAACAGGTAAAGGACAACGGCGCAGAGAATGACGGGGAGGAGATTGCGGAGCGCGCTCGCAAACGCTTTACGCAACGGGGCAACCTCGTTTTCACTCTGAGAATAGAAATAGTTGAGCATGCCGGCGTGAAGAACCAGAATGGCCGCGAAGAGAATGATGGCGACAAGAACGTTCAGGGTGACATGAAACGCGTTGGCCACCGGAAGCAGCAGCCAGAGAGTGAACAGGCCGAACAGCAAGGGGTTGAGGAAAAATTGCAGCAGCCACAGGCGCCAATTGCGAAAGCAGCCCTTGAAATCATCCACTGCGACTGAGAAAGTTACCATCACTTCACCTCCATCACGGCTGCATCGCTGGTTGCAAAAATAGAAGGCTGGTACATGGGCTGAACCATTGCGGGGCTCACCTGGAATTTGCCGGGATTGACGATCTTGAGCAAATAGACGTATTGATGCTGGCCCTGGAAGTATTCCTGGAAGATGGCGGCGCGATCATCGTGGAACTCTCGCCTTGTGAACCAATACTCCCACCAACTGGGTTTTGTTTTGAGTTCGTAGAGATCATCGCGCGTGATAAATTCCGCGCCGGCGGGGATGGGATCTTCCATCAAGAGATAGCGCCATTCGCTGCCAGCAACGGTCATACGGACGGCAAGGATGTCGCCGACGTGGAGATCTCCGCTGAGAGGATCGAGGCGATAGACGATCTTGCCTCCGGATTGTTCCGAAGTGAGGCGGAAATAATCGCGGGTGATGTTGAGGGAGAGCTTGTTGTTTTGAAAGAGGTGCTTGTCGCTGGAATAGAACGCGCCAATGGCCGACCAATAGAGGCGCCCGGTGCCGGCCTTATGAATGCGGATTTCGTTGGGGCCAGGCTGGAGTTGAGAAGCGTCGAGATGGAAAGCAGGCTGGACGGGATTGAGGCCGTCGGCCGCGGTGAATTGCCGGGAGGCCACTTGTTTGCCATTGACGAAAAGTTCGGCGTGGAAATTGGCGTCGAGTTCGTGGCTGGCCTTGAGATATTCGGTCAACCCGAAGACCACCATGGCGGTTTGCTTGGTGCTCTCCCAGAAGTAGCCACCGTCGCGATGATTGACGAGCCAGAAAGCAGCTTTGGGAAGCAGCGGGTTTTCCGGGTCGACAAGGCTGAGGAACCGGACGGCGTAGGCGGTGGTTTCGGCGCCGTCGTCGAGCTCGAATTCCAGGAAGTAATCGTAATGAGAAGCCCAAGTGGCTTCGCGCTCGGTGACCGTGGCGGAAGATCCGAGAGTCTTGGCAATTTCCTTGGCGCGGTCAAGGTCGCCCGTGGCATGGAGAGCCAGACCCAACATGGACAGGCCCTGGGTGGTCATCGAACTGCGCTTGTCCCATGCGGCTTGGAGTTCCGCGGGTTTCACAGCGCCGCTGGACGCCAGTGCATAAACGACGTAGGAGCGGAGGTCTTCGCGCATGTCGGGATGCTCGGCGAGCGAAGTGTGCAGCCAATTTGCGGCTCGATTGATGGAACCGGCGTCGACTTCGTAGCCTGCGCTGTGCGCTTGCGCAAAGCCGCTCACCACGTAGGCGGTCATGAAGACCTGGCTCTGGTCGTCTTTCCACCAACCCCAGCCGCCATCTTCGTGCTGAAAATCCTTCAGCCGCTCCATACCCGCTTTAATTTTCTTTTCGAGTTCGGGCGTATCCACGGATTGCGTCATGTGGAGATCTTTCATGGCTTTGGCGACGATGATGTTTGGCAAGAAGCTGGACATGGTCTGTTCGGTGCAGCCATAGGGATAGCTGGTCAAATAATCCAAGGCAGAAAAGATGCTTCCCGCGAAAGATGAACTGAGAGTGATATCCAGAGTCGGGGAAGTCTGATCGGGATTGCCTGGCAAAGTGACTTGAGATTTTTCTTCCTGATCCGCGGCCACGAGGGAACCGGCCTTTGCGTCGGTTTGCTTCACACCGAACGGAATCACGGGAAGAGTAAGTTCCATGGCATCGGATTCTTCGTTGGTAAGGGCTTTTGTGAGCAGGACGGATTCTCGCACGGACTTCGCGCGAACGCGCCAATCGAATTTCACTTCACCCTTGCTGGGGACTTCAATCTTGCCATTGGCTGGAGACAAGAGGTCCAGACCTTTCGCGTCGAGGGAAACCTGGACGTTCTTGGCGTTTGCCAGGTAGTTGTGGACGATGGAGGAAACGGTGACTTCGTCGCCCTGGCGGAAGAAACGCGGAACAACCATGCGCACCATCAGGTTTTTGCGAACGATCACGTTGTTGGTAGTGTTGCCGACCTTGGTGTCGAGGGTGGCGCCGCGCACCGTAGCGCGCCAACTGGTGAGCGAATCGGGGAATTGCAGCTGAGCTTCAGCGCGGCCACTGGAATCGGTGTGAAGATCTGCCAGCCACAAAGCGGTATCGGGGAAAAGCTTGCGAACCTTTGGCTGAACGGGAACTTCCGGTTTTAGTTGAGCCAGCGCGCGAGGAGAGTTTTGGTTGCGGTAGGCAAGGAACATCTCTCGTTTGCCGGCTTCTCCACTGAAAAAGAAGGCCAGGGAGGATTCGGTGGAGACGCGATCGTACACAGAACCATAAAAGAAATCGTGGATGTCGCCGCTGCTATCCGGATAGATGGAGTAAATGGCTTCGTCGACGACACCGATGCTGAATTCGCCAGAGACCGGTTTGCCTTCGGAGTCGCGAACAAAGAGGGAGTAGCTTCCCTTCTGGCCGGGCTGAAACTGTTTTTGCGAGGGTTGAAGTTCGATCTGGAGTTTTTGCTGAAGCGCGGGAACTTTCAGGTTTTTGTTGGACTGGTAGAAACGATTGTCTTTCCAAAACGCGATGGCCACGAATACGTTGGGCTGATTATCAGCCTGGATAGGAATGTCGATGGAGGCGGTGGGACCCGTAGCGTGAACCACTTGCTTCGATTGAATCGTTCTCGCTTCGGTGGTCACCAGCAGGTAGGCTTCCGGCACTCCGGTCATGACCAAGAGGTGCGCTGTGTCGCCGACCTTATAGGATTTCTTGTCCGCAAGAATGCGGATGGCGCGGCTTTCAGCGGTCCACCAACCTCGATCGGAGGAAGGAATCCAGAGCCAAGCGGAACCAGAGGCTTCACGACCCTCAGGCGTTCGCGCGGTGACCTTCAGGTTGAAGCTGCCCGGTTCTTTGGCGAGCATTTCAATTTGCACGGCTCCTGTTGCATCCGTTTCCGCGTTTTGCGTGGTAATGACCGATTCCCCCTGATACGAGCCCCAACCCCAATAGCGGCTTGTGACGAGCTGTACGGTTACTGGGGTGCGAACAGGTTTGCCGTCGTAATCCTTGGCCACAACCGTAGCGCGGATGGTGTCGCCCTTTTGAAAGAAATAACTGTCCGTGGAGATGCCGACCTGGAAGCTGGCATAAGTGGCGAGGACGGAATTGTGGCCGGAAATTTCGCGATTGCCTTCGTCCGTTACACGCGCCTCGATGCGGTAACGAATATCATGATGATGGGAATCGAGAGAGGTCGGGATGTGGATTTTGAGTTTCCCGTCGGCATCCAGCTTTCCGCTTTGCTCTGAAATCTGCTCTCCGGCGTAGTCGTAACCTTCGCCTTCGTTATCGCCTGATCCTTCCGCATCGGAATCTTCATTGTTCATGCCCTCTTCTTCATCGCGCTCGATGAAAGGAGACCAATAGACGGCAGTGTGCACGACGTATTGGACATTGGCGTTGGCGACAGGTTCGCCGAAGAAATAGCGCGCCTCAATGGTGGCGTCGATGGCATTGCCCTGCAGAACGCGGGGGACGGCGGGGATGACCTTCACTTCGTACTCAGGCTTTTTGTATTCCTCGACGTGGAAACCGCCAGTGGCTTGATATCTTTGGCCGCCGCGGGTGCTGACGCTGATGGAGTAGTAGCCGAGAGCAGCGTCGGCCGCAAGAACGACATCGCCATGGATGGTGCCGAAGGCCGAGACGGTGAAAGTGGTTTGCAGCACAGGCTTGCTGGAAGGATCCTCGACCAGGACCTGAACCTGTTCGCCCGCGGGGATTTTGTAGCGCTCGCCGCTGCGAGTCCTGAGAATCACTTTGAAGTGAGCTGTGTGCCCCGGGCGATAGACCGGACGATCTGTATAGATATAGCCGGTCCAATCCTCTAACGGATTGCTGCTCAGGTTGTACGAGTATGGAGTGACGACCGCGACATCTTGGCCTTTAACTGCGAGGACGCGAACATCCTGATATTGGCCTTCGGGCAAAGAGGTTTGCGCGAGGCCTGATGCGTCACTTTTCAACTGCGCATTTTGCTTCTTGTCTGACCATACGCGCACATCGGCATCGGAGACGGGAGCGCCAGTGCGGCGATCAGCGGTATAGGTGAGAACCTGGCCGGGTGCGGATTTGGTGATGACACCGAGTTCGGTGACCATAGCGATGGTGTAGGCTCGCAGCGTGCCATCCGTAGCTTCCACGAGGTACACGCCTTTTTCGAGTGAAGGAACGGGAATCTGGGCAGTTTCGGAAAAGAAACGCGGCGGCATCTCCTGGCGCCAGCGGGCAACCAATTGGGAACTGTTCAGCAAAGGGACTTGGGCGAAGACATCCGCTGCGCCCGTCTTGCTCTTGCGAGTCTCGGACTGCGATTCGCGGATTTGCGCACGGGAGCGGCGCGAAAACTGCATCCGGAAGAAGTCTCGGATTTTGATCCAGAGAGCGTGTTTCCAATCATGGAAGCGTTCAAGAAGGCTGGGATTATCGATTCGTTCCTTTGGGGAGATGGTACCGAACCCGTGAACATTATCGAGACGTTCAAAAAAGGCGACGGGGTCCTTCACGCGGTAAACGCGGAATTCCAGCGCCTCGACATTCCTGGAGTAAACCTGGATGCCGACCTTTTCTCCCGGCAGGAATGTCTTGTTCGTCGAGAGAGAGAAATAGGCGGTGGGCTCTTGAGCGCCAGTGGGAAGGACGAATGAAATAGTCAGCAGGAAGATGGCGATGAATTGTTTTAGGCGCACTAGTTTGCCTCCCTTACGATATTCCAGCGATAGACGCCGAGAAAATTGCTGTTGCCCGGAACGGGGCGCCACCTGGGCGATGGATGCTGAAGGAGTTCGCTTAAACGCAGACTCCGCATCTCTCCCGGATGGCCGTCAATGGGTCCGGTGTGATAGACGACGATGTCGTCGGCATTTGGAATGCCCGCGGCGGCGAGCCATTGGCTACGCCCCACAAAAATCATGGAGTGAAATGCAGAGTTTTGTTCCAACTGGCGAAAGAAAAGAATGTCTCCCGGCATGGCGACTCGAACATCGCGGGACAGGAAATGAGTATTGAACTCTTTCAAGGTTTGCGCGTCGGCGAATTCGGAGAATGTTCCGTCTCCCAGGTCTGAAAAACGGAAAGGGCCGGGGCGCACGCGAAACAGGTTGGCGCGCAGAGGGGTGAAAGGGTAATGATACTTTTCAATGGAAGGCAATGCGGTTGGAGGCTCGATGTGATTCTCGCGGACCCAGGCGGCGTCGTGTTCACGAAGGGCGTGGCGATAGGAATAGCGCAATAAAGCAGCGCAATCGCTGATTTCAGCGGGGAGTTCGTTCGCCGGGCGAAGGGCTTGATAATCGGCGATGAGAGTGAACCACCTGCGGAAGGCTTCGCGGTCAGGGGCAAAATCGAGGCGCAGGAAATCCGGTGTGCCGCTAGCAAAAGTATCCCGCGGATCGACTGGCGCAACATTACCAACGCGAACTTCAGAATTTGTGGCGGAACTTTTTGACGATGGACTTCCCAGTGCGCTCCAGTTCGCTGAGATTACAACGCCACAAATGGCAAGAAAAGCGATTGCAGCGATGAGCGTGGTCGCCGAAGGGAGGAAGGGAATCGTTCCTTTGAAGCGTTTTGGAGTCCGAATGAACATCGAATCAGTGCATTCCAAGGAGCGAGAAGCAATCTGTGAGCCAGTTCTTCCAGTATGAACAGATTGAGGAAGCTGAACACCCAGCAGTATTAAGTGTGTTTAGCAGATGACACTAGTGGATGATGTGACACACATTCTCTCACTTCTTAAGAATTCCGAGTTGCGAAAGATTCGGGGTTACTTGGGGTGCCCGGGGGATACCGAGGATAAGTTTGCCGGGGGTGAGCCATCTCTCTTTGGTGAAGCGGCACCGTCCCCGGAGCGTTTGGTTGCGCAATAAGGGTGGTATGCTTGCGCCGACGGCGCCGAAGGCAAAAGAGCAGACAGAGCAAGCAGCGGCGCCACTACCATCCGCCCAAACAATGTATGAGCCAAAGATCCAATCAAGAAACTCCTACCAAAGGAGTGAAAATGATGAGATTGCGAAATAGCGTGGTCCGTTTGATTGCTTCTGCCGTGCTGATTTTAATCTTTGCACAACGCAATTACACCCAGGCAGAGGAGACAAAGACACATGTGGTCTGGCAAATCGGCGAGTTCGACCAGTCATCGCGAGAGCTAGGTCAGAATTTCGACCAAGCGAGCGCAGAGTTCCACCCTGTGTTTACCGTCGGCCAGAGCAAAAATAGCGATTGGCCCGCATTTCAAACGTGCACGGTAAACGCCGCTCTTGGAAAGCACAGCAGCCCGTACACGATTTTGTTTGATCTAGCGAACGCGCCGCAAGAAACGTACACGCTGGAGATTTCCGTGCTGCTGGGCCGCCAGAGCGTGCCAGATCTGTTGGTGGAGATTAACGGACGAAAAGGACTCAACTTCTTTGACCGGAAGATCAGCTACTACGCAGGGAACGATGGTGTGGACTCGCCGATTTACGGCGGCGATCAAGTGGAGATCAAGATACCGGCGGGTTTTTTGATTAAGGGGCAAAACAAGTTGGTATTGACGGCGGTGGAAGATCCCGAGAATTCGGAAGCAGAGGCAATGCTGGTTTACGATGCCTTGCGTCTAACGCAAGGTCCAGGCGAGCGACCGAGGCCCACAGCTACCGTAAAGCCGACAATCTTTTTTAAGCAACTGGAGAATCTGATGTATGAGGTCACTACCGTGACTGTGACTTTGCCTGAAAAGCTGCGCGCCGGAGCTGTGGATCTTTCGATTGGCAGCAAGCACTTTCGCAGCACGTTGGCAACGACGAACGATTTTGGGCAGCAGCGTTTTCAATTTGAAGTTCCCGAATTCGGGGAAAAGACGGCCGCAAACGTAATGATCCGGGCAAACGGAAAGATGTATCAGTCGAAAATAGACATTACGCCCGAGCGCAAGTGGACGATCTATTTCGTACCTCATGCGCATCTGGATATCGGCTTCACCGATTATCAGCCGAAAGTAAGCGAACTTCAGAATCGCAACATTGACAAGCTCCTGAAGTACCTGCCGGCAAATCCCACCATGCGATTCAGCCTTGATGGTTCATGGGTCGTGCAGAATTATCTGGCCACGCGAAATGAGCAGGCACGGAAGGATTTCCTGCAACTTGCACGCGACGGAAAGATCGGCATACCGGCGCAATATACAAACCTGCTGACAGGCTACGCGAGCTTGGAAGAGCTGATTCGCTCGTTGTCGTATTCACACGCGCTGCACCGCTCTGAAGGCATCCCGTTCGAATATGCGAACATTACGGATGTTCCCAGCGTCACGTGGTCGTACCCATCGGTTTTGAGCGCCGCCGGGCTGCGTTATTTTGCAGAGGCGACGAACAGCGACCGCGGGCCGATCGTGCTTTACGGGAAATGGAACGAGCGATCGCCATTCTGGCGGGAAGGCCCGGATGGAGCAAAGGTGCTGATGGCGAATACACGACAGTATTCGCAACTCTGGTTTGTGTGCGATTTGCCGCCAGAGATTGGGAATTGCCGCCAGGGGCTGCCGGCTTTTCTGCAGCAATTCGAGTCTTCTGAATACAAACCTGACGCGGTGCTGATGTTTGGCAGCCAATTTGAGAACACCGACGCGCGTCTGGCGGAAGCGGACTTTGTTGCAAGATGGAATGCTTTGTATGCCTTCCCAAAAATCAACCTGAGCACGTTTCCCGATTATTTTCAGTACATCGAACAGAAATATGGGGCACAACTCGAAACGGTCACGGGAGATGGCGGGCCGTATTGGGAAGATGGCGTGGGATCGGATGCCGCGAACACGGCGCTGGATCGCAGCAACCAGTCACGCGCAGTTTCCGCGGAAGAGCTATCGACAATTTCGACATATTTAAACCCGTCGCTCGCTGCTCCGCGGCAATTGATTGACCGAATGTGGACGAATCTGCTGCTGTATGCGGAGCACACGTGGGACTCCTGGGATTCCATCTCGCGGCCCGACAGCCAGGAGGCGGTCACGCAACTGGCAACAAAAGATCACTATGTGTCTGAGAGCCAGCAGGCCGTTAGCGCGCTGGCGGAGGAGTCGCTCAGCCAGATTGCCGATCAGATCCGCGTACCCGCCAGATCGCTGGTCATATTCAACACATTGAACTGGCCACGGAGCGAATTAGTCGAGCTGGATGTAGATCGTGGAACGACACTTACCGAGTACGGGATTAAGACGCCGATCCAACTTGAAACGCTGCGTGAGGGGGCCGGCTACCGACATGTGCGGTTTTTGGCAAGAGATGTTCCTGCGATGGGATTCAAGTGTTACTTGTTGCAGGAAGGCAAAGAAAGCGATGCAGGCGAGCAGAACGAGGCGAAGGAAGCGCCGCGGCAGTTGCCGGACTCGATAGAAAATGCGTTCTATCGAATTCAAGTGGATGCGGCGACGGGCGCGGTGAAGAGTATTGTGGACAAGCAGCTCAATCGTGAGTTGGTGGATGCATCAAGCCCCTACCGTTTCAACCAGTATTTGTATGTTGAAGGCGGGGGGAAGGAAGACACGCAGATCGTGCACATGAGGCAATCGCTGCCGATTGCGCAACTGACGATTAGGCCATCCTCAAGCGGACACATCACCGGATGGCGAACAACCCCGTTTGGACAGATTCTGACATTGCAGGCAAAGGATGTGAACACGCCTTCGGTGCGAACCGAAATAATTCTTTTCAACGATGAAAAGAAAATTGAGTTCGTGAACCATGTCAATAAAACCGTGGTACGAGAGAAAGAGGCGGCTTACTTTGCGTTTCCCGTGGCGGCGCCAAAACCGGCGTTTAACTACGAGATTCAAAACGGCTGGGTAGATCCCAGCCGCGACATGCTGAAAGGCGCGGGGCTGGAGTGGTTCTCCGTGGGGCACTGGGTGAAAGCCTCGGCGGGCGACTGGGAAGTTGCCATCGTTCCCGCCGATACACCGCTGGTGACTCTGGGAGACATTAACCGCGGTGTTTGGCCGCAGAAATTTGAGCCCAGGAGTTCCACGATTTTTTCTTACGTGTACAACAATTACTGGCACACGAATTACCGCGCCGAGCAGGGTGGAGAAGTCACGTTCCGTTACGTGATCAAGAGCGGGGCGTCGCTCAGCCCCGAGGAGTTGGCGCGCTTTGGCCGTGCGGCGATGACGCCGTTGGAGACTGACCAGATTATAGACAACGATAAGGTGGGCAACCCCGAGCGGCCACTTGAGCCGGGATCGTTGAGCTTTCTGCAAATCGATGCACCTGATGTTGTGGTGGAAAATTGGAAAACCGCGGATGACAATAACGGCACAATAGTTCGGCTGCTGGAAACCGGAGGCCACGCGAATAAAGCGCGACTACGTTTCCCCCTTTTTTCGTTCAAGCGAGCGTGGATGTCGAACGCAGTTGAGGACGATCAAGAGGAAATTCCGGTGATGGAGTCTTCGTTTGAGGTGCCTCTGAAACCGCATCAGATTGTGACGTTGAGGATTCTGGCGCAATTGAAGCCGCAACACTGAGAGAGTCCGCGATGAGTAGAACCTGCGCATGACGATAGATTGGCTTATCCACCCGATACCATGAACATATTGGTTGCGAACCTCGGATCGACTTCGTTGAAATATCAATTGCTGGAGATGCCTTCGGGAAAGGTTCTTGCTCGGGGGCGATTGGAGCGAGTGACGGACTATGGAAGCGCAATCCGCGAAATGGCAATCGGTGAAGCTGCAGTTGATGCGGTAGCTTTCAAGACGGTTCATGGTGGGCCGAAGTATTGCGGAACGTTTGTGATTGATGATGAGGTGATCGCGGCCTTAGAGGAGTATCTGGTTGCGGCGCCCGCGCACAATGCGATTTACCTGCTGGGAATCAAGGCGTTTCGCGCGGCGATGCCCACAGTGCCGCTGGTGGCGGCATTCGAGACGGAATTCCACGCGACGATGCCGGAGTATGCCGCGCGGTACGGAATTCCTGAGGATTGGTGCGAGCGATTCGGTGTGCGGCGCTACGGATTTCACGGAGCATCGCATCAATACGTCAGCGAGCGAGTACCGGAGATTCTCGGGTTCAAGCGCGAATCTCTTCGGCTGGTGAGTTGCCACCTGGGCGGCAGTTCATCTATTTGTGCCGTGCGCAACGGCAAGTCGATCGATACGACGATGGGGTTTTCGCCGCAGTCGGGACTGGAAAGCGCGACACGTCATGGCGATTTAGACGTGTTTGCGCTGTTGTTCTTGATGAAAAAGAATGGTTGGACGGTGGCGACCGCCGCGGAACAACTCACACAAACCGCGGGTTTGGCTGGGCTTTCCGGGATATCCGGCGGGGACTTGCGCGACCTGGAGAAAGCGATTATTGAGGGCAATGCGGATGCCGCGTTGGCCCTTTCGGTGTTTGCGTATGAGGTCAGAAAGACGATTGGAGCCTATGCCGCCGCGATGGAAGGGATTGATGCCATTGCGTTCACGGGAGGCATTGGGGAGAACTCAGCACATTTGCGGCGCGACTGCTGTAGTGGACTGGAATTTCTGGGAGTGAAATTAGATCCGGTACGGAATGAAGCGGGGAATGGCGACCGCGTGGTCTCGGCGGAGGATTCCAAGGTGGCTGTTGTTACGCTTGCTACAAATGAGGAATTGATTGTGGCACGGCGGGCTCATGCGGCGTTGATGCGGGCTGCGAGGTAGGAAAAGGCGCCCGCTTCAGAAAGCGGCCGCTACAAGACCTTGCGCGGCTTACTGAAATCCTGGTGAGTGATTCGGCTTACTGCCCGGCGGCGTCAGGCAAGGAGTACTTCTACGCCGGCGGACTTGAGCATTTCCTCGAACTGGGGATCCAGCGAGGTATCCGACACCACAACGTCTGCTACATCCAGGGGAGCGAGATGGATTACGGAGTTGCGGCCGAATTTCGTGTGATCGGCGAGGACGATCACTTTGCGAGCCGCTTCGATCATTTTTCGCTCTGGCGCGACAACAAGGGTGTTGCTGTTGCTGAAGCCTGAGGCGGTCACACCGCCAATACCCATGACAAGCAAGTCGGCAGTGACGTTGGCCAACATGTGTTCGCACGCTGGACCGAGCATGCAACGAAGGCGGGGATACAGATAGCCGCCGGTGAGAGTTACTTCGACCTGGCGGGCATTGCTGAAGATTTCAGCGATAGGCAATGAATTGGTGATGACTTGGAGAGAACGATCAGCAAGTGCGCGGGCGGCTTCCGCCACCGTCGAGCCTCCATCGAGAATGACGGTTTCATTTTCTTGGATCAAGGTGGCGGCAAGGGCGGCGATACGGCGTTTTTCCTCGGCCATGTGCTCGCTCTGCCAGACAAAATCGAGGTGATGCTCGCGTGGCTGCATGGCCATGGCGCCGCCGTAAACGCGGCGAAGCACGCCTTGACTTTCGAGGGTTGCGAGATCGCGGCGGACGGTGGAGTCGGATACTTCGAGGCGGTTACATAAAGTGTCGAGATCGAGAAACTCTTCGGACTCGAGCAATTCGCGAATTCTGCGTTGGCGGACGGCGCTATTCATGCAGTGTCAGGCTCAGTATATACGCCATGACGGTCTGGGCGCACGGCGGAGTCAGCGTGTTGATTTCCCCTCGAAAGCGGACATTACAGCGTCGGTCACAGATCTTACGATGGCTTCAATATCGCCGGGAGAGGCGGAGGCTCCGCCAGAACCGGGAGGAGGCTCAAGCGCGATGGGATTTTCCGGCTCAGGCAAGTCGCACAACTGGCACTCCTGCATGCCAAAACGCGGATCGGGCAAGCCGAGACGCTGCTTCACCTTCATCAGGTCAGCGGCCTTTTCCGGCGGAATAAAAGAAAGCGGCGCGCCCAATTGGCTGGCGATGAGGAGCGTCCAGCAATAAGTTTCCAAAACTTCGGCGTACCATTCGGCGTGCGTGACGGTGTCTGCCCAACAGACGATGCCGTGATTCGTTAAAAGGACCGTGTTGTGTTTTTTTACGTAGGGGAGAATCGTCTCGGCAAAGGCTTTCGTGCCGGGAGTTTCATAGGGAGAAATCGCAACGCGGCCGACGAACACTTCAAACTCTGGCACGATACAGGTTGGCGGAACGCGACCCGTGATTGCGTAAGCCGTGGCGTGCGGCGGATGGCAATGCACTACGGCCTTAGCTTCGGGGACGGCTTTATAAATTTCCAGGTGCAGGAAGATTTCACTGGTGCGAGGAGGTCCACCGGTGAGCTGGTTGCCATCGAGGTCCACGAGGGACATGTCTTCCCGCTTCAGATCGCCCTTGCTGACCAGGGTTGGGGTGCAGAGAACGGCGCCATCGGCGAGACGGTAAGAGATATTTCCCCCGTTGCCATCCACGTATTGCCGCTGCCACAACTTTTTGCCGACGGCGATGATTTCATCCTTGATCTTGTTGGCTTCCGGAGAGTTCAACACAGCGTCCCAGTGAGATTTGTTGCGGGGCGGGGTGGCTCCGTCGAATGATGTGCCGTCCACAGTGAGCGTGATACCGCGGCTGGAAGCGAAGTCGCGCGCTGACGGAGTAACGACTGCGCCCTGGCGAATAACGACCGTTTTAATTCCCTGCTTCGCCGCCAATTCAATATCCTGCGACGCAATCACCTTGAATGTCCTGAGATCGATACTGTTGCTGTCCATGTCCTTTACTCTTTGCCGGCTTCCACCGCGGGAATCACGGGCGGATGATAATCGGGCGAATCCACAATCAGAGAACAATAGGCGTCCACGGGAACCTTTTCTGGCCAATAGGGATTGGCAGCTTCGCGGCCTTCGACGAAGGCGATCATTTGGCCTTCTCCCGGGGAGAGGTGATCGGCGACGACCAGCGCTTTGCCGCCACCACCGGAGCGCTTGAGGAGATTCCCCGAGGTGACCGGCTCGACAATCAGCAAACGGCTTCCGCGAAGCTCTGGAACAGACACGCCCAGGACGATGCGTCCGCGAACAATTCCGAGTCTCATGGGGCCACCCCGCTGACACGGTCGACAATGCCGACGACAGATAAACGAGCGGGAGTTGTGTTGCCGAGAGACTTGCGGAGAATGTCTCCGTCTGTGGAGACAAGAACGATGCCGCCGCGACGAGCACCCATTTCGTCGATGAGCACGAGCGGTTCACCACTGGGCGTGCCATCCAACTCGAGGCGCTGGCCGATGAGAAGGCGAGCGCCCTGGAGAGTGGAATGCTTCACCGTTGAGGTGACAGTGCCGTCGATGCGTGCGAGGAACATGGCTAAATGATGCGCAGTCCTCCGCTGCCGATGGTGATTTGCCGTTCGCGGGTGAAGGTTAGAGGGGTCGTAACGCCCTCGCCCGTGGGAGTAGCGATGCTAAAGCTCAAGTAACCAGCGCCGCCGGATCCAAGCGATGCCATACACGAAGCGTTATGGACGAATAGAGTTGTGTTCATAATGCGCGCCATTTTGGTGACATTTTCTAGTTTGCTGGAATGAATGATGGCGGTGTGACGGTAGCCGTGCTCGGCTTTGAGCGCAGCGGCGATTGCCGCATCCACGTCGGGGACGCGCACCACCGGAATGAAGGGCATCATCTGCTCTTCCTGGACGAAGGGATGATCCTCGCGAGTTTCGCCAAAGAGCAAGTCGGTCCCGGCGGGAACGCGCAGCCCAGCAGCGGAGGCGAGCACGGAAACATCTTTGCCAACGAGGTCGCGTTTGAGATGGGCACGGCCACAACCTTTGCCGGGGCCGTCGAACTGAAAGGCAGCGTCGGCTAGGCGTTGAATGCCCGCAGCGTCAACTTCAAACGCACCGGCGCGACGCATGGCAGACTTGAAAGCGTCGGCTACCGAAGCAACGACGAAGACTTCTTTTTCACCAATGCAAAGCAGATTGTTGTCGAAGGCCGCGCCCTCGATGATGGCGGCAGCAGCGGCGTTGAGATCCGCCGTTTCGTCCACTACAACGGGTGGATTACCGGGCCCAGCGGCGATTACCCGCTTGCCAGATTTCGCGGCGGCTCTCACCACGGCTGGGCCACCCGTCACACAAAGCAGGGCTATTCCGGGATGCCTGAAGATTTCTTCCGCCGTTTGAATGCTTGGTTCCGCAACGGTGGTAATGACGTTGGAGATTTTCAGTTCGCGGGCAATTTCGCGATTGAATAATCCCAGCGCGTGGGCCGAAACTTTGGCTCCCGCGGGGTGAGGACTGAAGACTGCGGTATTTCCTGCCGCAAGGACATTAATGGCATTACTGGCCATCGTGGGCACGGAGTGCGTTGCGGGCAAAACCATTCCGATAACGCCCCAGGGAGCGCGTTCAATCAGGCACAAGCCACTGGAGTCGGTACGCGCCTCGGAGCGCATGGCTTCGACGCCGAGAACGTTTTTGACGATTTCGAGCTTTTGAATCTTGTGGTCCAGGCGGCCCAAGCCGGATTCGTCCAGCTCCATTTTTGCAAGTTCGTGCTTGCGTTCTTCGCAAATGCGCCGAATTACGCCGACCATGCGGCCACGGTCTTCGAGGCTGAGAGCGGCGACTTTTCGTTGAGCATCCACGGCGGCGGCCACGGCGCCATCCACGGTGGAGAAGACGCCGTCTCTGCCAGCAGAATTGACCGCGGGAGCAACATCAGGGGAATGATCCCCTTGCGATCTGGAGGCGAGATGCGCCTGCAGACGGGTGATGACTTCCTGGGAAATCTCCGCCACGAGTTGTTCGCGGTCAAGCATCACGGCTTTTCCAGCACCTTTCCATCAACTTCGACGGTGTCAACAATGCCCACGATCAGGGCGTCAACGGGAGCGCCCTTGGTGGCAGGGGTCAAGCGGGCGGAACTGCCCTGGGTAAACAAAACGCATTGACCTTGGCCAGCACCGATAAAATCCACGGCCACGACGGAGCTGCCCGAGGGAACGAGCGCGCCATCGCGGGTGATGTAGGGCTGAACGAGCATGAGTTTCATGCCCTGGAACTCGACCGTTTTCTGCGGCGCGACAACGCTTCCAATCACTTTTGCAAGGAACATGTTGGACCTACTTTGGCAAAACGGTATGGAGATCGTCGTGAGGGCGCGCGATGACTTGCACGCTTACGACTTCGCCCACTGAACGAGCAGCGGCGGCGCCTGCGTCCACTGCCGCTTTCACGCTGGCGACATCGCCGGTGACGAAAGTGGTGCACAAACCACTGCCCACTTTCTTCCAGCCCTTGAACTGAACTTTGGCGGCCTTCAACATGGCGTCGGTGGCGCACACCAGGGCGGCCAAGCCTTTGGTTTCAATCATTCCAATACTCGACATGTTCGTCTCCATTTCATTCGCGCGATTAGCGCAAAAGCCCTTCAAGAAGCGCGTCGTGGGGACGCGGGATGATATGCGAGGATACGAGTTCGCCGACGCCCTTCGCGGCCTCGGCGCCCGCATCAACCGCAGCGCGAACGCTGCCGACATCTCCGCGGACTACCGCGGTGACATAGCCGCCGCCAATTTCGATTTCGCGGAGGAGTTGCACGCGCGCAGCTTTGCACATGGCGTCGCAGGCTTCGATTACGCCAACCAAGCCGCGCGTCTCGACCAAACCAAGCGCGCCTTGATCGGGAGCGTTGGCGGGTGGTTTCTCCGTTTTTGCGGCAGCCGGCTTCTGTGAGACCTGCTGAATGAATTGGTCCAGATCGTCATGCGGGCGGGCGATTACCTGGACACTGGACACTTCGCCAATGTGACTCGCCGCGGAAGCGCCGACATCGGTGGCAGCTTTCACGGCGGCGACGTCGCCTTCGATGAAACCCGTCACCAGCCCGCCACCCACAGGCAGCCAGCCAGTGAACGTAACGTTGGCCGCTTTCAACATGGCGTCGGTCGCTTCGAACATTGCGACGAGCCCTTTGGTTTCGATTACTCCTAAAGCCTGCCTCATATTTTTCTCCTACTTTATTAATTCCACTTCTTTTGCAATGTGCAGCCCACACGCATTGGCCTCGTCGGTATCCATGTGGACATTAAGGCGAGAGCCCGGGTTAACACGAACGTGCAACCGATTGAACGTGACGCCCGCTTCTCCGCCAACATGCAATTTCATCAGATCGCGATGTTTCACTTTGTAGTGATCAGCCTCCGAGGGATTCATGTGCACGTGAATCGCGGCACGAATTACGCCCTGCTTCAGTTCGACCATGCCATGTGGCCCCATGATGAAGCAGCCGGGGGTGCCATCGATATCGCCGGAAAGGCGCACGGGGACGTTTTCCAGGCCCAGGCTGATGACATCGGTGAAGGCTAATTCCACTTGAGAGCGATCACGGAGCGGGCCAAGAATACGCAAATTGGAAATGAGCCGGCTGCGGGGGCCAATCAGGGTGACAGTTTCTTTTGCGGCGAAGTTGCCCGGCTGGTACAAGGGATGATCCACGCTGAGGTCATGGCCGGGGCCGAAGAGTTGTTCGAGATGCTCGCGGCAGAGATGAATGTGGCGAGCCGAGGCGTGGACGGCTAGCGCGGGAGAGGCAGCCTTCGTGTACGTGTTCAGACGCTCGAGGACGACGCTGCGAACGATTTGTTCCACGTGGTCACGGTGGATGGGGAGCGGTGGTGTCGGCTGAGCCATGGGTTAAACAGCACTCGGGAACTGATCGTCTTTGTCGGTCATGCCTCTGGACCTGAAAGATTGTGACTGACAGTGACTTACTATCCTCAGACTATTGCAATATATGAGTACAGTCAAGCATAATAGTGCAACATCGGTCGCGATGTTAGCAACACTCGTCATCCGTCATGATTGAGCGAATTGAGGAACTTGGCATAGTGGGTGCCGGAGGAGCTGGGTTCCCGACGGCCGTGAAACTGCGCGCGAAGGTGCCTTCACTGCTGGTGAACGCAGCCGAATGCGAACCGCTGCTGCATAAGGACAAGGAGCTGCTGCTGCATCACGCGCCTACGATCCTGCACGGCCTGCGCATGGCGATGGAGTGCACCGGATCCACCGAGGGCGTGATTGGCATCAAGAACAAGTATGTGGACGTGATTGAACACGTGCAGTCGCTGCTTCCACCCGAAGTGAAGGTCTTTCCTCTTTCCGACAGCTATCCCGCGGGCGACGAGTTTGTACTTGTACATGACATTTTGAAGAGAGTGATTCCACCTGGCGGCTTGCCGAAGGATGTGGGAGCAGTGGTGTGCAATGTTGAGACGCTGATGAATATCGGCAACGACAAGCCCGTAACGCACAAATATCTGACGGTGGCGGGTGCGGTGGCCCGGCCGGTGACGCTGCGACTGCCGATCGGAATCACGATCAAGGAAGCAATTGAAGCGGCTGGCGGCCCTACATCGGAAGATTTTGGCGTGTTGCTTGGTGGCGTGATGATGGGGAAGCTGGCTTCTTCACTGGATGAACCGGTGACGAAGACTTTGGGCGGGATTATCGTGCTGCCTGGGAATCATCCCCTCATACGGCGATACAACGCTACCTGGAAGCAGATCCACCACATTGGAAAAGCCGCATGCGATCAGTGCCGGTTTTGCACGGACATGTGTCCGAGGTATTTGCTGGGGCATCCCATCGAACCGCACGGGGCAATGCGAGCGCTGGGGTTTGGGCGTTCAGAGGACAAGTTCGTAGCGTCAACTCTTTACTGCTGCGAGTGCAATCTGTGCACGCTATTTGCCTGCCCAGAAGACCTGGACCCCAAGAGTGTTTGCGTACAGGGCAAACCTGCTGCGCGGGAGTTGGGATTGACGTTCAAGGGATTGGCGGCGGACGTTGCGCCGCACCCGATGGCGGAATACCGCCGTGTGCCCATGAAGCGGTTGATGATGAAACTGGGGCTGATGGAATATCGCAATGAAGGACCGCTGGTGGACGTGGCATTTTCACCGAAACAGGTTCGCATATCGTTGAAGCAGCACGCGGGGGTTGCTGCCACGCCGGTGGTGCGAGTTGGAGACCGCGTTCGCACGGGCGACCTGTTGGCCAAACCGGCAGAAGGTGCGCTGGGGGCACGCGTTCATTGCAGCATCGATGGCGTGGTGCGCGCCGTGGATGACGCCGTCACGGTCGAGGCGGGATGAGAGGAAGGCGATGGCAAACCTAGATTCCATTGGACTAATCGAGCTTTCCAGCGTGGCGCGCGGGTTCGTGGTGCAAGATGCCGCGATCAAGGCCGCGAACGTTGAGCTGCTGATGGCTCGAACGATCTGCTCGGGCAAGTACATTGTGGCGTTCGCGGGGGATGTTGCGTCTGTGACAGCGGCAACGCAGGCGGGCGCAGCGGCAGGCACGGGGGCGGTGATCGAAAAGCGGGTCATCACGGGAATACACCCATCCATATTTCCAGCCATCACGGGAACGGTTTATCTCGAAGAGCACCAGGCCGGAGCTTTGGGAGTGATTGAGACATTTTCGGCGTCAAGCATTATTGAAGTGGCGGACGCGGCGGTAAAGGCGGCTGACGTGACGCTGTTCCGCATACATCTGGCCATGGCGCTAGGTGGCAAAGGCTTTGTGCTGCTAACGGGAGATGTGGCGAGCGTTGAAGCAGCCGTGGCGGTGGGAAGCAGGATCGCAGGGGAGGAAGGGATACTGGTTGACCGCGCGGTGATTGCAGCGCCCGCGCGCGAACTGTTCAAAGAGTTTGTGTGATCTGAGTTGGCGGCGCCGCGGGTTACTGCGGCAAGTAACCGTCCCTGGCGCGGACGCGAAAGTCCTTCACCCCCTTCACGGCAACTTCAATCTTGTGCCACTTGGTGTCCGCTGGGGTTGCAGGGGGCTGATAGGCAATCATGTAGAGGTGCTTCAGGTCCTCGGCGATTTTCTGAAACACCTGTTCGATATCGCCGGGTTTTTTAATGGTGTACGAGCTGCCGCCCGTGCGCGCGCTTAGCTCCGAGAGGAGCTTCCTGAGATTCGAGGATCTGGTTGCTTCTCCTTCGGCGATGGAGTAGAGCGGGATACCAAGCCTCTTGGCGCGCGTGACAGAGGCACCGGCGTTAAGGATACTGGCGTTGTCGTCTCCATCGGTAAAAACGACCAGGGCCTTCTTTCCTTGACGCTGCGAAATATCCTGCGCCGCTTCGGAAAGAGCATCGAAAAGGGCAGTTTCACCTTCGGCACGTGTTCGTAAAACGGCACGCTTTGCAGCAGTCTTGTCCGTGGTGAATTCCTGACGCACAGTCAAGCTCGTATCAAAGGTATAAAGGGCGACGGAATCCTGGGGATCGAGAGAGTCGATTAATTTAAGGATAGAGTTTTTTACGCGAGGAAGAGCCTCGGCCATGCTTCCGGTGGTATCGAGGAGAATGCCGCAGGAGAGGCTCTGCCCGCTCGTCTCAAAGTTGGTGATGCGTTCGGAATGGCCCTCGTCAAAGACCTGGAAATCATCGCGGGAGAGGCCGTCGACGTAGCCGCCTTTGTGGTCGTAGACCGTGGCATAGACTTCGACGAGATGCACATCGAGTTTGATGACCGTGGAAGGCTGCTGAGCGTGCGAGCAGAACATTACCGCCAGGACAACGATTCCGGCGCAGGCGCCCAGGAGTGTCCGAATCAGCGTCATTGTTCGAGGGCCTGCTTGAGATCATTGGGGGAAATCGACGAATAAGCGGCTTGCAATGACCGCCAGTCCCGATAGTCGGACATTTGCGCATTGCGAAAAGCCTTCGCTGCCAGGGTTTCGGCCACGCCAGCCAGAGCGGGTGGATCCACGCCAAGGTTATCCGCCAGGCGCACAAGGAAAAGCTTGAATTCAGCAGAGCGCTCAGCAACTTCGCCCGCGAGGAGGTGATGCTCATATTCTTCGTAAGGAGCGTTGGCTTGGAGATGCGGATGACTGCAGCCAAAGGCGTGGTAGGTCACCGCGCCGAGGAGGGCCAATCGCGAACCATCATTCGAGGCCGAGACGGAGCGGAGAGCCGACAGGACAGGGGACGGCCAAGGATCGGTCTTGAAGCGCTCAAGGAATCTGCCGCCCAAAGCAAAGAGGTCGGGAAGTGTGACCGCGTTCCAAACCTGACCCCAATCGCGCGACTGGATACCGCTGAGCAACTCGGCTCGCCGTGTCAGAGAGAGCAGCCCCACTGAATCTTCGCTTAGCGCCTGAAACTCAGCCGGACGGCGGGCTGATTCAAAAATCCACTCGCGAGCGCACTCGATCCGAAGGCTAGCGAAACGTTGGTCGGACTCCTTCAGTTGGTCCCAGTCGGTGCTGCGGATTGCGGCGATCTCCGCGGCGATGGCTTCCCTGCCGCCATGGCCAGCGGTCTTCCAACCGGTAGCAGCGGCGGAGCCCGTCGCCTCTGCGAATTGAGCAAATCCGCCAACAAAGTAACTTCCTGCCCCGGTGCTCTCTTTTTGAAACCGAGATTCAGCAAGAAACTGCCGAAGGTTCGAAGCGGCGGCGAAGTCGTAATAGCGGTGCTTACGGAGAAGCAACTGGTCCTCGGAAACAACCATATCCGAGGAACGCAGGAAATACGCATAGATGGGGCCCGCAAGAGCAGCCGTGACTTGAGGCTCAAGTTCCCCAAGCAGCTGATGGGCGAGTTTCTGAATATCATTTGGGTTGACCTTGCGTTTCGCCGTTTTCTGGAGTAATTCCTCAACCACCTTGTGAATCGGTGCCGGGTCGTAACGAAGGATGTTTTCTTTATCTTTATCGTCGGCATTCGTGCCCTTCTGCAACCTGGCCGAAGGAAGGCTCGCCGTACCCTTTTCGATTACCGAAATATCCCCCGAGCCCTTACTGGAAAGACTGGCTGTGGCGTCATAAACGGAAAGAAGGGTTTGCAAGCTGGGAACCTTTTGGAGTTCCAGGAGACTCTGAAAGTCCGCGATGCGCCGGCTGGATGGTATTGAAGAAATCCCCGTCAGGCACGAACGGAGTTTTTCATCCGGGGAGTCGAACTTTTCCGTTGTTTTGCAGTGGTCGAGAATGGCGCGGGCGGAATCGAGCGAAGCACTGGTAAAAGCCGCGGGATCGTTGGCAGCGGCAAATCGCTCGCAAACATGGCGAAAAAGCTTAGTCGCTTCCTCACGGTCAATGATGCGCATGCGGTGCATAAGGCAAATCCACTCGACCAAAGAATGAATTTGACCGAAGCCCAGGTTGGCATCCACCAACGAACGCGAGCGCGCGCGATCGACAGCGGCAAAAAACTGACGAAAGTCACCCGCCTGGAGTGCGGTGAGGTCAGTAAAGTACGCATACGCTTCCCCAGAATCGCTGTAGCGCTGAGCCAGAAGTATGGACGACTCTTCATCCAGAGGGACCGTGCGGTGAGCATCAACCCGCGCCACCGCGAGGAAATTATCCAGCTCCGTATGACGCGCGTCCGCCTTGCCGTAGTGGACATGCGCCAGCCGCAAAAGCACATCATCTTCGACATCAGGAGGCGCAACCTTAGAGACCTTTTTCAGAAGTTTTGCAGTCTGTATCTCAGTTGAAGAGCGGCCCTTGGCTACGGTCCAAACTTCAGGCGAGCCAGGAAAAGCGACATGATTGTCATGATCGAGGGGGACGGAGCGCAGGAAATCGGTGAAGGCCGAATAGCTCATGAGGGAGTGCCGCTGAGCTCCCGGCATGGCAGCAAAAAGTTTGTAGAACTGGGAAGTGCGAGAGGCGGTGGCAGTGAAAAATATCTGATGAGCTCGATCCAGCTGGGAAAGCATGAAGAAGAAGGCGAGGAGCGTGCCATTATCCTTGTCGAGCAGGGCGCGGAAGAAGGGGCCCGGACGATCCGGGCTAGCGCCCACGAGTTGAGCCCATATTGCTTCAGCCGATGGACCTCCCGGGACTGCGGCGTGTGATCCTTCGATGGCCAAAGCAGGAGCAAAGTCATCCAAGAGTTCGGCGTGGCGTTCGTAGAGCGTCTGCAAAGGGACAGCCGCGAGGAGTTCGGTGATGGTCTTGCGATCGAGGGAGCTGAGAGCTAAATAGAGGTGAGCCAGTTTTGGAAAGCGCAACACCGCGGTGGCGAAACCCCCGAGGTCTTCTTTCTTTGCGAAGAAAGCTTCCCGCCAAAACTTTTCGTCGGGGTACAAAGGGGCGTGTTCGTAAGGGATTTCAAATGTGAAGGGCTTGCCGGCACTAAAAGCTTCCTGCATTCCCAGTTCATCGAGAGCCAAAGCCGATACCGTCTCCTGCTTTTTCGCCTGATCCTTTTTTTCGCCTGCCGACACTTCGACTTCCTCTTTGGAGGAACGCAGCTTGATACCCAAGACGCTTAGGGCTTTTTCCGTATTGCGCCGAGCATCTTTGCCGTTAAGAGAGAATGTGATGACCACGCGATCGCCATCACGCTCGCCAAACGTCTCGAGAGCCGCGATATGCTGAAAGTATTCCTGGATGGCTTCACCATATTGCTTGCCGGCTTGATTGTGCATGTCGAGTTGGTTGGTGACCGCCCTGCAGTATTCGCTGAAAAACCTTTCGCGGGGAATGTGCTGCCCGGCATGGGCAATAAAAGCGAGAGCATCCAGGCCCCCCGGCACCATCATGCCACCATCAAGTTGCTGCGCCGCGCCCAGCAATCCGTGGAACTCCGATTGCGCTGGCGCATCGACTAAGGCAGCGAAGGACTGCGCCTGCTTGAAATTATTATCGCGCATGGATACAGCAAATCCCCTTCCGACTGCGCGCTCGTGCTCTGGCGAAGAGAGCCCTTGCGATTCCGCCAGACGAGCATAAGCTTCGGCAGCAGAGGCGCCGTAAGTGTCTTCCGTGAGTGCTAGCCGTGAGAGCAAGCTGGCGTCGGGAGCAACGGCGCTGCCTTGTTGCAGGGCTCTGCGCGCGTCGTACATGAGATCCAGTTTTTCCAGTGCATCGGCTTTGACGATGTAGAGGTCCGCGGACTTGGGGGCGAAAGCGAGGCCAGCATCGGCAGCTTGCATCGCTGCCTGTGAGTCACCTGATTCAAACAACAGCCGGGCCACACGGAAATGGGCGCGCTCGGAATCAGGCTGCATCTCCAAGACGCGTCTCCAAGCCAGGAGGGCTTCCGTGGACATGTGCAAGTCGTCGAGAATACCGGCGAATTGTGTCCGCACGGCGGGATCAGGTGGGAAGGCTTGAATGACGCGGCAAGCCAATTCGCTCGCGTTGGCAGATTGTTTCGCGGCCAGATCCAAGCGCAGAAGAGCGGCGGCTTCAGGAATATGTACACCGCCCAAAGCAAGCCCTTGTTCAAAAGATTGCATGGCGACGGAAGAATCGACGAGGCGTTCAGCTGCCTGAGCTTTCAGGAACCAAAGATCCTGGCGCTTGGCATCGGCGTGGAGGGCATCTTCGAGATAGGGGAGCGCGCCCTTGTCGTCCTTACGAGCGAGGTGAAGGCGCGCGAAATCTTCAGTGATTTGCGGCGTGCGGCCAGCAAGGTCGACGGCACGATTCAATTCGGGTTCGACTTTGTCCAGATCGGAGGCGAGCAGCAAGGCATGGCCAAGAGCAGCGTGTGCTGGGCCATCGAGCGGACGCACTTCCACCAGGAAAGCCCGGAAGCTGGCGGCGGTGGCGTAATTCCCTGCTTTCTCGTACAAGGCGGCGGAGGTGAGAAGCGCTGTCGCATCACGAGGGTTGACTTCGAGAGCCGCCTGAAGAAGATCGCGCATGCGTTCAAAATTGGCGGGTAAGAATGGTTCTTGCGCGAGCAAGGCCGTGGCCTGCGCCGTCTTAGTCTGCATGGTTGAATAGGCGTCCAGCGAGGGGAGCGACACCGTGGCTGAAGCGGCTATTTCAGAGGCTTCCAGTAGCAACTGACCTTGCTGATCCGATAGAACGGAAGGGGAAACGACAAACCCAGTGGATGGCGCAACGGGCGCCCAATCAACTTGAAAAAAGAATTGCGGGGTTACATTAAGAGAGGTCGCAAACTCTGATAATGGACCGTGGACGATGCTGCCTCCTGTTGGTCTGAGCGCTGGAAGCCAAGTATCGTTTCCGCCAGACGGTGCTGCCCAGCTCAACTGAATGCGCTGGCTACTGAAGGTGCGCAGGAGAAGTGCGGAAGCGTATTCGAGTGCCGCGGGAGTGAGCTCTGGGAATTCGCCAATCAAAAGAACGTTGGACCAGTTTGAGCCTAATTGTGGAGCGGCCGCGCAGAGCGCGTCAATTATGGCTGACGGCGAAGCGGGAGGTGCGGCAGGTGTGGATTGGGCTGCTTCGTTGAGAGCGGACTCCAGGCGACTACGAGCCGTGAAGGGGAGAGTGATTGCGACAGAACCACTCCGGAGCAAAGCCAGGGAAAGCGGGCGTTTGTGCAGGGAGGTGTAGAGGGCCAGAACATCTCGCTTGACGCTTTCTAACTGTGAAGGGGTCAGCGTGTCCATGAGCAAGACGACCGTGACCGAGGGCGAAGGCTGAATGGGAGAAATACTGACGTCCGGCTTGCCAGCGTAAGTTTGAACGCTTAACGATTCCGGGGCGACATTGGAAGCGGAGTGGAGAAGGAGAGAGCCAGCTGTTGCTTTGCCGCAACCGGCCAAGAGAAAAAGGCCGAAAAGTCCGGCGCGCACGCAGAGTCTCATGCTTCTCCGAATCCTGTGGCCTTGCGCGGAAAGACGGCTTGACGACAGAAGATCAGAGGCGGAAGACCCGGTCTGGACCTCCTGCCCGCTCATAGTGTGCGCATCATACGCTTCTGCCAATCTTGACACAACGAATTTGACACTGTGGCAAACCAAACAACAGCGCGGGGTTTCGACAGGTTGTTATTTCTGCCGGAGATGCGTCCGGAAGGAGTAGCCCTGGAGTGCCAGAGCCCGTCAAGCCATCTAAGAATGTAACCCTAGAGCTCCCCGTCGAGCCATTTGATATGTAACCAGAGAACGCTTGTTGTTGTTGTGGCTGTGGGAAAGTGGGAATCCCGAAGGGATTTCCAAGCTCGCGAAGCGAGCGTCTTTTCCACAGCCTTTTCGCCGGCCACTTTGTGTCTGGCGGGACGCGAGCTGCTCCTGCGCTTTCGGACTCAGCCGCCGGTTCGCCAGGCGGTAAATCCGGTCGAGTTTCCTGTCGATGATTTTGGCTAACTGAAACGGATCGAGAGATGTTCGCAGTGCTTTCAGAATGGACAGTTGCGCCGCATTCCCCTGCTTCGATGCCACCACCCGCTCGAAGGGAGTCTTCGGACCATCGTAGACGCGCCGAAGTTTCGATCCCACGTGAATCTTCTTGAGCAGCTTCACCGAGGGCAGGTACAGATTCAGCCATAAGCGCAGCTCTCGACGGTACAGGTCGTTCATAGCATCGACCGCGTTTTGCGTGTCATAGCGTTCCCACCCAAGTAGCTTCCGTACGTGCGTCCAGTTCTTTTGCTCGATGTGCGCGTTGTCGTCCTTCTTGTACGGACGCCCTCGCGTGAGTTGGATCTGCTTCCGTTCACACCAGGCCTTCAGATGCCAGTTGATAAATTCCGATCCGTTGTCCGAGTCCAGGCCCAAGAGCCGGAAGGGCAACATTCCCTCGATCTCATCCAGGGCCGCCTGGACAGCGGTTTGCCCCTTCCCCAGCAGGGCCCGCGTTTCTGTCCAGGTGGTTTGAATGTCGGTGATGTTCAGCGAATAGCCGAACTCTCCATCAGCCGAATTCCCGGAATGCGAGACCAGATCGACTTCTGTGAAGCCGGGAGACTTTACGTCCCAGTTGTCGGTTTTCACCGGGATGTGGTGCTTTAGCAAATAGCCCGGCTTGGTGCGCCCGTAAATCCGCCGCTTGTGTTGGTTTTTCTTGACCGCCAATCGACGGTCCATCTGCCGCGGACTGATTGAGAGCAATTGCTTCTCGATCTCTGGGCTTAACTTGAAACGTTTGCGGATCCAGGGCATCCAGGCCGGCAGCAGTGCCTTCAACCGCGCCGACCAGGGATAGCCGGCCGCCTCCCACACGCTCGTCAGCACGCTCAGCAGTTCGTGCCCGTAGCTCAGACCGCGTTTTCGCACGGGCCGAGCGGGTCCCTTGCCCGGCGCTGGGCCATTCAATATGCGTATGGCGTATTTTCGGTGGTAGCCCGTGGTCAGACAGAATTCGTTCAGCATTTCCCGTTTCGCCTTACGATCTGCTTTGAGATACCGCCCATAAATAACTCGGAAATACTCCCATAGAGTTGCAAGGTGACACCGGCAGAAGTAGAGTATCGGTCTACATGGGACAGGAAACGGAAGAGTCGGTAGAGAGCGGGGCGCTGTTTTCCCGGCCCAATCAACCGAGTGCGAATTCCGTTAGGTGGAGTAGTGCGACTTGATGGCGTGCTGGAATCCCAAGTCAGTTGGTGGGTGAGGTTATCTGGGGCGTTGTTGGAACGCGGAGGCGATTGCCATGTTTCTGGACTTTTATGGGTTGCGGGAGCAGCCGTTTGGCGTTACGCCAGACCCGGCGTATCTCTACCCGAGCCGTACGCACTGCGAGGCACTGGACTCGCTTAGCGAAGCAATCCTGGCCGACCGCGGATTCCTGGCGCTGATCGCTGAGCCGGGCATGGGCAAGACCACGCTGCTGTACCAACTTCTCGATGGGCTGCGCGGTTCGGCGCGGGCCGCATACTTGTTCCAGACGCAATGCAATTCGCGCGAATTTTTTCAGTACCTGCTGAGCGAATTGGGAATTGATGCGACGAATATGGGCCTTGTGGCCATGCACAATAAGCTGAACGAGATTTTGTTTGCCGAGATGCTGACGGGCAGACGGTTTGTGTTGATCGTGGATGAAGCGCAGAACCTGGACGAACTGGTTCTGGAAACGATTCGGATGCTCTCAAACTTTGAGACGACCCACGACAAGTTGATGCAAATCGTGCTGGCCGGGCAGCCGCAATTGGGGGAGAAACTTCGGCAGAAGAAGATGGCGCAACTGCTACAACGAATCACGATGGTGCAATACCTTGAGGCGTTGACGCCGGCAGAGACGGCGGCTTATGTGAGGCACCGGTTGAGCGTGGCTGGGTATTGCGGCCAGGGATTGTTTGAGTCGGGAGCGTTGGCGCGAGTGGCGCAGCGAAGCGAAGGCATTCCGAGGAACATCAACAAGATTTGTTTCCGGGCGATGCTCGAAGCGTATGCGAAAGGACGCCGAACGGTGACGGCAGAGGTTGTGGAGGAAGCGGCGCGAAAGTTGGAGATGGTGTTTGCCGGCCGGCCGATAGCCGCACCGGCGGCGATGAGTGCGACTGGGCCGCTCCTGGCACAAGCAGTTGCTCCGACGCCGACGGCTGTATCTCCAAAAGGCAGTGCAGGAGAGCGCGTCAAGGCAGGGGCGGTGCGGGGAATTACGTACCGGCCGGTAGCGAGATTGAACTTGCCTGGATGGAGTCTTTGGGCGAGCGGAGTAGTGGGGATTCTGCTCTCAGCTGGCATTGTGATGCCGCGAAACGTGCTGCCGGGAATGATGCAGGCCATGCGCGATCAGGTAGCGGCGACCAGGAACCTGATTGAAAGCAAGATCGGTGATGATGGCGGACGATCCGCAGGTAAACGAGAATCGGCGGCAGGCGATGAGGCTGGCGGAGCAAGAACCAACGCGAGCGGCATGCCGTACGTCACTGCGATCCAAACATCTAGTACGGAGAGCGGCGCGAGGGTAGTGGTGATGCTGGATGACGCGGTGCAATATGAGTCCGCGCGCATAAGTTCGCCGGATCGGATTTATTTTGATCTGTACAAAGCGCAACTGAGCCCACTAGTCAACCAGAAAATGGTTCCCAACGAGGGAGGACTGCTGAGGTGGGTGCGGACAGCACAAAATAAGGAAGATGTGGTTCGGCTGGTGCTGAATGCGGATGGAGCCAAGGAATATTCAGCACAACTGCTCGCACATCCGTACCGGCTGGTGATTGATGTTCTCGGGCGAAGCGGGGGTGAGACGGGGGATGGCGAGGGATTGGATTCGGGGCTGCACGGCGTGGGCAATGGGTTGACCCAAATAAACGGCAGCCAAAGGAGTTTTCACTCGTTGGCACGGGAATTGGGATTGAAGATCAACCGCATAGCGATTGATCCGGGCCACGGGGGATACGACACGGGAACGATGGGGCCGCACGGCTTGCTCGAGAAGGACCTCTGCCTGGACGTGGCGTTGCGGCTGGGCCGATTGATTGAAGAGAACATTGCAGACACCGAAGTGGTGTACACAAGAAAGGACGACAGGCGCGTACCGCTGGAAGGGCGCACGGCAATCGCCAACGAGGCCAAGGCGGATCTGTTTATTTCGATCCACGCAAATTCGAGCGAGAGCCGGGATACGCGGGGAGTGGAAACGTATTACCTGAGCCTGACAGGCTCACCGGAAGCCAGGGAACTTGCAACCAGGGAAAACGCGATGGCGGAAAGTTCGCTGCACGATCTGGGAGAGTTGATCAAGAAGATCACGCGGAACGACAAGATTGCGGAATCGAAACTGCTGGCCACGGACATTCAGAACGCGCTCTCGCAGGGGCTGCAACTGGTAAGCCGGAAAGAGACGAATCGTGGAGTGAAGCAGGCGCCTTTCGTAGTTTTGACAGGAGCGAACATGCCCGCGGTGCTTTCGGAGATTTCGTTCGTGAGCAATGCGAACGACGAAAAGCTGTTGCAAGAGAGCGGGCAGCGGCAGCGAGTTGCAGAGGGGTTGTATCGCGGAATTGCCGCGTACCTGGAAAGCTTGCACAGCTTGCAGCCCAATCGACAGAGGCTTGTGAGTGAAAATCGCAGCAGCGCCGCTTCGGGGCTCGGACCGCAGTGAGGGTTGAAATCTATCGTTTTGGTGGATAAGTGTTGTTTAGGCTGGCGATGAATTGATCCAAGTCAAGCGCTTCGACGCCGCGAGCGACGGCTTGTGTGACCGGGGCTGAACGCGACTTACCGTGAACTATGATCTGACGGGTCGAACATTTCCCCAGATTGCGGCGCAGTGAGAGAAGGGGAGCGGCCATCGCGGGGTGGATGGTCTTGCCGGCTTTACACTCAATAAGCCACAATCCAGCATTTGGTTTCGGCAAGAGAAAATCGACTTCCAAGCCTTGCTGATCGCGAAAGTAATAGAGTTCTTTCCTGGCTCCGCGATTCACCTGGCTTTTGAGTATTTCCGCGGCGACAAAACCTTCAAACAACTGCCCCAGAAATGGCGAACGCTGAAGCTCAGCCTCTGAGGTGATCCCGAGGAGGTAGCATGCAAGACCGGTGTCAGCCCAATAGATTTTCGGCGATTTGATAAGCCGCTTCCCCAAGTTCTCGAAATACGGCGGAACAACGATGATCTGGCTGGTGATTTCGAGAATCTGCAGCCACTCGGCGATCGTGGGCACAGAAATTCCGAGCGGTGCGGCGAGGTCAGTCTTATTAAGAACTTGGCCATGGCGACTTGCCAGCAGCGCCAGAAATCGGCGAAACGTCACCAAGTCGCGAATGTTTGAGATTGCGCGGACATCTCGCTCCAAGTAGGTCTGGAGATAGGAAGCGAACCAAAGGTCTCGGGAGTTCGGTCGAGCGAGTGCCTCTGGAAAACCGCCGTAAAGGATATTCACCTTGGGAGTTTCAGTGACACTGAAAGGCAAAAGTTGCAGAATGGCAGCCCGGCCTGCCAAGGACTCGGTGATGCCCTGCATCAGCGGCGCTTCCTGCGATCCGGCAAATAACCATCGTCCCATCCGGCGGGGGGCCGAATCGACAAGTGTGCGCACGTAATTGAGGAGTTCGGGAGCATTCTGAATTTCGTCGAGAAGGACGGGGGGCCGTAAATCTTCGAGAAACGAACGGGGGTCGCTGCGAATCCGGCCTTGAATGTCAGGATCCTCAAGGAGCACATACTGAGCATCGGGAAACAGATGGCGCAAGAGGGTGGTCTTTCCGGAACGGCGCGGACCAGTCAAGACCAGCGCGGGGAAATGCCGGGCCGCTTTGCGGACCACCGCGTCCAGATTCCGGGGGATGTAGCGCATTTGAGTATTGTAAGGTTGCAATTTAGATTAATCAATAGTCGGGTATTGCGCAGCCTTGCTGAGGCCAAGCGGGAGTCAATCGCCCCAGTCGCAGAGGGACTCGACGTAGGCCGCAGAGCCATCGCGGAGCCAGCCATCGAGTTGCGAGGGTTCTTTGAGTTGTTGGCCGCGCCTGCGGGGAACAGCAACAAAGCGGCAGGAGAGTCCCGGAAGGCCGGTCATGTCTCCCCAGAGTTTTTCGAACTGCGCCACGGGCAAGATATCTTCCTGACCTTTTCCCCAACGCTTTTTGACGTCTTTTAGAGTGATGTAGGTGGGCATGCGCGCAGCCAGAGTGCGCACGGCACTGTGCACTTTTTCATGTTGCGAGAGATCTTCGCGAGTCAGCCCGAAACTGGCGAGGAGTTGATCGATGTCCACCCAATAGGTGGCGCTGTTGTACCAGGAAAGCTGCGATTCGGTTTCTTCGTTGGGAAGCGCGAGGCCTTCGACCAGGCGCAGGCGGCCATCAACGCGGGCGAGGCCGCCACCGCGGTCTTCCACCTGGCGCGCAATTACTTCAGCGGTAAGCGCTGCACCCTGTGCGATGTGGTAGCCAAGCAGTCCCGCGTCCACATCGGCTCCTGTGGTGTCAATGTTGTGAATCATGAGGTATTTCAAGCGGGGTCTTTCCTGCAGTAGCCGGAGCAAGGTGCCGTTGCGGAGCATGTTGGGCACTTCATACCAGTGGCCGACGGGATGCAGGCATTGCATGGGAACGTTATCGGTATAACTGGCGCCTTCTCCCATCTGGCGAGCCCAAGCGATGAGGGTGGAACGCAAGCTATCACGCAGCTTTTGCGCCTGCTCGTCGAGCAATTGCTGCGGCGATTCTTCCCACGCAAAGCGCAGGTCACGTTCCATAGGAACGAAACGCAGGCCGATGGAACGTCCCGGAGAAAGCAGCAAGGGGCCGGGGTAATCGTAGTTGTGGTGGGCTGCGAGGTGCGAGTGAATCGCATCGTGAGTGAGGTAACTGGTGGTAATGATGTGGGGCAGAGGAGTGCCGCAGAGGCGGCCAGTGCGATGGCTGTGGGCCAATTGAACTTCGAGGAAGCTGCGGTGCTTGCCGCCCAGCCGGCAAAAGGGATTCAAGGGTTTAACAACGCCCGCTCCTTTCGTCCAACGGCTGCCAGCGCCGCCGGCAAAGGAGACGACCGCTAGCAACCCAGCCGCCAGGGCATCCTTGCCGATTTCGTGGTATTCCGGCGCGACGCCTTCCGTGGCGTCAAGGAAGTCTTCGGGACCAACGTCGGTGATGAGCGTACTGATGGGCAGGCGATTTTGCGCCAATCCTACACGGCCACCGCGCATACCGGCTTGGATCTGTTCGTGTTCGACGCGATCAAAGCCATGCACGTCCAGTAATGCATCAAGGCTTTGGGAAACGTGGTTTTCTTGCGGGCGCTGCGGGATGAGTCGCTCGAAGACGTGCTGCACCATCCCCTGGAATTCGGGCACGGAGTTGCAGGCGGCGGTGAAGCGTTCGAGTTCAAGAAGGCGCGCGGGCGAAAGGAAACGGGACTCCATGCGGAGAAGTGAGGGCACAACAAGTTGGTAGTAGCCCACCGGCATCAGTGCAGAGTCGCCTTCGAGAAGTGCGGCTTGCGTGCCATGCTCGTTGATCGCGAAATCGTAGACCACCGGTTCCATGGCGAAAGGAACTGCATGTTCCATCTCGTGCTTGGTGGCGCTCATGATGGACTGCAAGCGCTCCTGCGCCACGGCCTTCGCGTGCGGAGAAAAAAGAAAGCCCATGCCGCCGCCCGACATGCCTCCGAGCATCCAGAAACCCCAGAAGTCGCCGGCCATTTCCGCGCGTGCGCAGCGAATCAGCGTGTCGGTGTAGAGATTCCCTGCCCAAGGAATAATGGATTGGATAGGGCCCGTGAAATTCCGTTCGGTCAGAGCGCCGATGGCGCGAATATCTCCGCTTTTCAAGCGAGCAATGAGGTCATCGAGGATGAGTTTTGCTTCGTTCCGGCTTTGCCACTCAGTTTCTGAACGAAGAAGGTATTTCTCCGTGACCATTTCCAGGATAGGGCCCACATCCTGGGCCATGCCACCGTGAACGAGCACCAGACTTTGCTGAAGTTGCTCGCGAGTTTCCTTTGAGACTTCCTGGGGGCCGAGAAGTTGGTGATTCGGCAACAAGCGGCCACGACTGATGCCGAATTCCGGGTCGCCATCCTGGGCCAGGACGCCGTAAATCAGTTTGATTCCGGGCCACACACCGCCGGAATCCTGCCAACCGCCTCCCGAGCCCGCCAACCATTCCCCGAGAATGGCGCGGCCAGCAACCAGGCGGCGGTCGTCCTCGGAAAGGCCGCCGGTGAGTGTGCGAATCTGGTTCGTGGCGCGCATGCAGAGAGAGATGAGGCAGGCCAAAAGGCTGGTGGAAACCGCGAGGCGAGAACCGCGGGGGATGTCGTTCACCTTGCTGGCGATTTCGATGCCGTGCCCGGGACGGCCTGTCAAATGAGTGAGCACGTCGGTGAGGGGCTGAGAGGCTCCCTCCATGCCTGGCGGGATGATGCCGGAGGCGATGACCGCAGCCTTGAGCAGGCCGAGATAGTCGTGGGCGAAATCGAAAACTTCTGCAATCGAAGTGAGTTCAGCGGTGCACTGGAGGTCAACGCTTACCAGACGGAGCACTGGCTGATCGATGATGCGAAACCAGGCTTCAACGGGAGGTTTTGGAGAGCCGAGCCCACGCACGCTGAGGTCGATGGAAATATTGAGGACGCGGGCCCCTTCGGGAAAATCCATCCCGAGAAAGAAAATGTCGCTCCACCCGCTGTGGCTTAGGTCCATGCGAACGGGAGTGGCCTCTCGCAGGACGGGGAAAAGTTGGACAGCAGTTTCGCGCTTGAGCAGTTCGGGGCGGATGCGCAGGGGTGCGTCTTCGGGATAAGCGGCGCGGAACATCCACTGATTGCCGCGAACCGAGCGGACACTGCGACGTACCTGGTCAGCAAGAGTCTGAAATCCAAGCGAACGGTAGCCAGCAGCAAGGGCGCTGGAAAGAGCCGCGCTGGGTCCGGCGGGGGCTTGCGCGGCCAGGAAAAGATCAAGGGCTTCATCGAACCTGCGCTTGAGAAGATTGGTGTAGCCGGTGAAAGGAATCAGTGCATGAGAGACTGGCAACTTGCGCGAGCAAATGTGGAAGCGATGAATTGCATAAAGGAAAAAGAGAGCTCGCACGCGTTCGTAGAGATTGTCGCAGGTGCGCCGGAAACGGTCGAGGGCTTCGCATTCCCGGAGAAGATCTTCCAGTGAAGCGGCGCGGCAGAAGGCGTCCAGCGGGCGATTGCGAATCTGCGTATCGCGAGAGGTGATGACATCAGTCAGCAGGCTCACCGCTCGCTCCCCGCAGACGGAAGGGTCAACTCACGCTCCACGAGGAGTTCGAGCAAGTGCGTGAGAACCTCGTCGCGGTCACATCCGTTTAGAGCGAGAGCCAACTGCGCGGTGAGCAAACCGTAGCGAGCACCAAGATCGTAGCGGCGCCCCGTGTCTTCCATCGCCAGGTACTGCTCGTGGCGGGCGAGTTCGGCCAGAGCGGAAGAAAGCGTGACGGCAACGCTTGAATCGCTGGCCAACTTACGCCCCAGGATATCCATCACGGCGGGCGTGAGAACGTGAATGCCAAAAAAACAGAGGTAGTAGCCTGCGCGAATTCCCGGCACCATCAGGCGCTGTTCGGCTTCCGTGGGCGTGGGCTTTTCGAGGACAGTCTCCACGCGATAAACGCCGGACTGTCCGGAAATGCGGCGTCCGGCTACGGCTCCGAATCGGGAGAGCAGGCGTTCGTGGGTGGGCTGGACTCCGGAAGCAGAACACGACTCGTGCTCAGCCAACCCCACCAGGCGCTGAACACTGGGCTTCGCTGCGCTTAAGTAGAGATGATCTCCAACCATGTGCAGGAAGGGTTCACCGGCAACAAATTCACGCGCGCAATAAATGGCGTGGCCATAACCGCGCGGCTGTTGCTGGGAGATGAAGCGCACAGCCGCACCGAGATTGCCTGCGGCTTCGGCAAAACGAGATTCATCGCCGGGCCAAACAATCACGCAGATTTCGTCAATATTCGCGGAGAGGACCTGCTCGATCAGGATGCTCAGAACTGATTTATCCACTCCATCGTGGATCAGGGATTGGAGAGGAAGAGTTCGCTGGTTGCTTCCCGCTGCTGTGATGACTGCCTTTCGGACGCGCACGTTTGACGCTCCTCGATGGGGCTGGCGCCGAACTCCTTTATTGGATTGTGACCCAGAGCCGGCTTGCCTATATTGCCCACTACGTTACTAGAAAAGGCGTGGAGTGCTCATCTATTTCCGCGCGAGTCGCCGAGGGGTTTGGACACGCGGTTACGCTGCTGGGTAGTATGGGCCTAGTCCAGGGGCCGGTGCTTGAACTGCTTTTCGCCTTTGGCGTATGGGGCGACCGTGTGGCCGTCACCGAGGAGTTTGTATTTATAGGTCGTAAGTCCTTCCAGGCCCATGGGACCGCGAGCGTGCAGCTTATTCGTGCTGATGCCGAGTTCGGCGCCGAGACCGTACCGATATCCGTCGGCAAAGCGCGTGGAAGCGTTGTGATACACACCCGCGGCATCCACCTCGTTCATGAAACGCTCCGCGGCCTCGCGGTCCTCCGTGACGATAGCTTCCGTGTGGCCAGAGCCGTAGCGGTGAATGTGTTCGATGGCGTCTTCCAGGCTGTCCACGATTTTGACGGAGAGAATCAGATCGGAATATTCCGTGGACCAGTCCTGCTCTGAAGCGCGAACGATTGCGTTGTTCTGCAGGAGGGCGAGGGTCCTTGGGCAGCCGCGTAATTCGACTTTGGCGGTGATGAGTTTGGAAACCAATTGCGGCAGGAATTCGCGTGCAACCGACTGATGAACAAGCAGAGTCTCCGCGGCATTGCACGCAGCGGGATATTGCACTTTCGAGTCGTAGGTAATATCGAGAGCCTTCTGAATGTCCGCGGCGCTGTCGACATAGACATGGCATATACCCTCGCCGTGTCCAAGGACCGGGGCGCGGCTGTGCTTGGCGACGAACCGCACAAGATCGTACGAGCCGCGCGGAATAACCAAATCCACGCCGCGTTCGAGCTCAAGCAGTTCTTTCACGTCAGCGCGTGTTTCAAGAAGCCCGATGGAATCCGCGGGGACAGCGGGGAAGGCAGCGAGACATTCGCGCCAAATCGCCACCAGGACTTGATTCGAGTGCGCCGCTTCAGAACCGCCCTTCAGAATAATCGCGTTGCTCGACTTCAGCGCTAACGAGGCGACTTGTGGGACAACGTCCGGGCGGGATTCGAACACCACGGCTATGACGCCGAGCGGGCAAGATTCTTTGTAGAGTACGAGTCCGTTGTCCAGTTCGGTCGCCGCGAGTCGCCGGCCAAGCGGGTCAGCCAAGCGGGCGACTTCGCGCACTCGTTCGGCCATCTCCGTAATCCCGCTTTCCTTCACGCAAAGACGCGAGTACATGGCAGGCGACATTGTGCCAGCGGCAACCAGAGGCTCGGCCGCCCGCAGATCGAGTTTATTTGCTTCAAGAATTCTATGGCCGCCTGATTCGATGGCTTTCGCACAAGCCAATAAGACTTCGTTTCGGCTTTCGCAAGAGAGACGGGCGAGGCGGCGAGACGCGACTCTGGCGCGTTGCACTACCGACAGCACGCTGGGAGACAACCCGTTTTCAGTTTGCACGGTCATGTCTTTTGCAGGAGCACTATATTATCGCGTGTGATCAGAACGCGCGACTTGGGAAGTCTCCCCTCCCCATTTTTCCCTATCTTGCTATTCCAGGAATTCCTGGGCTTCGTTGCTGGAACAGTTTGCGATGCCACGGGCAAATTCGTGGCCATGTCCATCAAGGATACTGACTACCTCCATTGGTGCGAAATGGCTTTCAATCCGCACTACTCCGGAGGTAAGCAAGCTAGCCTTGCCTAGCGTGATGGCGCGCTGTGCGCCGGCGTCAACAACAATTCGTCCGCGCACGTTTGCGGCGAATGCAATCCAGCGCCGCTTTCCCTTCATGCGATTGGCGGGCAAAAAGAGCGTGCCGACCTGCTCGCCGGCGAAAACGCGATCCAGGGTGCCGCGCTCGTGACCGTTTGCGATCAGGGCACTTCCGCCGCACATCATGGCAATCTCTGCGGCTTCGAGTTTGGTCTGCATTCCGCCGCGTCCGCCACCGGACGGCCCCGCCGCGAACGCCTTTAATTCCGACGTAATTTCTTCGATGCAGGGAATCACTTCGAGCTTCTCCGCGCTTGGCGAACGGCGATCGGCCGGATGCGATTCCTGTCGAAGAAAGCCGTCCACGTTTGACAAGAGAATAAGCACATCCGCTTCAAGGCCGCTCATGACCAGAGCAGCGAGACGGTCGTTGTCGCTGAATGCAGCTTTTCGCAGCCCCGAGGCGACGGGCTCGAGCTCGGCGGTCGAAACGGTGTCATTTTCATTGACGATTGGCAGGACACCAAAGCCGAGGAGCTTTTCCATGGTTTGGCGAAGATTGGAATAACGCCGCCAGTTGGAGAAATCGTCTTCCGTCAACAAGACTTGCGCGACCTTGACGTCCGATGCGGAAAACAGATTCTTGTACGCGTTCATCAAAAGGCTTTGCCCGACCGCGGCACAGGCCTGTTTGGTTACCATGTCTTTGAGCCTGGAGCGGTGGAGGCGCAGCCAACCGGCGCCCAATCCGACGGCTCCGGAGGACACCAGTACCACCTGGCGGCCACCCTTGATGAGACCGGCGATGGAAGAAACGATGGGCTCGACACGAGCCGCGCAGAGTTCACCGTCTGGGCCAGTGACAGTGCTGGTACCGACTTTTATGACCACGCGGTGGGCGGCGCAGAGTAACTTCTCGCGATCGGAATTCACTGTTTGCTTTTCCTGCATTCCAAAATTCCCGTTCATCCTACCAGAAGCAAACTGCGAGTCCTTTTGCTATGAGCCGGAAATGACAAGCCTATCATGAGTGATCCGATGTGCTGATGATAAGCTGCCACGAATCGCGAATGTAATTGGAAAGTCTCGTACTACTGTGTCATAAACTACGGACACAACAAAATGGACAGCAAGGAAGCTGTTTGAGCAGAAATCTAACGAGCTTGATCCGGAGTGTTGCGATCGAGTGCGGGTTATGCCGCTCGGCGCGAATGCGATGAGCCGCGGGGCCGGAAGTCGGACGGAATTTTCTGGGTGCGTAGGTCCAGTTGACCGGTTCGAGCCGAGGTGGAAAAACGACTTCTCTCCGCTACCAGGAAGCCGTATGCGGCGATGCACAGCGTGCCGTGATGATGAAATCCGCGCCAGCCCCGACCTTCGTAGTGGCCTAATCCCAGTTCTTGCTTCAGCTCTTCATAGTCACGCTCAATGATCCAACGATGCTTGGCTAGTTTCACCAAGTCCACGAGTTTGCTGTCGGCCGGAAGAGTAGAAAACCAGTACTTCGTTGGTTCGTTCTCTCCCCTGGGCCATTCGATCAACAGCCATTCTTCTCGAGGCAGTTCGTTTCGCCAATAATCTCGATGAGCATTTCGGACGCGCAGTGCGGCAAAGCGTGAGGACAGTCTCTGCTTGGTTCCTTCGCGCCAGGAAGCATTTTTCCAAGAGCTTGCCGCCAATGACTCCGCCAGTTGTTTCACGGAAATGGGCTGATGTTGTTTATCCCGACGCAGCAGCTTCGGTGGGCGTCCAAACCCTTTCCACCGCTTCGCCGGCAGAGGAGACTCTCCAGGCCTCCAGACGGTCGTGGATCCCTGAACCCCGACGACATACGCTAAACGCAATTCGCTGAGCCCTTCTCGAAACTGACTATCGTTGCCATAGGCAGCATCGGCCAACACCGGCGCCGGTGTAACTTCCGCTGCTAGCGCTTGACGAATTTGCTGGAGTGCGATCGTTGGCTTAGTGGCAAACGAGATCTCTTCTGGAATGCCCACATCCTTGCGTCGTTTACGATCCTTAGCCCAAGTCTCTGGCAAGTACAGACGCCAGGCGATCGGAAGACTGGCCTGTTCGGTGGCCACCGATAAACTCACGGCTACCCTGCAATTTTCTTGCTTGCCCACCTGTCCGCAGTATTGACGCACCACCCCCACCGAATGAGTTCCTTTCTTTACGAAGCCGGTATCATCCACAATCCAGGCCACCACGCATCCGTTTCGTTTCATCACCGGCAAGACAAAATGGCGCACGGTCTCGAGTAAGGCTTCGTCACTCCACGGTGCATTCGCTACGAAATGATGGAGCGACTGGTGCATGCGCTGCACATCATCCGGGGCCAACCGCGCCGCCATGGGCTCGATGCTTTTGCGTTCACCGGGAAACAGTAGACCCGTGCAATACGATTCCAGCGGCACGGCTCGATCCAGGTGCCCTGCGGCCCGCGCCAGGCTGTCGAGATAAGCCGCAAAGCGCTGTTGTTGCGCGCCTGGCGTCGAAGAAGAGGCGCTCATGCGCTCAGACTATCAGCCGGAAATGGAATCCGGTCCTATGAATATCAGGCTTGTGCTATTTTGTGACACAGTAGTACTAGCTTCAGTTTACGAATTAGCGCGAGGGAACTAAGGGGAAGCCACATCCAGAGCGGGTTTGCGGGGCCTTGGGTTGTATAGCCTAACTCAGTGGTTGCGGTAGCGGTCCAGAGCAAACAGCCGAAACAGCGCCTGCTGGGTGGGATCCATTTCCGTGAGTGTTGTCTTCAGGTGGGGCCGACCGGGCGAGCCAGGCTTGCCTGCGGGCGGAAAGATATTGGTCACTTCCTGAATTCCGCTGAGAGCCTTGAACAACCCCTGCATGCTCAGGTGTAAACCGTTCTGCGCCGTGCGACGCTGCAGCAGACTTCCCAAAATCAGGGCCAGCACACAATAGAAAGCGTGGACCCGGATCTTGGAATCGGTCCAGTGGAACATCGGTTCCCAACTCAGGAAGTGCGGATCTTTCATGTCTGCGAAAGCATTCTCCACCTGCGACTGACTACGATAGGCAAGCACGATCTGTTCGTTGCTCCAGCTATGCTGGTCGGTGAAGAGGATGCGTTTCCCCAGGTGTTGTTCTTTTATTCTGGTAAAGGCGGCGGCATCGGTTCGATAGCTGAGTTGCAGCTGGCCGCGGACTTTGCTTACGGAGACGTGCAGGATCTTGGAGATGTGCTGACCCGAACAGATTTTCTGCACCTGTTTCGAGAGGCTTTCCTGACCATAACCCTTGCCTTTGGCCCCGGGCTTTTGCGAGCGCCGCAGCTTGGCTTGCAGCTCTTCTAAGGCTCGCCGCTTCTTTGCCAGGTGTTGCTGGATGCCGCGAATTTGTTTGCGCTGCAGCTCCGGACTGAAGGTGAGCACCAGGGTGCGCTTCTGTTCCCAGACCTTGCGCGTGAGGCGCAGAGCCCGAGTGGGTTTCAGGCGGGGGTCTTTGAGGGGCTGAAGTTTCTCGAGTGGGAGAGCCAGCAGGTCGGCAAAGTGCGTCGGTACCAGGGAGCTGACAAAGTGGAAACCACTACCGTCGAGGAGCTCTTGATTGCGGGCCGAGTTGTTGCCCTTATCAAAGACCAAGGTGATGGACTGGCAGTCGCGGGCCAAGGCCTGATAGCGCTGGGTGAGTTCTTGCAAGACTTGGACAAAGGTGACGCTGTCGTGTTGATTGCCGGGGTAAACCTTCCACAGCAAGGGGACATGAAAGTCGATGCTCACTAGCAGGGCCAGGCCGACGATGCGGAGGTCGCTTCGTTTGCTTTTGGCGTGACCGCGCCGCGGCAGTTGGCTGGGATTTTCCGTATCGATGAAGGTATCGAAGTTCGTGCAATCGAAGACCAGGCTGTTGACATTCAGTTGGCAGGTCTCGAGCAAGCGCTGGGTGAGGGCCTGGCTGATGGCGGCGATCTGCTTCTCCCCGAGAAATTCCATGTTGTCCCAGAAGCGCTGCGCGGAAAACTGTTCCGGAGTCGCGCCCAGCCAACGAGGAAGAGGGGTGGAGCGGAGCCAAGCGGGCATCTGCAGCTTGCTGGTGGGTTCCAGGCAACGGTTGATAGCAGCAACGAGTAGGTACTGGCCGAGGGAAGGACCCTGCTGACGTTTAGGGGCATGTTCATCAATGAGTTCGACCAAGTGAAGTTGCTGAGTGAGATCGTAGAGGGCGGCGACACCGCCAAAGTGGGAGAGGCGAGCACCGGTGGGGGCGAGCTGCGGCAGCTGGAGGCGCTGGAGCAAGGAATCGGCGGAGCCCAAGTACTGCAAAACGACGGGGCGTGGGCGGCCGTTCACGCGGCGGGACTCCACGAGGTAGTAGTAGGGGCGGCCGTGGATGATTTTGCGTTGAATGCTGGCCATAGATTTAGTGTATACAATAGGTAGTTGTTGTCAACAAGAATCTGCCATAGGTAGTATACGATTTGCCATGGCCACACAAATAAAGGAAAACAGAGTAGATAGGAACCGAGGGAGATGCGGTGCAGCAGGAGGTCTGGAGTCAATATTTAGGCTATACAAAAGAATTCAAAACGAGGCAACAGGCCCGGCGCGTTCCTGAGGAAAGGAAAAACGGCAAAACCCTTACTGGATGGTAGCTTTTTCGAGTTGAGGCGGGCGGGAAGAAGATCAAAACATTAGGGCAAAGCGAAAGTCGGCCCTGCTAATTCGTAAACTGAGGCTAGAAGGCCTTAGATGTCAAGAATTCACTGTCAAACAGATTTCGTTTTGCCGCTACTTCAGCCGAAGCACCGCGATGGTGCGGTTATCTATAGATCGCCCAATCATCAATTACCAATCGAATTAGTTTCCCCTTAGTTGTAGCAGAATGATGTCCATTATTGTGTCAAGTAACGTTCCGAGTCGTTCCCGTTTATGGAGCAGCGCCAATTGAAGCAGTTTGTTCTGATCAGGCGCGGCGATCAGTTTAAGGGCCGAGCAGTCCGAACGCGGCCACAGTGGAGTCTGTGCCGAAGTACACTTTGCCTTTGGCCACCAGCGGCGTGATGTATTGACCGGCGACGGCGGAAAAATGGTCACGGTTCCCGGCTTGCGTCGAGTTGTAGAGTTCTCTCGCCAGGTCCGTGGCGTCGTAACCAAAAAGGATTCCCGCTCTATCATCGAGTGCCCAAACGATGCCGTTGCGGTTCGCATTGGAGGAAACGCTCAGATACTGGTCCATTGTTACCAAAGTCGTGTGCACTTTGCGTGGAGGGCGAAGTCGCGAGGAGAGCCTGGGAAACAGGATACGCTCGCAACGATAGGCCAGCGGGGCCGAGGTAGATCGTGTTGTTGAAGTAGACCGGGCTGGAGAAGTTCGCGTGCCCATCACCCGGCAACTGCTGATATACGTTGTTTCTCGAAGCGTTGTACTGGCCCATATTGTCGCGGTTCACGACGTAGATCACTCCGTCCTCGCCGGCGACGACCGCAAGGTGCCGGGTGATGTTGTTGCGATCCACCAGGTCGGGCAGGAGCAGCGGGCCGGAAGAACTGAAGTCCGTGCCCGTAGCGTCATTGGCGAGCGCATTCGCAGGCGCAAAATAATCCACGGGCGAGAGGGAATCAGACCCAGAAACCCGCACGAAGGTATTTCCGTAATCATTGTTGATTCCAGGGGTGCTGTTGCCAGAAGTGTTGCCCGTCGTGAGATAGATATCGCCCGAAGCGTCCGACGCCGGTCCGCTTCCGCCCAGCCAGATGCCTGCGCCATAACTATTCGGAACCAGATCAATGGCGCTAGTTTGCGCCAGTGTTCCCGCGTCAAAGGCCATGACCCATGCGGAGTACGGCCCACAATCGCCGGAGCGCCCGCTCCATACGGTATAAATCTTATTCCCGCTCTCAAGGAGCGCGGCTCGCTCGGCTTGAACCTCGGGAAGAAAGGCAACCGTGCCGCCCGAGCTGTTGCCTCCTGTGCCGGGGTACGTGGCGTCGACCGTCGTGGGGCCGCCAAACAGTCCCTTGCCCGTGGTCAGATCCAATGCGTGGAGCCGATGGAAGAAGTTGCCCTTGCCGTCCGTGGACATGGCC
>CAWABP010000005.1:17500-117963 GCA_963780315.1 Candidatus Acidiferrales bacterium | reverse complement strand
GGCACTGGGTGGGGCGGTTGACCGACAGCGCGGCGGGAACACGCAGGAGGAGATTGAGAAGCATACGCAGTGGGTACTGAGCGGGCCTGCTCTTAAAGAGCTTTTAGGCTCGGGATGGCAAACCGTCACCTATCGCCAGAATACGGAATTGCAGATCGAGGCTTGGCATTGGAATCCGCGGGGCGCGTGGAGCAACGCAGCAAAGAAGGAAGGCTACTTTACGGGCAGTGCAGAAGCAACTACTGAAAAGATTGTCCACTCCTGGGCTTATCCGTTGCCGCATCGCGGCGCGACGCTGGGCGATGGAAACGGATGGTCTCGTCTGACGGACGGCGACCCAAATTCCTACTGGAAGAGCAATCCCTACTTGACCAAGGCCTATACAGGCGAAGATGACTCGCTGCACCCGCAATGGGTGATGATCGATTTGGGCAAAAAGGTCGACATAAACGCCATCCGGATCGCCTGGGCGAATCCCTATGCCAAGCGTTATTATGTGCAATTCTGGACCGGCGAAGTGGAGCCCTTCTACGCGGGGATCAACAAGGGAACGTGGCAAACGTTTCCCATGGGCACTGTCGCAAACGGCACAGGCGGAACGCCAACGCTGCGACTCGTGGATTGGAATATCCCCATACGATACCTACGCATCTGGATGACGGAATCGTCAAATACCTGCGACACCCACGGCCCGCAAGACAAACGCAACTGCGTGGGATACGCAATCAACGAGCTGTATATCGGAACCGTATCGGCCGATGGGCAATTTAACGACATCGTCACGCACGTGCCCAGCCGGCAGCAGACCATCACTTGGCCGTCCTCGGTCGATCCTTGGCATTCCGCTTCCGACCTTGATTACCGTAGAGGCGATCAAGTCGGATTTGACTTTTTCTTCAAATCTGGTGTCACGCGCGGTCTGCCCACCATGGTACCGATTTCCATGCTTTACGCCAGTCCCGAGGATGCCGCCAACGAGATCGCCTACCTCCATAAGAGGAAGTACCCGATCTCATGGATCGAGATGGGAGAGGAGGCGGATGGCCAGCGGATGCTGCCGGAAGACTATGCGGCGTTGTATGTACAGTTTGCCAGAGCCATTCATAAACTCGTTCCCGATGCGCCCTTGGGTGGGCCTGCGTTCGAAGGAACTCCTGGTGACGTGGACTGTTGGGCTGATGCCAATGGCAGAGTGTCTTTCCTGGGTAGATTCGTAGACTACCTAAAGGCTCACAGGGCCTTGAAGGATTTCACGTTTTTTTCGTTTGAGCATTATCCATGCATGGGCACACACCTTTGTGGTGACTGGACTTCGCTTTACTATGAACCGCAGTGGGTGAATCACGTCGTAAAAGCTTGGAAAGACAATGGCCTGCCGCCGAATATTCCGTTTTTTATGACAGAAGGTAACGACCTCGGAGAAGGCAGCCCTGGAACTGTCAAAAGCGCGCTATGGCTGGCTGACTATGTCGGCGCGATGATGTCCGCCGGGGCTTCCGGTACCTACTACTTTCACTACATCACCTCGCAAGGCCGACGATTACGTGGCTTGGTCTCAGTCGACGAAGATAACCACGCGCTCCATTCGCCTCAGTATCTCGCGTCGCAGGTGATTACGCGGGAATGGGTGCAACCTGTCGATGCCGTCCACAAGCTCTACAAGGCGACCAGCAATGTGACCGACAAAGATGGGAATGTACTGGTCACGGGTTACCCGGTCGAAAGACCCGACGGACAATGGTCCGTCATGCTTATCAACAAGGATCAAAACAACGATCATTTTGTCCGAGTTGTATTCACCGACTCCGTAACCAAACAGAGTCGTTTTTTTTCAGGCAAAGTGGACCGAATCGTTTTCGGCCCCGGCGAATATCAGTGGCATCCGGATCCCGATCCTGTTCCCGCGGCAGCGGTGGCCGGAGCCGGAGGGCCTCAGGAAGATGGTGATGACGAGGGCCTAGCGCGAAGGCGCGGCTTGAGTGGCCACGCGGACCCGGATGGGCCGCCGTCCATATCGAGCATAATAATGGGTGGCGCGGAAGCTACTTTTGAACTTCCCAAAGCATCTATCGTCGTAGTTCGCGGTAAGGTCGCGAACTTGTGAGTCTCTTCTCGAGAAAATCAATCTTTAGCTAAGAGATCGTCTGAGGCATACGGGAGATTCGGACCGGCGCAGCGAAGCCAACGGAGTCAGATGAGCGTATAGGCGACTATGCATCCAAGGGGAATCGGAGAATCCATACAAAGGGCCACTTCCCCCAACCGGACTTCGGGCCAGCCTCAAAGTTTGCGATCACTTGTTGCATCCGCGGCGCCGTGACTAAGGTTGGAGTAGCAATGACCACCTCTCTCGATCGGTAAACACCAGCCGACTTAAGGGGACTAATCGCGCTAGCCTTTGGCGTTTCGGAGATTAAGCGCCCTGCGACTCAAAGCGACGAATACACCACGTGCACAAAAACATCGCCGTTGAAAAAGCCCTTGCCCCAAGTGGCGTGCAGGTCCGCAAACGGTTTGCTCGCCGCTATTTCGTCGGCCGATTTGCCGGCGGTCTTCAGTTTTTGCACGCGATCGTTGGCGAAACCGTAGAGTTCGCAGACCTGCGCAGCAGGATGCCGGCTGGGAGAACAATTGGCCCGAGGGTTTCCATTTGAGGAACTCGTGCCCCGCCCTGAGATCGCTATCTATCAGGGCTGACCGGCACCTGGGTAGCCTTCTTTTTTTGCTTTTGAGCGTACATCAGCTCGTCCGCTTCGTGCAGAAGCTGCTCAAGGTCGGCATGTTCGGTCACATTTGCGGCGACTATTCCTACGCTGAGAGAAAGCGCGTAACGGCGGCCTGGATTGGCATTGCAAGAATCCAGTTTCTTCTGAATTCGGCGAAGAACCACATCGGTGCAGTCTTTGTCCACATCGGCAATGAGGACCGCAAACTCGTCCCCCCCAATCCGGGACAGGATGTCAGATCGACGGCAAGAGTCTCTTAGCACGTTGGCAGCTTCGACGAGAGCGCGGTTTCCTTCCTGGTGGCCAAACGTGTCGTTAATTTTCTTCAGGCCGTCAAGATCGACAAAGGCAACCATAAACGGCATTCCCGAGCGGCTCGCTAGCTTCACATAGTGCTCACCGAGAGCTAGGAACCCCCTTCGATTATTGAGACCTGTTAACTCGTCGATAAGAGAGAGATTGAGGAGCTCCAGTTGTACGCGCTGTCGTTCCATAGCGTAGCGGAGGGCTCGCCAGATCAAGGCGCCGTTGATTTGCACTTTCGGCAGGTAATCCTGCGCACCCTCATGCAGAGACCTGATTGCCAGGTCCTCGTCGTTGCTAACGGTCAACACGACAAGCGGCGTCTTTTGGGCCACGCGGTGCATCCGTCGCACGGTCTCCAATCCTTGAGAATCCGGCAACCCAAGATCCAACAAGATCGCATCGGGACTGTTGTTAGAACAGAATTCCAAGGCTTGCGCCAAGTTTTCGCAACGAACGAGTTCAAAGCGCAATTTCCCGATTTCAGAAAGCGCTTCTTCGATGAGTCGCGCATCCCCGTAATTGTCCTCGACGAGCAAAATCTTAGTTATGGCAGTTGACATGATTGCGTCACCTTGACGGTAGCGTGACCGACGTGAGCCAAAAGCTTTCAATCGCACGAACCACACGCAGAAATTGGTCTAGATCTGCGGGCTTAGTAATGTAGCAGTTCGCGTGGCGGCTGTAAGCCATGGCAATATCCTCCTCGGCTGCAGAGGTGGTCAAGACGATCACCGGGATCTGCATCAGGCGCTCATCGGATTTGATCTCGGCCAAGACTTCCCGGCCGTCCTTCTTGGGTAGGTTCAGATCGAGCAGGATGAGTTCCGGCTGTACCGCTTTCGCATGCCGGCCTTCTCGGCGCAGATACGCGAGGGCCTCGACGCCATCGTTCACCACCGTAAAGTTGTTGAGTACCTCGCCCTCTTTGAACGCCTCTTGCGTGAGCCGCACATCACCCGGATTATCTTCCACCAGCAAGATTTCGATGGGCTTCGCTGTCATTTCTTCATCCTCTCCGCACGCGGAATCGTAAACAGAAATGTCGAACCTTGTCCGGGATGTGATTCAACCCAAATCTTTCCCCCGTGTCGTTCTGCGATTTTTCGGCAAATGGCTAGCCCAATGCCCGTGCCCGAGTAATCCTTGCGCGTGTGGAGCCGCTGGAACATCTGAAAGATGCGCTCGAAGTATTGCGGCTCGATACCGATCCCGTTGTCCTGAACAGAAAAGACCCATTCATTTCCGTTGGGCCGTGCGTCAACGCGGATTTCGGGCCTGCGTTCGTTGCAGTATTTGATGGCGTTCCCGATCAGATTCTGGAACAACTGCACAAGCTGCGTGGCATCTGCAAGTACTGTCGGTAGAGATCCGACGCTCACTCTGGCGTTTGAATTCTCGATGGACTCTTGCAAATTCTCAAGGGCAGCGTTACAGGCGGCCCCGGTTTCAGTGGATTGAAGCGACTTACCTCTGGTAGTGAGGCGAGAATAAGACAGAAGGTCTTGGATGAGATGCTGCATTCGGCTCGCGCCATCAACTGCAAAGCCAATGAATTCGTCTGCGGAGGCATCGAGCTTCCCTTGGTATCGCCGTGCCAGAAGCTGGGTATAGCTGATCACCATACGCAGAGGCTCCTGCAGGTCATGCGAGGCCACATACGCAAACTGTTCCAGGTCCGCATTAGAGCGGGCCAATTCCTCCAACTTGCGGGTGAGTTCTTGCTGTGCCCGGTTCCGTCCGCTGATATCCTGCTGAAGTTGTTCATTAGCCCTGATGAGTTCCGCGGTGCGCGTCGCCACGAGCTCTTCCAAATGGAGCTTGTACTCTTGTAGCGCTATCTCGGCACACTTTCGATCAGTAATGTCGCGGTTTACGATAACGAGCTTGTCGACACTCCCTTCTGCATCGAGGATCGTGCTCGCCGTAGATTCGAAAACGCGCCAGCTGCCGTCCTTGTGGCGCATGCGGTATTCAATCCGCCGCCCCACTCCGCTACGAGATGCTTCTGCCGCGGCTACTTTGACCTTCTCGCGGTCGTCAGGATGTATCTGCTCGAAGGCCGATGTGGCCCCAAGCTCCTCGGGGCTATAGCCCAAGATCCGTTCATACGACGGGCTGTTGTAGACCCGGTGCCCGTTGGTATCCACGACCGCAATCATGTCGGCGGCTTTCTCAGTGATCAGCCGGAAGAGCTCATCTCGCTCATTCAACTGGCGACGAATGCTGCGGATTTGGTACTGCTGATAGATCACATATATATCGAACAAGAGAACCAGGCCGATCAGCCCGCGCGCGGCGAGACGCATGTGCAGCGCTTCGAAATCTGGGAAGGGCGAAGCCACCCTCGGGAGCACGAACGAGGCGATCCCCAGAGTGAGAAGGAGGGTTACAAGAACTGCGGATCCCCACAGCCACCACTCGCGCCGTTCGATCTTACGCATGCCAAAGTGAGTCGGATTGGATGCACGCCTGCTCAATGCAGGGGCGGTTTCGGCAGAAGGGAGTTCGAAGGGTCCCAAACTCATCTCTCTACCCCCTTCCCCAACAGGATTGCACACAGAAACGCAAATCTCTCTCCGGGCTGTGATTCCGCCCAAATCCTTCCTTCGTAGCGTTGCATAGTTTTTCGGCAAACGACCAGCCATCCGACGGTCACTATGAGAACAAATAGCAAGCTGAATGCTTTCCCCAGTCTCACTCGGATGCGATTTCTGCTCATGACAAAAAGAAGAGAACTCAAACGCAAAACGCGTCTTCGAAAAGGATGACCGGCTACAGGAGTAATTCTACTTTGGTGGATTCTGCAGCGCCCTAAGTTGCCGAAACTCCGTTCTTGATGAGTAAATAGCTCAGGGCGTACTTAGATAGCCTCGTCCGCGTGCGATGATCAGATTTCACTTGGATGTTTAGTCGGCAAACCGGGTGCGCCGTGAAAGGCGGTGGTCCACGGCGGGAGCAACCCGCCCGGGAACTGGTTCGCTCCACCCGGTAGCAATCAGAGCAGCAGTTTAGGCAACGAGACTGCTGAAGCCTCTGGTGCAGAGAGTCGCTAGGCGACTTGGCGAGCGTGCAGGCCGTAACGTGAGTGAACGCTGAGCAGGCCCCGAAACCGACAATGCAGGAGCCGACCCGCCGCGGTTCCTGGGAAGGCCGAAGTTGGTGTAACAGTACGAGCGATCAAGTTTCATCAGACCTGCCGGGGTATTGGCGACGGCATGGTATGTCCAGAGAAAGGCTGATGTGTTCAGTGGGAGAAGGTAGACCCACCAGGAGAAAAGTCAGAACCCCGTAGCTAGGATCGCATGCGCGGAGGAAACCAAGCGCATGGACTCGATCGACAAAGCCATCTATAGGATGGTGAGCAAGTCATCGGGCCGTAAGGAAAATGAACGCATAGGTTAGCTCACGGCTTAAGTCGACTCAAAGGCGCTTTAGGGTCGACCACAGGTAAGTGGCTACATCTTAGCAGTTTGAAGGACAGATTCGAGTCTCCATACGAGTTTCGGAGAATCGGCAGATTAGAATCCCACCCTATCCGCCAGAAATTTCCCACCAAATTGTAGAGAGAGCGGTTATCGGGAATTTGTTCGGCCAAATACGAGACTCGTCACGACCCAATGGTTTTTCCCGAACAAAAGCCACTCGTCGGCATTTGGGCGAAAGTGTAATGGCAGATTGTAGGATTCGAAACGTGTAGGAGTTTGTTCGCAAAGCGGGTGGAGAACGGACATTTTTGCCCACCTCGTTCATGATCACTGGTAGCGCATCTCAGTTGGTAAGAATTACAGAGCTGAACGGGTTACCAGCGCGAAGGTTCGTACTGGGCCTATGCCTCAAAAAACTGCCATTCGTCCATCAAGCTACGCCACTCCCGCCACTTAGCCGATTTGGCGCACCGGTTGCTCTAGAAAATTGCGGAGGAGGAACGCATGAAGCAGGAACTCTACTTTAGAATCGCACTTTGTACCGAAAACGAAAGGCTCCTCAGCGCTCGTCAAAAAGTGCTGGAACCCTGGCGAAACCGCCACAAGAAAACCTCAGCAACTTGCACGATCGGCAAGAAAGTCGCCGACGATCTCCTCCACCTGCGAACGAACTACCCACCAGCTTGCTCTCGGGTAGAAAAACACGAAATCAAGCATGAACTGCGCAGCTTGGTCCCCAAGATCGGCAGTGGAAATATCGCCGTCGCCTGCAAACCCATACTAGACGAGAAACATACTCCCTGAGAGCCCATCGATTTCCAGGCCCCCGAGCCCCCCGTAAGCCAGCCCCAGAATAAAAACCACTCCAGCCCCGGAGAAAAAATGAAAGTTTGCGTGTCAATTCTCAGCGTGTTCGCGTTTCTCTTGGGCGCACCCCTCTACGCCCCGCACACGGGCAGTATGCCTTCAATCCCGCAGCCACGCAAACCGCAGCAACAAAGCCAAACCGGCATGATGAACGCCGGTTACCAAGGAGAAAAATAATGCGCGTACTCTTTTCAATGCGTTTGCTCTTGATCGTTTTCTTGATGCTGGCCCTTTCGGGCGCTTCTTTCGCACAAGTTCGCGTAGGCGTTGCGATTACGATTGCCCCGCCTGAATTGCCCGTCTACGAGCAGCCTCTCTGTCCGGGCGACGGTTATATTTGGACTCCAGGCTATTGGGCTTGGGGCGACGATGATTATTACTGGGTGCCGGGCACCTGGGTATTAGCTCCGGAAATCGGTTTGTTCTGGACGCCAGCCTATTGGGCCTGGGGTGACGGTGGTTTCGTTTTTTACGAGGGCTATTGGGGTCCGGCCGTCGGCTTTTATGGCGGAATCAATTATGGCTTCGGCTACTTCGGCCACGGTTATGATGGTGGCCGCTGGGACAATGGACACTTCTATTACAACCGCTCGGTGAATAATGTGAACGTAACCGAGATTCACAATGTGTATAACGAAAGAGTGATCAAAAACTCCACGCTGACCCGCGTCAGTTACAACGGCGGGAACGGTGGCATCAATGAGCGCCCGACCACACAGGAACAGGCTGCCATGCGCGAGCGACACATTTCGCCCGCGGCCGCTCAAGTTCAACATGTGCAGGCTGCGCGGGCGAACCGCTCTCTCCACGTTGCCGAGAACCACGGTACGCCCCCAGTTGCGGCTACTCCCAAACCGGGTGCTTTTAATGATCGGGGCGCGATGCCAACCCGGGAGGGTGCGCATTACAACATGCCTGCACGCCCCGAGGAAAACACGACCCGCCCGGAGAGCAACCACGGTCAGCCAAACGCTGCGCGTCCGAGCACCGCATTCCACCCCAACGAGCTCCCGCCTCCCACTCGTACCGAGGCGCCAAACACGGGGAATGCCAAGCTCGACCAGAAATACCAGAAACAGCAGGATAAGCTTCTGAAGCAACAGAATCAGGAACGCCAAAAACTCCAGCAGAAACAGGAGCAGGAGCATCAGCGACTCGCGCAGCAGAAGGCCAATGATGCCCGAAAACAACAGATCGAACAGAAACACCAGCAACAAACCCAGCAATTGGTCCAAAAACACGCCCAACAGCAACAACAGCTGCAACAACGTCAGCAGCCACCACATCAAAATCCCTCTAGGCCCCCCAAAGGGAAACCCTAATAAGCCATCAGGGAAGGTGCGTGAAACTCAGGCGGCAGATCGTGTCACCGTGTGGAGAGTTGTTCCCGGCGGCCCATCGCGTATTCTTGCAACGCAACGTTCGCGTTGCCTATGGTCTTTAGTGCCGCTGCAACCTTCGCCAAATCTGTCCCTCGCAGCACCACATACAGCTCATCTTCGCCCAGCCCTGTGTATACGCGGTTGCCGATACATCCCAAACTGGTAATCGCTCCGTGCTGCAACGAAGCTGGCAGCGCCATGCACGTGGGCCTCCCCAGCGCTGGCGCGCCACTGCTCACACCTGCCCGGTTCGCAGCCTCCTGCAGCAGCATCGCCCCTGCCGGTTTGCAGACAAACAGCACAACGTCCGGTGGTGCGGGAGCTTCGCCCAACGGCGAGTAGATCACCGCTTTCGGCCCTTTTGCCAGCCGTGGAATCTGAGGCACTTCCTCCGGCCGCACATATCCCAGCTCAAACATCATTTTCAGTGTTTGCTCGGCCTCTTTTTCACGCTCCATCGAAAGCGGAATATTGTGAGTATATGCGCCCACCGCGCAGTTAAAGTGATTCTCTGGTATCGTGTAGAAAGTACTTCCCTCCGCGGCCAGCCGCCAGAAGCTACAACCGGAAGGCTCCGATCCCTCGAACTTCCTGATCCCAACAGGCTCCGCGTCCAGAAAGGCAACGGCCACGGGCCGGCGTCGGAGTCTAACTACTGCGGCGATTTCGCTTTCCAGTTCCTGCCAATTCGTACCTTCATTCATTAACCGTTCTCCTCGTGGAGTTGAGATTCGGAAGGATACCACAGCCCTCCGGGCGGCCATTTCTTCTCCCTGCACCCCGCATTACCGCATGAACGCTGGGCGTTTTGCACATGCCCCAAAAAAATATGCGTTTTTCCGGCGATTTTTGCTGTTTTTCTCTTGCGTTCCACTTCTGCGTTAGCTATAGTCCCTTTCGGCCCGAGTTTTTCCTTTAAAAACAGGCGTTTTTCGCTCGCGGCTGGCCTCGATTCATTCGGGGCGGACAGACAAATCAGGAGGATAAGCAGAAGAAATGGCAGCCAAGCCACTGAGCAAAACAAAGATTGTCTCGCACATCGCAGAGAAGGTCGGCACTCCCAAGAAAACCGTTGCCAGCTTTTTCGAGGAACTTCACAAGCTCGCCGTGAAAGAAGCCAAGGGTGCCGCGGGCAAGTTCGTCATCCCAGGGATCGGTCGCGTTGTAAAGGCTCACCGCAAGGCGCGCCTTGGCCGCAACCCCCAGACCGGCGAACAGATCAAGATCAAGGCCAAGACGGTTGTCCGTTTGCGCCCCGCCAAGGTGCTCAAGGATGCCGTCCTGAAGTAGATCTTTTTCCCGCTCGGGAAAAAGCAAAATTGGAAACCCCCGGGAGCCTGTGCCCACAGGCCACCGGGGGTTTTTACTTCGCCTGCTGATTTTCAGAAAACTCTTGCCTGATCTTTCTTCACCAGTGCGCCTAAAGTGTCTTTATATACGCAATCACATCCTTGATTTGCGATGCTTCCAGAGTATCCTTCAGCCCAGGCATCAATTGGTCGCCGTTTTCAATCCATGTTTTCAAACTTTCGTCAGTTATCTTGTTTCCATTCACGCTGAATGTGCCGCGCTTCGAAAGGCCCTTCAAGCCAGGGCCGATCTTCTTTTGATTGCTCGTGTCATAGTGGCACACCGTACATTTTTGCTGAAAAATCGTCTTGCCCCGCGCCACTGCCGCGGCATTGCCCCCGGTTTTTTTCGCTGACTCCTGTCCAGCTAGCATGCTTCCGGCAACTACCGCTGCGCATGCAGCCAACACCGCCAAACTCGATGCAAACCTCTTCACATTTCCCCCTTCTCGCTCCGCTGGAAAACGCAAACTTTAGCGCGCCCGCGACGCGAAAACGAATTTCTTCTTCCCTTTCCAGAATACGATAACTCGCACGGGGAGTCATCCGCCGGTCAGCCATCTTGGGGGGCCAGCGCGCAGTATCGCGCACTCGTTCACAGAGTCTTGATCGCCGGTGCATCCGGCCGAACTGTGGTCCTCCACTCCAATGTCCTGATCTTTTCGCCATCCGCCAGCACTAGTTTTTCCACAGGCAACTCGCCCTCGAGTACTTGAACGTGCAAACTCCGTGCATCCAAAACAATCACGCCGAAACCCGAAGCGGTGCTGAAAAGCGTCTTGAATGGCCGAATTTTCAATCGCGGCCCAAACCATAGTGTCCGCTGCACCGCGGAGTAGCGAAAGCCGGAAAGCGCGCTCAGCAATGCATAGCTTGCCATAGCCCTCGCGTAATAGTTTCCGCACTCATATTCGTTCCATGGGTTGCGAATTCGCCCATCATACCGGCTTCTCAGAGCCTTCACGATCGTCAATCCTTCCCGCACAAATCCCTCGGCGATCAGATGCGAAGCCACCTGGTATTCAATTCCGGTCCACACCTCATCCGAATACACAAAAGGCAAAGTGGGTTTCCCGCCTCGCGGCCAAGTGCACAGCAGCAAACCCGGCTCATGCCCCATGGCATAACCTGGACGTTGTGCATTGGCGTGCTGGCTTAAATCCGTCTTGAAATTATTCTTGTAGATCGCTTGCAGCGTCTTGCGAACTTTCTCCACCGCCAGCGGTGTATCAATTCCACACATTCGCGCCATCCATGCACCAATCACGCCGTCGGAGAGGCATCCGTTACCATACTGGTATTTCGGACCTTCGCGCTTCAGCAGTTGCTCCATTTCACTGCTGTGTTCATTCACCTTGGCCACAAGCGTGGCAAAGGAAGTGTTCCGAAGCCCTTGGTACTCCACCTTCTGTTGAAAATACTCGCCATTAAAGAGCTGTTCTTCCATAAAGCGCGCGCATTGTTGCGCCAATTCCCCATAAAACGCAGCATCTTCCAGTTGGCCAACAGCTTTCGCCATTTGCGATAACGCCGAAAGCGCGCCCAGGTAAATGCTGGTGCACATCCCGTCGGGTCCCCAGAATTCAATATCGTATGTATTGTGGTGAGGCTCAAACAGGCCACCCCGGTGATCCGGATCCCAGGTGCGAATTCCATAATCCAGGCTGCGTTTCGCCAGCGGATACATTCGCTTCAACCATTCCAAATCTCCGGAAATCTGCCAATCGCGAAACAGTTTCATGATGCCGCCCAACTGCCCGTCCGATGCGGCGTGAAAATCGTGCTTCACCGGGCCTTCAGGTAGGGCCGAGCGAAACGTGACGTGGCCGCTCTCATCCATGGAGCGTTCCAATTCCAGCGCGCGCAAAGTCCGCTCCAATTGCGGGTAAAGGTGCGCGAATGCCTGCGCATAATTCCACACGTGAGTGCAGGATCCATGGCAGCACCCGGCATCCGGGAAGCATCCTTCCCATCCCCACAGATCCCCGTTTTCCATGCGCAATACCGTGGGTGATTTCAGTATCGCCAGATTCGCGGAGATGCCGTCCAGCACGTAGGACGGCAATGTTGAAGCGAACAGCGCCTCTTTGAACGCCACCGTGCGTGCTCGCAAGGAAGCGTAATTTTGTTCCACATACAGCGCCACTTCTCGCGCGTCCTTCCACTGTGCCGCGTAATAGGGCCGCCACAGCGGGGCCGCCTGCTCAGCAGGCACGCGACACCCCTCTGCGCCTTGCGGCTCTGGAATTCCAATGGCGCCCGCCTGCACATAACAGTTCGGAAAATGCCAGGCAATCACGATGGGGTAAGTTCGCGATTCGCCCGGGGCCAGTTTTCCCTCAAACAGAATCGAGCCGCCGTTCCGCCCGCTGGTGTCGATTTCGTTGGACCCTTCATTGGTGGTGAACTTCCCGGTGGAAACTTCGCGCCACAATGCCGAGAGCGAGTCGAATTCCCATCCCGGGCTGCGCAGCCACATGCCCTTGATACGCGGCTTATTCCCGATCGCAATCAGGCACGCGCTTCCATATCCTTCCGCATTTGGTTTCTCCACGTTGTACAGAAATACGCCCCGCTCCGGAACCACGGCATTCCGGCTTCCTGATTCCTCGTCTTTGCATCCGGGAGCCAGGTGCGACAGATGATAGGAAAACTCGTAATCCACGCTTTGGTGCGAGCTGTTGTGCACTGTGTATTCCAGGATGGCGCACGGGATCCCGGAGTTCTTGTCGTCCAGGGGAATAAAAGGGTTCCAGCCCGTCAACGTGATTTCGAGTGGAACCGCCGCGTCGCTGAGCTTGGCCTCTCCAAACGGGTATTCCCCCTTGAAAACACATTTGCCAAATCTCGGAAAGCCTTCAAACCCGCCCCTCCGGTAACCCTCTCCCTGCAACCCCTGATCGTAGATCTTCAGCAGCGGAAACGGCCCCTCGACAAGTTTCGTCGACGGATTCGCCCCTTTGACATGCAGAATCGCGAACGCAGCCTGAGTGCCAGCATAGCCATTGGGCAAAGCTGTCGTTGCCGGATGATTCCAAATCGAAAAATCCTGCAATCCGCCGTAGCCATTCAGGCAGATGCAGCCCGCTCCGATCCCTCCGATGGGCAGTGCGATTTGCATGGTTTGCTCGCCGGTGAAGCTTCGTTGCGGCCCCATCCGAAAAAGTTCTTCCGCCGCAACTGGAGTTCCTTGCGACGCTGGCGTTTCTGCGGCGTTCGCGACGCTTGCCTCCGCCGGCATGCTGCCCAGTGGGACGGCCGCACCAATAGCCACGGTGGAAGTGGTGACAAGAAACTCTCTTCGCGTAGTCTTATCTGAAGACGACATCAAAACCTCCTAATAGAAATCAACGAGCCGTTTCAAAATTACTTGCCTGCCGATGTCATCGGCTTTGCTTCACTCACGTGCGCGAGCACGCTCGTGGCGGCTGCAAGTGCATCTCCTTTCGGCGTTTCCGGGAATGCTTTGCGCTGCTCTGCCCAATTGTTCTCAAACTCAAAGTAATTGACCTTTCCCTCGGGCTTGCCTTGCAGGCGCGCATCAAGCTCGGCAATGAATATTTCCCAGCGCTTCAGATAAAAATCATCCAACAAGCCTGACCATTCCTTGCCCGCATAGTCGCGTGCCTCGGTTCCCGGATCATCCGGTCCCCAATAGGTGATCTGCATGCGCGCGTTCTTTTCGCACTGCGCTGCTTCTTCTTCCGTGCGCGCCATTTTTCTTGCCTGGGCCAGCCAGTTGCCCAGCATAAACTCCCGGCGCGTCCCGAGCAGTTCATCCTGTTCCTTAAGAAGGTTCCGGAATGCATTGGCCTCTTGATCGAATCTGATCTTGTCTTTTGCCGCGTACGCCGCGATCAACTCACGGTAGATATCCAATCCCCGATTTGCTACCACCTGCCTCACCAGGTCTACGGCGTCCAACTGGTAAGCGTCCACCATTCCCAATTCGCTTTGCGCCCCCAGGAATTCACGTGCTGCCACTTCTAGCTTGCCCTCATCGTATCCGATGTTCGTGCTTCCCCAGGTGGACACCCCCTTCACCTGTAGCGACGGACGCGCGCAAAAGATCGATTGTGGGCTTCCACCAGTTGGGCTGTACGCTGTATCCACCAGTAATTCCCAAGCTCGCTCAAGGCCGGGTGAACTCCGCCCATAACGGTATTGTACGTACCCGCGTATCCATTCTCCCAAGTCAACCTTTCCGTTGCGCCACGCCGTCTCAAAAAGCAGGTCGTACACCACCGGATTGTTGTTGATCCCTTCCATCAACGAGCCAACTCCCGCCATCTCCTTTCCATACGGGCTTGCCGCCGCACGCGATGGCTCCGTGGCAATCCGTTCCAGATTTCCAAACATGCCCGTATTCTCGCCAAAATTGTTGATGATGCCCCAGATCCACGGCGCACCCTGGAACCCTTTGCGCTTCTCCCACGCGTCACTTTCCATGTTCAACACAATGATGCGATCCTTTTGCAAGCCGTCCAGCAGCTCATGCTTGGGATTCTCCTGCCAACCTTGCAGGATCCAGATCGCGCCCGGCCGCGCTTCTAGCATGGCGTCTTGAACTCCTTTTGCCAGCGCGGCCACGTTCAAACCCTCTGTCTTCCCGCCCTCATGGAATAGATCGCCGCCGAAATACCTCGCGGGCCCGTACAATTTCTTCATCTCCTCGTAATAAATCCCGGCCAAACGCGCGAAAAGAGGATCGGAAGATAACAAGATCATCGGCCGGCGAAATCCGCCCCACTCTCCCTGCTCGATTATTTTCGCCGTCGGATATTTCTTCGCGAGCGACGCGGGCACCATCCCGTAGAAACCCTGCAGCACCTGCGCGATCCCGAACTCCCGCATGCGTGCCAAAATCTTCTCTTGCAGCGATGAGCGTTCGTCGATCATCCGCTGCGTTAACGGTCCGCCCCATCCTTCCAAATTGCCCATCAGCCACCAGGCTGTGTATGCGGGACCAGGGAAGAACTCAAGGATTTCCTTCTCGCTGTAGCCGATGCGCCGCAGCGTGTTCTGCCATACGGCCTCGCTTCCTGTAGTTGCCAGGGCCAGGTTCACTCCATTGAGTGCCATCCAGTCCAGCTCCCGCTCCCAGCCCTTCCAATCCGTAAATGCAAAGGTGTAACTGAACGTGCAGTAGTTCAGGTAATAGCGGTAACGGAATTGCGCTACATGCCGTTCCGTTCGCAGCACCAACGGAAGGGGTTTCACGGGCGACATATTATCGCCGATGTGAGAAATTGACCGGTGACAGTAGTATTTCAAATACCAGTTCAGGCCAACCGCCGCGCTGGATGCGTTCGATGCGCGGATCACTATCTTGCCGTTCCTGCTGGTTAATTCAAAGACGTCATTGCCCTTCTCTTGGCGGATTTGCTCGAGTACAAGGTGTGGACTCAACCACGGCGCAACCCGCTGTGCCAGCCCTTCTATTGCTTGCAGCTCTCCCGTATCTGCCGGATTTTCTCTGGCGTTATTTGTGGGAGTAGCCTGTATGCGCGCCCCGGCAAGAAGGGCTAGGAGCAGCGCGCCAGCATAAGAATTGATTTTTCGCATACACGCACCCCGATTCTCAAACCACAACCTATGCGTTCCCTGAAGTCCCGCCAACTATTTCTGGAGATCGCAACCGCCTCAGGCATGCTTCCACGGCTTCACTAGCAGGGCCAAGCCAGAGGAAGGTCCATCTACCATCTCTGTTCCAGAGGCCAATTTACACCCGCCACCCGTCAAAAGGGACAGTTTGTGACTATGCACAGCTAGAACCATCGTACCTTTGACCTTTCTCTATTTCTCCCTTCACAATAACCCTATGAGTCAGGAGACTTTGACCCGGGCGTGGGAAGTCCTCCAGGACGCCTATCAGGCCCAGATGGAAGGCGACTACGACCGGGCTGCAGAGCTCTACCAGTCTTCGCTGGAACTGCATCCGACGGCTGAAGCTCATACCTTTCTTGGCTGGACCTTCCACTATCAGGGCCGCCTGCTCGATGCCATCGCCGAATGCAAGCGCGCCATCGAACTCGATCCCGATTTTGGCAACCCGTATAACGATATTGGCGCCTACCTGATCGAATTGGGCCAGTTCGATGAAGCCATTCCCTGGCTCCAGCAAGCCGTCGAAGCGCGCCGCTACGAACCTCGCCATTTTCCGCACTACAACATGGGCCGTGCGTATCTTGGCAAGGAAATGTACGGAAAAGCCATGCATTGCTTCCAGGAAGCCATCAACGTCGAGCCCCGTTACACACTCGCCCGCCAGGCCCTGGAATCCCTCCGCCGCATGGTGAATTAGTTCTCAGTCTTCAGTTTTTAGTTTTCAGTCAAACTACTCCGCGGACAGCTACGTCTTTTACTCTCTCCCCGTCATTCCGACACTGCGCCTTCTGCGGGAGAGGAATCCCTCTTCCTCACTTAGCGCCGGAGGCGCGCCAGAAGTTAGCCCAGTCCCTAAGGACTGGGTATCAAGCGCCACCGGATCGAAATTACTTTGCCACGACATTCTCGGAGGGCTTCACCACCCGATCATAAATCCACAACATGGCCGTGGTCACCAACCCTATCGCCGTCAACGCCCACAAGAATAGCGCCGGCTTATGTTGCACTTCGCCAAAATGGTGCAGCAACGCCCCGCCAATGCGTCCTGCAGCGAACGACCCGAGCCCCAACGGCAAAAATGCAAATCCCATGTATGTGCCTTGCTGCCCCTGCGGCGCAAGGCGCGAAATGTAGTCGTAATAGCGCGGTTGCTGAATCAACTCACCCAGGGCAATCACCACGAGGGTGGCATACGCTGCCGCAATGCTCGCATGCAACGCCAGCACGGTAAATCCCAGCATCGCAATCAGTGTCCCCAACACCACCGCGCGAAACGCCGCGATCTTCTTCGTCAGTACACTGAAAAGCACGGTAAATGCAATCACCACTATAGGCCCGGTCGCCAGCATCCTCTCCGTGTCCGCTTTCCCATCCACGTAATCGTGCACATAAATCGGAAGCGTAATGAACTCTTGCCAATACACAATCCAGTAGCCTGTAAAGATCAGCAGAAAAATCATGAATTTCGGGTTCTTTAGCACTTGCCCGAAGTTCCGAACCGTCACGCTCAGGCTTTCCGTGCGCGAGTCTCCGGACTTTTGCGGTTCCCGGAAAAACAGCAGCACCGCAAAAAACATCACAAACACGCTCAAGGCTGCAACGCGAAACACATTTTCCACGCTCATATGCCGGTGCACCCACGACGCCACAAAGGGCCCCAGCGCCCCGCCTATGTTCACCAGCGTGTAGTAGATCGAATATCCGATCGACCGCACATTTTCATTGGACGCGCGCGCCGTCGTCCCCACCACGGAAGGCTTTACCAGGGCCACTCCCAATGCCGGCAACATCAAGACAATCGTTACCAGCACTATCAGTGGCACTGCGTTGCGAACCGGCGCAAGCCACGGCGCTCCCAGCGACCCCAGCAGAAAATACGACCCGGCAAGAATCAGGTACGCCAGCGAGAGCGCGCGCCGGAATCCCAACCTGTCGGCTATCGCTCCTCCAAAAATTGCCAAAAACCATACCAGCCCGCCGAACAACCCGGAAAGGTCAGCGGCCCGTTCCAATGGAAAACTCAGTGTTTCGTGCAGATAACGCGCAAGCGACGCAAACGCAGCGTAATAGGAAAGCCGCTCAAACAACTCGCTGATATTCGCCACCCAGAACGGCCGCTCAAACCCTGTGCGCACTTCCTCAAGCCGCTGACGAAAGCTCATGCACCCTCCGTTGTCCGCAAGCCGGGATGATAGCAGATACGGGTGGGGCTACGTGACTTAGCAATTCTTCGGGGAGACAACTTTGTCCCGCTTCGCGGTAGAATCACCAAGTCTATGCAGCCCGAAGTTTTGGCGCATGCCTACAAGCGTACCTGGAACGCTGCGGTCGGAATCCTAAGAGGAGACGCCATGAACAAGCTGCCAACTTCGCGTCGCCAGTTCTTACAGTTAGCCGGCATGGCAGGCGCTGGGTTGCTTCCTTCGCGTGCGGCGATTCTCCGAGACGCCATCGTTACTGGTGCTGAGCCGCAAGCTCCAGAAGTGCCTGCCGATTACACCTTGCGCATCGCCAGCAACCCAATCGAACTGGCGCCCAATCGCATCGTCTCTGCCATTACCTACAACGGTCAATTCCCCGGCCCTTTACTGCGTTTCAAGGAAGGGCAACAAGTCGTAGTGGACATCTTTAATGACACGGATGCCCCCGAGCAACTCCACTGGCACGGACAATTCCTCTCCCCTGATGTGGATGGCTCAGCGGAAGAAGGTACGCCGTACATCCCCGCGCACGGCAAGCGTCGCATTCAGTTCACCCCGCGCCCTGCAGGGTTGCGCTTCTATCACACCCATAATCGTGCGCGAGCCGATCTGCACGCTGGACAATATAGCGGCCAGGTCGGTCCGATTTACATCGAGCCCAGGCACGAGCCGGGAAATTACGATCGCGAGGTCTTCCTCGTTCTCAAGGAGTTTGAGCCTTCCTTCAGCCAGGGTGGGGATATGGCCATGGATTTCCTGGCTCCAGCCGCCAAGGTCAAGGAGTTGGAAGCTTCCGGCGAGTCTGCCATGAAGGCTTCGCTCGCCAAAGGCATGCCGCACGGCTACGAAGTCGGCTACCGCTATTTCACCATCAATGGACGAATGTCAGGCCACGGCGAACCTGTTCGCGTGAAGCAGGGCGAACGCGTCCTCTTTCACATCCTGAATGGCAGCGCGACAGAAATCCGCAGCCTGGCCCTTCTCGGGCACACATTTCGCGTCGTGGCGCTCGATGGCAATCCCGTGCCCAACCCTGCCGATGTTCCCGTGCTTTGGCTGGGGACCGCCGAAAGGATTTCCGCCATCGTCACAATGAATCATCCGGGCGTGTGGCTCTTGGGCGATCTCGCGGATGACGACCGCGGGCACGGCATGGGCATTGTCGTCGAATACGCGGGGCACAAAGGCAAACCCGTCTGGACGCCTCCTGCGCCGTTTTATTGGAACTACGCGCGTTTCGCGAAAGCAAACTCCCTCGCCTCCGAACACGACGAAATCATCGAAATGACATTTGCCAAACAAAATGCCGCCGACCACGGTTTCAATCTCTGGTCCATCAGCGACAAAGTGTTTTCCGGTGAAGCGATGGCGGCCACCTATCATCTCCATCAAGGCAAGCGTTACCGCATCCGTATGCGCAATGCCAGCGACGATATTCATCCCATCCATCTTCATCGTCACAGCTTTGAACTCACCAAAATTGCCGGGAAACAGCTGGCGGGAGTGATGAAAGACGTCGTCATGGTCGGCGGGTACCAGGAAGTGGAAATCAGCTTCACCGCGGACAATCCGGGCCTCACCCTCTTTCACTGCCACCAGCAGCTTCATATGGATTTTGGATTCATGACCCTCTTCGATTACGTGTGAGCCAAGCAAGACACGGGAGGTACGATGCCGGAATCATCTTTTGCATGGGGGGCACGCGCTGCAAGGGCAATCTTGCTGATCCGCATTCTCGTTGGTTGGGTATTCCTTTCCGAAGGCATCCAGAAATTCCTGTTTCCAGAAGCGCTCGGAGTCGGCCGTTTCCTGAAGATCGGTATTCCTTGGCCGCACACTACGGCGCCCATTGTCGGGGGCGTAGAGATTACGTGCGGAATGCTCATTTTGCTCGGGCTGGCGACACGCCTGGCTGCGGTGCCACTGCTGGCAGTAATTTCCGTCGCCCTCTATTCCACCAAGATCGTTGCCTTCGCAAAACTTGGATTTTGGGGCACTTTGCACGAAGCCAGAACCGACGTCAGCATGTTGTTTGGGCTGCTCTTTCTCTTGCGTGTGGGCGGCGGCTCATTGTCTCTGGATGCCGTTCTCCGTTCCCGCCGCCAGACCTCTTAGGGGGCCGAGTGCCAAAGGCTAGAGCTTACGCCTTTTGCCAAAGCGGTCTACAGATCCTGGCCGCCATGTTGATCCGCGCTGATCGGCGCTGCATTCACGGTGTCCACTTTCGGCCGCGGGGCGGTTGCCCATGACGCTTCTGGGTCTTCCATTTCGATCTTGCGAATTCCCTGAGGAAACCCGGCTTGCAACCGGTCATATTCAGCTTTGTGTGCCGGATTCGGATGGCTCCAGTCATGCAAGTAATAAACCGCCGCAACTTTTGCCTGCAGCATCTCTTTCGTGCAACTGAAGCACGGCCTCATCGTCGAGTACACCGTGCTGCCCTCAACCGGGATTCCAAACCGTGCCGCGGCAAGAATCGCATTTTGTTCCGCATGCACGCAGATGCAGAGGTCGTACCCCGTCCCCGAAGGATATTTTTCGCGGTTCGCGCAACGGTGGCACCCTCCGTCCAGGCAATTCGGCATGTTTTCCGGCGTGCCATTGTATCCGGTGGAAACGATTCGCCCCTTCTGCACAATTACCGCGCCAATGCGGCTCCCCAGGCAGTTCGCCCTCTTTCGAACAGCAATTGCGATCCCCATGAAGTATTGGTGCGGATCAGGCCTGCCATCTTTTTCCAGGCTCATGCCGGGTACCTCCCCATGCTTCCGGACATTGATCAAAAGCCGAAATCCATATTCTTCGCGATAATCAACTCTCGAACTTAGCACCTCCTGAACTGAAAATGATAGTGCGACACAGCAATCTCTCGCGGATCTCCCTAAGTTGGCATAGCTATTCAAGCTGGAAGCGTAAAGGGGAAAAGGTGGGATTTACAAAAATACTCGTAAGATTTGACGGGTTTCAAACTGTCGCCGGATTTCTCAGTGCGTCTGGCCACTCTCCCCGGCAGGCCTCGGGAGACTGGCTTCAAAATCGATTCCCCAGAAGTGCGGGGCCGGCGTCAGGAACTCAACGCCCACCCGCTGACCGCGTTCGCCGTTCTCCCCCAAAAACACGATCCGGCATTCCAGCTCTTCCTGGGTCAGGGGGTTCATCAGCACGAGCATCTGGGTGCTGTCCACCTCGTGCTGAAGCAGCAGCAGACCGCCGTGGGCGTTTACCACCTGCGTTTCGCAGATTTCGCGGAATTTCCGCCCATCCAGCGTACGGCCCGCAGCTTGTACCCTCATCTTATGGAAAACGCGCAGACTGCGCCGCGACGTCGTATAAAGCGCTTCATTCATGCGCTCATCATGGCCACATGGCCGGGAATCCGTCAATTGCCCTTATGGACGGGTGTTGCTGAAGCGCCAATTCGCCGCGCAGCGCCTGACTTGTACCCGCTTCCCGCTGGCCTTAGAATGAACTTAGCGGCTACGGCATCCAGTCCCGAGCCACGCTTGCATCCCGCTGCCGCGATTTTCTTGGAAATCATAGTCATTTATTCTTGGTAAACGAATTGTTGTGCCTGAGGGACTAATGAATCTTACCGAATTTATCGAAAGTCGCCGCGACCAGCACCTCGCGGAACTCCTGGAGTTTCTTCGTATTCCTTCCGTCAGCGCCAAATCCGAACATAAGCCCGATATCGAACGCGCCGCAAAGTGGGTAGCCGATCACTTGCGAGCGGCCGGCTTCAAAACCGTCGAAATCGTGCCCACTGGCCTTCATCCCCTAGTGTACGCGGAATCCCTGGAAGCTCCCGGAAAGCCTACGGTCCTCTTCTATGGCCACTACGATGTTCAGCCCCCTGAACCACTTGAGCTTTGGACCTCGCCCGCCTTCGACCCACAGTCGCGCAACGGCAGTCTCTTTGGCCGTGGCACGGCTGATGACAAAGGACAGGTTCACATTCACCTGAAAGCCCTCGAATCCCTATACCAAATGAACGGAAAATTCCCGGTCAACATTAAAGTGCTGATCGAAGGCGAGGAAGAAGTCGGCAGCGTCAGCCTGTGGGACTTCGTCCAGAGCCACAAGGAAAAGCTGCGCGCCGATGCTTTGCTCGTTTCCGATACAGCCATGCTGGGCAAGGGCATACCCTCGATCACCTATGGCCTTCGCGGCCTCGCCTACTACCAGATTGAACTCACCGGTCCAGCCCGCGATCTCCATTCCGGTGTCTATGGCGGAGCTGTCGCCAACCCGTTGACCGTGCTCACAGAACTCTTCGCCAAGCTTCACGACAAAAATTTCCGTGTCACCGTTCCTGGCTTTTACAATGACGTGGCCAAGATTCCTCCTGCCGAGCGTAAAGCCCTAAGCAAATTGCCCTGGAAGGTGAAGGATTTCGAGCGTGCCGTGGGTGCGCCCGGTTACGCCGGCGAAAAGGGGTTCACGACCGTCGAAAGGCTTTGGGTTCGACCAACTCTTGAACTCAACGGCATCTGGGGTGGCTACCAGGGTGAAGGCGCCAAGACCGTCATCCCCTCGAAAGCGTTTGCCAAGTTTTCCACGCGCTTGGTTCCCAACCAGGATCCCGCGAAAATCGCCAAGCTGGTCGAAAGGCATATTCGCAAGCTGCTGCCCAAGTCCGTCCATTGTAAATTCGAAGTTTTGAGTGCCGGCAAGCCCTGGGTCGCGGCTTATCAAGCCCCCATTTTCCAGATTGCCCAGGAAGCACTGCAAAAGGGCTTTGGCAAAAAAGCCGTCTTCATTCGCGAAGGGGGCTCAATCCCCTTCGTCACCCAGATGCACGATACTTTCAAAGTCCCTTGCGTCCTGATTGGTTTTGGCCTGCCCGATGAAAACGCCCACGCCCCCGATGAGCACATCCTTCTGGAGCATTACTTCGGCGGGATCAAATCTATGGCTCACTTCTATGAGGATTTGGCGAATCTGTAGCAGCTAATTCAGTAAATTCATGCCGCGTTGGGCCTAAGGTGTGACGGCGCCAGGTTCTAACGCACAATTACGCTCAACGTTAAACAGCTTCGGGAAAACCTATCCTGCCAACGGCGCCTTGGAAATTCAGCGAGCCGAGCGTAGACGGGTCAAAAGGGCGGCGAGTTGTGCCCTGTCCTGCTGGTGTACTGCGGTGAACCGCAGCCCCAGCCCTTTACCGGGCGTCACGTGTTGCACCGCTGCTTCCGCGCGTATCTGGCCTTCATCCACTAGAAAGTGGAGCCTTGTCTTCATTCCCTTGTGAAGTGGTTGGTTAGTTTCCAGGAACAGTCCGCCCATCCCCAGGTTCCGGATACGCGATATGTCTTTCCGGTGGCTCCACTCCCAATACACCCACACATCGGATTTTGCTTCTACCCGGCTCGATAGTCTTCGAGACGGAGAAGACCCTAGGCGAAAGAACACCCCTTGCGGCGAGTCATCTGCCATCTTTTTTCATCACCTTGGGCGTGGGAAAAGAATGCTCGCAAAGTGTTGAGCCGGTGTCAATACCTTCTTGCAAGAATTTTGCAGTTAGGGCAGGTGAGCGCTTCGGGTGATCAGCAGGGCAGTTACTTCTTGGAAGAACCCGTGGAAATGACCGAACGGGCTTCAGGGTGCTTGGGGGACCAGTCCTCTGGAGGAAACGCAACACGCCAAAATGTGGGGCAGGCAGAAGAGAACTCCAGCCCTATTTCCGCTTTGCCGGAACGCACGGGGCCAAGGAACACGACCTGGCACTCTTGCTCCTCTTTCGTGCCATTGTGCTGCATCATCACCTTACTTCCACTGGTAATCCGCGCTTGCATGAGGATTAATGCCCCATGCGCATTGATGGCAAGCGTGGCGGTCTCTTCTTCGAAAGAGGAGCCCTGTGCATCCTTCCCACGGATGCGTACTGCCACTTGCATTAAAACTCGTTGACTGCGTCGGCGCGGCCCAGAGTGGCTATGAACGTTCGGGGATTGGCCCATAAAACCTCGCACCCTCCAATATACAGCGCGGGAAAGGAAAGTCGAGTGGCAAGCTAAAAAGCGTATGCAAAGAGGACATGCCGAATAATCGCTTTTCGCATATTTACAAGCGACAATCCCATGGCTGCGCGATTTTTGCGGCTCTTCCGCGCACAACCCGCCGCCGCGCGTGATTTGCTCGGAGGGATTGCCGGCGTTTCCCGGACGGCTTGCTACCGCTGATCGATGGCCACGTACGGCCGCGGGGTCTTGCCAAGATAGATCTGCCGCGGCCGCGCGATCTTCTGTTCGGGGTCCAGCAGCATCTCTTCCCATTGTGCCAGCCAGCCAGACATCCGCGGGATCGCGAAAAGTACGGGGAACATGGTCATGGGGAAGCCCATGGACTGGTAAATCAGCCCGGTGTAAAAGTCCACGTTGGGATACAGCTTGCGCTTGACGAAGTAGTCGTCTTCCAGCGCAATCCTCTCGCATTCCAGCGCGATTTCTAGCAACGGATTCTTGCCCATCAGGTCGAATACTTCGTACGCGACTTTTTTGATGATCCGCGCGCGCGGGTCGTAGTTTTTATAGACGCGATGCCCGAACCCCATCAGCTTCATCTCGCCGGATTTCACCCGCTTAATAAATTCAGGAACCTTCTGGATCGAGCCAATTTCATTCAGCATGCGCAGCACTTCTTCATTGGCACCGCCGTGCAGCGGCCCGTAGAGCGCCGCAATCGCCGCCGCCGCCGCGCAATAGGGATCGACGTGCGAACTGCCCACACCGCGGATCGTGTTCGTCGAACAGTTCTGCTCGTGGTCCGCGTGCAGGATGAACAGAATATCCAGGGCGTGCTCCAGCGTAGGATTTGGCCGGTAACGCGCCTCGCTCGTACGAAACAGCATGTTCAGGAAATTCCCTGGATAGCTCAGCTCGTTGTCCGGGTACACGAACGGCATGCCCAGCGTGTGCCGGTAGGAAAACGCCGCGATCGTCGGCATCTTGCCCACCAGACGATACGTCTGCTTCTTCCGCGATTCCGCATTAAACACATCCTTGGCGTCGTGATAGAACGTCGAAAGCGCCGCAATCGACGAAACCAGCATGCCCATCGGGTGCGCGTCGTAGTGAAACCCGTCCAGAAACTTCTTGATGCTCTCGTGGATAAAGGTGTGGTGCGTGACGTGGTAGTGCCAATCCTGTAGCTGCGCGCTGGTCGGCAGTTCCCCGTGCAGCAGCAGGTACGCTGTCTCCAGGTATGTCGATTTCTCTGCCAGCTCTTCGATGGGATACCCGCGATAACGCAGAATTCCAGCGTCCCCGTCAATGTAGGTGATCCGGCTGATGCACGACGCGGTGTTGTTGAAAGCGGGATCGTAGCTGATCATCCCGAAATCCGCGGGATCTAGCCTAATCTGACGCAGGTCGTTGGCCCGGATCGTCCCGTGCGTAATCGGCACCTCGTACGATTTGCCCGTACGGTTATCGGTGATGGATAAGGTGTCGCGGCGCGTTGAGGAGGAGGCGTCCTCAGCCTTTGCTTGTGTTGCCGGAAGTGCTGAATCCATGAACTTACACCTCAACCCTGGCGGCCCACAGCCGTGCAGGAATATCACTCTACACCAAAGCAAGCGCGGGAGGAAATGGAGCCCGACAAAGCCGCTAACGGGCTGAAGCGCAAGGGAATAAGGGCAATTAATGAGTTGTGCTTACTATCCTCTTGACAATAGTCGTTATAACATGTATTATGGCCCTGTTTCAATTAAGGAGGCTACGATGATCCTCATTCGTAAAAGCGACACCCGCGGCCATGCCAACCACGGTTGGCTCGATTCCCGCTTTACCTTTTCCTTTGCCGACTATTACGACCCGGAGCACGTCCAGTTTCGCACCTTGCGCGTTATGAACGACGACCACATTGCTGCCGGTGGCGGTTTTCCCACCCATCCGCACCGTGACATGGAAATCGTCACCTACGTCCTGGAAGGCGCCCTGGAGCACCGCGACAGCATGGGCAACGGCTCGGTCATCCGTCCCGGCGATGTGCAGTATATGAGCGCGGGAACGGGCGTGACCCACAGCGAGTTCAACGCTTCCGACAAGGAGGCTGTGCACCTGTACCAGATCTGGATGTTCCCGGACCAAAAGGGACACAAGCCCGCATATGGCCAGAAAAATTTTGCCGAAGCCGATAAGCGCGGCAAGCTGCGCCTGGTAGTTTCCCCGGACGGCCGCGAAGACTCGGTGAAGATCCGCCAGGACAACGAACTCTACGCCACTGTCCTCGCGCCTGGTGAAGCGGTCCAGCACGCGCTGAAGCCCGAGCGCCACGCTTATGTGCAGGTGGCCCGCGGCACCGTCACGCTGAATGGTCAACCGCTGGAACCCGGCGATGGCGCGGCTGTTTCAGATGAGCGGATAATCAATTTGGTTGGTGTGAAGGACGCCGAGGTCCTCGTTTTCGACCTCGCGTAATCCACCCAGCCTCTGTTTTCTTTTGCGTCTCGCGTGTAGCGCAGGGCGCGTCCGCGCGCCCTGCGGTTTTTCTCTTGCTCCCGTTTTTCTTCGCCGTTGTAGGGCCCGTCCTTCTGAGGCGGGCCTTCTCTTGGGTTCGCACTGTAGCTCAGGCCTTCTCTAGCCCAAGCAAAAGCTCATCCTACGCCGCCGCGCTCTTCCCAACCCCGCGCGACCATGCCGTCAGCGACAACAAAACACCCGCCACCACTGCAATCGCGAGCACAACCAGCGAAACGCCCAGCGGCGGCTTCGCGGTCATCAGGTAAACAATCCCCACCGCCAGCAACGCCCGCACGCGAATCAGCGTCGGCAACGCAGCGCTCTGCAATTGCAGCAGCGCTTCCGGCGTGAGCGCGGCGTTCCCCTCCGGCAGCGCCCGTCGAATCGCCCGCAATCGCGGTAGAATCAGCGCGAACCCAATCACCAGCGCCACCACGATCCCGACAACCGAGGCAATCAACCACCCTTGGTTCATTCCGCCCGTCATCGCGGAAAGCCAACCTCCCGACAGGATCAGCAGCGCCAGCCCCACACCCGTCACGGGAGGCGACACGCGATACACCCGCAACCAAGCGCGTGCCTGATCCGTGGTGCTAGCGTGGCGCAGCAGCGCGCTTACTGTCCATTCCAGGCCATAGCCAAGGAACAAAGCCAGCGCGCTGGCGATGTGCACAAAAAGAACATTCGAGTAGAGGGTCATTGTTCCTCCTTGAAGCCAGCGACGTTTTATCGCGCACAACGCAACAAACTGTGCGCCCAGTTCACGCGCGGGTGCGCTGGAATTCGCGCATGAACCCCGTAAGGGCTTCGACGGCAACTAGCCCCACGGCATTGTACAGCGAGATCCGCATGCCGCCGACGGAGCGATGCCCTGGCGTGCCAATCAGATTCGCGGCGGTTGCGTCCTTGGCAAACTGTTTTTCAATGGCCTCATCGCCGCCCGCCACGCGAAACACCACGTTCATCAGCGAGCGCGAACTCTTTTCCACGGGGCAACGGTAGAATCCGTTGCTCCCGTCAATCGTTTCGTACAAAAGTTTGGCTTTGGTTTCATTGCGCTTCTGCATTCCTGCAAGTCCGCCCCCGGCACCAATCCATTCCGTCACCAACCCCAGGACGTACACCGCAAACGTCGGTGGCGTGTGGTACAGCGATTTTTCCTTGATGTGCGTGCGGTATTGCAGCAACGAAGGCAAATTCTTGTCCGCGCGCTCCGCCAGGTCCTTGCGCACAATCACCACGGTCACGCCGCTCGGCCCCAGGTTCTTCTGCGCACCGGCAAAAATCAGCCCGAATTTGCCCACATCCATCGGCCGCGATGCGATGTCGCTGGACATGTCCGCCACCAGCGGTGCCGCAGAGATCGGCAACTCCGTGTACTGCGTGCCCTCAATCGTGTTATTCGTGCACAGGTAAGTGTAGGAAGCCTCGGGCGAAAGCTTGATCTCTTCCGGCCTCGGCAGTCGCGCAAACTTCTCCGCTTCCGTCGACGCGGCAATATTGTGCAGCACGCCCTTCTTCAGTTCCCCGATGGCCTTCGCCGTCCACGTCCCCGTGTGCAGCACATCCACCGGCTTGCCCGGCAGGCAGAGGTTCATCGGCACCATCGTGAACTGCATGCTGCCCCCGCCCTGCACAAAAATCACCGCGTACTCTTCCGGAATTGCCAGCAGCTTGCGCAAGTTTTGTTCGGCGGCGTTGTTGATGGCCTCGAATTCCGCCGAACGGTGCGAAAGCTCCATCACACTCATGCCAGTGCCGCGATAATCCAGCAACTCTTCCCGTATCCGTTCCAAAACAGGCAGCGGCAGCGCCGCGGGTCCCGCGTTGAAATTGAAAGCGCGTTTCGCCGCGCTTGTGTATGCAGTAGTGCTCACGGTAGGCACAACCTTTCGTTAACAGATTTGCGGTGCTTCCATGGCAGGACGCCCGAGGAGTGGACCGCCAAATAGCATATCAGAACTGCGGCGCGGCGAGCCCATTAGCCGCACGATACCTAGTGCTCACGTCTTGCTTATGTAGTAGCCGACCTTCAGTTCGGTTCCGTTGGCGGTGCCCCTGAAGAAAAGCGAACGTTGCTTAAGTCTGCGTTGCACGCTAAAACTACGTCAGCTCCTCGCCTAGCGTCGAGACCGCGACGTAGCGGCCAGCATAGGCAGCGCTTTTCTTGATAACTGGAATTCACCCGTGATTCCCACTAACATGAAGCGCACGATACTTTCACCGGCAGCGCTCTCACGGTTTTTTCTTGTCTCTGTCCTTCGCGCGCTTTAGATTTTTGACGGAACAGGCGGCTCACCGTGCTTTCTCGAACATCAAGAATTAGCTCTTTCACATCCGCGGCTGTCTCCCTCTGTGTCCTCATCATGCTCGCGTGCGCCACTTTCGCGGCAGCGCAAAATTACCAGCCTACTTGGGATTCGCTTGACCGGCGCCCCACACCCAATTGGTTCCCGGATGCCAAGTTCGGCATCATCATCCATTGGGGCGTTTACTCCGTTCCATCCTATGCTCCAGTCATTCCAGGCAAGCTTGCCTACGCCGAATGGTATTGGCACGCCACCACCGAAGGGAAAAACTCCAAGGACCCCGTCGAAATCGGCAGCTGGGAATTCCATCGTAAAGTCTTCGGCGCCGATTTCCGTTACGAGAATTTTGCTCCCGAATTTCGCGCGGAGTTATTCGATCCAGACCATTGGGCTGACGTGCTTCAGCGCTCGGGCGCTCGCTACGTAATCCTCACCTCGAAGCATCACGACGGCTTCGCGCTCTGGCCTAGCCGCGAAGCCTCCCGCACCTGGGCGCGCCCTTGGAACGCCATGGAGATTGGTCCGAGGCGTGACCTGGTTGGCGATCTCACCACTGCGGTGCGCGCCAAGGGCCTCAAGATGGGCCTCTACTATTCCCTCTACGAGTGGTACAACCCGTTCTATCTTTCCGATAAGCCGCGCTATGTTTCCGAACACATGTTTCCACAGTTCAAAGACCTTGTGACCCGCTACAAACCGTCCATCATCTTCTCCGATGGCGAATGGGATATGCCCTCCTCCGACTGGCGCACCCCGGAACTTCTCGCCTGGCTCTTCAACGAATCTCCCATCAAGGACGACGTGGTGATCAACGACCGCTGGGGCAAGGAAACAAGACACAAACATGGTGGCTACTGGACCACGGAATACACTTCTGGCATGAGCGGCAGCGATCATCCCTGGGAAGAATCCCGTGGCATGGGCTTCTCTTATGGTTATAACCGCGCTGAACGCTTGGGGGATTACCACACTGGCAGGGAATTCGTTATTCTCCTCACCGACATTGTCAGCCGTGGTGGCAACCTCTTGCTGGACATCGGCCCCGCCGCCGACGGCACCATTCCCTTGTTGATGGAGCAACGCCTTCTGGAAGTCGGTTCCTGGCTGCAAATTAACGGTGACGCCATTTACGGCACAAGACCCTACAAACACTCGCGACAGTGGAGTGCGGGCGAACAGCCAAAATTCGATTACGACCAGGAATTCAATAGCAGCTATGACCTGACCAAACTCACCGCAGCACCCGAAGCCGGCAAAGCCGCCATCGAGGCTTTCTTCACTTCCAAGGGCAACGACATGTACGCCATCTTGCCGCGTTGGCCCGGCCACCCTTTCACCGTAAAGGATGTGGAAGCCGCCACACTCAAGTCCGTGACACTGCTCGGCTCTTCCGCGCCGCTAAGTTTCCGCAAAGAGGGCAACTCTGTAATTGTGGATCTGCCGGAATTGCCGGAAGCGCTTCGTGCGCAGCCTGCCTGGGTGCTCAAGTTGAGCCGTTAGGTTTGTTCTGGCAGCGAATTAGACTTTGTATTCCTTGCGGTTCACGTCGCTGGAAACCATCACCGGCATCTCCGGCAAAACTTTCTTAAGGGCCTCGAGCTCCGGTTCTCCTGCCGCCAGAGGCAGCTTAATTTGCCCGCGCTGCACCACCGATCGCAGCATGCCCATGCTGATCTCAAATCCTTCGTAAGCGCTTTCGCCGTTGCACGGATGCACTTGTTTGTCGTCGTCCAGCCAGCGCACCATATCTTCAATGTACAGCGGCATTTCGATGTCGTAGTTCATGCAACCGGGCCCGGAAATAACGCCTTTCTGCGCGCCCGTCACGGCTCTCCAACCTCCGCCAGTCAGCACTTCGGCGAAACCATCCGTCCCGTAAACGCCAATCTTGTTCTTGCGCCACCAGTAGTCCACTTCGGGTACATCCGGTGCGCCCGCGCCGCATTCCACGATGCCGCGCACGCCGTTGGCAAATTGCACGAATCCGCCGATGTAGTCGGGCGAAGGATGATTGTCAGAGAATTTCCCGCGCCCCGCCGCCTGCGCCATCACCCATTCGGCTTTCGCGTACCCGTTGTACCACCGAATGTATTCGACAAGATGCGTGAACATATGCAAAAACCAGCCGCTCGCGTGCGCATGAATGGTGTGGATGCGCCCCAGCGCCCCGCTCTCCACAATTTCCTTCACCTTCTGATAGTGCTGCCCGTAGCGGTGCTGGTGAGACACCACGGTTTTCACTCCCGCGCTGTTCACCGCTTTGCGGATCTCGATGGCCTCGTTCATGGAAAGCGCCATCGGTTTTTCGTAAGCAATCAGCTTCGCGCCCGAAGCGATGCCCGTCTTGATCAACTCCAGCCGGACGCCTGGGGGTGTGCAGAAACAGAAAACATCCGGCTGGAGTTCTTTCGCCAGTGCGAGTGCTTCGAGCGAAGTTTTTTGTACGCCCAATTCCGCCGCGGCCTTCGCAAGCTGCTCCGGACTGGAATCCGCCAGCCCGGCCAGTTCAAACCGCGGGTTATTTTTGAAAGCGAGCGCATGGTGCTTGCCGCGCTTCCCCGTTCCCACAACCATCACTTTGTAGATTTTCTTCGCGCTCACGGCCTTCGCTCCTAGCTCAGCGTTACTTGCCAAACTTGCTGTCCCACTCCTTCAATACCGCGACCGTGTAATCCACTTCCTTCGCGGTCAGTTCGGGGAACATTGGCAAGGAAACGCATTGCGCCGCGTTGCGCTCTGCATTCGGCACGATCGGGTGCGCGTCGGCCAGCTTGCCCCACGGATAACCTTCCTGCTGGTGTATGGCGATCGGGTAGTGCTGCTTGGCGTCAATCCCGTGGTCCACCAGGAACTGCGTCAAATGGTCGCGCTTGGCGTGTTCGATTACGTAGAGGTGGTATACATGGCGGTAACCCGGCAATTCCTTGGGCAGCTTGAAGCTCGTCCCCTTCAAGCCGTCGCTGTAGCGCTTCGCCCAGGCGCGCCGCTGGTCCGTCCACCCGCTGATGTGCTTCAGCTTCACGCTCAGAAACGCCGCGTGGAAATCATCCAGCCGGCTGTTGAACCCAAACGAGTGTACCGAGCGCTTCAGCGAGCCGTGGTTGCGCAGCCGCCGCACCGTCTGTTCGATTTCCGGGTTATTGGTAATCAGCGCGCCGCCGTCTCCAAACGTGCCCAGGTTTTTCTGGATGATAAAGCTGGTGCAGACCGCGTCGCTCAACTCGCCCTGCTTGAACCCGTCGCCATGCGCGTCAATGGATTGCGCGTTGTCTTCCACCACCCAAAGCTTATGCTTCTTGGCGATCGCGCTCACTGCTTTCATATCCGCGCAATGCCCGTACAGGTGTACAGGAACGATCCCCACGGTCCGCGGCGTAATGGCCGCCTCGATCTTTGCCGGGTCAATGTTGTTGGTAACCGGATCGCTGTCCACAAACACGGCTTTGCCTCCGGCGATCCATATCGCCTCCGCGGTGGCAAAAAAGGTGTTGGCTGTGGTGATCACCTCGTCGCCCGGCTCAATCTTCAGCGCCATAAACGCCAGCCACAGCGCGTCGGTGCCGGAGTTCAACCCCACGGCATGCTTCATGGCAAAATACTGGGCCAACTCCTTCTCAAAACGAGCTAGCGTGGGGCCCATCACGTAGGCTTCGCTTTCCATCACGGCGTGGAAGGCCTCGTCAATCTCTTTCTTGATGTTGTGGTATTGCCGGCCGTGGCCGTAAAACGGTACTTTCAGTTTTTCCAGTGTCGCGGATGCAGACATGCCATCCTCCTCGGTTACGCGGAAGCACGAGCTTCGCGTGGCGTTCTTTTCGTCTAAGAATATATTCCCACGCCGCCGCCGAGTCAATCATTAAAACGGTTCAATAGAGGATATTGTAATTTCCCGTGCGCTTGCGTTTTGCAACGTCCCTGGTTCCTCTTTCCTGGGGGCGCAGGACTCCTGCGCCCCAAGTCCGCACCATGATCGAGCCTTGGCTCCGCGCCCCGCCTCCTTCTTTTGTAGTGGCCGGTCTTCAGACCGGTTCTTGGGTTTCTCTTTCCTTCTCCCTCCCCGTCGTTCCGCCTGCCCGCCGCGGGAGAGCGGAGTGCGCGGAGCGAAGCACGGTTTTCCGTCGCTCGCTTTGTATGTCCGCCGTTTTCTGGAGGGCACGCTATCCGTGCGATGGATCTCCCTTGCCTCTTGGGGTTCGCCACGTTTCCGTTCCGTCTCGCTCAACTCTCACGGATCGCCGGGTCTTCTCCCGCAGGGGCATGACACGTCGTGCTCCAATCAAGAATGTCGGCGCGCCGACCAGCGTGTGTTTTCTGTGCATGTGTTGCAAAGGAAGTACTTAAGGAAAACGAGGTCCGTAGGTGTGGCAAATGCATGGTTTATAAGCAGTTTGGAATAATACAGATGCACGAGTGTTGCTGATAAAGGAGTTAGAAGAACGCCGTGCGCGAGTGCTCAGAAGAGAAGGGTTGGTGGAAGACTGAGAGAGGGCGAGTGTGCTGGGATAATGCTTCCTTCTTACAGGGGCCCCATCTTTGGTTCATAAGGCGCGTCGTCGGCATCCCGGATGTGGTTGCGGGAGCGGGTCTTGAATCGCGCGTCCGCAGCAACGCTTCGCGCAGAACATGACACCGCGAAATCTGCGGAAGAGATTCCCGCGAACTCGCAGGTTGAACTGTTTTCCATGGAAGATGTTTACCGCGCCGCCGGAATCATGAATCCGCGGAAAGGCTACAGCTTCAACAAGGTGAGCGAGATACTTCACAGCGAACACATCCGCGGATCAGCGAAGGAGATCAAACGCGCATCCGTGCTGATGGCTTTGGACGCTGCGGGAATTTCCGTGGATGAACTGTTGCAGGACGCCAAACTGCGACAGGAAGCAATCGATGCTTATGAAGCGCAGCAACGAAAGCAGTTTGAAGCGCTGTTGGCGCAAAAGGCGGAAGAGAACGTGCAGATTCGAGCCGAACTCGAGCGCGTCAAAGCGCATTACGGCGAACGCTTGCGCCGCAATCTGGATGGAATCGCGCGAGAGAAAGCCACGTTTGGCAATTGGTTGACGCTGAAAGAACAGGAATCAGTAAGCATCACGGAAGCTGTCGAACTGTATCTGAAGCCGTAAACAACAGAGCCTGTGAGCAGTTCGCTTCCGGAAGTCAGCCTGGTCAACGCCAGCACGAAGCCCGTGTAATTCGTTTTTGCCGCGTTACGCCGGCGAAACCATGGCGAATTCAACGCGGCGCCGCATCGGATCAATGCGTTCGGCGCGAACGCGAATGCGATCGCCAAGTTTCCAGCTTTGCGGCGCAGCGGATTTACGGCGGCTCGAACGGCTTCGGCGAGCACCTCCGGATTCTCCCGTCGCGACAATCGCGTGATCGCTCTCGCGAAATACGCAACGAGCGCCAGCCGCTTCTTCCAGCGCGTTAATCGGCAAAAGCCCTTCAATAAAGAGATCAAACAGTTCCACGAAGCAACCGTATTTCTGCACGGAAATAATCAATCCTTCAAACTCATCGCCAAGCCGCTGTTCCATATATTGCGCGGTCTTCCAGTTGATGAGTTCGCGTTCGGCGGAAGCTGCGCGTCGCTCAGTCTCCGAAGTCTCCGCGGCAATCTCCGCCAGATGGTTTTCCGAGTACAGCGTCGCTTCCTCGCCAACAACCGGTTTGATGAACGAAGGCGGCGCAACTTCCGGATGCGCGATTGCCCATTTCAGGATGCGATGAACGATGAGATCGGGATAACGGCGAATCGGCGAAGTGAAGTGCGTATATTCCTCGAAGCCAAGCGCGAAATGTCCAAGTGAATCCGCGGAATAACGCGCCTGCTTCAGCGAACGCAGCATCAGATAGGAAAGTATACGTTCTTCCGGCTTACCCGCGAGTTTCTGCACCAGCCGCTGATAATGTTGCGGAGTGATGCTGATGTCTGAAGCGGGCAAAGCGACGCGCTGCTGCCGTTCGCGGCCTTTACCGTAAGAATCTGGTCGGCCAGCTTTTGCGGGAGCAGGAACGCGTCCGTGACGAACGGCGATCTCGCGCTGGTGAAGATCCTCGACGCCCAGCGAATAGCCAAACGCGCGAGCAAGCTCCTCGAACTCCAGCACTTTGCGTGCCTCGGGCTTTTCGTGGACGCGATGCAGCGACTTGATGCCGCGCGAATTGAGTTGGTGCGCAACGGCGCGGTTCGCCGCGAGCATGAACTCCTCGATAATGCGATGCGCAATGTTGCGTTCGCTGCGGGAAACGCCAGTCATCTGCTGCTGGTCGTCGAAGGAGATTACCGGTTCGGGAAGATCGAAGTCCACGGAGCCGTTTTCCGCGCGGCGTGCGTTAAGAAGCTGCGCAAGACCTTTCATGGCGCGGAAATGATGGTTGAGCTGGGAATAACGCGCGGTCATCTCCGGATCGCCTTCAAGCACCTTGTTGACGTTCGTATAAGTCATGCGCTCGACGGAGCGAATCACGCCCGGAACCATCCAGGAATTGAGCATGCGACCAGCAGCATCGAAGTGCATGATGGCGCTAAGGACCAGCCGCTCTTCGCGTGGATTCAGCGAGCACATGCCATTGGAGAGAGCTTCGGGAAGCATGGGAACAGCGCGATCGATGAAGTAGACAGAATTGCCGCGAAGCCGCGCTTCACGATCGAGCGGCGATTCGGGACGAACGTAGTGAGCGACGTCAGCGATGTGCACTTGCAGAAGCCAACCGCCGTCGTCGCGGCGCTCGACGTAAACAGCGTCGTCGAAGTCGCGGGCAGTTTCGCCATCAATGGTGACGATCGGAAGTTCGCGGAAGTCCTCGCGGCCGGCGCGGTCGTTTGCGGTCACTGGCATTGCAAGGCGTTTGGACTCCTGCAGAACCTCGGGGGGAAAAGTGTGCGGAAGATGGTGCTTGCGAATGATGATCTCGGTGTCTACGCCTAGATCGCCGGGTCGGCCAAGGATCTCGATGACGCGGCCAGTTGGAGCAGCGCCGCCGCGCGGATAGCGAACGAGTTCGACGTTGACAACAGCGCCATCGAGTTTGGGGATGTGCGGAAGCCGTTTGTTGCGCGCGACCTGGCTCCGCGCAGAAGAAAGAAGCTGCTCGCGGAGAGCGGGGGAGAGTTCTTCGCCGGCTAGAAGTTCGATATCGTGCTGAACGCGCGGGTCATAAGGCGCGACGACGCAGCCGCGCGAGGTGTAACGGAACTGGCCGACGATGAAAGGATGCGCGCGGCCGATGATGCGAACGATACGCCCTTCAGCGCGCCGGGCGCCAGTGTGGCCGCTCAGGCGATTGATCTTGGCGACGACGTGGTCGCCGTGCATGGCATCTTCTACGGAGTCCCGCGGAATGAAGATATCGCCGTCCACGTTGGGCATGGCGACATCAGGAACGACGAATCCGTAGCCATCCTGATGGAGAACGAGGCGGCCCTTGATCTCATCGCGGGACGCAGCTTTCTGTTGTGCGATCTTTTCGGGAGGGGGCACCTGGGCAGGTACGGGATCGCGGCGCGAGCGGCGAAGCAGGAAACGTCCATGGGAAAGCTCTTCAACGAGGCCCCGGGACTGGAGCTTGGCGAGCATCTGGAGGAGGGCGCGGCGGTTGCTCTTTTTAACTTGCAGGCCGCGAGAAAGATCCTCGATAGAGACAGGGTCATTTCTAAGTTGAAGAAAACGAAGGATATCGTCGGGACTCAGCTGAGAGGGGCGAGACATACCATGGCCCTTTCTGGGAGCGAAGCAGGTGCAGCCCAATTCTAGTCAGGTTTTTGAAAATAGTTGAAACCTTTTTCGCGAAGTTGGGGTTTAATTAGATAGGCCAACACACGACCAACTAGCCGCCCTCCGTCAGGCTGGTTGGATTCCCCGAAAGGGGAATAAGAGGGAGGCGGGAAGACCTGGCCTGCCTCCCTTCTCTTTTTCCTGACGCCTCACAAACCGTGAACGCCAGGTTGACCTGCGCTTTCTGGCCTATGGGCAGTGAGAGAGTTCCCGGCAAACTACATAGCAAGAGTAAAACCCCTCGGAAATAATTCCGCGAAAGTGTTCAAAAATGGACAGCACCCGGATTCGACATTCTCTAGCATACTGAACCTTTCAGCGGGGTGTGGTGTAACTAGATTGTCCGGTCCGACGGTACAGGGCCATTTAGAACTCGCCGTTCCCGCAGTTGGGTTTCTGAAGAGGAGCATTGCCTGAGAGTGGGCAAGTATTCTGAGAGGGTATCGTGAATATTGACAAGTCCATGAAACCTCCGCCGTCCATCCAGAATCCGGCAGGGAAGTCGGAAATGGGCGAACTGACGAACCTGCTCCGCGATTTGCACCGGCTCTTAGCGAGCTACGCCCCGCTCTGGTACACAGAAGATTTGGATTCCCGAACGACTGAGATGCTTGCCCGGTTCCCCGTTCAAACTCATCCTGACAAAACTGCATCAAAGTAAACAAGAAGTCCTTGAGAAGAATTGGGGTGTTCCATGGTTATGTCGTCGAACTCTGCGTTCTATAGCCCACCGGGGAAACGAGACCGTACTCTTGAGGCGCAAAGGCGCAGGCAGAGAAGTGTACAAACACTGTCAAAGGAAGCCTTGATTTGCGGCTTGGTTTGCGAGATGAGAGGTCTCCTTCACATGAAGGAAACACGGAAATTCTCTCCGCCTTTCAAGCTGGTCATTACGGACGACCGTGGCGGTCTTCTCTTCATGGGCGAAGTCCAGCGAGATGGTGAAGTAATGGCATCCGGCCCATTCCCGGAACTGCGACGGTCTCACTTTCCGGCGAACGCATTTCTTACGGACCGCTCGCTGCGCATGCACTCATTTCGGATCAGCCTCGAGTCGGCGCAAAGCTTGTCGCGTCGAGCCCTGTCGGCGAGCTTTAAGAGTCACAAGGGCGTGACCCAGAGCGGAGATTAGAAGCCCGACGGCGGTTGCTGTCCCGCTGAGCGATCTGGCGCAATGGCGTCGGCCATGCGGAACAGCGCTGCGAGTACCTCCAACACTACCCGGCAGTAGAGAAACCAGAAAAAGTAGCCGACCACTGCGGCGAGCAGCGTGAGGAGGCCCTGGACCGGGGCCTGCTGAAATCCCAAGACGATCCAAACAACGCCCGCGATAAGCCCAGCGAGAAGATGCAGCGAGTAAAGGAATTTCAGCATTTTCGGAGTGGCGTAGACGCGAAAGGAAAAGTCCATTAGTCCTTCCCACATTCCCTGTGCTTCGGGCATTGATGCCTCCTTAGCGTGGGCTGGAGAACTAATTATAGGGAAGATAGACCTGCATTGGCCTAGAAGTTATCGGGAGGAAGAGAATGCCTATAGCTATGCCACGTGTGGCAAAAGTTGAAATAGATTGCCAGGCAACGGGTATTGGAGCCTTATGGGAATAGAAGGGGCGGCCCAATGAAGAGCCGCCCTTGAATTGCGATCGCAGGTTTTCGCTGTGGCATGGCAAGAGGTTTTTATGGCTTCTCGTAGACCTGCACATCATGGGTTTTAACGCCCGACGCGTTCGTACCCTTTGAATCGACGGTCGTAACCTTCCCGTCCTTCGAGACGGTCACCCTGGATATTCCGATCACCTTGCCGCCTAATTTCAATGTTGCCTGGAAGGAGTTTGAGTCAATGCGCTTGGCAGCAATGGTGTCCGCCCCACTTGGCATCGAACCCGTGATGGGATTGTCTTTGCCGTCAAACTTAATGGCAAAGCCGTATGCCATAGGCTTATCGTCCGCGCTGACTCCGGCAAATGTATAGTTTAAGGCGTCGCCTTGGGCTTCGATCGTGCGCGTCAAGCTTTTTGGCGCCGGTCCGGGATCGAACTTCGATTTCGTGACATTCAGTTTCCAGGTTCCGACAAGCGGATTGGTTTGAGCATGTACAGGGTAGGAAGCAATGACCGCCAAGAGAGCAATCGCGACAAACTTTAGAGCACGCTTCATGTATGACCCTCCTCAGGTCCTATTTCAAATAGTCCGGTTAGCTTAGCGTTCAATTTCAGGGGAAACCAAATTGCGGGCCGCCAAAAATAACTCGCGGCACAGTATGACGCCTCGGGGAGTATGTCAATGTCTTTTGCCGGCAACCGGGCCAATTGCCTGACAAACATAATCGCGGGGAAGTGGACGCCTCTTCGATTATTGTTTGTCGCGCTTGCTGCTTCGCACAGTTCTTTTCGAGGTAATCGGCAGCGGCGCTTTCTGCGATTTAAGTGCTGCCTGGATTTTCGCGGCGCGTGATCCGGGCTTCAAGTGCGTAGTAACGCCGACGAGCACCTGCGACAGGCTGCTCCATAGCGCTTCGCACTGAAACGCGACCGTTCCGCCGCCGCGCTTTCGTTGTGCGATGGTGAAGTTGATGTCGCCAACGCAAACGAAGTGATCCAGTTCGCTGCGCGCAGAGATAGCCAGTTTGGCGTGGTCATCGGGCTCCGGCCAGGAGATATCGATTCCGAGGGGTTGCAGATTGATACCCTTCATGTCTACAACCGTGTGGATCTTGTCGCTATCCAAGGGAGGCGGGGTGGGATCGTGTTCCCAGGTTTCCACGTCCAAGTTATCGTGGAGAGCCGGCCCGACCAAATCATTGTAAAAGTCCAGGCCCCAGGTGGCGTTTTTCGCCATGCACATGAATTTTGTCCCGCTCTTGGAAAGAAACGGGATCACCGCGCTTAGCGGCGTGTTGCCCTGGGCTACCTGATCTTGCATCAACAGCACCCGAGGATCGTTTGTTTGGGCGGTTAAATCCGCCGGAACCCGCGAGGCCAAGTACACATTGGGTTGTTGCGCAGCATACATTTGCTTGGCTAGAGAGTGGGCGACGGTGGCGTCCTGCAGAGTAATGCAAAGAAGAGTCTGGGCGTTAGGTATTCCCGTCTTTGGGAAACTGTAGCTGCCTGCCGGCGGGAATTTTGGCGTGGATTGAATTAGCCAGAACCCCGAATTCGTACCCAAGTCGAACGCCAGAACACCCTTGGTATGTCCCCGCGAGGAGATGACCTTGCCATTGATGGGATTCTCGTCGTTATAGAAGAACCAGCCTTGATGTTGGGTAGAAGCGCCTTGGATCACATAGACTTGCTTCAGTGTATTCGGCAGCGCTCCATCCTGATCCACATGGTGGGTTGAGAGCGCCAATTTCGCGTCAGCAGGGGCGTTAGAATCAAAGTACACGTATTCGGTACCAGCGACTTTGATCCCGCTGCCGGAGGTGGAATTGCCGGCCACCTTGTACATGAACCACCAATCCACCGGGTTTCCCGCGTCATCCATTGCACTAACTGACATGGCAATTCTCTCCTTCGCAGCTCAATTCCTTGTTGCGGGTGTTTTCGGCCTTCCTTTACAGGGCCGCCAGTTTACACGATTGCGGGACTGAAGGTGTTTCGGATATTGTGCGGAGTCGGGTTCAAGGGAGAGATGCGTTGAAAAAGAGCGGAATGTTGGCAGTGTTTTGCGTTATGGGCGTGCTGCTATTTGCGCGAGATAGTCGCGCGCAAGACGGGCCAGAGGGAGCGAGCAGCGAGTTGCAGATTTGGACTGGCGGCGGACATGGAATTAACGGGAGCCAGTCTGGTACGGGCGTGTGGAACCTGGGATTGCGATACGGGCTGATCTTGACGGACCCGCATGGGCCGGGGTTTTTACGCGGGCAATTGGAGTATGCGGTGGATGCGGTGCCCATGTGGGTGATCGCGCAGAGCACGAATACGGCCTATGGAGCGGGAGTGAATCCGTTTGCGTTCAAATGGATCATAACCAAGCCGAAAAAAACGAAGCCATTTTTTGAGATTGAAGGCGGAACGCTGTTCACAAATACCAAGGTGCCAGAAGGGACTTCGCACGTGAATTTCACCACGAGCGGGGCGCTAGGAGCGCATATTCTGGGCAAGAAGCACAATTGGACGGCGGAGGTGCGTTTCATGCACATCTCGAATGCCGGCATTTCCAGCCCGAATCCGGGGATCAACACGATTCAGGTGCGAGTCGGGTGGGGAGAGTTCCGGAAGTAAAGAAGCAACGGGTGTAAAGGAAATGAAGGAATAGAGAGCGGCCCGCGAGTTGCGATGGTCTTAGCGGCAGAACGGCCGCGGCATGAACTTAAGAAAACCCTGGAGAAAAGCCGCAGGGCTCGGGGAACGCGCCCTGCGCTACATGCTTGCCTAGATGGGGTCGAGCGGTGCTCGACCCCTACAACGGATTGAGAAAGTCAGTCGCCGGGATTCAGCGCTTTGAACGTAAAGCCTGCTACGGCGCCCCCTGCGAAATTAGCAACCAGGAAAATCCAGATGCCGGACCATGCGGAGAGGCCCATCAGCGTGATGCCTACGGCGACGCCGGGGTTAAAAGCGCCGCCGGAAATGTTGCCGACGGCGAACGCGCCGGTCATCACCGTCATGCCGATAGCGAGACCGTAGAAGGAATTTCCAGCCGTGCCCTTGGCTGTGGCAGTGTTCAGTACGACGTATACCAAAGCAAAAGTGAAGAGGAATTCGGCAAGCAGCGCTGGGAGCACGGACGGGGTGGCCGCGGTAACGACGGCGCCGGCCTTGAGGAATCTCACGGCTGCAGCGGCGAGAGCCGCACCTACGATTTGCGCCACCATATAAGGTGCGACGTCCTTGGTGTCACACTTGCCGCGAATCCAGACGCCCAGAGTGACGGCGGGATTGTAATGTCCACCCGAAATATGGCCTTCGGCAAAGATCATCACCATCAAGGATGCACCGATGGCGATGGGAGCCAGAGGCCCGGGGCCATTCCCAATGACCGTGCAACCAACGGTGAGGACCAGGAAAAAAGTACCGATGAGCTCCACGATATATTTGTTCATTGCATTCTCCGCGCAAGAGTGAACCCACGGATCGGCCATGCCCGGGAATGAACGCCCGCGGGGTGGATAAGCAGAAAACGCGCGGGGCGATCCGGGGCAGTGCGAAATGGCCACTTGCGTGGGAATCCGGCCATACTCTAAGCGCCACCCGCTCGCCAGAAAAATTTGCACGGGCGAGGGAGACGAAGATTGACAGGCGGAGCAGAGAACCATAAAGTGGCGGCACGACTCCAAATGACGGCCACAGGCGACAAGAAGCCCTTTCAGATCGAGCGAATTTTTCATTTACAGGAAAATCAAACTACTGTACGGCGCGAATTACTGGGCGGGGTGACAACGTTCGTAACGATGGCGTACATCGTGGTGGTGAATCCACAGATATTGTCGCAAACAGGGATGCCGGCGGACGGGGTGGTGTTTGCGACGTGCTTAGCGGCGGCAGTAGCGACGCTGGTGATGGGTTTCTACGCGAATTATCCGATCGCCATGGCGCCGGGGATGTCGCTGAACGCGTACTTTACATATTCGGTGTGCCTGGGGATGCACGTACCTTGGCCGACGGCTCTGGGAGCGGTGTTTTTTTCGGGAGTGCTGTTTGTGCTGCTGACGGTGACGCGGGTGCGCGAGCAGATCGTCAACAGCATTCCGCACAGTCTGAAACATGCGACTGCGGGCGGAATCGGAATGTTTATTGCGTTCGTGGGATTGCGCAGCGCGAAATTGGTGGTGGCGAGTCCTGCGACGTTTGTGACCTTGGGCAATTTTTCCGACCGCGAAGTGCAAGCCGCCTGCCTGGGGATCGTGTTGACGCTGGTGTTGATGGTGCGGCGAGTAAACGGCGCGATTTTGTTGGGAATCCTGGGAACAACGCTGTTTGGAATTTTCCGGGGGCTGGCGCACTGGCCTTCGGCGGTTCTGGCGATGCCGCATCCGTCCGCAACGTTTCTGAAGCTGGATTTGCGGGGAGCGTTGCATCTGGGGCTGGCGGAGATTATCTTCATTTTCTTGTTCGTGGATTTGTTTGACAACGTGGGAACGCTGGTGGGCGTGTGCGAACAGGGCGGCTTCATCAAGGATGGAAAGATTCCGAGGGTAGGACGCGCGCTGCTGGCGGACGGCGTGGGAACGATGTTTGGGGCGCTGACGGGAACTTCGACGGTGACAAGTTATATCGAGAGCGCCGCGGGAGTGACAGCAGGCGCGCGGACAGGGCTAGGCAACGTGATGATTGCGGGGCTCTTTCTCGTGGCGATGTTCTTTTCGCCCGTGGCTGCGGCGATTCCGGGATTTGCGACGGCGCCCGCATTGATCCTGGTGGGCGCGCTGATGACGGAATCCATGGCGCACGTGGAGTGGAAGGAATTCAGCGAGGCGTTTCCCGCGTTTGTGACGCTGGTGGCTACGCCACTGACGTTCAGCATTGCGACAGGCTTGAGCCTGGGTGTGATTTCGTACACGGTGGCAAAGGTGGCGGCGGGAAAATTCCGTGAAGTGGGCTTGTTGTTATGGATCCTGACGATTGTGTTCGTGTTGCGGTACATCTATATGGCCGCGGAATGAATCTTGCCGGGCGTGCAGGGAAGTGTCCGACCGGAAGTTTAATGAAAAGAAAATGGTGCCCAAGAGAGGACTCGAACCTCCACGACCTTGCGGCCACTAGCTCCTGAAGCTAGCGCGTCTGCCAGTTCCGCCACTTGGGCACAAGCGGGGTAAAACGAGGCAGATTCAATTTTGAGGCTCGCGAATAGGTTTGTCAACGAAGCGGGGAGAAGGCGAGAGTTGGCCGAGTATCGGGCGACTCGTGCAAGTCCAGGGAAGTCAGCACATTGCGAGCAGGAGATAGAACGTTTACGAGCGGCTGAGAAAAGGCCGCAGAATGCCGAAGGATCGCCAAAAGGGTGTCTTGAATAAAGCAATTGCACGGGCTACATCGCGGGTGGCCAGATAATTGGGCACGGGCCCGAATTGCGGATCGAAGCTGGGCTGCGCGTCCGGAAGAAGCCGCACACCTGTAAAGTGACCCTCAATCCCGAAGATGGAATAACCAAACGACTTTAGGAATTTGTGGGACGGAACAGGGAAAGGCGCCTCCTCTTCGAAGAGCATATCGCGGACAGCGCGCTATTGAAGGAGACGGGCCATACCCTGGAGAATGAATAGCTCATGTCCCTGCACGTCCATCTTCAAGATGCCAATGCTTTCGCGCTCGCCAAGAAGACCATCGAGATTGTGAATAGGGACTTCGATGATTTGCTCACTGGGGCCTGATTGCGCGGTTTCAGAAATCCATGCCGTTCCGCGGTTGGTTCGGAACCAGTCACTGGTGTGGAGCGAGGCCCGGCCGGATTCCCTACCTAGTGCAGCCTCGTAGAGCAAAAAAGAGCTGCAACGGGGATCTTTCGTCCATAGAGCAACATTTTCCTTCAGGGACTGGAAAACCTGAGGATGTGGTTCGAAGGAATGGACAGTGCCCTTGGTACCCACGCGGAGGCCCAGAATGCTCGTTGTGTATCCGATGTTAGCACTGGCATCGATCGTCAAATCACCGGGGGCGGTCAAACGCCAGAGCGTTTCCGTCACGTCCGCCTCGTATAGTCCTTCGGCGGCGATACTGCGGTCCACTGCCTCATGCAGATTAATTTTGATTGGCAGGGACCAGGGAAGCGTCACGAGCGCCCCGCTTTTCGAGCGCCAAAGTTATTCCAGCCACAATCGTTTGAGGATTTGCAGCGGCTGGAAAAAATGAATCGTCAGAAGAATTCATGGGTAAGCTCTGGCTCAGGTAGTTTGCCAAGTGAGTGATAGAGCGCGAGTTCCAGGATGCGAAAGGTACGAAAGCCATAGGATCTTCTCATGGTTACTTTCGCTTTGTTGTTTAGTCCCTCAACCACACCGCTGGAAATCTGCTTTCTGGCCTTGAAATAGTTGAGCAGCAGCTCGCGATGAGCACGCAACGTTCGGGCGATCTTCTTCATCGGCTCGATGCGGGATCGCATGGTTTGCTGGCACCAGAAATCCAGGAACATGCCGGCCCAGGTGGGCGAGTTGTATTCCCAGAACTGCTGAAAATCTTCTTTGAGGAGATAGGCACGGACGGTCTGGAGATTATAGCGGAGCAGATCTCGCAGACGGAACTTCTGCTGCGAGGTGAGATTTTCTTTGCGCTTGAGCACGCACCAGCGCGTCTTCTTCAGTAGCGGCGGGTAGCCGTCCTGGGCCATCTTGCGCGACTCGGCGGCGCGGACATCATCCAACGCCTTATTCATCTTGGCGACGATGTGGAAGCGGTCGAGGATGTGCAGCGCCTGAGAGCATTTCTGGCGGATCACGTCCAGGTACGGCTGCCACATATCCGAGCAGACAAACTCGATCTGCGCTGCGAGTTGCTCTCCGAGGACGGTGAAGAAACCCTGGAAGGATTCGATGGTGCGTTCCTTGCCGACCCACAGCAAGCGGGTGAGCCCCTGGTCGATCTGGTAGACCAGCGTCAGGTATTTGTGGCCTTTGGCGTACTGGATTTCATCCACACCAATGGCGCGGATCGACTCCAGCGTGCGATGCTCCAGGCCCCAGCCGACCACATACTCGACCGCGTCGCACACCTGGTCCCAGGAAGTGTGGAAGGCCTCGGCGGTTTCCTTCCAGGAGAGCTTCCGCGCCCAGCGGGCCAGAAACAGCATATAGGCTCTGGTCAACTGATGCTTACCATCGCCCCAGGGAACCTCCTCGACCAGCACGCCACAATTCCGGCAGTCCACGCGTCGCATGCGGTAGAGCAGGAAAACCAGAAAGCCCCACAGCGGAATGAACTCAAAGCACCGCTCGGGAAGATGATCGTAACCCGGCGCCGGCTGGTGGCACCCCGAGCAGACCGCTGCCGAGCCCTCCCGCGGTCGGACGTCCACTTCGATGCTTTTCTTGTCAGGGCCAAAGCGGGCATGCTGGTAGACAAATCCCCGATGGCCATGGCAGTGGTTTAGAATTGTGAGCAGTTCCATGTCACGGACAATTTTCAAGGCCAAGACTGGCAAAGTAAACCGCGCTGCTACCGCGCCGGCGTCCTGCGATGTTTCCGCCTACTGCCGCGATCTGGACAACTGGCCGCGCTCCTGGATGGGATTGGAAAAAGACCTGCCGCCAGGGGAAGAACTGGTTGCTTGCTTCCGGCCATTCATCGAGCATCTGGCCTCCTCCAGTCTTTCTTCGAAGACCATTCGCCGACACGTAGACAATCTCTGGATACTAGGTGGAGAAATTATCCGCGACCTGAACTACACCCCTTCATTGAGAAAAGTCACTGCGCAGCGACTTCTTCGCGAGGCGGTTCATGCCGACGGCGGCCCACTGATCCACAACGGCTCGGAAGAAGAGCAACACTCCCTCGATGCGACGTGCCGCAAACTCCACCGATTCCTCAGCGAACCGCAGCGCTGAGCTCGCCAGTTACCCACAGATTTCCCAGACGAGGCGAAAAAATAGGGAGGCTTGGCGATTCGCAGAACACTTCTTGGCGTCAGCATCGTCTTGTTTCGCAACCATTCTAGCCGCAATCGCATGCGCCGGACATTTCCGCTCTTTTCGTCGGGCAAGCAGGAGTCCCGGGATGTAGAGAAAGCCATTTATGAAGTCTTTATGACTCTCTGAGGACTTTCCCACAGCTACTTCGCGAAGCTATTTGCGTTGAGTGATGTCTTATCGCGCCTGTTGTGAAGAGGGCGGCGTTAGAGCAGTCACTCAATTTGAGAGTGCGTGATGGCTTTGCTTGTTCTGGAGACGATTTGCCTGCTGGCTTGCGGGTTCTTCCTGTATGTTCTCCGGCAATGGATTCGAGAGGAGACTGGCAAGGCAGTTCATTGGTCTCCGAGCATGCTTGGGCGCAGAAGAAGCGAAAAGAAAGTAGGAAGTAAGGTGGTGAGCTTCCGGATAGATCCCAGCCGGGGCAGGAGCCGCGCAGGGGCAGGATCGGGTTCGAGAGGCGAAAAGAGCCGGGGGCTAAGCGGCGGCAGAGTGGGTTGCCAGCGATGCGAACAGGCGGCGCATGAGAGGATTGCCCAGGCCTCCGCGAGGTGGAAATGAGCGTGGCGGGAACACTGTAAGACGGCAAAACGCAAGAGGCACTACATATGCTAAGCCGCACAAAATAAAGGTGTAAGTTGGCAAGCGGCAATCCGTCTATTAAACGGGCATCGGTTTGCTGTGCCTAGCGTGTTATCGATAGTCAATAGAGATAACTAGTATTTTCAACCACCAGTCGGGAAGCGGTTTGAGCTGGCAGCAGGTGTGTCGTACCCCCTAGTAATCCCCAAACAGAGTGCTATACTGCGCAGAATAAGGTCGGGCCGCCCTGAATCCATCGGGGCACCGCGTACTGGTTCCAACCGGAGGTTCTTATGGAATCCGTAGAATCTGTGCTATCGGGTCCTTTCCTGTACCTTTTGATTGTCTGGGGAATTGTTACCGCCATCTTTCTGGCATTGGTCGCGTGGCGGAGCGTTCTGACCAGCCACGAAGACGATCAAATCTTCCTGGATTCCTCGGAAGAACTGATGGCGAAAGAACAGAGAGAATTGGTAAGCAAGATCAACTCGCTTTCCAAACCCATCCTGACGAGCGGAATCACCTCCGGCGTGCTGTTGTTGTTGATCGCCGGAATCTTTGTGTATCACGGCCTGAAGAATTTCTAGGTGGTGCGTGGACGCGTGAAACAGGGCGCGTGATTCAAGGCTTTGCGGGTTGCGGTGGCAGAGGAGTTGTGCTCGCGGGGGTAACTGGCTGAGAGGCCCCAACGAGGGAGGTGTGATTGTGGACCACCACCCAGTTCTCGCTGCGTTTTTCGAAGACGAGCGTGGTTTGACCCTGGGAGCTACTTGGCTGGCCGTCCACGACGGCTGAAAAATCCCATTGATAGCAGGCCCATGCGAAATTTCCCGCTAGACGGATAAGTGTGTTCGTGCGGTCGAGGCGGACCTGCTGGGTACGCGCGCGTTGCAGCTTGTATTCCGTCAGATAATTCTCCCAGCCGATGACCGGCGGGGCCCAGAGGCCGTTGACTACGCTGATATCGTCGGCAATGCATTTGTGGAGCTTATCGGTATCACCCACCTGCCAGGCGCCCATCATTTCTGAAATCAGGTAGTCGATTTTCTGCTCGTCGGGTAGACCCATCTTGTTGGCGTCGGAGGTGGGAGATGGGGCCGGCTGAGAGGTGTCGTTCTTCTTTTTCTTTTGGGCGGCGGCGGTAGTGGCCAGGGCGAGGCTAAGCCCTAAGACGAGAAGAAGGGAGACGCCGCAAGAAAGAAGGCGGCTGGTATGGGAAACAATGGACGTGCGTATCATGCTTGATCGCTCCTGCAAAATGTGTCCCGCCGGAAGTTCGCAAAGAGAATGCGGCGAGACGAATTCGGATGATTGCTGCCAGTGCTGAGCATAACGCACTGCCGGGAATGTGGCGGGGGAGTGTGCCTAGTTGGTCTATTGCGTCGCGGCGGGCTTGCGGGTGCGCGAGGCGCTGATGAGGTTGACGAAGAGGCGATAGGCGCCGGAGTTTCCTTCCGGCAATTGGCGGAAAAAGGAGAGGCCAGTATAGATGTAGGTGCCCTGGCCGAAGTGCGTGTAGACCAAGCTGCCATGCAGGTCGGTTTCGCCGGGATCGTGCATGGTGAGGAGTGGCGTGTAGCGGGAGTCGAAGTTGCTCCAGTAATATAGGCCGCGCTCCTGGACCCAATTGTTGAAATCGGCGGACGTTATCTTGTTGGGAGAGTTGAGGAGCGGGTCGCTGGGCTGGAGGAATTTTACTTCGGCGGTTTCGTCGGTGACGCGGGGAGTGGGGCTGCCGATTTTGGCTGGATAGGGAGCGGGCTGGAGTTTGTCCCAGACAAAATCGCGATTGTATTGGACGATGAGCGTGCCGCCGCCCGAGACGTAATCGAGTAGGCGCTTGTTCGCACCGGCGAGTTCGGGACGAAGTTCATAGGCGCGCACGCCGACGACGATGGCGTCGTATTTGGAGAGATCGCCGAAATTCAGCGCGGTGGCGTCGAGCATTTCCACGCTGATGCCGAGGCGCTTCAGGGCGTCAGGGATGGGCTCGCCTTCGGCGGAGATGTAGCCGACGCGGAGATTTGGCGGGACGCTGATGTCGAAGGCGTGGACGATGCATTGGGCGGGCTCGCTCCAGAGGATGCTGGGCATGGAGGGAAGGGGCCCGAGAGAAGTGGAGAAGGTCTCAACGCCACGCTTGGCGTAGGCGGTGATGGTGAAATCACCGGGGGCGAGATTGGCGGGGGGAGTGACGGTGAACTTAGCGTATTGGTCGCCGATGCCGTCGAAGGTGAGTTCGACGGGAATTGTTGCTTGCAGGCCATCGGGGACGTTGAGGCCGACCGAGACCTTCGCGGATTTATTGGAGTAAGAATGGACACGGAGGAAAATGTCGAAGGGCTTGTGCTCGGCCTCAAGGACTTCGATGGATTGTGACGGTTGGACCGCGAGCGCGTAGGCGGGCACGGTTTGCAATGGCACATTTGCCACGGCGGTCGAGCTCGCTTCCACATAGGTCACCGGCTTGTCCACGGTGAACGAGTAATCAGAGATGGTCAAGGGTTGCTGTAGAACTGAGACGGGCCAAGGTTCACCGGTTAGCATAGCGAGCATCGGCAAATCTAGTAGCTGAGAACCGGCAACTACGCCGAAGCGGTGACGCGTGGGAGTTTTTGCTTCCTCATTAGAAGAAGTCCACCCATGGGGTAAGGTCAGCTTGGGAGTGGAGAAGATGCAAGAAACCTCCGGGCGGCACCGAACCACTTCATCAACGTGAAAGACCTCACCAGCAACAATTTCGCCGCGGTCGGATTCCGCTGTGATCTGTAGTCCAGCCACGAGCTTCATCGCCCTCTGGACATGCTCCAAATCGAACTTCAAGTCATACCATGCGGGAGAAGAAATCGGAGCGGCTTCCGGCAGGAGGGCAAGGGCGGCGATCTTTTTTGCCGCGAAAGCTAAGCTGCGCGCGGCTTCTTTCCAGTCTAGTTTCAGCGCCGCGCCACGCGCGTCTGCGATGGCTGCGGCAGCGCCTTGCAAATCCGGTTGGAAAGCGCTCGCGGGAAAAGCGCCGCCAGAATCGATTGCGGTTAACGGACGGGCCAGATCGCGAGGGTCTAGAGGTTTACCGTCTTCGCGCTTCAAAGCGATGGGGCGGCGTAGGAAGGGAGAATTCAGGAAGCCAGCAATGCCCTGGGTACGATGATTGACGAAGGCGTCAAGGCCGATCTCCCGCCAAGATTTGCCGTAAAGAGGAGAGATTTCGTCAAGTGGAAGAACGTAGCCGGACGGGTTGTCGCTGCGCTCCACATCCAAGATGATCGGTAATTCACCAAACGGTCTACAAGGACCAAGGCCCTCCTTCGTCACAAGCTCCGCATACCCATTGTCGTCCCCAGCGAGGGCGACGGCTTTTGGAGTCCAAAGGCCGGAAACTTGGTGGTGGCCGTGGCCGGAATGGACGCCACCCCAGTGGTTGATGACGATGTTGGGGCGGAAAGAACGGATGACGCGGACCATATCTTCGAGGACCTGGTCGCCCCAGATTTTTTCGGTTTCTTCGGGAGTTTTGGAGAAGCCAAAATCGCGGGCGCGAGTGAAATAAAGTTTCACGCCATAGCCGCGCGTGGCGGCTAGTAATTCCTGGGTGCGGATGAGGCCGAGTTGCGGAGCTTGTTCAGGGCCGAGAGCGTTTTGGCCGCCTTCGCCGCGAGTGATGGAGAGCAAAGCCACGTCGGCGTGGAGGCCGCGGGCGAGATAGGTGAGGACGGCGGCGCTTTCATCGTCGGGATGCGCGGTGATGTAGAGGATGCGCGTGGTGACGCGAGCGCTGTCAATGGCTTCGATGGTTTCGGGGAGACCGGGGCCGGTTCCGGGCGCCGGAGGAAACTGAGCGGCGGCGGGCGGAAGACGGAGCAACCCGAGGAGAAGGATTAGCGCGAAAGATTTTAGGAAACGCAAAATGCCTCCCAGACATAAGTGCAGGAACTCTTGCCAGCGTGCCTGAACAGGAGGCGGAAAACGTGTTTTGGTGCGTCATTCCGAGCGAAGCGAGGAATCTTTCTTTGCCAACAACCCAAGAAGGAGAGATTCCTCACTTCGCAGACTCCGTTCGGAATGACGGAGTAATACTTTTTCCGTAGCCTGCGAAACTGTGCCCCGTCGGGAAACCTTTTTACTTAGATGGTTCCCCGGGATTGGCCGTGACTGGCGCAGCGGGGGCGAAAGGCCATTGTCGCATTACGCTGGACCAAACGAGAAATGCGGAAATGCCGAGCACGATTTCCAACAAGCCCCATTTGCGTGCCGCACCCGTTTGCCAGAAGAGCCATCCCCAGCCGAGCATAGTCAGCACGGCGGGAAGCGGGTAGAGCCACATCTTGAACGGCAGCTTTTCCGAGCCCCAACGGCGGCGCAACAGGATGACGCCGACGGCCTGGCCGATAAATTGGATGATCAGGCGCATGGCCAGGATACCGGTGATGGCCGTTTCCAAATTCAACAAAATGCTAAACGTGAAAGCCAGAGCCCCGAGCGCCAGCAGGGCCACGTGCGGAAAATGTTTCGTTGGATGGACTTTGGCGAAGATAGGGAAAAAGTTGCCGTCGAGCGCGGCGGAATAGGGAACGCGGGAGTAGCCCAGGAGCAAGGAGAAGACGGAAGCAAACGCGATCCACAAGACCATCCAGGTGAACATATGGGCGGCGCCCGAGCCGTAGAGTTTTTCGACGAAAAGGCTGGCGATGAAGGGAGAATTCTGCGCTTCGCGCCAGGGGATGACGCCGAGCAGGCTGGTTTGCAGGGCGAGATACAAAACGGTGATGCCGAGGATCGAAAGAAAAATGCCGCGCGGAATATTTTTTTGGGGATCGCGGATTTCGCCACCCAGGTTGCAGACGTTGTAATAGCCCCAATAGCTGTAAATGGTGTTGACCATGGCGGCGCCGAGTGCCGCGAACCACAAGGTATTCAGATGAAATGCGCCGGGGGGAAAATCGAAGGCGAGCCTGGGATTGAAATTACGCATGCCGCCCCAGATGAGCCAGAGCAGGGCGCCGACGACGCCGGCCCAGAGCAGTACGGAGATTTTGCCGATGGTTTGAATGCGGCGATAAAGGAGAATCACGAGGAAAATCACGAGACCGCCGGAGATGGCTTTTGCCTGCCACTTCGTGAGCTCATGAAGATAACCCGCGTAGCGAGCAAAGCCGATGGAAGCAGAAGCGACGGAAAGCGGAGCGGCCACAAAGACCTGCCACACAAACAAAAAGGACATCAGGCGGCCCCAGCGAGCGGGCCCGTAAGCTTCGCGCAGGAAGACGTAGGAACCACCGGCCTTGGGCATGGCAGCGCCAAGTTCCGACCAGACAAAAGCATCGAGAGTGGCAAGCAGGGCGCCAGCGAGCCAAGCGATCAAGGCTTGCGGCCCTCCCATCGCCTTGATTACCAGGGAACTGACGACGAAGGGGCCGATGCCGACAATCTCAATCATGTTGAGAGCGACAGCTTCTTTAAGGCCGAGGCCGCGCTCCAAGGAGGGCTGTGAAGTGGTGGGGTTCAAGTGTCCTGCCGGAATCATGGTGCGTTGCGAGAATAACAAATACGCGGGCGAGGCCCAACGGGTGTTAGAAAGTTTGCGCGGCTTGCAACGGCAAGCCGCATTCTGCAAAACCATTTCGTTTTGCAACTTTGCCGGAACAGCTTAAACTCATCCGTCGGAAGCGTTGAAGGCCCCAGATGGCTTCCGCATGGACCAATGGTGCGTTGGCTTGCTGCAATCCTTGTTTTCTTGACGCTGGTTTCTCGCTGCGCGGCATTGCCGCCCTCGAGCCCAGGCGGACTTCCCCTGCCACCGAGCGCCGCGAAAATACTTGAGCACATTTATTCAGGACGGCCAGACCTGGCGATACCGGAAGCGCAGCAACTCCAACAAGAGCAGCCCAATCATCCGCTGGGTTATTTGTTGGAAGCGGAGTCGTGGTGGTGGGGGATCTGGTGCACGTCGGCGGAATTCAAATATGGAATGACGATGGCGCGGCATAGAGAAAAACGCGCGTCCGACCAGGCTTATCTGAATCTGGCAATCAAAGCCAATGTGCTTGCCGACGCGCTACTGAAACAGCACGAGACGGGCGAGATGCACTTGTATGCGGCCATGGGGGACTCCCTGCAAGCCCGGCTCTACGGGCTACGGGGGGAGAATCGGGCAACAGCGCGGGTAGCGGTGCGCGCGCGGGAACATTTCCAACGCGCATTGGCGCTGGACCCATCACTGGCGGATGCCTATCTGGGATTGGGGCTGTACAACTATTATGTGGACACGCTTTCGACGATCGCACGCATCCTGCGATTTGTGATGGGTATACCGGGTGGATCAAAGGAAGAGGGCATACATCAGCTGCACCTGGCGATGCTTTACGGGCAGTTGACACCGGCGGTGGCGCGCTTTTATCTGGCGATCAACCTGCACAATTTCGACCAGAGATATGAAGAGGCGCTGCAAGTGATGCGTCCGCTTGTTGAGCAATACCCGCAGAATCCATTGTTCCAACTGGCGCTGGGCGATTTGTACGCTAAGCTTGGCAGAAAGACGCTGGCGCTGGAGGCATACCACGCGGCGGCGGCGTCACCCAACATGGCGGATCCCGAATGCCACAATAGGGTGCAATCCCTGGTGCATGCCTCGCTTGCAACGCTGAGCGGGGCGTCCTCGCCGGGGGATTGAAGGACTTTCCCCCCGGGCCGTGGTGAGCAATAATAGGTAAGGGTAGATTTGTTTTCCGGCACCGCGTCCTTCTGGATCCCAGGGCGGGTCAACGCGGGCGGCTGTATTTGCATCTCAACCCCATCAGGAGCGCCTCAGGCTTTTTCTTCCCGTCCTCGGGGAGAAATTTGGCGCAGCACACTTGTCTTCGGGTGAAGGAGAGTCCATGAAGGAGTCTTGGAGAGCACTTGGCATTGCGCTGTTCGCGGTGGGCTTGGTAGCCGGGTGCAACGATTACAACACCTCCATCCAGAACCCTACTGGGGCATCCATTCTTGTTCTTGCGCCATCGGGAGTTGTTTTCGGTAGCCCTGGCTTCACGATTACGGTTACGGCGTCGAGTGCCAATGGTTTTCAAAGCAACACAGTGGTGGAATGGAACGAGCAGAAACTCGTTTCGACCTACGTGGATGCTGAGACTATGACGGCGGTGGTTCCTGCCAGCCTGGTGACAAAGGTAGGCACTGCGTATGTGAACACGTACACACCGCAGTCGGGTACGGGCTTGAACGGACTATCGAATTCCCTCGCTTTTTTGATTTATGGTTCGCCGAATCCTGTTCCGACGGTGACGTCTGTAACCCCAAACACAGCGCCGGTTTGCAGCAGCAATTGTGCGAAGACTAACGTGAAGATCACGATTGCGGGCTCCGATTTTCTGCCCACATCCACAAATGGATCTTCGAGTGTAACGTTCACGGGACAGTCCACGAACGGAGTTGCGACGGCAATCAGCACAACAAGTATAACTTCGACACAGATCGACGCGGTGATTCCGGGGACGTTGCTGGTGGATGCCGATCCCAGTGTGCAGATCAATGTGGTGAATCCGCCGAGCGGAGTCTGCATTGTGTACTGTCCGGTACTGGGTGGAGGGCCAAGCTTGGAGCCGCAGACCTTCACGATCACGGGAGGAGCGGCAGCTGCGGCCGCGGAGACGCCGGCGCTAAGCCAGGACGGCCGTTATGTGGCATTTTCGGCTCAAGAAAACCAGATCATACAGATCATGTTGAGGGATACTTGCCTGGATGCTCCGAGCGGATGTGCGCCGAGCACGAAAGTAATATCGGTGGCTGCGGATAATTCACCGGGCAATGCTGATAGCCATACTCCGGTAATCAACGCGGACGGGCGGTACGTTGCGTTCAGTTCGGCGGCGACAAATCTAGTGGAGAATGCGCCGACCGGGCGGCAGATTTATCTGCGAGACATGTGCGCGGGCGCAGCCTCGACCTGCAAGGCGACAACGACGCTGGTCTCGACTGATCAGGGAGGGGCGCTGAACGGCACGGAGAGTATCTTCCCGTCAATCAGCTCATCGGGACGGTACATCGTGTTTCTGGCGATAACGCCAACCCAGGAAACTGCCAAGGGCAAACTGCCCGCAGCCGCAAGTGGTTCGGGTCTGCCGAACAGTGGTTTGCGACAGGTATTTTTGCGGGATACGTGCCTGGGCGCGACGAATTGCACGCCAAAAACGACGCGCATTTCTCTTTCGCCGGGAGATACGCCTGCGAATTCGGACAAGCCGGTGGGACCTGCGCTTAGTGGACTGGCGAAGCAAGTGGCAGTGACGGACGGCAAGAGCGCGACGGTGTTTACGTCCACAGTGCCTGTGAATGACCAGGTGTTTCTGGCGTTGCCGCAGGATCCCAAGTAAATCAAATAATCGGGGACACGAATGCTTGATGGCTTCGTCCCCTCTGGTTTCATCCTTCAGTTGACCTAAGCCAACAAGCCTCAGCAGGAGTGCAAGAAAAGAGGGATTCCTCACTTCGCACACTCCGTTCGGAATGACGGGACGATACTTTTTAACAGAGTTGTGAAGCCGTGCCCTCCCGGCTACCTCTTTATGAGAGCGCGTTTAGTTGAAGCGCACCTTGATGTCCGGGCGTTTTTCCAGATGCACGGATTCGATAAAGCGCACCTGGCGATCATCGAGGGTGAGAATCATGGAAGAGGTGCGAACACCATCCCCGAAAAAGCGCACTCCCTTGAGGAGATTGCCGTCAGTGACCCCGGAGCAGGCGAAGATCATTTTCTTACCGGGGGCGAGATCTTCAGTGGAGTAGATGCGGCGCGGATCTTTCACGCCCATGCGCGCGAGGCGTTCGTGGTGCTCGGGTTTGCTGACGACTAGGCGAGCTAGAATCTGGCCATTGAGGCAGCGGAGCGCGGCAGCGGTGAGCACACCTTCCGGAGCGCCACCCGTGCCCATGACCATATGCACTCCAGTGCCAACGACGGCGGCGGAGATGCCCGCGGAGAGGTCGCCGTCGCCAATCAGGCGGATGCGGGCGCCGGCGGCGCGGATTTCCCCGATGAGTTTTTCGTGGCGGGGGCGATCGAGAACGATAACCACGAGATCTTCTACATCGCGGTCGAGGCGCTCGGCGACGGCGCGGAGGTTGTCGGCGACGGGCGCGTCAAGGTCCACAGCGCCTTTGCAGGCCGGGCCAACGATTATTTTCTCCATGTACAGATCGGGAGCGTGCAGCAAGCCGCCCTTTTCGCTGGCGGCAAGAACAACGATCGCGTTGGGCGCGCCAGTGGAGCAGAGGTTGGTGCCTTCAAGTGGGTCGACGGCGATATCCACGGCAGGGAAGAGGGCCTTGGGCGCGTGCGTGGCGAGGCCAACCTTTTCGCCGATGTAAAGCATGGGGGCCTGGTCGCGTTCGCCTTCGCCTATGACGATGGTGCCGTCCATCTGCACCTGATCCATGGTTTTGCGCATGGCTTCGACGGCTGCTTCGTCGGCTTTGTGAGGATCACCAAAACCCATAGTGCGGGCGGAGGCGATGGCGGCATTTTCGACTACGCGCAGAAATTCCAGGCTGAGTTGTTCTTCCATGGGGAATGCCCTCCGGGACGGCTTATCTTAGGGCAAAGGAATGCGAATGGTCGAGAGGCGGGCCTGTCAAGGCGCCGAGTCGGTCATGGACAACTAGAATGCGACTTATCGAGCACGGGATTTCACGGCGTGGTTGTGGTGGTAGCCAACGGCTGAATCGTGACGTTGATGAGGTTGGGGTTGGTGAATTCTGTCTGATCGCCTGCGCGTTTGCCGGAGACGGGAAGGAGGCGGGCGGAGAGCGGCTTGCTCCATTTGACGGAGAGCGAAGCTACATCTCCAATGATGCGCGTGAGGGCGTCGAGGCTGGTGTCGCCGGGGAGAGGAATGGTGTCGAGGCCGGTCCCGCAGACGGCGGAATAGCTGAGGAGACTGTCGAGCGAAACCAGACCGGCGTTCCAGCGTTCGGCGAGGCGCGGGTCTTCTAGAACCGGGAGCATCACGCCGGAGTAGCCGACTTTGCGCGCGCCGATATCTTTGAAGGTAGAAGTGATTGTGGCGACGACGGAAAGCGTGCCGCTGCCGCCGAAGGGCTGGTGAGAAAGCGCTTCGATGGCGGCAACGATGGAGGCGTCCTTCCCGGGGGCAGGGGAAAGATCAAGGCCGAGATAGGTCCAACCTTGCTCGCGGGCCGCGCGGAGGGCGAGTTCCTCGACGTCGAAGGATTGCTGGATAAAAAGATCGAGCAGGCGGCGGTGGGCGGTGGGGATATCGGGAGCATCCTGGAAAGCGGCCGCGACGGTGTTGGCGGATTCCAGGCCTACGGTGAACTGACGGCCGCTGCCGGTGTGATAGGCGGCGGGGAAAAACGGCGAGTAAGGAGGAACGCTGGCTAGGGCGGCGAAACGAAAGTTACCTTCGCTGTGGGGAGTAGAGTCCGCCAGTTTCTTGATGACAACGGCGGCGGCTTTGACGGCGGGCCAATTCACGCCGGAATCATTGGTCACATACACGGTGCCGTTGATGGATTTGGTGTTCTCTAAGATTTCGGCGAGCAGATTAGCTTGCGCGTCGCCATCCTCGCCGGAAAGATAAGCAGGGCCAACGGAAATGATGACCTGGTCTTGCTGGGCGAGGCCGTCAAGATTCTTGAAGAATTGCAAGGCCTCATCACGCGAAAGGGACTTTGAGTATTCGGGGAAAGGTTGCGTGGCGATGCGGATGGTTTGCACGGTGAAGCCGCGGGACTCGAAAACCGTTCGTGCGTATTTCAGGAATTGCACCGCTTCGGAGATTTGGATCTGGTAGCGGCCGCGTTCCAGGTTGACGAAAGCGGTGATGGCGCGGACTTTGGGCTTTGGCGTAGCTTCGGGCTTCTGTTGCGCGGAGGAGGAAAGGGCAACGAAAGATAAAAGCAGGGAGCAAATTATTGCTGAGCGTAGTTCTTGTATTGGGAGCGACATAAGTTTTAGACGAACGCGGCAATGCCGGTGATTTTTTCTCCGATGATGAGTTTATGGATATCGTTGGTGCCTTCGTAGGTATAGACGCTTTCGAGGTTGTTCATGTGGCGCATGACGCAGTAGTCGTCCACGATGCCGTTGGCGCCGAGGATGTCGCGCGCTTTGCGTGCGGTTTCGAGGGCCACGGCGACATTATTCATTTTCAGCATGGAGATGTGCGCGACATCGGATTTGCCCTGGTCCTTCAGGCGGCCGACTTGCAGGGCGAGTAATTGTCCCTTGGTAATTTCGGTGATCATCCAGGCGAGCTTTTCTTGAACAAGCTGGTGAGAGGCGATGGGCTTGTTGGCGAACTGCTTGCGCGTTTTGGCGTATTGCAAAGCGGTGTCGTAGCAGGCCATGGCGGCGCCCAACGCGCCCCAGCCAATGCCGTAGCGCGCCTGATTGAGGCAGCTAAGCGGCCCGCGCAAGCCGGTGACGCCGGGGAGAAGATTCGCTTCGGGGATTTCGCAATCGGAAAAGGAGAGGCCGGAGGTTACGGAAGCGCGCAGGGACCATTTGCCGTGCACATCCCACGCTTTGAAGCCGGGAGTGTCCTTCTCGACCAGGAAGCCGCGAACTTTTTCGTCTTCACATTTGGCCCAGACGACGGAAACGTCGGCGAGCGAGCCGTTGGTGATCCACATTTTTTCGCCGTTGAGGACGTACTTGCTGCCTTTTTTGATTGCGCGCGTGAGCATGCCACCGGGATTGGAGCCGAACTGCGGTTCCGTAAGGCCGAAGCAGCCAATCGCCTTGCCTTCCTGGAGCAGCGGGAGCCATTTGTCTTTCTGGGCGTCGCTGCCGTAGGAGAGAATCGGATACATCACCAGGCCGGATTGTACGGAGACGAAACTGCGCAAGCCGGAATCGCCGCGCTCGAGTTCCTGATTCATCAGGCCGTAAGCGACGTTGGACATGCCGGCGCAGCCATAGCCTTGCAGGTTCGCGCCAAAGAAGCCGAGTTCGCCGAGTTGCGGGACGAGGTGCATTGGGAAAGTGGCTTCGCGGCTGTGTTTTTCGATGATGGGGAGGGTTTCGTTGTCAACGAACTGGCGAGCGGTTTGGCGAACAAGTTTTTCTTCGTCGTTGAGCAGGGAATCGAATTCGATGAAATCGACGCCGGGGAAGGATGGCATGAGAGGCTCCGAAGAGTCAGAGTAGCAAAGGGACGGAGGAGCGGCAAGGAAGGAGGGGGTATGGTTATAGAGGGGGGGAAAGTGATACACCCCTGGCCGCTGCACTATTTCGGTGGACTGGATTTTGTGTTGCGAGGGGTGGTCCCATTACCGACTTGTCGCTACTCGGAACTTATCCTGACTCAACTTGCCCCCGGTAGATTGTCAACTCCCGATTAGCCCTGACTGCGTCTTCGACGCGTCGCTAGTGCCAGGAATTTGCCTAGAACGATTGACTGTCCGTATACATCAAACACTTATGGTCATGGAGGATTTCATGAGCAACAAACATCTCCCACGGCTCTTCGCACAAGCGCTAAACGAAAAACGGGTTGAACTCTTTGAGGAGTTCATCCATCCGGAGTACAACAACCACAACGCATACGTACAGCCGGGCCCGGCAGGCGTTAAAGCATTCTTTCGGCACTACCTCGACGCATTTCCCGACACGAAAGTTGTAATGGAGGACGTGATCGAAGAGGGCGATCGCATAAGCGCCCGCTTCACCTACAACGGAACCTTTAGCAAGCCGTTCATGGGCTATCGGCCCAACAGCGCTTCGATTCAAATGCGAAGCATCGATATCTGGCGCGTCAAAGACGGGAAGTTCGTAGAACACTGGGACGAACTCAACCTACTGGAAGTATTCCAGAAGCTCGGGGCTGCGACGGTGAGAAAGCCGGAAGAACAATGAACCATCTCATATGGGCGGTTTCTCTGGTCGGCATCCTAAGCACGGCTGTGGTTTTCGGCACGGACATGTTTTTTTTGACTGTGGGCCGGCCCGCTCTAAGGTTGGCTTCGCCAGCTGCCGGAACGGAGGTTATGGGATTTTTCCATTTCTACGGTGACGCACGAATGCCGATCTGGGGCGTCTTGGCTATCTTGTCTAACCTTTTGCTGGGCCTGTTGACCCGAGGTGGACATCGAGGCCTCTATTTGCTGTCAGTCTCTGTGCTGATCCTGTTTGTCGTTTTATACAATCGTTTGTCAAAGCCAATTAATCGGCTTCAAACCGAAGCGGCAAAAACGGGAGGAAGGCTCGACAATTCTCGTGAGCTGCAGGCGTCGTGGGATCAATCGGTGATGATCCGTACTCCGCTGCTAGTTGTGTCCCTTATTGCCCAGTGCCTAGCGTTGCTAACCACTTCGACGTAAATGCGCCTGCATGCTCGCGTTTCAAGAGCAAGGAGAAGGCGCACACCGACATCCTGGCTTGCTAAGTCGTTTACCGGGACTCCTATCTTTGGATGGGGGTTTTCGAGTTGCTGATCTTCCAGTTTGAACCACAGCCAATGGTTTGACGCGGTCATCAGTGAACGCCATGCATATCAGGACGGCCCGAAAAGGTGGCGCGAAAAGATCTCGTCTCGATGCAACGACGGAAACTTAGGGATTAAGCGTAAAGACCACATCCACTTGCGTTTCGACCTCGACGGGCTCGCCGTTTACGAGGTATGGCTTGTACTTCCATTGTTTCACGGCCTCAAGCGAAGCAGCGGCCAGCATCGCGTGTCCGCTAATTACCTGTAGGTTCTCGATGTCCCCCTCCTTGCCGATAATCGCGTGCAAAACCACCGTTCCCTGAATGTGCTCCTTGCGCGCTTTCTCGGGATATTCCGGAGCCACCTTTTTCCGGATAAGCCCACTCATCACATCCTTTGACACTCGCGTGGGATGATGCTCCGTTTGCGGCCCTTTAGCGGCCGTGTTTTCACCCTGCAATTCAGCTCGGCTTGATGTGGCGTTAGTCAGGCCTATTGTGATCGGCACCACAATAGCCAACAATGCAGCCGTGCTAAGTAGTAACTTCCTGCCAAAATCCAGTTTGTGTAGAGCATTCTCGTTCATGATCGCTACCATCCTTTTCTTTAGATCTGCCCCGGTGACACCGGAAACGCAAGCCAGGGGTAATTCCACGCAGAATTCGCACACTTTCAGAATGCTCGCAGCGTAAACATAACGGTCGGTGCCTAGTTCTAACACTTCCTCATCGCAGGCCCGTTCACGCTCTTCCAGCAACCGAGAACCGAGCCACCAGACTACTGGGTAAAACCAGAAGATGGCCTCCACAAACATGTGGATCGCCGCGGTCAAGTTGTCGCGGCGGCGAACGTGCCAGACCTCGTGGGCCAGAACGGCCTCCAAGTTCGCATCCGCAAGGCGCTCGGAGATCCCCTCCGGCCATAGCAATACAGGCTGAGCTATGCCGAAGATTCCTGGTTCCAAAGAAGCCCGCGTGACTACCAACTCGATTCGCTTCTGTACCCCTCCCATACGCTCCAGCCGCCGCAATGCTTCCACTTCGCGTCCCTCGCGCAAAGGCGCGGATTCCCGCATGGCTGCGTAAAGGCCTGGCTAACTTTCTCCATCGCAAAGTACAATCCAGGTTTCGTTCCTGCGAAACGTCGCGACCAAGACAGATAACTTCCAATTCTGAACAGCAATGAAAAGGGGACCAGAAACTTCGCCGACGCTGCCAACCACAGCCAATAGCGAGTGCGAGCATGGTTCTTTTGCAAAATCAACGTCAATAATCCGGCCATGAGAGCGAACAGCGTCGACTGCCATATGTGATTGGCCAACGCTGGTGCAATGGCCGTCCACATCGCCAATGAAGATTGCGGGATCATTGTGATTTGTCCTTCTTGGTAAGCTTCCGGAGGGTTTTCTCGGCTTCCTTTACATCCTCTAGCGTGAGTTTGCCGGATTCAATGAGGTGAGCCACTACGGGTTGCGAGCGCCCGCCGAATAGCGCCAGCAGGTCATCAATCAACTTCCGCTGGGCGGCATTGCGTGAGAGCGCGGCCTCGAAGATGTGAAAGTTACCGACCTTCTTGACGCGACGAACGGCCTTTTTCCCTTCCAGGCGATAAACGGTGGTCTGGATCGTCGTGTAGGCTGGTCTGCCCTTTTCGGGGAAGGTTTCCTGAATCTCGCGAATGGAGGCTTTGTCCTGATTCCAAAGCGCCTCCATGATTTGCAGTTCGAGCTTAGTCAATTTGGCTTGGGCCATGATCTCCTCTACTACAAACGTGTGTAATACTACTACCAGAATAGGCGATATCAAGTGATTTTTTGTGTGCAGGCTTTGATGCGAGCTCGGGCGCTGGCGGGCGAGTGGGTGAAGAAGCAGGTACACTGAAGGAGAGCGGAAAGGAACCGGGCCAGGTGACGAAGACAGAAAGGGCGAAGACACGCGGCAAGGTGGATCCCGCGATTCTGATTTTTGACGTGGATGGCGTGCTGGTGGACGTGAAGGAGACGTACTGGAGATCGGGGCTGCAAACCATTCAGCATCTGACGGAGAAAAAGCCGACGTGGAAAGAGTTTTACGAATGGAAGCGCAAGCCGGGGAACAACGATGACTGGCGGATGGTGTCTCGCTGGGCGACGGCGCTGGGCGTCCCGACGACGTACGAACAGGCGCGCGGGGCGTTTCAGCCGTTTTACTGGGGAAACGATGGAAGGCCGGGAAATGTGCTGAAGGAAAAGCTGATGGTGACGCCGCGATTAATCGAGAAATGGGCCAAGCGACGGGAGTTGAATCTTTTCACGGGACGAACGCGGCAGGAATTCACTTATACATTTGAACGTTGGGCAGCGGCGAAGTGCTTTCGCACGGTGGTTACGATGGATGACGCCGAGAGGAAGCCCGACCCCGAGGGACTGCGCATTATTCTGGCGGGGCGGGATCCCAAGAGCGCGCTTTACCTGGGCGACAATATTGACGATGCGTTGGCAGCGAAGGCGGCGGGTATGCCGTTCATGGGGATATTGCCAAAGACGGCGTTTGATTACCGGCAGCGTGCAAAGGAGTTTCAGAAGCTGGGAGCAGTAGCGCTGCTGGAACGGGCGCGGGACCTGGATGGCTGGTTGGCGTAAAGAACGCAGGCAGCCCTAAGGCCCCCCGGCTGAATCTTAGATGGTGAACCTCCCCGCGCGCGATGCGGGAACTTTGACGGACAATTGGGGGAACTCGCAGGTAGATCCCCCTTACTTTGGAAGCGCAAAATGAAAAAAACGATTTATCTTGCTGCAATTGGATTGAGTTTTTGTGTTGCTCAGAGCCTGCGCGCTCAAGCGCCGCCGGGACCTCTTCAGCCGGCACCCTCCGTGGTCTCTTCGACGGCTCCGCCTCCGCCGGTGAAGCGACTGGAACCCCGAAAAAGCATTATGGGAGCGTGGAAACTGAATCGCGACGATAGTGACAACCCGCGGCAAAAATCGAACCAACGCTCAACGGGCAATTCTACCGGCAATCCTGGCGGGTATGGCGGACCGCGCGTGGGGTGGCCCGGCGGCGGAACCGGTGGAGGAGGGATAGGCGGGCGACAGGGAAATGGCGGCCCACAAGGTGGAACGCAAAACGGCTCGACAAAAGGAGGGACTCCGGAAGAGAAGGAACGCTACCAGGAATTGCTGGACCCTTCGATGCGCTTGGACGTGGAGAAAAGGAATGACAAGGATCCCATTGTAGAAATGTCGGGAGATCAAGGCCGAAAGACGATCTTTTATACCGATGGGCACAAACCAGACGCGCCCGCAGGAGTTGGCACAGAGGTGGTGGAGGCCAAGTGGGATGGAGCGAAGTTGGTGAGCGAGGCCACACTGCCGAAGGGCGGTTCGGTGAGGCGGACGTACGAGGTGTCGCCGGACGGGATGCAGCTGTGGGAAGAAGTCGAGATGGTATTTGGGAAAGACAAGAATCCGTCTAAATTCCGGTTTGTATACGACGCCGTTGGTGCCAGCGACAATTACTGAGATTCGACAAATTCAGGCGCGAAGTTTGGGCAAGGCCTGTGCGAGGTCCGCGAGGAGATCGTCTGTGGATTCGAGGCCGATGCTGAGACGGACAATGCGGTGATCGTAAGGCGGGCGACCGGGAATGCGGCCGATATCATAGGCGACGGCTAGACTCGTGACACCGGCCCAACTGTAACCAACCTTGAAAAGCTTGAGCGCGTCGATGAAAGCGAATACCTGCTCCTGCGACGGGCCGGGCTTCAACACAATTGAAAAAACACCGGAAGAGCCAAGGAAATCGCGCTTCCAGAATTCGTGGCCCGGGCAGGAAGGGAGCGCGGGATGCAGCACGCTTTCGACTTCGCGACGGGCAGCCAGCCATCTGGCGACGGCCAGCGCGGAGATTTCGATGGCGGAGAGCCGCACGGCGAGAGTCTGCAGGCCGCGCAAGGCGAGGCTGCAATCGTCGGGGGAAACGGCGCAACCAATCATTTGTTGCGCGGCACCGAGGCGCTGGTAGAGCGCGGGATCGCGGACGGTGACGGAGCCGAGCAGGAGATCGCTGTGGCCGCCGATGTATTTTGTGAGCGCTTGCATCGTGATGTCTACGCCATGGGCAAAGGCATCGAGTAGAACGCCGGCGGACCAAGTGTTGTCCAATACCACAAGAACATTTCGTGCGTGAGCGGCGGCGACGATGGCGGGGAGGTCCTGAACCTCCATGGTGATGGAGCCGGGACTTTCCGTCCAGATGAGGCGCGTGTTTTCCTCGATTAGGGTGGCGATGCCTGCGCCGATAGTGGGTTCGTAAAAGGAGGAGGAGACGCCGAAGCGCGCGAGCAAGTGCGTGGTGAGCTTGCGGTTGGGGAAGTAGACGCTGGTAGGAAGCAGGATGTGATCCCCGGTTTTCAGAAGAGCGAAATTGATGAGGGAGATTGCCGCTTGTCCGCCGGGAGCGAGGACGGTGTGGGCGCCGGATTCGAGTTCACAGACGCGCGCGGCGAGTTCCAGAGCCGTGGGCGTTCCATAGAGGCCGTAAGTGTAGCCAACGCGGAATTGGTCCCAGGTGTCGCGAACGGAAGCGGCAGAAGGGAAAACGGTTGTGGAGCCGCGATAGGTGGGGGTGGCGAGGGAACGATAACCCTCGGGGATTTTCGCGTCGGAATGGATGAGCTTGGTTTTCCAGCTTTTGATCATGGAACGATGCCACCGCAATTGTGCGGGCTCGCTCCAGTATAGCGGGATTTATTTGATTACGGCTGGCGCACCGGTGTTTAAATGCGACAACTAATTCCGACGGTTCCGCTTCCCCTGAAAATCATCGGTCAAGAAAGGCGCGGAGGCGGGCATATCCGGCGCGACTCACCGGGAGCCTAACGCCGTTCCTCAAGACGGCCACATGGCTGTCTTTGCCGTAGGGCTCGATCTTTGCGACGCGTTCTAGGTTGACGATGTAAGAGCGATGGATGCGGAGAAAGCGCGAGGGATCGAGAGCGGCTTCGAGGCTTGAAATGGGTTGTTGCTTCAGATGTTTCTTGCCTTCGCTGGAGAGGGCGACGTAATCGTCCTGCGCTTCGGCGAAATCCAGTTTGGAAACAGGAATGATGAACACTTGCGAACCATCTCGCACGGGTATTCGTTCAAGGTATTGCGCGGGCGGGCGGGCGGAAGCTGCGAGCTCGGTGGCAGGAATGGCGGCGGACGGCGTGTTGCTGTGGAGGCGCACTTTGGCACGCTCGAGAGCCGCCTCGAAACGCTCCGCTCCAAAAGGTTTCAGGAGATAGTCCACGGCGTGAACTTCAAAAGCGCGGATGGCATAGGTATCGTGCGCGGTAACGAATATGATCGCGCTGCCGGCACCAATCAGTTCGAGGACTTCGAAGCCGTCGAGTTTGGGCATCTGAATGTCGAGGAAAATCAGTTCGGGCTTTGTTTCCGTGACGGTTTTGACGGCCTCGAAGCCGTTGGAACATTCTCCTGCAATCTCGATCTCGGGGTGCGAAGCAAGCAATTCGCGGATAACCTGACGCGCCAATTCCTCGTCGTCAACAATGATGGCGCGGATTTCCTTATCCTTCGCAGAATTCACGTTGCGTGTTCCTCTCTTTCCGCAGGGAGAGTGATTGCCACGGAAAAGCGATCTCCTTCAGTCCTGACGTTGAAGGTAGCGCGACCGCCGTAGCGAGCTTCCAGCCGTTGGCGCACGTTGAGGAGGCCCATGCCATTCTTCTGCCTGCGCGGCGGAGCATCAGGGTCAAATGTGTTTTCGACGACGATGGAAAGTGCGCCATTCTGGCAAAGCGCGTCGAGCCGAATCCATCCGCCCTCGACGAGATTGGAAATTCCGTGAGTAAACGCATTTTCGACCAGGGGCTGCAAGAGCAACGGAGGGACATCCATCTTAAGGGTATCCTCGGCGACATTCTCCTCCATGCGGAACCGTGCGCCGAAGCGTATTTTTTCGACAGCGAGGAAAGCATGGATCAGCGACATCTCTTCTTCGAGGGGAATGGTGGATTTTTCACCGAGGCCAAGAGTGCGGCGCAGGAAATCGCCTAGCAAAACACACATTTCGCGGGCTTTTGCCGCGTCCGAAGTTGTAAGGGCACTGATGGAATTCAGACTGTTGAAAAGAAAATGCGGATTTACTTGCGCTTTCAGGGCACGCAGTTCGGCATCGCGCGCAAGAACGCGTGCTTGCATTGCCTGCGCTTCAGCCGCCTGAGAAGCTTCAACGGCCAGGAGGACGTAATAGAAGCTGACGGAAAAAAGGTAGAGAATGACGCCCGTACCGAGAAGGATAGGGATGGTCCGAGAAAGGCGGCCGGTGACTCCTGGAAAGAACGACATCGCGGTGAAAATGTAAGCCAGAAGTTCCGCGCACAGAATCCAAAGGACGCTGGCGACAAGAGCAGCAGTGACGTGAACTTCAAGAAGCTTCCCGAGGGTCGAACGCCCAGAAGGGATGGCGCGACAGGAATACCAGGCGGAGAGGCAGATGAAGGCGTAAAGGAAGCATAGGGGCAGCGACAAGGAAATCGCCTCGCGCCTGGTCATTCCTGCCGTTGCGGCCATGAGGTAAGCCAACAACGCCGCTAGGGGAATCCAGGCGAGGAGATAGAGCACAAGACGAGTCAGGCGGCTGAGTATAGGGTGCATGTGCGAATCAGTTCTTGATTACCACGCTTCCAAACACAGCACCGCCTTTGACAAGCAATCGCTTGGTGCCTGGGCCCGATGGTTGCGTGTGAACAGTTCTGTCTGAGTATTCACCAAAGACCGCCGCGCCGCGACTGACTACCACCCAGGTCGTGGGAACACGAATTTCAACAGCGCCGAAGACGGCGTCGAGCTTGATAACCGCCTCGTCGCCTTCGATTTCAGCTTCCGTAAGATCAATCTTGAGTTCGCCGAAAACCGCGGCGGTTTTCCCACCCCGGAAATTCTTAGAGTTAATTCTCTGTTGAGTAGCGCTGAAAACGACCTCCGAGTGCATGTCCGGGGAATCGGAAGCAAATCCTCGCTCGGCACCGGTGTCCATCATGGGCCGAACCCACTTAGCCCCCCAGGATGTGCTGCCGCCGAAAGTGCGCGAAAGGATCCAGATTCCCCAAAGAATGATGGCCAGAGGCCAAAACAGGCTCCAGCGAACATGAAGATATCCGAGATTGCCCAAAAGAAGCACCACACCAGCGAGTGTCAGAAAAGAGCCCCAAAACCTGCCGGGACCGCTGCAGAAGAGCAGCCCTTCGAGGCCGAAGAAGATGAGGAACGCCGGCCAGAAGAACTGAAATATGTGGTGGGCAGAGACGATCTCCATCTGGTCCAGAAGCAGGATGGAGCCAAAGGCGATGATGGCAATTCCCCAAGTCAGGCCTGAGGGGAATCGACGGGAATTATCGCGCATGTTGTTGCCCTCCTCGGGAAGTAGACTGCACAGGCTGAACGGTTTCGGGGCGCGTAAGGAGCAAGATCACCAGGCCCATACTAATAAGGAGCAACGGCCAGAATGTTGCCACTGCTTGCATCCCCGGCAGGGCCAGTTGCAAAGTGACCATATTGCAGACACTGCGCACAACGGTTGAAGCTATCCACATGTTGCCTGACTGCACGGGAGCGCAGCAGAGGGCCTCCAACTGAAGCACGACTCCGAGCAGGATCACAAAACCTGCCGCTCCCACTATCAATATCCTTTTTGAGCCGGATGGCGCAACGGGCGCCTGCCGATTTGCGTTGATCATGCTCTCATCTCCCGCCGAGAATGTGTTGCGATCCATGGTGCGAGATTAGGCGGGAAGATGGGGGATGTCGCGGGTTTTTCGGCGAATGGCGGTTAAATACCGGCGAGTAACCAGCACTGACGCGTAGTCCTGCTAACCCAAAGCTGAGAACAACATACACCCACCTCGCGATTTATTTTGTCGCAAAAAGCACTGGACATCCGTTATCGCGTTTGAGAGGATCAGTGTGGATTACTCGATGCGGAGGCCCCACATTGAAACGAAATGCAGAAGGCGTACCGAAGTTCTTATCCGGACGGGAATTCAGCCATCAAGAGATTCAGGAGATTCAAGAGACGGTGCGGGTGTACTGGCGGCTGAGTCGGAAAGAGCTGGTACAGACCATCTGCGAACACCTGGATTGGGTTACCCCGGCAGGACGCAACAAGCTGGCTTCCTGCGCGAAGGCTTTGCAGCAACTGGAGGCGCTGGGTTTAGTGAAATTGCCAAAGCTGTGCGCCAGTAATCAGCACATGGGGGGGCGCACGATCGTGGTGGGAGCGGGCAGCGCAGCGGAGGAGGAGATTGCCGGAACCGTGCAAGAGGTGGGCCCGGTGGAAGTGCAACCGGTAGGCGGGAAGGAAGCGAACCAGCTGTGGAACGAGTACGTGCAACGTTACCATCCGCTGGGGTACAAGCGCCCGTTTGGAGCGCATCAGCGGTATTTTCTGGTGGGCCGGGAGGGGCGTCGCTTGGGCTGTTTGCTGTTTGCTTCCTCGGCGTGGGCGCTGCGGGAGCGAGACGCGTGGATCGGATGGACGGAACGCGATCGCCAGCAAAGATTGAACTGGGTGGTGGCGAATACGCGTTTCTTAATTTTTCCCTGGGTGCGGGTCAAAAATCTAGCGAGCAAGGTGTTGTCGCTGGCGGCGCAGCGGATACGGAAAGACTGGGAGGAACGCTACGGCTACGGGCCGGTGTTGCTGGAAACGTTCGTGGAGCTGGCCCGCTACCGGGGGACGTGCTATCAAGCAGCCAACTGGATTCGCTTGGGGGAGACGCGTGGGCGAGGACGGATGGATCGTCACACACGCTACCTATCGACTCCCCGGGCGATCTACGTATATCCGCTGGTGCCGGAGTTTCGTGCATTTCTGCAAGGGACGAGCGAAGAAGGCCAGGGGCAGCGATGAGCTGCCGGGGCCGCAGAGAAGAACGGAGACAAGAGAGACAGGACCGGAGACGAGCGGCGAAAGAACTGCGCAAGCGTCAGGTCGCCGAGGGTCTCGAGAGTTCGCCGAGGGGCACGATCGGGAACGGAACGAGTCCCTGGAAGACGGTGAGGGAGGAACAGCAGGCGCGGCAGGAAGCGGTGGAGGAACAGCTCCAAGCGTATCGTTCGGCCCTGCCCACGTTGTTGAAGCGGTTGGGGAAGATCCGCGACCCGCGGAATCCGAAAACGATCCGACACAAATCGACGGTGTTGCTGTTGTACGGGATACTCCTGTTTGTATTCCAGATGGCCTCGCGACGAGAAGCCAACCGACAGATGACTCTGCCGCAGTTCCAGGAGAACCTGCGACGGCTGTTTCCGGAGCTGGAAAGTGTAGCGCATCAGGACACGCTGAACCGGCTGCTGGCGGGGATCGAGGTAAACGAGATCGAGGGAGCCCTGGTCGAACTGATCCAGCGGTTCATCCGCAAGAAGAAATTCTTGCGCTACCTGGTGGGGAACTGTTATCCGGTGGCGATCGATGGAACGCAGAAGATGGTGCGGAACAGGCTGTGGACCGAGCAATGCTTGGAGCGAGACCTACAGCGCAAGCAGAAAGACGGGAGCCTAGCCAGTGAGACGCAATACTACGTCTATGTTTTGGAGGCCAACCTGGCCTTCGCGAATGGCATAACCATTCCGCTGTTGAGCGAGTTTCTGACCTACGAAGAGTACGACCAGGAGAGGGATAAACAAGACTGCGAACTAAAAGCTTTTCGCCGGCTGGCGCAGCGGATGAAAGAGTATTTTCCGCGTCTGCCGATCCTGGTTTTGTTGGACGGGCTGTATGCCAACGGCCCGGTCGTGGAACTGTGCCGGCGCTACCATTGGCAGTTCATGATCGTACTGCAGGACGACTCGCTGCCGTCGGTATGGGAAGAGGTCCGCGGGCTCGGACAACTGCAGCGCAACCAGCATTGGGAACAGCACTGGGGGGACCGCAAGCAACGTTTCCGATGGGTGAACGACATCGAGTATCGCTACGGGGAGAGAGAACGGAGGCGGCAAACTCTGCATGTGGTGATCTGCGAAGAAACCTGGGAAGAACTGGCCCCGGATTCGCTGAAGCTGGTGCAGAAAGCCTCGCGTCATGCTTGGATCTCCAGCGAACCGCTGAGACGGGAGAACGTCCATGAGCGATGCAACCTGGGCGCGCGGCATCGTTGGGGAATCGAGAGCAACTTTTTGGTGGAGAAGTGTCAAGGCTATCAGTACGAGCATTGCTTTTCGCAGGACTGGAAGGCCATGAAGGGTTACCACTTCCTAATGCGACTGGGACATCTGCTGAACACCCTGGCGCAAAACACGACACGTCTGGCTCGGCTCGTGCGTAGTCGGGGGCGGCGTGGTCTGATTCAGTTTCTGAGAGAGACGTGCACGGGGCCTTGGCTAGACACTACAAGAATCCAACTGCTTCTCGCCTCTCCCTGCCAGCTTCGTTTGGAATGAACAAACCCTGAAAAAGGACAATTCCAAGCTTCCTCGCACGATCGACACGGCGGGGTGTCGCTCTTCACACAAGGACGGCTCAACAATCAACAAGGAACAGGCGAAATGTAACAGGAAAGAACGCCTGAATGGCATAAGTCGCCGCCACACATCTTTGCTTTGCCCCTGCTGGACCGCCCTGGCGACCGTGCGGCCGGGGCATGCGGCATCACTGGCGAGTAACGGGTTTCGTTGACGGCGAGTTGTGGCGAGTGTTATAAATAGTGTTTCTGTGGGGCGGCGCACAGGTCACCGTATGTTCCTACCGGTCTTGGGCACGGAGTGGCTGCCTACCTGAAGGCATAGGCGAAACAACTTAATGACCGACTTGGTTCACCAGATAGGGGAACTCTTCCTTCGGGCTGTGCCCGTAGCCCTGATCGTCCTTATTTTCTACTTCATCCTGCGATCCATATTTTTCCAGCCTCTACTGAAGGTGATGGCGGAGCGCGACGCCCGCACTCTGGGTGCGCAAAGAGAGGCCGAGGCGGCGCAAGCGGCAGCGGCAGAAAAGGTGAAACAGTACGAAGACGCGCTGAAGCAGGCGCGGGCCAAAGTGTACGTGGAGCAGGAAGCGGAGCGGAAGAAACTACTGGACGAGCGCGCGGCGTTCATGAAAGAAGCACGGGCGAAGGCCAGCCGCGAAGTAAACGTGGCAAAAGAGCGCGTGGCCGGAGAATTGACGGCGGCAAAGAAGGAGATTGAAGCAACGGTGGCGCAACTTTCCGTGGAAATTGCCCGGCGCGTGATGCAGGTACCTCCGGCACCGGGAAACCCGGCGAGAGAGGCACGATGAGGATCAAAAGGTTCACGCGAGTGATGCTGACGAGCATCGTATTGCTGCTGGCCACGGCGGCTGCGCGTGCGGCGGAAGAAGGCGGCGCGGGGGAACAGCCGGTAGGGACAGCGTTCAAGTGGATTCACTTCGTAATTCTGGCGGGCCTGGCCTACTGGGTTTTCGGGAAGCTGCTGCCTCCGATATTCCGGCGCAACGCGGATGACATCAGCGATGCGATAGCCAAAGCCACGGCGGCAAAAGCTGAGGCAGAGAAAAAACTTCAGGATGCCGCGACGAAGCTGGCGAGCCTGGAGAAAGAAATTGCAGAATTTCGTGCGATTGCGCAAAGAGAAGCAAGCGCTGAAGTTGAACGGCTCAGGTTGGTCACGAAAATCGACGTAGAGAGAATCGGCGCTGCAGCGAAAGCGGAAATTGAAGCGGCCGAGCGAGCGGCCCGCGTAGAATTGAAAGCGCTGGCAGCAAAGCTTGCGGTGGACGGCGCGGAAGCGATGGTAGCCAGGCAGATGACGCCGAGCACGCAAGAAGCCTTGATCAATCAGTTTGTGCAAAGTCTGCAGGGGAGGCCGAATTGAAATCGGCAAGCCTGCAATACGCAACCGCATTGGCGGATATCGCACTGGAACAGGGCGCGGCAGAGCCAGTTTTGAAGCAGTTGAGCGAATTTGGCGCGGCTTTTGAGGAATCGGCGGAACTACGGACGTTTCTAGCGAGTCCGGCGGTGACGCGCGAAGCCAAGCACGGCGTGATTGAGAGGCTGGCGGCGCGCATGGGAGTCAGCAAGATCATCCGGAACTTCCTGTTTGTGATGGTGGACAACCAGCGCACATCCCTGCTGCCTGACATTCTAAAGGCATTCCAGGAAGTGATCCGGCAGAGGCAAGGTGTAGCCGAGGCGGAAGTATCCTCTGCCGCCAATCTGAACGACGGACAGAAAACGCAGTTGCTGCAAACGCTGGAACGGTTGACGGGGAAAAGAATTCAAGCGACGTATGCGCTGGAGCCGGAGCTGCTTGGCGGCGCGGTGGTGCGCATCGGAGACACGATTTACGATGGGTCGTTGCGCAGCCGGCTGAATGAACTGCGCGTGCGCTTGACGGCGGAATAGGTATTCGGGAACGGAGCAGGCATGGCGAACATCAAGGCAGACGAAATCAGCAAGATCCTGCGAGAGCAGATTGCGAACTACGAGCAAAGCGTTTCCGTGGACGAAGTCGGCGCGATTATCAGCGTGGGCGACGGGATCGCGCGCATTCACGGTTTGGAGAAGGTCATGTCCGGAGAGATGTTGGCGTTCCCGCACAACATCTTCGGACTGGCGCTGAACCTGGAAGAGGAAGAAGTAGGCGCGGTGCTGTTGGGAGAATCCTCGGAGTTGAAGGAAGGCGACGTCGTGCGCCGGACGAACACGATTATGTCCGCTCCCGTAGGGCCGGAAATGATCGGGCGCGTGGTGAATCCTCTGGGAGAGCCCGAGGATGATAAGGGACCCATCACCACGAAGCTGCGGATTCCTTTGGAACGCATTGCACCAGGCGTGCTGGACCGGCAACCAGTGCGCGAACCGCTGCAGACCGGCATCAAGGCCATCGACTCCATGATTCCGATTGGTCGCGGACAGCGCGAACTGATTATCGGTGACCGGCAAACGGGAAAGACCGCGATTATTCTGGACACCATCATCAACCAGAAGGGCAACGACATGATCTGCATCTACTGCGCGATCGGGCAAAAACGCTCGACGATTGCGCAGGTGGTGAAGGTGCTGACCGATGCGGGCGCGATGGACTACACGATTGTGGTGGCGTCTTCCGCGGCTGAGCCTGCTTCTCTGCAATATATCGCGCCTTACGCGGCTTGTGCGATGGGGGAATATTTCCGCGACAATAAGATGCACGCGGTCACCTTCTACGACGACCTCTCGAAGCACGCACAAGCCTATCGCGAGATTTCCTTGCTGCTGCGGCGTCCGCCGGGACGCGAGGCGTTTCCGGGCGACGTGTTCTACTTGCACTCGCGCTTGCTGGAGCGTGCGGCGAAATTGAATGACAAACTCGGCGGGGGATCGCTGACGTCATTGCCGGTGATTGAGACGCAAGCCGGAGACGTTTCCGCGTACATCCCCACGAACGTAATCTCGATTACCGACGGGCAAATCTACCTTGAGTCAGACCTGTTCAACGCGGGCATACGTCCTGCCATTAACGTCGGCATCTCAGTCAGCCGCGTCGGCGGCAACGCACAGATCAAGGCCATGCGGCAGGTGGCGGGAACGTTGCGTTTGGACATGGCGCAATTCCGCGAACTGGCGGCGTTTGCCCAGTTTGGCTCCGACCAACTGGACAAAGTGACCCAGGCGCAGCTGGCGCGCGGGCAGCGATTGACGGAAGTTTTGAAGCAGGACCAATACGTGCCGCTATCCGTGGAAAAGCAGGTTGTGGCGATATACATTGCAACGACTGGCGCATTGGATGCGATTCCCGTGAATGAAGTGAGGAGGTTTGAACGCGAGTTTCTGCAATTCGCGGAAACCAACTACGCAGGTGTGCTGAAAGAAATTGCCACGAAGAAGGCGCTCGACGACGGCATTAAGGCGGGGCTCAAACCTGCCATCGACGCGTTCAAGGAACGATTCACAGCCGCGATTGCCGCGGGAGCGCACTAAACGGACCGGCGATAGAACATGCCCACACTGCTAGATTTCCGGCGACGCATCCGCTCGGTGAAAAACACCCAGCAGATTACGCGCGCGATGAAGTTTGTATCCGCGGCACGGCTGCGGCGGGCACAGGAATCGGCACTGGCGGCGCGGCCGTACGCGAAGGAACTGGTGCGCGTGCTGCGTTCCACGATGGCACGTATCGAAACGCCGCAACATCCGTTATTCGCAAAGCGCCCAGAAGAGCGCATCCTTGTGCTGGTGCTGGCGGGAGAACGTGGGTTGGCGGGCGCGTTCAACGCCAACATCCTGAAGATGGCTGGGGAATTCATTCGCAGCAGGAAGGGCAAGAAGATCGTGACCATTCCCGTCGGGAAGAAGGGGCGCGACATGCTGCGCAAGGCCGGGATGGAGTTCGCCGGGGAATATGTGAACGTGCTGGCGCGCGTGGATTTTGGGATTGCGCGAGAGATTGCCAACCTGGTGACGGACCTGTATACGAGAGAGTCGGTGGATGCTGTGTATATGGTGTTCAGTGAATTCAAGAACGTGCTGGCGCCGCGACTAACTGTGGAAAAACTCCTGCCAGTGGAAGCAATCGAAAGCGGCGAAGAAACTCCGGCGGAGGCTGCATGCGCTCAGATTGACTACATCTACGAGCAACCGGTGGAGCAGATACTGGACCGGCTGCTGCCCAGGTATATCGAGACACAAGTGTTGCGTTCGATGCTGGAATCCTCCGCAGCGGAACATGCGGCGCGGATGACGGCTATGGAAGCGGCCACGAAGAATGCCGGCGACGTGATTGAAGCGCTGACACTGTACATGAACAAAGTGCGGCAAGCGGCCATCACGAAAGAGATTATTGAAATCGTGAGCGGAGCGTCCAATACGGCGTAGTGGGCAGTGACCGGTGACCAGCGACCAGTGAGTCGTGACGAGTCACGGATCACAAGTCAGGAGTCACGTTACGGAATTAGAGGAGCCTGAAGATGGCGGAGCAATACGCAGCCGTGGGGCATGTGGTGCAGGTCATTGGACCAGTGCTAGACATTCAGTACGAAGCCGGGCACCTGCCGGCCATTTACAACGCCGTGCGCATCACCAGCGAGGGCTTCAACGTTCCCACGCCTCTGGACGTGACCGCGGAAGTGCAACAGCACTTGGGCGAAGGACGCGTGCGCGCGGTGGCGATGGAGCCGACCGAAGGTATGGTGCGCGGCATGAAGGCATACGACACCGGGAAACCCATCGAAGTACCGGTAGGGCGAGCCACGCTCGGCCGTGTGCTGAACGTGCTGGGCAAGCCAGTGGACAATTTGGGACCAGTGAAAGCAGAAAAGTTTTACCCGATTCACCGGCCGTCACCCTCGCTGGAAGACCAGTCCACAACGCTGGAAATGTTTGAGACCGGGATCAAGGTGGTGGACCTGATTCAGCCGTTCTTGAAGGGTGGCAAGATCGGATTGTTCGGCGGCGCGGGTGTCGGTAAAACCGTCCTGATTCAAGAATTGATTCATAACGTGGCCATGAAGCACGGCGGCGTCTCTGTATTTGCCGGCGTAGGCGAGCGGACCCGCGAAGGAAACGACCTGTATCTCGAATTTCAGGAATCCGGAGTCGTTGTGCCGGGCGACCCGGAAAAATCGCGCGCGGCGCTGATTTACGGGCAAATGACGGAGCCCCCCGGAGCGCGTTTGCGCGTCGGCCTGACAGGATTGACGGTGGCGGAATACTTCCGCGACGAGGAACACCTGGACGTGCTGCTCTTCATCGATAATATTTTCCGCTTTGTGCAAGCTGGATCTGAAGTTTCCGCGCTGCTGGGTCGCATGCCTTCCGCGGTGGGCTACCAACCTAACCTGAACACGGAAATCGGGGAGTTGCAGGAGCGCATTACGTCCACGAAGACAGGCTCCATTACCTCCGTGCAGGCGATCTATGTGCCTGCGGATGACTACACCGATCCCGCGCCGGCAGCGACGTTTACGCACCTGGATGCAACGACAAACTTGAGCCGGCAAATTGTGGAGCGCGGTATTTATCCCGCCGTCGATCCGCTGGCCAGCAGTTCGCGGATTCTGGATCCACGCATAGTCGGGCAAGAACATTACAGCGTAGCGCGGGCGGTGAAGTCTGTATTGCAACGCTACAAGGATTTACAGGACATCATCGCGATCCTGGGAATTGAGGAACTTTCCGATGAGGACAAGCGGTCTGTGGCGAGAGCCAGGAGAATCGAGAAATTCCTCTCGCAGCCGATGTATGTCGCCGCGCAATTTACGGGGCTGGAAGGAAAGTACGTGAAGATTGAAGACACCGTGCGGAGCTTCAAGGAGATTGTTGAAGGCAAGTACGACGATATTCCGGAGCAGGCGTTCTACATGGTTGGAACGATCGAGGAAGTGCTGGAGAAGGCGGAGAAGATGAAGGCGGGCGTTTAGGAAAGAAGAAGATGCTGCCTGATTCCATAGAACTGGTTGTGGTGACACCCGAGCGGCAACTGCTGAGGGAAACGGTGATCGAGGTAACTGTTCCCGGGCAGGAAGGCGCGTTGGGAGTGTTGCCGGGGCACGCGCCGTTGATGACGGAGTTGGGGATCGGCGAACTGACGTACCGAAAGGCGACTTCAAGCCAACCGACTACACTTGCGGTAATACGCGGGTTCGCCGAAGTGCTGCCGGACCGCGTCACGGTGCTGGCGGAAACCGCCGAGCGTGCGGAAGAGATTGATGTAAACAGGGCTGAAGCAGCACGGGCGCGCGCAGAAAAGCGACTGGCTTCCAACGATACGAACATCGATTGGGACCGCGCCATCGTGGCGTTGCAGCGCGCGGTAATCCGCGTACAGATTGTAAGGAAATACCGCGGCGCGCCAGTAGCGCCGGGCTCAGGCAGTGGAATTGCGGGAGCTTAGTCTGCAGTAACCTTTTACCTTGGGCGTAATCCAATGTGCCGAGGAAATCAGTATGGAACCAATCACGTTGTACACGAGCGCGTGGTGCCCGGATTGCTGGCGCGTGAAGAAGTTTCTGAAAGAGCGCGGTGTTGCTTTCGAGGAAGTGAATGTTGAACAGGATCTCGAAGGCGAAGAAATCGTAATCCGTGCAAATAAGGGCAAGCGCAAGGTACCAACACTGAAAGTGGGTGAGTGCTATTTCGCATGCAGCCCATTTAATGCGCGGCAACTCGCAGACGAGCTAAGAATTCCGTTGAATTGTTAGTTTTCTTGGCTTAGCCCACAAGATCATTTTGAAAAGTACGACTTCGAGTAAGAGGCAGACTTTCTTCTCACCAGCGGAACACGCCCCAGCCCAGAAGTTCTTGAAAGTCGATGCAAGTTAGTTGGAACGGCCGCTGGTCCAGACTTGCGTGACGTTTAGTCCTTCATCGAGGAGGACAATATCGGCGTCTGCTCCGGCACGCAGCGAACCCTTTTTCGATTCGATACCAAGTAGCTTGGCAGGGTTTAGCGTGAGCATGCGCAGGGCGTCGGTTACCGGAGTCCCCAGGCCGACTATGTTGCGCAGAGCGCGGTCCAGCGTGAGCGTGCTCCCGGCCAGCCTACCCTCGGCATTACGGCAGATGCCACCGGTCACTGTAACCTCGAAAGAACCCAGCATGTATTTGCCGTCTGGCATGCCCGTGGCGGAAATACCGTCGGTGATAAGGATGACGCCGGCTGCACCCTTCGCCTGAAGGAGAAGGCGCATGGCCGTTTCCTCGACGTGCACACCATCGGCGATAAGTTCCGCGGTGACGTCCGGGGAAGTGAGAACGGCGCCGATGATGCCAGGATCGCGGTGAGAAAACGGGCGCATGGCGTTGTACATGTGGATAGCATGATGAGCACCGTGATGGAAGGCAGCGCGCGCCTGCTCGCAGGTGGCGTCGGTATGACCAATCCCAACAACCATTCCGGATTTTCGCGCGGCATCAATACACGGTATGGCGCCAAGAAGCTCAGCGGCGATAGTGAGGATGCGTGCGTGGCCCCCGGCCGCTGCGACAAAGTTGGCTAGCAATTCCGCGGAGGGCAATTTCAGCCATTCGACAGGATGAACACCTCGGCGAACGGGGCTGATGAACGGTCCTTCGAAGTGGATACCGAGAATTTCAGCTCGCAAATCTGCGGCTTGGTGTTGCGTAACGATGTAACGGGAAATCCCCTCTGAAGCCTTGCAGATGTCTTCAGGGCGAGCGGTGACAGTCGTGGCGACGAACGAAGTGGTTCCATGAGCCGCGATGGTTTTGGAGATGGTATGGAGGGCATCTGGCGTGCCTTCCATCACGTCGTGGCCACCGGCGCCGTGAATGTGGACGTCGAGAAAACCGGGAGAAGCGATCTTTCCCGTGGCATTGATTTCGTTCGCGCCAGAGGGTAGAGACATGCCGTTGCGCGGGCCAATGGCTTCGATCACGCCGTCGCGAATCAAAATGCCTGCGTCAGGGAGTTCCGTCAGAGGAGTGAAGGCGCGGCCAACGTGCAGAAGAGTGGTGGACATGGGCGAAGACTCATCGTAGCCGAATTTGGCAGGAGTACCAAAAGAAAAGGGCAGGAGCGAACTCCTGCCCGTTCAGAACAGATGTTGGATCGAGTGAATTACTTGGCCATCTCGATGTCGGTGAGCTTCAGAGCGTCGCCGGCTACTGAGCCCTTTACGGTGACGTGATGGCCGGCATGAGCAGCGACTTTGTCCTGGTCATCAATCGTGTACACCTTTTTATCAGCGTCGTTGACGAAGACATATTTCGCGCCATGCTCCTTCACGCATTTGGCGGCGCAATCGGCGTGCTTATCGTTTGCGCCTTTTGCACCGCACATGCTGTCAGAGATATAACCGGTCCAAGTCCCCGTGGCGGCATACAACAATCCTGCCGCACAGAGAGCAAGCACCAGTCCTGCAACGGATTTAGTTTTCATCTTTCCTCCCCCTCATAGGATGCTGCTTCAAATGACTTCCGTCCGAAGGCTTTTAGAGTGGCACAGAGATGAATGGCTGTCCAGAGGCAGCTGATTGTCGGACATGTACCGGGACCGTGAGCTTATAGGAACAGGGAAAAAGGGAGGATCCTCTGGATCCTCCCTTTTCGCATCGCTCTCAAGGAAATGGACTTGCATGGGTACGGCAAGCCGAACTTGCTTACTGTGCCGGAGTATTGCTTGCCGCTGTGGCTGCTGCGGTGGACTTGGGAGTGGACAGATAACCGGTGATCTGGTTCTTGCCCACCTCGAAGACGACGATCTCGTAAGGAGACATGTGCGCGGTGCCCTTGACGTAGAATTGCACCGGTTCTCCAGCGGTTTTGTCCTTCTTCTCGATGGATTTATCGTCCGCCAGTACGGTCATAGTGTACTTGGACTTCTTTGAATCAGTCCTGTTCAAGGACATCTGCACAGGACCAACACGCTGCGGGGTCTTGGCCTTGGTCAGCGTGAATTCAAAGTAGTTGCGATCGCCGCGGCGTCTCAGTTCTTCGAGGTCATCATGATTGCGGGCAATCAATCCGCTCATCACGTTCATGTCGCCCATAGAGCGATCGAGCTTGGCTTTGGTGACGTCGAGATCGTTCTTCACACCGCTGACGTCGCCATTCAATTTGTTTACATCATCGGTGTTGGCCTTGGTGGCAAGCTGCGTATTGACGTTGGAGGCCAGGCCGGTCAACTTTTTGTCATAGGACGCGATAGCAACTTTTGACTGCTTGCGCGCATTGACCAGTTCTTCCTGCGTAACGTTTAGCTTGTCCGTGACAACCTTGAGGTCGCTCTGCAATTGCTGGTTCTGATCATCAGACCTTGCCAGACGCTGGCCGAGCGCGTCGTTCTGTTGCTTCAACGAGGCTTGCGTAGACTGCTCTACAGAACGTGCCTGGTTCAGAGCCCCAATACCCACACCTAGGCCGACTAACGAAACTACTCCGAGGGCCGCAATGGCCAGACCCACCCATCGGGGAGTGCCCGCGGTACTCTGGATGTTGGTTTCCTGGAACTCGCTCATTGACTTAATCTCCTTTTGGCGTCGCCGCCCTGCAATATGAAAGCGGGCACTCGTCGACCCAAAGTCGAGCCACCGGTTGTGTCGTTTCCAATGTGATGAATCGGAAAGAGTTAGTGAAAGAAGAGAGCGAAAATGGAGGAGTATTATAAGGTACTAGTACCAGTAAAGATTACCGATGCATTCCTGGCAACGTAAATTTTGCAGATCCTCACCTTAGTCGAAGTGAGCAGAACGCCAAGACGATGGCAGCCATGAAAGATCGTATAAGGGGAATGTCCTGGGCAGTCTATGTGCTTAGGATTGAATATGTTCGATGAATCCGCTCAGGCGGCTTGAGAGTTGGAAGTGAGCTTGGATGGCCCGAAATAACGGTCCAGAGTGGTAGTCGCGGCGTCCAGAACCAGCCGGCAGTCTGCACAAGAATGCAGATGGCGCTCAATCTCGACCTGGACGCCAGGAGAGAGTTTTCCCTCTAAGTACATACAAATCAAATGAATAGTGTCTCGGCAGCTCATGACCTGTGTCCCTCTACTTCCCCTAATGGTCGACCTTGCTGGTGTCTGAAGTGAGTGCATTTGTGGAGCCAAAAGGCGGAGACAGTTGGTTTCTTATTAACTTATTTGTAATGTGTTGTTTAGCGGAATAAGCTATGCGCGAACAGGAATTGGCCATTCCCAGAAGCGGAAATCTTTACCGCAGGATGAACAAGCGTTGCACGTGTCATCAATTACCGAAGGGGCGTGTTGACCATCTGGCGCAGTGCAGCGATGCGTTCCTCTAGGGGAGGATGCGTGCTGAATAGTGATGCAAGCGTGCCACCGCCAAACATAGGCTTGACGATGCACAGGGAAGAGATGCTGGGTGAGATGGCGGATGTGGGAATGCGCCGGTTATAGGTTCCGAGCTTCTCCAAGGCGCTGATCAAGCCATAGGGCTGACCAACCATGCGCGCCCCGGTTTCGTCTGCGGCGTATTCGCGTGTGCGTGACAAGAAAAGCTGCAGCAACAGGGCGGCAAACGGGGCCAGGAAAATCATGAGAAGGGCCGAGAACCCGCCACCACCGCGGTCATCATCGCGGCTGCCCCCGTAGCCACCGAAGATCATGGCCCACCTGCCCATTTGAGCCATGTAGGTAACCGCGCCCGCGAGTGTGGCAGCTATGGAACTGGTCAGGATGTCGTAATTGCGCACGTGGGAAAGCTCGTGAGCGATGACACCTTCGAGTTCGTCATCGTTCATGATTTCCAGCAGGCCTTGAGTGACAGCGACGGAAGCGTGATTGGGATTACGCCCCGTGGCAAAGGCATTGGGTGCCGCGTCGGGAACGACATAGAGTTTTGGCACGGGAATATTTGCCTTAGCGGCCAGACGTTCCATCACCTGATAGAGACGCGGTAGCTGTTCGCGTGTCACCGGCTGGGCGCCGCTGGACTTAAGCGCGATCTTGTCGGAAAAAAAGTAGGAGATGCCATTCATTACAATGGCGATCACAAGGGCGATCTGCATGCCACTACGCCCGCCAAGAGCTCCACCAACCACTACCAACAACACACTCAGCAGAATCAGAAGAGCACCGGTACGCAAAACTTTCATGTAATTAACCTTCCTGGTGGATCTGCAAATTGCCTGGCAGAAAAAACAGTCTAGAGTGCAGCCTGGAGAGCGTCAAGCCGCGGCGCACTCCAGGCGAAAAGCCAAGTACCACTGTCATTTCCTTGCTACTGCAGCAGCGGGCTTGGCGGGCGCACGCTCAAAGCGCATGGCGTCTTTCTTGCCATCACGATCGACACGCACATGGTCGCCTGGGAGAACTGCGCCTTCCAGAATCTGCATCGCCAGAGGATCCTGAACGAGGCGCTGGATCGTGCGCCGGAGCGGCCGCGCACCATAGGCCGGATCAAAGCCTTCGTGCAGCAACAAGTCGATCGCCGGCCGCGTCAACTCCAGGGTAATCTGGCGTTCCGCTAGAAGCTTTTCGACATTCTTCAGCAGCAGCACCACGATGCTTTCGAGTTGCGCCTTGCCCAGCGGGTTAAAGATCACGATTTCGTCAATTCGATTGATAAATTCGGGACGAAACGCGGCGCGCAATGCCTCCATGGCTTCCTTGCGAGCACGCTCGGGATCCTTTCCAGCAAGTTCAAAGATGGCAGTTGAGCCAACGTTGCTGGTCATGACCAGAACGGTGTTGCGAAAATCGACAGTGCGGCCCTTGCCATCGGTTAAACGTCCGTCTTCAAGAATCTGCAGGAGCACATTGAAGACATCTGGGTGCGCCTTCTCGATTTCGTCAAACAGAATGACTGAATACGGGTGGCGGCGAACCTGTTCGGTAAGTTGCCCGCCTTCTTCGTAGCCAACATAGCCCGGGGGGGCGCCAATGAGGCGGGAAACGCTGTGTTTTTCCATGTATTCGGACATATCGATGCGAATCATCAACTTCTCATCGTCAAAAAGAAATTCCGCGAGCGCGCGAGCCAGTTCCGTTTTGCCCACGCCAGTTGGCCCCAGGAAGATAAACGAACCGATGGGGCGCTTTGAGTCGGAAAGCCCTGCACGGCTGCGGCGTACAGCATTGGCCACACGAGAAAGAGCGTCTTCCTGACCGACCACGCGCTGGCGCAAGCGCTCTTCCATGTGCACGAGCTTCTGCGCTTCGCCCTCGAGCAATCGGCCAACGGGAATGCCGGTCCACTTGCTGACGAGCTTGGCGATATCCTCTTCGTCGACTTCTTCCTTCAACATGCGCGTATTTTTTTGAACAGCGTCGAAACTGTCTTGTGCAGCTTTTAATTCGCGTTCAGCCTGGGCGATCTTGCCGTAGCGGATTTCCGCGACCTTGGCGAGCTCGCCACCACGTTCGAAGCGCTGCTCTTCGGCCTTTAGCTGATCAATCTGCTCCTTCAACTTGCGGATCTTCGCGATGGCGGCCTTTTCGGTTTGCCAACGAGCTTTGCGCCCGCTGGAATCTTCGCGGAGTTTAGCCAGTTCCTTCTCGATTTGCGTGCGCCGTTCAACCGAATGCGCGTCAGTTTCCTTCAGAAGCGCCTGGCGTTCGATTTCAAGTTGCAGGATGCGGCGTTCGATTTCGTCAATCTCCGTGGGCAGAGAATCGATTTGCATGCGCAGGCTGGCGGCGGCTTCATCGATCAGGTCGATGGCCTTGTCTGGAAGGAAGCGATCGGAGATGTAGCGGTGCGAAAGGGTAGCGGCGGCAAGAATGGCGGCGTCCTTGATACGGACGCCGTGATGCACTTCGTAGCGATCCTTGAGGCCGCGCAGGATGGCAATGGTGTCTTCGACGCTTGGTTCGGACACAAGCACGGGCTGGAACCGGCGCTCGAGCGCGGGATCCTTCTCGATGTATTTCTTGTATTCGTTGATGGTGGTGGCGCCGACCGCGCGCAATTCACCGCGCGCCAATGCCGGCTTCAGCATGTTGGAGGCATCCATGGCGCCTTCGGCGGCGCCGGCGCCGACTAGGGTATGCAACTCGTCGATGAACAGGATGATCTGCCCCTCTGCTTCCGCAATTTCTTTCAGGACCGCTTTCAAGCGATCTTCAAATTCGCCGCGGTACTTTGCACCGGCGACCATGGCTGCAAGGTCCAGCGCGACGAGCCGCTTAGTTTTCAAAACGTCGGGGACGTCGCCGGAAACGATGCGCTGCGCCAGGCCTTCGACGATGGCAGTCTTGCCGACACCAGGCTCGCCAATCAACACGGGATTGTTTTTTGTGCGGCGGGCCAGAATCTGCATCACGCGGCGAATCTCTTCATCGCGGCCGATGACCGGATCGAGCTTGGAGCGACGAGCAAGTTCAGTCAGGTCGCGCGCGTATTTTTCGAGCGCGGCGTAAGTCGCTTCTGGATTCTGCGAAGTGACGCGCTGGCTGCCACGCACACTGGCGAGAGCCTGCAGGATGGCCTCGTAGGACGCGCCATTTTTCTTGAGCAATTGGCCCGCAGGATCGCGATCCTGGCCCGCAATGGCCAGGAAAAAATGTTCCGTGGAAACGTACTCGTCTTTAAATTTATCGGCTTCGGCGAAGGCACGCTCCAGGACATCATTCAAGGGACGCCCCATGGTTTGTTGCGCGAAGCCGTGAACTTTTGGAAGACGACCGATTTCGCGTTCGAGGTCCTGGGTGAGAGCCTCCACCCGGATGCCGAGCCGAGCCAGCAGCGGCGGAACTACGCCGTCAGGCTGCTGGATCAGCGCTTCAAGAAGGTGGACGGGCTCGATGGACTGATTTTCGTGGCGCGCGGCAACGGCCTCGGCCGCTTGCAGCGCCTCTTGTGCTTTCACGGTCATTTTGTCAAAGCGCAACATGATTCCTCACTTCCCCGGCTTGCCGAAGAAAAGGGGCCGGCGCGAAAGCCAGCCCCTATGCTAACCCAGTAGGGTTCCCCATTGAACGATTCGTACCTTAGTGGCCTACGGCAGCAGCCACAGCGGGGGCCTCCACGTTGACCTTGATCTGCTTCGGCTTGGCTTCCTCGCGCTTGGGGATGCTCAGCGTCAGCACGCCATTCTTGTAGTCGGCCTTGATCGCTTCGGCATTCACGGTGTTGGCAAGAGAGAAGCTGCGGCTGAAGGAGCCATAGGAACGCTCCACGCGCAGGTAGCTGTCCTCGTTGACCTTCTTCTCGAACTTGCGCTCGCCGCGGATGGTGAGGATGTTGTTCTCGACACGGATGTCGAGATCTTCCGGCTTGATTTCCGGAATGTCCGCCTTGACGACGAGTTCGTGCTCGGTCTCGTAGATGTCGACCGCAGGCGCCCAAGCCGTCAGGTTGGCCTCATCCGAAGTGCGATCAAGAGCCCCGTTAAAGAGGCGGTTGATCTGGTCTTGCAGGGTGGAAACCCCGCGGAACGGTTCAAAACGGGTTAAAGTAGCTCTCATGAGAAAAGCCTCCATTAGTGATGTCAAGCGAATAATATAATCTTAGTGTGTTATTGTCAAGTATAGTTTCTTGCTCTCTTTTATACAGACTAACTGCTGTGAAAACAACAGATTGCAGAGCTGTTAGGAAATGGAAGATCGTCTCGGCAGATGATCAAGGAACGGATTCGAGTAGATTATCAGGGCTGCATTTCATGTGCTTTGTTATAGTTGGGATGATGAGAGTTGACGCCTTTGACTACCACCTACCAGTTGCGTTGATAGCGCAGCGACCTGCGGTGGATCGCGAAGCTTCCAGAATGCTGTTGCTGGATCGGCAAAGCGGGGCTTGGGAGGACCGCGCATTCTTGGAATTGCCGGGATTGCTGTGCGGCAATGAGCTTCTGGTGTTGAACAATGCCCGTGTTTTGCCCGCCCGCTTGTTTGGGAAGCGCATCGGTGTTCACGCGCAATCACCATCGCGGAAGACGGCGAGAGAACACTTGACGGGGACAGTGGAAGTCTTTCTAACGCGGAAAGTTGAATCGGAGATTTGGGAAGCCCTGGTGCGCCCGGGCCGGAAAATGGCAGTGGGAGAAAGGGTGGTTTTTGGCGGCGGTGAGTTGGAGGGGGAAATTCTGGCGCGGGGCGAATTGGGACTGCGGACGATGCGTTTTTGTTCGCACAACGGACAGGGAGTGGAAGAGAACATCGAGCGCTTGGGACACGTGCCGCTGCCGCCTTACATTGACCGCCCTGACGAGGCATCCGATCGCGAGCGTTACCAAACGGTGTATGCACAGAAGCCCGGCGCCGTAGCTGCGCCCACGGCGGGACTGCATTTTACGCAGGATATCCTGGAGAAAATTCGAGGCCGTGGTTGTGAGACGTGCGAAATCACGCTGCACGTTGGACTCGGAACGTTTCAGCCCATTCACACGGAGACGCTCGAGGAGCATAAGATTCATTCCGAGGCGTACGAAATCTCGGGCGAAGCGGCGCAGAAGATCAATCACGCCAAGGAAAAAGGCCGCCGAGTGGTTGCCGTGGGCACAACGGTCGTACGCGCCCTGGAGGATGCGGCGGCCAAGGCGGCCGAGCGTGGCGAAAGCAGGATCATTTGTTCGGGAAAAGACGAAGCCAAGATATTCATCTTTCCCGGGCACGTGTTTCGCGTGGTGGATGTTCTACTGACGAATTTTCATTTGCCGAAATCGACGCTACTGGCGCTGGTTTGCGCGTTTGCGAGTCGCGAGTCGATGCTGGCGGCGTACCGGCACGCTGTCGAGGTGCGCTACCGGTTCTACAGTTATGGAGACTGCATGCTAATTCGCTAAGGCCGGGAGGATTCTGGGACAGCGTGGGAAAAACGAACACGCAGCAAGACCGCAAACACCGTGAGGAGTTCGCTCACAGCAACGACCGGGGTTTGCCACTTCAGAAGTTCCCGAGTGGCCGAGAAGAAAAGGGAAGCTGCAGATGGATACAGCTTCCCTGCCAAAAAGAGGGTAGAGGTCACGCGTTTACACCTTACCTTGCCAAGACGAAAACGCCCGTCTTGCCCGCAAAGCGAAGTTCCATCATATTGCCGTTGGCGTCGGAGAGGATCTCGTCATAGGGGGATTTTGAGCTGCGTTCTTCCCAGCGTCCATCCGATTGCGCCACGACCTTCTTGCCCTTCTGGATGGTAAGGTGATTGCCGTCGATGAGGATGCGATAGTCGCCGGACTCGATGCTGGTTTGGCCGACGTGCATGGAGTGATTTATGGGTAGATCCTTGACCACGGGCTTGGCGAACGCGGGAATAGCAACCGCGAGGGCCGAGGCCAGGATCAAATTGCGGACGGTGGAATTGGTACTCATGCGTGTTCTTTCCTTTCAAGGAGCGAGTCGACCGAACGGCGGTTGCAAGACGAAAGGGTTGACACACAGGCAGGGGAAAAGGTAGCCTCGCGCTGGAGACACCTTTTCTTCCTGGTTCACGATCCGGAAAAACTGCGTGTCAATAGCCCCGCGGCTGCCACCGCGGGGTTTTTTACTACATCTCGTTTCGTCCCGAACAGCCCAAACATCGGCCGCACCCGTATAGACGAGATTCGCCAGCAGAATGTTTCGCGGGTGGTGATATTTTCCTGTTACGTTTCTAGCCACAGCGGAGGCCTTTGACATGCTAATGGTTGTTCACAATGCCATGTGCTTGGCCCCCTGGCATCATTTATACTCGTGGGCACGGTTCGGACAGGGCGGATGCGACTCCTAGTTCTCAGCGATCTCCATGCGAATCTAACGGCCCTCGAAGCTTCCCTCGATGCAGCGAAAGGGAGTTGGGAGCGTGTGGTGTGCCTGGGAGATGTGGTTGGTTACGGGCCGGACCCGAACGAAGTGACGACGCGGATCCGAGAACTGGGCGCGGCGACGATACGGGGCAATCACGACAAAGCGGTTGCGGAGCTAATGTCCACCGAGGATTTCAATCCGGTAGCCAAAATGGCCGTCAACTGGACGCGCTCGCAGCTCACGAACGAGAATTTGGATTGGCTGGCAGCATTGCCGCAGGGCCCGTTGGAAACTGAAGGAGTGGTACTGGTGCACGGCGCGTTCCAGGATGAAGATGAATACGTGTTCACGCCCACGCAAGCGCTTGAAGGACTTCTGGATTCGTCTCTCCCGATCACCTTTTACGGCCACACGCACCATCAGGGAGGATTCGCGTATCAGGATTCGCAGTTGGAAGTCTTGAACTTGCACCCGCGCATCACAGAGACTCGCTGCGTGTTGCGCATCGAAGCCGGGAAGCGTTACCTACTGAATCCGGGATCCGTGGGTCAACCGCGTGACTCCGACCCGCGAGCAGGTTTTGCCATCGCGGATCTGGAGCACCAAGTGGTAGAGTTCTGGCGAGTACCTTACGAAATCGGAAAGGTTCAGGAGCGCATGAGAAGCGCGCGCCTGCCGGAACCGCTCGTACACCGCTTGAGCCTCGGCCGTTGAGTGCGGGAAGACTTGCACGGAAGAATTGAGAGAAGTAGCCATGCCAAATGCACTGCAAATACCGGAAAAACCAGAGAAAGGCGAAGCGTCGTCCACGATGACGGTGATCATTGGCGTGATAGTGGCGCTGGCGATCGGTTTCAGCTTGTGGTTTCTCTTCCATGCACCGGCGGGAGGACCAAGAACGTATCAAGGGACAGTGGTGGTAAAGATGACGCCGGAAGAGCAGGCGTACCTGAAGAACATTAGAGTCGAGAAGATCGAAATGAGCCGAGCGGAGAACTTTATTCATCAGGAAGTGACTACTCTTTCGGGTGAAGTAGTCAACGATGGCCCGGAGAGGATTTTGATGCTGTCGCTCACAGTGGAGTTTGCCGATTCCATGGATCAAATTGCATTGCGCGAAACGCGGAGCGTGCTGGGAGTGCCGGCGGGGGCACTTGCGCCCGGAGAGCGACGTGCCGTAGAAATTTCATTTGACCACGTGCCGGCCACCTGGAACATGCAACAACCCTTCGTCCGCGCGACCTATCTGCAACTATCTTCCGTGAAATAGTTTCTTGTTAACCACATAGTTAGTTTAATATAGCGGTATGGACCTCTGCGAGGAGCTGCGCGGCTGCCTGCAGAACTTAGCAAAGAGCGGCGCAATCGAACTGCGGGAGAACGGTGGGCGAATCAGTTCGAGCACCGCGCTGGGCTGGGAAGTACGAGGGGCACCGGCGAAGCCGCTCTTGCACTTTTGGTCGCAGAACTGCAACGAAACGCGGCGGGTGCTGGCTATTACCGAGCAATCGGACAAACGCCTGTTGCTGGCGGTGGAATGTTTTGGGCGCATCAAGCCTCAGCGACTGGAAATCGTCCGGCTGGACTGCCAACGCGACGCCAAGGGAGTATCGCGTGAAGAATTCTGCGAGCAACTGCGGAGGATTCTGGCGGAGCGCTTTCCCGACGAAACGGTCGAAAAGCTTTCCATCCCGGCAGACCTAGAGCACCCCCTTTCTCGCATCTATGTGCGTGGAATTTCACGCAAGGGGATGCAGCAGCATGCATTTCTTGCGGTTCCCGACGAAAAATCTCCGGAGGCCTTTGAAAGCAGTCTGACGTACGCCCTGCTATGGCTGGACCGGGCGCGCCAGAGCAATGGGCACGGCAATCTCTCCGGGCTGCGGCTGATCCTGCCGAAGGGCAAATCCGCTTCTCTTGCGGCGCGGCTTCAAGCAATGGACCGGCGATTATCCGTGCAGGTGTATGAACGAGACGCACAACGAGAGACGCTGGAACGCATCGATCCCTGCGCGAACGGAAATATCAACGCGTGGCTGGTGCCGCGGCGCGAATCACAATTGCTGCTGGACCGTGCTGCTTCTGCGATTGCCCCAGTCATGGCGCTGGCGCGCGATGCGATTCGCGCGCACGTCTCGCCCCAGATGCAGGAAGTGGTCCTGCGGTTTCGTAGTTTGCCATTTGCGCGATGGGCGGATGGCCAGGTCACGTTTGGAATGGAAGGGCATTGGGAGGAACTCAAAGCAGACAACGAGGTAGCGTTGAAGCAGCTTGTCTTAAACCTTGAGAATTTCCGCCATCCGCTGGCAAGCGACACGCGCCACCCCCTTTATCGCGCGCAAGCTGAACGATGGATGCAGACGCTGGTGAGGAGTGATGTGAGCCAGATCGATCTTGCCCTCGATCCCGCACACGTGTACGAGCAGGTGTTTACGCAATCCGCCGGTCAGCATGGGATTCTGAATTTGCTGTGTGTTACGCGCTCGCACCGGCTGGCGATTATCGAATTGCAGGCAGTCGAGAATCCGGATCTGCCAATGCAGGCGGGGGATTACTGGTCGCGTATTCGACACCTGCAGATGCAAGGCGACTTTGCGCGTTATGGATATTTCTCGGGGGTTGGACTGATTCCTGCCCGACCTCTGGTTTACCTCGTTGCGCCCGCGTTGCGCTTTTATCCCAGCACAGACACCCTGCTGCGGTTGCTCAAGTCAGAGATTGAGATGATTCGGGTGGGGCTGGTAGAGAGTTGGCGCAGAGGTCTGCGGGTCGTGATGCGGCAATAGTCTAGCAAGTGGAAGGAAGCGCGTAAGAAACGCCAAGCCCTTGCCTTCCCAAGAACACGCGATACAATCTAGCGCTACTCGACTGAGGAAAGGATCGCGTGAGTTTCACTGTAACCATCCGGCAAGTTGATGCCGTGTCTCTTGTGGACGTAAGCGGGAGGCTAACTTCATTTGAAGGAGGGGCATTCCGTGAAGCTATCCTGGGGCTCTTAAAGCGTGGCCACCCGAACATTCTTCTAAACTTGAAGAATCTCGAGTACCTGGACAGTTCGGGGGTCGGCGAACTGGCGCGCAACTACCTTGCTGTCGTTAAAGCGGGCGGTGCAATGAAAGTAGTGGGTCTTGCGCCGAAGGTCGAGGAGATTCTGAAAATCACCAGACTCTATCAGGTCTTTCCCGAGTTTCCGGACGAGGCCTCTGCGCTGGAGAGCTTTCCCGAAACTGGCAAGAGGAGACTTCGGGAGGGATGGGAGTGACTGCAACGTACGAAAGAAAGTATTCTGAAAAAAGGTGGCCTAAAAGGAAGAGAAGCAGCTAGGGGGTTGCCCTAACTGCTTCCCGGGGTGTGTCCTCGAAGTGGTATTACTGAGTTAGATGCGTTGTGGCAAAAAAGGTTTCCCAGATCTGCGTGGGTGCCAAGGCTAGCAGGCGGAATTCCGCAGACAGCGAATAAGCCTCAATAAAACAAGTACTTACGCCAACGTTCATCACGGTGGCCGATCAGCCTCATAAGCTGCCGAGAGGTATGGAGAGTGAAAGGGCGGGGACGGCGTGCCAGTTTCAGTCCCGCTTCCTCCGGGGTGCGATCGCCTTTGGTGTTGTTGCAGCGGTAGCAGCACGCCACCAGATTCTCCCAGGATGAGCGCCCACCACGAGACCGTGGCAAGACATGATCCAGTGTCAGTTCAGAGCTTGGGAAGATCCGGCCACAGAACTGGCAAGTGTTTCGATCTCGCAAAAGGATGTTTTTCCGAGAGAGAGCGCGGCTCTGCTGCGGAATATGGCGATAGGCCAGCAGACGGATAACCGAAGGGACCTTGTGTGCGTGTGCTGCGGAATGGACCTCTGTGCTGTGCACTTCTTCAGCTTGCGCCACGCCCTTCAGGAGTAAGACCATGGCCCGGCGGACGGCAGTAACGTTGATGGGCTCGTAGGTGGCGTTCAGGACCAGCACCGGTTCCTGCATCATGGAGGCCCGGCGACCTAGCAAAGGTGGAAGGAGACGGTTGGGAGCATTACCCGAACTGTTGGGCACAAGCAAGCCACCCGCTTCAAGGGGATGTCTCCCTCGGGGGTCGGTCGCTTCTGGCCTTCTTGCGCTCATCGCGCACCCTTCAGGGTATTACGCTCCACTGACGGGCGTAACGGGCCGAGCGGCACGGGCAATAGTGAGTCCCAGTACCGAACGGGCTCCGGCTTCGCGTACCGCGCGAGCACACGCATCAAGCGTCGCTCCCGTCGTCATTACATCATCTAGCAACAAGACCCGTAAATTGTCAACCCGGCCGCCCTGCCTCATGACAAAAGCACTACGTACCGCCTCCCAACGCTCCTCCTGGCTAAGGAGGTGCTTTTCCGGTCGTGGCCGGGAACGCATCAGAAGAACCGAGCGGTAAGGGAGGCGAAGACAGCGCGCCAAAGAGCGCGCGAAGAGGTCTACCTGGTTATAGCCGCGGTCCTTGCGCTTTAGGCGGTGCAGCGGAACGGGAACCACCACGTCCACGGGCAGAAGTTGTGGGGCAGCGCGGAGAAGACGGAGAAGCTGCGAGGCAAAATAGGAGCCCAGCGGCTCGATGCGTTCGTACTTGAGAAGGACGATGGCGCGGGCCAGCGCCCCATCCTAAACTCCGAAGCTTCGGGCGACCTGAAACGCGAATTTGTCCTTTGCGCAATCGAAGTAAAATAGAGGATTCTCGCTTGAATGAGCGGCGGCGGGCAGGACCTGGCCGCAAAGGCTGCAGATTGGCGGAAGGATTGTTTGAAACGAGGCCAGCCATGCTTCGCAGATGGGCAGACGCTTTGCATGTGTCAGAGGCGCATCACAAAGGCGACACCCCGCGGGGAACACGACACTGGTGAGAGCGCCGGCAAAAGTCTCCAGCCAGCCCACAATCGGAATCCGGGACTCGGGAAGGAGCATAAGGCAGCGACACCCATCCTCGCTGGGTTTATTCTACTTCAGTTAGCTACTGATTTGGTAATGGGTACGAAGCGAGGGATTACAGAGCGCCCTGTTCCATTTTCTCCTGGCAGGAAATGCAGTGTTTGGCCCAAGGCACAGCGTCCAGACGCTTTTGTTGCATCTCTTCCTGGCAATTCGCGCAGGTACCGTATTCGTCGTTGCGGATGCGCTTCAAAGCTTCGTCAATCATGTTCAAGATGGTGCGGTCGGTATTGGTTTGGCCAAAGAGGAATTCCTTGGTATAGGAGTTTGCAGCCTTATCAGCCAAATCCACGGTCGGGTCGTCGTCGGCCTGGCGACCTTCCTCTTCGGTGCGCACGATGGTCTTCACCAACTCATCGCGCCGGGTCAGTAATTTCTTCTTGTAGTACTCCAAACGCTTCTTATCCATAGTTGTCCTCCCCCAGACGGTCCCTGGGGAACACCTAAAAACTACATAGTGTAGGCTTCGTTCGGAAACGTGTCAAGGCGAACGGACACGTGAGAAATTTAACAAAAAGTCGATGCGGCGAATTTTTTGCAACCGTTTCGTTGCGACGCCACGGTAAACTGTGCGGTGCCATGCCCAGTCAATCTGTACGTGCCGGAATGCCAGGGTTTTCTTGGCCGAAGCGGCGGAAGAGGATGAGTATGAGTATGAGCAAGGAATTGCTGGGAGTGCTGGTGGTGCTATTGGCGGCGATGACGGTTGGGGCGCAGGAATCGAGTGTGGGGGCAGGCCCGACGAAGGACGCAACGAATGTGGCGGGCGATTTAGCAGCGAGTTCGGCGTCGCAAGTGAATTTGTATGCGCCTGGCGGGGAAGCGGGGAGTTTTGCGCTGGCCACACCGTTGACAGCAACGGCAAGCGCAGGAGCAGCGGAACCGGCGGCGGCAGCGCCCCGACCGAGGTTTGTGTTTGGGGACCGGGATGATTACCGGTGGCAACTGGGGTTGGGAGTGGAGTTTTTCCGGTTCCAGTCGTCGATAATTGATGCCAGCCTCGTGGGACTGAGCACGACGGTGACGTACTTCACCAACGACTGGTTTGCGTTGGAAGGGAATTTGGTAACGGGGTTTGCGCCGGAGATCTATGACCGGGAACACGTGAAGTATTTTGGCGGTGGCGGAGGGATACGGATCGGATCGCGGCGGGCACGCTGGGAACCCTGGGGGCACGCGCTGGTGGGAGGCGGGCACCTGCAACCGCAGACGGCGGGGAACAGCAAGGATGCATTCACGGTGCAAGCAGGCGGGGGAGTAGACTTCCGTGTGAATGCGCGATTGTCGCTGCGCGCGGAAGGCGACTACGTGTTCAGCACCTTCTTCGGCCAGCACCAGAACAACTACCAGGGCACCGCCGGAGTCGTGTTCCATTTTTAGGAAAAAATATCCTTTCCAACCTTACATAATTCAAGTAGAGTGCCAAATTGGCCACTATTGGGGTGTTGCACAGTGTGCCTACATCACAGCTTTTCAGCCAAAAGGCGTGCTATATTCGCTTTCAGAATCAGACCGGATAGAACAAGCAGTTCTCTCACTTATGATCTATCCCCAATCGAAAGGAGGGTCACATGTTGAAAAAGAGCATGATCCTGCTAGGAAGTTTGCTGGTGGCAACGAGTCTCTGTTTCGCGCAGGACAGGACCGCCCAGCAGCCAGTAGTTAAAAAAACGCCGATTAAGCAAACGAACGCTGCGTCTGGGAAAGACATGTACAACCAGTACTGCGCGCCGTGTCACGGAACCGACGGTAAAGGTGGAGGTCCGGCGGCATCCTCGATGAAAGCGATGCCAACCGACCTGACCCAACTCTCCCGGAAGCATGATGGCAAATTCCCCGCGAATTCCGTTGCCTCCGTTTTGAAGTTTGGAAGCGGCCCGGCGTCTCATGGCTCCGCTGACATGCCGGTGTGGGGTCCATTGTTCCAGTCGCTGGACAAATACCACGATTCCGTTGTGCAACAGCGGATCAGCAACCTGGTGGGTTATATCGAGACCCTCCAAGCAAAGTAGAAAGTCCTCGGATTTGGAGTTTTAAGGGGCAGGAGCAAAACCTCCTGCCCCTCTTTTTTCGCGCGGAAACCTGAGCCTGTGCGAATCTATTCCGTATCCCCTGGTGACGGGGTACGATTTCGGCAGGAAACGGAGGGACCGGCCAATGAGTAAGCCCAATGCAAGGCGCAAAACGCGAAAGACCACGCCGAAGCGGGGCGATAACCCGCAAGTCGAGAAGATCGTTCGCGCTTTGCGGAGTCTGGTGAAGAAAGTGGTACCGGGCACGAAGGAAACCGTGAATTCGTGGGGCATACCTGCTTTTGAGAAAGGTCATCCGTTTTGCTTCTACATGGCCGGCAAATCCCATGTGAGTTGTGGCTTTCATTACGGCACCTCGCTAAGGGATCCCCAGAAGCTCCTCGAAGGGACAGGCAAGAACCTTCGGCACGTGAAGCTGTTTGCGGTGCAAGAATTGAGTCAGAAGGGGTTAACTGAACTGCTGCGCGAAGCGGCCAGGCTGAAGGGCAAGCCAGCCATGCCGGGAATGTCGGGAAAGCGAAGGTAACGGTTACCCGCAAGAACTCCCTCAGAAGATCTGAACGGGCCCGTCCGGGCCTGGTATCTTTGTATTCTTGCAGGAAGAGAATAGACGCAATCCACGTCTAATCGGGTACCCCCTGACGTAATCCTGAAACCTGATGTCGAGGGGCAGGCGGGTTACGCAAGCGTCGAGGCATGGGGACTCGCATCGCAAAGGAGAACGCAAATGAAAAGTTGGAAATTACTTGCGGCGGCCATGGTTCTAATTATGGGGGTTGTGGTTGGTCCCGCTTACGCCAAGAGGGCTGCAAAACCGGTTGCGGCAGAGGACAAAACTCCGCCGAGCTATGACATGAAGCCCCAAGCGATTCTGGATCTGCAGAATCTCCAGAAGAAATTCGTGGGTTTGGCGGAAGCGACGCCCGCGGAGAAATTCACGTGGCGGCCGGCGGAGGGAGTGCGCTCTGTTAGCGAACTCTATTTGCACGTGGCCCTGGCGAATTACAACATTCCGACCATGATGGGCGTGGCCGCCGCTCCAGGGATCGACAAGGATGGATTTGAGAAGTCCACCACGGACAAGGCCAAGGTGATTGATCAGCTGAACAAATCGTTTGCGTATGCAATAGGAGCGGTGGAGAAGATGTCCAACGCGGATTTTGCGAAAGCAGAGAAGAAACTAGGTCCGGATGCAAACGATGGTGATGTTGTGTACCTGCTGGTTGTACACAATCACGAACATCTGGGGCAATCCATTGCCTATGCGCGCACGAACGGGGTGGTGCCGCCCTGGACGGCGGAAACCATGAAGAAAAATCCGAAAGCTTCGTCTGAATAGTCACTAAGCGCAGTCAAATCCACGACTGACCTGCCAGATGCGCTTGCGAGTTCTGTCTCGCCTTTGAGGTTATCCGGGTCCGGGCGGACAAGGCTCGGACCTTCGTTGAATACGGGTCAAACGAGCTTGCTCACGAGCTCGATACTAGAAAACACAGGCAGACCTGCGTTCTCCTGATGTTCGCGACCTGAAAGCGGCCGGAGGCTGAAATCGTGGAAGATAACGCCGAAGGCTGCTAATTTAAGGCATTGGTTTCAGCCAGGTGAACTAGATGCGAACATGGATTCTTGCACTGAGCTTTGCTTTTCTAGCCGCTGGCGTTCTCAGCATATTTGCCTCACATAGCTCGTCCAGTTTTGCAGAAAAGCGCGAAATCCTGGTAACCGTTGCGGATGTACCGCTTCCCGGGGCAGCGGTACGGTTTGACTACCAGAGCCTGGATGCTTCGGAGGGGCGGTTGTATATCGCGCACATGAACGCCGACCAGTTGGTGGTGTTCGATACAAAGAAGCGAGAGGTCATCGGCAATCTCGATGGTTTCGCACGAATTCACGGCGTGATTGCCGTGCCTGAGGAAAACCGCATCTACGCATCTGCCACGGGCGATCACGAAGTTGCTGTCCTGGATCGCAATACTCTTAAAACGGTGGCACGCGTGGGGCCCATTAAGTATCCGGACGGATTGGCGTATGTGCCAAACCTACGCCGGGTGTTCGTTTCGGACGAACATGGCAATGCGGACGCGGTAATTGATGCGGTGAAAAACACACTGATCACCACGATTCCACTGGGTGGCGGAGCGGGGAACACGGTGTATGACAGCGGTAGCGATCGGATTCTGGTAGCGGTACATGGCAAGAATGAGTTAGTGACGATTGACCCTACGCGCGCAAAAATTACGGCGCGTACGCCCTTGACGTGGCTGGATGATCCACATGGGATTGCCCTGGACGTGGAGGATCGACTGGCTTTTGTGGCCGGCGAAGGAAACAACAAACTCGTTGTGGTGAACCTGAAAACCATGCAAATCGGCCCGCCATTTTCTGTTGGAAGAGATCCAGATGTTTTAGCATTCGATAACGGAACGAAGCGTCTGTATGTGGCAGCCGAGTCTGGCCATGTACTGGTGTTCCAGGAAGCCAACGGGACAATCGAACCTTTGGGCGAATTGCATATGCCTCGTGCGCACACGGTTTGCGTGGATCCGCGAACACACCTGGTTTACTTTCCGTTGGAAAATGTGGATGGCAAGCCGGTTTTGCGCATCATGGAATCGGGCCAAGCCCGACAGTAATGCGACGGGGGTTGGGCAAAGACACCGCCGGATGGGTTTCCCACAGCTTCCACAGGGGTGTGGAAAGTCAGGAAAATTTTTTTCCAAGGGGCTTGACATAATTCAGGTGTTTGGTAAGATTACAAATGGCTCGGTGCTCCCTAAAAGTGTGGAGTCGTGTAGGGGATTCACAGTCGGGTCTGAAGTACTCCAAGGTACAGATCCTATAGTGAGGCGCCTTATTAGCACGGGATAGTCTGAGTTGAGCTTCGCGCGAAGCCGCTAAAGCAAATGGCGGCTATGCCCGGCGCTCGACGCCGGGTTTTGTATTTTATGGGCGGTTTTTAGCGGCAGTTGTTGCTGAGAACAGTCCGGTCCTCCGCAGGGAGGACGCCTTGATGAAAATCAAGGCCCCCGATGGGATCGGGGATAAAGCTCTTTGACAACAGAAAGGCTGGCAAGTTCACGCCGATAACCTTGGGCGAATTACGGTTCGCTTGCGGGAGTGAAGGCGTGGATTATTACAAGTTCTGCTCGAGTATGTTGAGCAGTGCTGTGGATTACAAGGCGAGCTCATTCAAGCACTTGGGGAATTGCGGAGTCGATAGTCCCGGAGCCGAGCAATCGGACCACGGAATAATGGATCCGCGGGAAACAGGGCGAACGAGCCGAAGGAAAGTTGCAGTTTAGCCACCGCAATGAGCAGCAAGGAGCGCAAGCGAATCGGTGCACCGCGGCAGACGACGAATTGGGTGAGTTTTATGATTAAGCTACTAAGGGCGTACGGTGGATGCCTTGGCGCTAGAAGGCGATGAAGGACGTGGCAAGCTGCGAAAAGCCTCGGGGAGCCGCAAGCAGGCTTTGATCCGGGGATATCCGAATGGGGAAACCCAACGGGATGAACTCCCGTTACAGCCGGCTGAATACATAGGCCGGTGTGAGCTAACTCAGGGAAGTGAACCATCTCAGTACCTGAAGGAAAATAAATCACAGAGATTCCGAAAGTAGCGGCGAGCGAAATCGGAAAAGCCCAAACCCATGTGTTTACACATGGGGGTTGTAGGACCGCAAAAGTAGAGTTACCAAACCGGACACTACGCGAACCTGCTGGAAAGCGGGACCAAAGAGTGTGAGAGTCACGTAACGGAAAGTGTACCGGACTCGAAGCGGCATCCTGAGTACCACGAGACACGAGAAATCTCGTGGGAAACTGGGGAGACCACTCTCCAAGGCTAAATACTCTCTAGCGACCGATAGTGAACCAGTACCGTGAGGGAAAGGCGAAAAGCACCCCTGCGAGGGGAGTGAAATAGAACCTGAAACCGTATGCTTACAAGCAGTCGGAGGGCCATGCACAGACTTCGGTCTGTGAAAGCCTGACGGCGTGCCTCTTGCTTAATGAGCCGGCTAGTTAATCTCACGTGCAAGGTTAAGCGCAAGCGAGCCGTAGCGAAAGCGAGTCCGAATAGGGCGACAAGTACGTAGTATTAGACGCGAAGCGGGATGATCTACCCTTGGCCAGGTTGAAGGTCGCTTAACCGCGACTGGAGGACCGAACAGGTGTGAGTTGAAAATCGCTCTGATGAGCTGAGGGTAGGGGTGAAAGGCTAATCAAATTCCGTGATAGCTCGTTCTCCCCGAAATGTCTTTAGGGACAGCCTTGCATGAATTGCCGCGGTGGTAGAGCACTGAATGGACTAGGGACCAACTCAGGTTACCGAATCCAATCAAACTTCGAATGCCGTGGACAACTATGCGGGAGTGAGACTACGAGGGATAAGCTTCGTGGTCAAAAGGGAAACAGCCCAGATCGCCAGCTAAGGTCCCTAACTATGTGCTAAGTGGTAAAGGAAGTGTATTCGCTCGGACAGCCAGGAGGTTGGCTTAGAAGCAGCCATCCTTTAAAGAAAGCGTAACAGCTCACTGGTCAAGCGGATATGCACCAACAATCCAACGGGGCTCAAGCACATGACCGAAGCTGCGAAATTATATGAAAGTGTACTTGGTAGGGGAGCATTGCGTGGGGTGTAAAGGTAGACCGAGAGGACTACTGAATGCCACACAAGAGACCCTGCCGGCATAAGTAGCGATAAACACGATGAGAACTCGTGTCGCCGAAAGTCTAAGGTTTCCTGAGGAAGGTTAATCCGCTCAGGGTTAGGCGGGTCCTAAGGTGAGGCCGAAAGGCGTAGCTGATGGACAACAGGTCAACATTCCTGTCCCGCCTGGTGACGTTTGACGATGGGGAGACGCAGAAGGATAGGGAAGCCACCTGATGGATGGTGGTTGCTCAGTGAAAGCCGGTTCCCGCAGGTAAATCCGCGGGGGCATTCAACGGTGAGACTGGGGACGAGACCGTTAGGTCACAAAGTTTCTGATTTCACGCTGCCAGGAAAATCCTCTAAGGAGTCGTCCAGGTGCCCGTACCACAAACCGACACAGGTAGACGAGGTGAATATCCACAGGCGCTCGAGAGAACGCTTGCTCAGGAACTAGGCACATTAGTCCCGTAACTTCGGGAGAAGGGACGCCGCAGTAGGGTTTATAGCCCGAAGCGGTCGCAGTGAATCGCGCTCTGCAACTGTTTAACAAAAACACAGCTCTCTGCAAAGTCGAATACGACGTATAGGGGGTGACACCTGCCCGGTGCCGGAAGGTTAAAGCAAGGGCTTAGCCGCAAGGCGAAGGCCTGAACTGAAGCCCCGGTGAACGGCGGCCGTAACTATAACGGTCCTAAGGTTAATGATCGCGCAGCCTTAGTAAAACTGAACCATATGCGGGAAACTCCTCGCACAGCTGTCCGGTACTCGTCACACTTCGGTGAGGCAGTCAAAAGCCGGCAGACATGGGGACAATCCGCAGGGAAGACTCCAGGAGGTAAGAAATGGAGAACCCTCAGAGACTTAACGTTCAGTCGCAGCCTGAGAAGCTACAAGCCCAATGGGTTGTGGGGTTTGTTGACGGCGAAGGTTGTTTCTACGTCGGCATCAATCTGCACCCAGAGATGTCCTGCCAATTCCAAGTACTCCCCGAATTCACAGTTGTTCAGCATCGGCGTGATGTTCAACTCCTGCACGCACTGAAGAAATTCTTCGGCTGCGGTGTAGTAAGACAGAATCACGGTGATCGAATGGCTTATCGAGTCCGGGGGCTGGATCACCTCACCGAAAGGATCGTTCCTTTCTTTGAAAAGCATCCGCTGAAATCAAAGAAGAGGGTCGACTTCGCGAGGTTCCGAAAGATTCTGCACCTGATCAATCAGGGAAAACACTTGAAAGTGGAAGGCATCCAGGAAATACGGGAGATAGCTTCGGTAATGAACACAGGCAGCGAAAGAGAAAGTCCGGCTTCTCTGGAAACAGAGTAGGAGAATCCGAGCGAAATTCCTTGTCGGGTAAGTTCCGACCTGCACGAATGGTGGAATGATAGAGCGACTGTCTTGGCAAGCGGCTCGGCGAATTTGTGGTTCCGGTGAAGACGCCGGATGCCCGCATCTAGACGGAAAGACCCCGTGCACCTTAACTGCACTCTGGTCATGAGTAACGGTCCGATCTGCGTAGAATAGGTAGGAGCCTGTGAACTTCTGGTTTCGGCTGGGAGGGAGGCACCAGTGAAATACTACCCTGATTGAACTGTCGCTCTAACCTACCACCCGTGACGGGTGGGGAGACACGGCCAGACGGGTAGTTTGACTGGGGCGGTCGCCTCCTAAACTGTAACGGAGGCGCTCAAAGATCGGCTCAAGTGGATTGGAAACCCACTGTGGAGTGCAAGAGCATAAGCCGGTTT
>CAWABP010000005.1:0-15000 GCA_963780315.1 Candidatus Acidiferrales bacterium | reverse complement strand
AGAAGAAAGCCATCGCCGAGAAACTCGATGGCGGCTATGTGCTGAAAACCGACCGGCAGGACTTGACGGCGGAGGAAATCTGGCGGACCTACATGCTGCTCACGCGGGTGGAGGGAGCTTTTCGGGCCATGAAGAGTCCGTTGCTCGAGCGGCCCATCTTCCACCATCTCGAGCATCGCACCCAAACACACATCTTCCTCTGCGTGCTGGCTTACCATCTCCTAGTGGCCATCGAAAAAAGATTCCTGGATCGTGGCGTGCACACCTCGTGGGCGACCCTGCGCGGACAACTGCGGACGCACGAGGTAATCACGGTGGTGTTGCCAACCCGGGAGGGACGCGTGCTCAAGATTCGCAAAAGCAGTATCCCAGAACCGATTCACAAAGAGATTTACTCGACGCTCAGAATACCGGTGGAGATCATGAGGCCGGTTAAGACTTGGCATGACCTCCCGGCAAACATAGTGACGGAATAAAATGACAACTCCCTGCAAACAAAGCAGTTCGCTCAGCCGAGCGTGGAAGTTGGGCTAAGCCGTGCGTTTCCATCGCCGCACTCTGAAAAAACTGTAGAGTGAAGACCAAGGCTCTTCCCTTGGGCACCAGACTTCTGGCAGTCTGCAGTGGACATGTTCTTGCGCAGCATCCATCGAAAAAAAGACGGCAAGGATCATCGCTACTTCAGCATCGTAGAAAACCATCGAACCGCTTCGGACAAAACGGTGCAGCGAACCGTCCTCTATCTCGGAGAGATCAACGATCAACAGCAAGCGGCCTGGCGCAAGACATTGTCGGTGTTTGATGAACAAGAGCAAGAATATACGAACTTGAGTTTGTTTCCCGATGACCGCGAGATTCCCGCCGATGCCATTGACAGCCTGCAAGTGAAACTGAGCGGGCTCGAACTGCGTTGCCCTCGGCTGTTCGGTAGCTGCTGGCTGGCGTGCGAGTTATGGCAGCAACTGGGCCTGCATGAGTTTTGGGACGCTCGCCTTGCCGGAACTCGGGAAGAAGTTCCTTGGGAAAAAGTATTGCAGCTACTGGTGGTGAGCCAACTGCTGGATCCGGGCAGCGAGTTTCGCGTGCATCGCCAGTGGTACCTGACCACTGCCATGGATGCGCTGCTGGGAACAAATTTCTCCGTGGCCGAAAAGGATCGCTTGTATCGCTGCCTGGACCGTGTGCTGGAACATAAGCAGGAACTGTTTCAGTGGTTGCGCCAGAAGTGGGCCGATCTGTTTCAAGCGGAATTCGAAGTAATGCTCTATGACCTGACGAGCACTTATTTTGAAGGTGCGATGGAAGAGAACCCCAAGGCCAAGTACGGTCACAGTCGCGATAAACGGACAGACTGTTTGCAGCTGGTGATTGCTCTGGTGATCACCACAGATGGTTTTCCATTGGCCTACGAAGTGATGGACGGCAACACCAGTGATCGCACCACACTGCGTGATTTTCTAGACCACATCGAGAAGGTCTACGGAAAAGCAAAACGCATGTGGGTAATGGACCGCGGTATTCCGACCGAAGAGATCTTGCAGGAGATGCGGGATCCGGCACGCGAGATTTTCTATCTGGTGGGGACAGCGAAAGGCAAGATCCAAGAGTATGAAAAGAAATGGCTGGATCTGCCCTGGCAGCAGGTTCGCGAGTCGGTGGACGTGAAACTATTTGAGCAAGACGGGGAACTCTATGTGCTGGCCAAGAGTGAAGGAAGAAGAGCTAAAGAGACCGCCATGCGCCGTAAGCGCCTGGTCCGCTTGCTCAAAAAGCTCCGTGCCATGCGACGCAGCCTGCCCTCTCTGGTCCAGCTGCTGATGCGTTTGGGTGCCGCGAAAGCTCAAGCGGGCCGCGCGTTCCAGTTCGTGCAAATGCAAGTACCGGAGGAAGGCCAGCAGGTTACGCGCGAGACTTTCCAGTTTCGTGTGGATAAGAAAAAACTCCAAGCGGCGGAATGGCGCGACGGGCACTACTTGCTGCGCTCCAACCTTACCGCCGGAGATCCCAGCGTGCTGTGGACGCGCTACGTGCAGTTGACCCAGATCGAAGCGGTATTCCGGTCGCTGAAAAGCGAACTTTGCATCCGCCCGATCCGCCATCAACTGGAGCATCGCGCCGACGCGCACATCTTGATTGCCTTTCTCGCTTACTGCTTACAAGTGACGCTGAAGCAGCGTCTGTTGCTGCACGCCCCAGGGTTGACACCTACGGCGGTGTTGGAGAAGTTGGCGGAAATCAAAATGATCGATGTGTGGATTCCCACGGTCGATCAACGATGGTTGATTCTGCCGCGCTACACCCAGCCTTCTCTCGACACCAAAGTGCTGATCGAGAAGCTGAAACTGCAGCTGCCAAGCCAGCCCCCACCGCGCCTGGTCGGGCAAAAACAGAGCTACAAAATCGAAGTACCAACCGTCCGGTAGGAGGCTATTTGTGGTGAAGACCTCTCCCTAGCCTCGACTGATTACAAGGCACTTAACTGGCTCAGATGTGCTCAACTGCGAAAGTTCGGCTAACTCCAATACTGTTCACTTAAGGAATAATAGAGTATTCTGTCTGGCAGGAGGACAGAATATCGCCATGGCTCGCACTCTTGCCAGTTTGCCCACCGGAAGCCGCGTCACGGATTACATCAGCCTTGGGGTGGTCAGCCGAGCGATTCCTCGGGAGAAAATCGATTCGATTTTGGCCTCGACTGGTAAGGCCAGCGTCCGGCAAAGAGAACTACCAGCGCATCTCGTGGTGTACTACGTGATCGCGCTGGCGCTGTACATGCAATCTTCTTATCGGGAAGTGCTGCGCTGCTTGCTGGAAGGCATCCAGTGGCTGACCAAGCCCGAGGAAACCGTTCGGGCCACCGGCAAGAGCGGCATTTCGCAAGCTCGCTCACGTCTTGGCGCGGAACCCTTGCGGCGGCTATGAGCAGGTAGTTGTACCGATCGCTTCGGAGAAAACGCGAGGGGCGCGGTATCGAACGTGGCGACTGATCAGCTTGGACGGCAGCACGTTGGATGTCGCCGACACCGAGGAGAACGAAAACGATTCGGACGGCCACAGGCCAGCCGGGGAGCGAGTGCTTATCCGCAGTTGCGTTTCGTCGCGCTTTTGGAGAATGGCACTCATGTGTTGCTGGGTGGCCGGATGGGAAGCTACGCAACCGGCGAGATCACTCTGGCCAAGGAAGTGGTTCCCCAACTGAAGCCCGGGATGTTGTGTTTGGCGGATCGATTTTTCTTTGGTTTCACGCTGTGGACTAAAGCCCAGGCTAGCGGTTGCGACTTGCTCTGGCGAGTGCGGAAGCACCTGCGACTAGAGGTTCACGAACGATTGAGCGATGGCTCTTATCTCAGCGCCATCTATCCTTCCGAGAAGGATGCGCGGCACAAAACGAAAGGTGTACGAGTTCGTGTCATTGACTATCAGCTCCAAGGCATACCCGGCGCCGAACCGATCTACCGGCTGGTGACTACCATCCTTGATCCGCTCCGGGCGCCGGCCGAAGAACTGGCCGCGCTCTATCACGAGAGGTGGGAGATAGAAAACACGTTTGACGAATTGAAGACCCATCTCCGCGGGCGCCAGATCGTGCTGCGCAGCAAAACCCCGGAACTGGTACGGCAGGAGTTCTATGGTTTTTTGCTGGCGCATTTCGCCATCCGCCAGTTGATGCACGAAGCGGCGTTGTCTGTTGCGGAAGATCCGGACCGACTCTCTTTTCTTCATGCGGTACGCGTAGTTCGCCGTAAGCTATCGGTCTGGGACGCTATTCCCCCCTCGGGCGAGAAAAAACCTTCACCACACGATTCTTGACGAAATACTCGAAGAACGCGTGGTCTCCAGCCGCAAACGATGGAATCCGCGTGGCGTGAAGCGCAAGATGAGCAAATACCCGTTGCGGCCGAGACACCGAGTGCCAGGCAAGTGCCTCAGCATCGCAAAATGCATCTCTATCCTTAAGTGAACAGTATTGCGGCTAACTCGCGTCCCTACCGCAACTGTGGGAGGGGCGAGCAGGTGACTGCTCCCCCTATCCCGATTCTCGAGCCGCTTTGGGTTTCTGGTTTCCTAACGTGCAAATCACGTTTCGCAACAGGCCTGACAGTGTGTTCCTCTGTCACGACTTTGCTGAATCAGTGCGTAAATCGAAGCGAACCGCGGGCTGTCAATCCTTGATACGTAACCAGACATAAATAAACGGGCGCAACATTCTCCACCAGCCAAAGACCGGCTTTATTTTTGAATACGACCCGTGCTTTGTGAGGGGATAAATCTTTGAAACAGGAACTTCGCACATTCTGTAACCGCACTGGAAAACCTTCAGGTGCACATAGTATTCAAGCTCGTAAGTGCTCAGCCATTCTTGCCAGATGTTGATTCTGGGGTCGTCGAAAAGTGACAGGCGGTAACTGCGGAATCCGTTCGTCAGGTCCGTGCAATGCTTCCCGCTATAGAAACGAAAAAGGATACTCAGGAATCGAATCGCCAGGAGTCGGAAAAGAGGCAGGTGTCTGCTTGAGCCCCCTTTCATGAATCGGCTTCCCTGGACGTAATCCGCCTTACCTTCAAGGATTGGCTCAAGAAGTCGCGGAATTTCCTCGGGATTGTCCTTATTATTGCCGGCCATAACGACAAGAATGTCGAAACCGTTCTTGCGTCCATACTTGATGGCAGCCCGGATTGAACTGCCCGCCCCCTGATGAGGGCAATCCATCACCTCAATCCCGCGTTCTCTGAGCAACTGGGGACCATCATCGGAAGAGCCATCGTTCACGCCAACGATCCTGTCAACCAAGCCCTCCCTCAGCCTTTCAGCCATCTGCTCGATTCTTGATACTTCGTTGTAGAAGGGAAACGTCGCTAATATGCGATGGCCGGGATAAACGGGAGGCTTTTCCCCAGGGCGTAGTTCGGCCGTTTCCCGGAGACTCTCGAGTTCAAGCACCTGTTCCCCGCGATCCAGCGTCTTTTTCATTCTTAAATTGGCGCAAACTGGCCGATCTTAGGTAGTTCTATAACCATTTTCCGCGCATTTGTCGTCGTGTCCACCTACTTCTCGCTTGGAGTGTTACGTAAGAGCACATCTCCAACTCAGGCCCAAAGCCAGCCAAGAGGTACACAGCGAGCACGATCAGAAAGTGAACCATCCCGCCGGGTACCTATGGAATTTTAATTTGTCGGTGGGGGAGGCGCGTCCTTTGGCCGATTGGGATAAGTATATAATAACGGAGGACTTAGATCTGGTTCCACGACCCAAATCTTGCGTTTCGCGTAATAGTTGAGGAGAGGCGTAAGATCCTCTCCCGGAATATCCCTGGCCCAGACAACTTTGGCATGGTCGATATCTGCCCTGTTATAGACCCACTCCTGGTGAATATTGTGTTTCGGAGCGTAGCGAACGAGGACGAGTTGCTCACCTGGTTCGTCTTGCAACTGCCGGAGTATGTCTGCTCGATTATAATCATGGAACGTCCACTGATCGAAAGCTGCCGATTCCTCTCCGTTTTGATAAATCTCATAGCACCAGGCTGGAACCATGGCCAGAGCCAGGACGACTGTAGCCCGAGTCCAGCCAATGCCAACCGGCCGGCCCCGGAATTTCCAGCGTCGAAGATGTCGGAACGACTGCATCAGAAGCACCAGAAAGGTTCCAAGAAGCGGCGCCACATAGTGCGGGATAAACCACGTCACACCCAGTAAGGCCAGAACGCAAAACGTGAACTGAATTAGGAGTAGCCGGGTACGACGGTCTTTTAGAACCCACGGGAAGGCAATCACAGGGATTGAAAGGAACAAACCGATGAAGAAGCTCCAGAAGACCTCGCACTTCTTCCAAAGGATGCGTTTGGCTACCAACCAGGTACCGTTGAACTGCTGGTGACACCAGGCTCCGTAAAACAGATTGAGTTGGGGATTCGTGAAGTGGCGCGCTGGCATCACCTTCTGCCACATGAAAACCGGAACTGTCATGTACCTTTTGTAGTAAAGGGCATGAGGAACCCCCAGCGGATCCCCTGTGACGCGCCAGTCATAATAAAGAGCGAAAACAACAATTGCCGCCATTACCACAAAGAGAGGAAGCAACACGCAGCGCACGGGGACGTCCAACCCGGCCCTGCACCTTCTCCACAACCAATGGATCAGCCAGACGGCCACAGGTAAACAGAAGAGGAATCCCTCGAACGGCCGGCTATTCGCGAGAAGAGCCATCCCGATGCCACAGATCACTGCGCCTGCCAATCGTTTGTGATGCTGAATCCGTGGCAAAGCTCCCATGACGAGTGCGGCGGCGCATGCCGCAACTGCTCCACCCCAGTAACTATTCATCCAGTAAGTGAACAGACAAAGCCGCAGTGCAATCAAAATCGCCCCAAGCAGCGCCCACTGTGGCGGCAGCCAGCCCTGTAACATCCAAAGAAGTGCTGCGGCCATTGCAGCGCAACTCAACAACACGGCTATCCACGGACTGCCGAGCAATTGGCCCAGTGCCAGTACTCCGGCTTGTGCGGGCGGATACATTGCAGAGTAGGTGGGCGAGAACGTCAGGTAAAACGTCTCAAAGAACGGCGCCATGGGATGTGGGGGGTAGGCCAGATGACCATGAGCAAACATATCGGCCTGGACGAGATAGGCCATCTCGTCGTGGATTCCCGGAGGAGGGGCAAAGGGGAGAAGTGGAAACAAGGCGAGACGGATGACAATCGTACCAACGAAAATACCGATAACAGATGCGGTCTTTTTTCTCGCAATCCTTGAGAAAGTGGCTTCGGCGGCGCGGAACCATTTGTCGCCGATTAACGGCATGAGCCAGGTAATCGCCAATGCCAGTGTTACAACCCACCAAGTTTCAATTGCCAATAGAACTTCCTCGGATGTGTCTATTCGATTGGATCGCCAGGCAGATGTCTTACTGCATGGGCCTTCCGAAATTATGGAATTGCTGCAGGTGGCTGTCCAGTGGTACACGCATGTGGGTTTCCAGGCGAAAAACCAGGGTATTTCAGTTCTGCGGGTGATCAAACACTCGATAAGACCTCGAATTCCTCTTCATGCCGAATCCCAGAACTAGGCAGCCTCTGGACGAGGCACGCCATCGCTCTGGTAACCTCCAACAATCGTGCATTCCGCGGATGAATCAACTGGCAACATCAGGCATCTCTTTCATTGCGCCATCCGGTAGGCTCCCGATATGCTTTTCTCAGAGCCTGAAGATGAAGAAGAAGCTGAGGCGAATGCAAATAAGGCCGGCTCGCCTCGTTCGCGTGGTCGGGTTGTTGCCATGACTTGGCCGAAGGGAACCCATGGTTTCCTTCTCGGCGACCGACGCCGTGAGCGCACGGTCCTGAGATCGCAGGGAGGAAATATCGGGCCTTGAAGTGAGGGCACGTTTTGAATCTTGCGAGTTAACAGAGAACCGCGATGGATTGTGGCGTCACGGAGCTTGCCGTCGTCTTTCTCGCCAATATCGAAAACCCGCCACTCAAACCGGTAGTTTGACAGGCCTGGGCCGCAAAAAAACTTTAGTCGGATGGGAGGGATGATGGGTCCATTAAAGTCGGTGATTGCCGGGCCACGATCCACATTCCTGATTCGATTTCTTCTGGATGAGTGCCTTCCACCGATCTTACGCGACCGGAAGTGGTTTTTTGTCCCAATCATAAAGATGTACAACAGGAAAATGGACCCAGATTTTAAATTGAGAGCACCTCAAATGACGGCCGAGGAGTTCTCCCATGCATATGAACTCCTGATGCCTATGCGCCAGACCGACGTTACACCCCGAGTCGCTCAGTTTGTAGCCAATCATCTGACAGGTAAAACGCTGCTCGAAGTCGGATGCGGAAATGGAGACGTCTCTCTTTCCTGCGCAAAGCGGGGCTTTGACGTGACAGCCACGGACCTGATCGAAGAGAATTTAGAATGCGTCAAGGAAAAGGCTCTTGATCAGGGGCTTACGCTCAAAACCAGGGTTGTGGACATTGAGCACATACCATTTGCCGACGCATCCTTCGATACGGTCTTGTGTCTTCATACGTTGGAGCACGTCAGGAATCTGCCCCGCGCCGTCAGCGAACTCGTGCGGGTCACGCGCGGGAAGCTTGTTGTCGTCGTTCCAAGAGAGCGCTACTTTCGGTACACCTGCAACTACCACTTGCACTTTTTCGGCGGTGCAGAGCAGTTGATGTTGTTAACTGGATTGGGTGGTGCGAACAGTCAAATCGTTGATGGCGCAATCTGTTACGCGGCTGAAAAAGATGCTTCTTGCCGGCCCGCAACCTAGCGTGGGATTGCCGTAGTGCCTGCTGTGCCGACTATGCACCGAAGAAGAGAATATCAGAGATTCCTTGCCCGGGTTGAGGTTTAACCGACGTGGAATCCTCATGGAAACTGCGATAAGGAACGCTTCCCTTCAATTCCGGTCGAATTGGCCTCATCTCTTCGACCAGCCGCCCTCACCAAGTTTCCCGGCAACGTCTTGCCGTCTTTATTGCTCGATCAGTCTCTTCAAATTTCCACGGAATACATCGCACTGTTCCCGCCGCATTCCAGTCATTGTCACCACCTGCACCTCGTTCCTCCTCTTCTCCGGCGGAGGAGGCCTGGGACGCAATTGGGGGCTCAGAGAATCATACGATTATTTCCATCGTGTCGTGCTCGTGACGCGGTAGGAACAATTGCATCGCACGCAAACGGGAGTACAGCGAACGGCATGCTATCATTGAGGTTCATAAATTCAGTAAATTCAAGTCATTAGTGAGTAGCAGCGGAGTTCATGATGTATTTGAGGCAGCGATGACTGAACGTGCATCTTTCAACTCGACTGGGAAACAATTCCAAAGTGACGTTTGCGTTGTGGGCGGAGCGGGTCACGTGGGTTTGCCGCTATCGATCGTGTTCGCAAGCAAGAACCTTCGCGTGCTTATTTACGACCTAAACCTGGAGTCCATGAAGACTATCGGGAATGGGCACATGCCGTTCATGGAAATCGGAGCAGAACCGCTCCTACGCGATGTCGTTGCAAAGGGACTCCTGACTTTCACGAATCAAGCCAAAGACATCGCAAACGCAAAAGCTATCATCATTACGATAGGGACCCCCGTCGATGAGTTCCTGACCCCTTCGCTTCGCGTGATGACCCGGTGCCTTGATGAATTGTTGCCCTTCCTTTCGGAAGACCAACTGATAGTGATTCGTTCGACGGTGTATCCGGGTGTCACTGAATCGATGGCAAAGTACGCGCTGGCGAATGGCAAGCGTCTGAAGTTCGCTTTCTGCCCGGAACGAATCGTGGAAGGGCACGCCATTGAGGAACTTCAGACACTGACTCAAATTGTGAGCGGCACGACGCCCGAAGCGGAAGAGGAAGCGGCTGATCTTTTCGGCCATATTGCTCCAGAAATCGTGCGGCTGACTCCCGTCGAGGCGGAGCTCGCGAAAGTTTTCACCAACGCCTACCGCTATATTCAATTCGCGGTGTCGAACCAGTTTTACATGATTGCCAGCGCGGCGAAGTTGGACTATTACCGGATACTGAACGGCATGAAACGAAATTATCCGAGGTCGAAGGACTTCCCTTTGGCGGGCTTTGCCGCCGGCCCTTGCTTGTTCAAAGACACCATGCAACTGGCCAGTTTTTACCGTAACCAGTTTGGGTTAGGTTTTCAGGCCATGCTGGTCAATGAGGGAATGCCCCAATTTATCGTGGACCGCCTGGATGCTACTCACCCGCTCGAGCAAATGACAGTAGGGTTACTGGGCATGGCGTTTAAGGCGGAAAGCGACGATCCGCGATTCTCTCTCAGCTATAAGCTGAAAAAGATTCTGATGTTTCGCGCAAAGACTGTCCTGACAACGGACCCCTATGTGAAAAACGATTCGGCGCTTGTGGGGCTTGAGGAAGTGCTTCGTCGGAGCGACATTTTGATTCTGTGCGTGCCGCACAATGCATATCGCGAATTGAATTTGGAGCAGAAGGTAGTAGTTGATATCTGGAACTTCTGGGGAACGGGGAGTCTGCTCGACCAGGCGCGCTCCCCAGTGGCCACTGTTTAGAAGCAAGAGGAGCATCAGTTCCATGGATCGTAAACTCGATTTTTGGGTGCCACAGTTCGGGCCGGAAGAGAAGGCGCTCGTGGCGGATGTGATTGACAGCGGTTTTTTGAACGATGGCGAAGTGACGACGCGGTTTGAAGGGCAAGTTGCCGACCTGATTGGCTGCAAACATGTAGTGGCGACAACAAGCGGCACCGCGGCCATCTTTTTGGCGCTTGCCGGCGTTGGAATAGGAGCGGGCGATGAAGTGCTTGTCCCGGACGTTACATTCATAGCTACCGCCAACGCGGTCTCGCTGACTGGCGCAAAACCAGTGCTTGTGGATATTGATCCTCAGACCTTGAATCTGGATCCAGCGGGCGCCGAGCGCGCCATTACGCCGCGCACAAAAGCCATCGTCCCAGTTCATGTGAGTGGCCGCGCCGCTGACATCAGTGCGATTTTGAAAATAGCGAAGCGCCACGGGCTGCTTGTGATCGAAGATGCAGCCGAAGCTTTCTTGTCAAAACATAGCGGCAAATGCCTGGGGACCTTTGGCAGCGCCGGGTGTTTCTCTCTATCGCCCAACAAAACAATAACCACCGGACAGGGCGGCTTGATTGCTACGGATGATGATCAACTGCATGTGAGGCTTCGAGAATTGAAAGATCAGGGCCGGCCCGTGCGGGGCACGGGAGGCGATGACAATCACAATAGCCTGGGCTACAACTTTAAGTTTACGAACATGCAGGCTGCCATCGGCTTGGCTCAGCTGAAAGACTTGCTACGCCGGGTTGAGAGGATGAGAAGTATTTATCGGGGATACAGAGATAGCTTGCGCGGAGTCGAAGGAATCTCTGTGATTCCCTTTAACGTCGAGCAAGGTGAGTTGCCGCAATGGACAGACGTGCTGGTTGACCAGCGAGACGCGTTGTACGACCATCTGGTTTCGCATGGGATTCGCGGAAGGCGGTACTGGCATCCGATTCACACCCAGGCTCCCTATCGCATGCCAGGCCAGCAATTTCCGAACAGCTCGAAACAGGTCCCGCACGCGATGTGGCTCCCCTCTGCGTTCACTCTATCAGACGAAGATGTTGCCGTGGTTTGCGCCGAGATTCAGAGCTTTTTGGGATCGCAGGCGGGATCAAGGGGTAGCAGTAGCAGGCAGCTCGCAATTACCTAAAACATGAAGCCGATCGTCTCGCCCAATACGCGCATCCGCCACCCGGAGACTTTTGTTGTCGGCGAAGACTCAATCGTTGATGATTACTGCTATTTTTCAACCAAGGTGCGCATTGGGAGATGCACGCATATTGCATCCGGATGCAGCGTGGCCGGCGGGCCGGATATGGAGTTCGTGATTGGGGACTTTTGCAGCCTCTCTTCCGGGGTAAAGATTTGGTGCACAAGCGATGATTTCGTGAACGATCTCGTAGCGATCATTCCGCCGGATGTCGAACAAGTGAAAGGCAATTTGATCCGTGGGAATGTGACGCTAGGCGACTACACAGCAGTGGGAGCGAATTCAGTTGTGATGCCGAACAACCATATCCCCGAAGGAACAGTCGTTGGCGCTCTCAGTTTCGCGCCCACTGGTTTTGAATTTCGGTCTTGGAGCGTCTACGCGGGAATTCCAATTCGATTCGTCCGACCCAGAAACCGGGAGAGCGTCTTGGAACAGGTCAAGAAGCTTACCGCCTTGCTCTTGGAGCGCACAACACACCGTGAGTAACGACGGAAGGCATGCTGTTGTCGCTCCAGAGTATTCTGCACAATCCGGGACCTCAGATGCCAAACCAACGCGTTGAGGAGAAGAACATCGCGGTCACACTCTCAGCAAACGAACCGAGGGAACAGCGAGGGGTCACTCTGTCCATTTTGCTTCCTGTCCGTAATGAAGGAATCAACCTACGGACCATGGTGAAGCTGCTGAAAGCGGTTGTCGAGGTTCCGCACGAACTCTTGATCGTCTACGACTTTCCGGAGGACGACAGCATTCCAGTTATCCGCGCAATGCAGGATGACTACACAAATCTCCGCCTGGTGCACAACCAGAAAGGCCGAGGGGTAGTGAACGCGATTCGGGCCGGGGTGGAGGCTGCCGTTGGGGAGTACGTACTGATCTTCGCGGCTGACGAGGTCGGGCCGCTGCTTGCAATCGAGGACATGCTTGCGCTAATGCAAGAGGGTTGCGATCTAGTGAGCTGTTCGCGCTACGCACACGGAGGCCGCCGTTTGGGTGGTTCTGTAATTGGGGGCGCTCTCTCACGGATAGCCAATCGCGCCTTTCACCGAATTGCAGGCTGTGTTTTGAGCGATGCAACCACTGGCATCAAGCTTTTTCGGCGGTCGATGTTCAATGGCCTAAATCTGGAAGCACGGCCAATTGGTTGGGCGGTAACTTTTGAAATTGCGATGAAGGCTCAGTTCGCCCGCTGGAAGCTCGGGGAAGTGCCGGTCATATCCATCGACCGGCTGTATGGGGGCGAGTCCACGTTCCGTCTGGGCCCGTGGACGGGCGAATATTTGCGCTGGTTTTTCTGGGGCTTTAAGCACCTTCGCCGCGTGCCTCCTTCCGAGCGGCCGGTGGTTCGCGTGCGCGCCGCTTCAGCGTTTCCCAGCACGAACAGGGATGAATAGAACTGATGACGAAAAACTATTTGGTGACAGGTGGTTCGGGTTTCCTAGGTAGCGCACTCGTGCGGCGTCTGGTGCGGGAAGGGAACCGTGTCCGCGTGTTTGATAACGAGTCTCGTGGCCACATCGACCGTCTCCGCGATGTTGCCGATTCCATCGAGTACATTTCCGGAGACATCCGCAACCCAGCCGAAGTTGAGAAGGCTGCCAAGGGCGTCGATTCGGTGTGTCATCTCGCGTTCATTAACGGTACGGAGTTTTTTTACACAAAGCCGGAGTTGGTGTTGGAAGTGGGGGTAAAGGGTATCGTTAATGTACTCGATGCCTGTTTGAAGCACGAGATATCCGAATTGGTGCTGGCCTCGAGCTCAGAGGTTTATCAGGATCCTGAGATAATTCCAACCAGCGAAACCGTACCGATATCTATTGTCGACCCCACGAATCCGCGCTGGTCCTACTCTGCTGGAAAAATCATCAGCGAGATAATGGCGCTTAACTATGGGCGCACTCGATTGGGCCGCGTGCTGATCTTCCGACCACACAATGTCTACGGTCCCGACATGGGCTGGGAGCACGTGATTCCACAGTTCGTACTTCGCATGAAGAGGCTTGCAGCAGACCAAGATCTGGTGCGATTTCCCATTCAGGGAACAGGCACGCAAACACGGTCTTTTGTTTTCATTGATGATTTCATCGATGGACTAATGATCGTACTTCGTAGCGGCAAGCATCTGAACATCTACAACATAGGGACGCAAGAAGAAGTGATGATCGGTGACCTGGCTCGAATGGTTGGCGAACTATTCGGCAAGGGAGTCGAGATTTTGCCTGGCCCTGCGGCGACCGGTGGGGCTTGGCGGCGCTGTCCCAATATTGCGAAAATTGCGACGCTGGGTTATGCGCCAAGGATCCCGCTGAGGGAGGGTCTGGCGATTACGGCAAAGTGGTACCGAGATAACGCCCACCTTGCCCCGGCGGAGACGGCAGCAAGTGAGGGAACATAAATGGCTTTCGTAGATACGGCCCAAACCGCGGCTGGGACTGGCTCAAGCGTCGTAGTCGAGCGCTGCCAAATCTGTAATTACGCACCATTGCGACAGATTCTGTTCCTGGGTTATCTGCCCCCTGTGAATCAGATGAGAGCCATCGGTGACCTTCCGAAGGAACAGCCGGCGTACCCGGCTCTCTGGCTGGCGTGCCCGCAGTGCGCGCTCGTTCAGCTCGGTTTAACAGTGGACAAGGAGATTCTATTTCCGCCCGGCTACCCGTACACCAGTGGCACGACGAAAATCCTACGCGATAACTTTGCGGAGCTTTATTTGGAGTCGCAAACCATCGTTCCCATGATGCCCGAAGATCTCGCTATAGACATTGGATCAAATGACGGGACATTGCTGAGTAATTTTCAGCGCGGTGGCCATCGCGTTTTCGGGATCGAGCCCAGCCAGGTTGGCAACTTGGCGAACGAGCGCGGTATCCCAACTTCGATCGCTTTCTTCGGGCGCGCCGTGGCGGAAGAAACGCGCCGCCAGCACGGACCGGCAAAGGTCATTACGGCGACGAATGTCTTTGCGCATATCGAGCACATTCACGACATCATCGAAAGCATTTTGCTGCTCCTCGACGAAAAAGGCGTTTTCATTTCCGAATCACACTATCTTCACAGTCTCGTGGAGACGCTTCAGTACGACACGATCTACCACGAACACCTTCGGTATTACTCCGTCCGAAGCCTCCAGTACCTCCTGAACATGCACGAACTGGAGGTAATCCATGCCCGCAGAATTCCAACGCATGGCGGCTCAGTTCGCGTTTACGCTGCCCGGAAAGGCCGATTCACCGTTCAGGCTTCCGTCGCGCAAATTCTGGCGGAGGAAGATCGAGCCGGCCTGGGGGCGGAAAGTCTGGAGCGATTTAAAGCCCGGGTTGTGCAATCGAAACTCGATCTGTACGCTCTGTTACGCGACATCAAGGAACAGGGCCATCGCATTTATGGAATCGGTGCGCCGTCGCGCGCCAGCACTCTGATTAATTATGTGGGCCTAGACGACGGGATCCTCGACTGCGTTCTGGAAATCAAGGGGTCGCTCAAAATCGGCAAGTACATGCCGGGAACACTGATCCCCGTGATGGAAGAGTCTCACCTCTACAAAGATCAGCCCGAATATGTCTTGCTGCTCTCCTGGCACATTGCAGACGAGTTGATTCCAAAGCTCAGAGAGAAGGGCTATAAGGGGAAGTACATCATCCCCTTGCCGACGCCGAAGATTGTGTAATGTTGGCCTCCATCGAGACGGTAATGCCCAAGTGTCCGGCTGAAATTCACGATTA
>CAWABP010000004.1:0-23809 GCA_963780315.1 Candidatus Acidiferrales bacterium | reverse complement strand
GCTGACAAAACTGCTGATCGCTTGAGGACACCAGTGTAAGCTCTCACGGGCCTCCTGGGGGCGCGATGCCAACCTTACTAAGGGCTTCCCTCCCACAAACTTGCTTAGTCTCATTAGTCACTTGCGATTTTATCGAGCCAGCGATTGCACCCAACTTGCGACGAATGCCAGGCGGCGGTTTTTGCGATCGGCATACTGATCTCGTGCCTGATGACAAGGAAAGCTCCAGTCCAAAGCGTCGCCCGATGAATTTTGCGCGCCGACCACAGGTCGTAAACTAGCAGCAAAACCAGAAAAACATAAGAAACGAGATAGGCCATCGGAGGTTTTCGATGCACAAATGCAAATGGTAGACGGGCGATAGCCGCCGGCGTGATCGCGATTGTAGCCATAAGGATAATTCGCTTGTGTGCTTGCGGGTCGAAGCGAGCCTGGAAAGCAAAGAAGACCAGGGTCGGAAAAACCACCATGTCTACAATCGACACCATGTAGAAGGCCAATGGGTCGCGGCCCACCCCGCGAACGAGGGCGTCCGTTGCCGCCAAAAGGCCGATCACGAACATCACGCAAGCAAGCACAAAGCCTGCGATTCCCAGTCGGCGATGAATGTCTACGCGGCCCGCCGAAACCAAAGAAGTTTGCGCGATCAGGAGAAGAATCCAACAGGAAAATACGGCGCCGTGCACAGGAATCATCATGCTTGGCAGCGGCGCCCGGAAGATTCCGGAAAGGTAGTAGCTGGGCGCGAAACCCGCAAAAATCGTAGCCAGCAAGAGGACGGCCATCGCCAAAAAGAAAGCGTGCTCATAACGGCGTCCCGGCAGACTAGCCGCAAAATCCGCTCCATCGCTGACGCGCGTCGAGGTTGTAACCACTCTGCCTCCATAAATACCGTAATCATGCAATGCGCAATCTCAAATGGAAGTGACCAGCATTCTAGTTCAACCCCTTTTGCTGCCGTTGCAGTCGACCGGTATCACTCACAAGACACAGCTCTTCGGTTTCTCAGATTAAGCACAAAATTGTCATCGTGAGGCGACTCCGATAGGGAGCGCTGGAGAATCTCAACTTTGGTCATTCAGGGCGTTCAGCGAATCCCCACCTGGCCGCGCACGCTTTCGTTCAGTTTCTTGGAATCGTAGCCAATTCCGGCCTTGAAAACCGTCTCGACGTTCTCGACATCCTCAATCCGCTTTGAAGGATCGCCCTGAATCACAACCATGTCCGCCTGCTTGCCGGGCTCGAGTGTTCCGATTCGATCTTGCTGTCCCAGATACAAAGCACCATTCTCGGTTGCGACATGAATGGCTTCCACTGGAGTCAAACCCGCTTCCACCAGCAGTTCCATTTCCCGCTGATCGCCGAATCCTGGTAGCACTCCGCCGTTCCCGGTAGGATCCGGCCCCGCCAGCAGCAAGCCCCCAGCTCTGACAAATGCCACTTCGAATCCATTTCTTTGCGCAGCAGCGCCGTCATAGGTGAGTCCAACTGCACATTCGCACGCGCGGTCAGATAACTTTGCGCCGATTCCGCGGACATAGCATTTAACACACGCGGCTGCAATTTCGGTCTTCCCGGTACGCCCGCCTCAAACACGGGCAACGTCGATGTCACCGCCACGTGGTGTGAAACGAGATCGCGGATCAGTCGTTGCACTTCCGCTCCATTCACATCCTGTTTTGCCCAAGTGCTACTGCCTCCCGATGGGCAAATGTCCGGCTTTTTGTCGGTCACGAATTCGGTGTCCGCAAACACAGGGCCGTGTTCTAAATCATCGATTCCCAGAGCAACGGCCTCCGGCCAGGTTACCGAACACAGATGCCCTGTCAGCTTCAGCTTGTGTGCATGTGCCTGCTGGATGGCGATTCCGAGTTCTTCGCGGGTGATGTTCATGTACGCCTTGAACGACGTCATCCCTTCCGCTGCCCAGTAGTCTACCAGGCGTTTCGCATCGTCCGGTCCACTCAGCTCATGCATTTGCGCAAATCGCGTTGGCGCCCCTTCCAGGTACGGTGCTGTTGCATCGATGCTCGGTCCCGGCATTAAGTTTGCCTCGATTCGGCTCTTGACCTTCAAATCGGTGTAAGGCTCCAGGCTTCCCGTTGTCCGCATTGTGGTCACGCCAGCCGCAAGGTACAGTCGCGGCGCAGTGTATGGTATTTCCGCAACGAACAAGCCTGGCTCGCCAATTTTTCCGCCTACAACTTGCACGGAGATTGAATCCGTATAGTAAAGATGGTTGTGCAATCCAACGAGTCCGGGGATAACCGTATAGCCGGTGCGATCCAAAACCTGAGCACCCTGTGGGAATTGTGCTGCCGCAGCAGCGCCGACGGATTGAATCTTGCCATTAGCGATCACTATGGCTTGGTCTTCCTTCGCCGCCGTACCCTTCCCGTCAATCACCCGGAGATGATTCAGCACGAACACTGGTGCGTCTATGCTGACGAACGCCGCCACATCACTGGACTTCTGGGTTTGTGCAACTGCGATCGCGGCACTCAGCAGCAATGCAGGCAAGAAGAGTAGACGCATCCGAGCACCTCAATCTCGACGTTTTGGAAAAACCAGCCAAGGGGCGACAATTCTACCCCAACAGCTATGCAACGGGAATGGCTGGCTGTGGCGGAAACTGTATTAGCTGCTTATCCAAGGTCGTGGGGTATCGTCCGCGGCGGCATGCTTCCTATTGACACTCTATAGGTAGCGCCGTATGATTCCTATCGAAATTCGATAGGAGACACGCTTTGAACTCCGAATCCACCACCCTTTTGCAGGGAACTTTGGACATGCTCATCTTGAAATCGCTCATCGCCGGCGAGCTGCACGGCCTGGGCATCTCGCGCAGAATCCAGCAAATTACCGGCGGCACGTTTGACGTTAAGCCGGGCTCGCTCTTTCCCGCTCTTCACCGCATGGAAGAAGAAGGTTGGATCTCCTCTTTTTGGGGAGACTCCGAGAACAATCGCCGCGCGAAATATTATCGCTTGACCAAGGCTGGCCGAAAACAACTCGAAGTCGAAACCAATCGATGGGGCCGCATTTCCTGGGCGATCGCTAAAGCTCTGGAAACATCCTAGAGAGGTGTTTGCATGCAGGTCTTTGTAAAAGTCCGCAGTTTCCTGCGAAATCTGTTCTGGTCTCGTCGTGTGGAAGTTGACCTCGACGAGGAGGTTCTGTCCCACCTCGCAATGCTAATCGAGGAAAACATTCGCGCTGGCATGGCGCCAAAGGAAGCAGAACGTGCCGCGCGCATCGAACTTGGCGGTGTCGAACAAGTGAAAGAGCAGGTTCGCGAAGAAAGGACTGGCAACTGGCTGCAGTCCGTGGTTTCTGATTGCCGTTTTGCGCTGCGCCAACTTCGCAAATCACCCGCCTTCACGGCTGTCGCGGTCCTCACACTGGCGCTCGGCATCGGCGCGACCACCGCAATTTTCAGTGTCGTATATGGCGTGCTGTTGCGCCCGTTGCCGTACCCAGATGCGAGCCGCATCATGGCAGTCTTCGAGGTCACTTCCCACGGCCTGCCCTCGCGAGTCGCGGACCCGAACTTCGATGACTTTCGCGATCAAAGCCGCAGTTTTCAGGCGATAGCGAAATACGGTGCCAACATCACCTCCGTTTCGGGAGCTTCGCAGCCGACCCGCGCGATGGTTGCAGCCGTCTCGCCCGGCTTTCTCAAGGTCTTCGGGATTCAGCCTATCCTAGGACGGGATTTTAGCGACAGCGACACCAAGAAAGGCGCCGGCCCCACCGTTCTGGTGGGTTATGGATACTGGGCGCAGCATCTCGGATCTTCGCGAGATCTCTCGCAGGCGCACCTGAAGATCGACGGTGCAATCTACTCCGTCATAGGAGTGCTCCCGGATGGATTTCATTTTCCGGCTGACGTGGATCTATGGCTGCCCGCCGATCTGGAGGGCGAAAACCCAAGTCGGTCGTCGCATAACTACAGTGCGGTCGCGCGACTCCGTGACGGCGTTACCGTCGAGCAGGCAAATCGAGAAATCAGCGCGATAGCACGTCGCATTCACGATACATCGAGCGAGCAAGGCGATTATCTGCTGACAGATGGAATGGTAATACCGTTACAGGATTCCATGACGGGCGAGGCACGTATGCCGCTGCTGGTCCTGCTGGGCGCCGTTGGATTTCTGCTGCTGGTTGCGTGCGCGAATGTAGCGAATTTGCTTTTGGCGCAAGCATCGGTCAGGGCGCGTGAGCTCGCCGTTCGCAGCGCGCTCGGCGCGTCGCGTGGACGGCTGATCCGCCAATTCCTTACCGAAGCATCCCTTCTCTCGCTGGTCGGCGGAGGACTTGGCGTGCTGGGAGCGTTCTGGGGCGTGGCGGGATTAGTAGCGTTGGCGCCGGGCAATCTGCCGCGGTTGGACAGCGTCTCAATCAACGTTCCAGTACTTGCCATGGCCTTCCTCTTTTCCGCGGCAGTTGCGGCTGGCCTCGGAGCATTCACAGCCGTGCGCGCCACTTCTGTTGACCCGCGCACTGGCCTCGTCGAGGGCGGGCGCGGGCAAGCGGGTTCGCAAAGCAGCCAGCGTGTTGGCCGCGCAATCGTGGCGGCACAGATCGCCATCACACTTGTTCTCGTCATCGGAGCGGGATTGCTCGGGCGCAGCTTGATGAATGTGCTTGAAGTGGATCCCGGTTTTCGCGTGGACAAAATCATTACCATGGACGTCTCACTGCCATGGGCGAAATGGAATGATTCGAAAGCAAGGGCGGGACAAGAGATCTTCTTTTCAAACCTGATTGACCGGCTCAAACAGATTCCAGGAGTACGCAACGTTGGCGCAACCAGCGGACTGCCGATGGCTGGCGGCCTTCCCGACGGCACGTTTCTACTGATGACGCAGGACGAACTTCCCAAGACCCCCGACAGCTTAGAGGCCCTGTCTCGGCAATTTGATGTCTTGTTTCGCCAGAAGGAACGGATTGGCAATGCGGACTTCTGCGCCGCCACTGACGGATACTTCCAGGTTCTCGGAATTCCCCTGATCCGAGGGCGAATCTTTGACGAGCGCGATGGCCCGAATTCTCCGCAGGTTGCCGTGATCAGCGAATCCCTGGCGCGTGATCGGTGGCCGAATCAGGATCCCATTGGCCACACGATCGAGTTTGGGAATATGGATGGCGACCTGCATTTGCTGACGATTGTGGGGATCGTGGGCGACACTCGTGAATACGGCCTCGATTTGCCCCCGCATCCCACCGTCTACGTGAATTTGCTCCAGCGGCCGATCCCGTGGATCACCTTGACCATGCTCAGCGATGGCGATACGCGCGCCGTCACTGCGGCAGGGAGGGGAATTCTGAAAGAGCTGAACCCCGAACTTCCCGCGAGGTTCCGGACGTTTTCTCAAGTCTATTCGGCTTCCCTGGGCTCGCGCAGATTCAACGTCTTTCTCATCGGATTTTTCGGTATCACCGCGCTTCTGCTGGCGATGGCAGGAGTGTTTGGCGTGATGGCGTATTCCGTGAGCCGCCGCACGCGAGAAATTGGCGTGCGCGTTGCGCTCGGGGCGGACTCCGCCGACGTTTTGCGCATGATTTTGGGCCAGGGATTACGCACGGTTCTTATTGGCGTAGCGATTGGCATTGCCGGTTCGCTCGCCCTTACCCGTACTGTGGAGTCGCTCCTCTTTGGCGTGACCCCCACCGATCCGCTGACGTTTGCCGGAGTGACGCTATTGCTTGTTGGCGCCGCCTTGCTGGCCTGCTACATTCCGGCGCGTAGAGCGACGAAAGTGGACCCAATGGTTGCGCTCAGGTACGAGTAGCGCCCGGATCGATTTCTGAAGGAGAGACTGGCAACTCTTTTCCATTCCCCTAACTTGCATCACTTTTCTTAACTCTCTATACTGAAAAGGCCGCGGTTCCTTCGTTTCCGCTTCACGCGCTCCTTTCAATCTCTCGGAATCCTTGCGGCGGAGAGGGCATGTCTTCCACGGCCACCCAGCCTGACGTAATTCATCTGCTCAATAAGCTTCACCCGTTTTTGGCATCATTTCTAGCAGACACAAGGATCAATACATTCCATGAGCGCTACTGCGGTTAACTTCCCGGGCGGCAGCTTGCGGTTCTGGCAAACCACGGTCGGCAAAAAAGCGATAATGGCCGTCACAGGCTTCATGCTGTTCGGTTTCATCGTCGGTCATCTCCTCGGCAATCTGCAAATCTACGAGGCTCCCGAAAAAATCAATCATTATTCGGCCACGCTGAAATCTCTTCCCGCCCTCTTGTGGGGAGCGCGCATCACCCTGCTCATTGCTGTCACCCTGCACATCTGGTCTTCGTTCCAGCTTTGGCTCCTTCAACGCGAAGCGCGACCGATTAGTTACGTCAAGAAGGCCAATCTCAATTCGACTTATGCTTCCCGCACCATGTTGTGGAGCGGCCCCATCATCCTAGCTTTCCTGATTTTTCACTTGCTGCACTTCACTTTTGGCACCGTGCATCCCGGCGGCCCGTTCGACGAGCACAACGTGTACAACAACGTGGTCACCGGCTTTCAGTATTGGCCCGTTTCGCTCTTCTACATCGTGGCCATGATTCTGCTTTGCTATCACCTCTATCACGGTTTGTGGAGCATGTTTCAATCGCTTGGCTTCAGCCATCCTGTTTACACTCCGTGGCTGCAGCGGTTCGCCAAGGTTGTCGCTATCCTGATCGCCGCCGGCAACATTTCGATTCCCATTGCCGTTCTGGCCGGCTTCATCAAGCCTGTCTAGGGAGCCCGATTCCATGGAATTAATATCCAATGCGCCTGGCGGCCCGATTGAGCACTCCTGGGACAATCACAAGTTCCAGCTCAAGCTCATCAATCCCGCCAACAAGCGCAAGTACAACATCATCGTCGTTGGTTCGGGGCTCGCGGGTGGTGCTGCCGCCGCCAGCCTTGGTGAACTCGGCTACAACGTGCAGTGCTTCTGCTATCAGGACAGCCCGCGCCGCGCCCACTCGATCGCCGCTCAGGGTGGTATCAACGCTGCAAAAAATTATCACAATGATGGCGACAGCGTTTACCGGCTCTTCTACGACACGGTAAAGGGCGGCGACTTTCGCGCCCGCGAAGCGAACGTCTATCGCCTCGCGCAGGTCAGCGTCAATATCATTGATCAGTGCGTCGCGCAGGGCGTTCCTTTTGCCCGCGAGTACGGCGGCTTACTGGATAATCGCTCGTTTGGCGGCGCACAAGTTTCCCGCACGTTCTACGCGCGCGGCCAAACAGGCCAACAACTGCTCCTCGGTGCCTACCAGGCCCTCGAACGGCAGATCGGTCTCGGCTCCGTGAAGATGTATCCGCGCATGGACATGCTGGACCTGATCGTTGTGGATGGCCATGCCCGTGGGATTGTTACTCGGTCTCTCTACGACGGGAAGATTGAAGTTCACATGGCCGACGCGGTGATTCTGGCCACCGGCGGTTACGGCAACGTCTTTTATCTTTCCACCAACGCCAAGGGCTGCAACGCCACCGCCATCTGGCGTGCGTACAAACGCGGCGCTCTTTTTGCCAATCCCTGTTTCACTCAGATTCACCCCACTTGCATCCCTGTTGCTGGTGAGTATCAGTCCAAACTCACGCTCATGTCGGAATCCCTTCGCAACGACGGCCGCATCTGGGTTCCCAAGCAGCCCGGAGACAAGCGCGCCCCCGCTTCCATTCCGGAAGACGACCGCGATTACTACCTCGAGCGCCGCTATCCAAGTTTCGGCAACCTCGTCCCCCGCGATATAGCTTCCCGCGCTGCCAAAGCTGAATGCGACGCAGGCCACGGCGTCGGCGAATCCGGCCTCGGCGTGTACTTGGATTTCGGCGAATGCATCAAGCGCCTTGGCAAAAACAAAATTGCCGAGCGCTACGGCAACCTTTTTGAAATGTACGAGCGTATCACCGGCGAAAATCCGTACGAAGTTCCCATGCGCATCTATCCCGCCAGCCACTACACCATGGGCGGTCTTTGGGTGGACTACAATCTGATGTCTACCATTCCCGGCCTGTTTGTCCTTGGCGAAGCAAACTTTTCCGATCATGGCGCCAACCGTCTCGGCGCTAGCGCCCTTATGCAAGGCTTGGCAGACGGCTACTTCATCATTCCCTATACCATTGGCAATTACCTGGCGAACGCCAAGCCCGCCAAGGTTTCCGCCGATGCTCCTGCCGCCAAGCAAGCCGTCGCTAATGCGACGACCATCACCAACAAGCTGCTCAATGGCAATGGCAAGCGCACCGTGGACTCCTTTCATCGCGAACTCGGCAAAATTGTCTGGGACAATTGCGGAATGGGCCGCAATGAAGCCGGGCTGAAGAAAGCCCTCTCGCAAATTCCTGTACTCCGCGAAGAGTTCTGGAAGCATGTTCGAGTCCTCGGCGCCAACGAAGAGTTCAACCAATCCCTCGAACGCGCCGGACGCGTCGCCGATTTCTTCGAACTGGCGGAACTGATGTGCCTCGACGCCCTGGACCGCAGGGAATCCTGCGGCGGCCACTTCCGCGAAGAGTATCAAACCCCCGAGGGCGAAGCCCTGCGCGACGACGCCAATTATTCCTACGTTGCCGCTTGGGAATATCAGGGAGAAGGTCGCGAGCCCGCTCTCATCAAAGAGCCTCTAACTTTCAACTACGTGCACCCGTCTCAACGGAGCTACAAGTGAAACTTACTCTTCACGTCTGGCGGCAGAAAAACTCCCAGGACAAGGGCCGCATGGTCCGCTATGACGCTCCCAACGTCAATGAACACATGTCCTTCCTCGAAATGCTCGACGTGCTCAACGAATCTCTAATCGAAAAGGGCGAAGACCCCATCGCCTTCGATCACGATTGTCGCGAAGGCATCTGCGGCATGTGCGGGATGATGATCAATGGCAAGGCTCACGGCGGCTTCAAGGGCACCACCGTTTGCCAACTTCACATGCGCCATTTCAAGGATGGCGACGTCATTTACCTTGAACCTTGGCGCGCCAAGGCTTTCCCCGTGATCAAGGATCTCGCCGTTAATCGTGCTTCCTTCGACCGCATAATCGCCGCAGGCGGTTTCATCTCTGTTCCCACCGGCAGCGCCCCAGACGGCAACGCCATTCCCATTCGGAAGCAGGAAGCCGATCTCGCCATGGACGCCGCCGCCTGCATCGGTTGCGGCGCGTGTGTCGCCGCCTGTCCCAATGCGGCTGCTGCGCTCTTCGTCGGCGCGAAAATCTCTCATTTGGGCCATCTGCCTCAAGGCCAGGTCGAACGCGACCGCCGCGCGCTGGCTATGGTCCAGCAGATGAACATCGAAGGCTTTGCCAATTGCACCAATATCGGCGAATGTGAAGCCGCCTGCCCCAAGGACATCAAGCTTGAAGTAATCGCCCGCACCAATCGCGATTACATCAAAGCTGCCTTCACTGAACGCCCGGAATCCACGGCCTCCGCCGCCGGCTAAATGTAACTTTCTTGGGTTTGTAGTCTCTGTTGCCTCTGTGCACTCTGCGGAGGATTTAGCATTTTTCTTTTGCGGAACTGTCAAGTGTGAACTCCCTCTGCTAAACTCCATCCTTCATCTTCGGAGGCTCCATGTTCCGCCTACTCTGCGTGCTAGCTTGTCTTTCGCTCGCTGTAGCTCTTCTCGCCACCACCACCATCTCCGACAAAGCCAAAAAGCTCCATTTCTCCTCCATCGTGATCGACACGCACGACGACACTACTCAGCGCCTCGTCGACTCCAAATTCGATTTCGCCGCACGCCATACCACTGGCCACGTTGACATCCCGCGTATGCGCGACGGCGGCTTGTCTGCGATCTTCTTCTCCATCTGGATTTCCGGAAAAATCATGGGTCCCGAAGCCGTCCAAAAAGCTCTCGATCAAATCGATGCCGTACACGAAACCGTTCGCAAGCATCCCAATGACCTCGTCCTGGCCACCACTGCCGACGAAATCCGCGCCGCAAAGAAACAAAATAAAATCGCCGCCCTCATCGGAGTTGAAGGCGGTCACATGATGGGCAACGATCTCTCTGTCCTGCGCACCTTCGCCGCCCTGGGCGTCCGTTATATGACTCTGACGCACATGGAAAACAACGAGTGGGCGGATTCCTCCACGGCCAAGCCGGATCACAACGGGCTTACTCCTTTCGGCAAGGATGTTGTACGCGAAATGAACCGTCTAGGCATGATCGTGGACATCTCTCACGTCAGCGACAAAACTTTTTACGACGTCCTCGCTACCTCCAGCGCTCCCGTTTTCGCATCCCACTCCTCCTGCCGTGCTCTCTGCACTGCGCCTCGCAATATGTCCGACGAAATGATCCGCGATCTCGCGAAACATGGCGGTGTAATCCAGATCAATTACTACGTTGGCTTCCTAAGCCAGGAATTCCGCGACCTGGAAGCAGAGCATCCCGAAATCGAGAAGGAAGTGCAAGCCGAAGTCAAAAAGCGTTGTGGCGATGATGAAGACTGTTCTTCCGTCCTAGCCGACCAAGTCGTCCACGAGTACATGCAATCCGGCAAACTGCCGAAAGTGGATTGGACCAAAATCATCGACCACATCGATCACGCCGTCAAAATCGCAGGGATTGATCATGTCGGGCTGGGCTCCGATTTCGATGGTGCCTCCATGCCCATCGGCATGGAAGACGTTTCCCACATTCCCCAAATCACGCAGGCTTTACTCGACAAGGGCTATTCCGATTCCGACATCCGAAAAATCCTGGGAGAGAACACCCTCCGCCTTCTTCAACAAGTCCAGCAGGCCCCCTCCAAATAGCTAACCTGTAGTTCAGGTAGAATCCGCGCACTTTCGCTGCTTTTCTCTTCTCTGCGAACTTTGTGCTCTCTGCGTCCTTTGTGTAAGCCTTTTCTTTCTCTCTTCCCACTCGCCATTTTCGATATACAATCATCCCGTAAACCAACCCCATCATTTTTCTGGAGGTCTTCCTGATCATGCGCATTCTGAAAACCGTTTTCTTCTTCGCCGTTCTCCTGGTTTTTTGCAACGCTGCTTACTCCCAAACCCCCGCTCCAGTCCAGTCCCCTGCCAAACCCAAATCCGCCACCACCGCTAAACCCGCCGCTCCCGCATACGACCGCACTCTTCTTAAGCCTGCGCTCCTCAAAGAAAAGGCCCCCGAAACCTTTCAGGTCAAATTTGAAACTACTCGCGGCGACTTCACCATGGACGTCACCCGCGCCTGGGCTCCCCTCGGAGTTGATCGTTTCTATAATCTCGTCCGCCACCACTATTACGACAACATGGTCATCTTCCGCGTTGTCCAGGGCTTTGTGGTTCAGTTCGGCATCAGTTCTTATCCTCCGGTCAACGCCGCCTGGAGAGACGCGACCATCAAAGATGATCCCGTCCTGCAATCCAACAAGCGCGGCTACGTCACCTTTGCCACTTCGGGCTCCAACTCGCGCACTACGCAAATCTTTATCAACTTCGGCGATAACGCTCGCCTCGATTCCATGGGCTTCACGCCGTTCGCCACCGTCAACCACGACGGAATGAAGGTGGTGGAAATGTTTTACGATCAGTACGCCGAAGGCCCCACCAACGAGCAAAACGCCATCCAACTACAGGGCAGAGCCTTCCTCGACAAAAACTTCTCCAAGCTGGACGTAATCAGGCAAGCCACGGTAGTGGGCGCTCCGCCGCTGCCCGCGCCCAAAGCAGCCCCCAAACCTGCTGCCAAGCCAGCCCCTAAACCCGTCTCTAACCCTTAATAACCTGCCTTTGTTGGGGTCCAGCGGGCTGGACCCCATTTGGGCTGTCTCTCAAATCCCATATCCCGAAATGAGGTCCCCACGCCTTCTTCTGGGGGCTCTGGGACTCTTGTGTAAGTCTCTTCTTTTCTGCTTCCTTCCCTTATCCCATCGGCCCCCAACACCGACTGTCCTCTCCAGAACTAGTGAAGACTGGCAAGCTGTTCCCAACCGCTTTGTGTATCTATTCCTCCAATTGATTGCATCAAATCTTTGCGGCCACGCCTGCGTTGACACCATCCTCGGCCTCGCGTAGCCTCATGGACTATGCCTTGCCTTTGCCAGAGCGCCTGCCTCGCCAACGCTGCCTGTTGTTGTCGGCAAATTCACTCTGGCCGAAGGTGCATTCGAGCGTAACTTTTTATAAAGAAAGAGCTTCGAAGCCCACGTGCCAGCGACAAGCCACGTGGGTTTTTTGTTTTTGTAGGCGCTGGGTTTTAGCCCGGCGGTGTAACGCAGGGAGAGTCTTCGAGCCCTGCGGCTTTTAGAAGGGAATAGCAACAATCAAATGTCCGAGCCCAAGGAAACCAAAGCCCAGCGAGCCGAGCGCCTAAAGCGCGAAAAGAACCCATGGCTCCATCTGGACGAAATTCGCAATTTCGCTCGCCAGGGCCACACCTCCATTCCTCCTGAATGGCTCTCCACCTATTTCCGCCCCTGGGGCGTATACACCCAGGGCGACGGCCAGGGCGTTACCGGTGGCAAGGGAGGCGAAGGCCTCGCCGTCCCGTTTTTCATGATGCGCATCCGAATCCCCAATGGATTGCTGACCAGCCAGCAGGTCCGCACTATCGCTGATCTCTCCGCGCATCACGGAAATGGCGTCGCGGACATCACCGTCCGCCAGAACATTCAGCTCCACTGGGTCCGCATCGAATCGCTCCCGGAACTCTTCGAGCAACTCCAAGCCGTCGGTCTTTCGACCACCGGCGCTTGTGGTGACGTAGTCCGCAACATTACCGGTTGTCCCCTCGCTGGCCTCGATGCCCGGGAAATCGGCGACGTCTCTCCCGTCGTGCTGGCCCTCGATAGGGAACTGGCTGGCAATTCCGAGTTCTACAATCTCCCCCGGAAATTCAAAATCACCGTTTCCGCCTGCCCTGACTGGTGCTCTTACCCCGAAATCAACGACATAGCTCTAACCGCCACTCGCCGCCATCGGTCGTCTTCACTTCCATTGGCCACCAGTAACTCGCCACTCGCCACCTCTTCCTCCGACTTCGGTTTTTCCGTACGCGTAGCTGGTGGCCTCTCCACCGAACCTCATCTGTCCGTTCGCCTCAACGCTTTCATCCACCCAGACCAGGTTATCCCCGTGGTGCGCGCAATCGCGGAAATCTTCCGCGAGAGCCGGGTCCTCCGCCAAAGCCGCGAACGCGCGCGCATGAAATACCTGTTCCTAGAACACGGCTGGACCGCCGAGTCATTCTTGGCGGCCATTGAACAACGCCTTGGCTATTCTCTTGATCCTGCGGAATCCGACGAGTTTCCTCCGCACATCCATCGCGATCATCTGGGCGTCCAGGCACAAAAGCAGCCCGGGCTCTTCTCTATCGGTGCTTCGGTAATTCGCGGCCGTATCACTCCTGCGCAACTTCGCACTGCCGCCGATCTCGCTGACCGTTTCGCTGATGGCCTCCTGCGCACCACGCCCATGCAGAATCTTCTCCTAGTCAATGTCCCCGAATTGCACGTTCCCACAGTTGTTGCCGAACTCGCTGCCGCAGGTCTCCCCGTCGAATCCTCTGCTTTTGTCCGCGGCACTGTAGCCTGCACTGGTTCTGAGTTTTGCAAGCTGGCTCTCACCGAGACCAAGTCCTTCGCACGCTGGCTCACCGAAGAGCTGGAAGACCGTTTTCCCAACTTCCGCGAAGACATCAAGATCCATATCACGGGATGCCCCAACAGTTGCGGGCAGCACTGGATCGCCGATATCGGCATCGAAGGCAAAAAAATCAAACAAGATGGCAAGTTCGTTGACGCCTATTATTTTTGCGTTGGCGGCTCTGTTGGACAATTCGCTTCCATTGCCCGTCCCATCGGCTATCGTTGCCGCGCCGACGAAGTTCCAGACGCCATCGCCCGCCTACTCCACACCTATTACGCCGAGCGTTCTCCCCAACAAACGCTCCAGCATTTCCTGTCGATGCAATCTTCTGATTCTGTCCGCGACATTCTGGCTGGTGGCCCCGCGCCCATCGTGCAACGCGATCTTTCCACATCTCCCGTCCCCCATTCTCTGGAGGACCGATGATCCACTCCTCAATTACCGTAGCGCGGCCACTCCCAGCTGTGGTCTGCGGTTTCTCTTTTCTAAGTAACTCGGCGTACTCTGCGCCTCTGCGTTATCTTCTTCCGCATTTGAACCTTCAACTTTCAATTCACTCTTTGGAGCCGATAATCCCATGACTCTCTTTCCCGCATTCCTGAAACTCGAAAACCGACAGGTGATCATCGTCGGCGGCGGAGAACTTGCCGAATCCAAACTCTCTGCTCTACTGCAGGCCAGCGCACGCCTCCGCCTGATTTCCCCGCGTTTGAACCCGATGGTGCTCGCCCAAGTCCGCGCGAACAATCTCGAATGGTGGCCTAAAGTTTACGAACAGGGCGATCTGGCCGGAGCCTTTCTGGTGATCGCGGCCACTTCCATCCCCGCAGTGAACAAAGCTATCTTTCAGGAAGCCGAATCCCGCGGAATCCTGTGCAACGCCGTGGACGACACCGAAAACTGCCACTTCTACTACGGCTCCATCGTGCAGCGTGGCGATCTGCAAATCGCCATTTCCACCAATGGCAAGAGCCCAGCGCTGGCGCAACGCCTTCGCCAGGAACTGGAAGAACAATTTGGTCCCGAATACGCCGCGTGGCTCGATTGGCTGGGCGCTGCCCGTCAAATCCTTCGCGCGCAACATTCCCATCCAGAGCTGACCAAACAATGGCTTCATCTTCTGGCCAGCCAACCCATGTTTGAGAAATTCCTCCGCGATTCCTCGCCCACTAACTCCACTGGAGGGGTCGCCTAATGCTCTGCCCTTTTCCTCGGCCTTATAGTGGCAGGCCTTCCGGCCGGTTCTTGGCTTGACTTTAGATAATTTCACAAAGGAGAAACGCAAATGTCCGGCTCTCAATCACAATCCAAATCAGTCACGGCCCAGCGCCTCTCTCTAGACACCTGGGCTGTCTTCTTGGCTCTGCTGGCCACGGCGCTTATCCGAGCAGGTGTGATTCATCGCATCCCCTGGTAGCGAACGCGGTGCTCTGAATTTTTGATGTGGGGATGGAGCACTGCTCGACCCCGTCAAGGGAAGGCCCTAAGGTTTTTGTCAATCCAAGCGGAACGAGGAACCCGGTTTTCGTTCGACACTCTATTCTCACTGAGGATCACATGGCTGACGCAATCGCTCTCCCACAATCTCTGCCCGTCTCCACTCGCACGCAATTCTTTCGTCTGATCCCCGGCATCGCGCTCCTCGCCGCCATTGGCTACGCCGGAAAATTCCTGGAACAGAATCTTGGCGCCTATGCCAAATCCCACCACTGGATATTTCCCAACATCGAATACGTGCTCTGGGCCATCCTCCTTGGCCTCTTTATCTCGAACACCATCGGCGTTGCCAAATTCTTCCAGCCCGGCGTTGCAACGTACGAATTCTGGCTCAAAGCAGGCATTGTCCTTCTCGGTTCGCGGTTCCTCTTGGGCGATGTGCTTAAACTTGGCGCTGTCAGCCTCCTCCTCGTTGCCGTCGAAATCCTCGGTGCCCTCGCGTTCATGACATTCCTCGGCCGCCTGTTCAACCTTCGCCCCAAACTCACCACACTCCTCGCGGTCGGTTCAGCCGTCTGCGGTGTCAGCGCGATAATCGCCGCAAAAGGCGCCATTGATGCGGATGATGAAGACTCGTCTTTCGCCATCGCCGCCATCCTCGCTCTCGGCGCTCTCGCTCTCTTCAGTTTTCCGTTAATCGGCCACTCCCTCCATCTCACCGATCAGGCCTACGGTATCTGGTCCGGCCTCGCGGTGGACAATACTGCCGAAGCCACCGCAGCAGGCGCTCTCTATTCCGACGCTGCCGCCAAGCTTGCCGTGCTTGTCAAAACCACCCGCAACGCCATGATCGGATTCGTCGTTCTCGCGTATGCCATCTATTGGGCCAGTCAGGGCCAAGCCAAAACGGTCGGCAATAAAGCTGCGTTCCTCTGGCAAAAATTCCCCAAATTCGTCCTTGGCTTCCTTCTGATCTCGATCCTCTCCACCTACCATTTCTTCTCGAAGGACCAGAACACCGCCATCGCCAACCTCTCCCGCTGGGCCTTCCTGCTAACCTTTGCCGGAGTCGGCCTTCGCACTAATTTCCGCGAAATGCGCAAACAAGGACTTCGCCCCTTCGCCGTTGGCGCCATCGGTGAAGTGGCCATCGCTTTCTTCACACTTCTCCTCGTCATCGGAGCCGATCGCCTTTTCCACCTGTAGCGAAGGGAGAGTCCGCGAGCCCTGCGGCTTTTCTCTTGGGTTTTTCTTGCCTTGGTAACGGCCGCTTTCCGAAGCGGGCGTCTTTGCCTGGGCCACAGCCACCCGACTGTGCTCTTGGGTTTTCCCTCACGCGTCGCCCAATCACATGAACTTGAGGGTGCCCCACCCTCGGTTTGTGAGGGTGGGTTCTCGCGCTCCAACGTCACCCAAGTTCTTCTCTATTTGTTTTGTGTCGCCATGAATCTGAACGTCCGTCAAGCCGTTCAGCATTTCAAAGGAAGGTCTTTATCGACAGAAATATCCACCAGGAGCGCATACCTGCAGCCATCGTTTCCCGCGCGAAGTTTGTATCAGCGAAGCATTAGCGGTGAAGTGGTATATTTCCGTGCCATACGATGCAAATAGTCCGGCTTCTGTAGCCGCTGCATCGTTACCATCGTGAACACTGCCACAAGAAGGGATGTCGCAATCGCGACACCAGAACCAATCAGGACTGCCAGCATGGCCGCATTCATGGTGCGACTCTACATCCCGGCAATCTCGCCCGCAATCCCACCCCACCCAGTAGTGCGGAGGCTCGCCGCCGCTTTCGTTGTACGCCTCGCTATCGCTCCTTGTATCCCGGCTCAAGGCACACTTCGATCTTGTTCCCTTCCGAGTCCTGAAACAGGAAGAAGCGATTTCCGCCCGAATCGCTCTGAATCGGCCATACCATAACTCCCATCAACTCACATTCTGCATGCACCTTCTCCACTTCCTTGGTGAACAATTTAGGATGTAAATCGACGTAGCGATTGGTTTGGCCTTTCGGAATGGGCACAAGAGTGATCATTCGAATCAAATCCCCGTCTCCCGATTTATACCCGGTATACACCTCAGTCGGATTGGATCCGTGCGCTTCTGAGGAAAGCCCGAGCTTCTCGCCATACCACGCGGTTGCTCGTTGCATATCCTTCACACCGATCGTTATTCCGCCATATATTTTCTTGAAGCCAAGCAAATCCCTGATGCCCACTTAATTCTCACACCCAATTTTGGTTTACAGTTTCCCGCCAAGATTTACTAGAGGGGGACGTTTCGGCCCGCAGGTCCTGCTCTCTCTTCATTTCACGCCAAAACTATCGACTCAGATCCGCCTCAAATCCCCAGCACCCCCACCAACTCCTTCACGCTAGCCGCGCTCTTCTGCAGCGCCGCATTTTCTTCCGGTGTCAACTTAATCTCGATAATCTTTTCTGCTCCTCCCGCTCCCAACTTCACTGGCACGCCTACAAACAGTCCCTTGATTCCGTACTCGCCTTCGAGATATGCGGCGCATGGCAAAATCTTTTTCTTGTCTTTTAAGATTGCCTCTACCATGGCCATCGCCGCCGCTGACGGCGCGTAGTATGCCGAGCCCGTCTTCAGCAGGTTCACAATCTCCGCTCCACCCTTCCGAGTTCGGTCCACGATCGAGGCAATCTTTTCCTTTGACAGCAATTCCGGCAGCGGTATCCCCGCGATTGTCGAATAACGCGGCAGCGGCACCATGTCATCTCCGTGGCCGCCCAGCACAAACGACTGCACGTTTTCCACGCTCACACCATATTCCATGGCCACAAACGCGCTCATACGCGCCGCGTCCAGCACTCCCGCCATACCCAACACGCGCTGCTTCGGAAAGCCGCTGACGCGCAATGCTGTTTGCGCCATCGCGTCCAAGGGGTTGGTCACTACAACGATGATGCAATCCGGCGAGTGTTTCACGATCTGTTGGACGACGCCCTTCACCACTTCATAGTTCGCCTTCAGCAGATCGTCCCGGCTCATTCCCGGTTTCCGCGGAAAGCCTGCCGTGATCACCACTACGTCGCTCCCTGCCGTCTTGCTGTAGTCGCCGTTTGCTGTCGAGATCCCGTTAATGTATGAGCTGGTTCTCGTGATCTTCGCCGCCTGCATCATGTCCAGGGCTTTTCCTTGTGGCGACCCCTCCAGGATGTCCGTCAGTACCACGTCCGCCAGTTCGCGGTCCACGATGCGCACCGCCAGCGTCGACCCGACAAATCCCCCACCCACCACCGTTACTTTCTTCCTGCTCATCTGTCTTTCTCCTTTGGAGTTACATAAATTCTACGCTGTCCACGAAATTCTCGATTGCCTTTGCGGCTCCGCTGCGAGCTCTGTGGTAAAAACTCCTCTTCACATATTCCCAATAATCGCCGTCGCAAATGCCGCGGTCCCCAGCTTCGTCGCTCCCGTCATCAGCCGTTCCAAATCGTATGTCACTTTCTTTTGCTGTATCGTCTTCGCAATCCCGTTCTCAATCAGCCGCGCGGCTTCTTTCCAGCCCATAAACTCAAACATCATCGCCCCGCTCAGCATCACGGAACTCGGATTGATCACATCCTTGTCCGCATATTTTGGGGCTGTTCCATGCGTAGCTTCAAACACTCCATATCCATCGCCAATATTCGATCCAGGTGCGATCCCCAAGCCTCCCACCTGCGCGGCGCAAGCGTCGCTCAAATAATCGCCATTCAAATTGGAAGTCGCCAATACGCTGTACTCGTTGGGCCTCAGCAACATTTGCTGAAAAACCGAATCCGCAATGCGGTCATTGATCATCAATTTCTTTTTCCATTGGCCCTTCCCGTGCGTCGCCTCAATCGCGGCCAAGGTGGCCTTCACTTCAGCATAAATCGTCTTCTTAAACTCTTCCGTAGCCTGCTCCAGCCCAGGCTCGATCATCGCCGCGTTCTGCTCCGCTGTCAGCCCGGGATTCTTCTCCAAATTATCCAGGATCCAGCTTTCCCGCTCGGTCACGGTCTGCCCGCGGAATTCTTCTCTAGCAATTTCGTAACCCCAATCCCGGAATCCGCCTTCGGTAAATTTCTGAATGTTCCCTTTGTGAACAATCGTCACACTTGGCCTTCCATGATCCAGCGCATACTGAATCGCTCGCCGCATCAGCCTCTTTGTTCCAAAAGGGGATATTGGCTTGATCCCCAATCCCGAATCCCAACGTATCTGCTTTTTCCCCCGCCCAGCATCTCCATATTCAGGAATTCCAGCAGCTTCTTGGCTTCCGCAGTGCCGCTTTTCCACTCGATCCCGATGTACACGTCTTCCGTATTCTCGCGGAAGATCACCACATCCATCTTTTCCGGTTCTTTAACAGGGGAGGGAACTCCCGTGAAATACCGCACCGGCCTGACGCACGCATACAGATCCAGTATCTGGCGCAGTGCCACATTTAGCGAACGAATCCCTCCGCCCACTGGAGTCGTCAGCGGCCCTTTGATGGACACCCGAAAATCCCGCGCTGCTTCCACGGTATCGTCCGGCAGCCACTGCTTGAATGTGTTGAACGCTTTCTCTCCGGCAAACACCTCAAACCACTCGACTCGTCGTTTGCCCCCGTAAGCCTTCTCCACTGCCGCGTCAAACACCCGCCGCGAAGCCTTCCAAATATCTCGTCCCGTCCCGTCGCCCTCAATAAACGGAATGATTGGTCGATCCGGCACCTGCAACGCCCCGCCGCTGTAGCCTATCGCCTTCCCCTCGCTCGGAACCGCCACCCCGTTATACGCAGTCTTCATTCTTCCTCTCCTCGCCCCCCGGGTCAGAAATCTCGTTGAGCTGCCGCCTGCACAATCTTGAGGGTGCCCCGACCTTGCTATCAGAGGGGTGGGATCTTACGATCCAGTGTCCCACACTCTCTCTGTCATTGCTCTGACACCCACCGGCGCTTTCCATAAGGAAGGGCGAATCAAAAACGATACCACACCCCTGCCCTGCCTCGATACCCCACCATCAAGGTCCAATTAGGGATGTGGTGAGTCGGCGCTGCTTTTACAGCCTAAACGCAAGCGGCCAACAGCAATTTCTCTCCGCTGCTATCAATCGTTCTCTCTCCGCGCACCAACCGCAGCATGCGAAACTTCCGCCACAATGCGTAATCTCCTCCTCATTTCCGTTCTTCTGTTCAGCGCCACAACCCTCGCCCAAGACTCCCCTCAGGTGATGCTGAAAATCGTCGTCCATCTTGACTCTCCGGGCATCCCTCAGGACGCTTTCATCAGACAGCCTAAAGTCATTTATCGCGCCGGTAACCGCTATTGCAGAGTCGAAGAGACTCTCGATGCAGAGCACGGACTTCAGCAATTGATGATCTTCAACGAGCCTGATGCCTGGATCGTGAATCTCGTTGACAAGAAAGGACAGCATATCGTTGATTCTGGTCCAAGTTTGACTTGCCACCTTCCCATCTTCTCCGGACCGCCCCCGGGGCTCTTCGGACAGCACGGACTACGTAAAGTTGGGCTTGGAGTTCGGTTCAGAGCTCGCATTCTTCAAGAAAATGGGTGCCACTCCCCACCCGGCCCCGTTCTTCAAACCAAACAGACCACTTCCTACGTCCTCGACTTCGGCGACATTCAGCTTACTCTCTTCGCCTTCGGGCCTAGCCAGCGCCCCCTTGTTCTTGGCCGTACGTATCAACATATAGGAGGGATCTTCCGGTACAGCGACTATGGCCTACTGCCCTTCGATCCCAAGCTCTTCTCCAAACCTGAAGGCGTCACCATCGAAGAACCCAACCCTGATTCGCTCCGACGAACCAGTGCCGCCGACGCGCTTCTCTTCGTTTCGGGGTTGTTTTTGCCTCGGTCTCTAGGAGGTCTGCCCTTGTGGTTTCTCAAGAGTGCCTTTGTAGGCGCCGAACTTTGGCTCGGCCAGCGAAAATCACTCGTTCGCTAGCGAACCGCTGGGAACCGCTCGCTTGCTGCTACAACCTTCACCCCGTCGCGTTGCACAGCGATCTTCACCGCAACGCTTTTGCCTTTCTTCGCCGTCACGGTTGTGCGGAATTTCAGCACATACGAATTCCGGAGCACATTGTGAACCTGCTCTAGGGCCTTCTCCAACTCCTGTGGCTTATTGAACACATACCCAATTCCGCCAGTCTCTTTCGCTATCGCATCCGCCGCCTTCAATGCTATTCGCTTGGCTCGCTCACTGTACGTCGGTGGTTCCCTGTCCACCAGCGGATAGACTGTCGTGCCCATCTCATGCATTCGCAGCACAGTTTTCTCCAGCGAATTGCGGCTTGTATTATCTTCAAAATCGCTCATGACGAGAATCACCTTCCGTTCCCCCACTTCCTGCGGCATCGCCTCCGCCGCTGCGACCAGGCAATCGTTTAGCGAAGTTGCGCCGTATCGCTTTGTTCCGGCAATCTTTTTCAAGCCGGCTTGTAGCTCAGCAAGGTCATTCGTCTGTTTTGTCAGCCCCGTCGCATCCAGGCTAAACATGGACACAAACCCCTTGTCTTGATGTTTTAGTGTCTAGAAAAAGGCAGCGAAAGCCTGCATTTTCTCTCCGACGTATTTATCCGAGTGCGTGCTTCCGCTCACATCTACCGCTACCGCGATTATGAGCGGGGTCTCCCCGGCTGCTGTCACTTCGACGACCTCTTGGGGCACCTTATTTTCGCCAACCGAAAAATCCTCGCGCTTCAGGCCTGTCACTGGATTCCCGCTCTCGTCCAGCGCAGTCACATACGCCGTCACCAGATCGCTCTCGTGCAGCGCTTCAGCTTTTGTCTCAGGGGCCTGGGCACTCGAGCCGGGTTGTCCTTGCTGTCTAGCGAAAACTTGTACTGTTCCCGCAGTCAATATCCCGAGCAGCAAAACGCAAGGCAAATAGTGTCTCGCCGCATACTGTCTCTTGCCTTGTCTATCCGTTTTGTCGCCACTTCGAGTCAGAATGCGCATTCTGTTGCCTGGTTGCTCCCGAATCTACCCCGCAGCACGTCGCGAGACAACACCCATCTCAGCCCGGTATCTGGGGATTGATGCAGCACTGACGCGTAGTCCTGCTAACCCAAAGCTGAGAACAACATACACCCACCTCGCGATTTATTTTGTCGCAAAAAGCACTGGACATCCGTTATCGCGTTTGAGAGGATCAGTGTGGATTACTCGATGCGGAGGCCCCACATTGAAACGAAATGCAGAAGGCGTACCGAAGTTCTTATCCGGACGGGAATTCAGCCATCAAGAGATTCAGGAGATTCAAGAGACGGTGCGGGTGTACTGGCGGCTGAGTCGGAAAGAGCTCGTACAGACCATCTGCGAACACCTGGATTGGGTTACCCCGGCAGGACGCAACAAGCTGGCTTCCTGCGCGAAGGCTTTGCAGCAACTGGAGGCGCTGGGTTTAGTGAAATTGCCAAAGCTGTGCGCCAGTAATCAGCACATGGGGGGGCGCACGATCGTGGTGGGAGCGGGCAGCGCAGCGGAGGAGGAGATTGCCGGAACCGTGCAAGAGGTGGGCCCGGTGGAAGTGCAACCGGTAGGCGGGAAGGAAGCGAACCAGCTGTGGAACGAGTACGTGCAACGTTACCATCCGCTGGGGTACAAGCGCCCGTTTGGAGCGCATCAGCGGTATTTTCTGGTGGGCCGGGAGGGGCGTCGCTTGGGCTGTTTGCTGTTTGCTTCCTCGGCGTGGGCGCTGCGGGAGCGAGACGCGTGGATCGGATGGACGGAACACGATCGCCAGCAAAGATTGAACTGGGTGGTGGCGAATACGCGTTTCTTAATTTTTCCCTGGGTGCGGGTTAAAAATCTAGCGAGCAAGGTGTTGTCGCTGGCGGCGCAGCGGATACGGAAAGACTGGAGGGAACGCTACGGCTAGGGCCGGGTGTTGCTGGAAACGTTCGTGGAGCTGGCCCGCTACCGGGGGACGTGCTATCAAGCAGCCACTGGATTCGCTTGGGGGAGACGCGTGGGCGAGGAGGATGGATCGTCAACAGCTCCCTATCGACTCCCCGGGCGATCTACGTATATCCGCTGGTGCCGAGTTTCGTGCATTTCTGCAAGGGAGGAGCGAACAAGGCGAGGGGCAGCGATGAGCTGCCGGGGCCGCAGAGAAGAACGGAGACAAGAGAGACAGGACCGGAGACGAGCGGCGAAAGAACTGCGCAAGCGTCAGGTCGCCGAGGGTCTCGAGAGTTCGCCGAGGGGCACGATCGGGAACGGAACGAGTCCCTGGAAGACGGTGAGGGAGGAACAGCAGGCGCGGCAGGAAGCGGTGGAGGAACAGCTCCAAGCGTATCGTTCGGCCCTGCCCACGTTGTTGAAGCGGTTGGGAAGATCCGCGACCCGCGGAATCCGAAAACGATCCGACACAAATCGACGGTGTTGCTGTTGTACGGGATACTCCTGTTTGTATTCCAGATGGCCTCGCGACGAGAAGCCAACCGACAGATGACTCTGCCGCAGTTCCAGGAGAACCTGCGACGGCTGTTTCCGGAGCTGGAAAGTGTAGCGCATCAGGACACGCTGAACCGGCTGCTGGCGGGGATCGAGGTAAACGAGATCGAGGGAGCCCTGGTCGAACTGATCCAGCGGTTCATCCGCAAGAAGAAATTCTTGCGCTACCTGGTGGGGAACTGTTATCCGGTGGCGATCGATGGAACGCAGAAGATGGTGCGGAACAGGCTGTGGACCGAGCAATGCTTGGAAGCGAACAATCCTACAGCGCAAGCAGAAAGACGGGAGCCTAGCCAGTGAGACGCAATACTACGTCTATGTT
>CAWABP010000003.1:0-134223 GCA_963780315.1 Candidatus Acidiferrales bacterium | reverse complement strand
TGCTGCCTTCAGTGCACCCAAAGCAGGTGCACTGCTGGGGTGTTGGTTTAATGGCTCAAACAAAACGCCGGGAAGCTTTCACGAGAGCCCCCCGGCGATCCATCTGTTAATAGTGAGCCGATTCTAGAAGCTATAACGCAGCGCAAACTCCATCACACGGGGTTTGGTTAATGTATTCGAATAGAGTCCAATCGTGTTTGGATCTGAGATTGCGCTGTTGTTAGTCAAGCTCCCGGCGTCGAATCTTACGGAATTCGTCAGGTTGTAGGCAAAGGCGCTGAAACGCAGAACTTGGCGCTCGGTGATGTGGAAGTTCTTGTTGACCCCCGCATCAATCCCGAAAAAGCCCTGGCCCCGGTAATTGTTCCTCTGCCCGGATTCACCCGGATAGGGAAGCCGAAGCACCCCGCTGGTAGGGTCAGTCCAGTACTTGCTTGGATCGGCCAGGCCCGCTGCGCCAATATTGAACGCGTACGGCAGTCCATTCACGTAAGTTAGACCCTGATGCACGGGGCCAACTTGCACTGCTTTGCCTTCCAACTGGAAGTTTGTGTTGTAGGTTCCCCCGGCGTCAATGCTGAACGGAAACCCGCTGGTCCAGCGATAGATGCCGACAAATTCCCAGCCCCCCAGGATGGCATCGGTGAAATGATTCCAATCGTGTCCAAACCGCATGCCTCTCCCGAAGGGCAGATCGTATACCCAGTTGGAATTGATCTGGTGCGTAGTATCGAAATCGGAGACTCCACGCATCTGCGCGGGGTCCCAGGTATTGATGACGGCGCTCAACCCGCCGAAGGTAGTCGCTCGTTCCGCATCAGATCCTAGATCGATGGACTTCGAATACACATAGTTGAAGTCGAACTGCAGTCCATGCATTTGCCGGCTGCGCAACATGAACTGGCCCGCATTGTAATTACTATTGCCGAGACTGGACCACGCGTAGAGAGCAGAGAACTCCGTATTGTAGAAGGCGTAAGGAGTATCGACTCCGTTGATGTTCGCGCAGGCGGGATAGCAGTAAGAATCAAAAATGTTCACGAAGTTGGAGGCCCCGAATGTCGATGACCCCCAGTTGCAAGAGAACAGCTCGTACATCGATTGTGAGGCGGTTGGATTCGCCGGCAAGGAAGTGTCGTTCGGGATGCATGATCCAGTGTTTATTCCGACGGCGCTTGGGAAGAGATCCTTCCAGTAAGCCGTGTCAGGAACTTGTGAAGTCGGTGTGTTTGCGTTGGCGAGCTTTGCAAACGCTGTGGCCGCAGTAAAGTAATCCACACCGCTCTTTGGATCTTTCAGATTCAGCGGCATAGCCAAGTCACGCTGCTGGAGCAAGCGACGCCCGAGCCGCCCAACATACGCGGCTTCGAAGGTTAAACCGCCAGGAAGTTCGCGCGTAATCGAAAAGTCGATCGTCTCGGAGTAAGGGGTCTTCAGTTTGTCGTCAAAGCCCCACGTAATCTGTTGCAAAGGGTTGTTTAGAGTACTGACAGGCGGTGTATAAGGAAACGATCCTGTTGGGGCAGGATTTATGAGCACTCCATCTTCGCTGGAATTTGGAATCTGATTCAAGGCCGTGAACCGCGCGCTTCCATCGATTGTCTGCACCGAAGCGGGATTGCTCACGACAGTGTTCAGCCCGAACGACCCGTTCTGGTCAAATGTGTCCACCAGCGCTGTCCCGAAGTGATCATATACAATTCCGAATCCGCCGCGGATGGAAGTCTTGCCAGCTCCACCGAAAAGAGTTTTGAACAATCCTTCGGATGACGGGTTCGGCGAATAAGCAAAAGCAAGCCGCGGTCCCAAATCCTTGTAGTCCCAAGGCCAGTAGGGTTTCTTGCCGTTGGCTTGGCCGCTGGGGCTATACGTGATGGTTTCATCGTAAATCTGGCCTTGGGCCATGGCCGCTGCGCGAGAGGTCACGAACTGGTTTAGGCTCTGGTCTGGCGAAACTTGATTGCCATTCGTTTCATAGACTGGCTGCAGAAGCGAGTAACGCAGCCCAGCGGTAATCGTCAGGTTCGGTGTTACTTTCCAGGAATCCTGCGCGTAGAAGTCGGATTCCCACGAACGGAAATTCTTGGGCACCAATGTATTTTGCGGAATCAGTTGGCCCGCAGCCGTGCGATTGTACTGCCCCGTAGCTTCTGTGATCAGGCCAAGAATATTCCCGATCGCGTAGTTATAGGGATTCGCGTTGTTGGGATCGACCGCGGGGAATCCAAATGCCGCAGGGTCCTCGCTTCCACCACTGCCCGCGGCACCAGCTGCCAGATAATTAGGATTTGTGTTCGCAATGTTGATATTGGCAATGTCCGTCGCTCGCGAGTTCGTGATGCGTCGAATATTCGCTCCGAATTGCAGCGTGTGCTTGCCTTTGGTCCACGAGAGATCGTCAAGCCAGTTGTACACCGGGATATGAAATTTTCGAGTAAATGAAGTATTTGGTTCCAACGAACCTACGTTGGGATGCAGGTCGTCAAAATACCGAAAAGTGACCATCGGCCCGTTTTCGATTCCCAGATTGTCCTGGCTCTGCCGCGTGAGTCCAAAACGCAGGCTATTGGTAATCGTGCTCGAGTAGGTCGCAGAGTAACCGGCCGCAATCGCGCGGCTTGTATCTCGCACAATGTTGTTTGGCGGGTCGCCGGGGAACTGTGGCGGCTGAGAAGTCTTGTCCGTTTGATAATTGCCCCGGACGAACAGGCGTTGTGTTCCCGTATGATTTAAGTTGTAGTCTAGTTTCGCGATGGTGGTGTTCAGCCGTCTTGGATTCGGCGCCGAGAAACTATAGCAACTGATGTTAAATCCATCAGCATTCGAGCAGGCCGACGAATTCGCCGTCGGGTACTGCTGGAAGACCCCAGTTCCCTGGGCGTTAGCTACGAATTTATTCACGCCCGGTCCATTGGGGCACGATCCATTCGGAAAATTCGGAAGAACTGGCGTGCTGCAGTTCGGATCCATTTGAGCAATCTGGGTTGGCCCCACTGCATACGCCCCTGCGGGCGCGGTCCACGATTTCGTCAAGCCGTTTACGGAGTTGCCGGTACATGCAGTCAGGTCGGCGCAAGGGTAGAACACCACTCCGTCTTGAAGATTGGGAGCAGGCACGTTACGCTGCTCTTGCTGATTTTCCGCAAGACGTTGTCCTTCGTATGTACCAAAAAAGAATAGCCTATCCTTGAGGATCGGTCCCCCAAGTGAACCGCCAAATGTATTTCGTATCACTTTCCCCGGAACATTGGGTAGACCATTTGAAAGTTCGGCCTGCTTATTGAACCAGTCGTTCGCTGCTGTGATCGTCGGGCGGTTTTGCTCATACAAAGAACCATGAAATGTATTGGTGCCGCTCTTAGTCACCAGTGTGACTTGCCCGCCCGAGGACCTCCCCTGATCCGCGTTATCCCCGATCGTGGTAACGCGAAACTCTTCAATCGAATCGAGTGTCGAACGCACTGCGCCCTGGAACGCCGTCCCGGTGGATTGTTGGTTGTTGTCCACACCGTCCAGCGTTATGTTGGCCTGATCGCTGCGGCCGCCGTTCAACGCGCCATTGCGCGTATCAACGTTGTCGTTAGGATCGGCGCTTGCGATGAACGTGACACCGGGCTGCAAGCTGAGCACGCCAGCCGCGTCGCGCCCCTCGAACGGCAGCGCCAGAATCTGCTTTGACTCAAAAGTGTTACCCATTGTGGCATCCTGCGTGTTCACCGTCTGTGAGGCCGCTTCTACCTCCACGGTCGTAAGCCCTGTGGCAATCTGCATCTGGATGTCATTCGTGGCTGGCGTCGAAACTAGCAACACCACTCCATTCTGTTTGTAAGTCGCGAATCCTGTAGCGCTTACCGTCAATATATAGGTAGCCGGCCGCACGTCCAGAAACTGGTAAAAGCCGTTCTTGTCCGTCTGTGTGCTCAGATTTATGCCAATTTCAGGACTGGCCAGAGTGACCTGTGCGGCAAGGATTACCGCGCCGTTCGGGTCTACGACTGTTCCCCTCAACGACGTCGATCCGGTTTGTGCCAATACGGGAGCAATGCAGAACAAAAGAATAAAACCCAGGCAATACAGCGTATAAACGCGCTTCATAGAACTTCACCCTTTCCCCCGACCACTTGAGCGGTCAGCGGTATCATCGAGAGTCGGATCGTTCATGTCCCTGTATTCAACTACTCGCAGTCCTGAGCCCGGGCCACCACGCCGCAAAATCAGAAGCAAATCAAAAAAAATCGGTCCCAAAAGATTGATCCCTTGTTTCACCAAACTCCCCAGAAAATACAACCACTACCCTATCTAGTGCAGGCACTCGCCACACCGCCCGCTACGGCTACAAAATACAAACCGGCACCGGCAGAAGTGGTGTCCCCTTCAGCCAGCACCCCTTGCATGCACCTTTTTGTTCCGCGATGTAGTTCTGACGAGGCAGGGACTTCAGACGTTCCCCCCTCGAGACTCAGCAGGCCGAAAACAATCACCCCACAAATCCGGCGACTCCCCGACTGACCTCGCCACACCACGGATGCCCTTGAAAGTGGTCAGATTCTTAGACAAATCTGGCTATCTGTCAAGAAAAGTTCCGTGAATGGCCAGTAGCAATATTACAAATGGTTGGACCGCCGGACAGGCTTCCATCGACGGGCAGGTTGACCGCAAGTACGGACCCCTCATGCAAGCCCCCCCTCTCCTTGACGTTTCCCACCATTCAGGATTTCCCGAAGTGCAGCAACCGTGCCTCGGTAATCGCAGTGTTCGCCCTGATAGGCTCCAGAATCGCCGCCGTGACTTCGCCATCCAACCGTACCAGGGAAACGGCTTCCGCCCCACGTGAGGCGACACGCCGCCCGAGCGCAAACGTCGCAATGTTTACGCCATGTTTCCCCAGGGTCGTGCCGATATACCCGATCACGCCGGGTTCGTCGTTGTTGCGAAGGTAAAGCACCGTGCCTTCCAATTGGGCTTCCAGTGGAATTCCATCAATATTGATGGCGCGCGGAGAACCATCGTGCAAAACAGTGCCTTCCGCGCTGAATCCCGTTCCTCCCTCTTTCTCCGGCACGGTGGAAACTTCCAACGTATTGGGAAAACCATGTTCCCTCCGCCGCGTCTCTTCTTCAACGGTCAGACCGCGCGCTGCCGCAATCGCGGGAGCATTTACCACGTTAACCTTCTGATCGAGCACGGCGTTCAACAGTCCTGCAAGAACCGCGCTGCGCAAAAGGTGCGTCCCGACTTCTGATAGCTCGCCTGCGTAGCGAATTCGTATCCTGGCCGGACGTGTCACGGCCGCTTGCGAAACAAGCGACCCCAGCCGTTCCGCCAGTGTCAGGTAAGGCCGCACGCGCCGGTATTGCTCCGGCGAAAGTGCTGGCAGGTTCACGGCGTTGCGGATCACCCCTTCCGCCAGGTAGTCCCGCACCTGCACGGCAACCTGATTACCCAGTTCTTCCTGCGCTTCGGCGGTCGACCCCGCCACGTGAGGGGTGCAGATGACGTTTGGCAAACCGATCAGTGGCGAATTCTTCGGCGGCTCTTCGACAAACACATCCAGCGCGGCGCCCCCAACGTGTCCGCTCTTCAGCGCCGCTGCCAGGTCAGCTTCGTTGATCAGTTCGCCGCGCGCTGCGTTCACGATCCTCACGCCCTTTTTCATTTGCGCAATCGTGGCGGCGTTGATCATGTTCTGAGTTTGCGGGCTCACCGCCGTGTGCAGCGAGATGAAATCGCTCTCCGCCAGCAATTTCTCCAGCGGCATCAACTCTACCGAAAGCTCCCGGGCGGCGGATTCGCTGATGTAGGGATCGAAAGCCACAATCCGCATGTCAAACGCAACCGCGCGCGTGGCCACTTCACTCCCAATGCGTCCCAATCCGATCAAGCCCAGTGTCTTTCCGCGCACTTCCGCGCCAGACGACGACTTCTCCCATTTTCCTTCACGCATCGCCGCGTCGAACTTCGGCACTTGCCGCACCAACGCCAGCAGCAGCGCAAATGTATGCTCCGCGACGCTCACGGAGCTTCCGCCCGGCGTGCTCATCACCAGAACGCCGCGTTTCGTGGCTTCGTCCAAATCAATGTTGTCCACGCCGACTCCCGCGCGTCCCACCGCGCGAAGATGCGGCGCCTTATCCAACAAGTCCGGCGTCACCTTCGTGGCGCTGCGCACGATCAGGGCGTCCGCATCTCCCAGTTCGCCCAGTAGCGTCTCCTTTGTCGTCTGCACGATGTTCCAGCCGGTCCTCTTCAGTAGCTCCACTCCCCGCTCGCTGATCTTGTCGGCTACGATAACTTTCATGATTCCTCATTTCGGGTAGGAGCCGCGGCCCACTCACTAGCGGTCTTTTCCCAGTATAGAAAACTAATCAAAGTACTGTGCGGCTTTCTGCAAGTCAATCAAACTCCGCAGGAGAAATCTAAATGCTGGCTATTCGTGTCTGTTATAGTTCTGGGAAGGAGTTGCCATGAGTTTTTCGGAAAAGATCCAGAAGGATATTGTCACGGCCATGAAGGCCAAGGACGAGTTGCGCCTGAGCGTGCTGCGCATGGTGAAATCCGCCGTGCAGCTCAAGGAAGTGGAGAAGTTGCGCGCGCTGGACGACGCCGAGTCAATTCAACTTCTCCAGACTCTCGTCAAGCAGCGCAAGGAATCCATCGAGCAGTTTACCAAGGGCAACCGCCAGGACCTCGTCGACAAAGAAACCAAAGAACTGGCACTCATCGAAAGCTATCTGCCCGCCGGAGCTTCCGAAGCCGAAATGGATGCCGCCGTTACGCAAGCAATTGCCGACACAAAAGCCGCCTCCATCAAGCAAATGGGCGCCGTCGTCAAGGCCGCCAGGGAAATCCTAACCGGGAAGGCGGTTGACGGCAAAGCATTGAGCGATCGCGTTCGCGACCGCCTCTCGAAACTCGGCTAACCCGGTCCTGAATTTGTAGCGGCCGCTCGGCGCGGCGAGCGGCCGCCTTCCCCTAGCTGGGGTTCCGAATTGTACCTCGTAACGGATGAACTTATGGCCCTTCCACAGCAAATCCCCGTTCGCTACTCTGAAGAAGATGCGGGCTACGTCAGCGTTCGCCCGGTGGTGAAACAGGTTTTTCATCTACACGAACTTGCGGACATGGTTATCAGCATTGCCGGCAAGGACCCTACGCGGGTGCAGCAGATTTTCCGCAGCGGCACCGCGGTCTACAACGGCTACCGCTATTGGTGGGGCAGCATTGCGGCGGAGGCTCCGGAGATTGGAGCACTCCTCGCTCCCTTCCCTGGCGACGATCCTGCGCGCCCGTTTGAGCCGTCCAGAGCCACCGCCGCGCTTCTGGAGATCGGCGGCGGAACGCAACGGCACGTGGTCGAAATCAGCCGCAAGGAAGCTTCCGCAAAGAAATTCCTGGGCAAGTTGACGCCCTGGCAAGTTCTCCTTCAAAGTACCGCGAGTCACCCGGTCCGCTACGAAAAATACTCTCACGCACGCCGCGCCGATCTTTTCCGCATTTCCCTTCCCTTCAACGACGCTCAGCAGTTGCTAACAAACGTTCTCGAATCCGCCCCCCGCAGCCTCCGCCATCGCTGGAGCAACCTGCGCCCGCCCGCCGCCATCACGTTCGTCTGCCCGCGAACCTGATCAAATCTCCTCTCGGAACAAAGGATGTGGAGTGGACGACGCGGGGAACTCCTGCTCGTACCTCATTACTTCTGACGGTTTGTAAATGTATTCCTTACCGCAGGAATCGCAGCGCGCGGCAAAACGCCCAACTATTGTAGGTCGCGGGGAGACAGCGTCGGTCTCCGCGAGAGGAATGCGATGGACATGGAAAATGTTAGGCCGGCGATGAACCCAGTTGTTCTTGCAAATGACCACCCAGCAATAACTGCTATCCTCCCAGGCGGTTGACGAAAAGTTTCTTTGATGAGTCTGCTCTTGGTTTGCAGTCGGAAGTTTTCTCTGCTCGCTAACTGCCCCAGCGGTTCTACTGCCACCAACATTCAGGCCGGGCACGATCGAATCGGCTTCGGCGGCATCGAGCTTCCGCCATGCCGATCCGCGTTTGGACATTCTTGAAGTGAAAAAGATCAGAACAATCAGACAGGCTGCACCCGTGACCGACGCCAATATGAGCCATACCTGCATTTTTTGAGACTTTCAGACGGGCCGGTGTCCGAACTGGGAAAGCGATGGTAATTCTGCGATCTAAACATGTCAACCGATTCGATGAGCACGGAGCAGACCCACCCTTTGCGCAGACCGCAAAGGGTAGGCCACCCGGAGTTGTGTCACCGCGTCGATGGTCCGCCACCCGCCCGGTTTCCGTTCCAACGAGAGACCGAATTCGCTTGGGAAATGGAAAAACGGAATCGCGCCACGTCCGGCCCATATCGTGTCTGGCCGCTTTCAAACGTGCCGACAAGTTTCACCTTGGCGTCTCTACCGTGTTTGAGGATAGCCCTCAGCTTTTTCCCATTGGGTAGGGACTCCCATGAATCGGGTAGTATCTCTTGCGTCGAGTCGTCGTAGCCTTCCTTTCGTAAGCATGCGTCGCCATAGAGAACTAGCGAGTGCTCGCCAGGTGACAGGACCACCTCAATTGATAGAACCTTCCCGTTGTAATCGGCAGGGGATGCAACCACATCGCAGCAGTTCACATTTTGTGGTTTTGCACTTGTCTGTCCTGCCGCGCACCTTGCCAGAAGGACTGCCAGAACCACGACGTTCATGCCCGCCCTCAGCATTTCACGATTGATCATCCTGCGAGCTCTCGTGCACATGACTCCCTTCGCCGCCCTTTGTTCCTCCTTAGTCTTGAGTGATTTCCGCTGGAAAATCTTTAGGATCGAAAACCGGGACATTGAGGATATTCTGATAATGCGGATCATTCCGCAGGAAATTCCAGATTTTCTTGTCGTCAGTAGGACCAAAGCCATGCTCCTGGTTTACTTCCGACGGGCGGCGCAGAGGTAAGGTTTTAAGACGAGTTTGGGTGCCGCACCCTTTGGACTTTGGTTCATCAAAGGGTACGAATTTAGAGTCAACTCAGTCGTGAACCCCAGCCACGACCACCTTTTTGCACCCCATTTAATTGAAAAAGACTGGTGAACTCTCAGCTCCCTTTCGGCTTCAGCACGGCGGTGCTCCGTTCATCCGACGCGATGATCCGGTAGAACTTCTTTAACTGGTCCAACTTGTCCACCGGCACGCTCAACTCCTTCACCTCGAGTGAGCGCGTGTACAGCAGCACCCCCTCCTTTATTTCGCACTTGCTGTGATAGCTTCCGAAAGAGTAGTCCGCGTCCGCGGCCAGTGGTAGTTCGTCAACCTCATATCCCGCCGGCAACTTGATTTCGACCGTATCGGTATTCTTCATCGGCCCGCCAAACTCCACGGGATACTTGCGCGGTTCCTTCTTTTCCAAAATGTCGCTCGACCAATTCCCTATCACCCGCGGCCGCACCAGCAGCAGGTTCCCGGCACTTTTTGCGTAATTCGCGGCCGCAAAAGAATAGATGTATTCAAACGGCTGATCGTGGACATCCAGGTTGCCCACCTTCGCCGAAGTAATCTGGAATGTCCCCAACGAATGAGACAGGAGTGACTCCAGGTGTTTGATCCGGTCCGTGTCTTTACTCACGGAGCGCAGCGCATAACGTTGCGTGACTGCATAATCTCCGCGTAGAACTTCCGTGACGTCCCCGCTCAAAACTCCGTCTGACGAAAGTTTCAACTTCGCGTCGCGCCGCTGACCGCTTGCCGCAGGCTCAATCTGCGGCAACTGGATCAGATCTCCTCCATCTTCGGTGACCAGTAACCCATAATTTCCTTGCAGATGACCGGCCAATTGGCCGAAGGGCCTGACTTCGCTGGTCGGATCGAAGATCAACATCCGGCCGAGTTTTGGGTGCGTGTAGATGGCCATCAGCGACGGATCGTTGACGGCGTCCGGCAGCCGGATTGCCAGTATCTCGTGGTTGAACCAGTACATCAGCGGAGGAGTGGCCGGCGTCACGCCGCCGCGATTTGTGTTGATGTCGAGAAAATAAGAGTCAACGCCAATCTCCTTGAGCATTGCGCTCATCAGCGTCGATTTATCCTTGCAATCACCATATCTGTGCGAATAGATATCCCGCGCAGGATGTGGCTGCCATCCCCCGATCCCTAACTCGATGGCGACGTAGCGTATATCTTTCTGAACAAATGCGGCGATGGCTTGCATCTTTGCCAGCGTCGTGGGTGTCGCTGCCGTAAGCGCCGCAACCTTCTGCTTAATTTCAGGCGACGGATCGCGCTGCCCCTGAAAAAGACCGCTTTCCCACCGCGCCATATCGTTCCAGTTCTCGAATCCCTTTTTCCCTGATCCCCCCGGCGGGAAAAACGACACAATCATCTGGCTCGCAATCCCCCGCCACGGCGGCATATCGTCTTCTTCACGGATCGCGGGAATGTCCGACACCACCCACTGCCATTGGTTCGCGCCAGCAGGGGTCGGCTGCACATCTGCATGATTAATCCAGGTTGCTTTGTATTCCCAGCCCGATGGCAACTGCAGATTATAGCGTGCTTCCTTAACTGGAATCCGATGTTGAAAACTCCACCAGTCCTGCAGAATGAAGGGCCGCTCCTCGACTTCGATCTCATAGCCCACAACATTTCCCGGCTCGGCCGCGGGAATTCGTAGGACCCGGTCCTTCATGTCGGTGACGAGCTCAGAGGAGTCCACTCCGGCCAGAGACACGTCCAGCGATTCCTTTTCTTTCACTTCATAATCCTTGCCTTGGGCGGGAATACACCACCCCTTCATCCCAGTAATCTTCCGGTTGGGGTCAAACTCTGCGGCCACGATTCCGTAGTCGCGCCCACCTGGACGCAGAATCTTGTAAGCCCGCCTTTCGATCGTTTTTATCTTTCCTTCGGACTGTACGATCGTGATGTCCTCGGAATACACCACCACCGCATCCGTCTTTTCATCGTGGGTCGGGAGGGGTGCCACAGCCGCCGCATGCATCCATCCAGGCGCGTCCCCGGCCAGTGCGTTCAGAGGACAAAGTGTCGCCAAGTACACAACGAGCACCGCCTTCACCAGACTATTCCACGGATAGGTGCCGCTCTTACTGGCTGGCCGATGCGCTTCCGGTTTGGAGTACAATTTGCTGATCATCCTGGCTCCTCACGAATTGATAGAAACCACGCAAAGCTGGATAGGAGTCTTTCGGCGCAATGGTCACATCCATGCGCAGCTCTCGCCGGATATGAAGTGAACCTTTCTGGTCTTCCACGGCGAGTTTATATTCCGCGGCCTTAACATCTTGGTCGATCGGTTTAGGCAGCGTTCCTGCCTTCCACTCGAGCGGCAAATCGATCGAGACGTCTTCCATCTTTCTGAAGGGATACCAGAAATAGATCGGGTACACGCGGTCCGCATGTTCGAACATGTGTTTTTCGTTCGCAGAAAATAACGTGGCTGGGAGCAGCACCTTGCGCCCCGCCGAGGTCGAGAATCCCTGCACTTTCAGCGCAAACTCCGCAGTCAACGGCGTTTCAGAGCTCTTCCAATCCGGCTGCTTCACGAGTTCCACCTCGCTCCCCAGCGGAATCGAATCCTTCACATCGTCTTCCAGAAACTTCTTGCGGCTCGCCTCGTCCTGGTTCCCCTGATTCACTCGACGCCACAATCCCTCAAGGCCTGTCCACGTCACCGTTAGCTTTCCCTCCAGCGAACCGTCTTCCAAAAGCTTCAAGTCGCCCTTACTTTCGACGCTTGCGGCGCTGCTGTCAGGCAGACTCGTGGTAATCCATTTTCCGCCATCCTTATCGAGCTTGAGACCAAGGACACCGCTTTCGACCCACGGGAGCAAACCGAACGGCGTGAATTCAGCTCCAGGATCGAAGTACAGGTCCTTCCCCTCCAATTTGACTAAAACCACATTTGCGTTCAGTTCGGCGCTGTTCAGCCGTTCTTTGTGGAAAAAATATTCGTTGCGGCCAGCCACACGGCACCCATACGCTTCAATTCCCGCCGCGCGCACTAATCCCAGGAATAACCATGTAATGTCCCAGCCGCTGCCGTACTGATTCTTCCAGAGATCCTCCACGTTCGATGCAGCTTTCAACTTCGCGCGCTTTTGCTCCTGCTCGGTTTTGCTTTCTTCATAACTCAAGTTGCGTATCTGCTGCGTGCGCGCATAGATCTTCTGCAGCTTCACCATTGGGAGATCATTGGGCGACACGATTTGCGCTACCGCCTGCTCCATCGCTTTGCGCTTGTTGACAAAATCCTCGACGTACCCGTTCTGTTTCTTCCCGAAGTCGGTCCAATATTTATCGGCGTTCATCTCTACTGGGCCTTCGTGATAGAGGAAGTTGATTCTGTATTTCAATTCATTTTCAGGCGGCATGTGGTCTTCGATCTGAAAAGCTGGAATGTTGTTGGCTTCCATCCGGATGATGTGGTCCGGTCCTTGTTCCGGCGGCCTGGCTCCTTTCGGTAAGCCGGCCGGCCAAACCCATTGCAACGAGTACCCCGCCCCACCGTACGGCTTCAAACTGAATTTTGCGTACTTCGTGAATAGTTCCTCGCTCAAAATCCAGCGTGAGCGTTCGAGCGGATAATCCCCGAAATTGTTGTAATAGTGGTACTCAATGATGCTCCCCACCGATACTTCTGGCATCGAAAATGTCTTCGCCAGATATTTCCAGGTCTTCGATTTGACGATCGTGTTCTCAAAAACCTGCCCCTCGTAATTCACAACCGTGCCATCGGGGCGAATTGTTCTTGCCCGAACCCCGTCGACCTTATACAGCTCTTTCTCAAAGGGAATTTCAATGTTCGCGTATTTCCGCCCTTCTTCCGTCAGGATCTTGATGCGCACGTAATTATATTCTGAGGGCGCCCGTGACTTATCGTCTCGATCTACCTGCCGGTACAGATAAATCGCCGGGGCACCCGGCGCCAACGGCTCGCTGGTCATCTTCAGCTCCGCCGGATCGATAGGCAGCCATTCGTCGCCAGCGCGCGCGCCGCCGGCAAATACTGTGGAACAAAGGAAAACCAAGATCGAGAGGAAGTACATCGGTCGCATAGACAAGGCGGGCCTCCGTTGGGCGCACTTCGCACACCCAACCCGAGTCAGCTGTCGCAAATCCTTCGTATTCTTCGAGTTTTGGACCAGGTTCCGCCGCTCGCTACCTGCTCAGCAGCTAACTAGAGTATTACCCTGAACACTAGCGGTGAGTGCTATTCTTGTCAAGTGCCGTGGACACAGCACAAGTGCAGGAGGATAGCCTGCCACGGCAGCTGCCGCCCACAGGAACCAAAGCCAAATTCCTGGGTAGATTCGCAACGATAAGTCAGGCCGACAGATAGGCGCTTCTCTTACTGGCCGGCCGATGCACTGCCGGATAAAAGCACGATTTGCTGATCATCTTGAGCCCTCACCACTTGAAAAAATCCCCGCAAAGCTGGATAGCTGTCTTTCGGTACCAACGTCAGATCCATGCGAAGCTCTCGCCTGATGTGGAGATCGCCTTTTTGATCTTCCACGCTAAGTTTGTATTCCGCGGCCTTGGAATTCTTGTCGAATGGTTTGGGCAACGTGATGGTTTTCCATCCCGGAGGCAAATCAATCGTGATATCGTCGATCTTCTTCAGGGGATACTTGAAATAGATGTCGTACACGCGGTTAGTGTGCTCGAACATGTGCTGCTCTCCCGCCGAAAACAGGCTTAGAGGAAGTAATACTTTGCGCCCCGCTGAAGACACAAATCCCGGCACTTTCACGGTAAATTCCGCGGTTAACGCGGTGTCCGAGCTTTTCCAGTCCGGCTGGCTCGTTAGCTCTACTTCGCTGCTTAGTGAGATCGATCCCCTTACGTCGTCTTCCAGAAATTTCTTCCGGCTGGCTTCATCCTGTTTGCGCTGTTCCGCTCGGCGCAATGATCCTTCCAGACCCGTCCACGTCACGGTCAACTTGCCTCCCAGAGAGCCGTCCTCTAACAACTTCAGCTCGCCCTTCCGTTCGATCCGTGAGGAATCGCTGTCAGGCAGGCTCGTGGTAATCCACTTTCCGCCTTCCCGATCGAGCTTCAGGCCTGGGACGCCGCTTTCCTCCCACGGTAGCAGTCCAAAGGGGGCAAATGCCGCTCCGGGATCGAAGTACATTTCCTTCCCATCCAGTTTGACGAGAACTACGCTGGCTTTCACTTCATTGCTGTTCAGTTGATCCTTGTGGAAGAAATACTCTCGGCGGCTCGACACCTTGCACGGATACGCCTCAATTCCCGCTGCTCGGACTAGTCCGAGGAACAACCACGTAATGTTTTCTGCGCTGCCGAATTGGTTCTTCCAGACGTCTTCCGCGTTCGGCGCCGATTTCAATTTTTCGCGCTTTTGCTCCTGCTCCGTCTTGTTCACTTCCAGATCCAGGTTTCGTATCTGCTGCGTGCGCGCATAGATCTTCTGCAGCTTTACCATCGGCGTGTCGGTTGGTGACGCGATCTGCTCTTCTATCTGCTCCATCACTTTGCCCTTGCCTGCAAGTTCCTCTGCCCGTCCGTTTTCCTTTTTCCCGAAGCTGGCCCAGTACTTGTCCTCATTCATTTCCGGCACGCCATACGAGTAAATGAACCTAACCCTGAACTTGTACTCGTTTTCCGGAGGCATATGCTCTTCGGTTTGAAAAGCTGGAATATTCTTGGCCTCCATATGGAGCACATGCCGTTGGTCCTCAGTCACGGGAGTGGCTTCGTTGGGCATACCAGCCGGCCAGATCCACGTCACCCTCCAGATTTCCTCTCGGTAGGGCCTGAGGGTGAATTTTGCATGCTTTGTGAACAGTTCTTCGCTCAGAATCCAGCGCGATTCGACCAGCCTGTACTGTTGGTAAGCGTAGTTGAAGCTGTACTCGATGATGCTCCCCACCGTTACATCCGGCATCGAAAATGTCTTCGCCAGAACTTTTTCAGTCTGCGATTTGACGATCGTGTTCTCGTAGACCTTCCCTTCAAAATTCACGATGGAACCATCAGGGTGTATCGTCCGGGCGCGTATCGCGTTTACTTGGAAGAGCTCTTTCTCAAAGGGGATTTCGATGTTGCCGTACTTCCTCCCCTCTTCCGTCAGAACCTTGATGCGCAGGTAGTTGTATTCCGTCGAGTTCACCACTCGATCGCTTCGGTCCACTTGCCGGTACAGATAGATCGCCGGCGCCCCCGGAGCCAGCGGCTCGCTCGTCATCTTCAATTCGGCCGGATCGATGGGCAGCCATTCGTCGCCGGCGCGCGCGCCGCCGGCAAATGCTGTGGAACAAAGGAAAATCACGATAGAGAGGAAGTACATCGGTCGCATAGACAAGGCGGGCCTCCGTTGGGCGCACTTCACACACCCAACCCGAGTCAGCTGTCGCAAATCCTTCGTATTCTTCGAGTTTTGGACCAGGTTCCGCCGCTCGCTACCTGCTCAGCAGCTAACTAGAGTATTATCACGAACACTAACGATGGGTATTCCTCGTGTCAAGGGCAGTGGACACAGCAACTTGTGCGCAATGGAATGCTTGCGTCCCATGCGTGTTGAAAGGATTGCGCGTCCAAATTACATCATTGCCGTGGGCGGCGCGGGCTCATCGGGATTTCCCGCGTTGGAGAGTGGCACAAGGACCATAACAGCCACCATCACTGCCAAAGCAACCAAGGGAGCAACCGCCCAGTCTCCTATGGCCAGATGAGCCAGGTTTGTGCTTGCATTAGGATCGTGAGCGAGCCTCCTCGCGATCACTGCCGCCACACCGAGTCCACAGAGAGCTTCGCCGGCGATTAATCCCGATGCCGTCAGGATCCCGGCGTTGTCCACGCGCGCTTTCTGCGCGTCATTGAGCTTGCGCTTGTCGCGCACACGATCGGTAATCCATCGAATTATGCCGCCCACAAACATCGCCGAGGTAGTTCCTAGCGGCAGATACATGCCAATCGAAAACAGCATCACGCTCTTCACTTGGATCATGATCATGACGACGCCGAGCACCATCCCCACAATGATCAACGGCCAGGCCATGTCGCCGCCGACAATCCCTTTGGATAGCATCGCCATGAGCCCGGCCTGCGGCGCCGGTAAAGCCGGGCTTCCGAAGTGATACACCTTATCGAGCACGGCCAGCGGAAAGAACAGCACCAGCGAGGCCATCACAATGCCGAGCAGATCGCCGACCTGCATCTTGGAAGGCGTTCCGCCCAGGATGTGTCCCACTTTAAGGTCCTGCAACATCTCGCCGGCAACGGCCGAAGACACGCAAACCACCGCGGCCACTCCCAGAACCGCGGCAACTCCGCCTGCCCCGGAAACTCCCAGAGCCACCATCAGCAGCGCGGCGATCACCAGGGTACAGAGGGTGAGTCCGGATACTGGATTATTCGATGAACCGATCATTCCGACCAGATTCCCAGACACGGCCGCAAAGAAAAATCCGACAACGATCATGACCCCGGCCGCAACCAGTGCACCGGTTAGCACCTTGGAAGCAGAGAAGGTCCCCGCGCTGCCGATGAAGTAGTGATAAAGCAGAACCATGGCCACAAACACGACGCCTATCCCCGCGAAGATTCCTTTAGCCGGCAGATCGCGCTCCGTGCGATCCGTCGCTGCGCGCACTGCGGCAGACTTTCTTAGGTCGGAGATGGCCCGGCCCATGCCGATAGCCAACTGCTTGCGCATCCTGAACAACGTATACGTCGCACCAACCAGCATGCCACCCACCGCAATGGGACGCACGATCGAGTAGTAGATCGCTCCGGCCAGCAACGGCCAGGAAAGCATCTGTCCGGCCGGTTGCGCTGCTTGAATGTAGGGACCAACCGTAAAGGTCAGCAGGGGAACCAGCAAACCCCAGGCGAGCACTCCTCCGGCGAAATTCAGTGCTGCCAGCCGTGGGCCAATGATGTAGCCCACGCCCAGGTAAGCGGGGCTGATGTCTGGAGCGGCGAAAAACGTGGCTCCTCCTGTCACGGTCGTGGCCACGCTTGGATTCGTGCTGGTGCGCAATAGCAGCCTCTTGCCCAGCGCGCTGATATTTGCACGAAAGGTATTGCTCGGAGAAAAGAGATTCACAGCGCCCAGGAGAAACATGAGCGCGCCGAAACCCATGTTTGCGAAGAGAATTTTCGCTGCCTTAGCCCCCCGTTGCCCCGCCTTGTGAATCTCGGAAGCGGCCACCGATTCGGGGTAGGGGAGCTCCTCGTCCTCAACCATCACGCGCCGCAAAAGCGTCACGAATAGAATTCCCAGCGTCCCACCAATCATCATCAGGGCAACGGCTTTCCAGTACTCCTCGCCCGTTAGTCCCGGCCACAATCCTGCGATCACAAACGCTGGAATCGTGAACACGGCGCCCGCGGCAACCGACTCCCCGATCGAACCAATCGTTCGCGCGATGTTTTCTTCCAGCAGCGAACCCTTCATCAAACGTAGCAGCGCCATGCTGATTACCGCCGCGGGATATGTTGCCGCGATCGTCATTCCCGCTTTCAATCCCAGATAGGCGTTTGCCGCGCCCAGGATGGCCGTCAAGACCAAGCCGATCAAGATGGCGCGGACGGTAAACTCTCTCATTTCCATGTTGACTGGAACGTAAGGCTGGTGTTTCTTCGGGGCGGCCGGGTCAGAGGATTGCGCGTTCATGAGTGAACCTCGCAACTACATTGTGGGGTTGGTATTTCTGGATGACACCGAACGTTAGCATGCCGATTAAGGCATCCGCAAGTGCGTGCGGCATGTCACCGTAATGCCCCCGTCCATTCTTGTTTCGCGGCGTCGCGAACCGTCGGGATAGATGTACAATGGGGTTGCTTTCGACTTTAATAACAAAATCCCGCCAGATTTCAACGGAGCTCGCCATGATGCCTGCACTCACAAATTTGGAACCGCAACGCGTTTGGAAGTATTTTGACAAGATTGCCACCATTCCTCGCGGCTCAACCAAAGAAGCTGCCGCGCGCGAATTCGTTCGCAGCGTGGCCGCTAAGCTCGGCTTGGAATCAACGCAAGACCATGTTGGCAATCTCGTAGTCCGCAAACCCGCACACAAAGGACGCGAGAAGGCTCCAATAACTCTTTTGCAGGGCCACCTTGACATGGTTTGCGAGAAGAACGAAGGGACCCATCACAACTTCGACGCCGATCCGATCAAGATTGTAAGGGATGGCGATTGGCTGAAGGCCGATGGCACCACACTCGGCGCAGACAACGGCGTTGGCGTGGCCGCTGCACTTGCCGTCATGGAAAGCTCGGACATCGCCCACGGTCCGCTCGAATTCGCCTTCACCATTGACGAGGAAACCGGGCTCACCGGCGCTTCGGAATTCCCGCCGGGCGTGCTGAAAGCCAAGTATTTTCTCAACCTCGATACCGAAGAGATCGGGACCCTGTGCATCGGTTGTGCGGGTGGCGTGAACACAACCGCTCGGCGCAAGGTAAAGCTGGTTCCCGCAAGCGCTGGTTCGGCCTGGCGCATTAAGGTCTCGGGACTTAAAGGCGGTCACTCCGGCGTGGACATCCATCTCGGCCGCGGCAATGCCCTAAAGGTAATGGGCGGAACCCTTCAGGAATTGCTGGAGCACCTGCAAATCGAGCTGGCGGAGGTAAATGGTGGCAGCGCTCACAACGCCATCCCCCGCGAAGCTGTAGCCGTGGTGGTATGCCCATCCTCTCGCGAGGGCGAACTGAAATCGCTTATCGCTACTTCCGAGGCTGCCTACAAAGCCGAATTGGGTTCCTTCGATTCCGGACTTCAAATTACGGCCGACAAAGCCGAGCGCCCCGGAAAGGTGCTGGACGCCGCAGACGCCAAAAATACTGTGAATCTCCTCGCCAGCATGCCACACGGAATTCTTGCCATGAGCCCCGATGTTCCCGGTTTGGTCCAGACTTCCACGAATCTCGCGACCATCAAAACCAACGGGGATGTGGTCGAGATGGTGACCAGCCAACGGAGTCCCATTGTGACCAGCAAGCAGTTGGCAGCCCGCCTGGTTGCGACCGTCTGTCGGTTGGCCGGGTTTGAAGCGGAGCACGGCGGCGACTACCCCGGCTGGAAACCAGAACCAAATAACGAGCTTGTGCGCACGCTCCAGGAAGTGCACAAGAAACTCTTCGGCAAGCCCGCGGAACTCATCGCCATGCACGCCGGCTTGGAGTGCGGCGTCATAGGCGAAAAATATCCCGGCATGCAATTGATTTCTTTTGGCCCGACGATTGTGAATCCGCACAGTCCCAACGAAAAGGTGCAGATTTCCACGGTCGAGAGTTTCTGGAACTTCCTCAAGTTGGCGCTCGAAACCTTGTAAGGCGTGGCTGGCGCGGGAGCCCTCGCCGAAATCCAGTCTGGAGCAGTATTTACTCGGCGATTCCCGTCAGAACTTGAATTTTGAGTCAACTCCCTCAACTCCTTGGACATTTTTGCCAGTTCATGCGCAGCCTTTTGTGAATCGCTCGCGCCGTGCGAAGTGCTTTGCGCCGCCTCCGCCACACCGGCGATGTTTTTGGTGATTTCACTTGAGCCTCTCGCCACTTCGCTCACATTGCGTGTCATCTCGTTGGTGGTGGCATTCTGCTCTTCGACGGCCGAAGCGATGGCCGTCGAGATGTCGCTGATTTGGTTGATCACTCCGCTGATGGTGCCGCTGGCCTCGACGGATTCCTTGGTGTCGGTCTGGGTGGATTCAATCTTCCTGCTGATATCTTCCGTAGCTTTGGCGGTTTCCTTCACCAGTTCCTTGACCTCGTTCGCCACTACAGCGAACCCCTTCCCGGCTTCTCCGGCCCGCGCTGCTTCAATGGTGGCATTTAGAGCCAACAGGTTGGTTTGCTGTGCAATCGAGGTGATCACCTTGAGGACCTCGCCAGTCTCCGCGCTGGATTGGTCAAGCTTGGTCACCGCTTGATTGGTTTTGTGCGCCACGCCAACTGCGGAATTTGCGACTTTTGCTGCTTCGCTGGCGTTTTTGGCGATGTCTTTGATACTGGCGCTCATCTCTTCCGTCGCTGTCGCAATGGTCTGCAGGTTCTTGTTGACCTCGTCGGAGGCTGCAGTCACGACGTTTGCCTGGCTCGACGTTTCTTCTGCGTTTGCGCTCATCTGCTGGCTGGTTGCCGTCAGTTCCTCCGCAGCGGAGACCAGTGATCCAGTCGTGTTGGCAATTTGCAGGATGGCGGAGTGCACTTGGGTGCTCAGTTTGTTTACCGCTTCGCGCTCCGTCATGTGTGCGGCCTGGTCCGCCCGGATCAGACCGCGCTGCACTGCTTTTTTGCGGATTTTCTCGCAATTGAGTCCGGCACCATCGTCGCTGATCTCGATATTTACTTGTCCGCCTTCGTGATATGCCCGCAGACGTAGCAATCCTTCCGCGGGTTTACCTGCCGCTAGTCGTTTGTCTGGCATCTCGATGCCGTGATCCACGGAGTTCCGCACCAGGTGTGTCAAGGGATCTTTGATCGCTTCGATAATCGTCTTGTCCAGTTCCGTCTCTTTTCCTTCCATCCCGATCCGGACCTGCTTCCCGCATCCCATGGCCACATCCCGGACAGTGCGCGGAAATTTGCTCCAGATATTCCCGATTGGATGCATGCGCGTCTTCATGACGCATTCTTGCAGTTCGGTGGTGATCAAGTTCAATCGTTGGCTGGAAGCCACAAGAGTGTTGTTTCCGTCGTTCTGTGTGTGTTGCACAATCTGATTGCGCGCCAGGACAAGTTCGCCGACCAGGTTCATGAGCCTGTCGAGCAGGGTCACGTCCACGCGAATCGCGGCCTCGCTGATAATGCTCTTTGCTGTCTGCTGCACCTGGATGGCCGTAATAACCTCCTGCGGTTTGACTACACCTCTGTCGGTCAGGATCTCTCCGAGAGAACGTCCATCTCCCTCAAGCTGCTTTTGGATCGCCGACTCCACTTCTTCGGGAGTAGCCAAACCCTGGTCGATGAAGATCTTCCCCAGCAACTTGACCGCTTCACCCAGGTATGCTTCCGGCGCTGTGCCCTTGTCTTTTTCCGGCCCCTGCTGCTTTTGGCCGGACGCCGTTTGTTCCGTGCTGGCGACTGCAGACAGACCTTGTGGCTCACGTTCGGGCTCGGCTTGCGGCTCTCCCGCACTGGGTTCATCCTTTTGGAGTCGTTTCAGTACCGCGATCAAAGCAGCATCGTCGCGTTCCCCCTCGGACTCCGTCTTTTCAATGGTGTCCAGAATCTGCCGGATGGCATCCGCCAAACTCAACAGGGTTGTTGTACGCTCCGGGGTCATCCTGATCACACCATCGCGCAGCAGACTCAGCAGGTTCTCACCCACGTGCGCGACGGCTTCCAGTTGGGTGAACCCCCAAAAACCGCATGTGCCTTTGATTGTATGAATCGTGCGAAATATGCTCTGCAGCAGTTCCAGATTGCTGGGATTGCTCTCCAGCTTCACGAAGTCCTGATCCAGGCGGTCCAGGTTTTCCGTGCATTCCTGCAGGAATTCAATTATTAGAGAATCCATAGCTCCGCGGCCGCGACGCGCCTCCCGCAAATAGTGCAATTCCTGCGCCAACAGGTTGGATAAGGATTTGTTGCGTAGCCGTGTGATTCTCCGCGTTGCTCACAGCACTGCAACTCGCCCTTGAGTTTCAGCTACACACTCTCTGTTCCGTTTGGGTTAACTCCTCGGCGCACTGCCACAGGACGAGTTCAATTCCTCGCCATCTTTGAACCTTCTTTGCACGAGAAACACAGCTTTGACTGGGGCAGTTCCTCACCGTACACTGATTAACATGGGCACGCAGCCCCGCATTAAGAACTACGAATTTCGCTTCAATTTCTTCATTACTCCTGGTGTGCAAGCCCTGCTTATCGCCAATTTCGCGGTCTTTTTCTTCCAGGTACTGTATCGCGAATTCAGCGGCGTGCTCGCCCATCAGAAACTCTTATTTTGGTTTGGACTTGTCCCTGCAGGAGTGATCCCAGGCTTGCGGATTTGGCAGCCTTTTACCTACCTGTTCCTGCACGACCCCAGCACGATTTGGCACATTCTGACAAACATGTTTGTGCTCTGGATGTTCGGCCGCGAATTAGAGATGGTTTGGGGAAGGAACCGTTTCCTTAAATACTATTTCATCACAGGGGTAGGAGCGGGAATCATCAACGTTCTGGTGAAAACTGTACCGGCGCTCTTCGGCCACGGCTTTTCTTATGTCCCGACAATCGGAGCTTCCGGCGCGATCTTCGGAGTTTTGATTGCCTGCGCGATTCTTTTTCCCGATCGCCAGGTTATGCTCTTGCCTATCCCTGTAAGACTCCGCATGCGCACGATTGTCACTGTGATGGTTGTGCTGACGTTTCTTGGCACGTTCGGATTCGGTGACGACAAGGTAAGTCATATCTGCCATCTCGGCGGCTTGCTTGTCGGCTGGCTTTACCTTCGTCGCGATTCTTTTCTTTACAGCGTCCGCAACTCTGTCTCTGATTGGCAATATCGGCGCAATCGCAAGCGCTTCGAAGTCTTTGTGAAGAAGCACCGCGAAGAGCCACCTTCGCGTCCCGATAACTGGGTCAATTGAGTTTTTTTTGAGAATTAATCCTGCGTGCTGCGGCAGACGCTCCGCCGCTGTCGCACTCCCGGCCATTTCTGTTCTATCGAAACGCTACGCAGGGCTCCCAATAATGTGGAACTTCATGAAATTCGTGGTGCCGCGAATCCCCATCGGCGTCCCCGCAATTATGCCAATCACGTCTCCCTTGCGCACGAACCGCTCCTCCACAAGTCGCTTCTCCGCGATTGCCGCTAATCCATCAATCTTCTTGACGTCCACGATTTGACGCGGGGTCACGCCCCACAGCAGCGCCATCCGCCGTCGCATTTGTGCATCCGGAGAAAACGCCACGATCGGCACCAGCGGCCGGTACCGCGAAATCAGCCGCGCCGTGAATCCACTGTGCGTGAACACCGCGATCAGCTTCATGTGCAGTTCGCGCGAAGCGTGACACACCAGTTCCGCCACGGTCTCCGGCACCTTCAACTGCTCCTGGGCCACCGGCCGTGGATATTCATGGATACTCGCTTCAGCTTCTTCGATAATTCGAGCCATCATTTCCACGGTTTCCACTGGATACTTCCCCGTCGCGGTTTCCGCGGACAACATCACGGCATCTGAGCCGTCGAATATGGCATTGGCAACGTCTGAAGCCTCCGCGCGTGTCGGCCGGGGATTCTCCGTCATGGACTCCAGCATCTGCGTGGCCGTGATCACTGGACGACGAAACTCGCGCGCCCGCGCGATGATGTTTTTCTGCACCACCGGAACGCGCTCCGGATTCATCTCCACTCCCAGGTCTCCGCGTGCCACCATGACTCCAGCCGATACGCTCAGAATTCCTTCCAGGTTTTCAATCGCTTCCGGCTTTTCGAGTTTCGCGATCACCGGCGTGGTTTTCTTCGCCCGACGAATCAGCGTCTTTGCCATGAGTACGTCCTCAGGCCGCCGCACAAAACTCACCGCGATGTAATCCGCGCCATGCGTCAACGCAAAACGCAAATCATTTCGGTCTTTCGCGGTAAGAGCCGGGACGCGCAACTCCACTCCAGGCAGATTGATGCCCTTGTGTTCCCCCAGCACTCCGCCGTTAACTACCTGGCAGGTTACTTCCTGCTTGCGTACGCCTTCCACCCGCAGTTCGATCAATCCGTCCGAAAGCAATATGCGATCTCCCGCTTTCACCTCATGCGGCAAGGGGTGAAAAATCGTGCTCACGCGTGTCGAATCGCCCAGAATCTTCGCCGTGGTAATTACAAATTTCTGTCCGGCGCGCAAGGTAACCGTCCCGCCGCCCGCCAGGGCTCCTGTCCGAATCTTCGGTCCCTGAAGATCCGCCAGAATCGCGATTGGTTTTTCGAACGCGATTGACGCTTCACGCAGCATCGCGAAGCTCTGCGCATGTTCGGCATGAGTTCCGTGGGAAAAGTTCAATCTCGCCACGTCCATGCCCGCTTCCAGCAGTTTGCGGATCATGCGCGGAGAACGCGTCGCGGGGCCTATCGTGCACACAATTTTGGAATGGCGGGAATTCATTCGTTTCCCCTTGCCTGTCTACTGTCCAGGAATATTACTATTTTGTGACAGAAAACTCCGCAACAATCCGCGTCATTAGGTCCACACCTTTCGCGAATGCCGCAAGAGGAAGCCGCTCGTCGTCGCCGTGAACGCGGCGGTCATCCTCTTCAGTAAGGGGAAAAGGCCGCAGACCATAAGCTTGCACACTGTGAAGGCGGAGCTGTGCCGAATCGGTTGCTCCTGTCGACATAAATGGCAAAACTGGTGCACCACCGAACTCCCCCGCGCACACTTTGGTAATCGTCGCGTAGAACTCCGTCTCTATCGACGAATTCGGCGCCGCCAGTCCCGCATCGGGTTGCACCTCGAAGCTCACCAGCGGGTCAGCAACCAACTTTGCCAGTTCATTCAACAGCGCACTGGTTGTATCGCCGGGCAGCAGTCGTATATTCAAATTCGCCCGCGCCTCGGAAGGAATGACGTTGACGCGCACTCCAGCCTGCAGAATCGTCGGCGCAATAGAATCGCGCATCATCGAATTCCACAGGGGGTTAGCATCGGAAAGTACTCGCTGCGCGTGCTCGCCGCGATCCGGTGTATCCACCACGCGCATCCATTTCCCAATGTCCTCGTTTTCGATGGGGGCTAGCCCTTCAAAGTATCGCCGCGTGATGGATGTAAGGTGAACTGGCGCAGTGTAGGCCCCGATCTTGGCTATCGCCGCGGCCAAGTGCACTATGGGGTTGTCTTTTGTGGGGATGGAGGCGTGTCCGGATGTGCCTTTCGCAATTACGGTCACATTTACGGGTACTTTTTCGTCGGCTTGCAAGGCCACATATTGCACCTTACCGTCCTTGACCGCCACCACTTTGCCGCCTTCGTTTAAGGCGAAACCCGCCGCAAATTTATCCCAGTATTTGGCAATCAATGTCTTCAGGCTGGCGTCCCCAAACTGTTCCTCATCAGTCGTAGCGAGAAAAATAACGTCGCGATTCAGGTGCACGCTGGAACGCTTCAGCGCGATAAATGCGGCCAGATTCGCCGCCAGCATGCCTTTGTCGTCGTTCGAGCCGCGCCCGTACAAATAACCATCCTTGATAACTCCCCCGAAAGGATCCACCGACCACTTGCTGCGGTCCACGCCCACCACATCCATGTGCGCAACCAGTAGCAGCGCCTTGGAAGGATCGGCAACCGCGCTGCTCCGCAACCTCGCCACTAGCGCGCTGCGTCCCGGCGCTACGTCCAATATCTCCGGTGTGATCCCCTCCTTGGTCAGAATCCCGGCCAGATACTTTGCCGCGGCTTGCTCGTTCCCTGGCGGATTTGTGGTGTTGATCTTGACCAGTTCTACGAGCCAATCCTGCGCCTCGCGCGCTAGCCCAGATGTGCCGCCAACCAGGGAAGGTGCCACTGGTATCCCGTACGGAGGCGGTTCCTGCCTGATTTGCGCGCTCACAGCGGCACCATCGCCCACACACAGGGCTAACACGAACAGTATGGAGAAGCTCACACGCTTCCGACTCACGAATGCACCCCCAGTTTGAATCCGTTGGGCAACAGGCAAAAAACATACTAACATGCCAGACTGAAAGCTCTGGCAGGGGTCGTCTTGGCGTTGCCTAATTTGTACCGTTCATGCGCATCCGCCCGAAACCACGCCGGGACGCTGAAATGCATCATAGAATTGTTGGCAGGGGGGTACGTATGTCCAGGTGGAACTTAAGACTTGGCAATTGGATCGGAATGGGAGTTGCTGTGCTCTTGTTGGGCTCGGGCCTCGCAGCCCAAGCGCCTGAAGGACCTCAGCCCTCTCAGCCAGCCCAGGCCAACCCCGTCCCACCTGCTCAGAAGCCCGCGACTCCTCAGGAAAAACCCCAGGAAGGCGGCGTCACCATTGCCGTCGAAGTCCCTGTTGTGACCCTGGACGTGGTAGCAACCACTTCCAACGGTGACCTGATTCCCGGCCTGAAGAAAGAAAACTTCCGCATCCTGGAAGATGGCGCGCCTCAGACCATTACCAATTTTGGTACCGGCGATGCCGCCATCACTATGGTCATTTTGATGGAGTTCAGTGCGCGCTTCGGTGGCTTTTATTCCTACCAGGCCAAATACTGGACCACGGGGCTGTTCCCGAATTTAAATCAGAAGGATTGGGTGGCGCTGGTTACCTTTGATATGAAGCCTCATATGGAGGCAGACTTCACGCAGAACAAAGACGAGGTTCTCAACGCCGTATATCACCTTTATTTCCCCGGTTTCAGCGAATCCAACCTATTTGACGCTATTCTCGACACCGCCGACCGTCTGAAAGATGTCAAGGGCAAGAAGTCCATACTTGTTCTGGCCAGCGGCATCGATACCTTTTCCAAACATACACTCGATCAGACTCTCAAAGCACTCCGTCAAACGGACGTCACCATATTTGCCGTGGGCGTGGACAAACCAATTTCCAACTGGCTGCAAATGCACGGGGGACTTGGAGCCATGCGCGAACTCAACTTCCTGCAGGCCGAAAACCAGTTGAAGACATTTGCGACCATGACTGGCGGGATGGCCTGGTTTCCCCAATTCGATGGCGAAATTCCCAGCGTGATGCGCACGGTGGCGGAGTTCCTGCGGCACCAGTACAGCATCACCTACTCGCCAACGAATCACGCTGCCGACGGGAAATTCCGCAAGATAAAAGTTCAATTGGTCGCCCCGGATGGCGGCCCATTGACGGTTCTCGATCAAAAAGGCAAGAAACAGAAGGTCGTCGTCTACACCCGTGAAGGGTACCAGGCACCCAAGGGCGGCGTAGGGGACTAAGCTTCTGCCCGCGCCTCAATAACCGCGCGCGAAATCCATGCGATTCGTTAATTCGCGTCCGTCGAACCAGCGTTCTAGCAACTCAATCAGCAACGATGTCTCTCGCTCCCACAGCCGTTCACTGATCGCGCTGGTGTGCGGCGTAATCAGCAGGTTTGGCGTCTTCCACAACGGACTTTCCGGCGGAAGTGGCTCGGTGGCCGTCACGTCGAGAGCCGCTCCGCCGAGTTTCCCTTCCTCCAGCGCGCGAATTAACGCCGCTTCATCCAGAAGCGATCCGCGGGCCACATTGATTAACCTCGCGCCCGGTCTCATCAGTGCGATTTCTTCCACCCCAATCAAGTGCCGCGTTTCGGCTGTTTCCGGAGCCGCGATCACCACGAAATCCGCATGCGGCAGCGCCGTTCGCAGTTCTATTGCCGGCACTATTTTTTCCGCCAGCCCAGCAACTCCCTTTCCGGACCGCGTCACACCCCAAACGCGCATGCCAAATCCCAACGCGCGCCGCGCAATCTCTTTCCCAATAGAACCGAAGCCGACGATCAGCAGTACTCGCCCGCTTAACTCTGTCAAATGTTGTGGCGTATCCCAGAGGATTTGCTGAGCCCACTGCCGGTGGTCCTGCTGCCGTACGGTATCAGGAAAATTCCGTGCCAGCGCCAGCATCATGCCCATCGTGTGTTCCGCCATTGGCGCGGAAAAGATGCCCCGCGGATTGGTTACCACGATGCCCGAATCCCGCAACTCCGGATACATCAATTGCGCTACCCCCGCTGCCGTGGAATGAATCCACTTCAACCGTTTGGCATCCTTCAATTGCTGCGGCCTCAGTGAATAGCCGACGAAGATGTCCGTGTCCGGCAATTCCTCCGCCAGCCTCGTGTAGTCCGGCAGGTGCACCACGTACATTTCTGGCCACCGCGTGCGAATCGCCCGAGCCATGCCGGGTTTTGGCCGCCATTCGGTGAACGGGTGCCAAACGCAAATCGTCAGTTTGGTCTTTTCCGGCGTTGTTCGCTGTACTTTCATTCTGCAAAGATCCGATCTTGCCTCGGGCTGACGCTGAGATCCTTTGGCCCCAAAAAGCCGGGCCTCAGGATGACACAGAATTAGATTTTGCACCGGTTTCGATCGGAGCATCAACCGACCATTGGCGCGGTCTAAGCCTTCAGCTTCAGACGCAAATCGTGCCCGGTCATATCCGAAGGGAATGGCTCCCCCAGAATCCGCAAAAGCGTCGGCGCAATGTCACGCAGGGCGCCACCAGGAACAAGGCTCATCCCCGTATCCTCGGAAACGCAAATGAATGGTACTGGATTTGTCGTGTGATACGTATGCGGCCCGCCAGTAATCGGATCAATCATGGTTTCTGCGTTGCCGTGATCCGCGGTGATAATCCACGCCCCCCCTCGCGGCTTCATTGCCTGGTAGATGCGTCCAAGCCCCACGTCAACAGCTTCCACCGCTTTGATCGCTGCCTCCAATTTCCCGGAATGGCCCACCATGTCCGCGTTGGCGTAATTCATGATGATCGCGTCGAATTCGCCTTTCTCGATCGCGTTCACCACCGTGTTGGTGATGCCTTCGGCGGACATCTCCGGTTTCAGGTCATACGTCGCCACCTTGGGCGAAGGCACCAGGATGCGTTCTTCCCCGCCGAACGGTTTTTCTACCCCTCCATTGAAGAAGTACGTCACGTGCGCGTATTTTTCCGTCTCCGCGCACCGCAGGTTCTTGTACTGCAGTTCCTGAAACACCTGCGCCAAGATGTGCTCGAGCTTTTCCGGCATGATTACGCACTTCAGCCAGTCCCATTTCTTGTCGTACTTCGTCATTCCCACAAAAAACAGATTCTTCGGCCGCTTCGCATCAACGAACTTGTCAAATTCCGGCGCTTCGAGCGCAAACGTCATCTGCCGCGCGCGGTCAGCGCGGAAATTGAAGAAAATCACCGCATCATCATCGTGAATCGGGCCAACGGCAGTGGCGGCAGGCCCTTCGCCCCGCGTAATCACGACCGGCTTCACAAACTCGTCGGTTACGCCTTGTTCATAGCTGTGTTGCAGCGCCGCAACAGGATCGCCGCTCTTCGTCTCAGCTTCTCCGTGCGTCAAAGCACGGTAAGCCATTTCGACGCGCTCCCAGCGGTTGTCACGGTCCATGGCGTAGTAGCGGCCCACCACGGTAGCAATCTCGCCCACACCCAATTCACGCATCTTCTGCTGCAACTGGCGCACGAAGTCCCGTCCGCTATTCGGGGGAGTGTCCCGGCCATCCATAAAGCAATGCACGAACACCTTCTCCACTTTGTACTGCTTGGCCATTTCCAGCAACGCAAACAAATGGTTGATGTGGGAGTGCACGCCGCCATCGCTCAGCAGCCCGATAAAATGCAATTGACGCTGCTGTCCGCGTTCCATGGCCTGCTGAAACAGGGGCACCTGGTCTAGCTGTTTGTTGGCGATGAGCAGGTCAATGCGCGTGATGTCCATGTGCACTACGCGCCCCGCACCAATATTCATGTGCCCCACTTCGCTATTCCCCATTTGCCCTTCGGGGAGTCCCACAGCAGGTCCCGACGTTTGAATCAGCGTATTCGGGAATTTGCGAATGAGTTCGTCATACGTAGGTTTGCGCGCCAGAGCGATCGCGTTGCCCTTCGTTTCGGCTCGGTAGCCCCATCCATCCAACACGGTGAGTACAACGGGTTTTGGTCGTTTAGTCATGACTTAACAGGATACACGGCTTCTCTCGCCGCTGTCAGTAAGTGCGAAGCAAAAAACTCTCGTTTCTTCAATTTCGGAAAGGTTTATGCGGCAAATTCTCTCAGCGCCGCCAGCAATCTCTCGACCTCTTCCATCGTATTGTAATGCACCAGTCCGATGCGCAGCATTCCGCCGAGCGCCTCAACTCCCAATCGTTCCGTCAGGTTCAGCGCATAGTAGTTCCCATCCCAAGTGAAAATCCCGCGCTCGCCCAGATAAGTCGCAATCGCTGTGGGATGGTGATCGCCGATGCGCAAAGAAATTGTGGAGCAACGCTCTGCCGCTCGCTGCGACTCCGTAATCCCGTAGATGTGCGCGCCGGAGATGGCTTGCAACCCGTTAATCAGTCGCCACACCAGCCGACTCTCGTGCGCACCTGTGACGCGGTATGCCGCTCTCAAAGCTTCGCGCCGCGTTTTCACGCCTGGATCGCTGCGCCGCCCAAGTTCCGCCAGGTATTCCACCGCCGCGCCGGTTCCCGCAATCAATTCATGCAATTGCGTACCGGATTCCCAGCGCTCGGGCACCTGCTCTGTGCACGGGCGTACTTTGTACGGCCGGAATCGCTGCAAATGTTCGCGCTTGCCATAAAGCGTGCCCATGTGCGGTCCAAAGAATTTGTAGGATGAGCAAACCAGAAAATCGCAATCGAGCGCCTTCACATCAATAAACCCGTGCGGCGCGTAGTGCACCGCGTCAATATACACAAGCGCCCCGGCAGCATGCGCAAGCTTGGTGATCTCTGCAACCGGATTAATTGTGCCAACGGCGTTGGAAGCGTAACCAACCGCAACCAGCTTCGTCTTTTCGTCCAGCTTGCTCTTGAAATCTTCCATATCAAGTGTGCTGTCTGCGTCGCGAATATCCACTTGCCGGATGATCACACCCTTTTCTTCCAGTGCCTTCCAGGGTGAAAAGTTGGCGTCGTGATCCAGCGTGGTCAGCAAAATCTCGTCGCCGGCCTTCAACTCCCGCCCAATCGCCCGTGAAATGGCAAGAGTGATCGTGGTCATGTTCTGCCCGAACACCACTTCATCCTTATCGCAGTCGAAGAAATCGGCCATCGCCGCACGCGTCCCAGCAATTATCTCGTCGCTGCGGCGGCTCGTAAGGAACGCGCCACCGGTATTCGCGTTGGCGCTCATCAGGTAATTCTGAATCGCGTGCATCACCTGAGTCGGCACTTGCGTCCCCGCCGGACCATCCAGAAATGCCGCGGCCTGTCCATTCACCTTCGCTTGCAGCGAAGGAAATTGCGCTCGCACCCAGCCGATATCCAGTGTATTCACCGGGCTATGATTTAATTCCGCTGTACTCATAGTTTCCGCTTCTCCATGCAATTCTCGCACAATATTCTGCGTTTCAGTTTCTCACATCGGCACCGCAGCGTGTTAGCATGACAAACCTGTTCTCCACTCATGCCGCTGTGGCGCCGGCTAACAACTTCGCGCTGCGTTTCTCAAATGAGGTTTGCAGTGTCCAATTCATTTCCCGCTTCAGAGCGTACCCGCGTCGTTCGCGAAGCAAATCGCGCTGTCTACGATCGCGACACCATCTATAAAATCCTCGATGAAGCATTTGTATGCCACGTGGGCTTCGTGCAGGACGCCCAGCCTTTCGTCATTCCAACGATGTTTGCCCGCATCGTCGACGCTATCTATTTCCACGGCTCTGCGGCCAGCCGCATGCTTCGTGGGTTGAGCGGCGGCCTTTCCGTTTGTGTTACGGTCACGCTTACCGATGGCCTCGTTCTGGCGCGCTCCGTTTTCAACCACTCCATGAACTATCGTTCCGTAGTCGCACTCGGCAATGCCACGCTGATCGACGACCCAGCCGAAAAGCTGCAAGCACTGCGGGCATTCACCGAAAAGCTGATTCCAGGCCGCTGGAACGATGCACGCCAGCCCAATGAGAAAGAGCTGAAGGCCACCAGTATTTTGAAACTACCGTTTACCGAAGTCTCAGCTAAAGTCCGCACTGGCGATGTGGAAGACGATGCCGATGACTATGCGCTGCCCATATGGGCCGGCGTAATCCCCTTGCGCCTAGTGGCTGATCCGCCAATTCGCGACGTTCGTTGCGATGATTCTATTCCCACTCCCGTCTACGCGGCAAACTTCCGCAGGTAAACCATGAGCGAATTCAAACCCGCGCCAATAAAGCCAATCGTGCCGATTTCAGTCTTTGAAGCGCTTGACATTCGCGTCGGCACCATCCAAAAAGTTGAGGAAGTCGCACGCTCTGAAAAACTCATGAAACTCACTGTCACTTTTGGTGATCACACGCGCAGCATCCTGGCGGGCATCAGGCAGGAACGCGCCAATCCCAGGGAGATCGAAGGCCGCCAAGCCCTGTTCGTCGTGAACCTGGAGCCCCGCAAAATGGCTGGAGAAGTCTCCGAAGGCATGTTGTTCGATATTGGCTTTGCTGACGGCGTCACACCGGTACTCGCGGTGCCAGAGCGCTCCGTGCCCGATGGCACCCGCGCCGGCTAGTGCGTGCAACAAAAAGAACTACGCCTGCGCCACCCGAACAAAATCAGCCAGCAATCCGTATCCCGTCGCGTCCACGCTGGGATTATGTTCCACGACCGACAATCCAAATACGTCGAGATCGAATCGTATCGCGGAACTCGTGCCCTCCAGCCCCGCCATCGGATCTGTCAGCAGCAGAAGCTCGGGGCTCACCCGGCAATCCGCACCTTCGCCGCGCCGTTCTGCCCGGCAGACCAACTTGTAACGCATCCCCGCCGCGCGAACCGACCGAATCTTCTCTTCGCTCAGTTCGCGAATTCCCGTGCGTTGAACTTGCTCAACGCGCGTCGGCGCGCCCATCAACACGGTCGCAAGCGCCGCCACTTTCACCGCGGAATCCCACCCATCCACGTCCTGCGCGGGATCGGTTTCGGCAATCCCCAATGTTTGCGCACGCATCACTCCTTCGTCGAACGATCTCCCCTTCTCGATTTCGGTGAGCACCACGTTGCTCGTCGAATTCAGCACACCGGAGAATCCACGCAATTCTGTAGCCGGTAGCCCCAATGGAAACAACGAAAAAATCGGCACACCATCCATCACCGTGGACTCGAACAGGAACTTGCGGCTTTTCTCTTTCGCCAGCACCATAAGTTCGCGATACGCGTGCACAAGCGGTCCTTTGTTGGCGCTGATGGCATGCGCGCCCATCTCCAGGGCCGCCGTTACATGATCAATGGCCGGCTGACCCGTTTCCGCGTTCAGCGAGCTTGCCTCAAACATCACGTCCGCCTTCGCGCGCTCCAGCCACTCCCTCACGTTCCGCACACTTTGCGCCTGGCTTGGGAAACGGCTGTTCAGCATGGCGATGGGATTCAAACCGTCAGGTTCCGCGATCCAGCCGATGCGCCGAGAGGCGATGCCAGTCAGCCGCCAGCGCACGTCGTATTTCCGGCGCAATTCGGTTTCTTTAGAGATCAACTGTCGAAGAAGGGCGCGGCCCACATGGCCGAACCCCACGATCGCAAGGTTGTAAGAAGGAATGGTCGGACTCCTGCACTACCCAATACCGGAAAATTTCCCGTAGCGTATCACCTGTCGCTTTATTCTAATGCATTGCCGATAGTTTCGCGGCCGCAGCGGTAATGTAATCCGCCTCGCCTTGCAACACTTTGGAGACAACTACAACTGCATCTTCAGCTTCCTTCCACCGTTTCAGTTCCAGAGCTTCGCGAACAGCTGGAAGTGTTTTGGCTTCGTACCCCGTGTACTGCCCGGGAGCGTATATCTCGTGCTTGAACCACGGCCGCCCGGGAAGACCCTCTTCGCGAGTGAGCTTTTGTTCATTTTGTGCCAGCAAAAGATTTAGTACGGCCGCGGACGTTTTGCCAAAGCCGGCTTTGGCGCTCGCCTGCTCGTACGCTTTCTTGTACGCTTCGGCGCTTTTTGTCAGCTCCGCCACGGCATTGTCTAGTGGAGCAAAATTCAGGTAGGGCGGTGTGGTTTCGGTTTTCGGCGTAACCGTAGGGTGGCGCGGATCATTGACGGCCTGAAATACTCCCTCTTCGATCTCTCGGTTGCGCTCGCCGATTTCCTCCTGCTTCTCTTTCAAAAGGTTTTTGAGTTGCTTCACGTAAGTTTGCACGGTGTCCGCGAAATCCGTGAACTCGAACGGTAAAACATCCGCATCCGCCAGGCGCATCACCGTTGTCCCGCCGGTCTGCGCCAGGGCGCGTCCGTAAACGAAATCCGAGTCGCTGAAATGCGTGTACCAGTAAAAATCATCATAGATCGAATGATAGATTCCGCCGCCATCCTCGCCGCCATAGCCAATATTCACAGACGCTATGCCGGCGTGCTGCAAAAATGGGCCATAGTCTGACCCGGAGCCGAGCGCATCAATGCGCAGATCGCTGCGGCCTCGCACGTTTTGTCGCTCTTCGGCTGTTTTGGACTCCGCAATTTCGGCAAGCTGCCGGCGCTTCCAAACGGACAGCTTTGTCTCCGGATCTTGCACGTCGCGCGCGACATCATTCATAAGCCTTTCCAGCGTGTGCGATCCTTCGGCCTCGAAATATCCGCGGGAGTTCGAGTCGGAATTAACGTAAGCAACAGCATGTTCGCGCAATTCCGCGCCGTGATCCTCCACCCATTCCGTCGAGCCAATCAAGCCGGGCTCTTCCGCATCCCATGCGCAATAGATAATGGTGCGCTTCGGCTTCCATCCCTGTTTCACAAGTTCACCAAGCGCCCGCGCTTCTTCCATGATCGCCACCTGTCCGGAAATGGGGTCCTCGGCTCCATTCACCCACGCATCGTGATGATTCCCGCGAATCACCCACTGATCTCCATCCGAACTTCCAGGAATCTTTCCAATGACGTCATAAATAGGTTTCAAATCCCAATTGAAGTTCACTTTGAGGTGCACTTTCATTGTGCTCGGCCCCACCTTATACGTGAGCGGTAAGTTTCCGCGCCAGGCTGGCGGCGGCACGGGCCCCGCAAGCGAAGCCAGCAGCGGTTGCGCATCCGCATAGGAAATTGGCAGCACGGGAATTTTCGTAATCACCGGAACGTCCTTCAGGTCCAGCCGCTTGGCATCTTTCGTGGCGGCCACGCCGGGAGTCAGCGGATCCCCAGGATAGATGGGATCGTCGGCGACGCTGCCGCGTTGCGCTCCATCCTTCGGGCGGTATGCTCCGCCGGGAAACGTCTCGCCCCGGAAATATCCGTCTTCATGTGGATCGGAATAAATCAGGCACCCGATTGCACCGTGCTCCGCGGCCACCTTGGGCTTGATGCCTCGCCAGGAATGTCCGTAGCGTGAAATCACGATCGCGCCTTTTACGCTGACGCCAAGCTTTTCCAGTTGCTCGTAATCCTCCGGAATCCCGTAGTTCACGTAAACGAGCGACGCCGTGACATCGCCATCCCTCGAATACGCGTTGAAGGTGGGCAATTGCTCGGATTTCTGATTGGAGGTGGGATCCTCAGGCAAGCTGGGTTCTTCAAGTTTCGCGGTGAACTTGGTCTGGCAATTGCTCGCGCTTGGGCCGCTGCAATCCAACAGCTCCACCTGCCGTTCTTTCGGCGTGGGAAACAGTATGTCGTAGGATTCGATGTGGGTATCCAGACCGAATTCCTTGAACTTCGCCGCGATCCATTCCGCGTTTTCCTTGTCGCGCAAGGAACCAACGTGGTGCGGCTTCGCGGATAGGTGCTCCATGTAGGCGCGAAGATTTTCCGGACTCGGAATGGCGCGCAGCTTTTCTTCCCACTGCCGCTCGATGCGCGAGGATTCCGCCGAATAGCCGTACAACGGCTTGTCATCGGCGGCAACGTGCGCGCGAAACGGAGCCAGAGACATTCCCGCCAGCACAACTCCAGACACGATCCACGGACGATAAGCTATTTTCATTTTTTGTCCTTATGCTCTTAAGAGAAAAAGTATTTCCTGATTCATTTGGACTCGTAAACAACCATATTGGTTATCGCACGCAAAAAGCAACTTTTCGCCGCTGGTAGACTCTGACGCCGGATTCGCCAGCGATTGGCCGCATTGCTGGGGGCGATCTATGGGGGCGGGACGCGCGCAAGGATCCGTCCGAAGATCGTTCCGCCATTGTACGCCGCAACGCATCGGTTGTTATGCACTTCAAATGCAAGCAGCACTCTTGACGAGACACTGCTTTGCTCCTAGGATGCCGTTAGTATGGTTCATCCAATTACTTAGGCAATGATATGAACTACGGCCTAGCGATCAAGGAATCAGCAGCTTTGGATTTCGTGTCGCTCGGTGGGCTCGTTCATCGGCTGGATCCCGGCATCATCCCTTTTCGCAAAGCTCATGAGTGCCAAATTCACGTTAGCGGCGGCGAATTCAACGTTGCCGCTAACCTCGCCGACTGCTTCGGTTTGCGGACCGGCATCGTTAGTGCGATGGTGAAATACCCAATTGGGGACCTCGTGGCTGAGCGCGTGCGGGCCATGGGCGTCACACCCTTTTACAAGGTGTTCGAGCACAACGGTGTGACCGGGCCCAATATTGCGACCGTCTACAGCGACCGCGCTTATGGGATGCGCCCACCGATCGTTTTTTATAACCGGGCGAATGAAGCCGCGGCGCAACTGAAGCCGGGCGATTTCGACTGGACAGCTATATTCAGCAGAGGAGTGCGTTGGTTTCACAGTGGCGGAATCTTCGCTGCTCTTTCTGAGTCCACGCCGGAATTGACCATTGAAGGCATGCGTGCAGCAAAAAATTCGGGCGCAGTTGTGTCGTTCGATCTGAATTTCCGCGAAAAGCTCTGGAATCTGTCCGGTGGCCAAAAAAGGGCGCGGCAAGTCGTTGATCGAATCGTCAAGAACGTCGATGTGCTCGTGGGCAACGAGGAGGACCTGCAGAAAGGCCTGGGAATAAAAGGCCCGGATGCGACTGGAATATCGAAGCTCGATCCAATCACGTTTCTCTCAACTATTGAGAAGGTGGTAGAACGCTACCCGCATATCAAAATCATTGTTACCACGCTGCGCGAAGTCCATTCGACCAATCGTCACAGCTGGGGCGCGGTGGCCTGGATCAACGGTAAGAGTTATGTATCCCCACAATGTCAACTTGACGTGTACGACAGGATTGGCGGAGGTGATGGGTTTGCGTCTGGCTTCTTCTACGGAGTCCTCGCAGGGGAACCTGCGGAAGAGGCAGTGAAACTCGGCTGGGCGCATGGAGCGCTGCTCACGACGTTTCCAGGCGACACGACCATGGCCACATTGGACCAAGTTCGGGCATTTGCACAAGGCGGATCGGCCCGCGTTCAACGCTGAGCACAACAGAACGCAACGCCGAGCACGCCACCACCGTAATCCTTTTCTTCCCGGCAAGCCGCACTAGTTCCGCGTGTATCGCCTCGATCCACGGAATGCGGTCTGCCTCCGTCAAGTGAATCCCTTGCCGCATTTTGGCCTTGTATTCTGGCGAGTGAAAATCGTCGGCGTCCAGAAACGTCCAGCCAAGCCGCGTGGCCACCAGCGAACCCACGGTGGTCTTCCCCGATCCCGTGACGCCCATAATAAGCAGAATCATGAAACTCCCGCGAAAAGGAAAAGTGTGTCGCAGGATCTCCGCGAAGTCCAGCGCCGAAACGCGAAGTGCGATACTATCCGCGAAAGCAAGGGAAACCCAGGAGGAGGGACGTCCTTTGGACGGAGAATCCAGCGCCAAAAACCTGACTCACAGCGCGATAAAAAAGGCTGGACTTTTCTACTTCGTCTTCGTCATGTTTTCCTACACCACTGGTGGCCCTTTCGGCATGGAGGAAATGGTCACCACCAGCGGGCCCGGCCTTACGCTCCTCTATCTGCTCGTCATTCCATTCTTCTGGTGCATTCCCGTTTCCCTGGTAGCCGCTGAATTGACCACTGCAATTCCCGTCGAAGGCGGTTTCTACCGTTGGGTGCGCGCGGGCTTCGGCGATTTCTGGGGTTTTCTTTCGGGCTGGTGGAATTGGAGCGCCTCTTGGCTCCTCGGCGGAAGTTACGCCGTGCTCTTCAGCGATTATCTGGCCATCTACTTTCCTTCTCTGGTGGGCTGGAAGCATTATCTAGTCTCTGTGGCGCTGATTGCCCTGCTCGCCTACATCAATATCCGTGGCATCCAAATGGTGGGAGCAGTGGCCACGTTCCTCGAAATTGCCGTGTTCATTCCACTGCTTATTCTTTGCGTGATGGCCGCAATCCATTGGCACCACAATCCCTTTCACCCATTCATTCCTCCACATGTTCCGCCATTCCAGGTGTTCGGTGTTGGCCTCGCGTTAGGTCTGTGGCTTTATTCGGGTTACGAACAATGTTCCAGCGTGGCCGAAGAGATTGAAAATCCACAGCGCAGTTATCCGCGCGCACTAGCCATCGTCATTCCGCTCTCCATGGCGGCTTATTTTCTGCCTGCTCTGCTTTCCTTAGCCGCCCTGGGCAATTGGCAGGAGTGGAATACCGCGTATCTTTCCAAGGCCGCGCAGCTAATCGGCGGCGGCTGGCTGGGCTTTCTGATGACTATCTCCGCGATGCTTTGCAACATCTCTCTTCTGAACGCCACTGTCCTGACCAGCACGCGCATGCCTTCCTCCATGGCGGAGGACGGCTATCTGCCGCAACTTTTCGTCGCGAAGCATCACAAGTTCGGCACTCCCTGGATCGCCATCCTCATCTCTTCCGCAATCTACGCCCTGCTGGCCTTCCACACCCTCGCACAACTACTCACTGTCTATGTGTGGTTGCGCAGCCTCGTGACTGTCTTTACCGTCCTCGCCGCCTGGAAATTGCGAAAGCTGCAACCGGAAACGAAACGCCCCTTCCGCATCCCGTGGGGAAACGTGGGTCTCGCCTACGTGGTAGTCGCTCCAATCCTGATGGCCATCGTCGCCCTCGTCGGCAGCGATAAGTTTGCCTTGAAGTGGGGACCTCTGCCTGTGCTCCTGGGCGTTCTCGCCCATCCCGTTTTCTCGAAAATGAAATCTTTGCCGGCAAAGACCTCGTAGCCCCAGCAGTTTCTTCAGGTGAGCCAGTCCAGCACCCTGTAGTACATTCCCGCCAGCGGCAGCGCCCAGGTATTCCCGCTGCGCAATCCGATCGGTGCGCCGGGAAACGCGATCTTGGAAAACGGATTATCGTCCGCATCGCCGCAAATCACTTCCGCAAGCTTGCTTCCCATCCACGTCGCCGCTGCCACTCCGTGCCCTGCAAAGCCCGCGGCAAAATACATGCCGTCGATTTTTCCGGAGTGTGGCATCACGTCAAACGTAAAATCCAGCGTCCCGCCCCACACATATTCCACCTTCGTATCGCGAAGCTGCGGATACACGCCAATCATTCCTTGCCGCAAGAGTTCCGCGCTCCCCCGCACCGTGCTCTCCGATTCCGGGAAAAACGCCGCCCGGCCGCCAAAGAGCATGCGGTTATCCGGCGTCAGCCGGTAGTAATACAGAAAATGCTTCGAATCGTAAATCATGCGCCCGCGCGGGCTCAGTTCGCGTGCCAACTCATCTCGCAACACTTCCGTTGCGATGATGTAAGACCCGATGGGAATGACTTTCTTGCGCAGCGTCGGAGTAGCCTCCGTCGTGTACGCCCCGCTCGCCAAAATCACTTCCTTCGCAGGCAGCTCCCCCCGCGTAGTCTCCACGATGAAGCCACGATTCCCAGCGTTAGCTTGCGCGGATACGCGCGTCACGCTTACGCCCTCGAACAAACAAGCCCCTGCCCTTTGTGCCGCCCGGGCCAATCCCGAAACATATTGCGCAGGATTCAGCCCCGCGCTTGTTTCGTCAACCATTCCACCAAAATAAATCTCCGAACCAATCTCGGCACGCAGTTCGTTCTTCGGCACGATATGCAATTCATGATTGAACTCGCGCCGGATTACCGCCGCAGCCTGCGCGTAAGCATCGAAATGCGCTTGCTTGCAAGCCACTTCCAGATGCCCGCAGCGCGAAAAATTGCAATCGATCCCCTCTTCTTTCACGATCCGTTCAACCAGGGCGATCCCCTCCAGCGACGCCGCGTACATCCGCTGGACTGCTTCCCGCCCGTACCGCCTGATCAGCGTCGGCACAGGGAGCTTCATGCCGGTCAGCACCATTCCGCCGTTGCGGCTGCTGGCACCCCATCCAAAGCTCTCCGCCTCCAGCAACGCGACGCGAACCCCGCGTTTTGCCAACGTTCGCGCCGCCGATAGCCCGCAAAAGCCTCCGCCCACGATCGCCACATCCGCGCTCTCAGGCAATGGCCCAGTCGAGCCACGAACAGGCTCCGCCACAATCTCCAGCCAGTAATTCGTTTCTTTGACGTTCATGGAATTTCAGGCCGCGAGTTTACCACTCCAGCGCAGGCAGAAGAAAGCGTCAGGGGTAACGTCTATTGGCTGGAAAGTCCGCGTTTATGCGCGTCGAAGGATAATATGCGAAATCTCCGGCGGCACACCCAAACGTACCGGAGCGCCCACCGTCCCCAATCCACGGTTGACGTACAGCGCCGCCAGCCCCTTTGGCGCATTGGGCATCAACTTGATCGTCTCACCCATGCGTCGCGGTGTGTCCGGCATCAGCAGCGGCCGTTGATACAGCCCCGCAATGTAATCGGTAATGAATCTCGCCGGGCTCAAACTCACGTCCAGGATCTCCACCTTCACCTGCCCGCCGTGAGTATGCCCGGCCAGCGAAAGCTCAATCCCCAGTTCCGCCGCGCGATTGAATGAGTTGGGATTGTGGGAAAGCAGCACGTTCGGCATGTCTCGGCGCACCAGCGGCTCCAGATTGTCCAGCATCTGTGTCTTGCGTCCGCTCGGTGTGCGTTCACGCTGGTAATCCACGCCAATCAGGTTGAACTGCGCGCCCTTGTAAGTAATCACAGCATTTTCGCGCCGCAGGAGTTTCATCCCCGCCTGCTGGTAAAGTCTTTGGGCCAAATCCTCCGCACGCGCGTAAATTTCATGATTGCCGTTGCATCCGTACACGCCAAGCGGCGCCCTCAGGTGTCGCACTTCCTCCACGCAATCCTCGATGGAATCATGCATCCCGGTAATCAGGTCGCCCGTAACCACCGCAAGGTCTGCGCCAACTCCGTTTGCCATGTCCACGGCTCGGCGCACCGATTCGCGCGTCATGTAGCCGCTTAGGTGAATGTCGCTGATTTGAACGATTTCCAGTCCATCAAGTTCCGCAGGCAGGTTCGGTATCGGAATTTCGATGCGCCGCAATTCATACCGCAGCCGCTCCGCCGCAAATCCGTACATCACGCTAAGGAACGGCGCCGCGCCAGCTACCACACTGGCTGTCTTGAAGAAGGTACGCCGAGAAGGATCCGGCACGAAATCCTCCGTCACCGCGCGCCGCGTCAATGCGGATGGCAATGCAGTTGGCGCGGGCTGACGAACGTGATGCCATATCCATTCCAAGCCGTGCACGGCCTTCACCCCGATATACGCCAGAAAGGCACTGACAAACCACAGCCCCGCAAACGCGGCTACGGGAGAACGATTGGGGAGGATGCGCCCATGATCCTGCCGAACAGTGTCGGCGAGCGCCAGAATGATCAACAGAAACCCGCCAAGATACACCAGCCGAACACCCACACGTAGCCACAGGCGGCCCCAGTTTGCTGTGACCCGCCAAATTGTCCGGTACCAGAAGCGCTGCGAGAAAAACAGCGTGGCCAAGATGCCCAACACCACCGCGCTCCGCACTAAAATCCAACTCAGGTTCAACGCAAGTTCTCCCTCAGCTGCAAAGTACTAGGATACCATGCCCGCTGGGCAACTCTGGCAGCTTGTAGCTTACTCTTCACGAGGAGTAACTCGCCCGCTTTCAAGCTCTTATAGCCATCCCAGCCACTTCCGGCGTATCATGGCAAAGCTCGGTTGCCGACTTCACCACTTTTTCGGCCCGGGAGCAACTTCACTTCAAATCGTGCGTCTTATGTATCGGCCCCCTGCCAGAAAATCTAAGTCGGAGTAGGAATCATGATTACTCACAACCCCCTCCACGGATCCGGACAGGCGGATTTCCCGCATCCGGCTCTGGCCTTAGGTGATAACGCCCATGCGACGCAGGGGATAGGAATGACAGACGGAAGGCAGGGGCAGCCAGCAAGCGATGCGGCGCCGCATACGATCCCAGAGTACGCGACCGTTCTGACTGCGCCGGGACAACGAGCGATGCCAGAGCCGTCCCACTTGGAATCGAAAAGGAGCCAGCGCCGGAGTATTCATGGGCACTCCGTAATACCGGAGGTGCCCACGCACCACCGCTTGCAACCACTTGCCCTGTTCGGGGATGGGTTCGTGCATCCATCGCTGAAGCTCGGCTTTCACCTCGTTCAGCTTCGTCTGCAGTCTCTTGCGTATCGTCTGCCGCAACACCGTGTACCGTCCATTGCTCCTCTTCTTTATGCAGATATGCGTAAAGCCAAGGAAATTGAACGTCTCCGGTTTCCCTTCTCCACGCCACTCCCGGCTATCGATCGCATACGGACCGAATTCCAAAAGTCGCGTTTTCTCGGGATGCAGCTCCAAATGGAACTTCCGCATTCTTTCGGTGAGTTCCACACGAAACTGATCGGCATCCGACTTCTCCTGAAAGCCCAGCACGATATCATCAGCGAAACGCACCACGATCATGTCGCCGTGCGCACGCTTCTGACGCCACCCCCGGACCCACAGGTCGAACACGTAATGAAGATAGACGTTTGCCAAAAGCGGCGAAGCACTTCCGCCCTGAGGCGTTCCTTCCCCCACCCGTATTCGTTTCCCATCCTCCAGCACGCCGGCGTTCAGCCATTTCTGGATCAGCCGCACGACGCGCCGATCGGCCACCCGATGCTCGATGAACTTGACCAGCCATTCGTGGGAAAGCCCATCGAAAAAACTTTTAATGTCAAGATCGAGCACCCAGTTCACTTTTCTCGTCAGCAGTCCCGTGTACAGCGCATCCAGCGCTTGATGCTGGCTTCGCCCGGGTCGGAACCCGCACGAGAAGCCGAGAAAATCCGTTTCGTATATGGCGTTCAACACCTCGACCGATGCACGCTGGACGATTTTGTCTTCCAGCGCTGTGACTCCGAGCGGTCTTTGCCGCGTCGGGATAGAACGCAGGCGCTGTGTCGGTGGGCAGCGGGGAGTTGCCGTAACCGGCTCCTCATCGGATTACGCCGGTGCCTCATTCCGCGCCTCGATCAGTTTCCTACGTCCCCCCGTTTCATCCCGGACGGCGGGATTTCCCCGGTCCGGTTGGGGACAGCAGCTTTCCCCTTGGAGCCTTCCCATGATGACCAGCCACGTTAAGCGATGGCTCGCATCCTTTGGCGACCATCAGGTTTGCTCCAAGGCTCGACGCACTCGTTTACACCATCAAGCGCCGGCCACAGTGTGCCGACTGGTGTGCGTTGTACGCCCGCTACTACCCAGGGCCCCTTTGCTCCGAAGGCATTACCCTCCATCCTTGCTACTACGGGCCCATGCGCATGTCCTGTGGCCTCCATGCCCCTTCGACCTTAGTCTCGTAGGCGCTGGTCTTCGCCGCTTATGCCATCCACGGCTGGTCCACTGGACCGTCCTAGCTTTGACTGTGTGGCTTCGTCCGAAAGTGTCGTGCCCAGTACGCCGGGTGCTCGCTCGGTGTATACGGTCGTTCTCTTCCCAAGCGACATCGGCCTTCGCCACCGACGGATGGCTCGGCGCGCTCCCAGTCCCCCCGCAAGCGACTTCCCGCGGGACCCAAATTTCGGCGTTGCAGGCATTCTCTTCGATTACGACCCTCTCGTTCACTTGCCCTCCTGGTCGCTCCCACGCAGTTACGCGCGGCGAGGGCTTTGTCGCTCGAGCTTGCTTGGAATTCGTTTCCTCCTCCCAAGTCGAGCCAGTTATCCGGTTGAATCGACCAATTACCGGAGCAGGATCCGCCCCTGCTAGTCACAGAGTTTTGCTAGCTGCACCCGTCGGCCTTTGGGATATACACCCTACGCACCGGCTTCGCTCGGTACGCTCCTCGCTTCAACCTATCGGAAAGATCCTGGAGATTCCTCTCCAGTTCTTCTCCGTAATGCCGCCACGTCTCCCCGTCCACGCCCGGCGCGGCTTCCTTCTTCAAACTGAAGTAAGCCATGCGCAGCGTTTCCAAGTTATAGATGTGGTGCAGAAGCGCCGTGAACCGCAACTTCTTATCCTTTCCTGCTGCTTGACGTACCCGCTCCAGCGCACTCGGCGCGTCCGTCCGGCTCGGTGTCCGGGACGCGTTTTGCTGTGGCAGGTTCCCTTTGGCCAAGCCCCTTCCCTCCATCCCCTCCGCCGCCGGTTGTCCGGCGTTGTTCGGGGACTTCACTGGTACAACAGGGCTGTCCGACTTCCCCGGCCCGTTCGTCATCGGCGTACGTCCTTAGACTTCTCGATGCGTCCCAAGGCTACTGCTGCCCTGGGCGGACTTGGGATCTCCCGGTTCCCGTGCGAGGTGTCTCCGTGCGTGCCCGGGGTCTCTGACCGCGCGGGACTCTGGCACGCCTCGCGATATCGGCGTACCCGATGCTGCCTTCCGCACTCTCCTACGGCGTCGGCGTCCCGGAGTGAGTTTCTTACGCGGCTGCATACCCGGCCCGCACGGTCCCCTGTCAACGCTTCGACGCCGCCCTCGCGAGCGGCTCCGCATGACTCGGGGCCGATGTGGGTCGCTAATCCACTTTCGTGTGACTTTTCCATTCACTACAACCTCGCCGGTTTAACCGGCGCACAGGAGAGAAAAAATGAAAAGAACGCCTCTGTTTGCCACGGTTCTTTTTGCCGCCTGTCTTGTTGCGCTTCCCGTTCGCGCGCAGGACATGAACACCAAAAAAACCGAGCCTAAGCCCGCGCCAAGTCCCTCGGAAGCTGTTCTAGAACAGTGGAACGATATTGGCCGCAAGCTCATCGCCATGGCCGAGGATTTTCCGGAAGATAAGTACTCCTATAAGCCCGCTCCGGAATCTCGGACCTTTCTCGCCAGCCTCTTGCATGCAACTGCATCCATGTATTACTTCACGGACACCGCGGAGGGGAAGAAACCCCGCTATCCGGACGATCCCAAGCAGGACGATTTGAAAACCAAAGCTCAGGTCGTGGCCTTTGTGAAGAAGTGTGTCGCGGATGGCGCCGCCGAAATCAAGAAGAAGGGCGACAAGGGGTTGCAGGAAGCGGTCAACGATGGGGGGCCGCATCTCGACCACCTCTATGATCTCGCCTACGGCCTCATTGAACATTCCGGCGAACACTATGGCGCGCTCGTTGTCTACTACCGCGCCAACGGTATGGTCCCGCCCGAATCCCGTCCCAAGAAGTAATTCGTCATTCATACATGTTGTCGGTGTAGGGGTCGAGCATCGCTCGACCCCATCTCGGCAATCAGCAAAATCCCCGTCATTCCAAGCGGAATCTGCGGAGCGAAGTACGGTTTTGACTCGCACGTCGTTTATGCGATGAATCTCTCTTTGCTTTCCGGCCCCTGCAGCGCAGGGAGAGTCTGCGAGCCCTGCGGCTTTTCTCTGTCCCGTGCGCCTTCAGTTCAATCCGCCGACCCCGCCACCGTACCCGCAATTCCTTTCTGTAACACTTTCTTCAACTCCTCCGCTTCAGCAATCGGCGGCAGGCACGTCGTTCCCGCACAAACAATCGCCAGTGCTTTCTCTTTCGGCAGATAAGGCAAAGTCTGCCGCAATGCCGCCGGCAAATTTTCCAGCGACGCTTCCGGCGTCACCCGCAAGACCGCCTTGCCCAAGCGAAAAACACTGTTCGCCGCCGCTTCCAACTTCATCGCCGCATCGTCGCCGACCGCGCCAGAAATCACTACGTGAGCGGGACGCTCGGCGAATAAAGTCGCCGCCAGTCCATACGTCGCCGCGAACAACCCATACTGCGGCGCAACTCCCGCAAACGCTTCCAGTGTTTTCTTCGCCCAATCGCGGTACTTGCGTTCGTCCGTATAGGCATACAGTCGCGTCAGTGCAATCACCGCAACGGAATTCGCGCTGGGCGTCGGCGAATCCTGGAACGGCTTCCGCCGTACCTCCAACCCTCCCATCGGCGGCGCATCCGAAGCCCGATCGAAAAATCCTCCGCCCTCCGCATCGCCATACTTCTCGATGGTGAAGTCCATTGTGCGCTGCGCCGCACGAAAATATCGCGGCTCAAGCGTAGTTTCGTATGCATCCAGCAGCGCAATCACCCCGAACACTTGATCGTCCAGCGGCCCGCGCAACTCGGCCCCGCCGATCCGATGCCCAAACCCCTGTTCCCGGTTCCACGCCTCTCGCAGCATTCGCTCAAGCGTCTTTCTCGCAAACGCCCCACAACTCTCCCCCAACGAGCCAGGAAAAATTCGTGAGCCCTCAAAATAGGCGGACACAAACATGGCATTCCAACTCACGTACATCGTCTTGTCGACAAACGGCGTGGGCCGCGTCATCCTTGCCTGCAACATCTTGCCTTTTGCCTTTGTAATCGTCAGTCGTACCTGCGCTTCGTCCAGCCCCAGGGTCTTTCCAATCTCACCAGCTTCCCGAGCGATCCACAGCACATTTTTCGACGGGTTATGGTGCATCTCACCATGAGGTTCCACGTCGTAGTAGAGTTCCATGATCCGCGCCTCTTCAGCGGAAAGCGCGCCACGCAATTCCTCCAGTGTCCACGTGAAATAATCGCCATCATCATCCAGCGAATAGTCCGCATCCTGGCTCGCGTAGAACCCGCCCTTCTCCCGGTCGGACAAAACCTCGTTCACCCAGCCGCTGATGCTTTCAGCCGTCTCGCGCAAAACAGGATTGCCCGTCACCTGCCAGCCGTGTAGATAGTTCTTCAGCAATTCCGAATTGTCGTAACTCATCTTCTCGAAATGCGGTACCAGCCAGCGCTCGTCTACCGAGTAGCGGTGGTATCCTCCTGCCAACTGGTCGTAGACACCGCCCTTCGCCATCTTCTCCAGCGTTGTTTCCGCCATCGCCAGCAAATGCTTCTCTCCCGTCTGGCGATACCGCTCCAGCACCAGGTCAATCGCGGAAGCATGGGGAAATTTTGGCGCTTGCCCAAATCCCCCATTGCGAACATCGAATAACTGCGTGATCGAACTGATCTGCGCGTCCACGATGCCCAAATCGAATTCCGCTCGCGCCCCCGAAAATATCTCCGCCTTCGCCACCGCCTCCGCAAGCGCATCGGCCGTGCGCAACAAATCCTCGCGCTTCTTTTCATACGCGTCGGCAACCGCCAGCAGCACCCGCCGGAATCCCGGCCTCCCCATTTGATCCTCTGGTGGAAAATACGTGCCGCCGAAAAACGGCTTTCCGTCGGGCATCAGGAATCCCGTCAAGGGCCAGCCGCCCTGCCCGCTGATCGCGCTGATCGCGGATTGGTACCGCGAATCCACGTCCGGCCGCTCGTCGCGGTCCACCTTCACCGCAACAAAATGCTCGTTTATGATCTTGGAAATTTCGGGATTCTCGTAGCTCTCCCGGTCTATAACGTGGCACCAGTGGCACCACACCGCGCCGATATCCAACAGGATCGGCTTGTCCTCGCTCTTCGCGCGCGCGAATGCATCCTCTCCCCACTCGTGCCAGTCAATCGGCTGGTGCGCCGCGGAACGCAGATAAGGGCTCGCGGAATCTTTCAATCGGTTTTCACTCAAGTGGTGCTCTCTCTCGCGGCAAGCATGAAATTCATACGTCGTCAGTCCCAGCCTGCATTCCGCAGATTTTTCAGTTAAGTGTTTACCCCAAACGTCTTCGCCGCTGGCAATCGTTGGAAGCGCCTATTGAACCTTGTCGCCGGGGCCCAGATCGCGCGGATCGAGTGGCTTTCTTCCCGAGAACCCTTCATTCTGCCGGTGGTAGTAGCGGATGCGGTCTTCCCCCAGCTTCCAGCACAAATAAACTTCCTCATTCCCAACTACCGAGGGGAAATCCAGCAAGCCCACGTCCAGGTCCTTGATCAGGCAGCCCGTCGAAAGGATTTTCTCCAGGTTCGTCTTCAGAATATCCGTCAGAGCCTGATGCTCCATGCGCTTTGCGGCCAGCTTCGCATACGGCACCAATATTCCGCCCATCATCAAGATGCGCGTGGAGACCACGTTGAGTTCCTCTTCCAGCCCGTCCAATTTTTTGCGCGCGTCAATCGCTTCGATCAAAAAAGGCTCCAGCTCGTGCCGCGTGCGTTCCGCTTCCGTCAACGTGAACAACCGTTGCGGTTCCTCGGGCACCTCGTCCTGGTCTTCGTCGTGTTCCGCCATGCCTTCTCCGTCGTCCCTTTGTAGTTCAACCCGTCGTCGCTGCTATCGCAACTCCAGCATACGGTCCAGCGCCACTTTTGCAAAATGCCTCGTTCGTTCATCCACGGATATCCGGTTCACTATCTTCCCGGCTCCCAAATTCTCCAGCGTCCACAACAGGTGCTGCGGCGTGACGCGAAACATCGTGGTGCAAACGCATACGCTGGGGTCCAACGAGATCACTCTACGATCTCTCATCTCTTTCCCCATCCGATTGACCAGATGGATCTCCGTCCCCACGGCCCACTCGCTTCCCGCGGGCGCCGTCTGGATTGCTTTCAATATTCCTTCTGTCGAGCCGATCTCATCCGCGGCTTGCGCCACTTCAAACCGACACTCAGGATGCGCAATCACGCGAATTCCGGGATGTTCCCTGCGCGCGCGCTCTACGTGCTGGGGCGTAAACCGCTGGTGCACCGAACAGTATCCCTTCCACAAAATAATCTTTGCCTTCTTCAATGCTTGCGGCGTGTTCCCGCCCAATTCCTCGAATGGATCCCACACCACCATTTCATCCAGCGAAATTCCCATACGGTACCCGGTGTTGCGCCCGAGGTGCTCGTCCGGGAGGAACATCACCTTTTCGCTGCGTGTCAACGCCCAGTTCATCACCGCAGGCGCATTGGAACTGGTGCATACCGCACCGCCGTGCTCCCCTGTAAACGATTTGATCGCAGCCGTCGAGTTCATATAAGTGACAGGCACAATCTCCCGTGTATCCACCGCTGTTTCCAGTTCGCTCCAGCAAGCTTCCACTTGTCCGATGTCCGCCATGTCTGCCATGTCTGCCATCGAACAACCCGCGTTCAAATCCGGCAGCACCACGATCTGCTGGTCGCGCCGCAAAATATCCGCGCTTTCCGCCATGAAATGCACGCCGCAAAACACAATGTATTTCCCGTCGGCCCGCGCGGCTTGCTGCGATAGCTTCAGGGAATCCCCGCGAAAATCCGCAAACTTGATGACCTCGTCCCGCTGGTAATGGTGCCCCAGAATGACCACGTCCTTCCCCAACTTCGCCTTCGCCGCGGCTATCCGCTCATCCAAAGTCGTGTCCGGCGCGAGCAGGTACGAATCAAAATCGCAGCCCACGCCTTTCTCGATTTCAGGCGCCCACACAGTCCGCGGTTGTTCAGCAACCTCCAGCGATTTATTCGATGTGGTGACAGTTGTTCCCATGGTTTGCGAGGTATTTCGCTATCCCCAGCCCTCTCTTGTTAGATGAATTCTTGTGCCTTTTCGTGAGATTTGCCAGCGCCGTTCCAACGGCTCAATCGGCAATCCGCCTCGCCGTTTTACCTAACCCCCGATAAACACCATCGTTCGTGAAGGCGGCACGAATCCCGGCTCATTAATCCGGTGGCCTTCTTCCTTCTCCATCACTATCGCTCTCACCCAATCCGCAATCTCTTCGTCCCTCGCCTTTGCTCGCAGCAGCCCGCGCAAGTCCCGGTCCTCTTTGCTGAAAAGGCAAGTCCGCATTTTGCCGTCAGCGGTCAGCCGAATCCGCGAACAATGCCCGCAAAACGCCTGCGTCACCGGCGCAATCAAACCGATTTGCCCCGGCGCGCCGTCCGCGAACCGGTATTTCCTCGCCGTTTCGCTTTTCTCGTGGGGAATCTGTTGCAGCGGCCACCGCGCATGGATGCGCTGGAAAACTTCCGCTGCAGGCACCACCAAATCGCGCGACCAGTGGCGGTCCGCATCCAGCGGCATAAACTCGATGAACCGCATGATTACCCCGCGTTCCCTGGCGAATTCGGCGAACGCTTCCACTTCGTCGTCATTCAGTCCACGCACTAGCACCGCGTTCACTTTTGCCGGTGCCAGCCGCGATTTCTGCACCGTCTCAATCCCTTCCAGCACGTTGCCATAAGACTGCGTCCGCGTAATCCGCTCAAACTTGCTGGGCTCCAACGAGTCCAGGCTGATATTGATTCGCTTCAGTCCCGCGGCAATTAATTTCTCGCAGCGCTCAGCCAGCAAGTGTCCGTTCGTCGTGATCGATAAATCCTCCACTCCCAGCCCGTGCAAATAGTTGATGTACTCTTCCACACCCTGGCGCACCAACGGCTCTCCGCCCGTGATGCGTACTTTGCGAATCCCCAGTCCCACGAAAATCCGCGCCAGCCGCTTCAATTCCGCCCAGGACAAAATCTCATCGTGGTCCCGGTAATGTTCTGGATCGGCGGAGCGGCAGTACACGCAACGAAAGTTGCAGCGGTCCGTGACCGATATCCGCAAGTCAGTGATCTGCCTGCCGAATTTGTCGTATAAGCTCATCGTCGAACCCACCAAAAAACAGAACCCCGACTCGCGCATGGAATCGGGGGGACCGCCGGGAATCTACATATTTCCGGCTTGCAGTCTCCTTTCCAAGCGCGGTCAGTCCATCACCGCAGGGAGGCCAAAGCGTTTCCGCTCAAACCCTCGGCGAACCAATACCGGTCCGCCTCGCCCCTCCGCCATTGGATGTCTCTCCCGTAGGCCGGAGGGGTCGGAGTTAACCTGCACAGTTTACCCCTCTCCCTTCCCCAGTTCAATTCTTCGTATCGCGCCATCTAAAATGTAACCAGAGGGGACAACGTCGCGCCATTTAAGATGTAACCCGAGACAAAGACGATTTGGGGAGGGTTCATTTGGGGCGCAAGGGGAAATGGGAGTATTTCCGAGTTATCTATGGGCGGTATTGCAGAGCAGATCGTAAAGCGAAACGTGAAATGCTGAACGAATTTTGCCTGACCACGGGCTACCACCGAAAATACGCCATACGCATATTGAATGGCCCGGCACCCGGGAAGGGACCCGATCGGCCGGTACGGAAGCGTGGGCTGAGTTATGGGCACGAACTGTTGAGCGTGCTGACAAGCGTATGGGAGGCGGCCGGATATCCCTGGTCGGTGCGATTGAAAGCGCTGCTGCCGGCCTGGATGCCCTGGATCCGCAAGCGTTTCAAGTTAAGCCCGGAGATCGAGAAACAACTGCTCTCGATCAGTCCGCGGCAGATGGACCGACGACTGGCGGTCAAGAAGAACCAACAGAGGCGGCGCATTTACGGACGCACCAAGCCGGGCTATCTGTTGAAGCACCACATCCCGGTGAAGACCGATAGCTGGGACGTGAAGTCACCAGGTTTCACGGAAGTCGATTTGGTCTCGCATTCCGGAAATTCTAGCGATGGAGACTTCGGCTATTCACTGAACATCACCGACATGCAAACTACCTGGACCGAGACACGCGCGCTGCTCGGGAAGGGGCAAACCGCTGTCCAGCAAGCCCTGGATGAGATTGCAGGGATGCTGCCCTTCCAGCTTTTGGGCCTGGACTCGGACAACGGATCGGAATTCATCAACTGGCATCTGAAGGCTTGGTGCGACCGGAAGCAGATCCAACTCACGCGAGGACGTCCGTACAAGAAGGACGACAACGCTCATATCGAGCAAAAGAACTGGACCCACGTACGGAAGCTACTGGGCTGGGAACGTTATGACACGCGAAATGCGATCGATGCCATGAACGACCTGTACCGCCAAGAGCTGCGCTTGTGGCTGAATCTATACCTGCCCTCGGTGAAACTGGTGAGGAAGGTTCGCGTGGGATCAAAGCTGCGGCGCGTCTATGATGGTCCAAAGACCCCCTTCGAGCGGGTGGTGGCATCGAAACAGGGGGATGCAGCGCAACTGTCCATTCTGAAAGAAATGCAAAGATCTCTCGATCCGTTTCAATTAGCAAAAATCATCGACAGGAAACTCGAACGGATTTACCGCCTGGCGAACCGGCGCCTGAGTCCGAAAGCGCAGGAGCAGCTCGCGTCCAGCCAGGCACAAAGTGGCCGGCGAAAAGGCTGTGGAAAAGACGCTCGCTTCGCGAGCTTGGAAATCCCTTCGGGATTCCCACTTTCCCACAGCCACAACAACAACAAGCGTTCTCCGGTTACATATCAAATGGCTCGACGGGGATCGCTAGGGTTACATTCTTAGATGGCTTGACACGTTCTTGCTATCCACCACGCCTTCCGTGCTCCGCTCGCGCCAGCCCTGTGATACAGTTTGCTAAAATCATGCGCATTTTTATTCTCGGAGCTGGGGCCACCGGTTCGCTCCTCGCACAACTGCTGGAACGCCAGGGCCACGATGTCTGGTGTGGCGACCGCGATCTTGCCCGCGCCCGCCGTTTTCTTGGCAAAAAGTCCACCATCGCCGTTGCCCCCGTCAACGCACGCAACTTACGCGCCATCGTTCGCGCCGCCAAGGGGTGTCAGTTAATCGTCAACTCCTCCGCTTCCGTCTTCAACGAAATTGTCCTCCGTGCCGCACTTCGACTTCGCGCTCATTACATTGACCTCAGCTCTCATCTCACCCGCAATCCCTTCAAGCCTGAGCAATTCCGCTACGCCAAGAAATTTCAGGAAAAACGTCGCACCGCATTGATTAATGCTGGCGCCGCCCCCGGCCTCACCAATTTGCTTGTCAAGCGCGCCGCCGAACTTCTCACTGAAGTTCAATCGGTGCAGATTCGGCTCTACGAAAGCTCTGAGAGCGATGACCCTATCTCCCAATGGTCCCCCGAAGTCTCTTTCGACGAGGCGACTTCGCGTCCGCGCGTTTATCGCCAGAAGAAATTCCACCTGGCCAAGCGCTTCTCTGAGCTCGAAAAGTTCCGCTTCCCCGATCCCATCGGCCCCGCCAACGTTGTCCTCGCGGCCCAGGATGAAGTCGCCACGCTTCCCTACTCCATTCCGATGCAGGATCTCGAGGTGAAAATAGGCGGCAACGAGTTTGACCGCCTGCGTCGCTGGCACAAACAGGGCAAACTCTCCAAATCTCGCGGCATCCCTCGCCTGCGCTTCCCCGACACCTCTTCGCCGCGGAAAATTGCGGCCCTAATTCGCCAAGGCCTCCTGCAAAACGCGCGTTTCGCCGCCTCCACTCTGGTACGCGGCGTAAAGCATTCTCCAAAAGACGATCAGCATCTCCTTATCCGCAGCGACGCCTCATTCCCCACTCTCTATCAGATTCGCCGCCAGGGCCGTTTCACCACACCCGTCGCCTACGCCACCGCCCACGTCGTCGCCCTATTTGTGAAATTCTTTCCGCGTGAGTTGCCAGGTGTCTTCGCCCCGGAAATGTTGCCCATCGAAACGCGCCGCGCCATCCTGGATGGCATCCGCAAACACGGCGTCAAACTAGCCCACAGAATCACCCAGCTAAAATTCCACGAAGATCTCGAAGATCTCTAACCCGAAGTTCCACCAATAACAGAGGCGTAATTCGAGGATAAGCCCTTGAAAATCTCCGGATTAGCCTAGGGTTTGCAAATTATAATGCACCCATGTAAGTATGCATATTGTGCTTGACAACGCGATGTATGTGTGATTTATTGCCCCCATGTACATCGATACCGTCCCCAACCGCAACTCCCCGCCCGCCGTCCTCCTCCGCGAAGCCTGGCGCGAAGGCAACAAAACCCGCAAGCGCACCTTGGCCAACCTCTCCGCTTGGCCCCCAGAAAAAATCGAAACCTTCCGCCGCCTGTTGTGCGACGAGCGGCTGGTCTCTCCGCACGATTTGTTCGCTACACAGAAATCCCTTCCTCACGGCCAGGTGGAAGCCATCCTGGAAATGATCGGCAAGCTCGAACTGGATCGCCTGATCTCGGCCGAGCGCTGCCGCGAACGAGACTTGGTCGTGGCCATGGTCGTTCAGCGCTTGATTTCCCCGGCGTCGAAACTGGCGACCACCCATCACTGGCACACCACCACCCTGGCAGAAGAGTTGGGAGTAGCAGAGGCCACGGAGAATGATCTCTACGAGGCCATGGACTGGCTTTTCGAGCGCAAGGAGCGCATCGAGAAAAAGCTGGCCGCTCGCCATCTGAGCGAGGGTGGCCTGGTGCTCTATGACGTTTCGAGCAGTTTCTATGAGGGACGCACCTGCCCGCTGGCACAATTTGGACACGACCGCGATGGCAAGAAGGGTCTGCCGATCATCGTGTACGGCGTGATGACCAATGGCGAGGGATGTCCGGTGGCGGTGGAGGTGTATCCGGGAAATACGGGAGACTCGACGACGGTAGGCGACCAAATCGAGAAGCTGCGGGAGCGCTTTAAATTGTCTCGGGTAGTGCTGGTGGGAGATCGTGGGATGCTGACCCAGCCGCAGATCGACAAGCTCAAGCAGCATCCTGGTTTTGGTTGGATCACGGCGCTGACCAGCACGGCGATTCGCGAATTGGTGAAGCAGGGGGCCTTGCAACTATCGTTGCTGGACCAGAAGAATCTGGCCGAGATCACCGCACCGGATTATCCGGGCGAGCGGCTGATGGTTTGCCATAACCCGGTGTTGGAGGAGGAGCGAAGGCGGAAACGGGAGGCGTTACTGGAAGCCACCGAGAAGAGCTTGGAGAAGATCAGCAAGGAAGTGACGCGACGCAAGAAGAAGGCGCTCACGGCCGCGGAGATTGGGCTGAAGGTGGGGAAGGTGCTGGGACGCTACAAAGTGGGCAAACACTTTGCGTGCAAAATCGGCGAGGGCAGCTTCGCCTGGAGTCGCCGTGCGCAGTCGATCGAGCAGGAAGAGAAGCTGGACGGGATTTATGTGCTGCGCACGAGCGAGCCGGTGGAACGGCTTTCCGCGGAAGACACGGTGCGGAGCTACAAGAGCCTGGCGGAAGTGGAACGAGCTTTTCGTTGTCTGAAGGGGATCGATCTCTTGGTGCGACCGATTCGACATCGCACTGAGGATCGCGTGCCAGCGCACATTTTTCTGTGCGTGTTGGCCTACTATGTGGAATGGCATCTGCGCCGGGCTTGGGCGCCGCTGTTGTTCGAGGATGAAGAACGATGGGAGGAGCGCAAACGCCGCGATCCGATTCTGCCGGCGAAACCCTCGGATTCCGTTCAGCGAAAAAAACGCTCGCAGCAAACTGTGGATGGTCTTCCGGTGCACAGTTTCCAGGGCCTGCTGGCGGAGTTGGCCAACCGGGCCAGAGTGACTTACGCGCTCAAGTCAGAGAAGTCGGAGGAGAAGACGAATTTGACTTTCCGCCAGGTGACCGAGCCGACGCCGGTACAGGCTCGAGCCTACGAATTAGTTCGGATGTTCCCAGTAACCGGAAAGTGAACTTAGCCCTATGCCGCTGCGAATTAACAGGATACCCTCTGGGGCTCCGTGGAACTTCGGTCTAACGTTTTCATTGTCTCCATCTCAGCTTAGCGTTGTAGCCATATGTGGCACAATCACTCCTGACTGTGCTCTTGGGTTTTCTGTCGTAGGGGTCGAGCACTGCTCGACTCCATCTCGGCAACTTGTAAACAATTGTCATCCCGACCGGAGGCCCGCGCCGTCAGCGGGCCGCAGTGGAGGGATCGTGGCGGGATCGATCCTCCACACCACACATAGCCTTCGCCGCCCCCTCAGCAACACCGACTCGGCCGCGAATATTTCCGCTTCAACTCCTCCACATAAAACTCCGCCGCTGTAACCGGCTCTCCCCCGTCACCGCGCTTCACGCACTGCACATACCTCTCATAAGCCGCGTCACCACACCATTCGCGCAAGCCTTGCCAAACGTGCCCCATCCCCCGCAAAAGCTCGTCCCTCGCCCGTCGCATCAATCCCCCTCCGCCCATTGCGAAGCCACGTACGGTGTTTCTCGCATCACCGGAACTTTCCGTCGGCTCAAAATCGCGTACCACTGGAATATCGCTTCAATCACCAGCACCAGAATCATCCCCGCCAGCACCGCTGTTACCACCGCATCCAGCCTCTGGTTAAATATCACTCGGTGTGTTTCTCCGATCTTCGTCAAGGAAATCTTTCCCGAAGCAATCTGCCCCGCCAGCACATTAGCGAATGCCAAAAAACCAATCCGCGGATTCGCGCTGAAAATCTTCTCGTAGCTCGCCGTCATGGTGATGAGCACGAGCCACGCCATTGGCAGAAGCGTCACCCAAATCCATTTCAGTCGCCCCATCTTCAAGAGAATTGTAGTCGCCACCACGAGGGCCACCGCCGCCAGCAACTGGTTCGCAATCCCAAAAAGCGGCCAAAGCGAATTGATTCCTCCCAACGGGTCCACCACTCCCTGGTACAGAAAGTATCCCCACGCCGCCACAATCAGCGCGCTTGATAGCAAAATCGCCGGCATCCAGTTCATCCGCCCCAGCGGTTTCCACACCCTTCCTCCAAGTTCCTGCACCATAAACCGTCCCACGCGCGTCCCGGCGTCCAGCACCGTCAGGATAAACAGCGCTTCAAACATGATTGCGAAGTGGTACCAGATGCTCAGCAGCCTTTCCCCTCCAATGGTGTTTGAAAAAATCTGCGCCATGCCCACAGCCAGCGAGGGCGCTCCCCCGGCACGGTTCAATAGAGTCTGTTCGCCCACGGCGTGCGCCAGGCGCGTCATGGTCTCCGCCGTCAACGGGTAGCCCCAACTCGAAATCGTCTGGGCGGCCGCTTCCGGCGAACTTCCCACAATCGTCGCTGGGCTGTTAATCGCAAAATACACTCCGGGAGTCATCGCGCAAGCCGCCACCATGGCCATCACTCCCACAAACGATTCCAGCAACATCGCGCCGTAGCCGATCAACCGAGCCTGCCCTTCGCGCTGAATCATCTTGGGAGTGGTGCCACTCGAAATCAGCGAGTGAAATCCGCTGATGGCCCCACAAGCAATCGTGATGAAACAAAATGGAAATATTTTCCCCGCAAACACTGGACCCGAGCCATCCACGAATCGCGTCAGCGGCGGCATCAGCACCTGCGGCCGCACCAGGAGAATTCCCGCCGCCAATGAAAAAATCGCTCCGGCCTTGATGAACGCGCTCAGGTAATCCCGCGGCGCCAGCAACAACCACACCGGCAGCGAAGACGCTGCGAATCCGTACGCGATAATCGCGAACGCCAGCCCCACGCCGCTCATCGTGAACATCTTTGCCCACGCTGGCGAATTCGCCACCCACTGCCCCGCCACCACCACAAACAACACCAGCGCAACGCCCATCACCGAAGCTTCCAGCACGCGCCCCGGCCGCACATAACGCAAATAAATGCCCAGCAGCAAACCAATGGGAATGGTCATCGCCAGCGTGAACGTGGCCCAAGGAGAACTCTTCAGTGCGTTCACTACCACCAGCGCCACCACGCCCAAAAGAATAATCATGATCGCCAGCACGGCAAGTTGTGCGATGAATCCGCCGCGCTCGCTCACCTCTTCCCGCGCCATCTCTCCCAGCGTTTTTCCATCGCGCCGGATCGAACAGAACAAAATCACGAAATCCTGCACGCACCCGGCAAGTGCCGCTCCCGCAATCAGCCACAATGTCCCTGGTAAGTAACCGAATTGCGCCGCAAGTGTCGGCCCTACCAGCGGTCCCGGCCCGGCAATCGCGGCAAAGTGATGGCCAAACAAAACCCACTTGTTCGTGGGTACAAAGTCGCGCCCATCTTCTCGGCGTTCGGCGGGCGTCGCTCGCGTATTGTCCAATGCGAGCAGTTTCGCGGCGATGAATGCGGAGTAGAACCTGTACGCCACCACATGGAAGCACCCCGCGGCAAGCACGAACCTCGTCGCACTGATTGGTTCTCCGCGATGCAACGCGATTGTTCCCAGCGCCACGCCGCCTACCGCCGCTACCAGTCCCCAGGCCAGAACGCCAAGGGCTTTCTTCATTTCGGAGTGCTCGACTGAATGAACTGCGACAGGTCCTGTTTCAGCTTCACCAACGATGGCCGGTGTACGTACATCATGTGGCCCGCTTCGTAATAGCCGCCAGAAAGGTGGCTGCGTAGTGTCGGGTCCAGCCCCAGATGATTGAACGTATACTCCGCCGCAAAGAATGGCGTGGCCAGATCGTAGTAGCCCTTAGCCACAAACACCTGCAGAAACGGATTCTGCGTCATGGCGTCGCGCAGCGTCTCCGCCACATTGACGTAGCGGTTTTCATACGGCTCAAAATTCCAAGGGTTCACGCGCGAAGTCAGAAATTCGTAGAACAGATCGCTTTCAAATTTCAGATCACTGCGCACGTAGTCATTGAATGCCGCTGTATACGGCCCGACGATCACCGCCAGGCTCGGGTCGTAGTCGGGATTCGCGCCAACCGCATCTTCGTCAATGCCCTTGAATCGCCCGTCAAAACGTCCAACGGTGCGCCGCTCGTTTCGCAGCAGTTCCTTGTCAAACTGGAGGATTCTTATCCGCAGATTGGCTCGGTCCACAAAATCCGTCGAGAGGCCAGTCAGCCGCGAAAGTTTCTCCACAATTTGCGCCCGGCGCTCCGCCGACAAATCGTCGCCCGCCATCAGCGCGTCCGCATATTCCCCTGCGGCAAAGCTCCGCGATTCATTGATAGCCTTTTGGAAATCCGACTGCAAATCCGGAGCCAGCTTCTTGTGATACCACGCGATCGCCGTATAGGTCGGCAGAAACAAAATGTACGGCAGATCGTTCCCGCGATCGAATCGCGCCGTTTGAAAATTCAGGATCGACGAAATCAGAATGATCCCATTCAAATACATACCGTACCGCTCTTGCAGGTACCCCGATAATCCGGCGGCGCGCGTCGTGCCATAACTTTCGCCCGCAAGAAACTTCGGCGAACCCCAGCGCCGGTTGCGAGTCGTGTACAGCCGTATGAAATCTCCTACCGATTCCAGGTCTTCTTGAATTCCGTGAAATTGCTTCGGTGCCTCCCCCGGCACCGCCCGGCTGAATCCCGTCGAAACCGGATCGATAAAAACCAGGTCAGTCACATCCAGCAGCGAGTATTCGTTGTCCACCACTTTGTATGGAGGCGGTAGCAACGCGCCGACATCTCCCATTTCCACACGGCGTGGCCCCAGCGCGCCCAGGTGTAACCATATGGACGCCGACCCGGGTCCCCCGTTGAACGAAAACGTAACCGGCCGCTTCGACGGGTCGCTTGCATCGTCCCGCGTGTACGCCACATAAAACACGCTGGCCTTCGCTGTTCCGTCTTCCAGCTTCAGCAGAATCGTCCCCGCTGTCGCTGTGTAATGGATTTCCTGCCCGCCAATCCGCACCATGTGCTTGGAAGTAACACTCTTCTCTTCCGGAGGCGGAGGCGTCTTCTTCTCTTCTTTTGCCTTCTCCTGCGATTTCTCCGCAGCCTTATCCGCGCCGGCTTCAGGCTTCGCCGGCGGTCTTTGAGCCATCACTAGCCCTGCGATGAGCAGGCTAAACACAAACGTGAAACTCCAACGCGCAATTCCGTTCATAAGCGTTTCATCCCCCGGCGGAGAAGTATCCTCTTCGCAACTGCGGCATCCTATGCGAGCCCGCGCGGCGCGTCAATCGGCCAGGCTCGTGAATTTCAGTAACGGATACAGTTCGTGGAAGATTTTTTGCAACTCGCCTGGGAATCCGGCTTTGCAAGCCGCGGCCGGGTTCATCTTCTTTCGCACAATCCATGCCTGAATCTTATTCCAATTCTCCGCTTCTGTGGGCCAGCCATCATGCTTCGTCCATTCTCCCTTTTCGGTTGTGTACCAGTAACTGTCGTATTTCCGGCCAAGCCGTGTCTTCTGCTGGGCGACCCACTTCGGTTTTGCCAGTGCGCGCGGCTCCGCAATCAGCGCCAACGTTGACTCTTTTCGTTTCCCTCCCGAGTAAATGCGAAACCCCGCGGTAACCACGTCCGTCGAAAGGCCCACATAGAGCTGGCCTGTTTCCCGGTCTCCCGGCGTTGGAGTGGAAAACTTCAAGTACATCTGCGTCTTGTACGGCGTCTTGTCCTTTGCAAAACGGATGTCGCGGTTGATCCGGGAAAAATTTGGTCCGGTGCGCCCGCACACATCAAACTGGTTGTTCATTGTCAGCACCGGCCCGCTAAGCGCTTCCAGCAACCTTCGGAACGGCTGCACCACTACCTGATGGTATCTCTCCCGGTTCTCATCCATCCACGCCTTCCTGTTGTTCTTTCCCAATTCTCGCAAGAATTGAAATGTCTCTTTGCTGAACACGGGTTTTACGGCAGCCATCACTCCACCTCTTTCCTAACGCAATCACTCAGGCTACACGATTCACATTCCGCGTCAATTGGACTATCCTCTCTTCGCGCGCCTTTCGCTCTTTTTGCGCCCCCATAAGCATCTTTGTGAACAGGTGAACCGCATGCCTCGCAAACTCTTTGCCCTGATTACCCTTGTTGTGTGTAGTTTTTCCTGGGCCCCTTTCGCTTCCGCTGACGACACAAAGCCTCCTGCCAAAATCGAGCCGTGGAAGCCCGAAGACATCATCTACGCCGAAAGTGTCTCGCAGTTCCGCATCTCTCCGGATGCCAAATGGCTCGCATGGATCAAGAACTCAGGCGATAAAGAGAAGGACACAAGTGTAACCAATCTCTACCTCTCCAGTCTGACGGAAGAACGTGAAGTTCAGCTCACTCGGGGCACTGACAACAATACTTCTCCGCGCTGGTCGCCCGATGGCGAGTGGATCGCCTTCCTCAGCTCCCGGACCCGCCCGCAAGCCAAGCCAGATACCGCTCCGGTGCAGATCTGGCTGATCAGTTCCCATGGCGGCGAACCTTTCGCTCTAACTGAACTCGCCCGCGCCCCCAATGAAATCGACTGGCTGGATAAAGACACCCTGATCTTCAGCGCCGAAGAGGATCCCAGTGCTTACGAGCAGGCGGAGAAAAAGAAAAAAGACGATTCGGTGGTCGTGGACGACGCCGATCACGCCCCGCCAGTGCGTCTGTTCAAGATCAGCGTCAAAGACAAGAAAATCACGCGCCTTACCAGCAACACCGACTGGATTGAAAACTGGGCAGTCTCAAAAGATGGAAAATTCGTTGCCGCCACCCACGCCAAGAGCCTCCACTACACCTTTGATCAGAAAGTTCCGCCCGTCACTGTCCTTCACGATCTTGCCGGCGGCACTGAAAAACAAATCTTCACCGAAGGGCGTCTGCGTCCCGACGCTTTCGTCTGGGCTCCGGACAATTCCGGCTTTTACGCGGCCATTCCCTTCTCGAATGATCCAAAATTTCTCACCGCCAGCATTGAATTGCTGTATTTCTACGACCTGACGTCGGGTAAGGAGAAACAGGTGCCTCTCGACTGGGAAAACGGATTGGGTGGAGATCTTGCTCCGACCAAAGACGGTTTCGTGGCGCTGCTTGCTGCGGGCTCACACTTTGAACTCGCGCATTATTCACGCGCCAAATCCGGCGATGCCTGGACGTGGAAGCGCGCTTCCCTCGAAGGCGATCACGTTAAGAACCTCCGGGCCCTTGAAGTCAGCGAAGACGGCAAATCCATCGTCTACAACTATTCCACTGCCAGCAAGATGCCGCAGCTTTTTGCCGCCGAGTTTGACTCCAACAAACTGACCTCGCCGCGCCAAATCACCAAACTGAATGAGGGCTTGCTCAACACTCGCACTTTCGTAAGAACCGAAATCATTCGCTGGAGAGGCTCGAACTCTGAGGACGTGGAAGGCATACTCTACTACCCCGCAAACTATGAACCCGCCAAAAAATATCCCCTCATTACCGCCGTCCACGGCGGCCCGATGGGTTCCGACAAAGATTTGTGGAGCAACTCCTGGGGTTATCCCCTCAGCTTGATAACGCAACGCGGCGCATTCGTCCTTCGCCCCAATTATCACGGCAGCAACGACTACGGCCTCAAATGGGCGGAATCCATCTGCTGCGGCAAGTATTATGATCTGGAAACTCCAGACATCAACGCGGGCGTGGATTATCTTGTCGCCAAAGGACTCGCCGATCCCAACAAAATCGCCACAATGGGCTGGTCCAACGGCTCGATTCTCTCCATCAGCCTGATTACTACGTATCCCTCGCGCTACAAGGTGGCCAGCGTCGGCGCCGGTGACGTCGAATACATCAGCGACTGGGGCAATTCCAGTTTCGGCGATTCCTTCAATTCCTACTACTTCGGTAAATCGCTTCTGGAAGACCCGCAGCTGTATTTGCGAAAGTCCACTCTCTTCAAGTTGGACAAGGTCCAGGCACCGGTTTTAATTTTCCATGGCACGGCCGATACTAACGTGCCCCCCGCGCAGAGTTGGTCCTTCTTCCGCGCGCTGCAGTATTACGACAAAGTCCCCGTGAAATACGTGGTCTTTCCCGGCGAACCCCATGGCCCGCGCAAGCTCACACACCAGATGCGCAAAGTTGAAGAAGAGATGGCCTGGTTCGACAAATATTTCTTCAAGTCCGCTCCCCCCGTGAACGAAGCGCTCAAGTCCGGCTCGCCTTTGGACGCCGCGCTAAAAGCAAAAACTATTGCACGCTCTGGCGCGGATTATGGTGTCGCCTATCGCGGCTACGGCAAGAACGTCCTTATCCCCGAAGTCGTCAAGCGCGACGCTCTCGAAATCGGCCGCTACGAAGTGACTCGCGCGCAATTTGCCGTTTTCAGTCCCTCCTACAAAATCGAACCCGGCATGGAAAACTTTCCTGCCAGCGGCATCACCTTCGAGCAAGCTCAGGCTTACACAGACTGGCTCTCCAAATTGACTAGACAGACTTGGCGCGTGCCCAACGAGGACGAAGTCGCAGCTTTCGCCGCAAAAAAAGACGGCGAGAACACTCTCGATTATTGGGCCGGCTATTCTCCCAATCCTGACGACACCAATCGTCTACGCGACAAAATAAAAGAGCTTTCAGGCACCGCGCCGCTGCTGAAGCCTGTGGGCAGTTTCCCCGGTCAGGGCAACGAAAACGAGGAATTGCTCTTTGATTTTGGCGGCAACGTTGCGGAATGGGTTTTGCTGCCCGATGGTAAAGGCAAACTAATCGGTGGGAGCGCGGATTGTCAGGCAGACCGGCGTTCCACCTGCACTCCCGGACCCGAGTACTGGGGATTCCGCGTGGTTCGCGGACCAGCGAAACCACCTGCAGCAAAGAACTGACATGCCGCTGCTGCAGATCACGCGCCAGGACTAAATGGGCACTCATTTCTGGATCAAGAGTGGCGCGCCTGCGGGAGGCCAACTTGGCTCTGGCGAGTCGCCCGTCAAACGGTAAAATACTAGGATGAGCGAATTCACTCCCACGGAACGCACGCAGGTAAAACGGCTGCCCAAGCGTGGCAAGTACGACCACGAAACGGTGTATTCGATTCTGGACTCAGGATTCGTTTGCCATGTCGGCTTCAACGCCGACGGACAGCCTTACGTAATTCCCACGAACTACGGCCGATCCGGCGATACGCTTTATCTCCATGGAAGCGCTGCGAGCCGCATGCTGCGCACTCTTAGCGGCGGAATTCCGGTTTGCGTTACGGTTACGCATGTTGATGGACTTGTGCTTGCTCGTTCGGCGTTTCACCATTCCGTGAACTATCGTTCCGTGGTAATTCTTGGCACTGCGCGATTGGTGGAAGATCCCGCTGAAAAAATGGAAGCGTTGCGAATTTTCACTGAACACGTGATGAAGGGACGCTGGGATGATGTTCGCGTGCCCAATGAGCAGGAGCTGAAGGCCACTACGGTGCTGGCCTTGCCGCTGGAAGAAGTTTCCGCCAAGGTGCGCACTGGAGGCCCCATTGACGACGAGGCGGATTACGCTCTGCCCGTGTGGGCCGGCGTTTTGCCGCTCGAAACCCTAGCCAAAGCACCGCTGCCCGACGCGCGCCTCAAGAGCGACACGCCGCTTCCCGCTTATCTAAAGAACTATTCCCGCTAACAACGCAAAGAACTGAGAACCGAAATCCTACGGCTTGGTCGCATCCTTCGCGGGCGCGGCCTGAGTTGCTGGCTTGGCTGGCTTTGCCGGAGTCGCTGGCGTTGCCGGAGTTTCCGCCGCGGCTGCGCCTCTCTTGTACATGATCTTCATCGTGTCGCCGCCGCACGTGCCAACTACTTTGCCTTCGGTGGTCTGGTCGTCCTTGGCCACGATTTCCAGCGTGTAGGACTTCACGCCCTTCGCGTCCAGCTTCGCCGCGATTTCTGTTTTCAAATCTTCACAAGGCTTTGCCGCTTGCGCGTGGGCGCACGCTGGCACGAATACCAAGACTCCAAATGCCGCTAACAGTTTCATCGTGTGTTCTCCATCGTTCCTTTACCACTTCTGCAGCGCAGCATATCACGTACTCGGCTGACCAACGCCCGCTTGGCACTCCACCTTCACCCTAAAAGACACCGCTTGCCGCTGCGTCACAATTTCCGTCTTCGCTGCTCTGCGTTGCCTAGGAGGCTGCGGAAAAAGTAGCTTGGCGCGTCATTCCGAACGAAGCGAGGAATCTCTCTTCGTTGAAAACCCAAGAAAAGAGGGATTCCTCACTCCGCGGACTCCGTTCGAAATGACGGGATTGCATTTTTTCAGCAACCTGTTAGACTCCTGCTGTCTTCAAATCTTCGCTCGCCTGCTTCTCCGCATTCTTGGCTTCGGATTTGGCATCCGCTCCCGGCTTCAGCAGCTGGATCGTTTTGCTCAGACTTGTTCCCTTGTCGCCTTTCGGCTCTTTGCATGCGGACATATCCGCGCCGGCCTGCACACCGGTCATATCGGATTTGACGCAGTTGAAATCCAGCGCAAGGCTGTGGCTTGCGTGCAAACCCGCCAGGCAATCGCTCAACACTTTGAACGTGCCGCAAGCCTGGGCAATGTTCGTGTTGGCCGCCAGCACGCCCGCCGCTTGCAGCTTCGCCGTCAAATTCTTGGCCAGATCGCTGTTCGCATCGTGCCAATCGCTGCTGGGCTTCGGGTCTTTCTTTACCCACTTAATGGGATTGTAGGAGCGCGGTGCGTGCGATGAAGACTGCGTCGCCGTCGTTGCACCTACGCCTGCGGGCCCTTGCGCCGCCGCTCGCCCCGCACAGGCAAACACAATCACCGCCACTAGAGCCACAGCCAAGAATAGTTTTCGCATTCTTCTCTCCCCGGAGACACGCCTTTGCCTCTGCTCTAGTACGCCTTTGCGCGCGGAAGGCGTCGAGCACTCCGAAGGACGGTACTCCCCCAATCCGCCACGTTGACCCTGCGAACAGGGCGGGCGGAGTTTTGAGTTGTCAGTTGTAAGTATTGAGTTTAGCAAGATGCAGGGGCAAGAAATAGGAATTGCAGGGTGCGAAAATGTCGGCGCGCCGACAATATTGGGTGGGTAGATTAGCATGTAGTTAACACGACGGAAGAAAACAAAAGAGTTACTGGCGGAGGCGTTCTGCAGAAAAGAGCCCAACCCACCTGTTTTTGCGTAAGTAGGGGAAACAAAGGGGTTACGGGAAAATTTCTTGAATGTAGGGCAAACAAAGGAGTTACAGAAGAAGTGGCGAGTGGCTGGTGGCGAGCAGGGGGAGTGAGGACGAAGGAGTGGGGCGTTCCGAAACGGTACAGGCACAGCATCCCCTCAGCATAGCGGATGGAGCTTAGCACAGTGTTTACCGTGTTTCTATTATTATCTTGTAGGTACTACGTTCGAAACTGGTACTAAGTCTGTTCCCACGGTCACTTAGTTGCAGAGTTAATGGACGAACTGCAAGGGGTGTTGTATCATCAGATTTCCGGTGGAGCACATGGGCGTCATATTGGATTCACAGTTTGCCACAGTAGAGGACACAGCGGCGGCCCTTGGGGTCTCGGACGCGCGGGTGAAGCGATTGATGCGGCTGGCGGGGCCGAAAGCAAAGTCGAACGGCACGCTAAAAGGTCTTGTAACAAGAGCAAGCCGAAAGAAGCTGGCGCGTGGCAAAGCGAAAAAAGCCGCGCACTGAAGTTTTCCTGAATATCCCCTACGACAAGAAGTTTGAGAGGCTTTTCATCGCTTACGTTGCAGGTGTAAGCGCTTTTGGGCTGGTGCCACGAGCCACGCTGGAAATTCCCGACAGTTCGCGCCGGTTGGACAAGATTCTAAAACTAATTAGGGATTGTGAATATTCCATTCATGATCTATCCCGAGTGGAACGGGACAGCAAAAAGCCCCGCACGCCCCGGTTTAACATGCCCTTCGAACTTGGCCTGACGGTGGCGCAGGAGAAACAGAGAAAGAAGGAAAGCTGGTATGTGTTCGAGTCCACCAGTTACCGCATGGAGAAATCGCTGAGCGACCTGAACGGGACGGACGCGAAGATTCATGAAGGAAAGGTTGCCGGGGTGTTCGCGGAACTTTGCCAGACCTTCAAGCGCCGCGGAAGGCAACCGACAGTCCAACAGATGGCCAGGATTTATCGTGAAGTGCGAAGGAATCAGGCGGCCATCCTAAAGGAATCCGGTGCGAAATCGCCCTTCAAAGCCCGGGCCTTCCGGGATATTTGCGTTGTGGCCAGCGCGTGGGCGGACCGGGTTGTGGAGTAGAGCGCTGGAGCTCTTGACTTTAGCTTCTCGGACACCCATCAACGGTGGAAAGAGGAAAAGTTAAGGTCCGCACCGTTTGTAAACGAAAAGGGTGCGGCACCCACGATTTTGTAGCCATCGAGGGGATTGCCACCCGCCACAAACCGCAAGGGTACGCCACCCGAAGTTGTCACAGCGGCTTAGGCCTACGCCACACGCCCGCTCAGTGATCGCAGTTCCGGAACAGGACTTCTCAGATGGGTATGATATAAGTAAGATTACTAGAGAAGTACTCTTTGAAACAGGTGAGCCTTGCCTAAGCCCCTCAGGAAGATATCGATTGAAGAGTTTGCACGCAGACTGAAAGCTACGACTGGTGCTGCGGATAAGCGGTTCGCGTTCTTTCTTGGGGCTGGTTGCTCGGTTTCCTCCGGTGTCCCCGCTGCGGGAACCCTTGTTAGAGACAATTGGCTTCCTCGCCTTCGTGATCTTAGGGCTCCATCGCGGACCGACCTAGAAACCTGGGCAGACGAAATACGTGAAAACAGTAGTGTCCGGTTAAAACTCGAACAGTTTCAGCTGCTTAGCGAGATTCGGGTCTTCGCTTTCGTCGGCAAAGTTGGAAAACCCCTCTAAAATCGGGGTTTTCTCGAAAATCGTGACGCTGAGAATTTGGAGAATTTTGTAGAGGCTCAGATCCAGCCCCAGCTGCTTTTTTACGATGGCCACCAGCGCGTAAACCGACAGGGCGACCCACACTTGCGTCTTCACCGCGTTCTCCGAGGTGCCGTAGAAGGCCTCGATCTGCAAGTGCTGCTTGATCCAGCGAAAAAATAATTCCACTTGCCAACGTGTGCGATACAGTTGGGCGATGGCCAGTGGGGGCAGAAGAAAATTGTTGCTCAGGAAGATCAGCCGGGAGTCCTTCTCAGCATCGAAATAGTGGATGCGCCGCAACGGATCGGGATAACCCTGAGCGGTTCGGACTCCGGTCAGCAGAATGGTTTGATCGCTCCGCAGGCCCGTCGACCGTTCCACACCGCGCGAGGAACGACGGTAGAACTGCATATTCTTTTTGGCGCGGGTAACGAAGAAGGCGCACGCCTGAGTGAAGGTGTAGAGGCGAGCAAAGTCCACGTAGCCGCGGTCGAGCAGATAAAACGCCCCGGCTTCGAGAAACAATTGGTCCAGCAGGTTGACATCGTGGATCTGCCCGCCAGTCACATAAACATTGGTCGGAATGCTGCCCCGCACATCCAAAAGCGTATGCAGTTTGACGGCACTCTTGTGACGGCGAAACTGGGCCCAGGGGAACAGCGACAGACACAAATCGATCGTGGTCGAGTCGAAGGCATAGACGGTCTCGGATAACTCCACTCCGAAGGGCTCGTTGCGGTAGAGGTCGCGGGCGGTGCGAATCAACACGTGAGCGAAGTCGGCGTAGATGCGCCAGTCGCGAGTCTCGTTGGCATCGGCGAGTGTGGCACGGGAAACTCGGCCTCGGAAGCCCATGTGAAAGAGCTTGGGCTGCTGGGCGCGCAGACAGGCTTCGATGTCGCGGAGACTCGTGCGATAGGTCAGCTGAGCGAAAGCCAAACAGAGAAACTGATCCCCGCAAGAGAAATCTTTCACGTAACGATTGCCATGGTACTGATCGACGCAGATCTGGAACCGGTAGGTCGGGATGAACTCCATCAGCTGGGCGAAAACCGTTCGGCCGCTGTTCACGGGCTGCCTCCGAAATAGAATCGCAAGCAGTCCCATGGTGTTCACAAATGGGTAGAAATTTGAAATCGAAAAATCGCATCTGGACTCTTTACCTCTGTGCTGTCATACACTTAAGAAGAACGGGCGAATTTTTACCAGACACTACTGTTTGCGAAATGATGGGGTCAACCTGAAACCGGGAAATCAGCAACGAGGAATTCAATTCAATAACATCGCATTCTTTGGAACACGAAACCTGTAAATCTTACCCAGGACGATGACAGGAGTCCGACGCCAGGATAGATCTCACGATACCGCATATACCTCACTATCTGATCGCCACGACGAGAGCGGTGTCCATCGAGACGGATCAGAACCAATCGAGGCTCAACTACCTCGAACTTCGGCTAACTTCTGACGCATCTTGGGCGCTTGGGGGAGCATGCAGAGTGAACCGGGCTGGTTGGAATCACCGCGCACGGAACGGAGCGGGGCAAGCCGGGGGAAGAGAGTTTGGGGAGAGTTCTGTTGGGGGGAGAGTTATCAGCGATCAGATATCGGTGAACGGGAGGCCGCGGGAAGAGTAACCCAAGAGCACAGACAGGAATGTTTGTGCCACAGGGAAGAGGGATGCCTCGACCGCCGCGGCGGAACGCGCGGGGCGCAAGATGCGCGCTTCGCTCGACATGACGGAGAGACAGGATGTGGAAGGGAGAGGGGCAAGATGAATGAAAGAAAAGCGGCGGCAAGCCACCGCACTCCAAATTAGTGGCAGGAGCAGCCGCCACCGCAGCAGCCTCCTCCTCCAGAGGAGCCGCCGGAGGGTGTGGAGGAATTGCCGGAACCGGCCGTGGCGAATACGGAAAGCTGGATTGCGGCTTTCTTGCTGGAGCACTTGGGGCAGGAGATTTCCTGCTGCTTGTTGATGACAATTTTTTCAAAGCGCTCCTTGCAGTTTTCGCAGATGTATTCGTAGATGGGCATTGCCGGGAAACCTCCAAAGGGCCTTGGATCGATCGCTTAGTTCAGAACCCCATTATAGCTTAGGTGCGGCATTCTCGCTGCGTCTCGAACCAAGCGAGAGGACATTCGGAGACCTCAGGGGTTGAAGCCCAAATCTTTTTGCAGGCTTTATGGCAGGGCTGAAGCCCTGACCTTCTAAAGAGAAATGCAACGGCCCCGGATGGAAATCCGAGGCCGTTGGAGATTGCGATTTACTGGGAACAGCCTCAGGCCTGAAGGCCTGAGCTACAGGGATGAGCGACGGGAATTAGTCGCCGGCTACGGCTTCGGTTTGTTGTTCCTTGGCTGCTTTGGCGCCGTTGCCATTGCCGTTGGTCGGGGCGATGGATACGGGCTTATTGGCATTGGTGAAGTTGGCGGGCACCGCTTTGGCGATGTCGCTGACCGTGCCGATTTGTACGACAGCCTGTTGCGGCTTCTTTAGAACTAGCTCTTCGTAGATGGCGCGAACCTTGGCCTGCTCTTCGAGAGCCTTCTTGCGGCGGAGGCGGTTTTCTTCGGCGGCGGTCACCGGGATGTCGTGCTCAATGTGGCGGACACGGGCGGCGTCATCGGCGTCAATCTTGAGGGAGTGGTCGTAAGCGCTAAGGTTGACGTTCTTGCCCTTGGCGTAGATTTCGTGCTTGCCGTGGGTCTTGTACCACTCGGCGACGGTCGCGTTCTTGTGCATGTTCTCGATGATCTGGCGCCAGCCGATGCCGGTGTTGTAGGCGCAGAAGCTGATCTCGCCCTGCTGCGTGCCGTAAGGAATGATGCACATTTCGGTGCGACGGAAATCGTAGTTGAAGAGATCCTGGAACCACATACCAGCGATGAAGAGGAAGTTCCACGGATCCTGCTGGCGGCGCTTTAAGGCATCTTCGTAGGTGCGTTCCGGGGAAGTCTTGCCGTACTTGCTGGTGGAACCCTTGGTGAGCGCCCAGGTTTTGTCGAACTTCTTGAAGAGGTCATAAAGCTTCAAGCCGACCGGGCCTTCAAACGGGCGGTAGTTCTTCAAGAGGGCCATGGCCATCATGAAGTTGGAGAAGCTCTTGCCGCGGGCGGCATCGGTGATGGCGGTGACGTCCTTGGTGAGCTGCTGTGCATCCAGGAAACGCGGCACGGGGGCCCATTCCTTGGTTTCCTTGTTGATCATGACGGCCGTGCCTACACCGCAATTGGGGTGGCAGCCGCAGGAGAGCGAACCCCACTGGGATTCGCTGCCCTTGACCATATCCGCGAAGCCCGCGAAGGTGCTGATGAAAGAGATGGGGAACCAGTCGCGCGTCGGCTTGATGCGGCCAACCTGCTTGCTGACATCGTCGGCAAGGTGCGAAAGAGTGTAGCGCTGGCGGAGGCGGCGTTCGGGGGTGATGTCTTCGTCGCGTCCGGTGAAAGAGACCGGCTGGAAGCTGATGAAGGCGATCTTCTTAGGATTTTCCATCGCGAATTTCACGATGGCGCCAACCTGATCGTTGTTCACATTGTTGACGATCGTTACAACCAGCACGATTTCGATGCCGGCTTCGTGCATATTTTCGATGGCGCGGAGTTTGACGTCAAAGAGATTGCCGATCTGGCGATGGCTGTTGGCGTCGTTGCCGATACCGTCGAACTGGAGATAGGCGTAACGGAGGCCGGCCTCAAAGGCTTTCTTGCAGAATTCCTTGCTCTTGGCGAATTCGATGCCGTTGGTGGCGGCTTGCACGGAGTTGTAGCCGACTTTGCGCGAGTAGCGTATGGCGTCGAAGAAGTACGGACTCATGGTGGGCTCGCCGCCGGAGAATTGCACGGACATTTGGCGACGCGGTTTGATCTTCACGGCGTTGTCGAGGATTTCAGTGATCTCTTCCCAGGACAGCTCGTGAACATAGCCAACCTGGTTGGCATCCATGAAGCACGGATCGCACATCATGTTGCAGCGGTTGGTGAGGTCCACGGTAAGGACGGAGCCGCGGCCATAACGCACGTTGGAAGAACCGTGGCGGTGCATGCTCTCGTCGTTGTGCGCAGGAATGTCGCGGCCGGGGAATTGCGATTCAATCCACTTAAGGAAACTGGAATCCATGGCCATGAGGTCTTCATAGTGGCCGTGCTGCGGGCAGTCCTTGATCATCCAGACCTGACCGTCGCGCTCAATGATCTGGGCCTTAATCTCGCCGACCTTTTCATTCATAAGGTCGCGCCAGTCCTTAGTGCCCTTGATGATGGCATCGCGCGCTTCCTTCACACAGGCCGGGCAAAGCGAATCGGTCTGCCGGGGGAAGCCGAGAGTGGGTTTGGTCTTTTCCCAGGACTTCAGAAGGGGTTTATCAGACCACTGAGGAGTGACGGAAGGGTTGGGATTGCGCTGGTTGAAATATTGAATGGTATCGAAGGTGATACCCGCCGTCTTGCAGACAATCCAGTCCATAGACCGGAACAATTGAGTGCTGAGAGAATTCGGCATGCAGCTATAGCCTCACTTTCGAAAAGCATTACAAAACTCAAAATTGGATGCCCGAAGTAGCCAGTTTGAAACAGCCCCCCAAAGGCTCTTTCAGAATACTATGCACCGAAGTGCATTCATAAGTCTTGAGACTCCTATAGTTTGTACGGGGCAGGGGGTAGAATCCAGAAGGATTCGGTGAACGGTGAAAAATAGGGGTTGAACGGTAGGGCGGACCAGCAAATGGCGGGTTTTCGCCGACCTGTTGGCGGTTAGTGTTAGGGTACGGAGACCGAAATATTGCCAGGGTCGGGATGATTTTGAGGGCTGCTATTCGTTTAGGGCAGGGTGGAGTACGGCGATCAAGAAATGGGCGAAATTCGAAGCTTCATCGTCCATCTGGAGCCAGCGGACAACGCAGTGGTCGGAGAGATATTTGGCAACGCGAGTTTCGGGAATGCCCAGGTGATCTGCCAACTGGGGCCTGATGGATTCGCCGCGGCGGGAGGCGCTGCTGCGCATGAGATTCGGGATAGCAACGCGCAGAGTCTGGCAGGCTTCGACATAGTAATAAGTGCTGAGATCGGAATCGGTCAACACCCAAACGCCGGGACCTGCCGGCGCTTTGTCGGCGGCGTCCAGTTTGGTTGGCGGGCAAGCTAGCAGGCGGCGAAAGTTCATCTCAAGCTGAGTGAGGCGCGAGGCCAAGCCGGGATCGCCGGAACGTCCGCGCAGGCTGGGAAGAACTGGTGCTTCCGAAGCAAGCTCGGGAGGTTCCCCAGAATGAGAAGGACGCTCCTCAACGGAAGCAGGGGGTGCGGGAGGAGCAGGGCTTGCTTCGCGTGGGGCGGAAGCAGTTTGCTCGGGCCGTTTCCCGGAACGCCGATGATCGCGCCCGCCGCGTCGGCCACGCCTGTGGCGTTTCGGGGCGGCAGTAGGAGAAGCAGCAGCAGCGGCTTGTTGGGCGATCGCAATTTCTGGCGCAGGTTCTGATGCAGGTTCGGCAGCGGGAGCAGAAATTTCTTCCACGTGTTGCTCTGCCACCTCTGGACTTGCCGGGGTCTCGCTAGGAGCAGTTTCTGGCGGAGGTGGTGCCGCAGGAATTTCCGCAGCTTCGGTGGCACCAAGGCGCGTGGCGCTTTCTTGCGCTTTGGTCTTCCAATCGGCGCGACGGAAGCGCTCCGCCGCAGTCACGTACCACCTGCCGGCGTCCTGCGTGTTGCCAACGGATTCAAGATAGCGGGCCAATTCAAAGGCGACCATGGCGTCGCGCGTCTTCTGAAAGAGAGCGGCGAGTTGTGCGGCAGGATCCTTGCCCGTTCGTGCTCTTCTGATGCGTGCGGTGATTTGCTTCCAGTCGGCCATACTCTGATGGCATTCTAACAGCGAATGAGAAGTTGTGCCATCACGGGGAGCAAGAAACGGTAGTTGAGGCCAGAATGGTAAAATTGCGGTGAGGCAGGCGAATCTCTTCAAGATTGATCAGTGGCCAGCAGTGTGCGAGAAAACTTCGCGCGCGGCGTTCCCCGGCAGCGTAGCGGGCTGCGGAAAAAGTGGCTTGGCCCGTCATTCCGAGCGAAGCGAGGAATCTCTCTTCGCGGGAAATCCAAGAAAAGAGGGATTCCTCACTGCGCAGACTCCGTTCGGAATGACGGGAAGGAAGTTTTTTGGCAACCCGATAGAGGTTGAGAAACGATGGGCGAAACAAACAGGCAAAGAATGGGTCTACCAGCAAGAGTGCTGCTGGTTTTCGTGGTGAGCGCTTTCTATCTTGGGTTGGCCGTGCTCGGCTGGGGCGGCTTTGGAGCATTCTTCTCGCACCCGGCGCTTATCGCGCTAACGGCGGTGTTCATTTTGCAGGCGTGCGCAGCGTTCTTCGCAGGGGGAAACCTAAGTTCGGGTGTGCGAGAGGATCGCAGCAACCGGTGGGTCATCACGGCGTTTTCGGTGATCGGGCTGCTGAACGCGTTCCTGGCGGCGTACACGGATCGCAAGGAATTCTGGGTCATTGACGGCGATGGAATTCGGTGGGTTGGCGTGGCGCTTGCGGCAATCGGCGGCACGCTGCGGCTTTGGCCCGTGTTCGTACTTGGAAACCGCTTCAGCGGCTACGTGGCCATTCAGCCCGGGCACGCTTTGGTCACCGACAACATATATAGCTTCATCCGCAATCCAAGTTACCTGGGGCTGCTCATCGGTTCACTGGCATGGAGCTTCTGCTTTCGCTCGGGAGTTGGGGTGGTGCTGACCATACTCCTGGTTCCACCATTGTTCGCGCGGATTCGCTCAGAAGAAAAGTTGTTGCACGAGCATTTCGGGAGTGAGTACGAAGCGTATTGCTCCCGGACGTGGCGGCTTATCCCAAAGGTCTACTAGCAGAGTATGCGAATCCCGCCGCGCCAGCTTTGGTGGGAATCGCGACCTATATTCAGAGTTACTTACTTCCACAGGTGTGTACTAATTGACTGCGGGGTTTGAGCAAAGTAGACTTTTGCTGTTGTAATTGGAGACACAAATGCTCCTCGGTCGTGCTGTTTTCGCTTCCGCCCTTTCGTTGAGCTTAATCTCATTCCCCGCATGGGGAGCGCCTGCGGCTGCTTTGGGCACCGTGATTGCCGCCGACCGTGCCCATGTGGGTGAAGCAAAGGCCGAGGTTGGAACAACGGTTTACGGAGGCGACACGCTGAAGACAGAAGTGCAAGGCAGCGTGCAGATCCGAGCGGGAGCGGCCCGCTTGCTACTTCTGAGTTCCAGCGACGCCTTGGTGAATAATACCGGAGGCTCACCCAGCGCGAATCTGACGAGAGGCGCGGCTACTTTTTCTACCGGAAATGCGCAAGCTTTCACGTTGTTTGCTCTGACAGCGGCCATCCGGGCGGAGAACGATGCGCCGACGATTGGCCAGGTGTCTTACATAGGTCCAAAGGAATTGCTGGTGCACGCCACGCGGGGCGCGCTGGTGGTATCCGTGGGTGCCGATGCACAGGTGATCCCGGAGGGGAGTTCCTACCGGGTTTTGTTGGATCAGCCAGAAGAAATGGGCCAAGGACCAGCAGGTGCAGGCGCCCCGAATGGACCGCGCGGGAGAGGTGGTTCACCGCTAAGGGCTGGCCGCAGCCGGTTTTTGATTGTGACGGCCGCAGTAACGGGCGTGGTTACGTATCTGGCAGTTTCCGAGGCGCTCGAAAGTCCCGAGAGGCCTTAATCCGGAGTTAACAAGATTTCAACAAAAAGGCCACTGTTCGGCAAAAGCAGTGGCCTTTTTTATTTTGGTGCGCGGGGACAATCCAGTTCTACAGGGCCGCGATGACCTCAATTTCAACAAGCGCGTCCTTGGGAAGGCGTGCAACTTCGATGGTGGAACGCGCCGGGGGAGCAACCGCGAAATACCGCGCATAGACTTCGTTCATGGCAGCAAAGTCACTCATGTTCTTGAGGAAAACAGTGGTTTTCACAACATCGGCTAGCGACACGCCGCCAGCTTCCAAAATCGCTTTCAGGTTTTCCAGCACACGTGCCGTCTGCTCCTGAATGGTGGCGCCGGAAAACTCTCCAGAGGCCGGGTCCAGGGCGACCTGCCCCGCAGTAAACAAAAACCCGTTGGCCCTGATTCCCTGGGAATACGGTCCGATGGGTTTCGGGCTGCGAATGGTTAGAACTACATCCTTCATAGTGAGACCTCCTTTCAACGCGGAAGCAAGGATAGCAAAAGGAGAGGCGGGAGCGAAGATCAGCGAGGCTTGCGGCCGCGATTGCGGACGAAGCCGGTGTTGGAGTGATTGCGGTTGGCCTCGCGCCTGGCAATAAGCTTTTCCGCCGCGTCATTCGATAGCCCCTGATTCACCAAGTCGAGAATCTGCTTTTCCGACATGCTGGTGTTCTTCAAGCGCCCAATCTGCTCGCTGGTCAGGGTAGGCAAACTCTGGATACGGCGATGAATAATCGCCTGGACCGTGGGGTTCGAAAGGCCGATGAGCTTGAGCGTAATGGCTTCGCCGCTGAGGATATCAATCTGATCGGACCTGGCCATTTCCAAGATCTGCTCATCGGAATAGCCGGCCTGAGACAACTGAATGGCGGACTCGGCATTAGAGAATTCGTGATGATGATCGCGGGCGGCTTTCAAGAGGGCGAGGCACAGGTCGTCGCTGGCGCCCACCTGTTTGAGTTTTGAGAGTTGGACAATTTCAGGATCCGTGACATTCAGCTGCTTGATCTGGTCCACGGTGGAGGAAAACATCCCCGCCTGGTCGAGCAGGGCGTAGTTGGTCTTTGGCTTAGATTCACACCCCGCCAAAGCCAGCGCACACAGACCGAAAAGCAGGAAGTATTGCCGCATAAGTTCATTCTAAGGGGGAAAGAGCGCGCCGGGTGAGGTGTGTGCCTACGTGGATACCGGACAAGCGGGTGGTTTCGCCTAGACCTGGAAAGTGCGCTCAACTCCGATGACGCCGTTGATGCGCCGGATGCTGGAGAGAATGGTTTCGAGCTGGCGTTTATCAGAGATTTCCAGGCTGGCTTCGATGCGAGCGTTCTGGCGGTCCGGCCGGCTATCGAGCGAACGGATATTGGAGCCAGCATCGCTAATTACGGCGGTGATTTCGGCAAGCAGGCCGGGGCGATCCTTGGAGCGAATCAAGAGTTCGACGGGGAAGGTAGCCGCGCCACCGGTGCCCCACTCGACGGCAATGCGGCGTTCCGTCTGATAGAGGAGGTTCTGCACGTTTGGGCACGTGCGCGTGTGCACGGCGACCCCGCGTCCGCGAGTGACGTAACCGATGATTTCATCGCCGGGGATGGCATTGCAGCACTTGGCGCGAAAGACCAGCAAGTCGTCTTGACCTTTCACAATCAAGGGAGCCTGACCAAAACCAAGCATCCGCTTGACGGTTTTAACGAGCGTAGGCTTGGCGTCTTCCGGCGACTTCTCCGCATCCTTGGAAGGCTCGCCGAAATACCGCGCGAGCACCTGGCGGGCGGAGAACTTGCCGAATCCGACAGCGGCAAAAAGATCCTCGGGCTTGGAGAGCCCGTATTCGGCGGCGAGCTTCTGCAGGTCCTCGTGGGGAATTTTCTTCAAGCCCTTAGGGAAGTTGCGCGATTCATTTTCCAGGAGGCGCTTGCCCATTTCGGTGGCTTCTTCGCGCTCCTGCGTATTGATGAAATGGCGGATCTTGCTTTTGGCGTGAGATGACTTCACAAAGCTCAGCCAGTCGCGGCTGGGCTTGTGACCTTTTTGCGTGAGAATCTCGACTACGTCGCCGCTGACCACCTCGTGGCGCAGGGAGACCATCTGCCCATTCACTTTCGCGCCGACGCATTGGTGCCCTACCTCCGTGTGCACGGAATAGGCAAAATCCACGGGCGTTGCGCCGCGTGGCAATTCCAGAACGCGGCCTTTCGGCGTGAATGCGTACACTTCCACCGGCGCCAGATCCACTTTTAATGTGGAGAGGAATTCGCCGGGCTCCTGCAATTCCTGGGACCATTCAATCAGTTGGCGCATCCAGGCAATGCGCTGGTCATCCCCGGAGGCAACCGGCCTGCCGTCAGTGGAGACCGGCCGGCCATCCTTGTATTTCCAGTGCGCCGCTACGCCCTGTTCGGCAATGCGGTGCATCTCCTGGGTGCGAATCTGTATTTCGAAGGCCTGGCCGCCGTGAATGACTGTAGTATGCAGCGACTGGTAAAGATTGGGGCGCGGCATGGCAATGTAGTCCTTGAAGCGGCCGGGCACGGGGCGCCAGATGTGGTGCACAACGCCCAGTGCTGCGTAACAATTGCGCTCGGAATCCGTGATCACTCGAACGGCCAGAAGATCGTAGATCTGATCCAGGCCGCGTTCCTGGCGGACGATTTTGCGGTGCAACGAATGCAAGCCCTTGATGCGGGCTTCCAATTCGGCGGGAATACTATTTTCCACCAACTTGGTGCGAATGGTGTTCTGAACTTCCTCGAGAAACTGTTTGTAAACCGGGTCCTTCTCCTTGACCTCTTTCTGGAGAGAGAAATAGGCTTCCGGTTCCAGATAGCGGAATGCCAGGTCCTCAAGTTCACCCTTGATGACGGCCATGCCGAGGCGATGGGCGATGGGCGAGTAGATATCCATGGTTTCGCGGGCGATGCGGAGTTGCTTCGCAGGTTCAAGGAATTCGAGGGTGCGCATGTTGTGAAGGCGGTCGGCAAGTTTGACGACCACAACGCGAACGTCGTGCACCATGGCTAGAAGCATCTTGCGCACGTTTTCCGCCTGGCGAGCTTCGGGCGCCATCATGTTCAAGCGGCTGATTTTGGTGACACCTTCAACGAGGAGGGCGACTTCGTCTCCAAAACGCTCTTGCAGGCGGGAGAGGGGGAACTCCGTATCCTCGATGACATCATGGAGGAGTGCGGCGGCCAGCGTGGTGGCATCCAAGCGCATATCGGCCAGGATATGGGCGACTTCCAGGAGGTGGGAGACATAAGGTTCACCGGAGTTGCGGAACTGATCGCGGTGGCGTTCGGCGGCGATTTCGTAAGCACGGCGAACGAGCCAGGGATCATCGGAAGGGCGGTTCAGGCGCAGTTTTTCCAGCAACTCTTCGAGGCGGGCATTGAGGTGCCGTTCCGTGCGGTCACGGTTGAAATTGAGCGGGAGGTTGGAGCGCGAGCCCATAGCCAAGTGTACGCCGGGAAGGAGCGGCAAAAAAGCCCGAGAGGAGGGGGATGGGCAGAAAGGAAAAGGGCGGCCGATGAGCCGCCCTCTTCGCAAAAACTGCTGTCAGAGTTCTTCAGGAAGGAGACTTCTTTTCGGCCTCTTCCTCGCGCTTCTGTTTGACTTCCTTGACGCGATCGAGCAGGTCATCGGCTTTCTGAGTGAGGGCGTCGCGTTCCTGGGAAGATTCCACGATATCGGCCTTGCGGCGATAGAGAAGATTCAAATAGGTCATGGCATCGTCATAATCGGGTTTGAGCTGGATGGCGGTCTCCAGTGCCTTGATGCCGTCATCAACGAGCGCGTTGTATTTATCCCCGTACGCTTTGCGAACATCGGGAGGAAGCGGGTCAGTATCCTTGATCTGCTTTTTGATGTGCTCGCGATTATAGTCGGCGCGCATTTCAGTGTTGCCGCGATAGGCGAGTGCCCAATCGATGACGCCGACGGAATAGTAGGGCTGAGGGTCCTGCGGCTTCAAGGCAATGTGCTTTTCGTGGAAGCTCTTGGAGGTTTCAAATTTCTTGGGATCAAAGGGCTGCCCGGCCATCTGGTACTGAATCGAAGCGAGACCATCAATGGCGCTGAGGTTATTGGCGTCAATATCCAGCACGTTGGTGTATTCCTGGATGGCTTCATTGCCGTGGCGCATGTTCTCTTCCGAGGGAGCGCCCGGGATGTACTGGCTAGCGTAGGCGGTGGCGAGATAGAGGCGCGCATTCAAGAGGGTCGGATCGAGATCCTTAGCAGTCTTGAAATACTCGACGGCTTTGTCGTACTGGCCATTCTTGAATTCCGCGACACCCTTGTTGAGGTCATCGCGAGCCTGCAACTTGCGGCAGCCCGAGAGACCGAAGGAGAGAGTTAGAAGCACCCCCAGAAAAAGAATCTGGGCGGTAATGCGGGTAAGCCACGAGGGGGTTACCCTTGCAACCGAAGCTTGAGTCATTTAGGCGTCCATCCCTGGTAAGCGGGACCCCGAGCAAAACGGGATCGCTGCTAGGATTCTGTAAAGCCCTATAGGGGCCATTCCATCACGTTCAGCGGTTTTTTTCCAGTTCAGATGTGAGCAGGCCGATGGGAGAAGCTCCCGCAGCATGCATATCATCCAAGACCTGGGCTACCGCCTGGAACTCGAGGGAACGGTCACCCTGAAGAAACGCAACGCGATGAGCGCGCAGTGCAAATATGGTTTCGAGGCGTTCACGCAATTCTTCGCGTTGCACTGCCAACTGGTTGATCCGGAGCGAGCCGTCCGAAGCAATCGAGACAATGATTGTTTCCGGCGGAACAACCGTCGCCGGCGAAACCGCCGCCTGGGGCAGATCCGCCTGGAGACCTACCTGCTGGTGCGGAATAATCATGAAAATCACAAGCAGCACCAGCAGAATATCAATGAGCGGGACAACATTCGCATCGCAAAACATCCCGCGCTTACCGCCAACTATACCTATTCCCATGAGTCACCTCGCAGCCAGATTTGGCCCCTGCGAGAGGACTCTCACAACCCCGCGAGAAAAACGGCAAAAGTCTACTGACCGGCCTCGAGCTTAGCGGTGATGAGGCCCACCTTGTCGATTCCGGCTTCTTTCATGACGTCGATGGCGCGCGCCACATCCATGAAAAGGACGTCGTTATCGCCCTTAACGAAGGCAATCTTTTCGGCACGTTCTTTGAAGATTTGCTCCAAGCGAGCCCCCATAGTGTCCCATGTGGTGTCTTCGTTGTTAATCTTCAAGTGATTGCCCATCATGACCTGCACGACGACGGTCTTGTTCTCCAGCTCTATGTTCTGTTCCTTATTCGGTGAGGGCTGCGGGACCAGAGTATCCAGGCCCTTAGGTACAACTGGCGAAATGACCATAAAGATGATGATGAGCACAAGAAGAATATCGATCAAAGGAACGATATTCGGCGAGGCCATCGAACTACCGCTACTACCAACGTCCATGCCCATTGCGAATTCTCCTATCGGGCCGGTCAACCGAGGTTTGGCGAGGAGTGGCCTGCGCTGTGTGGGAGCCAGCGCAGGCCGGAATCAACTCAGCAAACGAATGGCACGAACGGCCGCTAGACTATAACTGGCCTCCGGCGGCAGGCTTCTGCTGCGCTTGAGGGTTATTCGACTTGGCTCTTTCGGTGAGCAGTCCGAGTTGGTCGACGCCAGCGGAACGGATTTCGTCGACGACGGCAACCACATCACCGTACTTGGCACGAGCATCGCTTTTCACGTAGACGGTTTTGTCCAGTTTATTAGCGAGCTGGTCCTTGACTTCGTTGGTGATGTTTTCCTTGGCGATCTTCGTGTTACCCAGATAGAGGCTGCCATCACGGGAGACAGCTACGATGATGGCATCGTCCCTATCCGCGTCCTTCATATCGCGCGGATCGTTTACCTGGGCCAGATCCACCTGGTGGGTTTTCTGCAACATGGGGGTGACCACCATAAAGATGATCAAGAGCACGAGCATGATATCGGCCATGGGTACGACGTTAGGGGCCGAGACTTGCGCTCCAACTTGCGGCTTATAGGCCATAGGGGTCTCCCTTCTACCGGCTTACTTCTTCGCGCCGCGGCGCAGAATGAAGTAGTTAATGAGCTCCATGGAAGAGTTGTCCATTTCGACGTCAAACGATTCCACCTTATTGGTGAAGTAGTTGTAAGCCCATACGGCAGGGACGGCGACGAGCAAACCGAACGCGGTAGTGACAAGGGCCTCGGCGATACCACCGGCGACGGCGGAGAGACCGGTAGCCTTGTTGTTGGCGATACCTCGGAACGCGTTCAAGATGCCAACGACGGTGCCAAACAGTCCGACGAACGGAGCGGTGGAACCGATGGTGGCGAGAGCCGAGAGGCCGCGCTTCATTTCGGCGTGGACGATGGCGACGGAACGCTCGAGGCCGCGCTTTGCGGCTTCAATGACTTCCGCGTCGGACACCTGTTGAGAAGCCGACTGGAATTCCGAAAGACCAGTGGCGACAACCTTGGCGATGTGACTTTTCTTGTTGCGCTCGGCGATGGCAATGGCTTCGTCGAGTTTGCCGTCCTTGAGGGCGCCGGCAACTTGCTGTACGAACAAGCGCGACTGCTTGCGCGCGTTGTTGAACATGAGGAAGCGATCAATCATCACGCCGAAGGAGTAGATGGAAAGGACGAAAAGCAAAAACACCACGATACGAGCCGGCCAGCCCATGGAGATGAGCATGTCCTTGAGGTTCCAGCTTGTTTCCTGGAACCAAGCTGCGTAGAGAAAAAGAGTTGCTAACATTCGTTTGCTCCTTAATTTCCTACTGGCTCCTGAGGTGCGGGAACCAACAAGATTGTTTTTTTAAACTGCGAACTCAGAACGGCACGCAGGGTCCCACGACGCTCGCGCCGCCCCGTTGCACTACTGAGCCAGAGAGAAAATCACGTCGATTTCGGTATCCACTTCCACGGGGTCGCCGTTGAGCAGGGTTGGCTGATAGCGCCACTGCCTGACGGCATCCAACGCGGACTGCACGAGGAGAGGATGGCCCGAAACGACCTGAAGCTGTTGCACCGCACCATCCTTGCCGATGATGGCGTGAAGCTTGACCGTGCCGCTGATGCGCGTCTGGCGCGCCAGTGGCGGATAAAGCGGTTGTACCTTATTGACCAAGCGTGCCGCTTGCACGTTGCCGCCGACCGTTACGCGCTTAAGAGCAGCTTTGGGAGGTGGTGGTGGCGCTATGTTGGAACTGACTCCGCCAATTACGCCGCCAATTACGCCGCCCATCGAGCCACCAGCGACGCCACCCGGCACGCCACCAGCAACTCCGCCGATTGCATCAGGTGGTTCCGCTTCTTCCTTGATGATCTTAACTTCCTTGGGGATGGCTTTCGGAGCAACGAGCTTACCGGCATCCATCAAATGGGCCATCGGCTTTACCCTGACCACCTGCACGGGGGCCGGTGGAGGAGGCGGGGGAGGTGGAGGCGGCGGGGCCAACAGAATCGAAGACATAAGGGTCTTGGGCAGCGCTTCCGTGTAAATCAAGGGAATGAGAATGAGAATCGCAAGGACGAAAATTTCGAAAATCATGGAGACCACAAAGGTCCATGGCTTAGCTGTTTTCCTTTTCGAGGTTGAAACTACCATTTCTTCAAACATGGGTGACTCCTATCTCCTCCCGGCGGGCGCCAGGCGCGGTTGGCCGCTCCCGTTTCCCTTGGGTTTGTTGCCGGCTGCGGTTCCGGTGCCTGCCGCCACGCCCAAGCCTCGCCAGCGATTCCAAGCGACGACCAAGGGAGCAGCGATACCAAAACTGGAGTAAGTTCCTACCACAATCCCCACCACCAGGGCAAAGGAAAATGCCCGAAGCACCTGGCCGCCCATCAGGAACAGGACGAGCACGGTGAGAAAGGTCAAACCGCTGGTGAGAATCGTTCGCGAAAGCGTCTGGTTAATAGATTTGTTGACGACATCGGCGAACGGCTCCTTGCGCAAAAGCCGGCTGTTTTCGCGGATGCGATCGAAGATGACGATCGTATCGTTCATCGAATAGCCCACCAGGGTTAACAAAGCCGCAATTACCGTCAGCGATATTTCGAATCCGAAAATCTTAAACAGGCCAAGTGTAATGAGCACGTCGTGAAAAACCGCGATCACTGCTGCTGCACCGTAAACCCACTCGAATCGGAATGCAATATATAACAGCATGCCTGCCAAAGCATAGAGGGTAACTCGGATGGCCTGATTGCGTAACTCGCTACCCACCTTGGGGCCGACGACTTCGACGTTACGGATGGCGTATGGCGCGAGTGAAAAGCTGTCCTTGACCGCCGAAAGGACCGCAGGCGTCACGCCGGTGACGCTGGAAAGCTCGTCCAAATTTGTCAGGAGGCCGTTTTTATCTGTGTCACGGTAAGCCAGCAAGGCCTTGGCTAGTTGCTGGTACTTGTCTCCGGCGTTCACGGAGAGGCTCAAGGGATCTTTTTGTGTGAGGATCTTGGCGAGGACGGAGGGAGTGACGGCGTTGAAGTCCGCCTTGCCCGTTCCGGCAACGCCATAGGTGGTGTTGAGCGCCGTAAGAACCTTGGCCTTGCTCTCATCGATGGCTTGGTCGGCCTGTCCTGCTTGTTCGACGAAGATAAGGACTTCATTGGAGGTGGAACCGAGGCCGGCAGTGTCGCTGATGCCTTGAATCTCAGTGTTGCCCAAGCCTTGGGCGCGCAGGCTAGCCCGCAGTTGGTCGAGGTTTGGTGGTTGGGCAAAGCGCACGTCCACGTTCGTGCCTCCCCGGAAGTCGATGCCGTACTTGATGCCGCCCTTCAAAAAGATGGCGGACCATCCGATGAGCAAGAGAAGACCGCTCAAAGTGAAGAAAAACTTGGCCTTGCCCATCCAGTCAAGATTGGGCTGTTTGAAGAGCTCGATCATCCGATTCGCGCTTCCCTTCTTTAGACTCCAAGGGGCTAAGGTTTGTTCCCGCCCCAAGGTGGGGAGTACTACTAGACGCTTAAGCGCTCCCTAAATACTGAGTTCCGCCTGACGGTCCATCTTCGTCAGGTGATACTGGAAAATCGTCTTGGACACGAAGATGGCGGTAAAGACGTTGGCAATCAAACCAACAGTCAACGTGATCGCGAATCCCCGTATCGGGCCGGTGCCGAAAATGAACAGGAAAAAGGCCGAGACGACGGTAGTGACGTGGGTGTCGATGATGGTTAGAAACGCCTTATCGAACCCCGCTTCTACAGCCGCCGAGGAAGACTTGCCATTGCGAAGCTCCTCGCGGACGCGCTCGAACACCAGCACGTTGGAATCGACGCCCATACCGATGGTCAAGATGACGCCTGCAATGCCTGGAAGGGTAAGGACAGCACCAAACATGGCCAGTGCGGCCAGCAAAATCAGCAAGTTAAGGATCAAGGCCAGCACGGCATTGACCCCGGATAGCCGGTAATAAAAAACCATGAAGAGCATGACAACCAGCAAGCTCAGGACGGAGGCTCGCACACCATGGCGAATGGAGTCCGCCCCCAGCGACGGTCCAACGGTTCGTTCTTCAAGGTACTTGATGGAAGCGGGTAGGGCACCCGCACGGAGCACCAGGGCGAGGTCGTGAGCTCTATCCTGGCTGAAGTTGCCGTCAATGCGTCCCGAATCCTCGATGCGGCTTTGGATCACCGGGGCCGAATAAACGCTGTTGTCGAGGACGATGGCCATCTGGCGACCGCGATTCTGTTCGGTGAAAGGGCCAAAGCGGCGCGCGGCTTCGCCCGAAAGCACGAAATTGATCTGCCACTGTCCCGGCATTTCGGTATTGCGGCTTTCGGTGGCGCTGCGCAGATCGCGGCCAGTCACAACCGGAGTGCGGCTCACCACATACCAGACCTCGCCATTGTCCTGTGGAGTCTGGGCACGGGATTCGTTGAGGCCGCTAACGATTTCCGTGCCGGGAGGAAGAATACCTCCGTGATGGGCGAGAGCATCCGCCTGTGACGTATAGGTCTGGGGATCTTCCACGAGTTTCAATTCCAACTGCCCGCCAGCCTGAATCACCTGCCTCGCGCGCGCCGGGTCGCCTTCACCGGGGAGTTGGACGAGAATTTCATTGTCTTTGCGCCCGTGCGGCTGAATAGTGGGCTCTGTAAGGCCCAAGGCGTTGATGCGGCGCTCAATGGTTTCGAGCGACTGAGACATGGTGGTTTCCTGAATGTGGGCAATGGCGCTTTGCCGGAGCGTCAAGAGATAGGCATTCACTTCGCCGGGAGCGGGAGACAGCTCCCAATTCAACTCGAGTTGATCGTGCACCAGGTCACGGAACTGCGAGATCTGGTCAGTTGGAACATTTCGCACCACGATGTGAGTGTCGTCAGCCCGACGCACTTCGTCGTAGCGAATGTTTTTCTGGCGCATCTGCGTAGTCAGACGATCGACAGTCTGGTCGGTCTCCTGCGCGACGGCTTCCTGCACCTGCACTTGCAGGATCAGGTGCGTGCCGCCCTGCAAGTCCAGACCAAGCTTGATCTGGTGCGCGAAATTGTCTTTGATCTGCGCGAGGGACGTCGGAAAATTCGGCAAGCAGAAAACAAAGCAGATGCAGAGCAGGATGACGCCGAGGATGAACAGAGCTTTCCACATCAGATTAGGATTCATGGTTAAAAGATCACGCGCGAAAGGCGGCTGGCGGTAGAGCTACTTAGCCGCATCTTCCGGTGCCTCCACCTGTGCAATCGCCGCCCGCGCGATGCGAATTTTTACATTGTCGGCGATCTTCAAAATGATGGTATCGCCGTCCATACCATTGATGGTCCCGTAAATGCCAGAGGTGGTGACTACCTTGTCTCCGTTTTTGACTGCGGAGAGCATCTCCTGGACCTTCTTGCGCTGCCGCGACTGCGGCAGGATCACCAGGAAATACATGATGCCAAACATCAGCGCCAAGGGGATTATGAAAGTGCTCAAGCCTCCCAAGGGGCTACCCGCTTGCAACATCCAGAATGCCGCCAAATTCATCTTCTTTTCTGATTAACCGTACCCTTTCCGAACCTTCCGCAATCTAACTATCCAGGAGCAGTCCACTTTGCGGGACCATGCGGAACGAAAAAGTGCCGCGCTAGCGGCAATTTTCTCCGCTCTCCTGCCCGCTCGATTCTCGTCCTGAGACTCGACCTGGTGCGGGTGGTAACAGCCTGGCGACGGTTTGAACCCGCGCACAACAGTCCGCTTCAGGCTGGACCCTCATTGTAGCGGATACGCAGCCCTGAAGCGAATTTATCAAGCTGTCCAAAAGAGATAGCCTCTCGAATTTGACGCATTGTGTCAAGGTAAAAGTGGACATTGTGGTGGGTGGCCAGGATTGCCGCGGTGATTTCTCCAGCGGCGAAGAGATGCCGAAGATAAGCGCGCGTGTAGCGACTACAAACGCTGCAGGAGCAACTGACGTCAATGGGCCGCTGATCCGCAATGTAACGCGAGTTTTTGATGAGCACGCGGCCCTCGCTGGTGTACAGGCAAGCGTGGCGCGCTGCTCGCGTGGGCAAGACGCAATCCATCATGTCAATGCCACGAGCGACGTAATCGGCAAGCTGCTCGGGGCGGCCGACGCCCATCAGGTAGCGGGGTTTCTCTTTGGGAAGAAGCGCCGTTACTTCGGCGGTCATGTCACAAGTCACTTCATGGGGCTCGCCTACTGCGAGGCCACCGATGGCGTAGCCTGGGAATTCCAGTTCCATTAATTGCCGCGTGCTTTCCTGGCGCAGATCCTTGAACGTGGCGCCTTGCACGATGCCGAATTGCCATTGCGCAGGTTTGCCGTTGCGCTGTGCCTGTTCCAGGAAATATTTTCTGGCGCGACCTGCCCAGGCGGTGGTGCGATTTAGCGCGGCTTGAGCAACGGCGCGAGGTGCAGGGGTTTCGATGCATTCGTCGAGGACCATGGCAATGTCTGAACCCAGCGCGAGTTGAATCTCGGTGGCTTTTTCTGGTGTGAGGAGATGCTCTGAACCGTCCAGATGCGAGCGGAAGCGCACGCCTTCATGGGTGATTTTGCGGAGGTCCGCAAGACTGAACACCTGGTAGCCGCCGGAATCAGTGAGGATGGCGCCACGCCAGGACATGAAGGAATGCAGGCCGCCGAGTTTGCGGACCAGTTCGTGGCCGGGCCTTAGATAAAGGTGGTAGGTGTTGGCAAGGATGATGCGCGCGCCAAGTTCTTCTAGCGCTTCTTGCGTGAGTGCCTTGACCGTTGCGGCAGTGCCGACCGGCATGAAGACCGGGGTCTCAATGACGCCGTGGGGGGTGGTCAGGCAGGAGCGGCGCGCTCCGGTGGCATCGGTGTGCAGAACGTCAAAAGAAAAGTCCACGTATTCAGTGTATCAGGAGGCAATCCAAGCTATCCCGGTGAAGAGCGCAACAATGCACACCTGCAAGCCGATAGCTATCCCCAGCGATTTCCCGAATGGCAGCTTCTTCGGGTCCGCCGCCGAAAAACCAATTGCTATCAGAATCAAGATCCATAACGCGAACAAATCGAGGCTCATCAGAGGAATCATTTGCCAGGTGGGTGCGTCTGACCCGAGGAATGCTGCCGGGTTCGACGCCAAATAATTGTTGGGGTCGATTGCATTAGGGTCTTTCAGGGCAGAGACAATGGAGCCGAGAATCTCCCTCACTCCCATTGGCAAATAGGCAAAGGCGCAAATCGCGAACGAAAGTCCGTAGGTGACGCGCGCGCCGCCGATCAGCCGGTAGGCACCAAAATAGATAAGGCTTGAGAAAAGCAGCAGCAGTGGCCAGCCGATCACCCCGCGCACGTAGCTTGTGACTTTGGCCTGAGTTGCGCCCCGCTGGAAAGCCTGATCTTTCTTGGCATCGTCCAATTGGTCGATTGCCCGCGCGGCGAACTTGTTTTTTGCGATTTGTTCCTTGGAAACTTCCACCCAATTGACTCGATTAGCCAGAGTGATATTCAAGGCCAGGCCGGTGAGGACTAACAATGCCATGGCCGGAATCCAACTGGGTTTGCGGACGATGTCTACAAACGTGGGTTTGGGTGAGAAAAACACGCCGATGATGCGGCCAATGGGCGAGATTGCTGCCTCCGGGGCCGGCGCAGGTACAGGTGCAGTCGTTGTAGCCATCGAGGACTCCTCTCCAATAATAAGGAACACACCACTTCTGCCAGTACTACGTTAAGAATAGTTGGAAAGTATCACAGAACGGGGTCGCGAGGAACCTGGGGGACGGCGGCGAGCAACTCCATGGTGTAGTCCGCCGTCGGCTCGGTCAGGATGAGTTGTGTGGGGCCGAATTCCACAAGTTGGCCGGCGCGCATGACGGCGATGTGGGTAGCGAGTTGCGCCACTACTGGCAAGCTGTGGGAGATGAAGATATAGGTCAGCCCAAATTCCGCCTGCAGTTCGCGCAGGAGCAAGAGGACTTGCGCTCCCACTGAAACATCCAGAGCGGAGACAGGTTCGTCTGCTACCACGAGCTTGGGTTTCAGAATTAACGCACGGGCGATCCCGATGGGCTGGCGCTGGCCGCCGGAAAACTCATGGGGATAGCGGCCCAGCGCATCCTGGCCCAGTCCGACGCGTGCAAGCATCTCGCCTGCCGCTGTCTGAACCGCTGCAGCCGCGTTTCCTCACCAGCGAACCGCAACGCCAGTGGGCCCTGACGCGGACGTTTCTTTCCGCGCATCCGCTGCGATGCCGAGTTGATCACATGCTACGCGGCGAGTTATTCGAGTTTTCGCGCCAAGGCCACCGTGTACTGGACGCTGAGCACGATGCGAGGTTTCGGCGACCACCTAGTGCGCCAGGGCCCGTGGAAGATCAACCCGTTCCGCTGGACAGGCTCCTGCCGAAACCGATTGGTCAAGTTTTCGCGAACCACAGGCTTTGGGTTACGAGCAAAGACTTTCCTAGGCAGCGGCAGGGGCCCGTTGATTTCGCCTGTACCAGTAACCTAATGCCGCGAACAGAAGGACGGCAGGCACACCGGTCAGTCCGCAAGCGATAAAGAAGATGCCGTAGGCGTGAATGAGGCCGTGCGTGGTGCTCAGGCTTTCAACCTCGGCGCCGGAAAACCCCTTCAAGATTTTTCCCAGCCAGGCATAGGCTGAACTCAAGAGCGCGTACTGCGTGGCGGTGTATCCTATGTTGGTGAGACTCGACATGTATGCTACAAGCGCAACGCCTGCAAAACTGATGCCGAAGTTGTCGCCTGCCATGATCAGCGCGAAGAGACGAATGGTCGTGCCCGCGAACGCGAGAGTTGCATACGCGGCAATCGCAGCAGCCTGCAGAATGCCCCCGATGATAAGAGCGCGCATGTAGCCAAGCTTCAGCGAGCAGAATCCGCCCGCGGCGATGCCTGCAAACGTAGCGATGAGTCCAATTGAGCCGCGGACCGCTCCGACTGTTTCCTTCGAAAGACCGATGTCGTGGTAGTAGGGATTCGCCATCGGACCCATGATGAAGTCCGGCAACCGGTACAGGCTGATTGCCGCCAGCATCACAAGCGCGAGCCAGCCATGTGCGCGGAAAAAAGCGATGAACGGTCCCACAACAGCGTCAAAGAAACCGCGCGACGTCCAAAGCGGCGCTTCGCGCTCTTTTTCATCCATCACCGCATCCGCGCGCTCCGGTTCCTTCGCGAACCAAGTCGCAATCATTCCGACGGCCATACATGCGCCGTAAATACTGTACGACATGCGCCAGCCCACGACCGCTGCCACGATGAGGATAACGGAATCCGCAGCCAGGAGCGCCACGCGGTAGCTGAACTGATAGGCAGACGCGAGGAGGCCTTGTTCATCTCCGTCGTCTGCCGATTCAATCCGCCAGGCGTCTACCACAATGTCCTGTGTCGAAGAGGCAAACGCGGCGACGAGCGCAAAAGCGGCAAGCCGGCCGAGCCCGGCTTTCGTGCCAATTCCGCCCATAGCGGACAGCGCCAGCCCGACGACAATCTGCGAGAACATCATCCATCCGCGCCGATGTCCGAGCCGTTTAAACAACGGCAAGTCGACACGATCCATCACGGGAGCCCACAGAAACTTCAGCGAATAGGCAATGCCCACCCAGGAAAGAAACCCGATCGCCGTCAGCGAGGTGTGTTCATCGCGCAGCCAGTAGCCGAACGTATTTCCGACCAGGAGAAAGGGAAGGCCTGAAGAAAACCCGAGCAACAACATGGCCAGCGTTTTGGGCCGCAGGTAATCGGCAGTCCGGTGCTTGTGCGGACTCACGCGTTCATTGTCTACCGGAGCCTCACGAAACTCAACCCCGTGTTCCACAAAAAGTCCGTCTGCACATGAAAAGGTGCGCAACTTTGCCGAGTGTGCTCTTGGCTCGCAAATGCCCAACTGTAGCGCGATTGGTAAGAGGGCAGCACAGGGATCTCTCGGTCTCGCAAGGGTTCAGCGCGCGCAGCTGCACTGATCGCGACCCCTCAAGGCATCAAGAGGGACGAATATCGACTGTGGGCGATTTTGTAGCCGCAGTTGCACAGGGAATCCATCCAGTTCAATCGAATTCAAAAGGCAAGGGCCAACGTCTTTGTTATGAATCTATTGCGGGCCACAGAAGTCAGTAGATTTCAGCGAGGACTGGAATCGGGTTCGGGCACGGCGGCTTGCTCCAGAGCGGCCATCACCCGACCAGCAATAACGCTGCGCTGCAAGCCCGGCTCGTGCGCGTGAATGGCTTCTTCGATTTGCGCGCCGATGCGCAGGACAGGATTCAGGGAGGTCATGGGCTCTTGAAAAATCATGGCGATTTCGCGGCCACGTACCGCGCGCCATTCGGGCTCGCTTAAGTTCGTGAGGTTTTTCTGTTGCGCTTCGTCAGAGAACAGGATGGCTTCGCCGGTTACGCGCGCGCCGGGCGGGAGCAAGCCCATCAACGCGAGCGACAGCACGGTTTTCCCGCTGCCGGATTCGCCGACTAGCCCGAGGGCTTCTCCGGGAGCGATGCGAAGAGTCACTTCGTTTACAGGACGCACCCAGCCAGCAGCGGTGGGAAGTTCCACGGTCAGCGAACGAATGGTCAGCAATTCGCTCATCGCCCCTATCATACGGTTTCGGGGCGCGGCTAGGGCAAGAAAGCCGCCATAGTTGTTCCGCCATTGAATAGTTCTGTATAGGGCAATTGCGGCGACTCCTTGGCTTGGCAAGCGGAAGACGTGGTTAGAATGGATTCCATGGCCAACATAACTTGCCCTCTTTGCGGTTCGCTCGTTGAGAGTCGTGGACTATTCGGTCAGGGCAAGCCGTTCTGCACCCACTGCGGTTGGAATTTAGAGCGCGTTGAGAGCTCTCTGAACGCGAATTCTCGCGTGGCAGTGCTTGTGGCTGCGGGATTTGCCATTCTGGCGATTGGGTTATTTTTGGCAGCTTCCAATGCACGCAGCGGTAAGCAGATGATCCCCGCCTTTGCCATTCTGGTTATGTTTGTGCTCGCGGGAGGAATTCCCTATTGGAAATACCTCTCGATGAAGGGCGCCATCGCCGCCGCCAAGGCTGCTCCGATTGTGCAAGGAGTGCAGGCCCAGCCAATCCCTGATGCCTTTTTGCAGCGGGTTCAATCTCTGCCGCGGCCGCGGCGCGTGCGTTTCAGATTTCCGGGGGCGGCTGGTGCGGTTGTCGTCTTCGCATCCGTCATGCTCTTCGGAATAATATTTTTCGCCATCGCCCGCGTTGGGCCGCCCGCGGGTTCAAGGAATGCCGCGCCATTTCCGTATTTTGCTTTTATTGCGCCGATCACCTTTGTCGTTCTGATCTTAGGGCTAGTGATGGTTCCGGCACTTTTGAAGGAGAGACGAAACCGGCAGCTCTTCGAGGACGGAGAAGCGGCGGTGGGCCGAGTTTTGACACAGCGCACGGTAAGCGTCGGGAAAACCAACTACAGCCAGATTGATTATGAGTTCCGGACATCCGGCGGCCAGACGATACGAAACACCGAGCGGGATTTGAGCCGGAAAGTTTTCGAGGACATGCTGATTCCGGTTTTCTACGATCCCGTTAATCCTTCGCGTTGCGCGGCGCTTTGCGCCAGCTACTCCAAGCTGCCGGACGCGGAGGGGTGAATTACCTTTTGCTCAGGGGCAGGACGAATTTCAGCGCGGTGTGGGTGTCGGAAAATCCGACAACCTTGATATCCTTCATGCCCGCTTTTCTTCCCGCAGCGAGAACGTGTCCTTCGGTAATGACCTTTAGACCCTTGGGATAAACGATCCAGAGAGCGCCAGCCTTCTTCAAGAACGGCATGAGTTTCCTGATCTTTGCCAACTCGCTGGCACCTTCTGCTCTGAAAAAGATCACATCGCAATCGTTCAGAGGTTTCCCCGTGGCCAGATTAGAGGCGTGTCCCTTCAGTTGCTTTAAGAAATCGCGATCCGAAATGTCGACGGCCAAAACCGTCTGACCTGCTTTCACGCCCAGTTTTTCAATGACCGTTTTGGGATGAAGAATTTTGTGCGCCCATTTTTCGGCTTGCGCACCGAGAACAAAGGCCGCGGTGCCAGATGGGAACTCGATTAGCAACTCGCCATCGACAGCTTTGACTGATTTCATCTCGCGGAAAGCAATCTTCAAGCGGAAGTCCCCGCGAAACAGGATTTCGCTGGTTTCGAGTAGTGCTTTCCCAGTGGATTCCTGCTTGCCAAGACGGACTTTACACGTCAGTTCGTTCCCCATGCGTTCTCCTGATGCTTTGGAGCAAATCGCCGTCTTATCTATCACAATTTAAGTGAACTCCGATAGTAAACTAACAAACTCCATGTCCACCGTTGGACCAAACCGTGTTGATTGGAAGCTGCTGTGGTCGCAGCGCGGCTTCCGGTATTTTTTCACGGCGATGTTCGTGTCGCTGTTCGGCAGCGGCATGAATTTTATCGGCGTGAGCTGGTACATCATGTCGGCGACGCATTCGACGGTCGCGGTGAGCTGGCAGGTGATCGTCGTTACACTGCCTGGGCTGGTTGTGCCCTTCCTTGGCGGCGTGCTGATTGACCGCTTCGATCGCCGCTACCTGGGCGTGCTTCTGGATCTTGCGCGTGGCTTTGCCGTGCTAGCGATCGCCTATGTCGCGTGGCACGGGCATCTGCATATCTGGCACCTCTACCTGATGACGCTGATTACCGGCACAGGCTCCGCGATGTACTGGGCCAACGTGAACGCACTGGTGCAGGAAGTGATTCCGCCAAGTCAATTCACGGGCGGGAATGCCGCGGTGCTCGTTGGCGTGCAGAGCGGGATGCTGCTGGCAGGCTCCTTCGTCGGGTTTTTCTACGATCACGTGGGCATCGCCGGGATCCTCCTGGTTGACGGCCTTACTTATTTTGTCTCTGCTTCGTGCCTGTACCTGCTGCGCAGCGGTTACGTTTCACCGCGAGAGCATCGCCAGTACCCGCGGGAATATTCGGAAGCTAGCGAGATTGCTTCACAAGCTCTGGAGAGCGGAGAAAATCCTGAAGTGGCCGAGGCGGGACTATCGCTGGCGATTTACTCTGACATGAAAGCGGGCTTCAGTTATTTGCGGCAGCAGCCGGTCGTACTGGCGCTGGGGGTGACTCACGCGTTGTTGATGGCAAGTATCGTGAGTTCCAATGTCGTGATAGTGGCGCTGGCGAGCGACATCTTACATTCCGGCGCGCGCGGCCTGGGCATCATTGAAGCCAGCTGGGCTGTTGGCGCAATCGTTGGAGGAATCGTCACCAGCCAACTGCCGCAGCGATTGCGGCTGCCGTTGTACGTCACGGTGATTGGAGCGATGGCACTAGGAAACGTGGCGGTTCCTTACGTGGCATTCTTGTTCGGCGCGGCGATATTGCAGGGATGCTTCGGATTTTTCCGGGCGCTTGGCGGCATTGTGGCGCAGTCATCCCTGATGAGCATTGTGCCGAAGCATTTCATGGGGCGCACGCAATCGTCGTTTGCGATATTCGCCACGGTGCTACAGCTGGCCATGAGCTTTGCGCTGGGCTGGATCGCGCAACGGTTTAGCATCGCCGCGGGCTTCTTCCTGCTCGCCGCGATGTATGCCGGGGCAACGTGGACCGCTTCGCGCGCACGCCTGTTGATGATGAAACACGCGGAGTAGGGGCAGATTTTTCGCGGCTCTAGTTCTGTTTATTCGGAGAAGCCGGAGCGAAGGACGCTTCTGGCGCAGATTTTCCACCCAGCAGTTCCACTGCGGCCTGATTGAGTTTCGCGCGCAACTGGTAGCGCTCGTTTGCTCGCGTGATGTAGCGCACGCTTACTTCAACGCCGCCCAACACAGGCTTCACGCTCATTGCGGGAGCTGCGGAGAAATCGCTCATCTCGCGGGAGCTTGTGGTCTTGCGCCATTCTTCTTCGGCCTGCTGGGTGCTCTCCTTCGTGGCTTCGATCACTTTCTTTCGGATCATATCCACCATCGGATACGGATCTTGCCCTGTGGGCAAAACCACTTGCAATTCATCCCACAGCCACTGGCCGGTGGTGGAGAAATTGAAGTAGTGGCCTTCGATTGCAAAACTGTTGGTGAAGGTGACGCGGCGACCCGTGGGATGGCCGGAATCCGTCCAGTTGCCTGTTTCCAGAAGCACGGTGTGAAATGGACCGACCTGCACGACCTCCCCGGTTACGCCGTTGATCTCGACCCAATCTCCCAGGCGGATGCCATTCTTGCCCATCAGCACAAACCAACCGATAAAGCCTACGATGAAATCTTTCAGGGCCACGGTGAGCCCGGCGCCTGCCAGGCCGAGAAATGTGCCGAGTTGCCCCGGCAGCCCGAAAATCACCAAGAGAATCAGAAGCAGTGAGAGGAATTGGAGAGACACGCGCGCTACTGTATGCAACGACTGAATCTGACGGCGGTCCATGGACAAACGGCTGACGAGCTTGTCCATCCATGAGCTGAAGAACAGCCCCATAAGCGCGATTGCCAGGATGATCAGAACGCCCTGCAGGATGCGATGGAGGGCGCTGCTTTGTTGAGCCGCTACGAAATCGATCCACTGGCCGTAGATGCCGGCGAGTTCCTTCTGCGTCTCGACGCGCTTGTCCAGGGAAGAAAGTGTCTTTTGCTCATCGGCAATCTGCTGTGTTTTCTTGAGCAGGGCCGCGGCTTCTTCACGGCTTTTATCCGCGGCGGAAACTATGTTGGCCGCGGCTTTGCCCTTGTTCTTCTTCGAGTGGTGAGCAAGTTCCGGAGTGCTTTCCTTTTGCTCGTCAAGCTTGGCTTCCAGGGCGTTGTGCTGGGCGGCAAGCAGAACCGCGGAGGATTCGGCCTGCGATTTAGCCTGCCACAACTGCAATTGTTTTTGATGGAGGGAATACCAAAGTTGCGCGCGGTGGACGACGCCGAATTGTTCGGCGGGTGGGGCTGCCGTGGGGATCGCGTTACCGCTATTATGCGTGGTAGCTTCGTGTTCCGCCTTGGCTGCCTGGATGCGGCCCACCAGATCACCGCCGGCACGGAAGAGGTCCTGCTTAGCGTCGTCCAATTCGTCGCGGTCAAGTTCCATGGCGGCCTGGGCTTGCGCGAGATCAATTTGCAGGTTGTCGGCTTTGTCGCCGGTGGCTTTCGCAAGTTCTTCGGCCAATTTCTTGACGCGATCTTCGTCTACCGCCAGCCGTTTTTCCGCCAGCTCTTTCCTCTCCTGGTCTTCTTTTGCTTCGGGCGAAAGAGGGGGCGGATGGTTAGTTGCATCGGAAGTGGCCGCTTCGAAAGCTAGATCCACTTCATAGTCGCCGAGGCGAAGGGCTTCCTGCGCAAACGGTTTTTCTTCAGGAAGGACGGCAAGCTGGGCGAGCTGTTGGGCGGTCTTGAGAGGACTTTGATCTACCAGCGAAGGCGCGGGGGCGCTTGCCAGCTTTGCGGCAGTTTTGCCGTTTGCGTTCTGAGTCTTGGAGTGTTCCGCGGTACGCCACAGCCCGTAGGCAGTAAGGCCGAGAAGAGCGAAAACGATGATTGTGGCAATTTGCTGAGTTCTTTTCATGAGAAAAGTGGCGCTCCACTAACCGGAATTATTGTGTGCCGGGATTCTCTCCACTTTCCAAGATTGCCAAAGGAAAGGCAAGAACTTCCTGGAAACAGCGCCGGGCAAATCCTTTGCGAGAGCGGGTCAGCAGTCCTAATCTGAAGCGAGAGCGATTTCATGGACGATCCGCGAGTTCCCAAAACTGTTTACGTTCTGATGCTCGTTGCGGGCCTATTTCAGTGGGTGTTTTACTATCCCAGGCTTCCGGAAAAAATGGCGTCACATTTCGGATTCAATGGCATGCCCAATGGATGGATGCCCAGGGACGCATTTTTCGTGGTAATGCTGATAGTGGTGGGCTTGACGGTGTTGATGACTTTCCTTACGCCACGCCTCATTGCCGCCAGGCCGGACAACCAGATCAATCTTCCGCACAAATCCTATTGGCTGGCCCCGGCACACCGCGAGGAGACGTTTCGCTTTATCGGGGCGCAGATGGCCTGGTTTGGCTGCGCTGTCTTGTTCATTGTTCTCTTCGGCACATCCTTAGCTATTCGAGCAAACTTTTCGCCGGACGGCCGTTTCGATAACGGCACGATGTTCAAAGTAATGGTCGGATTCATCGTCTTGACGATCCTCTGGATGGCTCGTTTTATTCGTCACTTTTTCCGGATTCCGACAGACTTCACGTCCCGGCCCTGAGGGGAATGGCAAAAGACTGCGTTGTTAAATTCTCTTCTGGAGTTTTGACCTCTCTGTAACATTCCCGACGCTTTCCTGTAATCAAGCTCGCCTACTTTCTACAAGCTCTGCGGGTGACAATTCGCCCCAAGAGCCAGGTGGACTCCGCGGCAGAAGACCTGGACCCACAGTTCTTCCGCGGCGTTGGCACCGAAGATCCGCAAGAATCCTGAAGAAGCGAAAAGAGAGGGAATCGCATGAAGATTAATTTCAGTTGGAAGTCGATTGCTGCGCTTTGCGCCGCTGCCTGCCTGGTAGGCCCGGCGTACGCAAACGAGGGGCCTGTTCCCAGGGGTGTGCCGCATCTCGACCATGTGTTTGTGATCATGATGGAGAACCACGGGTACGGACAGATCCTGAACAACCCGAACGCGCCGTTCATCAATCAGCTGGCGCAGTCTTCCGGCTATGCGAAGAATTACTTTGCGGTTGGACACCCGAGTTCGACGAATTATCTGGAACTGGTCGGTGGATCAAATTTTGGAATCCGCTCCGACAATTATCCGGACTGGCACAATGGAACCTGCTCACCGAATATCATTTCCGGAATCACAGTCACCGATAACCCGGCAAGTCCGGCCGTTTGCCCGATTGCCGGCAGTGGTACGGATGCGGCCACGCCTGCCGTTGACTGCACAAACGAGGTGCAAACGACTCCTCCCAACTGCTACTACGATCTGGATGGAACCCTGTCGGTCTCCGCTGTTCCCGCAGTTGGCAAGAGCATTGCCGACCAGCTTGTGGAACACGGAAAGAGCTGGAAGAGCTACCAGGAAAGCCTGCCCATAACGGGCGCAGACAAAGTGAACATCAGCGATGGGTACTTCACCAACAACACGGACTTCACGTCCTACCTGTCAGGGTTCGCTTCGTGGTCCATACAAGGCGTTACCGTTCCCGCGGTCACCACGCAATCACAGGCGCAGGGCGACATCGTTTATCTGTATGCGGTGAAGCACAACCCTTTTGCGTACTTCAAGAGCGTGCAAGAGGGCACGGGGGAGAATAGCCTTGCGAATGTGGTTGGGTTTGACGGCCCGGGCGGCTTGTATGCCGACTTGGCTTCAGGTGACGTGCCAACGTTCTCCTTCATCGCGCCGAACCAATGCAACGACCAACATGGACGCGGCAATGCCGGACCCTTCTGCAACTTTGATGCGGTCGACAATGGTACGCAAACCGGCTTGAATGAAGCGGCGATTTATCGCGGCGATGTGGCGGTGCGGACTATCGTGTCCTCAATCAAGAGGTCGCCAGCGTGGCGCGAAGGCAACAACGCGATCGTGGTGTTGTGGGATGAAAACGACTACACCGCGACGCCAAACCAGGTGTTGACCATCGTCGATACGAACTACGGCGAAAAGGGAGTGACCAGCGGGAAATTTTACACCCACTTCTCTTTGCTTAAGTCCATCGAGGCTGGGTTCCACTTGCCTTGCTTGAATCATGCGTGCGATGCCGGCACCAGCGTGATGAGCGATCTCTTCGCTGGCCGCGATTAATTTGTTTTCGCGGAAGTCAGCGGATTCGGTCGCGCTCTAATTGCAAAATGCCCTGGCGATCCCAGGGCGTTTTGCTTTTTCGCGCTGATTGTTTCCTCACGCCTCGGGGGAATCTTCATTGACTCGCACACTCCAAGGGAATAGCGTATCGAACTAGAAGTTAACGGTGTCATTCGCCCATTGCGAAGCGACTGCCGGTTCCCGCGCAGCGCGGAGGTCGTGCTCGCAAAGTTCAATGCCGGTTAAAGTCGGTTCTTGTTTGCTCCTCCGGCAATGCGGCAGACGATTTGGCACTTCAAGCGCTTCCCTGCTAGCTCCATTTCAGGACGGAGGCCATGAAAAAATATTTGATAGTGATTGAAGAGACGGGAGCGGGTTATGCCGCATATTCCCCGGATTTGCCTGGGTGTGTCTCGTCGGGGCGCACGCGCGCCGATGTGGAACGCAATCTTCGTGCGGCGCTCGCGGTTCACCTGAATGATTTACGCGCTGAGGGCCAGGCCGTGCCCGAACCGCATACGTATTCCTCTTATTTGGAACTTCTCACCTGAGGAGATGCAAAAACGCCCGGCTTTCACCGGGCGTCTTTGACAAATCTCGTTTTTTTGAGTTTCGTGCGTCTCTATAGATAATCGCGCGACGGACCTTCCAGGAATGCGCGCAGCTTTCGAGAACGCGAGGGATGCCGCAACTTGCGGAGCGCTTTCGCTTCAATCTGGCGGATGCGTTCGCGGGTAACCGCGAAGGATTGGCCTACCTCCTCGAGCGTGTGCTCGCTGCCGTCGTCGAGTCCGAAGCGCATCTTGATGACTTTTTCTTCGCGAGGCGTGAGCGTCTTCAACACTGAAGAGGTCTGCTCCTTCAAATTCAAGTTGATGACTGCATCGGAGGGCGAGACAACGGCTTTGTCCTCGATGAAATCGCCAAGATGCGAATCTTCTTCTTCGCCGATGGGAGTTTCCAGTGAAATGGGTTCCTGGGCAATTTTCAGAATCTTGCGAACCTTGGAGACGGGGATGTCCATGCGCTTGGCGATTTCTTCGCTGGTGGGCTCGCGGCCCAGTTCCTGAACGAGCTGGCGGCTGGTGCGCACGAGCTTGTTGATGGTCTCAATCATGTGCACCGGGATGCGGATGGTGCGCGCCTGATCGGCGATTGCGCGCGTGATGGCCTGGCGGATCCACCACGTCGCGTAGGTGGAGAATTTGTAGCCGCGGCGCCACTCGAACTTGTCGACGGCCTTCATCAAACCGATGTTGCCTTCCTGGATGAGGTCCAGGAACTGCAAACCACGGTTGGTGTATTTTTTGGCGATGGAAACGACTAGCCGCAGGTTGGCTTCGATCAGCTCTTTCTTGGCCTGTTCCGCTTCCGCTTCTCCGCGATGAATGATGGTTAGAGTACGCTTGAGTTCGGTCAGGCCGACTTCGCTGGCGTCCTCGATGTCTTTCAGTTCGGAACGGCGCGTGCGCAATTCACGGCGCGCTTCGGCCGCATTGTCTCCCTTGGAAACATCGGCCCGGCGCTCGAGGCGTCCTGCTTCGCGCTCAAGGGATTGCAGGCGCTCGACCGTCCCGCGCATTTTGTCGACCAGGCGCTTTTTCTCGAAGGGATTGAAGTCGATGCCGCGAATTTCCAGGGAAATTTCCACGCGAGTGCGGGCCACGGCCCATTTTGCGCGGACGTACGAACGTTTCTTGGACTTCGCGGTTTTGTCGAGCTTGACCGCCTGCTTCAGGGCCAACTCGTAAAGCTTCGCAATCTTGTCAATATGCTTCAGGGTCTGCTTGGTCTTGTTGGCAATTTTCTCTTCGGTCAGCTCTTCGTCGTCAAACTGGACAATTTCCTTGATGGAGCGCGCGCCCTTGCGCAAGTCATCGCCGACGGCAATCAATTCCTTGATCACGATAGGCGAGCGGGTGATGGCCTTCATCACTACCAATTGGCCGCGTTCGATGCGTTTGGCGATGGTTACTTCGCCTTCGCGCGTGAGCAACGGCACCGTACCCATTTCGCGGAGGTACATGCGGACGGGGTCGTTTGTTTTCTCGAGCGAACCGGGGGTGAGGTCCAGGTCGCTGCCTTCTTCCGCGTGACCATCGTCCTTGACGACGGCATCGTGGTCGCCGGACTCGATGGACACTTCGACGGCGCGCGCAGCCTTGGCAGAGGCGGCATCTTCGTAAATCTCAATGCCGTTGCGCTCGAAGGTGGTGAGGAGGTCGTCGATTTCTTCCGAAGAATGCACTTCGGCAGGAAGCGAGTCGTTGACCTCGTCGTACAACAGATAGCCGCGCTCTTTGCCAATGGCAATGAGCTGCTTTACCGCATCATATTTTTCTTCCAAGCCCGTTCCAGCCACAACTCTCCTCCGGCACTTCTATCGCGATGTTCTTGTGTTTGCTTCGGCGGGCAAACCTGCACACTCCTCGTACCGAGCACGAACGAACGGCTCAAGATATCGAGGGGGAGGAATGCTGTCCTCCGCGAAGCTCATGATTTTTTGTGTGAAGCTCTTTACGCTGCGCCCTCTGCCCGCTGCTGCCCACGCTTTGCCCACCTGCCGAACCGATCCCTAACGGTTCCTAGGCAATCCACACTAATACATGGATGCTTTGGAGAGCGAAACCGTTACTCGCGTAACCTTCTTACGCTACACGTTTAAGTCTAACGAAGTCAATCGTTTCGTTCCCAAGAATCCACCCTGTTCGGACACCTTCCCCGGTGCCGGGTCGCTTAGTGGGCTGCGGCAAGCAATTTCATCAATTCCTGCTTGCGTGTCAGAAGCTCGCGCAGGGAGGGCCCGGCGGCGTTGGCTTCGATGCTTCGCTGCACCTCGGCTAGTTCCTGTTCAATCTGGCGGCGGCGAAGTGCCTCCAGGCAGCTCTCGGCCTCTTCCCAGGTACCTTCCTGGGCGGGTTCGAACAGGATCTCAAAGAGCATGCGACGGTCGCGCTCATCGAGAAGCGCTCCGATTTCCGTGGCCTGCATCGGCTGATCCGAGAGTGCCGTGACGATCAATGCGGCGAAGACTTTTTCGGTTTCCAGACCCTGGTTCAAACTACCTTGTTGCAGCCGCTGGGCCAGTTCGCGGCGGAATCCTTCCGCCTCCATCAGCATGCGAATCAAGCGGCGTTCAATGGGCTTTGCGCTCTTGCCCACTAGTTCGGGCTGCGTTTTCACTTCGCCACGGCGCTCAGTCGCCGCTTTGCTTAATGCGGCGCGCAGCACAGGTTCGTCAATGCGCAATTGCTGCGAAATCCGCGTGGCCCACTCGGAGCGGAGCAGCCTATTGGGAATTTTCTGCAGATAGGGCATCAGAAAATTCAGGGCGCGCAACTTCCCTTCTCCGGTCGTTAAGTCCATTTGGCGCGCACGAGCAATCAGGTAATCCACATAGGGCGGCGATTCCTTTAGGGCCTTTGTGTAAGCTTCCGCGCCCTTTTCTTTGATGAACAAATCGGGGTCGGCTTTTTTGTCGCCAATCGCGGGGAGGGCAAGGACGCGCACCTCGAAATCCTGCTCGAGGAGCAGCGAGATGGAACGCTCCGTGGCGGCTTGGCCGGCGGCATCAGGGTCGTAGTTCACGATTACGCGCTTGGTGAAACGTCCCAGCAACTTGATTTGCGGCTCGGCGAGGCTTGTGCCGCAACTGGCCACTACGTTGGCGATTCCCGCGCGGGCCACCGCGATGGCGTCCATGTAGCCTTCGACAAGGATTGCGAAATCCTGGCGGCGGATGGTGTCCTTGGCACGGTCCATGTGATACAGCACGTTGCTCTTGGAGTAGATGGGGGTTTCCGGAGAATTCAGATATTTAGGGAGATCGTCGCCGAGGGCGCGGCATCCGAACGCCACTACCTTGCCCGATTCGTTGGCAATGGCGAAGGTGATGCGGCGACGGAATCTGTCAAACAGGCGGCCGCTTTGATCACGAGAGACTAGCCCCGATTCCACCAACAATTTCTCCGCGTATTTTTGTTTCAGGTAGCGCAGCAGAACATCGCCGCCGCTGGGCGCATAGCCGATACCGAATCGCGCGATGGCTTCGGCATTCAGCCCGCGGTCTTCCAGGTAGGCACGGGCGGCCTTCCCTTCGGCGGTAGATTCGAGTTGTTTTACAAAAAAAGATTGCGCTTCTCGGTGCATTTCTACGAGCGCGGCCCGCTGTTGATTCTCTTTGCGCTCTTCCGGAGAACGCTCTTTTGGCTTCGGAATGGCGATGCCACATTTTTCGGCGACGATACGCACCGCTTCTGGAAATTGGCACTTTTCCATCTCCATCACAAAACTGAAAACGTCGCCGCCCTTGCCGCAGCCGAAACAGTGGAAGATTTGCTTTACGGGATGCACTGCGAATGAAGGTGTCTTTTCGCCGTGAAATGGGCACAGGCCTGTGAAATTCTGCCCGCTCTTTTTGAGGCGCACGTATTCGCCTATCACGCGGACAATGTCCGCCTGCTGTTTCACGCGATCCGCGAATGAGCCAGCCTCCGCCATTTGGAGCAATCGCCCTACCTAGTTGATACGCCATCCATAGTAGTCATCTCATAGAACCACTGGGCAACCAACAATGCCAGACACATCACGCCGAGGAGGAGAAGGAAAGGGGCTCCAGCAATGACGGGTTCGAATAGGGCACCAGAAAAATCGCTTCGGCGCTCCCAAAGACTCCCGAACACCAACGCAATTGTGGGAACACCGACCGCGAGCATCACCGCCCTTCGGACAGGATGGCCAGGCCAGCGTAGTGTGCAAACACGAAATGCGACTGCGGTCAGACAAACTGCAACGACGGTCCCAGCGAACGCCGCGACGAGAATAGCGGAGCGGCTCAGGAGAGTACGCCAAAGTGGAAGAACAAACCCCTGCTTGTAATCAGGCGGCCCACTGAGGAACAGGCCAACCACAACGCAGGTAATGAGCATAGCAGGGTACGTGAATGCGGTGAGTACTCCCGCGAGAGCCACTCTACCAGCAGAGAATCGGAGTTCGCTTTCGGGGTCAATGCAATGAAGGCAGATAGCGCCGGACAAAATCATTGAAAACGCAAAGAAAACACCTGGATTGAGAAAAATGGACGAAGGAATTGTTTTGTAAAAGAGAGGGTCCAGACCGCGGCTCTTCGGTCTAGCCAGGCTTGGAAGCAGCGTTAACAAAACTGTGAACAGGCCACCTGCCAGAAAGACAATTGAAAACCAACTTCGCGTTAGATTTTGTTGTCTAAGTGTCATCGGATCCTCAAATCCACAACAGTTATCGCTTTGCCGCCATGCTCTTCCGTTTCAAATTGCGCGCGTTGGACAAGAGGATGGGATTTCAAGAATTCACCGAGACCTTTGCGCAAGGCGCCAGTGCCGTGACCGTGGATGATGCGAACTTGCAGACGATTCGCAAGGGCTGCTTCGTCGAGGAATTTGTCGACGCGTTCGCTGGCTTGTTCGACGGTCAGGCCGATTACGTTGATTTCGCCTGTGGCGCCACCTTCGCTGGACTGGGCGCTTACCGTGACGTTTTCCCGCCTCGACGGCTGAACCGCGGCTTTCCCCACGGGCGCGCTTTCGATTCCAGTGATCTCTTCCACGGCCACTTTCATGCGTAGCGGGCCGGCTTCGATTTCGGCAGTCGAGCCCTCGACGCGGCGTAGAATCACCGGCTTGCTGAATCCGCGCACGCGCACTTTCACGCCTGGCTGCAGCCTGTCAGCGCTGACAGCTTCAAGTGAATCGAGTTTCACGCCCAGGTCCTTTTGCGAATCCGAAATGGTCTGCACGACGGCGGCGTTTAGCTCCTCCTTGGCTTCACCGCGTACATCCTGCAGTTTTCGGCGCGCGGTTTTTTCCACTTGCGAGCGCAGTTCCCGCTCTTTTACCGCTTCCACCACATGCGCCACATTTTCCTCGAACCGCTTTTGCATCTCTGCGAATTTTTGCTCGAGTTCGGTAATGCGCTGCTTCTGGCGTTCCGCCCACTCCGCGCGCAGCTTCCGCCGCTCTTCTTCCAACGAGTGGCGTTCCTCGGCCATCTGCTTCTGCATGCGGTCCAGTTCGTCACGGCTGCGATGGAGGTAGGCGATCAAGTCCGCGGCTTCGCGTGATTCCGGAGTAAGCAGCGAGCGCGCCCGTTCAATGATGGAATCCGCCAAACCCAAACGCTGGGCAATCGCGATGCCGCTTGAACCGCCCGGCACACCCACCAACAACCGGTAGGTTGGCCGCAGATTCACGTCGTCGAACTCAACAGCGGCATTCACGACACCGGGCGTGGTGGAAGCGTAGGTTTTCAGGCGGTCGTGGTGCGTGGTGGCCAGCATGAAGCAATTTTTTTTGTGGAACTCATCCAGCAGGGCAACGGCCAGCGCGGCGCCCTCTTCCGGCGCGGTGCCTGTTCCCATTTCATCCACCAGCACGAGCGATTTCGGCGTGGCCTCTTCCAGCATAGATTTCAGGTTCAACATGTGCGCGGAAAACGTGGAAAGATCGGCGGCGATGGATTGCTCGTCGCCAATATCCACCAGAACGCGATCGAAAAGCGGCAGCACTACGCGCTGCGCAGATACGGGAATCCCCGCCTGGGCCGCGAGGGCCGCCAACCCGGTGGTCTTGAGGGCCACGGTTTTTCCGCCTGTGTTCGGGCCGCTGATCACCAGCAAGCGCTCGTCGCCACTTAGGACAAGCGAGATCGGAACAATCGGGCGATGCTCTTTGCGCAGTTTGTCTTCCAGTACGGGGTGGCGCGCGGCGTCCAACCGCAATTCCGCGGCGTCAGAGAATTCCGGCACACAGGCATCGAAATCGCCTGCAAAACGCGCCCTCGCGAACACGCTGTCCAGTTCCGCAATCGTATCTGCTGCTGCCTGTAGTGGCGCCTGCATCTCGCGCAGGCGATCCGTCAGTTCCTTTAGGATGCGGAAAATTTCCGTGGCTTCGTCTTCGGCGAGTTGCACCAGTTGATTATTGGTCTCCACCGTTTCGAAGGGTTCGACGAACACGGTTTGCCCGGTGCCGCTTGCGCCGTGGACAACGCCTTGCACGCTGCGGCGGTGCTCTGCGCGCACAGGAATCACGAAACGGTCGTTTCGCAGGGTGACGTAGTCTTCACCGGCTCCCGCTTGCCGGGCGCGCAGAATCTGCTTCAGGGTGCGCTGGATGGACTCGCGTGTTTGGACAATGCTGGCGCGAATTCGCCGCAGGGTGCTGGAGGCGTCATCGCTGATTTCCCCGTTCGGCAGAACGCAGCGCTTGATGGCGGCGTGCAGATCGCGGAAATCCGCGAGCGTTGCGCAGCGCGAGGAGAGCAGCAGAAACTTCGCAGCTTCTTCCTGGAACTGCTGCCGAAGCCACGCCGAAGTTTCGAGCAACGAAGCGGCATCCAGAAATTCTCCCGGTTCGAGCACGGTTCCAGGCGCGTCCAGTTTTTGCAGCCACGGCGCCGGATCGGCCAGTGCGCCGAACCCCAACTCGCGTTCCGCGCGCAGCCACTCGCGGCCTTCGCGAATCAATGCGAAAGCGTTTTCCAGCGCGGTGCGATTTGTTCCCGGCTCGAGTTCGCCAGCATGACGCCTTCCCGGCGCACAAGTGGTTCTGAGCCGCAGCAATTCCCGCAGCTTGTCAAATTCAAGGACTGCTTGCGCCGATCGCGACATTTTCCTTACTTGCCTTTCTTCATTTCTTTTGCAAGATAACTAGCCGCTTCGGCGGGTGTTGGAGCCGTGTGCACGAGGCTTCTGTTGGCTTCGCCCCACACTCGCGAGCCACTGGACGCTTGCGGCCCCTGTTCTACTTCACGCACGCGTTCCAAGATCGGTTGCCAGAAATCTCCCAACACGGCGAAGGGTTTGCTTGTCATCACGGATTTGTTGAGCATCTCCCACACTACTGCAAGTTCTACCAGCGTGCCTGTGCCACCCTTGCAGGCAACAAAACCATCCGCCAGGCGGACCAGTTCAAACAACCGCTCTTCCCAAGTCTTTTTCCGTACTTCCAAGTCAATCCACTTATTTAGCTTCGCACCGAAAAACTCAGCGGTCACGCCGTGGGTTTTTCCTCCTGCTTCTTTTGCGCCGCGCGAAACTGCTTCCATTACGCCGCCATAGCCGCCGCTGCACACTGCGAATCCGTGTCCCACCAGGCAACGGCCCAATTCGCGCGCTTCGGCGTAGTCCGCGTCGCCCTCGATGGGACGTGAACTGCCAAACACAGTTATGATTCGTTGGCCACTCATGCGATTCCTGCCGGCATCTCAATCTTTTTAGTTCTTCAAGTCAAATTCTTCCATCATGGCCATGCACAATCCGTCGAGCACATCATGAACTTCGTGATCTTTGACGTTCTCGTTGTTGCTGAGGAAGGAAAAGATCAGCCGCCGGCCGCCGGCTGTTTCCGCGTAGCCGGAGAGGGTGCGAACGTGCTCGACGGAACCAGTCTTCGCGTGGATTTTGCCGATGACCCCGGCCCTCTTCATGCGATCGCTTAAGGTGCCGTCGATGCCCGCCACCGGCAGCGAGTCGAAATAAACTGGAAACCAGGATTGCTTCTGTGCATACAGCAACAGCGTCACAAGAGCCCGCGGCGTTACCAAATCGTGGCGAGACAATCCTGAACCATCCTCCTGCACGACGTCGCCGGGCGCAATGCCTACACGCGCATAGAACTCTTCAGGGAATTTCAACAAGTCGTCCGAGGTGGCCCAGCGTACCTGCTGACGCGCTGCCGTGCGCAACAGGATTTCGGTGTGAAGGTTCTGGCTAATCTTGTTCACTAACTTCAGCGTGGTCCCCAGCGGCAACGAGACATGCTCCGCCAATATTATGCGCGAGGCCTCGGCGGCATCCGGATCGTGATTCGCACGGACGCTTCCGCGAAGTTTCACGCCGCGGTCTGCCAGCAACCGTGCCAGGGTGCTGGCGGCGTGCTGCGCAGGTTCCTGAACCGCCAGAACGAGTTTCCGTGGGGCGCTGTTAACCGGAAGCGTGCCCGTGAGCAGGACGGAACTCGAGCCGGGATCACGCACCAGCGTCAGGTCTGACTTATCTGTCTTTTCCGATTTTCTCACCTTCGCCGCGGTCGTGACTTCATTCTTCACCGTAAAATCGGGTGTCGCGGGTTCCAGCACGGCAACGGTGCGATCACCGGCTTTTTCTCCCGGCGTAAGAGTAACTGTGACGGTGTTGTCGTCCACCACAATCGCGGAAATGGCCGCGCCGTAGTCCCAGACCATGTCGTCGATTTCCCAGCCATCGGGATAGCGATCGCGGGGGAAATAGCTGTCATCTCCGACGATGTCGCCTGAGATTTCCTTCACGCCGCGGGCGATTACCTGGTCCGCAAGCTCGCTGAGGACTTTGTCCGGCGGGCCGTCAAATTCCTCCTTAGTGTTGAAGGGGAACTTGCGGTTGGAGAGGTTGGGATCGCCACGCCCGACAAGGATTAAATCGCCAGCAAGAATTCCGTTTGCGCTAGTCCCGTGAGTTTCCACGGTGGTGCGAAAGCGGTAGTCGGGGCCCAGTTTGTCGAGCGCCAGCGCCGTGGTCAGGAGTTTCATGTTGGAGGCGGGCGTGAAGTACCTGTCCGCGTTTTTTTCGTAGAGTGTTTCTCCGGTCGCTGCGTCAAGTACCAGCAAACCCCATGCTCCCTTGTTCACCGGCGCCGCGCTCACCAGGCTTTCGGCTTTTTCCGCAAAACGTTCCGCGGGTTTCTTCGCTCGCGCGTCTTCACTCTTCCCAGGATCTTGCTGCGCCGGGTGCAAGAATTTCGGGCCTGCTTCTCCAGCGGTGCCCCACACTGCGATCAGCGCAAAGAACCAAATCGTCAATTGTCCAGCCACCGCGGCTTTTCGATTCATAACTCCTCTATTGGCAAATACCACCGCATGAAAGTATATTCGAAAGTCTGCGGGAGCTCCCCCTCTCAGAGTTACACGGGGGGCACGGCGCGGTGCGGCTTCTCAGAGCTGCCTTTGAGCCGCCTATTCCGCTGCCCAGTCTGGTGCGTCAAAAGTAACGGGAACTACACACTGAAAAGGTGACAACGCATGAAAAGAATTTTCCCAATCCTGGTAGCCTACTCTCTCATCGCCCTCCCGCTGCAGGCCGATGACAAAAAGGAAAAAGAGCGGCTGGAAAATTGCGGCTCGGTGGTTCAGGAGATCATGGATATCCCAGACGACATTCCCCAGGACCTGATCGACAAGGCGGATTGCATTATCGTTTACCCGTCTGTCGTGAAGGCCGCGTTCGTCTTTGGCGGGAGTTATGGCCGCGGGGCCATGGTATGCCGGACCGGCGAGAACTTCACAGGACCATGGAGTGCCCCTACGATGATGGCGCTCGAAGGCGGGAGCTTTGGCCTGCAGATTGGTGCGCAAGCCACGGACTTCGTGCTCCTGGTGATGAACGAGCGTGGCGCAAAATCCATCCTGAGCAGCAAGGTGAAACTTGGGGCTGATGCTTCCGCTGCTGCTGGCCCCAAGGGCCGGAACGCCGAGGCTTCCACGGACGTTACTCTGCGCGCGGAGATACTTTCCTATTCGCGGGCGCGCGGGCTGTTTGCGGGGATCTCTCTGGCTGGTTCGACGGTGCGGCCAGACAATAACGCAAACGAAAGCCTGTACGGAAAGCGCGTTGATCCCAGCGACATTATCTTCAAGGGCGTAGTACCAGTACCAGCTTCTGCGCAGAAGATGGTGTCTTATCTGAACCAAAAGTCTCCCAAGAACAGGTCCTCCGGCAAGGAAATCTAAGCTCTTCATAACAATCCGGATACGGTGAGGCGTTCCAAGCGGTCGCTGGAAGTGCCTTTTTTCAATTGACTTTTGTTCTTCAATGACCTATAGTCATTTGCGAATGGAGGTCAATATGCCGGCTTCTCAGCTATCCCACCCCTCCAACCGCCGCGAACGACGTAGCCTGGAACTTCGCGAACGCATTTTTCGCGCCGCCCTCAATCTATTCGCCAAACAGGGTTTCGCCGAAACGACTGTGGAAGACATCACTAACGCCGCTGACGTGGGAAAGGGTACCTTCTTCAATTACTTTCCAAGCAAAGACCACATCCTGCTGGCATTTGCAGAGATGCAGATTGCCAAGCTTCAACTAGCCGTGGAAGAAGCGCGGCACACAACGATGCCCATGCCGCAATTCATGCGTTCACTGGCTGGGCTTATGACGCAAGAACCGGTGCGCAATCCAGACATCATTCGTGTGCTGTTGCTGGCCTTTCTTTCCAATTTTAGGGTGCGCGAGGCCATGCTCGACCTGCAGGATCGTGTTCTGGCGTTCCATGCAGAGATGATTCGGCTGGGCCAGGAACGCGGCGAAATCCGCAATGACCTGCCGGCCGCGGATATAGCGCTGGTTTTTCGCCAAACGATATTCGGCACTTTGCTTATCTGGTCCCTCTATGGTGATTCGTCGTTGCAGTCGCGAATGGATTCCGCGTTTGAAATCATCTGGTCGGGATTATTGCCGCGAACGCCGGGTAACCTTTCGAGTTCGGGCGCCGTACCTTCAGTAGTCAGGTAAAGGGAAAAGATTATGAATCGCAAACGTATTTTGATCCTTCTGATCGTTGCCGCCTTGGCGGCTATAGCAGCGTATTCCGCGGGATGGTTTCGCCACGATACGCAATTGCGCGGCTCGGGCACGGTGGAAGCGCGCAACATTCGCGTGGGTTCGGAGGTGGGCGGGCGCATTGACAAGGTACTTGTTCTTGAGGGCGATTCCGTGGAGCCGGGCCAGGTATTGATTACGTTTGACGATCGCGAGTTGCAAGCCTCCCTGGCCGAATCGCGGGCCGCAGCGGAGAAGGCTGTGCGTGGTTTCCGCACCGAAGAGATTGCCGAGGCCCGCGCGGCGGCCGCGCAAGCGAAGGCCGAATACGACCAGCGCAGGAACGGTTACCGCCAGGAAGACATTGATGCCGCGCAGGCCGATCTGGACCGCGCCACTGCTGACGAAGTGCGCACGCACCTGGATTTTCAACGTTACGATGCCCTTGCCGCGAAGGATCTTGTCTCAAAGCAACAGCGGGATACTGCCGAAGCAAATTGGAAGATGGCGTTGGCGCAGAAAGAAAACGGCCAGCACAAGCTGGATGAATTAAAGCGTGGGTACCGTCCAGAAGAAATTGCAGCAGCGGAAGCCCGGTATCACCAGACACAGGCCACGCTGGAGAAATTCGAGCACGGTAATCGCCCCGAAGATGTTGCCGCCGCGCGCGCCGCCCTGGCATACGATGAGGCGCGCTTCCGCGAACGTCAGGTGCTGGCGCCGGCCGCAGCAACGGTGGAAGTACTTGATGTGCGCCCGGGCGACCTGATCGCGCCGAACACGCCGATCGCAACGTTGCTGGAGCGCGACCAAATTTATGTACGCATTTACATTCCAGAGACACAAATTGGGCGCGTGCAACTGGGGCAGAAAGCGGAGATTCACGTGGACTCCTTTCCGAACCAGGCGTTTGCGGGAGTGATTGAACAAATCAACCAGCAGGCGGAATTTCTGCCGCGCAACGTGCAGACTGTCGAAGAGCGCGTTCACCAAGTATTCGGCGTGAAGGTGCGCATCGACGATCCTTCTCATCGCGTACGCGCCGGAATGGCAGCAGACGTGAAGCTATCGCCGGCGAGTTAAACCGTGACTACCTTAACAAAGCCTTCCATTTCGGCGCAGCACCTGGTACGGCGTTTCAAAAGTTTTACCGCCGTGAACGACGTCAGCTTCCGCGTGGAAAAGGGAGAGATTTTTGGATTTCTGGGACCAAATGGGAGCGGAAAAACTACGGTAATCAAGATGCTAACCGGGCTGCTGCCTCTCAGCGGGGGGCACGCCGAAGTGGAGGGCTTTGACGTCAGCAAAGACGCTGAAGCGGTGCGCGAAAACATCGGTTACATGTCGCAGAATTTCAGCTTGTATACCGACCTTACGGTTTCCGAAAACCTGATTTTTTACGGCCGGATTTACGGTCTCTCAAACGATCGCCTGCGCAAGCGCATGGATGAGGTCATTCAGCTTAACGGACTGGGCCCCTATATCAATCGCCTGGCTGCGCAACTTTCTGGCGGGTGGAAGCAGCGCCTTGCCCTGGGTTGCGCGATGCTACACGAGCCCAAGCTGGTTTTCCTGGATGAGCCGACGGCGGGCATCGATCCGGTGGCGCGCCGCCAGCTTTGGGACCTGCTCTTCGATCTTTCCAGTCACGGCATCACGTTCTTCGTGACCACGCACTACATGGATGAAGCCGAGCGTTGCAGCCACGTTGCCTACATTTACTTCGGTAAGTTGATTGCAGACGGAACGCCTGATGCTCTACGCGAACTTCCCGATGTGCAACCCGCCGGAACGCTGCGCGTGGAGATCGCAACGCCGCAAGTGACGAGGGCGTTGCGCTATGCGCGAGAGATACCCGGCGTGCGCAGCGCAACAATTTTCGGGCAATCGATTCACGCGCTGGTTGAAGATCACTGCGATCTGGACGGGCTGCGCGGGGAGCTGCTGAAGAAAAACATCAAGGTTGGCGAAATTCGGCCGCTGGCCCCGAGCCTGGAGGACGTTTTCGTCGAGCTCACATGCAAACACCAGGCGGAGCAGGAGGCTACCCGTGAATAATTTCTTTCGCGGATTCGGCGCGGTTTTTTACAAGGAATCGCTGCACATCCGGCGCGACTTCTCGACGCTGTTTTTCTCGCTGATCATTCCCGTGCTGCAGATGTTTCTGCTGGGCTATGGGATCGATACGAACATACGGCAGATCAATACGGTGATTTACAACGCCGACGGGCGCCAGGAGAGCCGCGAACTGCTTGACCGGCTGAAGAATTCCGATACGTTCCACCTGGTACGATATGTGAACAATGACAAAGATTTGAACGACGCGATTATTTCCGGCAAGTGCCGCGTGGGCGTCAAGATTCCCGTGGATTACTCCGACCGGCTGCTGCACCAGACGGGCGCGCAAGTGCTGGTGCTGATTGACGGCTCCGATTCCTCGGTGGCTGGCCAGGCTATCAACGTCACGACCGCGATCGGACTTGATGAATCGTTGCGGCGCGTCCTGGCGAATAGCGGCGCTGCTTTTCCGGTGGAGATGCGGCCAAAGATTCTATTCAATCCCGATTCGCGTTCCCCCAATTTCTTTTTGCCTGGGCTGGTGGCGGTTCTGCTATTGAACGTAACTACTTTTCTCACCGCGTTTTCCATCGTGCGCGAAAAGGAACGCGGCACGCTGGAGCAACTATTCGTGACTCCCGTGCGCCCCATGGGGCTGTTGCTGGGAAAGCTGCTACCGTATTTGGGGATCGGATTTTTCGAGTTGAGCATGCTGCTTGTGGCGATGCGTTTCCTGTTCCGAGTGCCCATTCATGGCAGCGTGCTGCTGCTGGCGTTTCTCTCGCTGCCGTACATATTCGTTTCGTTGTCGCTGGGCATCCTGATTTCGAGCAAAGCAACCACGCAGGCGCAAGCCATGCAGCTCGCGTTTCTCACAATTCTGCCGAGCATCTTTTTTTCAGGTTATATCTTTCCGCGCGAAACGATGCCGAAGTTCTTCTATGTCCTCAGTTATTTTGTGCCCGCGGCCTACTTCATCAACATCACTCGCGGCATCATCCTGCGCGGGGCCAGCTGGGTTCATCTGTGGTCAGACGCCCTGGTTCTCTTTATGATGGGCGCGATTCTGCTGTTAATCGCGGCGCGCCGCTTCCACAACAAAATTATCATGGCGTGATATCCTGAAACCGCACTTCGGGGGAGCGTTCGTGTCCTGTCCAATTTGTCAGAAACGCAAACCGGGCCGATTCTGCCCGGCGAAAGCGGAACAAATCTGTCCAGTTTGCTGCGGAACGGAGCGCGAAATCACCATCGACTGCCCAAGCGACTGCGCTTATCTTCTATCGGCACACCGATACGAAGACCAGCATACGCGCCCAGTTCCGCCGGACACACCGCTGCTCGACGTGCGGCTTTCCTCGGACATCGTTCAACGGCACCCGCGGTTGCTTTCGGGGCTGGCGTTCACTATCGCCAAATTTCGCGCGGCGCAGCCCGCCACGAGCGATCCAGACGTGCTTGCGGCGATTCAGGCCCTTGCGCAATCCTATAAAACACTGGCTGCCGGGATTGTTTACGAGCAACCGCCAACTGGGATGCTGCAGCACCAACTTTATGACGCTCTCGCTGCGTATTTGGCGGAGGTGAAGCAGCAACCCGGGAAAGTCTCATCTGGCCCCATCCAGGATGCCGATATTTTCCATTTGCTGGTATTTCTATTTCGCATGGGGCTTGTGCGCAGTAATGGGCGCCCACGTTCGCGCCGCTTCGTCGAATTTCTGCACAGCCAAGTCCCCACTCCTCAGGAATTGAAGCACGAGGAACCCCGCATTATCGTTCCCTAAGATTATTTCTCTTTGCAAATTCGATGCGGCTTTCGTGTCTCTATGCACTTTAGCCGCGGCAAAGCCTTACAATGAAAGGCCGGGCGCCCCGCTGAAATCCCATGCAATTCACCGGCGGCCGGACGGAGTGTCATGAAATCGCGTTTACAGGTTATGAAATTTGGCGGCACCTCGGTGGGCGACGCTTCTTGCATTGCCAGAGCCGCCCAGATTGTTGCGGCAGCCGCGAGGAATACGCCGTGCGTCGCGGTCGTGTCTGCCATGAGCGGTGTGACTAACCGCCTGATTGAAGCCGCCAACACCGCGCAATCGGGTAACCATGTTGCTGCTCTCGGGCTTCTTGACCAGCTACATGCACAGCATGATGCAGCACTCGCCTTGCTGATTCCGAGTGAGGCGTCGCGGCTTCCCATTCGCCAGCGCATGGATGAAGTTTTTGGCGAGGGGCGCCGCCTCTGTGAAGGCACTGCCTTGCTGCGCGAACTGACGCCGCGCACATTGGACGCCATATCGAGTCTGGGCGAACGTTTGTCCGCGCCGATGGTGGCGGCGGCTGTTCGTGAACAGGGATTGCAGAGCGAGGCGGTGGAAGCCACTCATCTGATTATCACCGATGCGTTTCACGGCGGCGCGGAGCCGGACATGGCGCTGACGCGCAAGGCTTCGCATGACGTTTTGCGTCCGATGCTTGATGCCCGGGTGGTTCCCATTGTCACCGGCTTTATCGGCGCCACGCCTGCCGGGCAGCTCACCACGCTGGGTCGTGGAGGGTCTGACTATTCCGCGACCATTCTAGGCGCAGCACTCGATGCGGATGAGGTGATTATCTGGACGGATGTGGACGGCGTGCTGACGGCTGATCCGCGGCTAGTGCCGCAGGCCCAGACCATACCGGTGATTTCGTATCGTGAAGCGGCAGAGCTTGCCTATTTTGGAGCAAAAGTTCTGCACCCGAAAACGTTGAAGCCCGTGGTACAAGCGGCGATTCCCGTGTGGATACGCAACAGCTTCGCTCCCGAGCGACTGGGAACGAAGATTACGCCGGAAGGGCAGAGCACAGGGGGAGGGGTCAAGGCACTGACCGCGATTCGCGATGTGACCCTGATCAGCCTAGGAGGCCCCGGAATCGTGGGATTGCCGGACGTGGTGGGACGAACATTTTCGACGACGGCGGAGGTGCGCGCCAACGTGCTGCTGATTTCGCAATCGTCCTCGCAGAACGATATTTGTTTCATCGTTTCTTCCGCAGATGCGCAACGCACGGTGGAAGCGCTTCGCAAGGAGTTTGCCAGCGACCTTGCGCACCAGAAGGTGGAACACATCAACGTGGATCCGAGTATCGCCATCGTGGCGGTAGTTGGCGAAAACATGCGCGGCATCCCGGGCATTGCGGGAAAGACGTTCAGCGTGCTGGGGACGCATGAAGTAAACATCATCGCCATTGCGCAGGGCTCGTCGGAATCCAACATTTCTTTTGTGATTGAAGAAAAGGCGGTGAAGACGGCGCTGCTGGCAAGCCACCGCGAATTTGGATTGGACGGGCCGGCTAGTTGAATATCACGAGTGCCGTGCTTCCCAATGGGCGGCTGAATTTGCTTTCTACCTCTGTTGCGCGCGAAAAGCAGGTCCCTCGCTTCGCTCGGGATGACAATTGGTTGGTATTCTTCAATTGGTTGGTTTTTCGTTCGTTGTTTAGCCGGCGGAGCAAGATCGTGCGCGTTGCAATTCCCCGCTGATTGCGGCGGCGTCCCAATCAAGCGATAGCTGCGCGCGCTTGGCGGTGGGACGATCGCCTTCCCACGGTCGCGAGGCAAATCCGTACTTCTGGCGAATACGCAAGACGCGCTCGGATGCCTTGCGACGATACTCCTCGGGAGCATAGCCGTTGTGGCGGTACCACTCGTCATACTGTTTGGCCAGGCGTGGGAATTTCTCGCGCACGAACGGCAGGAACTGTCTTGCCGACGCCGGCATCAGGAACAGTACGCCAGAGAAAAACCACTCCGCGCCTGCCGCTTTGGCCGCTTCCGCGACGCGCTCTAGTTCGCCCTCGGCATCCGTGATTCCCGGAATCAGCGGTGCAGCGGAGACTCCGACGTGCAATCCAGCTTCGCGCAATTCCTTCACCGCATTCAGACGCAAATCGGGACGCGGGGCGCGGGGTTCTAGGAGGCGTGCCAGACGCGGCTTCAGGGTGGTCACAGTAATGTTGATGCTTAGAGCAGATTTAGCGGCGATCACCTTCAGGATATCAATGTCGCGCACGACCTGATTGGACTTGGTGATGACAGAAACGCTGAGACCTTGGCGTTTGGCAAGTTCTTCGAGACAGGCGCGCGTGACGCCGTACTCGCGTTCGGCAGGTTGATAGGGATCGGTGGCAGTGCCTATTGCGATGTGTTCGGCTTGCGTATAGCCGGAAGCTTTCGATTCGTAGGAATATTTCTGCGAGACATCGCGTGCCAGCAACGCCGCAGCATCCTGCTTTACAAAAATCTTGCGCTCGAATTCCCCGCCATCGATTTCCATGTATTCGTGGGTGTAGCGCGCATAGCAGTATTTGCAGGCAAATTCGCAGCCGCGGTAGGGATTCACGGTCCATTCAAAGGGCACGCGATCGGATTCGCAACGGTTCAGGATGGATTTCACAGGAAGCAAAAAATATTCAGGCTTCTCCGCCGATTTACGCTGTGTTTCCGCAGCCGGAGATTGCGCAGCGAGGCGAGCAATGCCCACCAGTGGCGCATGGGAAATCTGGAGTTGAGGCGGGGGGCAATCCGCCGTAGGGCTATCCAGATTCCCCTTGCACCAGCCGGGTGAACCCTGGGCAAGGGCGCCGGCCTCTGGTCTTGGGTTTGGCTCAACAGGGCTAAAAGGAAGCAAAGAAACAGCGGGGCGACGAACGGGGCGGCGCCGAGCGATGAAGCGCGGAGCCGAATGGGGAAGAACTGGGGACATAGCTCACCTCGGAGCAGGGCATATTGTTTCGCTTTTTATTCGCCCTGTCAAGTCCCTTTGTAAATCGTTGCATTGCATCGTGGTTCAGAGGGATCCGGCAGATTCAGGAACTTTTGTGGTGGATTGCGGGAACTACAACCAGCATCCCCAATCAGGGCGGGACAGGAGAACTTACTATGGAAATTCAGTCGAAGGCAGGCCTTGCACTGCTGGCTCTGGCGCTCAGCTGTGCGCCGATGATGGCGCAAGGCGACCCACAGGAGCCGCCACCGGAGCAGCAAGGTGGTCCAGACACCATGGGACCGGACAGACCAATGCAGCCTATAGGCCCAGGAGAGGGACGCGGCGCCTGGGGCGGGCGGCAAGAAGGTTTTGGCCGAGGCGAACGCATGGGCAGCCGCGGATTTGGCGAGCGGCGGGGCGAATTCGGCCTTTTGCGGCTGTTGAATAATCCGGAGATCCGCGAAAAGGTCGGCATCACGGCGGAACAAGCGTCCAAGATTCGCCAGGACGAGACTGAGTTTCGCAAGGCAGAGATTCGCGACCGCGCAGACCTGCAAGTGAAACGGATCGACCTGGAGAACCTGTTCGCCGCGGAAAAGCCGGATCGTGCCGCGATTGACAGCAAGTTGCAGGAACTCAGCACTTCGCGTCTTGCGCTCGAAAAATCAGCAGTTCATTTTCGTTTGACCATGCGCGAGGCGATTACACCCGCGCAACGGGAGAAAATTCACCAATTGATGAGCGAGCGCAGACAGCACCAAGGCGGGCCTGGACGGCCGGGCGGCCCACGCGGCCAAGGACACATGCGCCAGCAAGGACCGGCTCCGGGGCCTGATGCGCAAGGACAACCGCAGCCAAAGAATTAGCCAAACACCACTTGCATAGCTAGAGAGAGCAGAAAACGGCGCTGCTTGCATAAGAGGCAAGCGGCGCCGTCGCGCTTTCCGATGCGTTTTCGTTTGAAGTTTCACGCTCGGGTGGAATCGCACGCCAAATTTCCAGTCGCCATGTATCTTGAGAAATGTTGGCAATTTGTTTCGCTTGCGCCGCATATCTTGGCTCTGGTCTAATTCCGTCGATAAGTGTTGCGCCGCCGGTTTCTTGCCTGAGACTCTGATTATGAGGACAGATCTGTGCGCGTCATTTTGTTTCCCATCGCTTTCGCGCTGTTCCAATTGACCGCTCCGAATGGAGCGCTGCCCGCCCAGGCGCCGGTGCAAAGGCCTGCCGCGAAAGTTCCCACAATCACGCCGGAGGCAGCGCCCCCCGCGCCTGTTTCCAAGCACTACCCGATCCTGGTGATAGCGCATGGCAGTGAGCCAGCGTGGAGCCTGCGACTGGGCATGAAGGGGCCAGAGCGGCTGGATCGCGTGAACTACCCTCCGATTGTGCTAGAGCCGGCAGAAGTTTCCAGCGACGATCCTGGAAAAGCATGGACGTACCATGCAAAGGACACGGCGACGGGAGCGGATGTGACCGTGAAACTTTTCCGGGAGGCGTGTAGCGACGCGGGAGCTGATTTTAAGTTCACATTTCGCGTTGCGGTGGTACACGCGCAGATCGGCACGCTGAACGGCTGCGGCCAGAGCACGCCGGACAAGTTTCCGGAATTCCGCAAGAAGAACCAGATTGAACCGGACGGCGACGCGGATGACAAGGATAAAGACAAGGACAAGAAGACGGTCCTCGAGCCCATCACCAACTTCAAGATGCCTGTGTCTTTTGCGTACATCAGTCCGGCTGGCAAGGCAATGTTTAAACGAGGCGCCGTGGTTCGTCAGGTGGCTGCGGACGGATCACAGCTTGCGGTTTCGCACGACGGGACGCGGCTGTTGTACACGCGCGACGAAAAGACCAGCAATCGCGCGATTGTGCTGTATGACATCACCAGCGGAAAGTCCACGGAACTTGTTCGCGGAATCGTGCAGCAAGCTGTTTGGTCACCGGACGATAGCCGCTTCGCGTTTTTGAAATCCGTGGATGGACGGTGGCAGCTATGGGTAGCACCAATCACTTCGCCTGAAACGGCGACGACCTTCATCGCTGGCGACTTCATATCGGTCGATGGCTGGATCGATGCTCATACAATCCTCGTGGACGACTTGCAAAAACTTTCCTGGGTGAGTGATGACGCACCGGTGGAACGCACCATTTTTGAAAAGGAAATACTCGGCGACGCTTTTGGTTCCTCGAGCGCTAATAGCGTGCGAGTTCATCCACTTAATCCGGACCTGCTCCTGGTATCGGCGGATTGGCTTAAGGTTCCACCAGGAACGCCGACGGACAAGGAGATGGGGAAGGGCCAGGGATTTTTCCTCTACGAAATAACATCGAAGCGCCGCGTCATTTTGAGTCCATTGAATATGTTTGCGCAGGATGCCGGGTGGTCACCGGACGGCTTGCAGATCTTCTTTACGGGGACGGACCCTGCGCAAGGTGTGGCCATCTATCGCATGTTTTGGGACGGCAGCGGGCTGCAAAAATATGCCGCGGGGCGCGATCTTGTGATCGGCAAATAGAGCGGACGCCCGTCCATCAGGACAGGTACCCCTTACGAAAAGGTGTCCCGAGGGCCGATGTGGGCCATGTTGCAGAGTTCTATACTTTCGCCATGGCGACCCTCCCCAATGCCGCAGTGCGTCAAGTGGGCATCCTCGTCCTGGAAGACGACCCGCGGAACTCCGGGGCGCTGAAGCAGATTCTGGATTCGGAGGGTTGGCGGGTGCGCATCGTGGAAGACGTGCCGATGCTGCACGTGGAGCTGAAAACCGGGGAGTACGCGCTGCTGATTGCCAACGCCGCGCTGATCGGGCTGGAATCCTCGACATTTATGGTGTTGCGAGAAATTGCCAGCGTTTCCGCGGAAGAGGGCGGACGCCTGCGGATCCTTTTTGTGGTGCCGGAACTCTCCGGTAGCCAGTTTGTGGAACAACTGGAAATTGCGCACCTGCCTTACGTGGTGCGGCCTTTCCACCTGCACGATTTCCTGGAAAAAGTGAGCGATCTACTTGTGGAAATCAAGGCTATTGATGCGCCGCTGCGCATGACGCGCTACGAATTCGGCGCGGCGCGAAAGAAGAAGAAGGAGTCCACGCGAACAACTTCGATGTTTGCCACGCGCGATTCCTATTCGTACACAGAGGAAGAGATTGCCGAATACGAACGGGCGGAATCAGAAGCTTCGCGTAGCCGCCGAAATAAGCCACGCACCAACCTGGGCGATCCGGGATCTTGAATCGCGCTACACGCTAAGGAAACGATTCGTCAATTTCACCTTGCCCTAACCGAGTATCTCATCAGCTTCAGTCTTGTTCATTTCTCGAGCGCGGAAGACGCTGTCAAATTGAGGGCAAATGCTTTGCACCACGAAGGCTCTCAACCACAGCACCTTGCGTAATTTCAAGGTTGAGATCCTTCGGCGATCCTCATCGGATCGCCTCAGGATGACAGTGCTTTGCTGAATTTGAGGCAAGGACAGACTGTCAGCCGTGAGAAAAGTCGGTTAGTTCCCTGCTCCCGGTGCTTTTTCCTTTAGCCCCACAAAGACGGCTGCTCCCATCGCGAGTATTGCTGGAAAGCATTCCAGCACGTAGCGCGGCTCCGGAGTCTCCAGCGTCGTCAAGAATGCCGTTCGCACTATCATGTAAAACACGAGAAGCAGCACCGCGGCACGAGCCCGACGTGATTGCCACAATCTCCAACCGCCCCAGATGCCCAGACCCACATACGAGACATTGAGAAAGAAAATCAAGATGGTGATGCGCTGGTCGACGGGGTCTTCTTCAGACATGTAGGCGAGAGGAAACACGTGGCCTGATACCGGAAGCAGTTCGATTCGCGGAGTAAACCAGATGCGCACGGCCCGTTTGAGTGGTATCCACAGATACGTCCGCAACGGGTGACGCGCCGTACGCTCACGAGCCAGTTGCGCGAAGGCTTGGTCTTCGTCCTTCGTCAGCGTCAAGTCGTCGTTATACACCTCGAGAACCGCCGCAACGCGCTGCTTCTCCTCCGCCGTGTCAAATGCCTCGGCTGGAATGTCCTCGAGGTGAATCTCGTCGTCATTCAGCTTCCATGGAACCAGGTAGCAATCACGCACACGGAACAACCACGTGCGTTCCCAAGCCATGAAACCCGTGGGATTCAATTCGGCAGGCAGCATGGTGTCCTTTGGCGCCAGGGGCTGGAATTCGTGAAAGGTAAGGGCGTTTCTCGCGATCCAGGGCAACAGCGGAACCAAGCAGGCACAAGCCATCAGCGCGGCTGTTTGCAGGAAGCGCTTCGTTTCTCCTCGCCACCACATCCAAAGCCCCAGCAGCACCAGAGTGGTCACGAGCAGGAGCGGAGTCTCCGGACGAAATAGGGTGCCCAAACCCACAACGAAGCCACCCAGAGCCATCCACCTCCAATATCGGCGTCCACTCAACCATTCGCGTGGCGGCCAGTCACGCGCTTCACCGCGCACATCAGCAGCTACCATTACCAGGAGCACCATCGCTACAACCGTCAGAAAAGTTGCCCACACCTCGGTCAGCGGCACCGCGACATAGTTCGCGGTAAATGGGCACAACGCCGCGAGCCACAACGCGCTCAGGAAAGCTCTACCGCGATTTGCCTGCCGCGAACAGAGCGACACCAGCAGCGCCGCCAGCGTCGCGATCACCACGCAACCCGCCAAGTCCACCACAACTTGCGCCAGCATCACGGCCAGGCGCGCGCTTTCTCCAGTACGGCCCGTCAACGCGTAGATGAGCGCAAGAAAGGCGGAGTATCCGGGCATGCGCAGGTCCACCGGCACTGCTTGTCCAGCGATGTCCATGGCGTATTTGCCGTGCTTCAGCCAGTTGGCCGCCAGTTGTTCATAGATAACGGTGTCTCCCGCGCCGGCCGGATACTTCAGCACCATAACCAAGCGCAGGCACACCCCCGCCAGGAGGGGGAAAATCGCTTTAGATAAAATTCGCTTCATTCTTGTTCCGCATCTTACAATATAGTAGTTCGACCATACTTAAGCTGACGGAGTTTTGCGCTTCCCACGCCACCCCCCGCGCTGGGTAGCGACCACGCTTCATGAAAGAACGGAAGCCGATCTTCTATGATTCGGAGAAAGTTCGCTGGCGCCGCACCCGCCGGGTAATGGAAATCAGCGGCGTGTTGCTCACCCTTCTGCTTATCTACTTTTTTATTACCATCGCCGGAAGCGTTGAGCTGCCATCCTCGCTGCTCCCGGACTCGCGCCCTGCCTATCACTCCGTTAAGAGCAAGCTGAAGCCAGTGGTGCTACGCGAAGGACGACACACCCGCGTTGCGCATATCGGACAGGTGCCCGCCTCTTACGATCCGCTGCGAGCGGCATTTTTCGTCAGTTGGGATCCCAACAGCCTCGCTTCCCTGAAAAAACATTACAAAGATATAGACCTGCTCATGCCAGAGCAGCTTCATGCTGTTACTCCGGATGGCGCTATCACCGTTGTTGATTACGAGCGCAATCAAACCGTTAAAGCTACCCCGGCCGATGCCCTCAACCGCCTCAGGAACGACAAGCTCCACCAGTGGATGCGCTCCACGACGCCACCCATCGAACTCCCCATGATGGGGATGCTTAACAATTACGACGGGGTGGTGTGGCGCGAAAAAGAACTCGCATTGTTACTGGCCAATCCTGGCTCGCGCCACCATCTCATCTCCGATGTCGTCGAATATGCAGTGCAGGCCCACGAGGCTGGCATCGTTGTCGATTTCGAGGAAGTGCCTCTGAAAAGCCAACCGGATTTTCGCCAATTTATTGGAGAACTCTCGCCCGCAATTCACGCTGCCGGTCTAAAGGTGATGATCGCCCTGCCGGCCCGCGACGACGAATACGACTACGCCTTTTTCGGCCGCGAGACCGACGCGATTATCCTGATGAATTACGACCAGCACTGGCTCACCTCAGACCCTGGTCCGATCGCCGCGCAAGACTGGTTCATGGAGAATCTCCGGCAGGTTCGCCAGGTTGTTCCCGCGCAGAAGATCGTGGTGGGCATAGCCAGTTACGCGTATGACTGGACGGAGCCGACGAAGAGCGGACCGCGTTTCGCCGAAGAGTTCAGCATTCAGGAAGCCCTGCTCCACGCGCACGAATCGGAAGCTGAGATCGAGTTCGACGCGGCCTCGCTCAACCCGCACTATTCCTATGTGGACGAGCAGAATCACACCCACCAGGTTTGGCTACTCGACGCCGTCACGTCGTATAACGAGTTGCGGGCCAGCGAAAGGCTTGGTGTACAAGGCACCGCGCTGTGGAGGTTTGGCTCTGGCGATTCTTCTATGTGGCCCATATGGGACGCTACCCACCCGGATTCTGCTACTCGCGATAAGCTCCGCGACATTGCTCCCGGCCCTGACTTGATTCTCGAGGGCAATGGGGATATTTGGCACATTGTTGACGTCCCAAAACGCGGCGTCCGCAGCTTCACCTACGATCCCAGCACGGATCTTATTACCAGTGAGAAATACGACGCCATACCGCTATCGTTCGATATCGATCAAATTGGAACCGCCAAGAAAAAACTGGTCCTCTCATTTGATGACGGACCCGATCGCCGCTGGACGCCGAAAATCCTCGATATTTTGAAAGAGAAGCATGCTCCCGGCGTCTTTTTTGTGGTTGGCGAAGTCGCCAATCAGGCGCCGGATCTGCTGAAGCGCGAATACAATGAAGGGCACGAAATCGGGAACCACACGTTTACGCATCCCAATTTTGATGAAATCACCCACACCGAGATCAAATGGCAACTCAATCTCACGCAGCGACTGATCGAGAGCACTCTCGGCGTTAAAACCATCCTCTTCCGGCCGCCTTACGGTATCGACCACCAGCCCGAATACGCCGAAGAGGTGCAGCAATTGCCTTACCCGCAGGAACTTGGCTACCTGATTGTCGGCCAAAAGGTTGACCCGGACGATTGGCGGATGATGGAGGACAAGCGGCAGCGCCCCGCCGAAGAAATTGCTGCAGACGTGGCGCGTCATGCCAGCAGTGGGAATATTATCCTGCTCCACGATGGCGGCGGGGAACGCGCCCAGACCGTTGCGGCACTGCCGTTGATCATCGATCAGCTCCGTGCACAGGGTTACGAATTCGTTTCTGTTTCCGACCTCATCGGCAAAACACGCTCCGACATGATGGCGCCACTCACTTGGCGCGAAAAACTTTCCGCGCATGCGGATGGCTTCATTTTCACGATCTTTCAGTGGCTTCGCTTTGGCATCGCCACTGTGTTTATCATCGGTATTATTCTTGTCAGTGGCCGCGCGCTTATTATTGGGATTCTTGCCATCATCGAAAAACTTCGCCCCGATCGCGCCACTCTTCCCAATCCCGTTCCCGCGGTCACCGTCCTTATCCCAGCCCACAACGAGGAAAGCGTCATCATCCAAACCTTGAATTCGGTGCTGGCGTCGGACATTCCGGATATTCACGTGGTGGTTGTCGATGACGGTTCCGCTGACCGCACCTTGGAACTGCTGCAGTCCAATTTCTCTACGGATCCCCGGGTGCAGATTCTTCACCAGGTAAATCGAGGGAAAGCGGCGGCGCTGAACAATGCGTTGTCTCACGCACAAACGGAAATAGTGGTCACCATCGATGCCGACACGGAAATTGAGTCCAACGCTATTCCCAATTTGCTGCGCCACTTTTCCGACCCGCAGGTGGGGGCTGTTGCCGGCAACGTGAAAGTTGGAAACCGCTCGCGGTGGCTCACGCGCTGGCAGGCTCTCGAATACATCACCAGCCAGAACATGGAAAAGCGCGCCTTCGATCTTTTGAATTGCATTACCGTGGTGCCTGGCGCCCTGGGTGCCTGGCGACGTCAAGCGATCGAAGCCGCTGGCGGCATCACCGCGGACACTGTCGCCGAAGACGCTGACCTCACAATCGCTATTCGCCGGCTTGGCTGGCGCGTCACCTACGACGAATACGCCATCGCGTGGACAGAAGCCCCGATTACGCCGGGGGCGCTGATTGGCCAGCGATTCCGCTGGACTTTTGGGACCCTGCAATCTTTCTGGAAACACAGCGGTACTTTGTTTCGCAAGAAGTACGGCACACTCGGTTGGGTCGCTTTGCCCAACATCTTCGTGTTCCAGATTGCTCTGCCGCTGATTTCGCCGGTCATTGATTTGCTTTTCCTGGGCAGCCTGCTGCTGTGGGGTCTCGCGCAGTTGCACATCACGCAGATTCCCCATCTTTGGACCACGGACGATGTTATTCGTTCGGTCGTCTTCTTCCTGGGGTTCTTGATCATCGACATTTTTACTTGCATGATTGCCTTCATGCTTGAACGCCACGAGGATTGGACCCTGCTCGTTCCTGTCCTGCTGCAGCGCTTTTATTACCGGCAACTCATGTACATCGTTCTTTTCCGCTCCGTGAAGGAAGCGGTCAGTGGAAGAGCGGTGGGCTGGCGGGGCGTGGAAGCTGAGCCTCCACGGCAAACTCCTGCTGCCGTTGCCTCGTAATTTCAGGACACATTCCTGCATTTCCCAATCGGCACTTTTCCCGGTCTGAGGTATCTTCAATAGGAACCTGCCCACTTTCGTTTCGGATAATCAGAGAAGGCTTGTGACTGACTCCGCCGCCAAAAACCCACAACCATCGAGTTCCCGCCGCTTCGCTTTTCTTGTTGCGGCGGGCATTTTCCTTAGCCGCGTTGCCGGACTTATACGGGACCGGGTGTTCGCCCACTACTTTGGGATCTCCGACGCCGCCGACGTCTTCAAAGCTGCTCTCCGCATCCCCAACTTTCTCCAGAATCTGTTTGGCGAAGGCGTCCTGTCCGCCTCCTTCATTCCTGTCTACGCCACCCTTCTTGCGCGCGGCGATCAGAAAGAGGCACGCAAAACCGCGGGGGCTGTCGCCGCTCTACTCACCCTCAGCACTTCCGTGCTCGTGCTTCTTGGCGTTCTCGCCGCTCCTTGGCTGATTGAAGCCATCGCCCCAGGCTTCCATGGCGAAAAGCGGCAATTGACCATTCTCCTGGTGCGAATCCTCTTTCCGGGCGCCGGCCTCCTCGTTGCTTCCGCCTGGTGCCTCGGCGTTCTAAACAGCCATCGCAAGTTCTTCATCTCTTACACTGCACCTGTCCTGTGGAACGTCGCCATGATCGCGGGCATGATCGCATTCGGCCCCGGCCGCGCGCAAAATTCCCTCGTGGTCATCACGGCATGGGCTTCTGTTGCCGGTAGTTTCTTGCAGGTTGCCGTGCAGCTTCCCATCGTCCTCAAGCTTCTCGGCGGATTGCAGCTCACCCTTGCCCATCAAGCCGAGCATGTGCGCACCGTCATTCGAAATTTCTTCCCTGTTTTCGTCAGCCGCGGCGTCGTTCAGATTAGCGCCTATATTGACGCGTTCCTTGCCAGTTGGCTTCCCACCGGCGCGGTCGCCGCGCTCGCGAACGCGCAAACGCTCTACACTCTTCCCGTCAGCCTATTTGGCATGTCTGTTTCTGCCGCCGAACTTCCTGTCATGAGCGGCGTCGTAGGCAACGCCAGCGAGATCGCCAACCAACTGCGCACGCGCCTCAACACTGGCCTTCGCCAGATCACTTTTCTCGTTGTCCCCTCGGTTGTTGGTTTTCTAGTGCTGGGCGATGTCATCGTCGCCGCAATCTACCAGTCTGGGCAATTCAAGCATGCCGATGTGATCTACGTTTGGGGTATCCTCGCGGGCTCTACGGTTGGCCTGCTCGCTTCCACTCTCGGACGACTCTACTCCTCGGGTTTCTATGCTCTGCGCGACACGCGAACGCCGCTGCGTTTCGCGATTATCCGCGTCGTTCTAACCAGTGCACTTGGATACGTTGCTGCCCTGCCCCTTCCGCGCCTCCTTGACATTGCACCGCGTTGGGGCGTCGCGGGCCTGACCATCTCCGCAGGAATCGCCTCGTGGGTTGAATTTACTTTGTTGCAGAGGGGCATCCGACGACGCGTTGGGCAGGTGGGCGTCCCGCTCGCATTTCTTGCGCAGGTTTGGATGGCTTCGTTGCTCGCGGCTGCGGCGGCTCGCGGGTTGCTCTTTGTTCTTGGATTGCACGGACACATTCTACTGGCCGTTCTCGTTCTCAGCCTGTACGGCATCGTGTTTTTTGCTGTCAGCCTGATAATGAAATTGCCCGAAGCGCAATCGATGGTTGGCATACTGAGCCGCCGGTTGGGCGTAAAGTGAGAGCTGGGCTCGCCGCAGAGAACCCTTGGAAAGTCTGGCATGACAACTGTTTACATCGCGCTGGGTAGCAACGTCGGAGATCGCTATCACAATTTGCGAGAAGCGCTCCGTCTTCTCAAAGAGGCAGATATCCGCATCCAGAAGAGTTCGAGCATCTACGAAACCGAGCCCGTCGATTACCTCGAACAAGCCTGGTTCCTCAACGCTGCCCTCGAAGCACAAACCGATCTGCCCGCCCTTGACCTACTTCACAAACTCCGAGCTATTGAATCCGCAATGGGTAGCAAGAAGCCTTTTGCCAAAGGCCCTCGGCTGATTGATTTGGACATTCTTCTCTACGCCGAGGACACCATTGCCACTCCTGAACTCCAGGTTCCGCATCCTCGGATCCTGGAGCGCCGATTTGTGCTCGTTCCCCTGGCGGAAATTGCGCCCGGGCTTCGGCACCCTTCCTGGCCAGCCACCGCAAGCCAACTTCTGGCCGCATTAAACGATCCTAGTATCGTCCGTCGGCACCCGTAGGGGCGCGGAGAAAACCTAGCTCGTTCGGCGGACGACTAACCGGTGCAACGTCAATAGCTTGGGCTGCAAGGCATCCAGCTCGATTTGCGACAGGCTACTCTCGTTGATCTGCCGCCAACGATACACGCCCGGCTCTGATTCCGTTTGCTCGCGTCCGCTCAATCGCCGCAAGAACTCGCGCGCGTCGTCTACCGACGTTTTCTCTCGCAAACTTGGCCGAGCCACTGCTTCGACTGCGTAGCTGCGCAGAAGTTTGTTCCAGTAGGCATCAAACAGGTCGCTTGATGCGAAGATGTCGCTCCAGGCAACTTCTCCACCGTATGCCACCACTACACCCACCACGCGCTCGCCCTTCAAATTCGACGTTTCCCTGCGGAAGCGCCGTTGCATCTCCGCGACCACGGTGTCCACTGAACTGCCCACACGGCGCGATTCGTAGATCCTGGTGTAGGACTGCGTCTGCGCCTCGACGGTCACTGTTTCGCTGAGTTCGGCCGCACTCACCTTCGGAGGAGGTGCCGCTGCATAGGCTGGTTTGCCAGCGACGTTCGAGCCTCCTGTAACAGCGGCCCACACGTCTGACTGTTTCTGGTTGATGGCTGCATTTTCCCGAACACTTGGGTGCACGATTGTTTTTGCTTCGTTGAACGAGGACCCGGCGGACCAGCGACCGTGCTCAACGCAGAAGACGTCCAGTGGCAGCGGATCGCCAAACGGCGCCACAATCCTGTCCTTGGCGATAATGCGATCCTGTTTTCCGCCGCTGACCAGTTCGCCCGCAAGCAACAGGAGCGGTCTCTTGCTGTGGTTGACGAGCACGAGTTGATTCACTGACGGACCGCTGTAACCCTGCGGGATAGGCCGCTCGTTCCCGCGATTGCGGATCATGGTCTCCGCCCCTTGTTCCCGAACGGTCACTTCCCCACGCGAAAGGCCTGCTTCCAGAGTCAGAAAGGCGCTGGTGTCATAGCCTGAGGAACTCACCACCGGAAAGACGGTCAGATTCTCATAGGTTATCGGTTCGAGAAGGCGCCAATCGCCGTCCGGCTTACCCGGTTGTGCCGGAGAGCCCGGCGACGCCCACACAAATCCCAATGCAGAGATACCAAGCAACCCGCTACCCAATAACGCGAAGAACGAACGGTCCATGCTTTCCTCCCGAGCGTGCGACAAGAGCACGTCCTGGAGTTAGAACGGAGCAGCGGGAATTTCTTGCAGCCGACCTGGCGCTTCTAGCCCAACTTCCACGCTAGGAAGCGAAATTTCCCCCTGGTTGGCCGGTAAGGTTTTTCTTTTCAACGGACGGTTGCTAAATCGTGTAAATAGTGACGAATGATGTTAATATTCTGCTTGACTGTAGATCATCAGTTGTTATATGTAGTGTCCTGTGTACATCCGCAAAACGACCAAAACTTGGAAGGGCAAAAGCTACACCAACTACCTGCTGGTCGAATCCCTGCACACCCCCAAGGGGCCCCGCCAACGCATCATCTGCTCGCTCGGAAGTCTGGCCCCGGCACCCCGCGAGCAATGGCTCGAACTCGCTCATCGCGTGGAGAAGAGCTTGCAGGGACAGAGCGCTCTTTCCGCCGTTGACTCGCCCGTCAAGACCCTTACGGAACAGGCGCGCCGCGGACGCAGAAGCCGCTCCGGTGCGGAGAAATCAGCGATGGAGCTGGAATCTCCGATCATCGTTGATGTCGACCGTGTGGCGATGGAAAAACCCCGTGAGGCCGGAACCGTGCACGTGGGCCATCAAATGTGGCAGCAGTTGGGGCTGGGTGAAATCTTACAGCGTGCGGGACTATCCGACAGAGCCTGTCTGCTGAGTGAAGCGATGGTGCTGAATCGTCTGATCTTTCCGCTTTCCGAACATGCCATGCCGGATTGGATGGAGCGCACGGCCCTGGACGATGTGCTTGGAACGAAGCTCTCCTTACTGAGTGATGAGGCCTTGTATCGCAATCTGGACCGACTGCATCCTCACCGGGAGCAGATCGAGCGCGAATTGGCGGAAAGCGAGAAGACCCTATTCAATCTGGACGACACTTTTTTCCTTTACGATCTGACCTCGACGTACTTCGAAGGGGAAGCCGGGAACAATCCGCAGGCCAAGCGCGGCTACTCGCGAGATAAACGGCCCGATTGCAAGCAGGTGCTCATCGGCTTGGTGCTGAATCGCGATGGCTTTCCCAAGGCACATGAAGTTTTCGACGGCAACCGTCAGGACCGCACGACGGTGGAAGAGATGTTGGAAAGTTTGGAGAAACGCACGGGGCGGAAGTCGGGTTCGACGGTAGTGGTCGATCGCGGGATGGCGTACGAAGAAGACTTGCAGCAAATCCGGGCGCACGGACACCACTACTTGGTGGCCAGCCGGCAGTCGGAACGGAATGCCTGGTTGGCCGAGTTCGAACAGAGCGACAACTGGGAGGAAGTCATTCGGATTCCCTCGCCGCGCAATCCCGATCAGAAAAAATCACAGGTGCGCATTAAGCGCTGCCAGCGGGGGAGTGAGGTCTACATCCTGTGCATAAGCGAGGGACGCGAAGAGAAGGACCGAGCCATCCGTGAAACTCACGAGCAACGCTTGAAGAGAGATTTAGAGAAATTGCAAGCGCGTAGGGAGAAGGGCCAGCTGCAAGAGGAGAAGAAAATCCACCAGGCGATCGGTCGGCTCAAGGAACGCTACCCGCGGGTGGCCCGCTATTACCGGATGGACTACGACGCCGAGCGCAAAACTCTCAGGTGGGAAGAGAACAGCGAGAAGAAAGCCATCGCCGAGAAACTCGATGGCGGCTATGTGCTGAAAACCGACCGGCAGGACTTGACGGCGGAGGAAATCTGGCGGACCTACATGCTGCTCACGCGGGTGGAGGGAGCTTTTCGGGCCATGAAGAGTCCGTTGCTCGAGCGGCCCATCTTCCACCATCTCGAGCATCGCACCCAAACACACATCTTCCTCTGCGTGCTGGCTTACCATCTCCTAGTGGCCATCGAAAAAAGATTCCTGGATCGTGGCGTGCACACCTCGTGGGCGACCCTGCGCGGACAACTGCGGACGCACGAGGTAATCACGGTGGTGTTGCCAACCCGGGAGGGACGCGTGCTCAAGATTCGCAAAAGCAGTATCCCAGAACCGATTCACAAAGAGATTTACTCGACGCTCAGAATACCGGTGGAGATCATGAGGCCGGTTAAGACTTGGCATGACCTCCCGGCAAACATAGTGACGGAATAAAATGACAACTCCCTGCAAACAAAGCAGTTCGCTCAGCCGAGCGTGGAAGTTGGGCTAGCTGATACCGTGATCCTAATTTGCTTCCCGAGGGTCTTCGTAGGGGTCCATTATCCGACTGACATCCTTGGCGGAGCGCTTCTGGGCATTGCCGCAGGTTGGTTGATTACCCGAAGAGGAGTCCGAAATTGGCTGTCGAAGCCCATGTTGCATTGGATGCAGGTTCATCCGGCTTCTTTCTACGCTAGCGCTTTCCTGTTCACCTTTCTACTCACCAACACGTTTTCCCCTGTGACAAGACTCTTGGTGGATCTGTGGAAGCTTACAGCTAGCAATCCATTAACTACAGTCATTTTCGATCGCGGGTGGAAGTGGAAGGGCTAAAACGGAAGCGGGAAAGCGCTTCGCCGAGGTTTTGCAGGAAGGCCTCGGAGTTGTAGACATCCGAATCGATTTTGGAGCCTCCATTCGGCGCGGTCGGATCAAGCTCGTCTAGTTGAAATTCTCTCGCTACTTCTTCGACAATCTTTGGCTGGATTGGGCGTTGGTGTTCGACAAAAGCGTTCACCAGGGAATGCTCGCAGAGTAAATTGATGACGCGCGGGATGCCGAGAGAATAGAGATGTATGGTGTCAACCGTCAAGGTGCTGAAGATGGGCGCCCCTGCGGCGCCGGCGATTTTCAGGCGCTCCGCGACATATTGATGAGTCTGTTCCTTTGAAAGCGGCGCGGTCTTGCATCGAAGCATGATGCGTTGTCGAAGCTGGCGGAGCTGCGGCAGCTTGAGTTTTTCTTCCAGCTCGGGCTGCCCGGAAAGGACGATTTGAACGAGTTTCTCTGTGGAAGTCTCAAGATTGGTGAGGAGACGAATCTCTTCCAGGACAGGATAGGTGAGGTTCTGCGCCTCGTCGATGACGAGAACGACGGTTTCACCCAGGCGGTAGCGATCCAGAAGCCAATGGTTGAGTTTCATCAACTGCTGACTTTTGGATTTGGAGTCGCAAGGGATATCAAACTCGGCGAGAATGAAATCCAGCAGCTGGTTTGAGTTCATCCGGGAGTTGAAGAGAAAAGCGGTGCGGGCTTTCCGGTGATGCAGCCAGTCGAGCAGCCGGTTGATCAGTGTGGTTTTCCCCGTGCCGACCTCGCCGGTCAGAGTGATGAAGCCTTTCCGTGTCTGGATGCCGTACATCAAACCGGTCAGGGCTTCCTCGATCTCCTGCGTGAGGAAAAGGAAGCGCGGGTCCGGGTTAACGTTGAAAGGGCTCTCTTTTAGTCCGTAAAAAGTCTTGTACATTTTCTGGCGTACCGTGTTCCTGCTTCTAAATCCGGCTAACTTAAACCACTCACCGGTTGTACTAGTCACTTCAGGTTACCGCGTCTAAAGACTAGGGCAACACAAACGGGCGCGTATGCCACTGGAAGCTCAAGGTAATATAATTGGATGTCTGATTTGAACTGCAAGTCGCGCCGGCACATCCAGTTTGGTTGGAGCCATAGATATAGGCCGTGTATGATATGGCAAAATTTAAGTCCCTGCCGACGGGTCTGCTGACTCCGCCGCCCACAAACCAATTGTTGTACACTAGGGAACTGGCCTGCACAGAGTTCACCACTGCTTGGTTATGTGCGTAGCCAAAATTAAGGTTCCCACTCCAAATCCGACCAAATCTCCGGGAGGCGGCGAAATTCAATTCGTCCGACGTCGAACCGGTAAAAACGCCACTGCCACCAGCAAGCCCATGGACATAGCCGGAAGAAAAATTGCCATTTTCAAATCCATAGATGAAATTGGCGTTGGCATTGACCCCAAGCTTGGAGGATTGTGTGCCGATGGGTACACGAAATGTGCTGTATTCCGGACCTCCGGAGAGCTGCAGCGACAGGCGTCCAGTAATCTTTCGGCCGTAGGCCACGTTCACGACATTGTCTCCAAATGCTTGTGGCTCGCCGGGAAACTGGTAGCTGCTGAAGCGAAACTGCAGACCCAGAGTATTCTTACTATCAAGCAGATAGTTATAGCCCAGGCTTCCGGTCGTAGAATTATTATCAACATCGCCTGACTGCACAAAATGCAGAATCGCAAAGGAACCCGAAGCGGTGATAGAACCGCGAGGCGAAACCGTATACGTAGCTTGGATCACTCCCGTATTACTGATGCGCGGGCCGGAGGATGCATAAATGCTCTGGTTCGGTACGGTACCGTCGCCTAGACCTGGTACGGATGGGCCCAGGGACCCCGCGATGCCCGGGATGCCGAGATTTGTACCCGCACCAAAACCGAATGGGGATTGCGGCAAATAGGAGAATTGATCCAGGATCTGGACGAGCCAACGATTCATCTGGAAAGTCTGTGAGAGGCCTAACTGCTGATAGTTGCCGTTTCCTTGCGTACTGTTCGTCGAGAGGTAACCGCCGCCAGAGTAATTTATGGCAAGTTGCGAGCGGCTCCGCGCTTGGAGCAGACTGACATTCGCCATCAGATAGTTAGTCACAAACCAACCGGAGGAGTTTGGCTCACCATAGTTACTCGATTGAACGCTATTAGCGTACTGAAATCCCGGCACCCAGTAGCTGTGCCGCAAATCCGGAGAACCTAAAGTGGCATTCTGCAAGCCTGTTAGGGGAGTAACGTCGGGCCGGAGTCGGTTGGCAGTATCCAGAACGCCGTTGTCGTCCTGCGGGCTACCCGAGTCAACAATTGGAATTGGGGTGGAACGTGCAGCCGGTTTCGGCTGTGTATCTACCGGTTGTTGAGGCTCGTCCTGAGCACGCGTGATCCGCGCTCCAAAAAAGAACACAAGTGCGAAGGCAAATGCGCCGAGAATGGCCCTACGGTATTTCATTCCTTGGTCCTTATGGGACAACAATTACGTCGCCTGGTTGAAGAAGCATATTCTGCTCTTGATTCTTGCCTTTTACGACTTCCTTGTAATTAAAAGGAAGTTTCACCTGTTTTCCGGCATCGGTTCGGAGAACGTAGATATTCTTAGTCTTGGCAAATTGCGTAAATCCGCCCGCGGTGGAGAGTGCTTGGAGGACAGTCATGTTTGGCAGCAGAGGAAAAGCGCCCGCGCGTGCGACCTCGCCGCTGATGTAAACCCTGCGACTGTTGATCTCGGTTACGGTCACGGTGACCTCGGGGTTCGTCAAGAATTTCGTGAGGCCGTCATGGATGGACTTGCTAAGTTGTAGGGCCGTCAACCCGGCCGCTTGAAGATCATTTAGGAGAGGCAAGGAGATCTTGCCGTCAGGGCGGACGGGAATAGTTCTGGATATCTCGGTCTCCTTCCAGACATCGATTCGAACCACGTCTTGGGGGCCGATTACGTAGTCTACATCGACCGCTGCTGGCGCTGGATTGCCGGCTTTACCCGTAGCATCAATCTTCTGGCTCGACGCAGGGGTGACATCATGCGTTTTAGCACCCCGAGCGTGGGCCAGCGGCAAGAAAACCATAGTAGTGAACAGTAGAATTGGTCGAATGTGCATGATTGAGTTTTTCTCCCTCAGCTTTGTTGCTCCTCATTTAGGGCCCCGATCTGCTTGATCTTATATAGTAAAGATTTATAGCTGATCTGCAATTCCTGAGCGGCCCGCTTGCGGTTCCATCGCGTCCGTTCAAGTGCCTGCAAGATTAGCTCACGCTCCGCTTCTTTGGAAGCAGCGCGAGCGGCAACTTTCAAGGAAGCTCGCCGTCCATTTTCCAGGGGTCTTTGGTTTGCGATCCTGGCAGCGTGCAGGTCGTTCAAGGCCATTTGGACATCATCGAAAGCGACTATTTTGCGCGCAAAATATTCTAGTTCGCGAATATTGCCGGGCCAGTGGTATGCGGCCAGAGTTTGCATTGCCTTTTTGCTGAGCGGAGAAACTCTCTTGTTCAAGGCGCTGGAATGCTTGTGCAGAAAGAACTCCGTCAGGATCGGAATATCTTCTCTGCGATCACGCAATGCAGGAAGGCGCAGACTGGCACCGTTGAGGCGAAAGTAGAGTTCGCGCCGGAACCGGCCCGCCTCGACTTCCGATTCGAGGCTTCTAGTAGTTGAGGAGATGAGACGTGCGAAGGATGCGTCCTGGGAACGCCAGCTTTCCCCATCCGGCAAGTGAGAGAGCAAGACACGCTGGCAGGCCAGATCAAGTTCTTGGATGTTATCGAGGTAAATGCTCACGG
>CAWABP010000002.1:0-343030 GCA_963780315.1 Candidatus Acidiferrales bacterium | reverse complement strand
GACGTACCCGCCGGAGCGAGAGCGCCTGTTCCCCACCGGCCGCCTCGACCACCGGGTAGCTGGTGTCCCCCGCGAGCAATTCGTTCAGCGGCCCAAGCGCCTTCGCCGCGCGCGCGGTGAGCGGCTTGCCCATGTGCCCGGTGACGAATTTCGCAGCCAATCTCGAAACTCTCGGGCCCGCCCGGCAACGCCGTCGAGCGCCCGCCGATCCTTCGACCGCCGAAACCGCGCTGCCACATCCGGCGCAATCACATTCGCCTGTTCCAGCCAATAGACCAGGTCTCGCCCATCCCGCAGCCACTCGACCGCCTCGCCCTTCGGCGAGGCGATGCTGTTGAGGAAGTCGAGCGCCAGGTGGTCGGCGATGAAGAACGGGGGCGGTCGGTCCGGCATCGGATTTTCCTGTGAAACGTCTGCCTCTACATTAACCGAGAATCTTCTCGAGAGGGGGTGACTCGCGGCGCGTAACCTGTATATACTATTTTTTATGGTTACTGACACCGAAAGGAGATCTTGATGCGTGCCATTCTCAGGAAACAGTTCGGAGGGCCGGAAGTCCTGGAGGTCCGGGAGATGCCGGAGCCGGAAATCAAATGACCACCATCAAATATCGAAGCGTGAACGTGGACGGTTTCGACGTCTTCTATCGCGAGTCCGGACCAGCCGGCGCCCCAAAGCTGCTCTTGCTCCATGGTTTCCCGAGCGCCGGCCATATGTTCCGGGACCTCATCCCGCTCCTGGCCGACCGCTTCCACTTGGTCGCTCCTGATTTGCCGGGCTTTGGCAGGTCCGACATGCCAGGCCGCGGCTTCACTTTCGACAAGATCGCGGAGAAGATCGATCGCTTCACCGAGACGGTCGGCTTCGATCGCTATGCGGTCTATGTCTTCGATTACGGTGCGCCGACCGGATTTCGGCTCGCCGTAAAGCACCCGGACAGAATCTCGGCGATTATTTCCCAGAACGGTAACGCCTACGAGGAAGGTCTGAGCGACGGCTGGAACCCGATCCGAGCTTACTGGCAAGATCCGTCACCGACCAACCGCGAGGCACTGCGCGCGTTTCTCAAGCCCGAGTCGACCCTCTGGCAATACACGCACGGCGTCCCCGACCCGACGGCGGTCTCTCCGGACGGATACTCACTCGATAACTTCTACCTGGGCCGTCCCGGCGCGGCCGAGCTGCAGCTCGACCTGTTCGGCGACTACAAGAGCAACGTTGCACTCTACCCGACCTTTCAGAAATACTTTCGCATGTTCAGGCCGCCCTTCCTGGCGGTGTGGGGCAAGAACGATCCCTTCTTCCTGCCGCAAGGGGCCGAGGCGTTCAAGCGCGACATCCCTGACGCAGAAATCCGCTTCCTCGACACGGGCCACTTCGCCCTGGAGACGCACGCCGATGAAATAGCCGCCGCCATGCGAAGTTTCCTCGGGAGTGTCTCTGGGACAAATGCCATCAACATGACTGGAGCAAGTTCGCCAGCCTTTCGTGATCCCGGGAGGGCGAGGCTCCCGCCGAGCCGCGTGTACGTTTGCCTCCCCGCGAGGCGCCTGTCCCGAAATCGTGCAAGGCCATTTAGAGGAGGGCCGTCATGAACGTCGAGCAATTCCAGAACCTGATCATTGGCAGCGGGGTCGCGGGTAAGATCCTCGCCTGGACCCTGGCGAAACAGGGACAGCCAACCGTCGTCGTCGAACGGGCGATGATCGGCGGCTCCTGCCCGAACGTGGCCTGTCTTCCCAGCAAGAATGTCGTTCATAGCGCCAAGGCGGTTTCACTCGTCCATCCCACAAAAGGTCTGGGCGTGGTCACCGGGTCGGTGCAGGCTGATATGGCCGGCGTGGCTCGTCGCAAACGCCAGATGGTTGAGGATCTGGTGAAGTTGCACCTCGACAATTTTCAGGCGAGCGGCGCAGAGCTCGTCATGGGTGAAGCTCGATTTATAGAACCAAAAACAGTACGCGTCGAGCTAAACGCCGGCGGCGCCCGTCAACTGCGGGGCGAGCGTGTCTTCATCAACGTCGGTACACGCGCCACCATCCCGGATGTGCCCGGTCTCGCTGCGGCCGCTCCGATGACGCATGTCGAGGCCCTGAATCTTGAGCGTCTACCGCAGCACGTCGTCATTCTGGGCGGAGGCTATGTGGGTCTGGAGTTCGCCCAGACACTGGCACGCTTCGGCAGCCAGGTCACCATTGTCCAGCGCGGTCCTCGCTTGCTCGAACGGGAAGATCCCGATGTGTCCGAAGCCCTCCAGGACCTGATGCGAGATGAGGGGATCGAGGTTCTCGTCCAGACCGACGTGCTGAATGTCAAAGGCCGGTCAGGGACGAGTGTGACGCTTCAGGTGCGTGGCAAGGGTACCGAGCAGACGCTCGTCGCCTCCGACATTCTGGTCGCGGCCGGACGCACACCTAACACCGACCGGCTGGATGTGGCCAAGACTGGCGTTGCACTGGATTCCCGAGGATTTATTCAGGTCAACGACCGGCTCCAGACCAGCTTCCCTGATGTGTGGGCCACCGGCGAATGTGCCGGCAGTCCGCAGTTCACCCATGTCGGCGAAGACGATTGTCGCGTGGTGCTGGACAATTTGTCGGGAGGTCACCGAACCACGCGCGGCCGGCTCATTCCGTACTGCCTGTTCACCGATCCCGAACTTGCCCACGTCGGCCTGACCGAAGCCGAAGCCAGGATCCAAAACGTGTCCTACCGCATCGCCCGAATCCCGATGGCGATGGTCCTCCGGACCAGGACGCTGTCACAGACGCGCGGGTTCATGAAGGCGCTGATCGGCGCGGACGATCGCATCCTGGGCTTCACGGCATTCGGCGCGGAAGCCAGCGAGTTGATGGCCGTCGTGCAAACGGCGATGCTCGGCGCCATGCCATACACCACGCTCCGCGACGCCATCTTCACCCATCCGACCGCGGCCGAAGGACTGCTCGCCCTGTTCGCCAATCCCCCCAGCGAACCCGTCCCCAAGTCATTCACAACGCGAGAATGACATGTCGGCGGTCCCTTCAATCACCGGGGCCGGCAAACAGGATGAGATTTCCGTCGAGATCCACGACGATGAAGGTTCTGGCACCCCATGGCTCGTTCCTGAGTACTTGATGAAATGGCACCCCCGCGGCCTGATAACCCAGAAAGAGTTGCTCAATCTCGTGTGCGGTTGCGACGGTGATTGAAGCCGAGAGCAGGTCCTCGCGCACGGATATCGCCTGCGAATACAGGCTCATCGAGCTGCCGCAGCGCAAGCCGCGCGTTATCGCGACTGACTTGTCCAAAAAAGGGCGGCTCGCCATAAACAAAATCCGCTTTGAAGCCGAGTTTATCGGTAAAGAAAGCAAATGACGCTTCGATGTCTGCGACGAAAAGTTGCGCGGAAATCGAGCTGAAAACGGGGCGTGGGGCACTCTGTCTCGCTTGAGTAGCCTCTTGATGGTCGGCTTGCCCTGAGTCGGATTGACCGTGAGCTGAATTCTGGGGTCCCATTGGCTCTCCTGAACTGCCCGTGGCTGCGGGGCGAGCAGAGACACTTCGCGTTTGTGAACCGGCCGCTTGACGAAAAAGTGTAACCAGACGGCTCTCTCGACGCACAGTAGAACGACGGCTCGCCCAATGACGGTCCTGAGGACAGGGAAGTCTCAAGATCCGCACCGCGCGCAATTCCGCTATCCGGGAGACTTAACTCGTGTCTCAATCTGGTATTGGCTCCCGTTTACGTCGACTTCTTGCCGGACTCGCTCCCACCAGCGGCCGTCATGAGCCCAGGGCCCGAATCCGTCGGGTACCCGGGCTCGAGTTTCTGGAGGGGCGTGCGCTCATGGCCAGTATCACGGCCAGCGGCGTCCTGACGTCGGTGCCCGCCGGTAGCAACTTCGACTACACGATCGTCCTGACGAATTCCAGTTCCAGCACCGCGGGCATCGGCACTTTCTGGTACGCGTGGCAGCCAGGTGAAGACCTCCTGCAAACAAGCCCAATGTCCGTCACCCCACCTGCTGGCTGGACCGAGTCCATCACGCATTCAAGCTCAAACTACGGTAGCGCCGACGGCTTCGCCATTCAGTTCACGACCACCAACTCGTCGGATTACGTCCAGCCCGGAACCTCGATGACTTTTTTGTTCACGAGTGCCGACACTCCTGCGTCGGTCAACGGTAATTCTGCGGACTACCCGAGTTCCAAGGTCGGGACATCCTACGTTTATCCGCAGGGGCCGGGAAGTGATGCGGGTCATGAATTCGTCGTGATGCCGCCACCGCCGCCGCCACCGCCGCCACCGCCGCCCCCACCCCCACCGCCGCCGCCCCCACCCCCACCGCCGCCGACGTCGTTGCCTCCGACACCGCCCCCGGCGCCACCGTCGCCACCCCCAACACCACTGCCGCCGACTCCGCTGGTCACGCTGAGCGGTGTCACGGTCATCGAAAACAAGAGACATCAGGTGACCGAAATCACCGTGCAATTCAGCGGTGCGCTTGATGCGTCAACTGCTGACAATTTCTCGGCATACCACCTAGCAATGGCTGGTAAGAAGGGATCTTTCGCCGCCAGGAAGGTAACCTCCGTCAGAATGAAGTTTCCGAACTATGACGGAAACAGCCACACAGTGACGCTCGTCCCGTTCAAGCCGTTTGCCCTTACCCGGCCGGTTCAGGTCGTTATCGCCGGGACAAACTCCACGGGCCTTACGGATAGCCAGGGCCGATTGATTGACGGCAACGGTGACGGCCAGCCCGGCAGCAACGGCGTGGTCGTGCTTACGCGCAACGTGGTGACGTGGAGTTAGAAACGGCCGGTCACAGCTTCACGGGTGCGCAACACGACTTTGAACTTGCTCGGTCCAGGATAGAGCCCGGGGCACATGGCCCGGTGATCCAATCCCGGAAAGTCAGACCAACCCCGGGATGAAGCGCCAGCGAACCCGGGAGCGGTAGGCCTGGTAGTCGGGATCGCGCCCGAGGTGTCGCTCTTCGGTCAGCGCCCGCAGCACGTAGATGCCGCTCCAGGCCGCCGTCCCCAGGATCACGGGGACCAGGCGCCAGGGATCGGTGATCGCGAACCTCAGGATCAACGGAGTCGCGCCGATCCACCACGAGAGGTTCTTGGCCACGTAGGCCGGGTGGCGCATATAGCGGTACGGGCCGGCGGTGACGATCCCCCGGTTCGTCAGGTTGCTGGCTCGCAGTCCCATCGCGAGCGTCGCCCAGGCATACACACCGACGCCCATGAGCATCACGACGGCCGCCGCGACCTGGAACGTTGGCGACCGGAATTGCGGAAGCTCGAAACTGAACCACCCAAGCGCATTTGTGGTGAGCAACGCAAGGGGTGGGTAACACAGCAGTGCGGCGAGCCAGCCCAGCAGAGTCGGTTCCACCGAGCGGATCTCGTTTCCGAGCCGGGGATGCTCGACCCCGTAGCCGACCGCGAAGAGCAATACGTCCACGACAAATAAGCCGTGATAGATCGCGCGATAACCATAGGGGAAGAACCTTCCGAACGAGAGGTAGGCCTCGGCGCTCGTCGTGAGGTCGTGCGCTTGCATCTGGAGCCAGACAACCATCAGCGGCCAGAAGACCGCCTTCACCGCGATGGCCCGAAAGGCGACCGCTTCCTCCGAGGTCGGCCTGCGCTGCGGCAGCGCGAAGAGCCCCTGCCAGAAGCGCCGGCATTTGACCGTATGGTCATCGGAGAACGTTGCGTAGTATATGCGGCAGCAACAGCAGATACAGCGACGACGACGACCCGGAGTGCCACCCAGCTCGCCGGGGAGATGAGCCCATCGTAATAGACGCGAGTCACCTCGGTCGCGTAAGGCAAGATGGCATAGCAGGCGTAGCCGAGCAGGATCAGCGAGGCGGCCGCGGCGTAATTACTGGCGATGGCCCGTGACGACGCGGGGAACCAGGCTTTGATCCTTGATAGGATTCCCGAGGATTTCGAACCCTCGGCGCGCCCCAGGCACATGCCCGTCGATTCGGCAAGGGCGCGGGGATCGGCGAAAAGCGTGGGCATCGAATCGGCCTCGGTCGGTCACGGCCCGGGCGCAGTATGTGCACAACCGCGGCCTCTGCCCAATGCTAGGCCACACTTTCGACCCGGGCAAACGTCCAGAGCGGGGTTGTCGATGTGCGCAGACCAGCGCACCTCGGTTCGGTAGAATCGGCGTGGAGGTGGATCATGATACCGGTATCGCGAGGCCTGGACGTTCTGGACGCTCCGCGCCAGCGGACGCGAGCTTTCATGATGAAAAGGTTGGCGATCTGCCTTCTCCTGGCGACAAGCTCCTGGTCCCCGCTCGCCGCGGCGACGAAGCCCAACATCGTGTTCATCCTGGCGGATGACCTCGGATACGGCGATCTGGGTTGCTATGGGCAGACGAAGATCAAGACGCCGAATATCGACCGACTCGCCGCTGAAGGAATGCGGTTCACGAACTTCTATAGCGGTTGCTCGGTGTGCGCGCCCAGTCGCTGTGCCTTGATGACCGGCAAGCATCTCGGCCATGCCACGGTTCGCGATAACCTGGAGCGCGGGCCCGGCCTCGAAGGTCAACATCCCATGGAGCCCGGAACGGTCACGGTGGCGCAGCTCTTGAAAAGGGCGGGCTATGCGACGGCAATCATCGGCAAATGGGGACTCGGGATGCCCGAAGATCGCAGCAGCCCTTTGGATTTCGGCTTCGATCACCACTATGGGTATCTCTGCCAGGGGATGGCACACACGTATTACCCCCAGTACCTCTGGCGCGACAACACGCCGGAGCCACTCGCCGGGAACCCGCCCTATTTTTACGGCAAACCGGGCGTGATTCCGCCGCGGGGGAAGATCTATTCCCATGACCTCATCGCCGAGGACGCGCTCCGCTGGGTGCGCGCATCGGGACGGACCGTTCTTCCTCTATCTCGCATTCACAATCCCGCACCTTTCGCTCCAGGTGCCCGACGACTCGCTCGCCGCTGTACCGTGGCCGATGGCCCGAGATCCCCTTGACCAATCTCGCGACATTACGCCAACCACGACACACCGCGCGCGGCCTATGCCGCGATGATTACCCGGATGGATCGCGACGTCGGCCGCCTGCTGACGCTGCTCAAGGAACTGGGTCGGGACGACGACACGATCGTCTGTTTCGCCAGCGACAACGGGGCGGTGTTTGCTACTGCCGGCACTGATCCCGAATTCTTCCACAGCAACGGCGATCTGCGCGGCTTCAAGCAGGACCTTTACGAAGGGGGCATCCGCACGCCGTTCATCGCGCGCTGGCCGGGAAGATCAAAGCCGGCGTCACCAGCGAATTCGTCGGCGCGTTCTGGGACGTGATGCCCACCCTGTGCGAGATCGCCGGCACGCGGGTCGCCCGACGACATCGATGGTCTCAGCATCGTCCCCACGCTCCTCGGCCGACCTGGACAAAAACCGCACGAATTCCTGTACTGGGAATACCACAGTGGCGGCCGCGCCCAGGCCGTCCGGTTTGGGAATTGGAAGGCGATTCGCAACAAGTCACGAAATCGCCCGACGCGACGCCCGAGCTGTACGACCTGGCCACGGATCCCGGCGAGAAGATCAACCTCGCCGGTCAGCACCCCGACCTCGCCGCGAAGGCTGCCGCCTACATGAAAGCCGCCCACAGCCCGAGCAGGGAGCCGAAGTGGAATTTTCTCGCCGATCAGCGCTGAAAAATGGTGTCAGATCATTTTTCTTGACGGCTGGCACCCCCTTGGTCATTTTCCGAGCCATGTGACGTCTGCCTCAGTCCCTTCGCTGCGATCCGGCTCGGCGCATCGATGACGAAGGTAAACAGGGTCTCCAGAACCCGGTACCGCCGAGAGAGTCGCCCTTCTTTCGGCCGGAAAACCGTAGGCGTGGACGCAAATCGCAGAATCCAGCGAAGATTTTGTTGCTTTTGGTGCTTGTGCTGATTATAAGGATCGACTTGCTCCAAGCTATGTTAACTTCTGAGGTGCGGACGCAGATCGCAGGATCCGGCGAAGACTCTTTCGCGCTTGATGCGACCACCGACGCGGCATTCGCCGAACACCTCGGATAAGCCCAGGAGACTCCGCATGCGCCTCCTCCCGACCCGGCCCCACGACCGGGTCTCCGCGCGCGGCGGCCGCGCCGCGACCGCGCGACCACCGTCGCTTGCCCCGTGGTCGAATCTCTGGAAGGGCGGGTCCTGCTCACGGGCCGCCCCCCGGGCAACACGGGCACGGGCTTCTACGTCGTCGGCAGCAATATCTACGACGCCAACGGGAACCAGTTCGTCATCCGAGGGATCAACCAGACCGAGGCTTGGGGCGACCCGACGACCAACTTCGCGGCCCTCTCAGAGTTCCCCAAGACCCAGGCGAATGCGGTCCGGGTCATTTTCACCCCTGGCCTGGGGGACAACTCCCCGTCGGAGCACCAGCAGGTCGCCCAGCAGCTCATCTCCGAAGGGATCGTCCCGATCGTCGAGGACAACGGGGCGGCCAGCAGGCCTAGCGTCGGCGCGCTGAACGCCGTCGTCAACCGCTGGCTGGACCCGGCGAACGTGGCATGGCTCAAGCAGGACGAGAAGTACGTCATCCTCGACATCGCCGGTGAATGGGGGCAGCCGGGTCCCACCTGGGCCCAGGGGTACGAGTCGGCCATTGCCCGCCTCCGCGCCGCCGGCATCAACTGCCTGCTGATGATCGTTGCGCCGGGCGGGGGATCCAACGTTGACAGTATCCTCACCTGGGGGCAACAGATCCTCAATAGCGACCCCCAGCACAACGTCGTGTTTTCCATCCACATGTACGCCGCCTGGACCACGGAGCAGAACGCCAACCTGGTCGGAACTGTTAACGGCCGTCTGACGTACGATACGTTGACGGAACTGCAAAAGGTCGAAGCCGCCGACCTCCCGCTCGTCATCGGCGAATTCAGCTCGGATTCCAGCGGTTCCGTCAATTACTCGACGCAGCGGGCGATGCAGATCTACCAGTCCCTGGACCTCGGCTGGATCGCCTGGTCCTGGAACGGGAACACCGACGACCCGGCGCAGGACATGGTTGCCACACCGGGATACCAGTACAACTCTGACGCAGACCTGACGCCGTTCGGCAACCTGATCGTCAAAGACCCGAACTATGGCCTGAAGGCGACCTCGCTGCGGGCCAGCATCTTCCCGCCCGGGGTGGCGGTCGAGCGGGACTCCAACATGGAGACGACGCAGGCGGGAGGAACGGCCCAGTTCACCGTCTCGCTCGACAGCCCGCCGGCCGCGAATGTCACAATCCCCCTGAGCAGCTCCGACACGACCCAGGGCACAGTCTCGCCGGCCAGCTTGACATTCACTCCGGCCGACTGGAACGTCACGCAGATCGTGACCGTCACCGGAGTCAATAATGGGATCGCCGGTAGCAATACCGTCTACAGCATCGCCACAGGACCGACGGTCAGCCAGGATCCGAACTACAATGGGCTGAACCCGTCCGCTGCCTCCCTGACCAATGTCAACACGGATGGACCGGTGCAGATCGTCGCCGACGGAGCTGCCGGGTGGTCGCAGGTCGGCCCCTGGATCCCCAGTGGACCCGGCGGCGGCTACCAGGGGGGCGCCAGCCACTCCCTGCCGGCCGGCACCGGCGCCAACACCATCACCTGGAGCTTCCCCGTCGCGCCGGGCCTCTACCAGATCGAGTCCACCTGGACCGCCGCCTCCAGTTTGGCCGACAACGCCCCCTACACGATCTTGAACAATGGGACCCAGATCGGCATGCTGCGGGTCGACCAGCAGGTGGCGCACGAGCGATATCATGGCCAGCGGCGCCAACTGGAAGGTCCTGGGCAGCTACTTGGTCAGCGGCGGGACCCTGCAGGTGCAGCTCTCGGACGACGCCGACGGCACCGTCATCGCCGATGCCATGCGGATCGAAAGCCTGACGAATACCAGTGCCATCGTGGGCGTAACGGCCTCGCCGCCGTCGGTGCTCGAGAGCGGAACGACCGGCCTGGTCTACACCTTCACGCGCGCACCGGCTCACTCGCCGGGCCCCTGACGGCGGCCTTCGGCGTGGGCGGGACGGCGGCGTTCGGCACCGACTACAACGAGACCGGGGCTGCTAGCTTCGGCGCCACGTCGGGCACGGTCACATTCGCGGCCGGCAGCGCCACGGCGACCGTCACCCTCAACCCCATCGTAGACGGCGTCGCCGACGGCAATGAGACGGCCGTGCTGACCCTGTCGGCGGGGACCGGCTACGCGATCGGCCTCCCCAGCTCCGCCACCGGGACCATCTCCGACGCGCAGGTGTCGCTGGCCGTTTCCCCCGCCTCGGTCCCCGAGAATGGCAGCACCGGCCTGGTCTACACGTTCACGCGCACCGGCTCGCTCGTCGGCCCGCTGACGGTGTCGTTCGGCGTGGGGGGCACGGCGGCCTTTGGAACCGACTACACCCAGAGCGGGGCGGTCACCTTCGGGGCCACATCCGGCACGGTCACCATCCCGAACGGCAGCGCGACGGCGACCGTCATCCTGAAGCCCATCGCCGCCAACAGTCCCGACCCGGACGAGACCGCCATCCTGACCGTGTCCTATGGCACCGGTTACGAGCCAGTCTCACCGAGGGCGGCCACCGGGACCTTCACCGACGCCTCCCCCACCGACCCCCGCGCACTGCAAGTCCCCGGCACGCCTAGCCGCATCGCCGCTGTCTGGTACTCCGCCACTAGCTTCACCGTCGACGTCAACCTCGGCGACGGAGCGGGGCACAACCTCGAGCTCTACTTCGACGACTGGGACAACTGGGGCCGGGCCGAGACGGTGCAGATCAGCAACGCGACGTCAGGCGCCGTGCTCAGCACTCAGACGATCTCGTCGTTCCAATCGGGCAAGTACATGGATTACGCCGTCAGCGGCAACATCCTGATCACGATCACCAACAACGGCCCGGCGAATGCCGTGTTGAACGGCCTCTTCCTCGACCCGGCAACGGCGGGCAGCGGGACCACCGCGACGTTCCTCCAGTACGACACGACGACGCAGGGGACCTGGATCGGCACCTACGGCGCCAGCGGCTACGACATCGTCACAGGCCCGACCAGCCTCCCGGCCGGCGACACGGTCAGTCCCGCCGGCCAGTCGACCTACACCTGGCCCACTAGCAACGTGTTCGTCAACGTCGTCTCCGTCCCGACCTGGGTGACCAAGTACGGTCCGAACAACCTGGTCTACACCTTCAGCCGGGCCGGCTCGACGGCCGAACCCTTGACCGTTGCCTTCACGGTGGGCGGGACGGCCGTCCTTGGGACCGACTACACCGAGAGCGGGGCCGATAGCTTCGGCGCAACTTCGGGGACGATCACCATCCCGGCGGGTAGCGCCACCGCGTCCGTGGTCCTCGCCCCGATCGACGACAACCCGCTCGAGCCGGACGTGACGGCGGTCCTCACCGTCTCCGGCTCGAGCGAATACAACCTCGGGCCCTACGCCAACGCGACCGGGACCATCAGCGACTCCACACAGGACTTCACGACGGAGGGCAACTGGATCGGCACCTACGGCTCGAGCGGCTACGCCATCGTCTCCGGCCCGACCAGCCTCCCTGTCCGGCGACACGGTCACGCCCGTAGGCCAGTCGACCTTCACCTGGACCACCGCCTCCACCGACACCCGCGCCTTGCAGGTCCCCGGCTCGCTTACCAACCGCGTCGCCGCCGTCTGGTACTCGACCACCAGCTTCAGCGTCGACGTCGACCTCGGCGACGGACTGGCGCACGACCTCGAGCTGTACCTGCTCGACTGGGACAACAACGGTCGGGCCGAGACGGTGCAGATCACCAACGCGGCCTCGGGCGACGTGCTCAGCACTCAGACGATCTCGTCGTTCCAATCGGGCGAGTACCTGGATTACGCCGTCAGCGGCAACATCGTGATCACGATCACCCGGACGGACGGGGCCAGCGCCGTCCTCAACGGCCTGTTCCTCGACCCCGCGCGCCGCCGCGACGTTCGTCCGGAAGGACACGACGACGCAGGGGACATGGATCGGCACCTACGGCTCGAGCGGCTACGACATCGTCTCCGGCCCGACCAGCCTCCCCGCCGGCGACACGGTCACGCCCGCCGGGGAGTCGACCTACACCTGGACGCACCACCACCACCGACCCCGCGCCCTACAGGTCCCTGGCACATCCAACCGCGTCGCCGCCTACTGGTACTCGCCCACCAGCTTCACCGTCGACGTCAACCTGGGCGACAGGGCGCAGCACGGCCTCGAGCTGTACTTCGCCGACTGGGACAACTTTGGTCGGACCGAGACGGTGCAGATCACCGACGCGGCCTCGGGCGCCGTGCTGAGCACTCAGACGATCTCGTCGTTCCAATCGGGTGCGTACCTGGACTACGCCGTCAGCGGCAACATCGTGATCACGATCACCCGGACGGCCGGGCCAAGCGCCGTCCTGAGCGGCTTGTTCCTCGACCCGGCGGGCACCGCGACGTTCGTCCGGAACGACACGACGACGCAAGGGACATGGGTCGGCAACTACGGCGCCAACGGCTACGACATCGTCTCCGGCCCGACCAGCCTCCCTTCCGGCGACACGGTCACGCCCACCGGCCAGTCGACCTACACCTGGACCACCGCCTCCACCGACCCCCGCGCCTTGCAGGTTCCCGGCTCGGCTAACCGCGTCGCCGCCGCCTGGTACTCGACCACCAGCTTCACGCGTCGACGTCGACCTCGCCGACGGGCTGGCGCACAACCTCGAGCTGTACCTGCTCGACTGGGACGACAACGGTCGGGCCGAGACGGTGCAGATCAGCGACGCGGTGACGGGCGCCGTGCTGAGCACGCAGTCGGTCTCGTCGTTCCAGTCGGGCGAGTACCTGGACTACGCCGTCAGCGGCAACATCGTGATCACGATCACGCGGACGGCCGGGGCCAACGCCGTCCTCAGCGGCCTGTTCCTCGACCCGCGCGGGCATCCGCGACGTTCGTCCGGCAGGACACGACGACGCAGGGGACATGGATCGGCACGTACGGCGCGAGCGGCTACGACATCGTCTCCGGCCCGACCAGCCTCCCCGCCGGCGACACGGTCACGCCCGCCGGCCAGTCGACCTACACCTGGACCACCGACCTCCACCGACCCCCGCGCCTTGCAGGTCCCCGGCTCGCCAACCGCGTCGCCGCCGTCTGGTACTCCCCCACCAGCTTCACCGTCGACGTCAACCTCGCCGACGGGCTGGCGCACGACCTCGAGCTGTACTTGCTCGACTGGGACAACAAGGGCCGGGCCGAGACGGTGCAGATCAGCGACGCGGCCTCGGGCGCCGTGCTGAGCACGCAGACGATCTCGTCGTTCCAGTCGGGCGAGTACCTGGACTACGCGGTCAGCGGTCACATCGTGATCACGATCACCAACACGGCCGGGCGAATGCCGTCTTGAACGGCCTGTTCCTCGACTCCGCGTCGCACGCGCGACGTTCGTCGAACAGGACACGACGACGCAGGGGACCTGGATCGGCACCTACGGCGCCAGGGCTACGACATCGTCTCCGGCCCGACCAGCCTCCCCGCCGGCGACACGGTCACGCCCACCGGCCAGTCGACCTACACCTGGACCACCACCTCCACCGACCCCCGCGCCTTGCAGGTCCCCGGCTCGTCCAACCGCGTCGCCGCCGTCTGGTACTCGCCCACCAGCTTCACCGTCGACGTCAACCTCGGCGACGGCGCAGGCGCACGACCTCGAGCTGTACTTCGATCGACTGGGACAACAAGGGCCGGGCCGAGACGGTGCAGATCAGCGACGCGGCGACGGGCACCGTGCTGACCACGCAGACGATCTCGTCGTTCCAGTCGGGCGTGTACCTGGACTACGCGGTCAGCGGTCACATCATGATCACGATCACCAATAACGGCCGGGCGAATGCCGTCTTGAACGGCCTGTTCCTCGACGCGCACGTCCACGGCGACGCTCGTCAAGCAGGACACGACGACGCAGGGGACCTGGATCGGCACCTACGGCGCGCAGGGCTACGACATCGTCTCCGGCCCCACCAGCCTCCCCGCCGGCGACACGGTCACGCCCACCGGGCAGTCCACCTACACCTAGTCCACCACCTCCACCGACCCGCGCGCCCTGCAGGTCCCCGGCTCATCCAACCGCGTCGCCGCCGTCTGGTACTCCCCCACCAGCTTCACCGTCGACGTCAACCTCGCCGACGGCCAGGCGCACGACCTGGAGCTGTACTTCGACGACTGGGACAACAAGGGCCGGGGCGAGCAGGTGCAGATCAGCGACGCGGCGTCGGGCAACGTGCTCGACACGCAGACGATCTCGTCGTTCCAGTCGGGCGTGTACCTGGACTAGACGGTCAGCGGTCACATCGTGATCACGATCACCAGGACGGCCGGGCCAATGCCGTCCTCAACGGCCTGTTCCTCGACGGCGTCGTCCACGGCGACGCTCGTCCAGGCAGGACACGACGACGCAGGGGAACTGGATCGGCACCTACGGCGCCCAGGCTACGACATCGTCTCCGGCCCCACCAGCCTCCCCGCCGGCGACACGGTCACGCCCGCCGGCCAGTCGACCTACACCTGGACCACCACCTCCACCGACCCCCGCGCCTCCAGGTCCCCGGCTCATCCAACCGCGTCGCCGCCGTCTGGTACTCCGCCACCAGCTTCACCGTCGACGTCAACCTCGCCGACGGGCAGGCGCACGACCTCGAGCTGTACTTCGACGACTGGGACAACAAGGGCCGGGCCGAGACGGTGCAGATCAGCGACGCGGCGACGGGCAACGTGCTCGACACGCAGACGATCTCGTCGTTCCAGTCGGGCGTGTACCTGGACTACTCGGTCTGCGGTCACATCATGATCACGATCACCAACACGGCCCGGCGAATGCCGTGCTCAACGGCCTCTTCCTCGACTAAAATGGTGTCAGTTCATTTTTCTTTGACGGCTGGCAGCCCCTTGGTTATCCTCCGAGCCATGGGAGTCGTTGGCCTTCATCCAGCTGGGAGGGCTCCAGGGGCACGAGAACAGGTACAAATCGGGATTCAGCTTCTGCGTTTCCAGCAGCACAGGCAGAATACATTCGCGGTCATGATCGATGGTGAAGCGTTGCAATTCCGGATCCGGATCCGGGCTTTCGTCGAAGCTATAGGCAAATCGAGAATAATCGCTTGCCCCAATGCATGTGCGTCCAACGGAAAGCCGCAAACCGTTTTGCCCGTAAAGCTCGCCGAGAAGCACCTGCCGTTTTTCCGCGGCGAGTTGCGAGAATAGATAGCAGGACGCGTCGGTGAAAGCGCCACCGAATCCGAGAATTTCTTGCAGCCGCTTGCTTGCATCGATGCGAATTCCAGCCGTGGCTGATTTGGGGATGGGGTGCCATCCTGCGATCTCAACCTCTTGCATCCTGCGGTCCTTGGAAGTTACCCAGGATTGCACCCGCGACGGCGGACGACCCCAGAGAGAGCCTGCATGGCTGGCCGCAAGAGAAGCGGCGGCGGCAAGCTTCAAAAAGTGCCTGCGGGTGCTATGCGGCATAAGTTTCTCCTTGTCAACACCAGAAAGGCGGAGCACTTGAGGTGAGCGATTGAACAGAAGGCTCCAGACAAACGATTGTTCACTGTCACCCTAGCGCAATGAGAGCCTGGCAGCAAGCAAAAACTTCGCGCCGCCAAAAAATGGCGGTACTGGCCCTGCATTAAGACAATCGATTGACTAAATGACTTTAATCGCATTTTCCGCTTGACAAGCACGGATAAAGAGTCTGTAATTGCGCCAAGTTAGTATTTTCATAGTAGGGGTTAATTCAGACAACCGTTTGCCTAATGACTTCGCCGGACCAGGAATCCCGGCTCGGTCCATGCAGTGAGATGTAGCTTTCGGCTTAACAGGTGCGGCGAAACGGTTTTCCGAGTCGAGGGATATATCGAAGTTCAGAGCTCGGCGAAGTCTTTTGATCGCTACTTGGAGGATCTCAATGAAGACAGCAGTTCAATGGATGCTCGCGATATGCCTTTTGGCATTCGCGGCAAGCTTTTCTTTTGCTCAAAGCACGAACTCAGGCGACATTCGCGGCGTAGTATCGGATTCCAGTGGTGCCGTCGTCGTCGGTGCGACTGTTACGCTAACCAATATCGACACCGGCGAGACAAAGGATTTCACCACCAATCAAGACGGTATTTACGATACCGTTTCGACGCGGCCGGGAAATTACAAGCTTATATTTAGTAAGCCCGGTTTCAAGAAGGTCGAAAAAGGGCCAATCGTACTGCAGGTCTCCGTTATCTCCGTGGACGCCACACTCGAGGTCGGTCAGGTAAGCGAATTGGTCGTCGTCGAGTCCTCTGGTGCGCCACTGCTACAGACCGAAACTGCGCACCTCGGAGCCATTCAGGAAATAGAAACCATGGCTAAACTGCCGCAGATAGGGGCTGGCATCACTGGCAATGACTGGGCCAACTTCAATATCCTTCTCCCGGGAGCTGAGGGCACTCCGTCCGCGCCCGCCTCGGAAGGCAGCGGCGCTTACAATGCCGGTGACGCAATTTCCATCAACGGCAACCTCCCGAACTATGCGAACTACCTGCAAGATGGCGGTGTAGTTCAGTTGCCCGTAAGCAACAACGTAGACAACACCCTGTTCTCGGCCTTACAAGAGGTCCAGATTACAACTTCGTCCTTCTCCGCGCAGTATGGCATTGGCGGCGCCGTATTCAATCAAATCACTAAGAGCGGAAACAATACTTTTCATGGCTCTGCTTACGAGTATTGGCAGAACTCTGTTCTGAACGCTGCGCCTTTTTTCCCGATTCCGAACAGCAGCGGTGGCTTTACTCCGCAGAAGGTAGGCTATCTGCGGTACGACGAGTATGGCGGGACGATTGGCGGACCGATAATCAAGAAAAAGTTGTTCGTCTTCTTCGCCATCGACAAACTCTTCAACAATGGCGCAGCAGGTTCCACGCTGGGCTCGGTTCCCACGCCGGCGGAAATAGGCAAGGGCACGGCATATCCAGGCGCTTTCGATTTCAGCGCGCCCGGACTCCCAACGTTGTACGACCCCTTGAGCTGTAACACGCCGGGTTGTACGCGAACTTCATTCGCGGCGGAGAATACAGGTGCACTGGCTGGTGTAAATGCAATTCCGGCCAATCGCATAGACCCCGTCGCGGCAAAGATTCTGGCCCTCTACCCTGCGCCCAATGCAGGAGCTGCCGGAGCGCTGAACAATAATTTCAGCACAAGACTACCCACTCCGAACCCGAATCTCCGGTTCTTTGGGCGCCTCGATTACAACCTCTCCCCAAACAACACAATGAATTTCTCCATCAGTCAGAAGGACAACCCTGGGGTCAATAAGTACGGGCCGCTGCCATGCCCCATCAATTGCTTTTCCGGGGACATCGATGGCTACAATGTGCAGTATACCGACACCTGGACGATCAGTACGACGATGGTGAACGAATTCCGCATGGCCTACACCAAACAAGGCAACTGGTTTATTCCCCAGACTGTAGGCTACAACGCCTCAAGCAGTCTTGGTTTGCAATACGCCAAAGCGGACGTCCTTCCCACAGTAAACATCAATGGAGGCGGGTTGTGTTGTTCGGGAATAGCTCCCGGTACAAACGCCATCTACATCGAGAATCTCTATGACCCATCGGATGTCATCACCCTGATCAAAGGGAAGCACATTCTTCACTTTGGTGTTGAGGTGCTGATGGGCCAAGGCAATACAACACCTTGGGGAAACCTGCAGTCCGGCAATTTCACTTTTAGTGGGAATTACACAGCGCAAAATGACGTGACGGGAACGGGAGCCGGCTTGGCTGATTTCCTGCTGGGCGACGTCCAGAATTGGAGCGCGACCAATCAGGCCGTGTCCTACGCCCGTCTCAAGAGTCCTCAGGTTTTCGTTCAGGATGACTATAAGGTCAAGCCAAATCTCACAGTTAACCTGGGCCTTCGTTATACGGCCACAACGGGTTTTACGGAGATCCATAACTCCATCGGGGGCTTTGATCCGAACATCACGCTCAACTATCCTTGCCCCACTGCCACAGTTACGAACTGCTCGTACGAAGGCTCTTTAGGTTCGATGTGGTTCGCTGGACAGGACAATCGGAACTCAGCGCAGAAGCCTATCTACAATATTTTCTTGCCACGTGTTGGTTTCGCATGGACCTTCATGCCCAATACGGTATTGCGAGGTGGCTTCGGGATGTATTCGTATAACTTCAGCCAGGATGATTACGGAGCCGGAATTGGTGCTGGTTCACTCGGCACAAGCACCGGCAACGCTACCGACGTGAACCAGGGAACTGGGCCTAATCCGCTGATCCACCTGAGTGACCCGGCGTCAGTAGCTGATTCGGTGCTCGGGTACGTCGTGGGCTCGCCAAACGCGAGAACACCATACACCTACCTCAACTTGACGAATCCCTCAAATCAGACCTACGTCCCATATAACGTTTCCCCGGGGCACATCAACGAATGGCAGTTAAGTGTCGAACGTCAATTCGGCAGGAATCTCATGGCCTCCATTTCGTATGTGGGGAGTCACGGATCGAATCTGCTCTACAACACGGACATCAACCAAATAACCACTGCGACCGGACTTGCCGCAAGTTCGGCCGCTGGTAAGGCCGTTCAGGCGGATCGGCCCTTCCCGGCTTGGGGCTCACTCGGAGGTTATAACTACAACTCCATCTCAAACTACAATGGTCTCCAGGGGCAAATCACCAAGCGTTATTCCAACGGACTGCTATTCAGCGTGAACTACACGTGGTCGCACATGCTGGATGATCAGGATTCGGGCGGATGGGGCAGCCGCGGAGGCACGGAGAATTGGCAGATTGGGAATAACCCCAAGTCGAATTACGGCAATTCGAACTTCGACATCCCGCACGCGTTCAAAGGGTATGCCTCTTATGAACTCCCCTTTGGACACGGCAAGCAATATCTAAACCAAAACGAAATACAGGACGCTATCGTCGGCGGATGGCGGCTTTCGGGAACATTCATCGCCCAGAGCGGTAATCCGTTCACAGTGACAATGAATAATAACGAGAACTCTACAATTACTGCCTGCGGCAACGGGTGCAATTGGTTTCCCAACGTTGTTGGCAGCCTTTCCGGACCGAAAACCACCACGGAGTGGTTCAACACGGCAGCATTTGCCGTTCCTTCCATCAATCCTTTCCAGTGGGGCAACGAAGCCAGGAACAGCCTCAGAGGGCCGAGGCTGTCCGTCGTTGACCTGTCAATGGCGAAGACTTTCAGCGTCAAGGAGAGATTCCACCTGGAGTTGCGCGCGGACTTTGTCAACGCTCTGAATCATCCGAGCCTTGGCATCCCGGGCAATTCCTTTGGGGCAGGTAATTTCGGACAGATCAATAATGCAACGCAAAATGGTGGTGTGGCAGTGGCACCACGCAGCGGTCAGCTGAGTGCGTTGTTCTCTTTCTAACCAAGCAGAAGCACGTCGAAGAGAGGACGGCAACACCCCGCCGTCCTCTCTTTTCTTCTCCGGAGAACGGAACACTGAAATGCCGTTCGCTCGCCGTATACTAGCGACATGAGACCCCCAAAAGCAGTTTTATTGCTCTGCGCTGCCCTCTTCCTTCTCGCGATCTCTTCGTTTGCTCAATCCTCTCCTGACCGCCAGCAACAAATCGAATCGCACGCGAAACAGGCCCAGGTCTATTTAAGTGAGAACAAACCGGATCAGGCAGCCGCTGAATTCAAGGCGATTGTCGCGCTCGATCCAAAGAACGCAGACGCCCAGGGCAATCTTGGCGTGCTGCTCTACTTCCAGGGAAAGTACGCGGAGGTGATTCCGCCGCTGCGCGCCGCGCTGAAATTGCAGCCCAACCTTTGGAAGATTCAGGCGCTACTGGGCATGGCGGAGAAGCGAACTGGCGACGTCAGCCGCGCACTTGGCGATATGGAAAAAGCATTTCCCAAGCTGAAAGAGCAGAAGATCCGAATTGATACGGGCATGGAGTTGGTTGAAATCTACTCCGCGACTGGCGAGTTGGGTAAAGCCGCCGCGACCGTCAATACGCTACAGGAGTTGGACCCGGAAAATGTGGAAATTACATACACGGCGTATCGAATCTATTCGGATCTGACCGACGAATCCAGGCTTAGTTTGTCCGTTGAAGCTCCTAAGTCAGCCCGAATGCACCAGATGATGGCGCACGAACTGGCCAGACAGGGCAAGACAGACGAAGCCATAGCGCACTACCGCGAAGCTCTGAAAATCGACCCGAAAACTCTGGGTTTGCACTTTGAACTGGCGGAGATGCTCAACAACCCATCGATTCCGGGCGGCCGCCAGGAGGCCAAAAAGGAATACGAAGCGGCCTTGACGGCTGACCCCTTCGACGAAAAATCCGAGAGCCGCCTCGGGGATCTTGCCGCATTGGAAGGCGACCAGAAGGCCGCAGCCGAACACTATGAGCGCGCAATAAAGCTCCAGCCAAACGACCCGGACGCCAACGTCGGCCTGGCAAAGGCCTTGATTACCTTGAGTCAAACGGATAAGGCGCTTGCGCTGCTTGAGCACGCCATCAAACTGGATCCGACCAACGACGTCGCGCATTTTCGCCTGAGCACCATTTACCGCAAAATGGGCCGCACTGACGATGCCAAGAAAGAGCTTCAGGAGTATCAAAAATATAAGGATATGAAGGAAAAGCTTCGCGAGCTTTACCGGCAAATGCGTTTAGAACCAGGCAAGAAAGAACAAGAAGAAGACGCGCGCCAATAGCTCGCGAGTCCCAATTTTGCAGGCAGCACCCGCTTTCCGCGGGCCCGAAGAAGAAATGAACCGCGTCCATTTTCTGGCCCTACTTGGAATCTCTATGGAAGAAACGCAAGCGCAGGAATTCGATGAAATGTGCCGGGGGTGTTCAATGACGAAAGAGCTTTTTGCACTGGCGGCTCTCCTGATCTCGAGCAGTCCGGTTTTGTCGACTTCTTACTACGCGAATCGTTTGGACGATGCTAGAGCCGTTTATCTCACGCGCGACAATTTTCCCGTCCACGCCGACGGCATTGCAGACGATTCGGACGCCTTGCAGGCCGCCATCAACAAAGTCCAGGAAACCACATATCAGGGAATTCTCTTTCTGCCTTCCGGACGCTACCGCATTTCGCGAACCATCTACATCTGGCCGGGCATCCGCGTCATTGGATATGGCAAGACACGGCCCGTGCTGGTCCTTGGCGCAAACACGCCGGGATTCCAGCAGGGTCTTTCGTACATGATTTTTTTTGCGGGCGACCGGCCGGGGAAATCAGGCTCCCCCAGGCGCTCGGGCGAAAAAGAAAATGCCGCTCCACCCGACGCAAATCCCGGAACTTTCTATTCCGCTTTGAGCAATGTGGATATCGAGATTCAGGACGGCAATCCTGCTGCCGTAGGTGTCCGCGCCCACTACGCACAGCACTGCTTCCTCGCGCACATGGATTTCCACGTTGGTTCGGGCCTTGCCGGAATCCACGATGGGGGAAACGTAGCGGAGGATTTGCACTTCTTTGGCGGCAAATACGGAATCTGGACTCGCAAGCCTTCCCCTGGTTGGCAGTTCACCGTCATTGACAGCACTTTTGAGGGCCAAAGCGAAGCCGCTATCCGGGAGCACGAGGCGGGGCTGACTCTGATCCGCCCGCAATTCAAAAACGTCCCTACGGCAATTTCCATTGATGACAGATATTCTGACGAACTGTGGGTCAAGGATGGGCGCTTCGAAAATATCAGCGGCCCCGCCGTGATTGTCAGCAACGAACACAATCCGCGTACGGAAATCAACATGGAAGACGCGATTTGCCGCGGCGTCCCTGTTTTTGCTCTCTTCCGCGAAAGTGGCAAACAACTCGCCGGCCCGCAAGATATGTACGCTGTCAAAACGTTCTCACATGGGTTTCATTTCGATGACATTGGGGCCATGCCCACTGTCCAGGATGTTTTCGAGGCTATGCGACTGGGGACGCTTCCACCACCCGTCGAATCCGATATCCGCAAATTGCCGCCCATGGACACTTGGATCAACGTTCGTGGGCTCGGCGCTTCGGGCAATGGCTTGACGGACGATACGTCAGCCCTGCAAAAAGCGATTGCCGAACACCAGGTGATTTATTTCCCATCGGGCAAGTATCGCGTTACAGACACGATCCTGCTAAGGCCAGACTCGATTCTCATTGGTCTGCATCCCAGCGTCACGCGAATCTTCCTGGCGGATGCAACACCCGCGTTTCAGGGAGTCGGCGGCCCCAAGCCGCTGCTTGAGGCCCCCAAAAATGGCACGAACATTGTGACGGGCATCGGCCTGTACACGAATGGCATCAATCCACGTGCCGTTGCCCTGCGGTGGATGGCCGGTGAGAATTCCATGGTCAATGACGTGCGTTTCCTGGGTGGCCACGGAACCGTTGATCCGGATGCCACGCCGGAAGAACGCCGCAAGGTCTGGGAGCAGATCTACAACAACACGCACACCGCGGAATCGGATATCAATCGGCGCTGGGACGCGCAATATCCCAGCCTGTGGATCACCGACGGAGGCGGCGGCACTTTTGTCAACCTCTGGACCCCCAGCACGTTTGCTCAAGCTGGGTTATACATTTCAAATACTTCGACGAGCGGGCGAGTCTATGAACTTTCCAGCGAGCACCACGTGCGGAATGAAATCGTGCTGAATAAAGTTTCGCACTGGCAGCTTTACGCCGTACAAACGGAAGAGGAGCGGGGCGAGGGAGGTTTCGCCTTGCCTCTCGACATCCGTGAATCCAGCGACATCACCATCGCAAACCTGCACATGTACCGCGTCGTCAGCAGTTATCAGCCATTCCCTTACGCCATAAAAGTTACCGATTCCAGAAACATCCGTTTCCGCAACGTCCATTGCTACAGCGACAGCAAAGCCTCATTTGATAGCGCCGTTTTCGATCAGTCCCACAACACTGAGATTCGCCAGCGTGAATTCGCCTGGCTCACCATTTCTGGCGATGCGCCTGCGCCTCATCCGGCGGAACCCTCTCCGTTCCTGGCTGACGGTGCGCAAGTGGAAAAGGTGGCTGGGGGATTCTTTAATATTTCCGGCGGCGCCGTCGACGCAACAGGTGACTACTATTTTGTCGATGCGAAGTGGCAGAGGATCTATCGCTGGTCAGAGTCTCAGCATCGGTTGTACCTTGTGCGCGAGAATCCGCTGGACCCGGTTAATCTTGTTTTTGACAAGTCCGGCAATTTGATCGTCATTTCCTGTGAAGGGAACGGGAGCGTCTATGCCTTCAAACCAGGCACCAACTTTGACAGCGTTACCCTTCTGAAGCCGGAGCCGAGCGCTCCGCGCCCAGGGATGACTGCCGTCGTTCCGGTGGATTACTGGCGCAACGAAAACGACTTTCTGGAGGTCGCGCAGCAAAAGAGGCCCTTCCAATACGTTTCTCCAGATGGCTCGACTTTCATTCCCGCTGGCAAGGATTTCGTTACCGGGGAACTCTACTATGGTTCCAAAATCCACGATGTTCTTCACGCCTTCGGCTTGGCCCCAGTCTCTCCGGGGCATCCTTTCTACGTTACCGATGAGGAAGAAGAAAAAACCTATCGAACCACGGTCGACGAAAGTGGCACAATAACGAGCCCGAAACTTTTCGCAGACATCGGCGGAGAAAGCATTGTGAAAGATGCCGCGGGGAATGTTTATATCGCCGCGGGCCAAATCTACGTCTATAGCCCCGCCGGGACGCGGCTCGGCATGATCGATGTTCCAGAACGGCCTTCTCAATTGCTCTTCGGCGGCGCCGACCGGAAGACACTGTTCATTGCGGCGCGCAGTTCGTTGTATACCGTGCAAACGCGCGCTGGTGGCCGCTAAAGGCGAGATGCGTGCTGCTTAAACCGAATTCGGCAATCCAAAAGCAGGCATACCTGTGTTTGTGATCAAAGCGATCTCCGGAGCGGTTGTGTTGAGCTTTCTTGTTCTTTCTCCGCTGATCGCACAATCGCCCGCGGAGCCGAAGAAATCCGCTCAAGCCGCCGCTCACACATCTGGTGATTCAGAACCGTCGCGATTGCCGCAACTTGTGGACATCACGAGCTCCACCGGCATCCATTTCGAGCATATTTCCACTCCAGAACAAAAATACATCATGGAATCGATGAGCGGCGGAGTCGCTCTGATTGACTTCGATCGCGACGGCTGGCCGGACATCTACTTCACAAATGCACAGAGCGTAGAGATGGCCCGCAGCGGCAAAAAGGCGCGTAGCGCTCTTTACCACAATAATCATGATGGCACCTTCACCGACGTTACGGACAAAGCGGGTGTCGGCTACCCCTGCTGGGCCATGGGAGTCTCTGTTGGCGACTATAACAATGACGGCTGGCCCGACTTGCTGGTCACTTGCTTTGACGGCGTGGTGCTCTACCGCAACAATGGCGACGGCACCTTCACCGACGTAACCAAGCAAGCCGGCCTGGGAGGCGACAAGGGCTGGGCTTCCGGATCCACTTTTGGTGATTATGACGCCGATGGTTGGGCTGACCTTTTCGTTTCGCACTACGTCGATGTCAATCTGGAAGATCTTCCGGTTTTCGGCTCCAGCAAAACCTGCCAGTATCACGGCATCGACGTGCAGTGCGGTCCCCGCGGACTCAAAGGCCTGCCCGATGCCCTTTATCACAACAATGGCGACGGCACCTTCACCGAGGTTTCCAAGTCCGCCGGAGTTTCCGATCCGCAAAAGTTCTTCGGCTTGACGGCCGTTTGGACCGATTTTGATCAGGACGGTCACCTCGATCTCTTTGTCACCAATGATGGCCAGCCCAACTACCTCTATCGCAATGATGGCACCGGCCATTTTAAGGACGTTGCGTACACCGCTGGCGTGGCGGTCAGCCAGGATGGCGTCGAGCAGGCCAACATGGGCGTTGCCCTTGGCGATTATCTGCACACTGGGCGCTTCAGCATCTTCATCACACATTTCAGCGATGAATATGCCGTGCTCTACCGCAACGACGGGGACATGAACTTCACGGACGAGTCCTACGCATCCGGCATCGCCCCCGCCACGACTCCTTACGTAAGTTGGGGAGACGCCTTCATCGATTGGCAGAATAATGGATGGCCGGATGTCTTTATGGCCAGCGGACACGTCTATCCGCAAGTCGATTCCGCTGAGATTGGAACGAAATACCTTGAGCCCATGCTGCTGTTTGAGAATCAGCGGAACGGCACGTTCAAGAACATCAGCAAACTTGTAGGGCCGGCGATTCAAGTTCCAAGGGTGGGCCGGGGAGTGGTTTGCGGTGATCTCTTCAATGATGGCCGCATGGAGATCGTTGTCGAAACCCTGCAAGGGGAACCTCTGATTCTTCAACCGCAAGGTGGTCCGTCGAATCACTGGATCAGCTTCCAGTTGGAAGGCACCCAGAGCAACCGCCTCGCCTTGAACGCGCGCGTGAAGGCGACTGCCGGCGATCTCGTTCAGACCGGTGAATTGGTCAGTGGGGGCAGCTACATTTCGCAACACGATCTTCGCATTCACTTCGGGCTTGGCAGTCACGAACGCGTCGACAAAGCTGAAATCACCTGGCCCAACGGAAAGGTGGAAACGTTTACGAATCTGGCCGCCGACGACTTCTACAAGGTGAAAGAGGGCCAGGGGGTCGTTGGGTCACAAGGTCCGAGTAGAGGGACCGCGAAGCATGAATAATCCACCCCGCGCGTGGCTAGCGGGAATGGATGAAGGCAGAGAAAAATTGCAGGTTTCCTTGGATGATCGAGAGGCGTCAATGAAGATATTTCATGTGCAGTTCGCGTTGATATTTCTTGCGTGCATGGTTGGTGTAAGTGGACGCGATGGCGTTCCTGCTGACTACAAAGGCAAACCCTTTCAGGATGCAGCTCACACAAATGGGCCGCAGACGATACCTGGCCGTTTGCAGGCAGCACTTTACGATTCTGGCGGAGAGGGAATTGCCTATCACGATGTGGACGCGATTAATCATGGCAGCGGCGAGTTGAACTACGAAACAGGACACTGCGAAGAAGGTGTGCCGGTTTATGTCTGCCATTTTCGCGAACACGAAGGCGTAGATTTGTCGTATGTGAAAAAAAGAGCGGATCTGAACCATCCCAACATGGTCACGCCGGAATGGCAGCAGTTGTACATTGGCTGGACACAGGATGGCGAATGGACCAACTACACTGTGGATGTAAAGAAGGCCGGCACCTACAAAATCACCGCAATGTATTCCTACACCGCGCAGACAATTAGTTTTTCGATTAATGGGCAACCTGCCGCCGATTGCAAACTCCCTCTCGATCCCACAACACAGTTTCCAATGAAGGATTATCCCGATTGGGTCGTCTGGCACATCTGGAACAAAGCGCAGTGTGGAGAAATCAATTTTCCTGACGTCGGGGTACAATTGCTCACTCTGCACTACAAGCACGGAAATAATCTTGCCTATTTTGATTTTGTGCCTGCAGAGAAATGAGGGCCTGATGGGAGCAATCCGTGGTCAGGACGCGTTGCAGGTCTCTTGATTCAGCCACGTTGCTGGCAATCTTGGGCTTTCGGTTTCATTCGGAGTTCAGCTTATCTATGATTTAAGGTTCTATCCAAAGGAGTAAACCTTATGAAAAAGCAGATCAACTTTACTGGCCGGCGGAACTTCTTGAAGGCAGGCGGCGCCGTTGCCGCAGGACTTCTGACAAACGGCGCGATGTTCGGGCGGGCCTCAGCCGGCCCACTTCCCGACTTGCCTGTGAATCCGAAAACTCAGGCGGCGATGCCAACGCGGAACCTGGGCAGGACTGGCTACAGGGTGGGGATATTCAGCCTAGGAGGACAGGCTGCGCTGGAAAAGGCAAACAATTTCGATATCGCTGTGCCCATCGTCGAGCGTGCACTCGATCTGGGCGTGAACTACATTGATACTTCTTCCATTTATGGCGGACCCGAGCGCTGGAGCGAACAGTATGTGGGCCGGGTGATGAAGACGCGGCGCCACGAAGCGTTCCTGGCCACAAAGACTAAAGAACGCACGCGCGACGGGTCTCTGCGCATGATCGAAAAGTCCTTGAAGCTGCTGAACACCACGCAAGTGGATCTCTGGCAGTTGCACGACATCGGTTTGCCCGCGGACGTGGATGCAATCTTTGCCAAGGGCGGAGCTATGGAAGCCCTGCGGGAGATGCAGGAGCAGAAGGTGGTGCGTTTTCTGGGAGTCACCGGCCACTACCGGCCAGCAGCTTTGATGGAAGCCGTAAACCGGCACTCGTTCGACACGATTCTGATGGCGTTGAATGCGGCGGACAACCACATTCACAGCTTTACGGCAGAATTGCTCCCCCTGGTAGTCGAGAAGCAGATGGGAATCATCGGAATGAAAGTGCCTGCCCGCAGCCGGTTGCTTTCCAATTGGACGCCTCCGCCCCTGGAAGAGCAGCAGCATTCCTGGGAGGGCTCCGCGATTGCCACTCGCCCGGGAGTTATGAGCATGGCCGAGGCGATGCAGTTCACACTTTCGCTCCCGGTAAGTACGGTGATCATCGGATGCGACAATATTGCGCAGCTCGAGGAAAACGTGCGAGTCGCGCGGGATTTTACGCCACTCTCTCAATCGCAGATGGCCGCCTTAAACGAACGAGCGGAACCCGTTGCCAAACAGTCGCTGTTTTTCCGGTTCACGGATCGCAGCAAAGGCTAATCGCAAAGGACTGCAGGGGAGGCTTTTTGTGTGGTTCGCGCTGGCTGTCTGTTGAGATACGTACCGCGACGAAATCATTCCACAATGGCGAAGGCGATGGCGCTCGGCGACACGCCGACGACAATGGGCGTTTCGGGATGGTTGTTCGAGGTGCGGATTGGGATCAGCAGATTGGGGCCTGCGGTCACGTACAGCGTCTTGCCATTTGGAGTGACGGCGAGGGTGAACGCTTGAGGTGGGACCGGAACGGGCGCGCCCGGAGTGTTGGTGGCCACCCGAATCGGCGTGACGCTGTTGCCACCAGTGTTAAGGACGTAGAGCGTCCTTCCGTCGGGTGTGACGGCCATATCAAAGGGCTGGTGGCCAACCGGGATTGCGGGCAGGGCCGTGTTGCTCGCCGTGCGGATGGGCGTTACGGTGTCGTCGTTCGTGTTGGAGACGTAGGCCATCTTGCCATTTGGGGTCACGACGATGGCGGAGGGTTGATTGCCGACTGGAATCGGCGGCCCTGGCGTGTTGGTCCGCACATGGATCGGCGTCACGGTGGCATCGTTCAAGTTGCCAATGTAAAGTGTCTTGCCATCTGGTGTGATGGCAGCAGAGTTGGGGAACCCGCCGACCGGGATGGCGGGACCAACGGCGTTAGTCGACACGCGGATGGGCGTGACGGTGCCGTCGACGTTATTTACGGTATAGACGGTTCTGCCATTGGGTGTGACCACTATGCGGTTCGGCGCGTTGCCAACAGGGATGGCGGCTAGCGGAGTGTTGGTCGAGACGCGGATAGGCGTCACCGAGTTCGAGTTGGCGTTCCCGACGTAGACCGTCCTGCCGTTGGGTGTTACTACCAGCGCGAACGGTTGTTTGCCCACCGGTATCGGCGGACGGGCCGTATTGGTAGCCGTGCGAATCGGAGTCACAGTCTTGAGCACACCATTGGGGACGTAGACGGTCTTTCCATTGGGCGTCACCGCGATTGACTGTGCTCCTCCCCCAATCACGATGGGTGAGCCGGCGATGTGTGTGCGTGTATCCACCGGTGTCACTGCGCCGGCAGCAACAGTACCGGATACCACGTACGCGACTACTGCGTCCATGCTGACCTCCCCAATATTGACCTTCGGATCATGACAGGCGCGCCGCGTACTGCCAGTCCTCAGATCCTCGTGAGACAGATTGCGTCGTGATTTAGCAGAGAACGCGGCTCATTCGGCGCTCGAGTTTAGGCGATGGCTACTTGGTGTGGCAAGCGATAATCTTTGATCGTGGCTCATCCGTACGTTTCAAGATCCAAGAGACAGTTGGGAACCGGCGCCACAAAAAATCCAGTGCGAAGGATACCTAATTTACTACTGGCTTACGCCGGGTTCACAGCCTTTCCGGCATCCGTGAGTCTTTGGAACCGCGGGTCAGAACGCAGGCTCGCAAATTTCGGATCTTCGTGTGCAAACACGAACCAACTACAGTGGTCACCCCTCGCGGTCTCCAGCCAATTCAAAGCCTCGACGCGATCATTTAGCGCAGTGTGGATGACTGCAATCCAATAGGCGCTGAAGTAATGTTTTCGACGCAGCAACAGCAGCGAATCCAGAATCTCAATTGCTTCCGCCTTGTCGCCCCGGCAAGCCAGGCCATATGCCAGATGAGCTCTTGTCATGGCACTTTGGTCCGAAGTCTTTTCAGCGATCCTGAATTCCGTCACCGCCTCGTCTTTTCTCCCCAGACGCTCCAGAACCATGCCCGTGACTGCGTGGCCAACCCACAGCGAGGCGTCCAATTCCATGGCATGTTTAAGTTGCGAAAGCGCCGCTTCGTAATCCCCGGCAAAATACAGGGCCCATCCCAAAACAATGGCGGTATAACCCGAAGTAGGAGCCAGATCGCAAGCACGCCGGATCATAGAGACAGCATCTTCGTGCTTGCCCACTGCGGCAAGAAGTTGTGCATAGGCTTCTAAAGCGAGCGGGCAGCCGGGTTCCATTGCCAACGCGCGCACCAGAGCCGCCTCCGCGGCAGTCCAATCCTGTTCGCAGAGCAGATGGTAGTAGGCCAGCGCTGTTCTGGTTTCCGGCAAATCTTCTAGATCGGAAGCCCTCTCAACACAGTATTTGATCTCAGGAAATGCTTTGCCTGGGCGGACAATCCCCATTCGCACACGCGCGCAATGGGCGTTCGCCAGTGCCGCCCACGCCATTGCAAACTGCGGACACTCGCGAACAGCGTCTTCAAACAGAGTGATGCTCTTCTCAATCGCTCCGTCAGTGAGTCGGGCGAGCAAGTGCGATCCCTGCAGGTAGTTTTCGTGCGCGGCGGGGAAAACAAGTTGCAGGTGAGAAGGGCGCAACGGAAACGGAATTGACCGCATCACGGCTCCAGCTATCTTGCTGCTGATTTCTTCCTGACTCGCGAAGAGAGCTTCCGCAGGCATGGTGTAGCTCTCTGCCCACACGCAAGCCTGGGCGTGGCAGTTCAAGAGCCTTACCGTGACGCGAGCTTGTTCCCCGGCTCCCGAAATTGCTCCCACCAGCACGTAATCCGCGGAAACCCTGCGGCAAAGTGTCATGGTGCACTTGCCCTTCGGCGAGCGTTCGGTTGTGAACTCGGGAGTGATGATTACAAAAGGAGGATCTATCCTTCGCAATTGAGTGATCACCTGTTCCGTCATGGAAAGGGGCAGGGAATCACCTTGGGGTCCTAGTAAGGACTTCAATGGAAACACAGCTAGTCTGGGTCGGCCACGATTTGCAGAGTCCCTTTCCGATGCGGCTGTCCCATGTACCGCGGCGATGAAGCGGTAACCATGACTCCCCACTGTCTCAATAAAGCGTGGGTTGGCCGTATCGTCCCGAAGCGCGGAGCGTAACCTCCGGATGGCTACGTTGAGGCACAGATCCCCCTCGATGAAAAGGCCAGGCCAAACGCTACGAATGATGTCATTTCTGGAGACCAGTTGTTTTGGCTGCCGAAGAAGGAGCGCAAGTATCTGGAAAGGCTTGTCTTGAAGCGGTACGCGAACGCCATGGCTGAAGAGTTCTCCAGTAGCGAGGTCAACTACGAACCCTCCAAATCGGAGCGTATTCGAGTTTGCCGGACCAGCCATAGGTCCTTCCTGCCTTAGGGGGGAACTCCCTTGGCGGAAGTTTAACCCAGTTACGGGGCAACGGCGGCTGAAATCCTCGCCAGTGCCCGGTCCAGCAAGGCAGTGATCGGTGTCAGCTACAGGTTCTCCAAATGTAAGCGATAGATAACCCCCGCGTTATTGCGAGAGACAGATACTGTATGCGGAATCTCATGGCTCCAGTCGCGTCGCAGTCAAGAAACCAAATCTTCCAATGTTACCGGCTGCGGCTTTCCGGCCGCCTTCCTTCAGGACGTTGCCAGGAATTGGCGGATTGCTCTGGCACGTCTTCGCCTATTGCTTTAAGGAAGTTTTTCTCCAGCCGCTGCATTTTTGCAATTCGATTGGACCGGAGCTGAGTTCCTTTATCGGAGGTGGTAGATGCTGCGTGAAGCACATGCAACTTGGAAGGACGGACCATACACCGGAGAAGGCACGATTTCTACTCCGGGTGGAATCTTGACCAACTCTAAATACAGCTTTGGCTCGCTCGCTGGTCTGGAGGCCTGCACTTCGCCTGGCGAAATGCTCGCGGCTGCTATCTCTTCCAGCATGGCCAGGATGGTTGCGGTGGAGATGGCCAGGGTGGGAATCAGACCACTCCAGGTTGAAGCTGACACCGCATTAACCCTGGACTTTATTGGCGAGAGACTGAGGATTGTCGGGGCAATCCTCAAGATAACCGCGCGAACCGTGGATGCAGAGATCGGAAGGTTCGAGGAAGCAGTGGAATCGGCGCGTCTGCTTTGCCCGGTTTCCAGCATTCTGAATATCAGCATTCATTGTGAAGCGAAGTTGGTTTTGGGCGCCATGCACGCCTTTGTCTAAGGCCTGCGGAGAACGAGGATCATTATGGAGCTGAAACGCACGATCAAGTTCGAGGCGGATCGCGATCCGGAATTTGCGCGCTGGGTCAGCCACACGGTTGGTGGAGAAAGAATTCGTCATTGCCTGCAGTGCGGCTTGTGCAGCGGAAAATGTCCACTCTCGCTGTATATGGATTACACGCCGCGGCGCCTGATGCACCTTTCCCGCGAAGGCTTCAAGGAAGAAGTGCTTGGCAGCAGTTCCATATGGTTGTGCACAGCCTGCTATGCCTGCATGGTGAACTGCCCCAAGAACATAAATGTCACGCACTTGCTGTATGCCTTGAAACAGCGCGCCATTGAAGAAAAGCGCTATCCGCGGCGGTTTGCCATCCCCGTGATGGCAAAGCAATTTTCCGACATGGTGAGAGGCTCGGGGCGTATTACCGAAAGCTGGCTTATCGTGCGAGTCTTTCTGCTTACGTCGTTCTGGCGCCTTCTTGGAATGAGCGGCCTCGGCCTCAAAATGTTCCGCACTGGCCGCATGCCCCTGAAAGTAGAAAGAATTAAGAGACGTGCGGAGATCAAAAAGCTGCTCGATTCGGTTTCGGCCTCGCGAAAGGAGCTGGGGATATGAAATATGCATACTATCCCGGCTGCTCGCTGCGAGGAACCGGGCGTGCCTACGAGGAATCGCTGCTGGCGGTATTTCGCATCCTCGGAGTCGAAGTCGACGAAATCGACGACTGGAATTGTTGCGGCGCAACCACTTACATGTCGGTGGACGAACTGACTTCCTATGCGCTGGCGAGCAGGAATCTGGCGCTGGCAGAGCGCGACCACACTGAAATCATCGCGCCGTGCGCCGCTTGTTACCTGGTCCTGAATAAAACACAGCACTACATTCGCGAGTACCCCAGCATAAAGCTTGTGGTCACGCGCGCCCTGGATGAGATTGGCCTTAAATACCACGATCGGGTCCGGGTGCGGCACCCACTGGATGTTTTGCTCAACGATGTTGGACCTGAGAACATCGCCAAGAAAGTCAAAGTACCGCTCAACGGGCTGAAAATCGCGCCGTACTACGGCTGCCAGATCGTCCGGCCATACTCCACTTTTGACGATCAACGCGACCCTACCTCGATGGAGCGTTTGCTGGAAGCATGTGGAGCAAAGGGGGTCCACTACCCGCTCAAAACAACCTGTTGCGGCGGGAGTCAAAAAGGGACGCTGCCGGAAGTCGGGCTCGACCTCATTCATTATCTGCTGGGTGAAGCGGAGAGGAATGGCGCGGAAGTGATCGCGACCGCTTGCCCGCTTTGCCAGTTCAACCTCGAATCGTTTCAAAAGGAAGCGGGGGAAAAGCATCACGAGACCTCGATTCCGGTTCTGTACTTCACGCAATTGCTTGCCTTCGCTCTGGGCGCGCCGGCAAACACCATTGGTTTGCAGCGCGGTTTCGTACCGATCGGGCCTGTGTTCGCCAATAAGGAGATCGCCTATGCCTGAGACCACCTTTCTCTCAGGTCCTGAACCGGTGCGCATCGGAGTTTACGTTTGCCACTGCGGCACTAATATTGCCGGAATCGTGGATGTGAAGGCTCTTGCCGAATACGCAGGGACCTTACCGAAGGTTGCTGTTTCTCGCGACTACAAGTACATGTGCTCGGACCCTGGCCAGGCCTTGATTGAACAAGACATCGCCGACCACGGACTGAATCGCGTTGTGGTGGCTTCTTGTTCGCCGCTATTGCACGAGGCCACTTTCCGCCGCGCTCTTGCCCGCGCCGGCTTGAATCCGTTCTTGTTGCAGATGGTCAACATCCGCGAGCATGTTTCCTGGGTCCACTCGGACAAGAAAACAGCCACGGAAAAAGCTAAGGATCTGGTGCGCGCCGCAACGCGACGCGTTTCCTTGCACAAACCACTGCAGAAAAGGCGGGTTGACATCAACCCAACCGTGCTTGTGGTAGGCGGCGGGATCGCAGGCATTCACGCAGCTTTGACGCTGGCAGATGCTGGAAAACAGGTCTACCTCGTCGAGCGTGAGCCCACGATTGGCGGGCACATGGCGATGTTTGACAAGACGTTTCCCACGCTGGATTGCGCCGCTTGCATCCTCACGCCGAAGATGACCGCGGTGGGTTCGCACCCCAATATCACGCTGTGGACCTATTCTGAGGTCGTCAAAGTTGACGGATACGTGGGCAACTACAAAGTTCAGGTCAAGCATAAACCGCGCTATATCAATGAGGAACTTTGTATTGGGTGCCAGGAGTGCATCACCGCCTGTGTGTACAAGGAAGGCAAGACCCCTGACGAGTTCAATCTCGGCCTCAGCAAAAGAAAGCCGGTCTATTTGCCGTTCCCCCAGGCCGTGCCCCAGAAAGTGGTGATTGATCGGGACACTTGCATAGAGTTTAAGTCTGGCAAGTGCAAGAAGACCTGCATCGAAGCCTGCGGAGAGCGCTTGGCGATTGACTTCAAGCAAAAAGAAACCTTCGAAGAAATAGAAATTGGGACCATCATTCTGGCAACAGGCTTTCAGACATTTGCGGCCGATCGCAATCCATCTTGCGGATATGGCCAATATCCGAATATCTATACGTCCCTCGAGGTGGAACGGCTGATCAACGCCTCCGGCCCAACGGGCGGCGAGGTGGTGCTGCGAAATGGCAAGAAACCCACTTCCGTAGGCATCATCCATTGCGTCGGGTCTCGCGATGCCAACACCAACCGCTGGTGCTCCAAGGTTTGCTGCATGTATTCGCTCAAACTCGCGCACCTTATTAAGGAGCATACGGGAGCGGAAGTTTTCAATTTTTATATAGATATGCGAACGCCGGGGAAAGGATACGAGGAATTTTACGACCGGCTTCTCGATGAAGGTGTCCACTTTGTCCGCGGACGTGTAGCCGATGTCAGCGACTGGGCAGTCCATCCTTCGGAAGTGGGAAAGCTGGTCATCCGCGCTGAGGACACATTGGCCGGGTTTGTTCGCCGCATCCCGGTGGACATGGTGATCCTCTCGGTTGGACTCGAGCCGCAGTCCGATGCGCAAAGCGTGCGCCGCCTCTTCAATATCAGTTGCTCATCGGAAGGTTGGTTCCTGGAACGTCATCCCAAGCTTGCTCCCGTCAGCACATTCACGGAAGGAATCTTCATCGCCGGTGCGTGCCAGGGACCGAAGGACATTCCGGATTCCGTGGCTCAGGCGGGTGCGGCCGCTGCCGAGGCTCTGGCCCTGATTGACGCCAAATCGGTTGAGCTGGAACCATACACTGCTTCGATCAACGAAGAGGAATGCTCGGGTTGCAAGAGTTGCATTCCACTCTGTCCCTATCAAGCCATCACCTTCAACGACGAAAAGAAGAAGGCTTATATCAACGAGGTCTTGTGCAAAGGCTGCGGAACCTGCGTCGCCGGTTGCCCATCAGGATCCATCAAGCAAAACTTTTTCGAGGATGAAGAGATCTTTGAAGAGATCGAGGGGGTGCTGGCCTATGCTTAATCGCGATCACCATCGATTTAAAGTTCCCCAGGAAGGATTCGAACCCCTGATCGTGGCGTTCTTTTGCAACTGGTGCACCTATTTGGCCGCCGACCTGGCCGGCACCTCTCGCCTGAAATACGCACCCAACGTGCGCGTAGTTCGCCTAATGTGTTCGGGACGCGTGGATCCGCAGTTTGTCCTTGACGCTTTCGCCAACGGCGCCGACGGCGTTTTCATTGGCGGATGCCATCCCGGAGATTGCCACTACCAGGAAGGCAACTACAAGGCACTGAAGCGCTACCACCTGTTGAAGCGTGTCCTTAAGGATTTGGGAATTGAGGAAGAACGGTTTCGCTTGGAGTGGATTTCGGCGGCGGAAGCGGACAGGGTGCGAAGCACGATCAATCAGATGGTTGAGAAAGTGCGCGAACTCGGCCCGCTGAATCTTGAGGTGAGTGACGTCGAAAAGGCCATCACCGAGGAGGTGCCGGTCTGATGTCCGACAAACCCAAAGTCGCGTTTTATTGGTGTGCATCCTGCGGCGGATGCGAAGAAGCGGTAGTTGACTTGGCCGAGGCGATCCTGGATGTGGTCGCCAAGGTGGACATTGTCTTCTGGCCAGTGGCGATGGACTTTAAGCGCAAGGATGTTGAGTCCGTGGCCGATGGCTCCATCACTGCCACATTTCTGAACGGAGCTATCCGTACTTCAGAACAGGAGTCCATGGCGCAGTTGTTGAGAAGCAAATCGCAATTGCTGGTGGCACTGGGAGCATGCTCACATCTCGGCGGCATCCCCGGTCTTGCCAATCTATTCGAGCGCTCCAGCATTCTGCGGGAGGTCTATCTTCAAGCACCGAGCACCACAAACCTCGAAGAGACACTTCCACAAGTACATTTCCAGGATAACGGGCACAGTCTGGAACTCCCCGCTTTCCAGGAGACGGTGCGCTCGCTCGATCAAGTGGTGGACGTCGACTATTACATTCCCGGATGCCCGCCAACACCAAAAACGTTTGCCGCTGCTTTGCAAACTCTGCTGGGTAGCGAACTCCCCGTCAAAGGAAGCGTCCTTGCCTCGGACTGCGCTCTCTGCGACGAATGTCCACGAAAGGACTCGAAACCAGAGAAGCCAGTTTTTACTGAGTTCAAGCGCCCGCAGCAGATGCTCGTTGACGAACAAAAGTGCCTGTTGGCCCAAGGCCTTCTTTGCATGGGGCCGGGTACACGCTCCGGGTGCGAAGCTCTTTGCGTCCGGGGAAACATGCCTTGTACGGGATGCTACGGCCCTACCAGCCGGGTAAGGGATCAGGGCGCGAAGATTCTATCCTGTCTGGCTTCATTGGTTGAAAGTAAGGATGAGAAAGAGATTGACCGCGTCTTGAGCACGATTCCAGACCCAGTCGGAACTTTCTATCGCTACGCTCTGCCAAGCTCGTTGTTGCGGCGTAAGAAACCCGAAAGCACCCGGCAGGCTGCGCTGCCGGTCCGGTGAGGTGGCTCATGTCCGACCAGAATCCACAAGCTTCATCCAATACCCGTCGGGAAAATATCGCAGGCACAAAGCCTGTCTCCGCCCGTAGTCGCATCACCATCGATCCCATCACTCGCCTCGAAGGCCATGGGAAAATCGACATTTTCCTGGACGACGCGGGAGCCGTCGAACGCGCCTACTTCCAAATTCCCGAACTGCGGGGATTTGAAAAGTTTGTGCAAGGCCGCCCCGTGGAAGAAATGCCGCAAATTACGTCGCGTATCTGCGGCGTCTGCCCCACGGCACATCATATGGCCGCCACCAAAGCTCTCGACGACCTTTATAAGGTTGAACCACCGCCCGCCGCCAGAAAGATTCGCGAGCTGATCTACTCCACATTCATGACCGAGGACCACGCTCTCCATTTCTATTTCCTGGGTGGGCCCGATTTTGTGGTTGGGCCAGACGCTCCAGCTGCCGATCGGAATGTGTTGGGAGTCATCTCTAAAGTCGGAATTGAAACGGGCAAGAAAGTGATTGCGATGCGCCGGCGCTTGCGAGAGTTGGTGGCGCTTGCCGGTGGGAAAGCCGCGCATCCGGTGTTCGGCTTGCCGGGTGGCGTGGCCAAACGCATAACGCCCGAAGCACAGAAACAATTTCAAGAAGTTGCGGCTGAATCTGTCGATTTCGCACAGTTCACGCTTCGCCTGTTCGAAGACGTGGTACTCAAGAACAGCGATTACGTCAATCTGATTCTCTCGGATATCTACACCCATCGCACGTACTACATGGGAACGGTGGACAGCCAGAATCACGTCAACTTCTACGATGGTCAGGTTCGCGTGATAACACCTAGCGGTAAGGAGTGGAAGAAATTCGCTGCAAGCGGTTACCTGGAAAACATAGCGGAACACGTTGAGCCCTGGAGCTACGTGAAGTTCTGCTACCTGAAACCAGTGGGATGGAAGGGTTTCACGGAAGGCGAGGATAGCGGCGTCTATAGCGTGGCTCCACTCGCACGCCTGAATGTTAGCGATGGAATGGCTACGCCCTTGGCACAAAAGGCCTATGAAGCTTTCTTTTCGACGCTGGGCGGAAAGCCAGTGCACCACACGCTTGCAAACCACTGGGCGCGCCTGGTTGAGTTGCTCTATGCTGCCGAACGAATGAAGGAGCTTGCCGCTGATCCGTCACTGACAGACAGCAACATCCGGGTCTTGCCTACCGCGACTCCGAAAGAAGGTGTGGGCATTGTGGAGGCTCCGCGAGGGACGCTCATCCATCACTACCAGACTGATGAGAATGGGCTAGTAGTTAAAGCGAACCTCATTGTTGCCACGCAGAACAATGCCGCGCGAATTGCGATGAGCGTGGAAAAAGCCGCCAAGAAGCTGATCTCAGGGGCAAACGTTCCCGAAGGCGTCCTAAATCAGGTGGAAATGGCTTTTCGGGCCTACGATCCGTGCAACGGATGCGCAACCCATGCTTTGCCAGGAAGCATGCCGCTACTGGTGCGGGTCTTAAATCGCAGCGGAGATACATTGACGACGCTGCGGCGCGACTACAACGGTAGTGTGCATCGTGACTAGTGCGACAGACGATTCGCGCTTATCGCCAGTTGAAACAATCGGACCCTCTGTGCGGGTCTTGTGCCTGGGCAATGAACTGCTGGGTGATGATGCTCTCGGCTGCGCGGTTGCGGACAAGCTTCGGGAATTCGTGTCTCAAGACGTAGATATTTGCTGCACCACGGAGAGCGGGTTCCATCTGCTGGATTGCACCCTGGGTGTCCGCCGCCTGGTTGTAGTTGATACTGTGCAAACTGGCAACGCGCCGCCGGGCACGATCTACCAATTCTTTGATTGGGAGCTTTCCGTTGTTCCGGGGGGATCGCCACATTTTGTGGGATTGTGCGAGGCTCTGGCCCTCGCGAGAAAACTGGACCTTCCCGTGGTGGACGAAGTGATTATTCTTGCGGTTGAAGTCGCGGACTCCCTGACATTGGGCGCAACCATGTCACCTCAGGTGAGTTCCACAATCCCCGTGTTGGTGAACATGGTTCGCGAAATGATTCCCGCCGCGGTCATAGAACAAACTCCGTAAGCCAACTCGAGTTCGGATGCGATTAAAGCCAACCACACCTGCTGCGACTGCCTTGCTGAAGGCAAATCGCTGAGGTAGCATAACCTCCCCTACCCTCGAAAAGTGAGTACCCATGCAACCCGAAAGACGCCGAGCGCCCAGGCATCCGTTCAAAGCAACGGCCGAAATCGTTGACGAAAAGGAAAGCGTTCGAGTGACGACGCGTGTCAGCGACCTCAGTCTGCACGGATGCTACGTTGAAATGACGGATCCCTTTCCTCAAGGGACCAACGTGCTGATGGAGATCTTTGCTGAGAACGAATTTCTGGAAACCCATGCGACAGTGGTCTATTTGGAGCCAAAGCAAGGGATGGGCCTGACATTCACAGAGATGCCTCCGTTTTTTGCAAGTGTTCTCAGTAAGTGGGTGGAACGGGCGGGGGGGTGAACGGCCGACAGAGGCTCCGATGGTATGTGTTCCGTAGGCCTGATGCTTCACACAAGAAAATCGCACAAGTGGAATATCTCATTCGGACGCATGAGAAGCCACTTGCCCGATTAAGCTTCGAGACTAAGGACTTCTAACCTGGAAGCGGCGGTTGCAGTATTGAGTCAATTCAGAGTCAGTGGTGGCCAGCGGCCGCTCCGGTTTGGTGCTCCGCGGGAGATTCTTTTTCCGGTGCGTGTTCGACGTGGCCTTCAAATGAATACTCGGGCACGATCTCCTTGATTTTGGCGCGCACCGGCGCAGCGCCATCGATGCTCATCGAAGCGCGCAACTCTTCCAACTGGCCGCGCAGGGTCAACCAGTCTTTGAGCGGTCCGCGGGTTCGTTTGATCTTCTCACACGGCGTGGGAAGTATTTCTTCGTACTCATAGAAAAGTTCTTCATTGAGTTTTTCACTTTCACGCCAGCCCGTGAAACGGATTTCCACCTCGTGTTCCGATTTCCCGGAAAGCCCTATAGGCGTGCGAGCCAGGTCCACAATGCGGATTGGCTCATCCATATCCAGCACAAGAATGTCGCCATGCTTCCCGACGACGAACGTTTGAAGCACCAGCGCAAGCCAGCTGATTCGCCGGGTCGATTGCTTGTTCTTGAACATGTCTTCACCCGGCCCTTATTCTGCTATCCATTAATTCGTCCCACTCGCTGCGAGGTTGCTTCGCAGCGCATTCAGCGCGCCTTCTTCCGACGCTTCGACGTCGCTCGAACGAATGTCCAGCGACGCCCAGTAGTACACAACGTGGTTCTTCGCTGGGGCCACCGCGATCACGCGCAGTTCCGGGTGCTCGTGTAGCAAATCGTCGCAAAGCCGCGGCCTTTGCCCCGGATGGTCCAGCGCAATCACCACGAAATAGGGAGCGTTCTGCTAACGTTTTCGAATATTTCGCCCTCGTCCGTCACTTCACCTACAATTTCGATGTCCGGTTGGTCCGCAAATGTGGCAAGTATGGTCTCCCGCAAAAGCCGGGGATGGTTTGCCACAAGCACTCGGATCGATTTTTCCATGGCACGCTCCCTGCGCTCTGAGTATCCGGCGTTCCGGCAATCGGCGTAAGAATCAAAAGAAATCCATAGTTAGTTAGATACCAATATGTATTCAAGCGGGGGACTAGGCGCAGGGTGGTGGATACCCAATTTGACCTATTTAAATTTGCTTAACGGACCATTACGGGAATCGCGGGCGAAGCACTACCGAGTGATACTGATGGTTCACCATGCCATTGCGGCACTCTTTGCAGGCTTGCAAGTGTCAGAAAGATGCAGAGTGTCGAGTTAATTGTCTGAATCTGGCGCGGAATTCCTATTTCTAATACGATGACTTCATATCGTATATATCATTTATGTTTATACTATTAATAATTATTTATCACTTTATATACGCCAGGCATTGGAGCAGCGCGTGCTCCTCTGTTGAATAGGCTTGCTCCGTGGAGCAACCAGGTCTGACTCCAAACTTATGGGCACATTCTCCGACTGCACTTCCAGCGTTCCAAGCCGTGTCTTTTTGATAGTCGAAAATCGCCTCCTGCGCGAAGCCTTGGTACGGCTATTCGCAAGCCAGCGGACCTTCTTGTCGTGGGGCAGAGTGCCCCCGCCGATGTGACCATCGCCAGCATCCTGGATTCCAAGTGCGATGTGTTGGTGATCGCCTCGTTTCAAACCGCCTGGCTCCCCGCAAATCTGACGCTCGAGAGCGCGGACTGCTCAGCTTCAAGGTGGTCTTGATCGGCATGGACCCTGAGGAAGAACAATTCATAGCCGCCGCCCGTTCCGGTGTAACCGGCTATCTGCTGAAGAATGCATCTGCCGCAGACGTTGTCGCCGCTGTCCGCGCGGTTCTTCGAGGAGAGGCGGTCTGCCCCCCGCAACTGTCCTGCGCGCTCTTCCGTTCCGTCGCGGACATGGCCAAGAGATGCCCGCCAATGGCCTCACCACGCGGCCGGAACTTACTTTGCGCCAGCAGCAGTTAGTTTCGCTTGTCGCCAAAGGTCCGACCAACAAGGAAATCGCCTCGCACTTGAATCTCTCCGAATTCGCGGTAAGGAATCACATCCATCGCATCCCAAAACAGGTGGCTGCAGGAAGCCGCAGCGAGGCCGTGGAAACCATCCGCGCCTACGGCTACTCCGTTGGGGCTTGATTGTTTCACGCCATTAGTCGGATTCCTTGTTGCGGCACTCTACGGAAGCAGTCCCCTAATCACGAAAACGCCCGGGGCCCTGGCCTGCCCGCCGAATACGCTTGACTTTCCGATTACACGGAACAAAATGGAGCAACAATAGGGACACGCGCAATCCGGTTCAATTGCTGGGATCCGCTCCTCGAAGCCTTGTTCCAATTTAGTCTTCCATTCAGGATCTCCGGCGTTTCGGGTGCGCGCGGTTTACTGCGGCGTGCGCAGGTCCGCTTGAGTAGCTTCTCTGCACCCACCTCAGCGGGAACTGCTCCTATACTCGACCTGCCATTCCGCAACTTCAGGGGGGTGAACGCTGGCAAGGCGTGAACCAAAACCGGTGGCCCTACAACTTCATTGTCAGGGGGAAACTCGATGAAAAGGATCGTCGTGGCAGTTCTATTGGTGTGTGTGTTCTTTGCGGGAAGGGTGTGCGGCCAAGCGACCTCACGTGTCACCGGAACGGTGCAAGACAAAAGCGGTGGCGTAATTCAGGGTGCAACAGTCACCCTAACAAATGAGGACACCAACGTCTCCATCTCCACTGTATCTACTTCCTCCGGAACCTACGTCTTCGATGGTATCGTTCCTGGTTCTTACACGGTGACCGTTGTCGCGGCTGGTTTTGCCACATTCAAAACCACCCACAACGCTTTGACCATCGCGCAACCCATGGTCGTCAATGCCACAGTTCAGGTAGGCACAGCGTCCGAAAAAATCGAAATCACTGCGGGGGCCGAACTTGTGCAGACTGAGAATGCTGGCGACCTCGGCGCTCTGGTCGACGCGCGTGCTTTGGAAACGCTCCCCATCGTCGGTACTCGCGGCCGCAGTCCCCTCGACCTTGTAGAGCTGATGCCCGGAGTAGTCGACGGTGGCCCTCTCAACAGCACTGGCGCCAACATCGAAGGCGGCGGCGTCAGCGTAAACGGCTCTCGCGACCGCGCCTGGAACTACACTCTCGACGGAATTGATATCAACGAGACAAGCGCTCCCGGTTCCAACTTCTCTCCCTTGCGGACAAATCCGGATTCCATTGAAGGTTTCCGCGTCATCACCGGCAACGCCGACGCCGAGTTCGGCGTGACTAGCGGCGCTCAGGTGATTTTGTCGACTCACTCCGGAACAAATGACTTTCACGGCAAAGTTTTCTGGTTCTACCAGACCCCCGGCCTCAATGCCACTGATCCGGCCTACAAGGAACTTGGCATCGACCGCCCCCAATTCATTCAGCATATTCCTGGCTTCAGTGTCGGCGGGCCGGTCTTCAAGAACAAAACCTTCTTCTTCGTGAACATGCAATTCCTGCACGCCTCGCAGGATTTCGGCGTAAACAGCATCGTATATACACCGCAGGCCAGGAACGGCCAAATTCGCTACATCCAGCAGCAAGGTGCATGCGTTGGCTCCACGGATCAATCGTGCCTGCACAACGACAACGCTAGTGCCAGCGACGCCGTCGTTGATGCTAGTGGCAATCCACTCCCCGGTATTCCCATCGGCACCTATGATATCGGCGCAAATGACCCCGCCCATCTCGGCCTCGATTCCTCCATTCAGAAATTCTTGGCAAAGACTCCCTTGCCGAACAACTACCAGATTGGGGATGGACTTAACACTGCCGGCTACTTATTTCGAGCCCCGGAGCAGGAACGTCAGGTGGATTTCACCGTTCGCATTGATCACAACTTCAACTCGAAAAACTCCATTTTTGGCCGTTGGGCTCAGGGCCACCAGAACACTGTCGGAGACATCGGCAACGGAGGGTTGCAGCCTTTTCCGGGCGCGCCAAACGTTGTCGATACGTTCCGGCAACCTCGCAATCTGGCTCTCTCCTGGCGCTATACACCTAACTCCACGATGACGAATGAGATTGTTGCCGGGATGAACCGCTTCACCTTCAATTTCGCAAATCCTGACTCCAATTACCTCTCCAACCCCCCGTTCGTCTTCAACTCCGATGGACTCGGCAATACGCCGACAATTCCGTTGCAAAACTATGTGGGCAACAAACGTGCCCTTACCACCATTCAGTTAGTCGACAATTTCAGCTACATTCATGGGAAACATGCCTTCAAATTTGGGACCAACCTCAGATACCAGCGCCATATTGATGATCGCGGATCGATCGGACCCTATGACGCTCAACCATTGGTCTTTTTTGACACCCTTTACGCCCCGGTGGATTCCACCCAATTCAAGATTCCTGGCGACGTCAACCTAGACTACGACCTGGGTACACTGACCGGTGCGGTCAACAATCTCCTTGGCCGGATTGGAAATATTCAGCAAGGCTTCGTGGCCCAAAATGCCAACTCATGGGCTACGCCGGGTACGCACCTTCGCGACGATTTCCGCATGCCTGAGTACGATTTCTATGGTGAGGATTCCTGGAAGATCCGTCCGAATCTCACCTTAAACGCCGGATTGCGTTGGGAGATCAAGCTTTCCCCGCGTGTCAGTTCCAATTTCCTGCTTCACCCGGATCAACCCTTCGTGGTTGGTGCAGCTCCCAGCGATAACCTGACTTGGGTACCGGGGGAACTCTATAAGGATGCCATGCATGACTTTGCTCCTTCCCTCGGCATCGCTTGGGACCCGTTCAAAAACGGTAAGCAGTCCATTCGTGCTGACTACCGCCTGGCTTACGATCGCATGAATACCTTCGTACTTTCGTCCTCCGTTTTTCAAGGCCTGCCTGGAGAGACTTACGCCGCAAACGACACTTCCTACGCGGGTCAGCGAGTGTCAGCGGGCATCCCCACGCTGGCTGCCCCCACACAAACTCCTTTAGCTCTTCGTCAGCCTGCCGCTTTCGGTACCTCATCCATCACTGCGGTTGACCCCAATTGGAAACCAGCGCAAGTGCATGAGTGGAGCTTGAGTGTTCAGCGGCAAGTTGGATCCGACCTGGTCGCAGAGATTGCCTACGTTGGCAAACATGCCGTCCATCTCTTCGGAGGCTATGACACGAATCAGGCGCTTTACCAGAGCAATGGATTCTTGGACGCGTTCAAGGCTGTTGCTGCTGGCAATGATAGCCCGCTCATTGATCAAATCCTTGCCAACGATTCAGGTTTCCAGCAGGTTCTTGCTGGCGGAGCAACTGCGACGGGGTCTCAGTATCTTTCCGGTGTCTGCCTGCAATCCAATAATTCCAATCCTTGCAGCGGTTCGCCCTATGCATCAGATTTTGGCTTTGGGAGCGTCGCTGCCGTGGCTGCGGATCTTGGATCTGCAGGGGATTCTCCTTCGTTCTTCTTTAGATATCCGCAGTTCTCTGGCGGTCCGGGCAGCCCGGGCTTCATCGTTCTCGATAGCGGAGACTGGTCGTGGTATCACGCTCTGCAGGCTTCTTTTCATGGACGTTACCGTGGCTTGCAGTTTCAAACCAACTACACTTGGTCCAAGTCCACGGACACGCGATCGTTCGATCCGACCTTTGGCACTGTAATCGGTGGGAGTTCGACGTACGGTTCTTCTAGCACTCCATTTGACATCAACAATCGCGCGCTGAACTACGGTCCCTCTGATTTTGATCGCACGAATGTCTTTCAGGCCGTGTGGACTTACGAGATCCCGTTTGGCAAGGACCGCAAGTGGGGTTCTAACTGGGGTCCGGTCCTCGACCGTGTCGTGAGCGGGTGGGAGCTTTCCGGAAGTACGGTTATTGAATCAGGCAGGCCCACCACCATCTATTCGCCTGCCTACACCACGAGTAACATCGTGCGGACCCCGGCAGCTTGTACCGGCTGCTCGCCCAAAATGATGCAGGTTCAATACAACTCCGATACCGGCGGCCTGAATTACTTCACCACTGCGCAAATGAATATGTTCTCTACTCCGGGTCCCGGAGACTTCAGCAATATCGGCCGCAACTACTTCCGCTTGGCCGGTTACAGCGTGGCTAACATCAGCTTCGGAAAAGTAACGCGCCTCGCTCACAATCACACGCTGGAACTCCGCATGGAGATGCAGAACGCCTTGAACTCCAAGCACTACGACCAACCTGCGAGCATTCGCACCAACAGCGGCGTTTTTGGCGCCGCGGATGCCGGCACGGTTTACAACTTCTGCTGCGCGGAGGGCAGTAACCCTCGCACCATCCAGCTGGCCGCGAAATACGCTTTCTAATTGCAAGACTTGAACACTGATGGACCACGGCCGGATTCGGCAGCAATGCCGGATCCGGCCGCGTGCATCTGAAGTCTTCAGTTCTTTCCTACTTACGACTTGCGACCACTTTTATCCCCATGGCCCGATCCAGCAGGTCCTTTTCCTCCGCGTGCAATGCACGATAAGCGCCCTTGCCCAACTTCCCAAGTTGCAGCGGCCCAATCGCCACACGCACCAGCCTCAACACCTCGATCCCATGCGCTTCCAGCATCCGCCGGATCTGGCGATTCTTGCCTTCCTCCAGAATCAACTCTAGCCAGGAATTCTTTTCGCCTGTTCGCAGCACGCTGACTCGCTTGGCCTTCAACACTTCGCCCTTCGGAGCCTCCACGCCTCGTGCCAGAGCTTCAACGAGATGTGCATCCGCCTTCGCAATGACTTGCACGTGGTAACTTTTCTCCAAGTGAATCGCCGGGTCAGTAATCCGTGCCGCCCACTCCGAATCATTTGTCAGGAGCAGCAGTCCTTCGCTCGCCTTGTCCAACCGTCCCACTGGCGCAAGCCAACCCTCGTCTTCTGGCAATAGGGAATAGACCGTGTCGCGACCCTTCTCATCGGCGACGGATGTGACAATCCCACGCGGTTTGTTCATCACAATATAAATTTTCTCTGCTGCACGAACGGGTTTCCCGGCGATCTCCACGCGATCCACCCCAACCCGCACAGGCGTCTCTGGATTCTGCGGTGTCGCGCCATTCAGCCGCACCTTACCCTCGCGAATTAGCGCAAACGCCTGAGTCCGCGAACAAAATCCGAGCTTCGATAGCGTGCGAGCAAGCCCCACCTTCTTTGCTCTGTTCATGGCGTGCTCGGGAGATTGACGCATTTTAGGTTTCATGGTGACGGACAGTTACTGAACGGACTGGATTTAGCACTTTTAATCCAGATTACGCCAGCAATGCAAACTTCGTTGCCAAAGCCTGCACCACCAATTCCCGGCAGAAGACCCCGGAAGTTACGATTTCGTGCACAGTTCTAAATCTTTCCGGGCACGCCAATCGTTATAGTGGTGGAAGCTGCTTTTCACGCGGATGCTTGCAACCGTGCTCCAAATCGAGAAATGGCCTCAAACATTAGCCGAGTTCGACCGGCTGATTGAGGTAACACAGGACGAACTGATTCGCTTCGCCTTCTACCGGTTAGGCAACCGCGACGACGCGGAGGATCTAGTTCAGGACGTTTATGTGGAGGCCTACCGTGATCGAGCGAAACGAAGCCATGTCACCGGGGTTCGACCGTATCTCTTTCGTATGGTCGGCAATCGGTGCGTTGATTTCCTTCGTGCTCGCTCTCGCCAATCGGGCGAACCTGTCCAGGACGAGGACACGCCAGTAGATAATGACGCGTTTTCTTTTGTCGCAGCGCGCGAGGAAGCGCAAGCTTTATCTCGCCTGCTCGACTCGCTCTGTCCAAAAGAGGCGCAAGTAATACGCCTACGTGCCTTTTCCGATCTCTCATTTGCAGAGATCGCCGAGGCCGTGGGCTCCTCTGTCCCGACGGTCAAGTCTCGATTTCGCTATGGTCTAAGCAAGCTGCGCCGTTTGCTAGTTCCGGAGGAGGTGCGCAATGAATTGCCACGAAGCTGCTGAATTGATGATTGATCTCTTCGACGTTGAGAAACATCAGGACACCGGCTCCCTGCGCGAGCATCTCGAAAACTGTCCGGAATGTCGTGCTCGTTTTGATCAGGAGCAACGTGCGTTCCAGGCAATCCGGCCAGTGCAGCGGATTGTGGCTTCACAGCACTTCAAGGAGAAAGCTATGAAAGCCATTCTTGCAGAAGCAGGTCGTGAGGGTGCGGAGACCGGGAGCCGCTGGAACGGGAAAGCCTGGCCCAGGTGGGCTGCTGTGGCAGGTGTCGCAGTGCTGCTCCTCCTCATCCTCCCCTTTCTGCCAACAGGCAACAGAGGATCGCAAGCAGCCGGATTCAAGCTGCTGGCGCAATCTGTCGAAGCTATGTCGAACATCCAGTCTGTGCACATGATCGGGCGCATGCGTACCGTGGCAGGCGACAATTTTGAATTGATTGGAACCCAGTATGAGTTCGTCCCCCTCGAACTATGGCGGGAATATGGCAATCCGCCTCGTTGGCGCGTGGAAAAGACCGGGCGCATGGTTGTGATGGATGGTCAATCGTCTGTTATGTACCTTGCCGGCCACAACCAGGCAATGAAAGGCACGCCAAGAACAGGCTTTGTGGAATGGTTGCGTCCCCTCCTGAGTCCGGAAACGATCCTCCAGTCGGAAATGGACGCAGTGCACAAGGGCGCCACAGAGGCGCAGTTAGCGGAAGCCGATGGCGTGCTGACTCTGACTACCCATCAGAAAGCGCGGGGCGATTTCGCCAATAGTTGGGCGAAGGATAAGTCCATTGAAGAATCGGACCACACTTGTATCTACAAGTTCGATTCCGCCGCGAAGCGCCTGCAAGGATTGCAGGTGGTACTTAGCTCGGACAACAAAGAAGTGACCGTGCTTGAGATTACGGATATTCGCTATAACGAAACATTCCCATCCACCCTGTTCGCATTGCAACTGACATCGGACGTCAATTGGTTGCTTGGACCGTCGAATCTGCCGGCTGCGTCGACAACTCTGACCGGCCCCAGGGAAACCGCGGAGTATTTCCTTGACGCTCTTGCTCGTGAAGACTGGAAAGCAGTGATGGAAGTATTTCCGGTTAGCCGGGTGGATGATGGCATCAAGCAGTTCTACGGCGGCCTTCAAGTCATTTCCATCGACAACCCATATAAGTCAGGCCTCTACCCAGGCTACTTCGTTCCGTACGAGATTCGGCTACGCGACGGCTCCACCAAAAAGTGGAAACTTGCGGTTCGCAACGATAATCCAGCAGGTCGCTGGACCGTTGATGGCGGCTTCTAAAGTCCTACTAAAAACCAAAACACCGCGAGTGGATGGAGGGCCTTACTGAAAAGTAGGGCCCTGCTCCTTATTTATCAACCAAAAGTGGCGACAATTGATTCTTGCAGAGATTCTTCTGCAGGCTCAGGCCTTCTTTTGCGCCGCCTTCTCAGGATGCTTCACTTCGCCGTAGCGTTTCGCCAGCCACGCCCGCACTTCCTTCGGGTCGTACTTGAAAGGGCCGTTCCCGCCCTTGTAAGTGATACGCCCGTTCTCGTCCAAAATGTACAGCCGCTCAGGCCATGCAGCGTACGCGTCGTTCGCCGCATTGCTCATCTCATCCACGCCAAAGGGCAAGGTGAATTTGAACCGCTGCGTGAAATCGTTGGCAATCGCAATCCGCTGCTCCAACGTTTTTGGCTGCGCGTAGCAGACGTTGTCCTTCTCTTTTTCATTGGACTTCATGCGCCATTCGTCGGTGGGGTGAGCTTCCCTGATATAGATGGTCAGAAAATCGGCGTGATCCTTATAGTCATCGTAGATTTGCACGATATCGCCCAACTGGCGACGAAACGGTGGTCAAGTAAAACTCCCAAAGACCAGCACCAGCGGCCGCCCCTTGGCGCGTTCACGCATCTGAAATCGCGTCGCTCCATCCAACGCCACCAACTGCACATCGGGCGCGCTGTCTCCCACCTTTAACGCTCCCAAATGCATGTGCGGCAAGGCGAACCGCACCATCTGTATTGCATCCTTCGGACCGCCGGCCATGATGCTTAGTCCCACATAGATAAGGACCAGCAGTCCGCCGACAGAAATAGCTGTCCATAACAGCACGCGAGTCATAAGGAACCCCCAGCTTAGCGTTCGTATGCCGTCTATACTCCTAGCCCTATTATTATTGCCCGGGAACCCGCTGAAGCGTAAGCCGGGACCGTGCTAAGCCGCTTTCTTGGTCCATCCCCCCAGGATCAAGCCCATCAGGACCAACCCCGCCAGCGGATAAAACTCATTGATCGCAAAAAGCTCCTTGGGGCGCATTTCAAACATGTAGTTCATGAATGCAATTGGCCCCACAAAGCCGATCCACATCAGCACGCCCACGGACGCGCCGCGCCCCGCTGTATTGGCATTGCGCCAGATGCAAAGCTGCGCCAGCGAGTAGGCGATTAGCACTTCCAAAAGGAACGAGACGACATAGGGGATGGCGGGATTCATGCTCTTAGCCTGTTCGATGGTCATATGTTCAAGCGCCATCCAGGCCTTATTAAAGATGACGCCATACCACAAACCTCCGAGAACCCAGTACGCGATGGCGGCAACCACCACTGCAAGATAGTTGGTTTTCATTTCGAGTTTCCCTCACGAGGTGCGCACCGCAAGATTTTTGACCCAGGGAAGGGCGGTGGCGTTCCGCGCCGAGTCTGTAACCGCCTTCCAGCAAAGTCAAGCTACTTCACGCGATAGAAAACCTGCAGCAATCCAGTGGGATACGCTTTTGAACGTACCAGTTCAAGCTCTGTCTCTGGATAAGGTTGTGCAAACATGGGAATGCCGTCGCCTAGCAGCCGCGGGCGAATGGATATCCCGATTTCGTTGACCAGTCGCTTCTGCAAGAACTCCCGCATCATCTCTCCGCCACCCACCAGCCAGATGTCCTTTCCGGGGCGGGCGCGCACGGATTCCGCCCATACTTCGGGCGGATCGGAGACCACTTCAATGTGCTCCTGCTTTCCTTTTGGCAAAAGGTGAGAGAACACGTAATTCTTCATTCCCGGGAAGAGCGGGCCGGAGGGCGAGAGTTCAACGGCCTTCTGATAAGTCTTGCGACCCATCACGGCCACATCCACGCTCGCAAAAAACTCTTTCATGCCGTAGTCCTGGTCCATAAACAGCCAGTCCACTTCGCCATCTTTTCGCGAAATGTAGCTGTCCAGGCTGGACGCGACAAAATATCTAATCAGCCGCATGGTTGGGAGAGAATACCACTACGCCCTGGCTTTTTCGATCATCTCTTCCCAAATCCCCTTGGATTTCAGGATGAGTTCAACGGCCTCGCGAACCGCGCCATGGCCTCCGTGAGCTCGCGTCGTGTAGTGCGCGATCTCTTTGACGTCGGCGACCGCATCACACACCGCCACCGCCAATCCCACTCGCCGCATCAGCGGAATGTCCGGAAGGTCGTCGCCAACAAACGCCACCTCGGCATCCGCTACCTCGGCTTTCCGCAAAATCTCCTCGTACGCGGGCATTTTCACCGGGATTTTCATGTAAACGTAGTCAATGTGCAGTTCGCGCGCGCGCCGCTGCAACGCAGGGCTTTCCCGTCCCGTGATGCAGCCAGTCCTGATTCCGGCGGTTTGCGCTAGCGTCAGGCCCTGGCCATCGTGCGCGTCAAATGTCTTGATTTCCAGCGCGCCTCCATCGGGCTGCGAAAGCAGGGTTACGCCTCCGTCGGTCATCGTTCCATCAACATCCATCAGCAACAGCCTAATCTTCGCAGCTCGTTTTTTCAGAGCTGGTGAAATCTTCATCGCGCGAGCCAATGATTCCTCCAATCAATACGCAAACCGAATGTTAACAGGAAACATCGACCGGCTTGAAATCCGGTCCGAAAAGCGCGCCTAGTTATCCCACTGGAACGCAACAAGAACACCGCCTTTGAATTCCAGGTCAGCCATCAAACAAAAAGGACCGCCCGATCGCGGATGCGGTGCGTTAGGGTCCGGCTTCTGCCCTGCCGCTCCGTTAATTGATCCGTTCTTCTCGCCGATGTCCCGCGGGTTGCGGAAATAAACTTGGAATTTATAGTGGCCATCCGCGCCGGCGGCCTCGTGTTGGACCACGCGCCAACTTCCTGATCCGGCGTCGCCCGGGCCCGTCATCCCCGCATCCTTGAAAAAATCGCCCAACTTGGTATCGCCCACCTTATAGGATGTAAGACGCGCAACCATGGCCCGCGCCGCCAGGCTGTCCTGCGGTGCTTCTTCGGAGTCTCCACCTTCGCCACCGTGCGAGCGCGGTTCCATTTTTGTGATCTCGATGCGCCCGCTGTAGAAATCATCAAAGAGCTTGTAGGCTTCCGGGTCGTATTTCTTCAATCCTTCCGTGCCATTCTCAGGCTTGGGCCCGCTCATGCCCATATCGCCGTGCGTTCCGAAATACCACATTGTCAGTTCGGCGAAGTATTCGTCGGAGTTCGATCCAGCATAGGAATTCAGCCACAAGCCCTTCGATTTTGAAACCTCATATTGTTTGTCAAACATCGCGCGCACGAAACGTGGAATACCTTCCCCTTCGATGTCGTGAGCAAACTCGTGCAGGCAAATATCCCGACCACGATAGCGATCCTTGGGAAGCTGAAGCAGATTTTCTTCGCCGCAGGAAGTGATTAGACCGCCCATGCCTCGCGTGCGCTGGTCGCGGGTCAGTCCAAAATATTCATCGAGCGGGACGTGTTTGTCCTGTCGCCATTCCGGCAAATCCGTGGTGCCCTGGTCGCGGCCAATAATGTGCAATTCCGCGCCTGCAGCAACAAGATTCGCCACGACAACCGGCAAATGAGCGGTCTCCATGTGGAGGCGGTCGTACGCGGCGTAAAGCGCTTCATCCACAACCACCCTTGGCGCTTTAATCGGAATGCCGTTCACGGAGATCATTTTCGTGAAGAAACCGCCCTCTGGCGGGTTGATCACCTGGATTTTGGGATAAGTCTTCGACTGACCCGCCACTTTGAAGAACCCGCTAGGAGCTAAACTCCCCACGATTGTCGCAAACAGGGTCAGAATCGTCACCGACCGGATCAGTCGCAACATTTGAGCTGGCTTCGGTTGCATTGGCTCATCAGTTCCTTTGTTGTGGTATTGCCCAAGGTTGCTAGCGGTTCGCCCCCCGAGGGACTGGGCGCAGGATGGGCCGGCGGTTCGACAACTGGATACATTATACTTCTGATCTGTCAGCTCCTCTTCCCGCACGCAGAGAAATCCTCCTAGAACTTAAGCGTCATCACCGCCGCCGATAGATCCATCATCCAATGGGCGACGATTAGTGGAGCGAGTCTTCGAGTGTGCAAGTAGATCACCAAGAAAACGAGTACCCCGGGAACGAAGGCGAGAAACCTGTAGAGGACGAGCCGCCAATCGGGCACGAAAGGAATAAAGCTGTGCTGCAGCGCCCACCAGAATCCCACCAGGCAGTAAGGAACCCAGCGAAAGCGGGAAAGCGCCGCGAGGCGCGCTGCGAGGTATCCTTGATAAGTGAGTTCTTCCGTGACCGACCAGATGGGCCACCAGATCAGAAGAGAATAGAGAACTCCCCAGAGAGGCAAGTGGCGCCCCCAGATTTCTCCTGTCGGGGTAGGCGCCTGCCAGGAGTGGTAGACGATCCAGCTGGCGAGAGGCCCTCCAAGCAGGAAGAAGGGAAAGATAAGGAACAAATAAGGCGATACCTTTGGCCACGAGCCAACGAGGCAAAACCCCGAGGAGATCGCGGATGCGAAGCCTTTCGCGCCGGGTTAGAAAAAAAAGGCAGGCGAGGCAGCCCACGTCCACTAACGTGCCGTAGACGGTCCACCAGGTACCCGCGGCTTGCCAGGGAGAAGCGTGGCCCCGCAACCGATAGACGGCAGCAAAGACACCTTGGCTAAGGAACATGAAAGCAGAGCGCGCGGGAAGGAAGAGAAGCGCGGCAGCCCAGCGAACCTCTCCGAGACTGACGCGTTTCTTGATTTCCTCAGGGGAGTTCGGAAAGAAAGGAGAAGGAACGACGGGCAGGGTAATCATGTCTTACTCCAGAACTACATGAGTTCGAGGGTCCACAGGTCGTGGAGGTGAACAACGCCGACCACTTTTTGCGAGGCAGGGTCGACGACCACGACGGAGGTGATTTTCTTTTTTTCCATCAAGTTCAGAGCTTCGCTGGCGAGAATCTTTGGACCAATGGTCTGCGGCATGCTCACCATGCAATCGCCCGCAGTCATTGCCAACGTCGCGCCACCGTGTTTCTCCATCAACCGGCGCAGGTCGCCGTCCGTCAATATGCCGGCCAGCTTGTCGTCGGCTGTGCAGACGGTCGTCATTCCCAATTTCTTGGCGGACATTTCATGAAACACCGTAGGCATCGGCGTAAGGGTTGCCACACGGGGCAGGGCATCGCCCGTATGCATCAGGTGTTCCACTCGCAAAAGCTTATTCCCCAAACGCCCCGCCGGATGTAGCGCCGCAAAATCATCGGGGCGAAATCCGCGCTTTTCCAGCAGGGAAATAGCCAGAGCATCACCAACGGCCATCGCCACGGCCGTGCTAGCCGTGGGCGCAAGATTCAGCGAACAAGCTTCTTCCTTCACGCTGACGTCCAGCGCAACATCACTTGCTTCCGCCAACGTTGATTGCAAATTTCCCGTTAGCGTGACGATTGAAATCTCCAGTCGCTTCAACGTCTCCAATAAATTCAGGATCTCCTGCGTTTCGCCGCCGTAGCTGATCGCCAGCAACGCATCGCCCCGAGCAAGCATGCCCAGATCGCCGTGCAGCGCCTCGGCCGGATGCAGAAAGAATGACGGCGTTCCCGTGCTCGATAACGTTCCCGAAAGCTTGCGCCCAATCAGTCCGGATTTTCCCATGCCGGTCACAACCACCCGGCCCTTGCAGGCAAACAGCAGGTCAACGGCACGATCAAACGAAGTGTCCAGGCGGGCCAAGACATCTTGAATAGCCTGCGCTTCAATGCGCAAAACGCGGCGCGCCGTTTCCATGCTCATGCCGTGCTCCAGCGCCGCACCAAGGCGGAAAGTTCTTTTAATCGCGCAAGGAGTTGCGGCAGTTGCGCCAAGGGCAGAGCATTAGGCCCATCGGAAAGAGCCGCGACGGGATTGTCATGCGTCTCCAGGAAAATTCCGTCCACGCCTGCAGCCACGCCCGCGCGCGCCAGTGGTTCTATGAATTCCGGCTGGCCTCCGCTCGCGTGACCCCGCCCTCCGGGAAGCTGCACGGAGTGCGTCACGTCATACACCACCGGGTATCCGAATTTCCGCAACACCGGAAACGTGCGCATATCCACAACCAGATTGTTGTATCCAAAGCTTGCGCCGCGCTCCGTCAGAATAATCTTTGTGTTTCCTGCCGCGGCAATCTTTTCGGCAACATTTCCCATATCCCAAGGAGAAAGAAACTGAGCCTTTTTTACGTTGATGATGCGTCCTGTCTTCGCCGCCGCCACAAGTAAATCAGTCTGCCGCGAAAGAAACGCAGGAATCTGCAAAATATCCGCCACTTCCGCAGCGGGCGCGGCCTGCGATGCGTCATGAATATCCGTCAGTATTGGTAAATGCAAATCTTCCTTAATATTGCCAAGAATGCGAAGCCCATCGATCAATCCGGGCCCGCGGTATGACTTTACAGACGACCTGTTAGCCTTGTCGTACGAAGCTTTGAAAATGTACGGTACGCCCGCATCCGCCGCGATCTTCGCCACGCGCTCCGCCATCATCCGGGCATGAGCCTCGGACTCGATCACGCACGGGCCCGCAATCAGAAAGAGCGGATGGCCTCTGCCAAGGCGCAGCGACCCAAGTTGAATTTCGCGAGCGGTGGTCATTTATAGAACGAAGATATCACAGGCTGGCCTAGGGCCGGTCAACCGGCAAAATCCGGAATCGATGTTTGCCGGCAATGCGATATGTCTCGAAGTCAGCACGATCAATTGTGAAAACCACCGAAAGAGACTCACGCTCAGCAAGGTAGACGAGCGTTGCGTCAGCGAAGTCCATCGGGTGATCCTTGTATCGCAACATCAGCGCCTGCACATTATGCAATTCCGACTGTTCGATCGGTGCAAGCGCGACTGCTCCCGGACGTAGGAAATTCCAAACAGTTTCTAGTTCAGTGCGTGAGCGCTTAACAAGGTGGAACACTTCAGTCAAAACTGCTTCTGAAGTTAGCGCAGGCAGGCGCAATTGCAGAAAAGTTGCGAGGCATTGCGCATGCCAGCGGTCGTCCTTGTCCAGTATCGCTAGAATCGCCCCTGTGTCGATCAGTAGGTTAGCGGCCATAGCGGCGCCGCAGGATTTCTTTCACCATCTTGCTAGCATTTTCTCCGCGACGTGGGTTGCCTCCACGTAAGGAGCCGAGGTACGGCGCAACGGCAGCATGGAGGCGTTTTTGCTCCTCATCATCAGCGATATCCACTGCGTTCTTCGCCAGCCATTCCCGCACGGCCATATCCAAAACAGCCGATACGCGCACCCTCCGCGCTCGCGCAGCTCGTTCCAAATCAGACTTAAGCCCACGGGAAAGCCGCCAGCTGTAAACTTCGGTCTTCATGCACTACAGTGTAGTGCAAAGCGCGGACTTTGGCAATCGCGCCCAATTCATTAGGATTTGCGCTGATTTCGCTGGCTCTCGAATCGACTCAGGCCGCCGCGTGTGGCGTGGCGCGTAGCGCGGGCGCATGAGGCTGCGTCTCACCCGCTGGGCCGGGAGCCGTCGGCCGGGATTTCTGCAATTTATGTTCGAGCGCCGCCCCGATAAACGCTGAAAACAGCGGATGCGGTGCGAATGGTTTCGACTTGAATTCCGGGTGAAACTGGCAACCCAAAAACCACGGATGGTTGGGCGCTTCGACGATCTCCACGTAATTCTCGTCCGGCGTCCGTCCGGTAATCTTCAATCCCGCCGCCGTCAGGATCTTTTCATATTCGCGATTGAATTCGTAGCGGTGCCGGTGCCGTTCGCTGATATCCAGCTTTCCGTAAGCCTTATGTGCGAACGAACCCGGCTCCAGCTTGCACGGCCATGCCCCCAGCCGCATTGTTCCGCCCATTTCGTCCACGCCCAGAAGTTCGCGCAACTTGTAGATCACCCGGTGCGGTGTCTGCGGATCGAATTCCGTGCTGTCAGCCTGCTTCAGATTGGCTAAATCGCGAGCATACTCGATCGTGGCGCATTGCATGCCCAGGCAAATGCCAAAGAACGGCACTTTGCGTTCGCGCGCGTATTGAATTGTATAGATCATCCCCTGGATGCCGCGCTTCCCAAATCCCCCCGGCACCAGGATGCCGTCGTACCCTCGCAAATGTTTATCCGCCGCTTCCAGCGAATCAATTTCCTCAGACTCAATCCACTCGATCACGGTCTTGTGATTGTGCGCCAAGCCCCCATGTAGCAGCGCTTCGCGCAAGCTTTTGTAGGCGTCTTCGAGTTGCACGTACTTGCCTACAATTCCAATCCGCACTTCGCCGCGTGGATGGTGCAGCCGGTCAAGCATCTCCAGCCAGGCCTGCATATCCGCAGGACGCTCTTCCAGCCTCAACGAGCGAATGATCTGCGTGTCCAGCCCTTCTCTGCTCAGTTCCACCGGCACTTCATAAATCGCTTTCACGTCTTCCATCGAAATCACGCGCGATTCCGCCACGTTGCAGAACAATGCAATCTTTTTCTTTAGTTCTGACGTGATGTGATGATCGCTGCGGCATAGCAGTATATCCGGTTGAATCCCGATTCCCAGCATTTCCTTAACGCTATGTTGCGTCGGCTTGGTTTTCAGTTCGCCCGCCGCTGCAATGTATGGCACCAGCGTCACATGCACAAATAAGGTGTTTTCGGGACCTAGTTCCAGCCGCATCTGGCGGATGGCCTCCAGAAACGGCAGCGATTCGATGTCGCCAACGGTTCCGCCAATCTCCACGATCACGATGTCCACGCCCTCGGAAACTTTCCGTATGCAGCGCTTGATTTCATCGGTGACGTGCGGAATTACCTGCACAGTTTTTCCCAAATAGTCGCCGCGGCGCTCGCGGGCCAGAATCGTCTCGTAGATGCGCCCCGTGGTCCAGTTGTTATCGCGCGTCAGCTTTACGTGCGTGAAGCGCTCGTAGTGCCCCAGGTCCAGGTCTGTCTCCGCCCCGTCGTCGGTGACAAAAACTTCGCCGTGCTGAAAGGGACTCATCGTGCCGGGATCCACATTCAGGTACGGATCGCATTTTTGAATGGTGATTTTAAAGCCGCGACTTTCGAGGAGACAACCGATGGAGGATGCTGCAACGCCCTTGCCAAGTGAGGAAACTACACCGCCAGTTACAAAAATATATTTTGGCGCCATCCGGGTCGCTCGCGTCCGTTCTGAACAGACTTGAGCTTGTCGTACCTCCGCTGGATTGACGTACGAACAATTATGAGCGGAACACCTCGGAGTGTCAATGCAATCTCTTCGCTCTCCATCATCAGACTTTTTTATGATTACATGAAACCTTTTCCTCCTCTCCGGGTTCAAACCATTGGCAATGCGGCTATGTATGTTCAGTGGCTGGTACGGCACAGGGGGGCATTCCAGCCTGGGTTCAGATGTAACGTCATCTGGGCCTCCTCGCGTCTATATCTTGGGACCCATGGCCGCTTACGTCATAGACTCAAGCAAATGAGGGAAACAATGCCAATCAATAAGACCATGTTATGCATCGCTGTGGCGGCGCTCTTCTCCGCTGCGGCACTGGCCCAGGAAAAATCCCCGCAGCCTTTAGCGCGACTCGGTGCCTACGACGTGCAGCACGAAGGCACTATCGTCGGCACGGTCACCGATTTCAAGACGTCCTCAACCACTCCCCCATTCGGTGCCCGCCTCGCTTTGCAATCCGCCGCAGGCCCCGTCGAAGTGCATCTCGGTGATCCCCGGCTGCTCACCGCAAATCATTTCAACTTTCAATCCGGCGACACTCTGCGCATCATCGGCGCTTATGCCCCTGTCGGTTCTACCTCGTTCTTCCTGGCGCGTATCGTGCAAAAGGGTACTCAGGCACTAACCCTCCGCACCCAGCGTGGATTTCCGGTTCGCTACGTAGCTCCGAAAAACAGTGCGGCTACAAAGTCCCAGGGAGGTGTGCTGTGAAGCGACTCCTCTGGCTCCCGACTCTTACTTTCTCTATCGCCCTTGCTGCCTGCGGTGGCGGCGGTGGCACAACGATCACGCCGCCTCCTCCAACGGGCGGATTCACGGTCAGCAGCTTGAAAGGGAATTACGCCTTTACGATGAGCGGAATGGACCCTAGCACAGGCGCCTATTTTGTGCGTGTCGGCAGTTTCGTCGCTGACGGCGCTGGCAACATCACCAACGTACTGGAAGACGTCGTTGACCTTGGCACATCCGTGAATCAGTCGTCTTTGTCGGGGAAGTACACCGTGCTGGCCAATGGCCGTGGCACCATCATCCTCACCGATACCTCAGGTAACACCCTGGACTTGACCATGGAGTTGCAGTCCAGCAGCCAAGGCCTGTTGGTCGAAACCGACGGCAACTTTGCCAGCAGCGGCAGTTTCAACCTTCAGAACGTCAACGATTTTGCCCTAACCTCTTTGAGCGGAAACTACGTTTTTGATATGTCTGGCGTCAACACGGCAAGTACGAACGTGACCTCAATCTCCATCATCGGAGATATCGTCGCAAATGGCGGCACCATCACCTCCGGCGTGATTGACACAAATGATTTCAACAACGGTCCTTCCGGCGCCACTGCCCTTACGCCTGGCTCCTATCAACTCGACCCCGCCAACGGTTCGACGTTTGGCCGCGGTACGGCCACATTCGCCGGCCGCAATTTCGCCTTCTATATTGTGGATGCCACCCATATTAAATTTATCGAGGAAGACGTCAGTGGACTGGAAGGCATTTCAGGCGATGGTGTTCTTCAAAGTGGCACCATTCCAACAACCACTGCGGCTTTCACTGGCAATTTTGTCTATCTCGTTGGAGGATCCTCTAGCAATGGCGCCGACGCCTCTGTTGCTCGCATCAATGCCAATGGTTCTGGTGGCATCGGAGCCATTTCGTTTGACGAGAACAACGATGGCATGAACAAAGGCGATATCCATATCGCCCAAGGCTCCAACATTTCCAATGCCACCTACGCCATTGATACCGCGAACGCAGGCAGTGGCCGCGGCACTTTTACCTTTACGGATTCCACCGGCGGCACATTCTCCTACGTCTTCTACCTTTACTCGTCTGGCAGTGGAGTCATCCAGGACGTCAGCAGCAATATCGTCGCGGATGGCACTCTATTGGCGCAATCCGGCTCGCCCTTCACCCTCTCTGGCATGGCTGGTAGCTACGTCTACAACTGGAATGGAGTGAACAATTCTTCGTTCAACGAGGAAGACTTCATTGCCCAGTTCACGCTGGCAAGCGGCACCACCAACAACATCTCCGGCGTCCTGGACGGCACCGTCATCGGGTCCAGCGCTGGCAACGGTTATCCCAATATTGGCACGCAGGGCACCTTGACCATCGCTTCCGACAGCACCACCAACAACACTTTGACCATCGTCGCCGGCAGCCCTCTTGCAGCCACCTACAATTCCGTGGCCTACATCGTTGATGCCAACACCATTCTTGTCCTTGATACGGATCAGGCCAACGTGCTTGCCGGTATCGTTTCGCGGCAATCCCAATAATCAATTGGCCGCCAAGGAAACACATTCCCCATAACCGCTTTTAATCAGTCGCCCGGCAAGCTCACTCTTCGCCGGGCGGCTTCATTTTTGCATCAACTTTTCCACCCGCCCCACATCCTCGGGAACATCCACGCTAACCGCGTCATGCGCCACCTCGGCCACACGGATCTTCCACCCATTCTCCAGCCACCGTAGTTGCTCAAGCTGTTCGATTCTCTCCAGTTCACCCTGCGGCAGAGTCGAATACTCCAGCAGCGCCTCGCGTTGAAAAACGTACAGCCCCAGATGCTTCCAGTACTTCACGTGCAATTTTTGCTGCGTATCCCGTATCCACGGAATCGGCGCCCGTGAAAAATAAAGCGCGTTGCCGTCAAAGTCCAGAACCGTCTTCACCACATTCGGATCCATGATGTCTCCCGCGTGACGGATCGGCGTGGCCACGGTGGCGATCTGCGCCTGCGGTTCCTCCAGCAGCGCCCCCACTGCCGTGTCTATCGCCGCTGGATCGATCAGCGGTTCATCTCCTTGTACATTGACGAACACATCCCCCGGCTCGTGGACCGCCACTTCCGCGATTCGTTCCGTGCCCGTCCGGTGGTCAACGCGAGTCATTCTAGCTTCGCCGCCGAACGCCTTTACGGCATCCATAATCCTCGAATCGTCCGTCGCCACCAGCACCCGGTGCACAGTCTGCGCCTGCTTTGCCCGCTCGTACACGTGTTGCACCATCGGTTTTCCTGCCAACGGCACCAGCGGTTTCCCGGGCAGCCGCGTCGACCCGTATCGCGACGGAATCACCACAACTACTTTCGGATCAATCATCGTCCTGACCTTTCGACCTCATTCTGCAGCCGATGCTAGCACAGGCCAGACGCTTCCGTCGGCCCTCCCCTCCTTTATCTCTCTCGTGAACAATTTTTACCCTGGGGAAGAGAACCTTACTTTACAAACTTTTGACTTTATTGTGTACCGGAGAGGACTTGCCTTCCCGAACCCCGGTGTTATTATTATTTCTCCGCGCGGCCCTCCCGGCAGACCGGGAGAAGGGGGAGCCGTGAAACGCGCTGTGTGTGAGACCCGCGTATTGTTCGTGCCTGCGATTCCCCACCTGCTCGCCGGTGTGCTGATTGTTTGTCTGGCCTACCCTCTTTGCGCGCAAGAGACACCCAAAGATCTAGTACCTCCAGATGGGCAAACCACCCCTGTTAGGCTCGACAACCTAGCCCGGAACACCCCTGCCGTCAGAATCATCCCCGGGAAGATCATACGTACCGACGTTGATCTGGCCCTGGTCAACGTCACTGTCACTGACCCTTACAATCGTCTGGTCACTGGCCTGGATAGCGACAATTTCCGTGTCTTCGAAGATAACGTCGAGCAGGAAGTCGTCTCCTTCTCTTCCGAAGACGTGCCTATTTCCATCGGCGTCATCTTCGATTTCAGCGGCAGTATGTCCAACAAGGTTGACAAAGCCCGCGATGCCGCCCTCGAGTTCTTCAAGACCGCCAATCCCCAGGATGAATTCTTCCTCGTCAGCTTTAACGAGCGCGCCGAACTCACAAGCACCTTCACCAACAGTGTCGAGGATTTGCAGAGTCGTCTGATGCTCACTGCACCGCATGGAAGAACCGCCCTGCTCGATGCCATCTACTTGGGCCTTAGCCAGATGAGGGGTGCACATAACGCTAAACGTGCCTTGCTCATCCTTTCCGATGGAGGTGATAATCATAGTAGGTACAACGAGAACGATATCAAACGCTTGGTCAGAGAAGCGGATACACAGCTCTATGCCGTCGGCATTTTTGACCCGTTCGGATATCGTAATCGGTCACCTGAAGAGCTCAACGGCCCGTCGCTGCTCGGCGAAATTACCGAATTGACGGGTGGACGTGTCTTTGCCGTCGAGCATCTAAATGATTTGCCGGATATTGCGTCCAAAATCGGCATGGAGCTGCGAAATCAATATGTTCTGGGATACCGACCAAGCAATCACGTTCACGATGCGCGCTGGCGCAAAATCAAGGTCAAACTGCGCGCGCCAAAAGGCCTCCCGCCCCTCTCCGTCTACGCCAAAACCGGCTACTATGCCCCGGCCCACTGAACTCCGTCGCAACCCGCAATCCTTCTTCGTTTTGTGGCTTGCTCTGCCGCTGATGCTACTCTTGCTTGCCGGCCCGTCGCTTGCGCAGATTCCCGTCGAGACGCCCCCGCCTCCGCCCCCTCCCGGTCAGGACTCCGGCCAGTCCCAGTCGGGTAGCCACATCAAGTTGAATGTCAGCCTGGTTGTGCTCCACACCACTGTTCTGGACGACCGCGGCAAATTCGTCGAGGGCCTCAGCACGGATAATTTCCGCGTCTTCGAAGATAAGGTTGAGCAAAAGCTTTCTCTCTTCAAGCGCGAAGATATTCCCGTCAGCATGGGTCTCGTCATTGATAACAGCGGCAGCATGCGCGACAAGCGCCCCCGCGTGAACGAAGCCGCCATAACACTCGTCCAGAATAGCAACCCCCAGGACGAAGCTTTCGTCGTCAATTTCAACGACGACTTCTACCTCGATCTCGATAAGGACTTTACCAACAGCATCCCCGAACTCAAGGAAGCTCTCGAGCGCATTGACGCCCGCGGCAGTACTGCTCTCTACGATGCGATCATCGGCTCGCTGGACCACCTGAAAAAGGGCAATAAAGAAAAGAAAGTCCTGCTCATCGTCACCGATGGGGAGGACAACGTCAGCCGCAATTCCCTCGAGAAAACTATTCGTGAAATTCAGAAAACCGACACTGTGATCTACACCATCGGGCTGCTTAGCCAGGAAAGCAAGCGCAGCGCCAAAAGCGCCAAAAAGGCCCTCGCCGAAATTGCCGCTGCCTCCGGCGGCGTCGCCTATTTCCCGGAAAACGTCGAGGATGTCCACAGTATTTGTGAACAAGTGGCCCACGACATTCGCCACCAGTACACTTTGGGCTATTACCCTCTCAACGTCGCCCGCGATGGCAGTTTCCGCAGCATCCACGTGGACGTTATTCCGCCTCGTGGCAGAGGCAAACTAGTCGCCCGCACCCGCAACGGCTATTACGCCCCGCAAGCCTCAACTTCCACCGCCACCGGCAAGTAACTCAACAACGCTCGGTCAACCAGCCCATGTAGGCAGGGAGAGTCTTCGAGCCCTGCGTCCTTTTCTTGCCTGTGTAGGGGTCGAGCACTGCTCGACCCCATTTCAGCAATACCACAACAACGCTGTCATCCCGACCGGAGCAACGGCGTCTTTTGCCGTTGCTCAGTGGAGGGATCAAGGCACAATTTTGGCCCCACTCGCCCATCGTCTTGCTTTTCTCTGTGAGCTCTGCGCCTCTGCGTTAACTTTTTCTTTCTTTCTTTCTTTCTTTCTCTCTCCTTCTAAATCTCTCCCAAAAAGCTCTTCCCATGAGGAATCGCCCCGCCGAAATTCTCCGCAATAGTCTGCCCCATGTCTGCTAGTGTTTCCCGCACTCCCAGATTCGCCCCATGCTCCGCGGTAGGCGTGTACGCCACAATCGGCACGTACTCCCGCGAATGGTCCGTGGTTTCCCAACGCGGGTCCGGGTCGCACCCGTGGTCCGCGGTGATCATCAGCAAATCACTAGCATTCAGCAGCGGCAGATACGCCGCCAGCCCCGCATCAAATTCCTCCAGTGATCGCGCAAACCCCTCCACATTCTTCCGGTGGCCATAGAGCATGTCAAAATCCACCAAGTTGCAGAAAATCAGCCCGCGCTTGCGCTCACCCAACGCCACAGTCAGTTTTTCCATTCCATCCACATTCGATTTCGTTGTGACGTAATCGTCCACGCCTCGCCCATTGTAAATGTCGTGTATTTTGCCAACGCCAAACACCGGCACGCGACGTTCCTTCAGCACGTCCAGCAGCATCGGCCATGGAGGGTCCACGGCATAGTCGTGCCGTCGCGATGTCCGCGTGAAGTGTCCCGGGGCGCCCATGAACGGCCGCGCAATCACGCGCCCCACGCGATGCTTTCCATCCAGCAATTTGCGCGCGATTTCGCACATCCGGTAAAGTTCCGCGATCGGAATCACCTCTTCGTGCGCCGCAATTTGAAACACGCTGTCACCCGACGTATACACAATCGGCTTCCCTGTCCGTACGTGCTCCTCACCCAACTCCTTGATAATCTCTGTCCCGGAAGCGGGCTTGTTCCCCAATGTCCTTCGCCCAATCTGCTTTTCAAACGGTTCGATAATTTCCGGCGGAAATCCCTGCTTGTAAACGGGAAACGCCTGGTCCAGCCAAACTCCGGCCATCTCCCAATGTCCCGTGGTCGTATCTTTTCCCGGCGAAACCGTCGCGCTTTTTCCATAGAAACCGCGCGGCGCCTCTGCCGGAGCCACATGCTGCAGCGGCGCAATGTTCCCCAGTCCAAGTCCCGCAAGCGTCGGTATTTGCAATGGTCGTGATTCAGCAATGTGGGCCAGCGTGTTGCGTCCCGCGTCGTCATATTCTGCTGCGTCCGGCAATTCGCCAATTCCCACGCTATCCAGCACGATCCAGATCACCCGCTCAAACTTCGCCATCTGCCCGCCTCCCGGCGCTTTGCCCCTCAGTCGCGCACTCTAGCATAGCCCTTCCCGCATCAAGCAATTGACCACTCTCCCCAACTCGACCTACGATGTTCCCAGCGGCTCGCTCCCGGTGAACTTTTCTCCCCATTTTTACGTAGTACATATATAGAAGGAGTAGCCATGCCACAACAAGGTCGTCCGCGAAGCGCTTCGGTCGTCTTCCCGCTTCTGCTCATTGCGTTTGGCACCTTATTCTTGCTCTGGCGCTGGTTGCCCGATTTTGATCCCTTCCCCGTACTCTGGAAATACTGGCCGCTCTTCCTGATTCTCGTTGGCGCCGGAATGATTTGGGATCGCGCACAGCGCCATCGCGATCCGCAAGCCCCGCCATCTTTCCCCGTCGGCTCCATGCTTGGCACGCTCGCGTTTCTGATTGTTCTCAGTTTTTTGCTTTGGCACCACCATTCCATTCATCGTCTTCACTGGACCAATTGGGACACCGTCCCCACCGGCAGCAGCCGCCACGACACCAAGACCGTGGATTTGCAAGGCGCCAAAGCCGTTCACGTGAACCTGGAAATGCCCGCGGGTGAACTTCGTCTCGAAGGCGGCGCCCACCATCTGCTCGAAGCGGAATTCTACCGCAGCGGTTCCTGGGGCGAGCCGGAAGTGGACTACTCCGTTGAAGACGGTCTCGGCTCCCTAACCATCAATCAGGAAAAGGGCGGGCAAATCGTCGGAAACTCAGATAATACTTGGACCCTTAAGGTGGACGACGAAACACCCATCGAACTCAAAGTGGACGTTGGCGCCGGCAAAGGCGAATTTCATCTCGCCAAAGTGAATCTGACGCGGCTTGAACTTAATATCGGCGCCGGCCAGGCCAATGTTGACCTTTCCGGCGAACGCGCCAAGGATCTTCAAGCTCAAATCCACGGCGGCGTCGGCGAGGCCATCGTGCGCCTCCCCAAAAATGTGGGCGTTGTCGCCACTGTCCATGGCGGACTCGGCTCCGTCGACGTTCACGGCCTCAAGGAAGAGGACGGCGAGTATACCAACGCCGCCTACGGCAAATCTCCCAGCACTATCCATCTCACGGTAGAAGGTGGCATCGGCCACATCCGCCTCGAACAGGAATAACCCACCCTGCGACAAGTGAACATGCTTCGTGCGCACGCCGGGTTAGTAATCCCGTCAAGCCATCTAAGAATGTAACCCTAGAGCTCCCCGTCGAGCCATTTGATATGTAACCAGAGAACGCTTGTTGTTGTTGTGGCTGTGGGAAAGTGGGAATCCCGAAGGGATTTCCAAGCTCGCGAAGCGAGCGTCTTTTCCACAGCCTTTTCGCCGGCCACTTTGTGTCTGGCGGGACGCGAGCTGCTCCTGCGCTTTCGGACTCAGCCGCCGGTTCGCCAGGCGGTAAATCCGGTCGAGTTTCCTGTCGATGATTTTGGCTAACTGAAACGGATCGAGAGATGTTCGCAGTGCTTTCAGAATGGACAGTTGCGCCGCATTCCCCTGCTTCGATGCCACCACCCGCTCGAAGGGAGTCTTCGGACCATCGTAGACGCGCCGAAGTTTCGATCCCACGTGAATCTTCTTGAGCAGCTTCACCGAGGGCAGGTACAGATTCAGCCATAAGCGCAGCTCTCGACGGTACAGGTCGTTCATAGCATCGACCGCGTTTTGCGTGTCATAGCGTTCCCACCCAAGTAGCTTCCGTACGTGCGTCCAGTTCTTTTGCTCGATGTGCGCGTTGTCGTCCTTCTTGTACGGACGCCCTCGCGTGAGTTGGATCTGCTTCCGTTCACACCAGGCCTTCAGATGCCAGTTGATAAATTCCGATCCGTTGTCCGAGTCCAGGCCCAAGAGCCGGAAGGGCAACATTCCCTCGATCTCATCCAGGGCCGCCTGGACAGCGGTTTGCCCCTTCCCCAGCAGGGCCCGCGTTTCTGTCCAGGTGGTTTGAATGTCGGTGATGTTCAGCGAATAGCCGAACTCTCCATCAGCCGAATTCCCGGAATGCGAGACCAGATCGACTTCTGTGAAGCCGGGAGACTTTACGTCCCAGTTGTCGGTTTTCACCGGGATGTGGTGCTTTAGCAAATAGCCCGGCTTGGTGCGCCCGTAAATCCGCCGCTTGTGTTGGTTTTTCTTGACCGCCAATCGACGGTCCATCTGCCGCGGACTGATTGAGAGCAATTGCTTCTCGATCTCTGGGCTTAACTTGAAACGTTTGCGGATCCAGGGCATCCAGGCCGGCAGCAGTGCCTTCAACCGCGCCGACCAGGGATAGCCGGCCGCCTCCCACACGCTCGTCAGCACGCTCAGCAGTTCGTGCCCGTAGCTCAGACCGCGTTTTCGCACGGGCCGAGCGGGTCCCTTGCCCGGCGCTGGGCCATTCAATATGCGTATGGCGTATTTTCGGTGGTAGCCCGTGGTCAGACAGAATTCGTTCAGCATTTCCCGTTTCGCCTTACGATCTGCTTTGAGATACCGCCCATAAATAACTCGGAAATACTCCCATCTTGCCTTGCGCCCCAAATGAACCCTCCCCAAATCGTCTTTGTCTCGGGTTACATTCTAAATGGCGCGACGTTGTACCCTCTGGTTACATTTTAGACGGCGCGATACGGTAATTTGCATTGCGCACCCTTCAGTGCTAGATTACCCGCCGGTCCGAACCATAAAATCGCAATCCTTTTCAAATTAACGGAGGAAATATGAAGCTTTTGAAGCTCGCAGCAACCTTGTGCGCGGTCGGGTTCCTTTCAGCCGGCGCGCGTGCACAGGATAAACCCGGCACCATCGCCGGCCTGGAATTCCAGACACCGAAGAATGGCATGGTGAAGCAGTACGAAGAAGGCCGCAAGGCCAAAGTCGCATGGCACAAGCAGCAAAAAGACAAGGACGCCCTTCTTGTCTCCCAAGTCCTCACCGGAGAACACACAGGAAACTACGTCGTCGGCCGTTTTGGAATGCACTGGGCCGATATGGACAAGCCCTCAGTGACCGATGCTGCCGACCTCGAGGAATACTCGAGAGCCGTCGCGCCTTACGTCGAGAAATTGACCGCTGCGTATTACGAGTTCTTGCCGAAGTGGAGCAATCCTTCCAACGACATGAGCGCAAAATACATCGAAGTGATCACCTTCCGCGTCAAGTACGGAAAGGGTGACGATTTCCGCAGCGCGGTCGCCAAAGTCCATGAAGCCAATGAAAAGTTGAAGGTCCCGTATCACTACGAATGGTATCGCCTTGTGAACGGTGGACACGGCGGCACGTACGTCCTCACCCAGGACCACGCGAACTGGGCCTCGTTCGAGGATGATCCTGCCGTAAAGCCCATGCGCGACAGGCTGCGCGAAGCATTCGGCGAACAGGAAGCTACCTCAGTGATCGAGCGTATCAATAGCTCTATCGAAGGCACCTACACCGAACTCGTTCAGCCGCGTCCGGATCTCAGCTACATTCCGGCACAGTAAGAAGTCCACAACTCGGTTCCGGCGATCGTTCGCTGGATTGACTAAATTCCGTCTCGCGAGTGCGGCGAATCTTCTCGTCGCGCTCGCGAACTCGGATTCAACTTCGTTTAGTGAATGACCAACCTGTAGTCAGGACGTGCGTTAGTTCCGGCGGTTCGCATTCACCCGTAAAAGCAGGCCTGCGCCGCCGGGTAGCTTGAGGTTGCCGCTGGCTGCCGTCAGGACGATTACGCCAGTGGGGTCCGTCCTGCCGGCGTGTGCAATGTTGATGTGTTCCAGGCCGTACGCCCCGCAAGCATCGGAGGAGAATATCCAAAGCGCCTGGGGAGCGTCATTGCCGTCGATAGAGCCTCGGCACTTCGTACCATCCTTAGCTCTTGCTTTTCCGAGAACCCCACCTGCGACTGCTTTCCCCACGATTTGATTAGGGCCTTCGCGGGTGGTCACAACTCCACCTTCACCGTAAACAACGTCGCCGCCCACCTGCACTGTTGTCAACCAGGGAAAGACATCGCTCTCTCCGGGACTGATCGTCGGTGTTTCCGCTTCGAGTACTTGCATGAATCCCGCTATGGCCCGCAGATTTGTGGTGATGCGGATCTTTTGATGCGCGGAGACCAGTTCATCAAACTGCAGGGAAATGCGTGCCCCCGCGCTTGTGGTCGCTGGGATCACTTCGACGATGTGACCCAAAACCTTGCTCCCTTCCTTGATTCTCACCCCGGAAGACAAGGGCACATCTTGCATAATCCTTCCCGAAATTAATTGGCCTTTTTTGCATTTTGCCGACGAAAGCGTCGGGTTCAAGCGAACGGGCAGTATCGTGCCAGGTGGGATAGAAGAATTGCTCTCCGGAGTGCTCTTGTTATCGCGCGCGGTGGAATGGGTTATCGCGGGTGATCGTGCAAGCGAAAGGCCGGGGTCGCCCTGGGATCTCTGTCGCTCAGGGTTCGCGTTGACATGCGGCACAAGGAATGTTGCGCACAGCAGTGTCCCCAGAATCAGACGTACAGTCTGCAGAGAAGCGTGAGCGAAACCTTCGCTGCTCATGTTGATAGTATACTCCAGCAGCATTCTCCGCTTTCTGTGCGGTTAAGTCGCTCACCTCTGAATCAACGGATAATCATCTCCAGCATCCTTGGCGCAACTGCGCTCTGTCCTGACGCCGAGGAGACACTTTTGCCCACCGGCGCATCTACACTCTCGATTCAAATCCATCTCGATGAGGTTCGACTTGAGAAAATACAAATTCATCATCGCCACTTGTTCCGTGCTCTTCGCGCTCGCTGCTGTGTTCGCACAAACTCCACCGTCTGACACAAGCCTCACCGCGAGTCCCGTTTATCAGAAAAGCTGCGCCAAGTGTCATGGCAAAACTGCCGAAGGCCGCCATTTTGGCGGGCCATCTCTCACCTCCGAAAAAGCCGCTGCCGCTTCCGTCGAGGACTTGCGCAACATCATCACCAACGGCAAAGGCCGCATGCCCAAATTCACCGGCAAACTCACAACAGAAGAAATCGATGCGCTGATCCAGCAAATACAGGCACTCAATAAGAAATGAATCGCGATTAGCGCCGCTCGTACCGGCCAACAACACTTCAATTGATAGTCAGGCATCGCCGGTGTCAGTTTGCCGCACTCGCGCTGCAATCGTATACTCTGAACCCGCCTGCTCATGAACATACTCGATCTCGTTGTCGGTAAGCCCATCAAGACCACCGACGAGCGCGCCGAAAGAATCGGTCCCGCGCAAGGTATCCCCATTTTCGGTCTCGATGGATTAAGCTCTGCCGCGTACGGACCGGAAGCCGCGCTCAGCCTTCTGATTCCTCTTGGCCTCTTAGGCGTTCGCTACATCGTTCCCATCAGCGCCGCCATCATCACGTTGCTAGTCATCGTGTACTTCTCTTATCGCCAGACCATCGCCGCTTATCCTTCTGGCGGCGGCTCCTACACGGTGGCGCGCTTCAATCTGGGCTCCTCCGCATCCCTCCTTGCCGCTGCCGCGCTTCTCGCCGATTACATCCTCACCGCCGCCGTGGGCATCTCCGCGGGAGTCGGCGCCCTGGTTTCCGCCGTTCCGTCATTGCTCCCTCACACGGTTATCATCTGCCTCGCCATTCTGGTCATCATCACCATCGTCAATCTCCGCGGAGTGCGCGATGCAGGCCTGGCCTTCGCCGTTCCCACCTATCTTTTCGTAGGCACCCTGCTCATCACTATTGTTGCTGGAATTATCCGCATTCTCCTCAGCGGCGGACATCCTACTCCCATCGCTCCCCTACCGCCTCCGCCGCCAATGACCCAAGCCGTCACCTACTGGCTCCTCCTAAAAGTCTTCGCCAGCGGTTGCACTGCGTTAACCGGCGTAGAAGCCGTAAGCAACGGCGTCAAAGCCTTCCGCGAACCCGCTGTGAAAAACGCACAGCGTTCTCTCACCGTGATCATTTTCGTCCTTGCCGTACTTCTGGCGGGAATCTCTTATCTTGTGAAGGTTTACGGCATCGCTGCCACCGATCCTGGCCGCCCGGGCTATCAGAGCCTTCTCTCCATGCTCATCGGCGCCATTTTTGGCAAGGGTTATTTCTACTATCTGACCATCGGTTCGATTCTCTTCGTCTTGTCGCTCTCCGCCAATACCGCTTTCGCCGATTTTCCCCGCCTCTGCCGCGCCATCGCGCAAAACAATTACCTTCCTCACGCGTTCGGCTATCGCGGCCGCCGCCTCGTCTACACGTACGGCATCGTCGTCCTTGCCGTGCTCTGTGCCGGCTTGTTGATTCTTTTTGGCGGCGTCACCGATCGACTCATTCCGCTCTATGCCGTCGGCGCATTTCTCGCTTTCACGCTTTCACAGTCCGGCATGGTCATGCACTGGCGCAGGGAACGCGGCCCCAACTGGGTAAGAAGCGCGTTTGTCAACGGCTTGGGCGCGCTGGTCACAGGAATCACCGTCATCGTTGTGCTGGTCGCGAAATTCGTGGACGGCGCCTGGATTACACTGCTATTCATTCCGCTGACGATCGTTTTCTTCACCATCGTCCGCCGCCACTACCACTCCGTGAGAGTCCTCGCCAATTGCTGCGTCCCAGTCAATCCTGCCGCCCTCAGCCAGCCTCCCATCGTCGTGGTTCCCGTCGACCGCTGGAGCAACATGACACGCCAGGGCATTGAATTCGCCGCGCGCCTTTCCAGCGAAGTCCTTGCTGTACACGTCGAGCCTGCTGAAAGCTCCGAACTGCTCAGCGAAGACTGGCAGCGTTACGTCGAGCAGCCATTTCGCGAGTCGGGCAGGGAACTACCCAAACTCCAGATCCTGCCGTCGCCGTACCGCTTCATCATCATTCCCATCATTCAATTCATCCTCGATCTCTCGAAACAGCATCCCGATCGCAACATTATCGTGGTCATTCCAGAACTCGTCGAAGACCGCTGGTACGAATACTTCCTACACAATCAGCGTGGCCGCCTGCTGGAATGGATGCTGCTCGTGCAAGGCAACGAACGCATCTTCACGGTCAGCGCCCCCTGGTACGTCGGCAAACGAAAATAGCTCGATCCCCAGCCGCGCGAATGCTCGTTCAAGGCAGAGTGAAAGCCACCAGCGCATCCCCCAATCGTTCTTCCGTGATTTTCGCATGGCCCCCGGCGGCAATAACCACATACTGTTTTCCGCTCGTCTTGCCGCGGTACGTCATTGGAGTCGCGTGGCCGCTTGTGGGCAATTCTCCCTTCCACAGTTCCTTCCCGCTCTCCACGTCAAACGCGCGAATATATGGATCGAATGTCCCTGCAATGAACACCAGTCCTCCCGCGGTCACAATTGGGCCTCCCAGGTTTATTGATCCCGGTGGAATCGCCGGCTGCTTCCCTCCGAAGTCTTGCATGGAACCTAGTGGCACTTGCCACCGAATTTTCCCTTCCTTCATATCCACTGCTGTGAGCATGCCCCACGGCGGCGCAGTGCATGGCAAGTGCGACGGCGCTTGCAGGAAACGGCGAAACAACCCATACGCCGCTCCAGCTTGTGGTGCATAATCGCCGTCCTCGGTACGAACTTCGTCCTTCCAGAAATCAGCGCGCGGAATTAGTCTCACCTTGGCAACCAGATTATTCGTGTTCACCACCAAAAGGCCGAGCTTAGGCTCAAATGCATAGCCGCTCCACGTCATTCCCCCTATGTTTCCCGGCACAGCCAATGTGCCTTGCGTACTCGGCGGAGTGAATATCCCCTCGTTACGTAGCTCGCGAATCCATTTGCGGCAAGTCTCGCGATCCTGCTCCGTCGCACCCCAGGCATCCGCATCCGAAATCATTTGCGGAGCAAGCGCGGGCGGCGCCTGTGGAAAGGGCTGCGTGGGCGAGGCGAATTCTCCGGGTACGTCGCTTGCCGGTACGCGCCGCTCTTCAACTGGAAAAACTGGCTTCCCCGTATCTCGATTCAGCACGTACAGAAATCCCGTTTTGTTCCCCTGTATGACCACCGGAACATCTTCTCCGCCGTGCCGCAATGTTGCCAGCAACGGCGGCGACGCCGTGTCGTAATCCCACAAATCGTGGTGCACCAATTGAAATCCCCAGGCGAACTCTCCCGTTTTCGCGTGCAGTGCCACCACCGAGTTCGCCCATTTGTTGTCGCCCGGGCGCAATCCGCCGAAGTAGTCCGGACTCGCACTCCCCGTCGGTATGAAGATCAGATCGCGCTGCGTATCCACCGTCATGATGGACCACGCATTCGCCGCACCAGTTCGCCTCTCCGCACCCGCGGCCTTCTGTCCCGCCTCGTCGGAAGCCACGCCAATGGGCTCCCAACTCCAGCGCAACGCTCCCGTGCGAGCATCAAACGCGCGCACAACTCCGCCCGGCATCGCGGCGCGCTGGTTGTCGTCAATTGCCGATCCCACCACCACCAGATCGTCAATCACCGTCGGCGGTGAAGTCATGTGATACCAGCCCGCACGATAGCCTGGCACGTCCCGCAAGTTCACTTGGCCCAAGTCGCCGAAATCCAGACAAGGCTTGCCCGTTCCCGCATCCAAGGAGATCAGTCGCGCGTCTTGCGTGGCTTCGTAAATTCGCCGCCGGCAGGGCTGCCCCGATTTGCGCGTCGAATCCAGCCACGCAGCCACCCCGCGATTCACCAGTCCATCGCCATAATCCAGCGTTTGATCGATTTTTGGATCGTAGGCCCAGCGTTGTTTCCCCGTTTCCGGGTCCAACGCGATTACGCGATTGAACGGCGTAGTCAGATACAGTGTTCCATCAACCAGGATCGGCGCGCTCTCAAATCCGCTTCGTTTCCTGTCGTGGCTGCCATCAGAAATGTCGCCGGTATGGAAAATCCATGCCACCTTCAGTTTTGAAACATTCTCCCGGCTGATTTTCGTAAGTGGGGAATACCGCATTCCGCCCGGATCGTTCCCATAATTCGGCCACTCCACACCCACCCGCGCCTGCGCCTGGATCTCCGGAGTCCGGAGTGCCGCAAGAGAAATAACCAACAATCCAAAGCCGGTTATCGAATACTTCGTGGCGCGCATGGCCACGTATTTTCATAGATTTGCTTTCCGAAAGCAATCTTTCAGATAGCTTTCCCAAGATTTCGGCTGCTACGAACACTCAAAACAAACAAGCCGTTAGTTTCCCGCTCAACGTCCCCGAAGTTTTGTTTTGTCGTCGCTTAGATTCAGGGCGCTGTATGGGTCGTATACTTTTGGCGCGCCCAACTTGGTTTTCCAGACGAGCCGAGCGAGCCAGCCGCAAAATATCAACGGCAGCGCAAAGATGAAGAAGTGAGCTGCTTCAGGGATCCACCTGAAGATTCTGGGGTTATACCGGATCCCGTAATACTCAAATGTCCAGCAAGCTACGAGCACCCCGAAGGAACTTACAAAGAATAAGAGTCTGCCCAATTCAGAAGGAACTCGAAGAGGTGTCTGGCAATGCTCGCATCGAAACCAGTCTTGAATATCTTTTGGTGGCCGGCTGAGAGGGAAATGACATTTTGGGCAGTTCTGCATTTCTGCGTACTTCCAGTGTCAAAGTAGGGTGCACCCCAAGAATGTGGTGGGTCAAGCGGCCCTGCGTTCTGATCTGCGCTCCCAGAAGTCTTGAAAACGACCACTGAGTTTTGAGCAGCGGAGAGCGATGATGGCGTTGGAGTCGTGAACGGTCCAGTGCATTCCGGCGCGTTTGAGACGAGTGCCGATGGCCACCTTGCATCCGGCCTCTACTACGCCGGTGGAAGTACACAAGCCTTGGGCGTGGAACTCCGGATAGCGCATACGCTCGCGGTTGGTCTGGAAATAGTGGAGACAGCGACGAGCGTCCTCGGAGCGGGGTACTTGGCGCCGGATGGCCGTGAGTAGCATCCGGAATTTTCCGGTGTCGAGTTCTTCTTTCCTGCGATCCGCCCACTGGAAGGCTCGTGGCGTAGTGGCGCCGTAAAGAGCTTTTCCGAGATCACCCAAGTGCTGTTTGGCATGATAGCGGTCGACGATCTGAACGGCTCCCGGGAACTGATCTTCCGCAATGTTCCAGATCCATGGAGCACCGTCGCCGAGCACGGCGGCCCGCGGAGCTTGGCAAAAACGGCGGCGCGTGGCTTCTCTCCAGACGCGCTCGGCAAAAGGAGAGCGTGTTGCTGAGGTGTCCAGCGCGGAAGCGCTTTCCAAGGCCGCCGAGTAACTGACCGATCCTTCATCGCGGATGGGCGTGCCTTCTTCATCGAGCGATTCCGCACTCCAGATGGTACAGAGTTTTACCTCTCCGGTCTTCGCCGATCCGTCCGGTTGCTTACCGGTGCGGCCCACGAGCTCCTCCGCACGTAGTGGAATCCCGGTTCCATCCATGCCGAGATACAGGGTCTGCGGCAGAGGAAGAGAATCCAGAGGTTCGCTGCGCACGCGTTCATCTTCGGCGATCTCTTTTCCCAGCCCTTCTGCAGTTCTCTCTACCTGCTTGGCATTCACCGCCACACCGGCCAGTTCGGTCAAAAGTTCGCTACCTTCCTGGAAGCTGACCATGGCCCCTACGGTGCCGATCATGCGCACAACAGCCGGAGAGAGCGATGCGGCGTCCATTCCCAAGGCCTGGTCGCGAGGACAGAAGCCCCGCTCACATTCACCACAGTAGTAGTAGGCACGCTCCAGTTTCAATTCTCCGACCACACTATGAAAACTTTTCCATCGTCGTTCTACATAACGCGCCCGACGGCCACAGGCACAGGGCAACGAGCTGCCCTGGTAATCGGAATGGTCGCGGTTGAATCGCTGCTCGAGTAAACGGGCTGCCATCTGCAGCGCCCGGCGGCGCGTCGCCGTTTCCAAAGCCTCGAAGTCGATCTCCTCCAGAGCTTGGGAACCGAACAGTTCTTCGATCTCCCGCGCGATTTCACCTTGCAGACTTACCGCGATGGCGTTTTTTTTTAGTTTCGACTTCTCGAACGCCCCCGAGATCCTTCAGTCGTAGGCCACAGATCTGGTCGCTGATTTCGATCAGTTCTCGTGCAAGTTCACGAAAGCGCTTGTACTCGGCCACTTGCTGCTTCGATTGCGCTACCGCTGGCCCGGAGGGGATCCTCTGGGCCACGGTCTTGCCATCCACGGTGCGCGTCAAGAGCCAACTCGGGCCGTGTCCTCGCGATCCTGGCTTGGCACAGTGACAGGTCGGCTTACCACACTTTCCGTACGTCTCGCTCAGAGACCCCGGCCGCATATCCCCGATACGGGCAAGAGCCGCTTTGAGATCGGCACTTTTTAGTTCCAGCTGTTCGAGTGAAGTTGATGACATGAGCAAGTCTCCTTCTTGTAGTGTTACAACTACAAGACACACAAGCAGAGTACCTCTAATCCCCACACTTCGTCAAACACCACAATGGTGTCTTGCACCCGTCAAAGTATGCCAATTTGCCCCTTCGTCCAACGAGTCGTATACTTTGAAGTTTACGCAGCATGCCTGAAGCGTGCTGAGTGAGCTTCCCTTTGGCCACGAACGAAACCATCGCTCCGACGCTCCAGCAACAGGACGTTCTTCGTGTGCGCGGCGCCCGCGTTCACAACCTGAAAAATATTACCGTCGAAATCCCCCACGAAGCCCTCACTGTTGTCACCGGCGTCAGCGGTTCCGGCAAATCTTCCCTCGCCTTTGACACCATCTACGCCGAAGGCCAGCGCCGCTACGTCGAATCTCTCTCCGCCTATGCCCGCCAATTTCTCGAGCGCATGGAAAAGCCCGATGTGGACGAAGTCACCGGCATCGCCCCGGCCGTTGCCATCCGCCAGAAAAATGCCACGCGCAATCCCCGTTCCACTGTCGCCACGGCCACCGAAGTCTACGACTACCTCCGCCTCCTCTTCGCCCGTTGCGGCCAAACTTTCTGCATCAAATGCGGTGCTGAAGTTCGCCGCGACTCGCCAGACCAAATTGCAGATCGCGTCCTCGCCCAAGTTCCCGGCCGCCGTTTCTACGTCCTCTATCTCCTCCGCGCGGCCTCACCAGAACCGCCAGCGCCAACGAAAAAGTCTGCTCGAAAAAGGGCGGCCGCTCCCCCCCCGGAAGACGCCCTTCGCCAGATGCTCCAGGACCTGCAAAAGCGCGGCTTCAACCGTCTCTACCAGGATGGCCGCGTCCACGAATTTTCCTCGCCTGAATCGCTGCTCGACGTTGACTTCGCCAAGCCCGTCCATGTACTTGTCGACCGCCTCATCGCCACTTCCGAGTCCCGCTCCCGTCTCGTGGACTCCATCGAAATCTGCTACCGCGAAGGCGGCGGAGAAGCCATCCTCGAATTTCCCGCAGATCCTGCAGGCACTCCCGCCGAACGCCTTACTTTCAACGAGCGCTTCGAGTGCAAGAACGACGGCACCTTGTATCAGGAACCCGAGCCACGTCTATTCTCCTTCAACAATCCTTATGGCGCGTGTCCCCGCTGCCAGGGTTTCGGCAACACCATTGATTTCGATCTCAACCTCGTCGTCCCCGACCCCAGCAAATCTCTCGACGATGGCGCCATCGAGCCCTGGACCAAGCCGCGTTACCGCGTCCTCTATCAGGAAGCCCGCAAGTGGGCTCGTGTCCGCGGCATCCCCACGAACATTCCCTGGCGTCAGCTCACCGCAGAGCAGCGCCGCCTGATCCTCGAAGGCGATCCCGAAAACGATTTCGATGGTGTAAAAGGTTTCTTCAACTATCTCGAACGCAAGAAATACAAACTCCACGTCCGCGTCTTCCTAAGCCGTTTCCGCGGCTACGCCACCTGTCCCGATTGCAGCGGCACTCGTCTTCGCGCTGAAGCACGCGCCGTACGCATCACCGGCAAATCCATCACGGATCTCTGCAAACTCACCGTAAAGGAATCGCGCAAGTTTTTCCTGGAACTACGCCTCACCGAATCGCAATCTAAAATCGCCGACAAAATCCTGGAAGAAATCCGCTCTCGACTGAAGTTCCTCGATGAAGTCGGCCTCGACTACCTCACCCTCGACCGACTCACCTCCACTCTCTCCGGCGGCGAATCACAGCGCATCCAGCTTGCCACATCACTCGGCTCGCATCTCGTCGGCGCTCTCTATGTTCTCGACGAGCCTTCCATCGGCCTTCATCCTCGCGATACGCAGCGCCTCATTGACATCCTCAAAAGTCTCCGCGATCTCGGCAATACCGTCCTTGTTGTCGAGCACGACCCAGACACCATTAAATCCGCGGATCGCATCCTCGATCTCGGTCCGGGCGCTGGCGAACTCGGCGGCAAGCTGCTCTTCTCCGGCAACTATGACGAAATTCTTAAAGATCCCAAGTCCATCACCGGGCGCTATCTGAACGGCGAATTGCGCATTCCGGTCCCATCAAATCGTCGCAAACCCGCCGGCAAATTTCTGCGGTTAGGTGGCGCAACCCTTCACAATCTTCAAAATGTCGACCTCATGCTCCCGCTTGGAGTCCTCACCGTTGTTACCGGCGTCAGCGGCTCTGGCAAGTCTACCCTCGTCCACGATGTCCTTTTCAAAGCGCTCAATGCCAAGCGCAGCGGCGGCAACATCAAGGAATTCTGCGATCATCTCGATGGCGACGAGTTTATTCAAGACCTTGTCATCGTGGATCAATCTCCTATCGGCCGCACTCCGCGTTCAAATCCTGCCACCTACCTGAAAGCCTTCGACGCCATTCGCGACGTTTTCGCCGATACTCCTGACGCCAAGCGCAAGGGCTTCTCCGCCGGACATTTTTCTTTCAACGTTCCCGGCGGTCGCTGCGAAACTTGCCAGGGCGACGGCACCGTCACGGTTGAAATGCAATTCCTCGCCGATGTCGAGCTGATCTGCGAAGAGTGCCGCGGCCAGCGCTTCAAGAGCAGCGTTCTCGATGTCCGCTACCACGGCAAAAATGTCCACGATGTCCTCGGAATGACCGTGCGCGAAGCCCTCGCCTTCTTCGTCAACGTTCCCAAGATCGTTTCCAAACTTCGCATCCTCAACGAAATTGGTCTTGGTTATCTCCGCCTCGGCCAGTCTGCCACCACGCTTTCCGGTGGCGAAGCCCAGCGCCTCAAGCTTGCCTCCCACCTGACGCGCACGGAAAATCACGGCATCCTTTATATTCTTGACGAACCCACCACTGGCTTGCACTTTGACGATATCAACAAGCTTCTCGCCGCTTTCCGCAAACTCCTCGAATCCGGCGGCTCGCTTCTCGTCATTGAACACAATCTCGACGTCATCAAATGCGCCGACTGGCTCATCGATCTTGGCCCCGAAGGCGGCGATCAGGGCGGCAAGATCATCGCCACCGGCACGCCGGAACAAGTGGCGCGCAACGCGCAGTCCTACACCGGTCGCTATCTTTCACGCGTCCTCGGCAATGGCAGTGGCGCCAGCAATGGCAACGGCCAGGCAAAACGCACTTCCAACGGTGCATCTAAATCACAAGGCGGCTCTTCTGCAAAAAGTGAGGCAGGGAAGCAGCCTCCCAAAGAACCATGAAGCTCACTCGTCACATGTTCCTATCCCGTTTCGTGATCTTACTGATCCCCGCACAGATAGTGTTACTGGCTGTCATTCAGAGCGGAGCGAGGAATCTGCTTTTCCCCTGTGCGAATAGAACATTTCTAATGTCGGCCTCAATATCCGCCACCTCATTTTTTGTTTCGCAGATTGCCTCAACCCACGCCGCGTTTCCGCCGGCTGTGCAGGCCTCTTCCAACATTTCTCCGCAAGCTAAACCGCAAAAACTTCGCAACCCTCTGAACGATCTTCTCGATGAAGCCCAGGCCGACCTCGACAAAAATGATTTCGAAGCGGCCATCGTCCCATTGCAGAAATTCCTCGCCGAAAAGCCTGATGTCGCCTTCGCCCATTTTCAATTGGCCTATGCATTCACCGCCTTGAAACGCGCAGACGAAGCCCGCGCCGAATACGAAAAAGCCATCGAGATCGATCCAAAACTGGCCGAGGCCTACCTGAACCTGGGCATTCTCATGTTGGATAAGGACCCCGCCTCAGCAGTCGCTCCTCTCCGCAAAGCCAGCGACCTTCTGCCTGCGCAATCTCGGCCCCGCGTTTTGCTTGGCCTCGCCTTGGAACGTACATCCGATTTCGCGGGCGCCTCTGCATCATTTGAAGCTGCCTCGCGCCTAGATCCGAACGACGTCGAGGCCATCACCCATCTTGCCGCTCTGTATCTTCGTAATTCCCGCCCTGCTGACGCCGAACTCAAATTCCGCCAGGCTCTCGAGCTGCAGCCAAAATCTCCTTTTGCCTTACAAGGTTTGGCACAGAGCCTCGACGCGCAGAAAAAACCGGATGCCGCCGACGCGTATCGCAATTACATAGCCGTGCAGCCCGCTGATGCCGCCGCGCGTAACCGCCTTACGCGAATTTTGATAGACCAGCAGCAGTACGATGCTGCTCTCGCCGAAATCGATCGCGATTCCGCGGGTCAGACGCCAAATCTTGAAACTCTGAAGCTGCGCGCCGATATTCAAATCGCTCAGAAGAAAATTGATGACGCCATCGCTACCCTCCGCCAGGCCGCTACACTGGCTCCCCAGGATCCACAGCTTCACAGTGGACTGGGCCGGCTTCTTCTCCAAAAACGCGATTTCCCCGCCGCTGAACTCGAGCTCAAATCCGCGCTCCAACTCGACCGCAACAATCTCTCCTATTGGAAAGACCTCGGCTCCACCTACTACCTTGGCGGCAATTACCAGGCTGCCGCGTCCACTCTTGAACTCATCGCCAAATCGGAAACACCCAGCGCCGGTGAGTGGTTTATTCGCGCGCTTTGTTACGATAAGCTGGATGAGGTTCAGCCTGCTCTCGATGCGTACCGGAAGTTTTTGGAGCTCGATCAGAATAAGAACCCTGACCAGGTCTGGCAGGCAAATCAGCGGATCCACCTTCTTGAAAAAAGAGCCGAAAAAAAGAAGTAGGACGAGGAACGCAAGCCTCGCAGTTTCTGTGTTTGCCTCTGTCTTTTTCCTTCTTGTTTGTAATGCTCTCATTGCCGAAGACAAGTTAAAGGAATTGCAGGATCACTTTGATCGCGATCCCCGTGCTGACAGCAGGATCAAAACGCTCGCCAAGCTCGGCCTCGCGCAATTCGAATCCGCTACCAAAGCCGGCCAGGCCGGCGATTATTCCACCGTCGGCTTCACCTTTGAAAAGTACCGGGACAACGTGCGCAGCGCTCTCGAGCTTCTTAAGAAGCAGCAACCGGACGCAGACCGCCACGCCGGCCCTTATCGGCAGCTCGAACTTCAGGTTCGGCGCGGCATTCGCGAAGTGGAGGAAACCATCGTCGTCGCTCCCGATCCCGTCCGGCCGCCCTTGGAAATTGTCCGGCAGGATCTCATCTCCACGGATGATGAGTTGATTCATCTTTTGTTCCCTCGCCGTTCCAAGGATCCAGAAAAGGTTCCTTCGCCTCCGGAGGTTAAACCATGAAATCACCAGGCTCCATTTTCTTGCTCGCCGTTCTGCTCCTCACACCTTTGTGCTTTGCCGGCGTAGCCCGCGCGCAGCGTCCAGACAAGGACTACCTTTCCGCGATTGAAGCCGATCAGATTCGCGATGCGGAAACCACCAACGATCGCATCAAACTCTTCCTGACATTCGCCGACGATCGCCTGAAAAAGTTCAAGTATGAGCTCGAACACCCGTCACCCAATAAGCACAGCGAGATGCTCAACTTCCTGATGAACTCGTATATTGGGTGTGTGGACGACGCTGCCGATCTGATCCAGTTGGGCCTCGAAAAGCAGGACAACATCCGCCAGGGCATCGATCTCATGGCCTCCAAGACCAAGGAGTTTCTGCCCATCCTGCAAAAATACCAGAAGGAAGGCCCCGAACTTGAGATTTACAAGGATAATCTCGACGACGCCATCGAAGGCACGCAGGACGCCTTCAACGAAGCCGAGAAGGCAAAAGGAAAGGCCGCGCCGCCACCAGTGAGGCGCAAGAATTGAGTCAAAAGCTCCGCAACCCAAATCGTCTTCCCGGCGGTGAAGCGCTATTTCAACGTGTCTTCACACGCATTGGTTGCGAGGGCCGCCCTCCCCGTTTTCAAGTGGAGTTTTATCCCTACAGCAGCCTCGTGCTCACCATTCGTCGCCGCCATGATCTTCTTATCGTGCGTTTGTCAGATCTGCTCAGCCGCGCGCCTGCCTCGGTTGTTGAAAGCGCCGCCGCGCTGCTCCTCGCGCGCGTTTTTCGCCGCCGGTTGCCGCAATCTATTGTTCAACCGTACGTTGCGTATGCGCGTTCCGATCGCACGCGTTCCCGCATCGGTCGCATGCGCAGCCGCCGCGTCCGCCCTAAGCAAACCGCTCCTCAAGGACGCCAGTACGATCTCGCCGCACTCTTCGATCAACTCAACTCAAAATATTTTTCTGGAGAATTAACCCGACCCCACATCGGTTGGAGCGTTCGCGGATGGCGCCGCCAGTTTGGCTGCTATGATCCCGGCCCCAATCAGATTCTACTCAATCGTCGCATGGACCGCTCCGGCATCCCGCAGTTCGTCGTCGAATACGTTCTCTTCCACGAGATGCTTCACGTCAAGCATCCCACCCGCCGCTCCGGCTGCACCCTCTTGTCCCACTCTCCCGAATTTCGCGCCGAAGAAAAACGCTTCGAGCAATTCACCCTGGCCCGCAAAGTCCTCGACCACCTTGCCCGCTAGCTCGGGTTTGCTTTTCTTCTCAGTTTTTTCATTTCCTGGGTTTGGGTTTCCCTGTGGCACAGTCACTCCTGACTGTGCTCTTGGGTTTCCTCTCCTAGTGTAGGGCCCATCCTTCTGGTTGCCTGCTGCAGAAGGGAGTCGGGCCGCTCTCTTTGCGGTTCTAGACGTCGAGCACCGCTAGACCACATTCGGAGATTTCACTCACGCGTGGGTTCAATCGTTGGACAGGAAAGTGGGTGTCCAAACGTAGCTGCCGGATCTGTCGATGTAGCCCCATCTGCCGTCCTCAGTGGTGACGAGTGCAAGGCCGTGATGGAAATCCCCAGCGCGAACCAGTGCCCGGGGTTTGATGACCGCCTTCCCTTTCTTATTGACATAGCCCAATTTGCCCTTGATCTTGACTGCCGCAAGTCCTTCGGAGAAGTGAAAGGTCAGTTCAAATCTTGGTTTGATGACGACCTTCCCCGAATGATCGATAAAACCGTATTTGTTGCCGAACTTCCAGCGGGAAAGCCCTTCGACGAAGTCGCCTGATACAGTCGCGCAGTCATTCTCGCCCGGCGACGCCCGCGGCCGCAAAACATAGGCCCCCGTCGCGTCGATGTAGCCACAGCTGTGACTGCGATTAGCTGGAGCAAGATTCTCTTGAAACGAAGTGGCAAACTCGAATTTAGGAGGAATCACCCACTTTCCAGTTCTGTCGAGATAGCCCCAGCCATCGTCCCCAGTGGTGGACTTGGTGGCGTCAGCCAGCCCCTTTGCAGAGGAATCGGCCTGAATGAATAACACCGGTGGGATGGCGACCTCGACGGTCTTATTGAAAGGGCCCCAGTCTTCGTCTCCGGTGGTGGACTTGGTCGCGGCAGCCAAGCCCTCCGAAAATGGAGAGGCCCGAGTGAACACAGCTGGGATGACGACTTCGCCGCTCTTATCAATGTAGCCCGTCTTGCCTTCCACCTCGATCTTCGCCAATCCATCGTGGAACGCACCGTCCTGATCATCACTACCGATGATCCTCTTGACGCGGGAGGTGCCCTCATAGACTGGCGAAATGACGATCTTACCGGTCTTATCAATGAACCCCCACCCCTTGTTATCTTTGAGGAATCCCAAGACTCCGTCATGCTCCAGCGACATACCTGTAACCTGCACTCGTGCCAGCCCTTCTGAGAATTCCTCTGCCCAATGAAACCTCGGCTCGATGACCACTGATCCGCTGGCGTCGATGTACCCCCAACTGTTGTCGCGTTCAAATCGAGCCAACCCCTCAGAAAAAGCTCCCACCTTGTCAAAGCATAGCGGAATAATCACTTTGCCGGTGTGGTCGATAAAGCCGGCTCTGTCGTGGTCCATCACCGGGAAAAGTTCGTCGCTTGGTGGCGCACCAGCTGTATGAGTTGTGCGGTACTGCGCCATGCATACTTGATCTCGGGGGGCAGGTTTGGCCGCGACTGCACCATCCGGCGTAATCTCCTGCCCGGAGCAGCCCCCGTTGGGATTTTGGTATGTACCGCATTGGCCCGGGGGAAAATCCGCAGACGTCCACTTCAGCAGACCCGACGAACCACCGTAGCGCCAGAGCATCATGTGCTTGTCTGGAAAGAGGAGCCAGTAAGCCTCCGCATAGGTGTTTCCGATCATGAGCAGCACGATCTGGGATTGTTGCAGTCGTACCTCCTCCACCAGATCCTCTCGCCCGCGCGCTTTCATATCGGCTGTAAAGGTACGCATCGCTTTCTCGCCGAATGACATGTCGTGAACGTACGCAATTCGGACGGGGACACTCGGGTGCTCCTGAATGTACTCGTTCAGCCACGGCACTGACAGCGCCAGATCCTCGTATTTTCCAACCGTCTTCACAAACTCCTCTACGCCTTCAACTTTTCCCTCCACGCACCGCAGCACAACTACGTTGGTAACATTCGGCGGAAAAGAGGACTTGCGGACCGTGGCATGCAAGTTCATCTCCTCCGGTTCGCCGCTGTGAATCGCGGTTCCATACTCTATATTATGGTACAGGTTAATCTCCGATGCGGTCACCCCATACTTCGTACGCAGAGCCGCCAACGCTTCCTCAGCCAGCGCTTCAGAACCGCGCAGGTTCCACTCAGTCTCGATCGAGCGCATCACCGCATCTACGAGTTCTTGCAATAAGTCCTTGCCCGCAAGCCGCTCCTTGTTTGCGGTCTTGCTTGGCAGCAGCGCCGATACCGCACGCGAAATCCGCGCGTTATAATCTTTGTCTTTCTGTCCGTCGAGGCTCCAAGGCAGCATATAAACGTAGTAGGAATGGGATTCGGCAACCAGTTTCGAACCATCCTCGAGCACGACCTCCACTTTAATGAATGGATTGTCGAAGAGGCGCGTAGTCGTAAAAAGGTGCGGTGTCACCTTGGCGATCAGTTCAGGGTCCGTGAATGAGGTCCTAAACAACTCCATCTGGCGCTCCGTGCTCCCAGATGTTTGGCCCGGAACTCTCGGTTGTTGCGATGCAACATGTGCCTTGAGCCATTCCGAATTTATGCCAAGATTCTCCATGTTGGGCTCGGCGATGCGTGGTGCTTCAAGTGCGGCCACCAGCGCCTGCACTTGTGCAGCGTCCACTGGTTTGTCGTCGCTCACAAACGCGCCGTCTTTCCAGCGAATGGTGACCACCGCACTCTCAGGTGTTCCCGAACCACTCCACCCCGAGTGAATCTCGATCAGGCGAACACCGTTTTGTGCCTCGATAGTACGGGCCGATAAGCTCAACGCAACGAGAAGGAGCAAACGGAAGGACATACAGGAGATTGTTGATTGCATGGCCCCAATTATGCACCGTTGGGTACGCGTGACCAAACTCTGGGGTGAGGAATTAGGATCAGCGATAACAGATGTAGTCCAACACCCAGAAGGAAACCTTTCAGCAGCGGACCTTTCAAATCCCTACCCAAGGCCTTGGCTGGCCAGCCCTATCGACTCATCAATAGTTGGCAATCCGAAAGTTTCCCACTGCGAATGTTCCGAACCCGCAAAGCAAAATTGAAACCGGTATTCCCGCCGGGCTCAACTTTACTTGACTCTATTCAGTTTCGCTCTTTATCGATCTCCGCGTGCAATTTCTCGATCTTTTTCCGGATCTTGTCCCCATCTTCCGCATGCGGATACAGATCCAGATAGCGTTGGTACGCCTTCACTGCCTGCTTCTTCTTTCCTTTTTTCTCGTACGCCTCGCCAAGATAAAGGTAGGGAATCGCGAAGCCGGGTTTCGCCTCCGCGGCATCCTGAAATCGGTCAATCGCCGCGTCCACGTCCCCCTTTTTCATGTAATACTTCCCAACTTCCATGTCTTTCTCTGCGCGCAGAGGATCCCACTTGGGCTGGTCTGGTGCCGACTGTATCGCAGAATCGGTGTTGGGTTTAGGTTTGGGCGCGTCCTGTTTTGGAGGCGGCGCACTCGGTGGCGGGTCCTGCGCTAGAGCGGGCCATACCCCAAGCAGCCCCGCTCCAGCGATCAGATACACCATGGACACTCGTTGCTTTCGCTTCACGTCTCAGAATTCTCCCTCCTCTGCGATTCTGCAAACCGCGGAAGAAGTTGCCTGAGCTATTTGCCCATCAGTTCGTCAACCAGCGCCTGCGCTCCGTAAAGCTTTTTCAGCGCCTCGGTCATCGCACCTGTGTGCACCGCTACGGTGCGATTCGCCGTGCCGTCATACACGAAATCGCCCACCAGCGATTCGATGTTCCCATCGAACACCAGCCCCACGATATCGCCATCGCGATTCACCACCGGGGAACCGGAGTTCCCGCCGATGATGTCGTTCGTCGTCACAAAATCCAGCGGCGTCGAAAGGTCCAGCTTCTCTCTCCCATCAACGTACCGCTTCGGCAATTCGAACGGCCCCTTATTGTCGAAGCCGAGGGACCGATCGTACAAGCCGTAGAACGTCGTCTTGTACGGCGCCCTCGTCCCATTCATCGGATAGCCCAGCACTTGTCCATAAGAGAGCCTCAGCGTGAACGTCGCATCGGGATAAGTCGTCTTCCCATATGCCGCGAAACGCGCTTTGCCCAGCTGCTCGCCCGCGCTCTGTTCCACGCTCTGCACATTATCCTCATTCCACTTGATCATCTCGCGGCGAATTGGATCAATCCTCCGTGCCATAGCAATCATCGGATCATTGGAAGCGTCCACGGCAGCTTTTCCGCCCTGCACAAGGCTCTTGCGAAACGCCGGGTCAGCCACTTTTGTTCCTGTGATCAACTGCGTCGCCGCATCCTTCGGCGTACGCCCTTCCAGCACCGCTTTCAGGAAAGCATCGTTCGGCCCCAGTTCCTTTACCCCGGCTTCCAGTGCGCTGGTCATCCGCGCGATTTCCATCTCTGGATAGATCGGCGCGGGTGAAAAGAGCCGCAGTTTCAACGAGTCCAATTGCGACTCGTGAAAGCCCGCCAGTCGCTGGCCATCGGGTTTTGTAATTTCCGTTACGTAAGTTACCAGCGTGACTGCAAGCCCCGCAAGAGATGAATCCGTCGAACGAAAAGCCTGCTCCTTAGCACGTGGTTTTTCCAGTTCCATCACATGGGCTATTGCATCCCAAGCGCCGCCATACTCTTTCTGCCACTCGGGATTCGCCTTCACCTTGGCGCGAAAATCCTCTTCATCCTTGCGCTTCTTGTCCATCACATACTTGTCCAGCAATCCTTCGTAACGTCCCACCCAAGCCTTCAGGCTGTTCTCCAGCCCGAATATCATGCTGGCGGCTTGGCGAGCCTGCTCTGGACCCCGCGCGGAATAATCTTTCAGCACCGCAATGCGCCGCTTCAATCCCTGCAAGACGTAAGGCGCTTGCGTATCTCGCAAGCCTTCCAGTTGTGCGTACGTATCCAGCCGCGAAGTCGAACCCGGATGACCCGAAACAAATACCAGCTCGCCATCGCCCGCACCCTTCGGATTCCACTTCAGGTAATCTTTGCTGTCCACCGGCTTGCCATTTTCGTAGACGCGGTACAGTGCCATATCAAGGTCATACCGCGGGTATGTGAAATTATCGGGATCGCCGCCATAAAACGCTGTCTGTTGTTCCGGCGCAAATACCAACCGCACATCCGTATATTTCTTGTAGCGATACAGCCAATATTCCCCGCCCTGGTAAAGTGTCACCACGTCCGATCGCAAACCGGTCTTCTCCGTGCTCTCGCGCTCGATGTCCGCAATCACCGCTTTGCGCTTGGCGAATTCCTCGTCGGCATTCTTCGCGCCTTTCACCGCTGCGCCCACCCGGTCCGTCACGTTTTCCAGCGATACCAGGACGTTTACTTCCAAATCTTGCGACTTCATCTCTTGCTCGGGTGTCGCTGCATAAAATCCGTCGCGGATGTAATCGTGCTCCGCGGTCGAATTCTTTTGCAGTTGCCCGCGCGCCACGTGATGATTCGTCAGCAAAAGCCCGTGCGCGCTGACGAATGATCCCGAACCGCCGTCATTCAATCGCACGCTTGCCAGTCGCAGATGGTCCAGCCACTGCTGCGTCGGCGTGAAATGGTATCGTTCCTGAAGCTGTTTGAGCGGGGGATTATCGAATGTCCACATGCCTTCGTCGGATCGCACGGCGGGGCAGAGCAATGCCGTAGCCAGCAACGCTGCTGACGCGTGCCACAACACAAAGTTTGCTTTCACGGAGAGATTCCTCTTTTCTCGGGGAGTGATGCCGCAGTTTACGGCTGCCCCCAGTATATACGACTCCACCCTTGCTGGCATTTCCACCATTGCATTTCCAGCAAGGCGATTTCATATCGCAATACGATATACTGATTCCAGGGAGATTCCGCCAGGCCATGCCACAAGAACAGCAGGAAAATGCGCTGTGGAAGGCGCCACTGCGCCGTTGGGCTTCGCTAGTTGAAGACCGCGAGGATCAAGTTTTCCTCGTTCTTACTTTGCTCATCGGCGCGCTCGTCGGCCTACTCGTCGTTGCCTTCATTCTCATCACGGAACGCTTTGGCTCGCATCTCTACCCCGCCGGTGGCGCGCCCTGGCGTCGGCTCGTCGTCCCCATCGTCGGCTCTCTCGGCATGGGTTATCTCCTATACCGCTTTTTCCCCAATGCCCGCGGCAGCGGTGTACCACAAACCAAAGCCGCGCTCTTCGCCCACGGCGGCCGCATCACATTTCGTACCGTCTTCGGCAAATTCTTCTGCACTTCCGCCACTTTGGCCAGCGGCATCCCTCTCGGCCGCGAAGGCCCCGCCGTGCAGGTTGGCTCTGGCATTGCTTCCGTTCTCGGACGAAACTTGGGTCTGCGCCCCGAAAAAGTGAAAGCCCTGATCCCCGTCGGCGCCGCCGCCGCGATTGCTGCGGCCTTTAATACTCCTCTCGCCGCCGTCCTCTTCGCCCTTGAAGAAGTCATGGGAGATCTTCACGCTCCTGTTCTCGGCTCAGTGGTTCTGGCCTCCGCCACTTCTTGGGCCATGCTTCGCCTGCTCCTTGGCAACGATCCCTTGTTCAAGGTGCCGCAATATCAACTCGTCAGCCCCTGGGAGTTCGCTATCTACGCTGTGCTCGGCCTCGTGGGCGGATTTGTCTCCGTTGCCTTTACTAAGGTGCTCACCGGTTTGCGCGAACGCTTCTTGAAATTTCCGGGCAAAACACTTTGGTTTCAGCCCGTCGCCGGCGGCCTCCTTGTCGGAATCATGGGCTGGTTCGTCCCTCAAGTCCTCGGCGTCGGTTACCAGCACGTCGGCAGCGTCTTGAACGGCAGCATGGCACTGAAGCTCATGGTGATTCTCCTCGTTCTAAAGTTTTTTGCCGTCACTGTGAGCTACGGCTCCGGCAATGCTGGCGGCATCTTCGGCCCCAGCCTCTTTCTTGGCGCTATGCTAGGCGGCATCGTTGGCGCGCTTGCAAATAAGTTTTTCCCGGGCCACGTCGCCTCACCCGGAGCTTACGCGCTTGTAGGCATGGGCACGGCTTTCGCCGGAATCGTCCGCGCTCCCATGACCTCGGTGGTGATGATTTTTGAAACCACTCGCGACTACGCCGTCATTGTGCCCCTCATGATCTCCAACCTCGTCAGTTATTTCATTTCTTCGCGTTTCCAGCATGAACCGATCTACGAGGTCCTCGCCCGTCAGGATGGTGTTCACCTGCCCAGCGCCCATTCGCGTACTGTCCAAGGCCAGCGCAAGGTCTTCCAAACCATGAAGCCTGCCGGGGAGACTTTGTCCGCGCAGCTCACCCTTCAACAAGCCTCGGAAATTGATCGCCAAAGTGCTTCCTTTGCCTGGCCCGTCCTCGATGACCGCGGTGTCATTGGCATCCTCAATTCCAGCGCTCTGCAAGACGCCATGGCTGAAGGTCCACCCACTCGCCTCATCCGCGACATCATGGAGCCCGGACCTTTCCCGCATGTTCACTCCGATCAGCCTCTGCCATTTGCACTCGAACGCATGGGCGCAAAACAACTGGAAATGTTGCCGGTGGTCAGTCGCGCCAATGTTCACGAGCTCGAGGGTGTCATCACCCTTCAGGACATTCTCGACGCCTACCGCCTCGCGCCGCCCGGCTCCGACGAGGAATAGGGCATCCATACCCATTATTCCGCCCCCGGCGATCCTTCCCGCTCTATTCTCCTTGACAGTCTAGGGGTCCGCGATTATATTCCTAGACCAACTAGGAGAGTGATTCCCGTGAGCAAACAACTTGACCTCTTGCAAGGCACCCTCGACATGCTCATCCTCAAAGCCGTCTCCCTCGGCCCTCTTCACGGCTACGGCATCCTGTTGCGCATCCAGCAGATTTCCATGGATCGCCTCACCATTCAGCAAGGTTCCCTCTACCCGGCGTTGTATCGCCTGGAGCATCAGGGCTGGATCGCCAGTGAATGGGGCGAATCCGAAAACAACCGTAAAGCAAAGTATTACCGCCTCACCCCTTCGGGGAGGCGCAAATTCCAAGCTGAAGCCGAAGAGTGGAACCGCATGGCCGATGTCATCGCCGCAATCCTGGGGACCAAACCGGAGGAAGTATGACTTTCTGGCACCGAATTCGTTCCTGGTTTTCGACGATTCTCCATCGCACTCGCATCGAAAACGAAATGGACGCGGAACTCCGTTTCCACATCGAAGCGTATGCAGAAGACCTTGTCCGCACCGGCGTCCCCCGACCTGAAGCCACGCGCCGTGCTCGCATCGAATTTGGTGGTATCGAACAAACCAAGGAAATTTGCCGCGACGCCCGCTGGGAAACACGCCTCGAAAACTTCTTTCGCGATGTTCGCTTCTCCCTCCGCCATCTCCGCAAAGACCGCCGCTTCGCCTTTGTCGCTATTCTGGTTTTAGCTCTTGGCATTGGCGCGTCCACGGCGATTTTTTCCGTTGTCAACGCCGCTCTTATCCGTCCACTTCCGTATCGCGATCCTTCGCGCCTTGTCTGGGCTGATGAATTCATGCCGCATTTCAACGATTGGACTGTCCCCAACTCGGAATTCACTAACTGGAACACCAACAATCATTCCTTCGAAGCTATGATCGCCTACAGCGGAGGCGCTGAATCCAATCTCACTGGCGCAGAGGAGCCCGAACGTATCGAGTCGATAGGCGTGACCGCCAATTTCCTTACTGTTCTGGGCATCCAACCGGCGCTGGGCCGCTCATTTCTCCCCGATGAAGACAAGCCTGGCGGCCCGCTCGTTGTCTTGCTCAGCGATTCGCTCTGGCGTCGCAAATTCAGCGCCGATCTCGCAATTGTTGGAAAATCTATCGACCTCGATGGTCAGCCCTATTCCGTTGTCGGTGTTTTGCCGGCAAACTTTCGTTTTCCCGACAAGACTCTGAGACCCGAGTGTCTTTTCCCCTCCCAGCTTCCTCCCAAGGTTGATTGGACTGCGAGGTCGCTCAGTTTAGCCCGGGTAATCGGCCGCTTGGCGCCGGGCGTCTCACTTACCCAGGCCCAGGCAGACCTCAGCGCACTCGCCGCGAATTCCAACTCTGCGATTCCTGCCGCATTCGTACGCATGCGCGATGGTTTGCGGGTGCAAGTGATACCTCTCCACCAGAAAATTGTCGGAGATATTCGCTCCGCGCTCCTTGTTCTTCTCCTGGCAGTTCTCTTCGTCCTCCTCATCGCCTGCGTCAACGTTGCCAATCTCCAATTGGCTCGCATGGCAGGCCGCCACAAAGAGATGGCGGTTCGTGCAGCCATTGGCGCGGGCCGCGCGCGCCTCCTTCAGCTTTTGCTCACGGAAGGCATCTGCCTGGCCACGATTGGCGGTGCTGCCGGTCTGCTCCTTGCCATCTTTGGTGTTTGGCTCCTTCGCATTTCCTTGCCCGCCGCCATCGCTCAGATTGGCGTCCTCTCCATCGATCGACCAGTGCTCTTATTTACTTTCGCCGTAACCTGCCTCATCGCTATTCTCTTCGGCCTTGCCCCTGCTGTTCGCGCTTCCAGCCCCGACGTGATTGACGCCCTCAAAGACGGTTCACGCTCGACCGGCTCGTCTCTTCACCGCGGATATCGCGGCGCGCTTGTCGTAGCCGAAATCACACTCGCATTTCTGTTGCTCATCGGTTCCGGCCTTCTGATTCGCAGCTTTGTGCGCCTGTCCAATGTCGTTCCCGGCTTCAATCCCACAAACGTGCTCACCGTGAACACGGACCTTCCCCTGGCGAAATATTCCACCAATCAACAGCGCCAGGCGTTTTTTGTTCAAATTGTAGACCGGCTTCGCGGATTTCCCGGTGTCCGCTCCGTCGGTATTACCACTCAGCTCCCCTTTGCGGGTCGCTGGGGGTCATCTACTTTCCTTGTCGAAGGTCAGCCAGAGCCTCCCCCCGGCACTGGGCCTACGGTTTTCATCAGCGAAATCAGTCCGGATTATTTTCAGACGATGTACATCCCTCTCATCTCCGGGCGATTTTTCTCTTTATCCGAACTCGACCAGAATTCTCCCGTGGTCATCGTAAGCGCTGCCTTCGCCCGGCGTTTTCTTCCAAATGGTTCTCCTTTATCAACACGCATCCGCCTTGGCGCGACTGGTAGTCAATGGAACACCGTTGTCGGCGTCGTCGGCGATGTCCATAATGTCGGTCTCGACCACGCTTTCGATCCTCTCGTCTACCTCCCTTACTCCGGCAAAATTCACGCCAGATTCGCCTCCATCGTCCTCCGAGGCGAGCAAGACCCGCGCAATCTTATTTCCGCGGTTCGCGCGCAATTCGCGGCCGTCGATCCTTTGCAGCCTGTTTTCGACGTTGCCACCATGCAACAACACATCGACGACTCCATCGAAACCCCGCGCTTCTATATGACCCTCCTCACTCTGTTCGCTGCACTCGCATTGCTTCTCGCCAGCGTGGGCATATTCGGTGTTATTTCCTATTTTGTTTCTCAACGTACCCACGAAATCGGCATTCGTATGGCTCTAGGCGCGGAATCTTCCGATGTGATTCGGCTAGTCTTAGGCCAGGGCCTCGTCATGGTTCTCATCGGTCTGACCCTCGGGCTCGCGGGATCACTTCTTCTCAGTCGCTATCTTGCGGCTCTCCTTTTCAACATCAGCCCCACCGATCCGCTTACGATTATTTGTGGCGCAGCTCTGCTCGTTTTTGTCGCACTCGCCGCCTGCTACGCCCCCGCCCGCCGCGCCACCCGCGTTGATCCCTTAATCGCCCTGCGTTACGAGTAGCTTGGCCTTCCTCGTTTGAGCACATTCGCTTTGCCATCTGACTCGCCGTAAAATGAATCTTGCGGCCAAACTTGCGCCGCATTTCCATCTGTATGGAACCCCGCGAAAAAGCCGCGCAACTCCCCGAACAGCCCGGCGTGTATCTCTTCAAAGATGCCGGCGGCACCGTTGTCTACGTTGGCAAAGCGCGCTCGCTGCGCAATCGCGTTCGCTCCTATTTCCTCGAGTCACGCTGGGTTGACGCCAAAACCGGCTCCCTGGCCCGCGAAATCGCCGATCTCGAAACCATCGTCGTTGCCAATGAACGCGAGGCCCTGGCCCTCGAACACAATTTCATCAAGCAATACAAGCCGAAGTTCAACGTCGTCCTCCGCGACGACAAGACCTATCCCTACATCAAGCTCACTCTCTCCGAAAAATATCCTCGTGTCTATTTCACTCGCCGCGTCAAAAAAGATGGCGCGCTTTACTTTGGCCCTTACTTTCCTCCTAGTCTCGCTCGTCGCGTGCTCCATTTCGTTCACAAGCGTTTTCTTATCCCCTCGTGCTTTGTCGACCTCACGAAGAATCATCCGCGCCCTTGCTTGCAGTACTACATTCACCGCTGCCTTGGCCCTTGTGTTGCCGGACTCACCACCGATTCTCGTTACGCCGAAGCTGTCCACGATGTCCGCATGTTTCTCGACGGACGCCGCCACGACCTGATGAAGAGCATTGAAGAACGCATGACGGCAGCTTCCGAACAGGAACACTTTGAGGAAGCCGCTTCCTATCGTGATCTCCTGCGCACAATCGAGGATGTCGAAGAGCGCCAGCGCATCGCCTCTGCGCAAGGCGACGACACGGATGTCCTGGGGTACTACGCCGAGCCACCTCTGGTCGCCGCCAATCTATTCCATTTGCGCGGAGGCCGCGTCGTTGATCGCCGCGAATTCTATTGGGAAGAATTGGAAGCGTTCGATCCTCACGAATTCGTTCCATCGCTCCTCAAGCAGCTCTATCTCGACGCCGAATATCTTCCGAAGATAATTCACGTGCCCCTCGATTTTGAAGATCGCGAACTCCTCGAAGCCACTCTCAACGAACGAGCCGCTCACAAGGTGGAAATCCACACGCCCATGCGCGGCAGCAAGCGCGCCTTTCTCGACCTTGTGGAAAACAACGCCAAGCATTGCTTCGAGCAGCGCTTCCGCGTACTAAAACCAACTTCCAAAGCGATCACCGAAGCTCTTCAAAACACGCTCAATCTCCCGGAAGATCCCAAGCGTATCGAGAGCTTCGACATTTCGCACATCCAAGGAACAGATACGGTCGCCTCCATGGTCGTTTGGGAAAATGGCCGCATGAAAAAATCGGATTATCGCAAATTCATCATTCGCGGCGATGAAACTCCCGCTGGCCGCCCGCGTGCTCTTAACGACGATTTCGCAAGCATGTACGAAGCCGTCATCCGCCGCTATCGCCGCCTTCAAGAAGAAAAAAAGCCTCTCCCCGGCCTTATCCTTATTGACGGCGGTCTCGGCCAGCTTCACGCCGCAGCTCAAGCCCTGGAAGCCCTGCAAATCATCAATCAGCCCATGGCTAGCATCGCCAAGCAGGAGGAAATTCTCTACGTGCTCGGCCTCGAAAACGAACCTGTCACCCTGGACCGCCACTCCCCCGTCTTGCATCTCATCCAGCAGATTCGCGACGAAACCCACCGTTTCGCCGTCACTTTTCATCGCCAGCGTCGCGCTGCCCGTCAGACCTCCAGCGCCCTGCTGGAAATCCCCGGCATCGGCCCACGCACTACCCAACTCCTCCTGCAGCGCTACGGCAGCATCGCGAATCTCCAGCGAGCCACCCTGGAAGAGTTAAGCCGTGTAGTTTCAAAGAAAAGTGCGGAGAAAATCCTTCAACATTTTGCGCAACCCGCCAAAACCACATAACCGCCCAACTGATGTATGCAGGTTATAGCTTGTTGCGGCTCCCATTTTCCTATGTTACGTTTCCCTTGGAGGTTTCCATGGCTGACAACGTTGGTTCCAAAGTCTCTTATTTCCTCGTTGGTCTCGGCGTCGGTGCTCTATTGGGCGTGCTCTTTGCTCCCAAGTCTGGTGAAGAGACGCGCGAGTACCTGACGAAACGCGCCGATGAGGGCCGCGAATTTGCCCAGAAAAAGGCGAAGGAATTGCGCGACCGCGCGGATGATCTGATCGAACGTGGCAAAGACGTTGCCGCGCGCAAGCGCGATTCGATTGCCGCTGCCGTTGACGCCGGGCGCGAAGCGTTCCTCCGCGAAACGAAATCTTAAGGGCCCGGATGCTGTTGGTGAAGTTTCCGCGCAGGCTGCGGAGAGGGCGGGGTGTGTATGCAATTCTGGATGGAATTCTTCAGTATTGTTGCGGCGATTGCACTTGTCGTTCAGGTGGGTATTCTGATCGGATTGTTCGTCCAGTTGAAGCGCACCACCGAATCCATCAATCGCGTTGTCAACGATCTGCACTCGCGCATGGGCCCGATTCTTACGCGCACGCAAATCCTGCTGGACGATACGCAGCCCAAAATCGCCAACCTCGTGGAAGACGCTTCGCAAATTGTCTATCTTGCGCGCGCACAAGCGCAGCGCCTCGATCGTATTGTTGGGGAAGCTTCTGATCGGCTCCGCGGCCAACTGGTTCGCGTGGACCGCATTTTGACCGGCACGCTCGAAGCCGTCGAAGATGCGGGCTCGCAAGTGCGTCGCACATTCTGGGGACCTGTGCACAAAATGTCCGCGCTAGTTCAGGGCATCAAGATTGGTTTGGATGTTCTGCGCTCGCGCCGCGATCGGGAACCTGCCGGGGAAAAACTCGAGCAGGAAGACGAACTTTTTATTTAGAAGTGTAGTCTGGCAGAACTTTCCAGCGGCGCGAATCGCAATCTGTTTCGCGCTGCTTTTTTATTTGATCCATCCGCCCGCCAACACTACATCGCTGTTATAAATCACCGCGGCCTGTCCCGGAGTAATCGCGCGCTGCGGCGCACCGAAAGTAATTTGCGCGCGCAATCCCGGCAACGCTTCCACGGTTGCCTCCGCCGGTTCGTGCTTGTGGCGAATTTTAACCTGCGCCCGCAAAGGCACCGCCGGCTCCGCAATCGAAATCCAATTGACGCCCGCAATCTCAAACGTGCTCGTGCGCAGCGCTTCATCTCCGCCCACAATCACGCGATTATTCGCCGTATCAATCGCCACCACGTACACCGGCTTTCCCGCTGCGAATCCCAGTCCCTTGCGCTGTCCAATCGTGTAGTTGTGTACGCCGGTGTGGCGTCCAATCACCGTGCCGTCTTCGGTCACGATGTCGCCTTCCGCGTCGTGGATCGGTTCGCCGCGCTCCTGCGAATACGCGTGGATGAATTGCACGTAATTTCCGTTGGGCACGAAACAAAGTTCCATACTTTCCGGCTTTTCCGCCACCGGCAATTTCACTTCGCGCGCCAGCGCCCGCACTTCTTCCTTCGTCAATTCGCCCAGTGGAAACTCGCTGCGCGAAAGCTGTTCCTGCGTCAGCCCCCAAAGAAAATACGATTGGTCCTTGGCGTCATCGCGCGCACGCAACAATTCGCAGAGCCCGCTCTGTCCATCCCTGCGAATCCGCGCGTAGTGGCCGGTGGCCAGCCGCTCTGCGCCAATCTGCCGCGCCATGCGCAACAGCGGCTCAAACTTCACGTCGGTATTGCAATTCGTGCACGCAATCGGCGTGCGCCCCGCCAGGTACTGCTGCACAAATGGCCGCACCACGCGCTCTTCAAACTGTTCCTCGAAATTCACAACATAGTGCGGAAAGCTCAGGTGCTGCGCCACGCGCTTTGCGTCGTACACATCATCCAGCGAACAGCAGCGATGTTGCGCGGGGCCATCGCCTTGCAATTCCGGCAAACGCCGCTGATTCCACAATTGCATCGTCAATCCGACTATGGGCCGACCCTGCCGCAGCAACACCGCCGCAACGGTGGACGAATCCACGCCGCCAGACATGGCCACAGCCACCAGCCCCGGTTGCACTTCCTTAGCCGCCGGCAAACTTTCGAGTTGTACCTCGTTGAACATTTCTTAAGCCGGAATCTCTCGCCGGTACGTCGGCGAAAGTTGCCGAAGCTGCGCCACTGCCGCGGGAACAATTTCCAACGCCGCCGCAATTTCCTCTTCGCTGGTATGCCATCCCAGGCTGAAGCGAATCGTCGCTCGTGCATCGGCAGCCGAAAGCCCAATCGCCGTCAGCACGTGTGAAGGTTCCAGCGCTCCCGATGAGCACGCCGCTCCCGTCGAACACGCCAGCCCTTTCAAGTCCAGCGCGATAATCAGCGCCTCGCCTTCAATCCCTGGAAACGTCACGTTGCATGTGTTTGGAGTGCGTGGCACTCCAACAGCATTCGCATGAGCATGCGGCACGCGCGCTAGCAATCCTTGCTCCAGCCGATCGCGCAACGAAGCAATCCGCGCCGCGTCGCTTTGCATGTTCAATCGTGCCAGCTCGGCCGCTTTTCCCAACCCCACAATCCCCGGCACATTCTCCGTCCCTGGACGGAATCCGCGCTGGTGATGCCCGCCGTAGAGAAACTGCCGCAGCCGCGTACCGCTCTTGATAAACAGCGCTCCGACTCCTTTCGGTGCGTACAGCTTGTGCCCGGAAAGCGAAAGCAAGTCAAGCTGCAGCGCTTTCACGTCCACGGGAATTTTCCCCACCGATTGCACCGCGTCCGAATGCAAGTAAACGTCGGCATCCGCCGCAATCCGTCCAATCTCCGCGAGCGGCTGCACCGTGCCTAGTTCATTGTTCGCGTGCATCACCGTAATCAGGATCGTCTGCGCGCGAATCGCCTCTCGCACCGCCGCCGGATCCAACAATCCCGCGCCATCCACGGGAAGATAGCTGATGGAGATGCCGCACTTTTCCAGTGCCTGGCAAGTGTTCAGCACCGCCTCGTGCTCGATCAAGGAAGTAATAATGTGTGGGGTTGCCCCCGAATTCGTCACGGATTGCGCCGCCGCGGAATACACACCGAATATCGCGTGATTGTCCGATTCCGTGCCTCCGCTGGTGAACACTATCTCCTGCAGACGCGCATTCAGCAGTGCCGCCACCTGCTCCCGCGCCGTTTCCACTCCCGCACGGGCCCGCTGTCCAAACGTGTGGATGGATGAAGCGTTGCCAAACTCGCCCGCGAAATAGGGCAGCATCGCCTCCAACACCGCTGGCTCGGTGGGCGAAGTTGCGTTGTGATCCAGATAGATGCGCTTCATAACGTCGAGCATCCAGAATAGAAGGGAAGGGAGTTGCGCGCAACCTAAGCATCCTTCGTCAGGGCATGGCTTCAGCCATGCCGCACCATTCGCAATGAATGCCCGGCTTCAGCCGCTGAGGGCCGCTCTTCCCTTTCTGCCATCCCGCCTGTCCTCTGTTTCATCCCGCCATCCCCCCTGTGTCATCCCGAGCAACGCGAGGGATCTGCTTTTTCTTCCCTCCCGGTCACCGGTGAATCTCTCACCAGAGTTCTCACCTCCCGCGGCGCGTGCCTAGGTTGTCACAAGTGGCCGTGACGCTCATCACAGCACGCTTACCCTATAGAGAGCATAAGAAGGCAGATAAGGTCGGTGACGAGCCAGGGGGATTTACCCGGGCCCGGAGTAAGCATGTTTGTGTTGACTCCATTCGCACGGGACCCTCTGCTGCTCTGTTTGGATTCGTCTGCTTATGCCTGGAAGGGTTCCGCTGCCAGGCGTCTTTCTCCCATGAAACAATCCGATGGGACACTCCCAGGTGAGGGCTGGCTGCACGCCTTAGCATTGCGGATTCATCTGCGCAGGTACTTCGGGTTCTACTCAAGCTGCTACGCAACTGCGGCGGTCTCCAGGCTTAGCGCTTTGCGAGGGGAAATTTGAAAGGACGGGACTGAAATGAGAAGAGAAAACGAGCAGGGAAGGTCCGGGTGGATAGGACAAGCGGCGGTCTCTGCTTTTGTCATGATGCTGGCAGTGTTGATTTTCGGCGGATAAGCGAGTTCCTTGCCCAGACCCGGGGGAGCACGTCCAGCCGTACCCGGCAAGGACAAGGACGAGGCGCCCTCACAGGTCTACCAACACTCATACGACGAAGTTTTCCAGGCTTCTCTGGAGACCATCGAGCGGATGGGGCTGTTCGTTACTGACAAGGACAAAGACAAGGGAACAATCAGCGGTAACGGTGAATATCACTATCCGTGCGGCGCAGCAGTACCTTGCGGTGGCAAGTTGACGTTTGAGGTCAACATTGAAACCGTCAGTGCAAAGCCTGAGGTGCGCGTGACAATGCGGCCGAAATTCTTGATGCACATTACCAGAGGACCAAGACTTACGTTCCCGCCGGACTTCTTTATCCAGCTGCAGAAAGTGATGTCCACGTATCACTGACGGCGAGATAGGCAAGAAGTTGTTGTGGCACGTGCAAGCACTGGCTACGCAAGTCATAAAGGAGAACATCCGTATGCTTCAAAACAAACACAAGCTTCTTTGGTACGCAAAACGCGCTGGGGTCGCTGCACTTGTCCTTGTGCTAGGCGCTCTGATTTTTTGTGGGTGCGGCGCCCCCGTGGCCAGTGGCGCGCCCGGCAAGGATAACCCCGACGATTTTTCGCGAGTCTTCAACCATACCTACGACGAGGTTTTCCAGGCTTCGCAGGACGCCATTGAACGGATTGGCTGGTTCATAACAAAGGCGGACAAGGACAAGGGCATCATCACAGGCTATGGCATGAACGGCAACAACAAAAATACCTTCGAGATACAAATCGAGGCAGTCAGCCAGAAACCCGAAACACGGGCAGCCATCGCCCTGAAAACCATCCATTTTCTGACCGGAGTCGAACGTAGGGGCCTGGCGACCAAGTTCTTTGTCGAGCTGCAAAAGGTTCTGGTCACCTATAAGTGAAGGAGGATTAAGATGCCTGAAAACGAAAATGTACGGTATCGAACTCTCGGCCTCTCCAGCCTCATTGCATTGGCCGCACTGTTGGGGGTTTTGATTTTCGGTGGGTACGGTGCACCTCCGGCTTCCGCCACGCCCAACAAGGACAAGGAGTTCACACAGGTTTATCAACACACCTACGACGAAGTCTTCCAAGCTATTCAGGAGACCGTCGAGCGGAAGGGCTATTTCGTTACGGACAAAGACAAAGACAAAGGGACGTTCATCGCGACTAGTAGCAACAGGAAGGTAGATTTCTACCTTCACGTCGAAACCCTCAACACAAAACCTGAGACACGAGTAACGGTCATTCCGAAGTTGAGGGGATCAAAGCTTTTCGGTTCTGGATTGGCGCAAGACTCGGAAGACTTTCTTAAGGAGCTGCAGAAAGTGCTGGCCACGTACCACTGATACCGGGTTTGGCCAAAAGCGTTTGCTGGCACGTGCAAGGACTGGCGATGCAAGTCATAAAGGAGAACATCCAAATGCCTCAAAATAAGTTCGAATCTTTTTGGTACGCAAAGCGCGCTGGGGTCGCTGTTTTTGCCCTGATGCTAGGTGCGCTGATTTTCGGAGGGTACGCGGTTTCCTTGCCTAAACCAGCGAGCGGGGCGATGCCGGGCGGGTCCAGCAAGGAGGTTAGCCGCGTCTACCAACACACCTATGACGAGGTTTTCCAGGCTACTCAGGAGGCCATCGAGAGAATGGGATTGTTTGTTACCGCAAAGGACAAGGAAAAGGGGACGATCAGCGGCAACGGGGTCTACAAGTGGGCCGGCAAGGATTGCACTTTCGACATTCACATTGAAGCCATAAACACCAGTCCCGAGACAAGGGTGACAATCAACGGCAAAGTGAAAGGGATTATTCCAGGGTCAGAGTCCAAGCTAAAAGCGGATTTCCTGGCCATGTTGCAGCAAGTGTTGGCAACGTATCACTGATGGCGACATCGGCCAGAAGCTATTTAAAGCAAATTCGATCACTGGCCGCATGACCCAGAAAGGAGAACGCTCAGATGTTTCAAACTAAGTGCGAGTTTTCTAGAAGTTGTCTCATGAATAGTTGGGGGGCGAAGAGAAGAGTTGCCTCAGGGGCTAAAGCCCAGTTTTTCCTGGGTCTTAATGTCGGAGCTGAAGCTCCGACCCCCGTTGCCACCATTTATGAGGTAGCTTCCAGTTATGCAAAACGCGCTGGGGTCACTGCTTTTGCCCTGATGCTGGGTGTGCTGATTTTCGGTGGGAATGCGACTTCCCTCCCCAGATACGGCACGCCGCTCCCACCCGCGGCTAAAGACGATACGTCCTCGCAGGTTTACCAGCACACCTACGATGAGGTCTTTCAGGCTTCTCAGGAAGCCAGCGAGCGGCTGGGCTATTCCGTCACAGCCAAGGATAAAGACAAAGGGACAATCAGCGGCAACGGCGCGTTCGATCCGCAGAACGGAATGGCGCCAACCCAATGCACCTTCGACATTCTCATCGAAACCCTCAACGCAAAACCTGAGACACGATTAACGATCAACGTCAAGGCGAAGAGCATGTTTGGAGGCAGGGTCGAAAAGGCGTTCAAGCTGCGGTTCTTGGGCGAGGTGCACAAAGTTTTGTCCACCTATAACTAATGGTGGCATTGGCCCGGAGGCTTTATGCGTGTGCTTGATGATCGAAACAGACGAACTGCTCGTGCGGTGTGGCTTGCACTTATCACACTTGGCGTTTGTCTGCTCGGATTATTCGGCCTTACCAAGGCTGAGGGGCAGGGTACCACGACACAATCGCATGGGGTTGCCGTTAAGTCCGAGCCTCCCGGGGCAACGATCTGGAAGAAGGACGGAAGAGACTTCACCTGCATGAACATACTGACACCGGGCGCGGTCGATCTGACGTTCCACGGTGATATGGACGTCCAGAGAATCAAACTGAGAAGGTTCGGTTACGCCCCCAAGGTCCTCGACGTCAAATCCACCGACAAGGAACTTGAAGCCACATTGGACCCAAAGAATTATGAGACCTCATTTCTTCTTGCCAGCGATGCACCGCCTGAACTCGTAAGATTGAACGACGCCCTGCGAACTGAATTTGGAAAGACACTTCTTTTCGAACAGGAGGCGTTTCGCTGCGCTCCGTTCGACCTCTATTTCATCCACCTCACGAAAGACGCGGAGACGGGAGCCCCTAACCTCAATGTGGCTCTCAGACTGGATCGCTCCTTTGGGGGACCGGCGTTTCGACTCGCGAGTCATAACTCGAATTCGCAGGAACGTCACCAAAAGATGGGGCAGGCCGCGCTGGATAGCGGCATGGCCGAGGTTGTGGCGCGGTTCCATCGCGTCGCCGCCAAATTCCCGGAACTGAAGGTGATCACTGTTCAAGGTTTTTACTCGACGACGGAGGCGGTTCTCGAAACCGAACGCGTCTCATCCATGCGTAACGAACAGTACGTTGATACTGGCGCGAGATTAGGGATTGACGGCAATATGCACTACAACACCCTGCAGATGCACACGGTCCAGAGGTGGAGCGACGAGACCGTGGTCAAAGACCAGACCGTCGAGAAGGCCATCACTTTCATCGTGCCGGCGGCCAAGATTCCGGACTCTCTGGACAAGAAAACCATAAGCGACGCGGTCCTCGCCGAAGGTAAAGTCATTCTGGCCGGAAATATTGCCGAAAATTCCGACCCGAGCCACGCCATCGTAAAGTCTGAAAGCGGAGGGGATATTAATCAAGCCGCCGGTGCCGGCGACTTGATTCGAGTCCAGGCTCTGCTCAAAGCCCATCCCGAATTGATCACCAGCAAAGACGCGGGAGGCGACACGCCGTTACACAACGCGGTAGCGGGAAATGCGGGCAAGAACCTCGTCGAGTTTCTCCTGGCCAACAACGCCGACGTTAACGCCAGGGACGCCTATGGGTCGACGCCCCTGCACCTTGCGGGATATTTGGGCCATGAGTCCATGGTGCAATGGCTGTTGGACCACAAGGCCGATGTCAACGCTAGCAACAATCACGGGGAGACCACTTTGCTGGTCACGGCCTTAACTGGAACCCCGACGACGGTGGAACTCCTCCTCACCCATGGGGCAGGCGTCAATGCAAGGGACGCCGTGGGCCGGACGCCCCTCCACTACGCGGCAATAGGGGGACGCCCGGAAATGGTGCAAGTGCTCCTGGCTCACGGAGCCGACACAAACGCCAAAGACTCGAAAGGCATGACACCCTTGGCCTTCGCCAAGTCCACGACCAAGCTCAAGACCCCGCAGCAAAAGGAAATCGCGGCGTTGCTCCGCCAGGCCGAAAGCGGGCACGTGCAAAGTGCCAAACAGACTGAGGTTCATGAAGCCGCTACGGTGCGTCCGCAATCCGCAGGTGGCCAGGGGCAAAGTGGTGGACACAGGGATATTTTTCAAGCCTTCGAGGCAGGTGAATTGGAAGAAGTCCAGGCGCTGCTTAGGGAAAATCCAAGTCTGGTTGGCAGCAAGGAGCCGAAAGACGGTTATACGCCTTTGCACCTTGCGGTAGTGGTAGGTGCACGCAGAGAACTCATCGAGTTTATCCTGGCCAACCACGCCGACGTGAACGCCAAGGAGAACAACGGTTGGACGCCCCTGCATTACGCGGCATCGACATCCAATCAGCTCGCTGCGGAATTGCTGTTGGCCCACCATGCTGATATGGAAGCCAGAGGCAATCTTGGAGAGACACCCTTGGTTGTGGCGACTGCGCTTGGTACCCCGAAGATGGCGGAGTTCCTGCTGGTTAACAGGGCGGACGTCAACACCAAGGACCAAGACGGACGCACACCGCTCCATACCGCGACCGGACAGGGGCGACTAGAGGTGTTGCAAGTGCTCATTGCTCACAACGCGGATGTCAACGCCAGGGACAAAAACGGCTGGACGCCCTTGCACTTCGCGGCAGAGATGGGCCTAAAGGCGGTGGCCGAATATCTGTTGACCCACAACGCCGACGTCAATGCCAAATTGGACGATGGTGGCACGCCCTTGTCGATGGCCTGGCTTAGTGGCCACAACGACGTCGCGGAATTGCTGCGCCAGCATGGCGCGCGCTGACAAGCAGGGATCAAAGGGGAGCGATTTTTCAGCGGGAATCTCGGCGGGTGGCTAACAGGCGGGCATTGGGTGCCGCATCCTTCGTTTTGGTTCATAAAGAGTGCGGGCTTTGACTTCTCTTTTCCTGGACGCTGCTTCGAGTACCAGTTTCGAATATAGTACCCACTAAATAATAGTAGACAAACGGTAAATAATGTGCTATGCTCCCTCCGTCATGCTGAGGGGACGCGGCTCTTGTACCATTTCGGATCGCCTCACCACCTCGCCTTTCGTCTCCCCTTCGCTCTTCCACCCTCTAACTCCTTTGCTTCCCCTTGATACAAGCCATTCTCCCGTAACCCCTTTGTTTCCCCTACATACGCAAAAGCAGGGGGGCAGGGCCTGTCTTCTGCACGTTCAACTTTTAGCTTTAAACTGTTTTTCTCCCCTAACTCTAATCATTCCCGCACTTACAGATGGCCCTCCGGTAAGTCCAATCATTCCCGCACATGCGCAAAACAGGGGGTGGGGGGCATCCCATCCAATGCGTCCACAGCCAGCTAACTTATATGTATTACCCTTTTTCTACTTGCAACTAAGATACAAATGTCGGCGCGCCGACATTTTCATCTCACAGCCGCAACGCAGCGGTATCTGGAAATTGGTGCTAAAGTAATGCACGAAGACAGAGACGCGTCGAACTCATGATGATCACTATTTCCAAGGAAAATTACCTGAAAGCAATTGCCGAGGCCGAGGCGGAAGGCCAGACAGTGATCCCCGCGCTGCTGGCCCATTGGCTTTCGGTGACACCGCCGGCCGTGACCGCTGCGTTGAAGCGGCTCAGGCGCGACGCGCTGGTTGTCATCGACAAGACTGGCCATATTCAACTGACTGCCGAAGGACGCAAGGTTGCCGAGCAGACGATTCTGCGGCACCACCTGATCGAGCGCATGCTTTTCGAGATATTCGGCATGGGTTGGTATGAAGTGCACGATGAAGCGGAGCGCCTGGAGCACGCCGTCTCCCCGGCATTTGAGAAGAAGCTCGTGGCCATGCTTGGCCAAAAAGAAACCTGCCCACACGGAAACGGTTTGGCCGTGATGAGCCCCAAGCAGCGGCGCAAGAAGGGGCAGCGGTTGCTCAGCGAAGCAGAAGCGGGCTCGACGTACCGGGTATTCAGCGTATTCGAGCGGGACCGCAAGCTGCTGGAATTTCTCGAAGAACGAGGGATACGGCCGGGCACGCAATTGAAGGTGGAATCCCGGAACTACGACGGAACGGCGATGCTGAAGGTTGCAAAAAAGCGCATCGCGCTGGGTTTACCTGCGGCAGAGAAAATATGGGTTGCGCGGGGACACTAAGCAAACTGTAGTTAACCTCAATTAATAAAATCTGGTATACTGTGGTTTATTTGGCGGGAATGCGATAGTATTTCCCGCGGAGTGCGAAGGAAACGCTCGTGAACTTAGGCCCACTGTCCCGGCTGACCCAGCGAAGCGTCACCCAAGACGTGGTCATCACGCACGAGGACGTGGATCGCGCTCATGACCGCGTGCGTGTTTCCGCTGCGCGATCGCAACGCGGCACCTTCTCCAAGTTCCGTTTGCTGTGGTTGCTTGTCGGCCCCGGAATTCTGGTGATGCTGGGTGAGAACGACGGACCCAGCATGATTTCCTACGCCGCAACGGGCGCGCGGTTTGGAATTGGCTTCTTCATCCCCTTCGTCATCCTGACATTTTGCATGGCCATCGTCGTACAAGAGATGACCATGCGTTTGGGTTCCGCCACGCATCGCGGCCACGCGGAACTGATCTTCGACCGCTTTGGGCCGTTCTGGGGCTGGTTCTCCATGATTGACCTGGCCATCGGCAACTTCCTGACGCTGATCACGGAGTTCATCGCCATCCGCGCGGGGCTGGGATTCTTCGGGGTTCCTCCATGGGCTGCGGTTGGCAGCGCGCTGGTGTTTTTGTGCGCGGCAGTTGCGATGCACCGTTACTGGACGTGGGAACGAACGCTGCTCGCTATCGCCATATTCAACCTCGTCTTCGTTCCTGTGGCGTTGATGACGCACCCGCACTGGCATTCTGTTGGTCACGCGCTCGTCACCTGGCGGCCGCTCCCCGGTTTCAGCCAAGACACTCTGATCATCATTCTCGCTGACATCGGCGCAACGGTGACACCGTGGATGCTGTTCTTTCAACAGAGCGCCACCGTTGACAAAGGCCTTACGACGAAAGACATCCGCCTTGGCCGCTTCGATACAACACTTGGAGCTGCGTTAGCCGCGATTGCCGCGGTTGCAACCATCATTGCCACCGCCCCACTGTTCGCTCACCACATGACCGCCGAAAATTTTCAGGGCGCGGAGTTCGCGCAAGCACTCCAGCCGTTGATCGGGCGATTTGGCGCGGCGCTGTTTGCACTGGGCATCGTGGAAGCGGGAATGGTTGCGTCGGTCACGATTTCCATTTCCTCCGCGTACGCGTTTGGAGAGGTTGCGCGCAGGCCGCACAGCTTGAATTTGCCGGTGACGCAAGGGAAGGCGTTCTACTCGGTTCTGTTTCTTTGCGCGGCAACCGCGGGAGCGATCGTGTTAATCCCCGGGCTCCCACTTGTCTATGTTGTGCTGCTTGTCAATGTGGTTGCGGTGCTGGCGATGCCACCCGCGCTGGTGTTCCTGTTCATGCTTGCAAACGACCGGGAAGTGATGGGCGATCTGGTGAGTCCGTTGTGGGCAAACTTTCTGGCGACGTGCGTCGTCGTTTTCCTGACGCTTGCGGGAATACTGTTCGGCCTGAGCGTGATTGCGCCAAAAGCATTCGCGTTTCTGGGCGGGGGATAGGAGGAGCAAAGCATGACCCCAAAAGAAAAAACACCTATTGCGATTACCCCCTCCGATCAAGAAATGGTCCTGGCTTCGCTGGAACCGGAACAGCTTGCAGGACTGAAAAAGCATTTGATTCCCAGGCGCCACTTGAACGGAGTGGAGAAGTTCGTGATGTGGTCGCTGCGAATCTACCTGCTATTTATGATAGTGGTCGTCGTCTACCAGGTATTGACAACCCTGCACTAACTAGCGGGCTAAGTTTGTTGTGAATCGCGAAATCGCCGCACGTAACGCAACGCGCCGGGTTGAGCATCAGCGGCGAGGTTGGGAAAATGGGCGCCAGCCAAGCGTTCGGGTTGGCGAACGAAGCCACACTTTTCCAGCACGTTGTAGGAAGCTTTGTGGTCCGGGTGGCACAAAGCAAACAACTCATCGATGAGCAGAGTTTCCGCAAGTTGCACGATTGCGCGGAGTGATTCCGTAGCAAAACCGAAGCCCCAGGCATCTTTGGCAAGGACATAGCCGGTCATGGCGCGTAACGGATTCTCGAAGGCAAGTCCTGTGCTGCCCAAGAGTCGTCCATCCTTCAGATCTTCAATCAGGAAAGGGCCAGCCGGCCAGCGTTGCCATTCGAGGTTGCTGAACGCAAGGAATGCGCGAGTCTGTTCGATGGAAGTGTGTCGTTGCCAGCCAAGAAACTTCGTTACCTCGAGGTCTGAAGAGTACCGGCCGAAGATGAGGTCGGCATCGGAGGAGCGCGGCTTGCGCAGCAGCAAGCGGGAAGTTTTCAATTGGTCGGAAACTTTCATGATTGCAGCAGCTGGTGCATGAATTGGAAAGTGGACTGAGCCCGACGGGGACAAGATAGCACTTCACAAACGGAATAACGGAGTGAAATGAGAAGGGCGGCCTTCGCACGCAGCGAAGACCGCCCTAATTTATTGCAGCGATCTAGAGATGAGTTACGGCTTTGGTTGATCGGCCGGCTTGGCGGCTGGATTGGCCGGTGGCTGTGCGGTAGGTTGCCCTGCGGCTGGCTTATCTGGAGGTTTGATGGACATCAACTCCACTTCAAAGATGAGCGTGGAATTGGGAGAAATGTCCGGGCCAGCACTGCGGTCGCCATATGCGAGATCGGGCGGCAGAAAGAGTTGCCACTTGGAGCCGACGGGCATAAGCTGCAACGCTTCCGTCCAGCCCTTAATCACCTGGCCGAGAGGGAAAGTAGCGGGCTGGCCGCGCTTGTAAGAGCTGTCGAACTCTTTGCCATTCAGCAATGTGCCGCGGTAGTTGCAAACCACGGTGTCATTGACGGTCGGCTTGGGGCCGGTGCCCTGCTGGAGAACTTTATATTGCAAGCCGCTGGGAGTTGTGATGATGCCTTCCTTGGACTTATTAGCTGAAAGGAATGCATCACCTTCTTTTTTGTTAGCGTCGCCCTGAATCTTGGCAGTTTCTTCCGCCTTTTTGCGGACGTCCTGCTGGAGAGCCGAAAGCGTTGCCTGGGCTTCCTGGTCGGTCATCAGGGTTTTGCCGCCTGCGAGCCCGTCTTTCAGGCCGCGCATGAAGATCGTGGGATCCACATCCACAGATTGCTGATGCATGCCCTTGCCGATGTTCATGCCGATGGCGTAACTGGCCTTGTCCTTCGGCGTCGTTAATGTGAGCGGCGCGGCGCCGGCGGGCTTTTTCGCGGTCGAAGCGGTCGCAGGCTTCTTGGCTGCAGGAGCTGTTTGCGCCTTCGTCGCTGGGGCGGGCGTCGCCGCGGGAGATTGTTGAGTTGTGGCCGCCGGGGTCTGCTGCGCCACGGCGTGACCGGTGAGAAGCAAGCCGGCCGAAAAAAGTGTGAGGGCTGAAATGTGTATTCTACGCATAAGGTTATTGTTGCATCGATACGCCTGCGGCGCAAATGAAGGTTACCAGGTTGCTCACTAGTTGACATGTACAAAAGGAGATCAGGAAGTAAGGTGGGAAGTTGGCCTTGTGCGGTGCGAATAGGCAGACTACGATGGCCAAGCATGATGCTGATGTTGGTAGCCGATAACGAAACCTGTACAGCAACAGAACGTCGCGGCCCGACGTTGCGGAGAGTTCATGGCCAAGATTAATCCGGAGCAGGAACGTCAAAGGCTTGTACGACGCTACTCGGCAATGAGCGATCTGGAACTGCAAAAAGCCGGCCGGGATCCGGCCGCAGTAACGGAAATAGCCTTTGCGGTGCTACCGCAAGAAATGGACCGGCGACAGTTGGACTGGCCTGGCAAGGGCACATCATGGAGGTTGCTACACCCAGCAGTAACCGTTGAATCTCGCAATTCAGTTCAGAGCGAATTCGCGGCTATTCCCGACCCGACGTTTACGTCGGGACCGAATGATGATCACGGAGCGCCGGAGATCGTGCGGAAGTACCAAAACATGCCGGAAGCTCTCGCCGCCAAAATGACGCTCGAATCTGCGGGAATCGAGTGCTCGCTGTTTGACGAAACATTCATCCGAATGGATTGGTTCTGTTCCAACGCGCTAGGAGGGGTGAAACTCGTAGTGCGGAAGAATGATGCGGATGAGGCGAGAACAATCCTCAACGAAAAAACGCCCGATAAGTTTGCGGGAGAAGGAATAGAAGAGTATCAACAACCGCGGTGCCCGGCATGTGGCTCTCTGGACGCTTCCTGGAAAGAACTCAATAAAATGATTGCCTATCCGGTTCTCTTGTTTCCTGGCTTGCCCATTCCCGTGAAAGAGAAAGCGTGGCACTGCCATGCATGTGATCATCGTTGGGGTGCGAACGAGGATGACGGTCACCAAATGAAGTGAGCGGCCAAAAATCATGCTGTCATCGACAGGGGAGAATCATGCGAAGAGGAGTCGACCGCGAGGAGCGGGAATGGAGCGGCCAAGGCTCTTGGCGGTCTCGAGCCATTCAGCAATAATGATTTCCACATTTGCAAGAGCTTCCGCGTAAGTCTTGCCGTCCGCGGCACAGCCAGGGAGTTCCGGGACCTCCGCGATGAAGGCCGAATCCTCCTCGCTCCAGTAAATGATAATTTCGTATTTACTCATCAGCTTTTCCGGCGAGCCCATAGTTAATTATAACCTTGCGCACCTGTTTGACCTGGTACGGCTTGCAGTTGTTCCCGTCGGGCTGCAAGTTGAGGATCTCGTTCACTCCCTCGCGCCAGAATATATGGTGACTTCCCTTGATCCGTTCTTGAAATCCCAGCCGTCTCAGAAGCCCGAGCATCTCCGAAAAAGAGATATTGGCGTCGGCCTCTCCTCGCAGTATCTGCTCCAGCAGGGTCAGATGTTTTGCCATGCAATGAGGTCGCTCTCCGAGGAAGCCCTCCGTCGGCAAGGATAGTCCACGAGAGGACAACTTACATGGCCGAGTTGAACTAAAGCTCCACGTCCGACGGTATTACGTGGAGTTCATTTGTCCAAGCGCCTGATCCGTCTAGACCCTCGTGAGGTCCTGATTCCAAGACTGGGGGCGATCCAACAAAAGGCTACTATCGCAGGCGATCGAGGTCAAGATCGTGGTGTCTGAGAGGTGGGTAATTGCGCCTCAGTTCTTTGTTTTGCGAGAACCAGGTTTGTTGCGGTGATCAGTGCCCGTTGGTTCGTGCTAGAGTGACAATGCCGAGTGCCCAAATTGCGGCTTTTGCAGGAGGAATAGAGTGGCGTATCGCGATTTGCGGGAGTTTGTGCGGAAACTGGAAGACGAAGGGGAACTGCGGCGCGTGAAAGCCGAGGTTGATCCGATCCTGGAGATTGCGGAAGTGGTACAACGGCTGCGCCGCGAAGCGATGAACGGAGAAAAACTCACTGCGGAAAAAACCAAAGACAATATTGGAGCCGCACACTCCGGGCCAAGCCCTGCCGGGTTGGGGCCTGCGCTGTTATTTGAAAAACCAAAAGGCTCGCGCTATCCGCTGTTGATCAACGCGTTTGGCAGCGTTCGCAGGATGGAGTTGGCGTTTGAAGTGGAAAATTTGCAGGATGTTGCGGCGAGGATCCGGGGCTTTCTGGACATGCAGACGCCACAGGGATTGTTCGACAAATTGAAGATGCTGCCGAAATTGGCGGAGTTGGGTTCGTTTTTTCCGAGGAGTGTGAAGGACGGCGCGTGCAAGGAAGTTGTGCGCAAAGGCGAGGACGTCAACCTGCTGGATTTTCCGATTCTGAAATGCTGGCCGCAGGATGGCGGGCGGTTTATTACGTTTCCGTTGGTGTTCACAAAGAATCCCGAAACAGGGAAGCGCAACGTGGGAATGTACCGCTTGCAGGTTTACGACGAACGCACCACCGGCATGCACTGGCAAACGCAGAAGCATGGCGCGGAACATTTCCGGCGGGCGCGCGCGAAGAATCCCGAAGGACGCATTCCCGTGAGCGTGGCGATTGGCGCCGATCCTGCCACCACGCTTGGCGGCGTTCTGCCGATTCCGCCGGACCTGGACGAAATGATGTTCAGCGGCTTCCTGAAAAGGGAACCGGTGGAAATGGTGGGGTGCGAAACGAATGAACTGGAAGTGCCTGCGAACGCGGAAATCGTACTGGAAGGCTACGTCAATTTGAGCGAGATGCGGACGGAAGGGCCCTTCGGCGATCACACGGGCTTTTATTCGTTGGAAGGGGATTATCCGGTATTTCACATCGAGTGCGTGACACATCGCAAGGATCCCATCTATTTGACGACGGTGGTGGGGCCACCGCCGCAGGAAGATTTCTTCATGGGTTATGCGATCGAGCGGGTGTTCCTGCCGCTGATGAAGATGACGCACCCGGAAATCGTGGACGTTTCGCTACCCGCGGAAGGGATTGTGCACAACCTGATGATCGTGGCGATTCGCAAGTCGTTTCCAGGGCATGCGCGGAAAGTGATGAACGCAATTTGGTCGTTGGGGCAGGCGATGTTCACCAAAGTGATCGTGGTGGTGGACCACGATGTGAATGTCCACGATTACCGAGAAGTGGTGTGGAAGGCGTTGTGCGCGATTGATCCGGAGCGCGATGTGCAATTCATGCTGGGGCCGATGGATACGCTGGACCACGCGGCGAGGATGCAGGATTTTGGATCGAAGATGGGAATTGATGCTACGCGCAAATGGGCTAGCGAGGGTTTTGCGCGTCCCTGGCCGGATGAGATTTTGATGGATGAGAAAACGAAGGCGCGGATAGAGGGCCTTTGGAAGAGCTTGGGGATTTGAAGGAGAGTTCACCACAGTGGACACGGAGAACACAGAGATAACAGCAATATTAAGAAAATTAACGCAGAGACGCAGAGTGCGCAGAGAAGAAACAAAGAGTGAATTCACCGCTGGGGACGCAAGTAGCACAGAGATAGCAAGAAGACGATGGGGCGTGGCCTGATCCCTCGACTTCGCGACCCGACGCGCCCAACGGCGGCGCGGAGGAAATAGTCGGGTCGCTTCGTTCGGGATGACAGTGCCGGGAGCGGTGAGGACTTGGCTAGTTATTAGAGGAGGAGTTGGCGCTTGCGGCCTGCGATCGCGAATACGAAAAAGATCGTGGCGAGCGCGAGGTAGATGAACGGATAACGCGTGGTGGCCGTGACGGGAGCGGAGCCCATGAAGTCCAAGCTAGGAGTTGCGTGCATGGGACCGACATACCAGAGCAATGTGTAAAGAATTTCAAAGGGCTTGCTGCTACTCGACCAAGTTCCCAAGAACAAGGCAGCACTGGGAATGAACAACGCGCCTATCGCCCAGGCAAATAGTCCAGCCAGATTTCTTTCGAGCAAAAGGCGAACTGCGAACCCGCCACCAGTTACTACAGCTAACAAAACTCCCGCGAGCCAAACCGCCGGAAGCTGCCGGGCCAAAGGATGTGGTGCTGCAAACAGGACTTGATGCGTTTGATGGCGCAGCTCGCGCATGCCCATGGAAGACCAAAGGAGGATGGGCCAAATCCAGGCGAAGGCGAGGATCATGCCGCGCGCATCGGCCTGCGGAACCGCCGCTTGCGCCACAAGCAATCCGGCCGCGATCGAATACCACCACCAGCGCTGGCCTTTCAGCATTAAACGGAGTTCCGCGGCGAGCACCGTCGAGAATTGGAAATGCCGCGCTCGAGTTTCCAGCGGCGAGAGCTTCGCTTCCGCGGCCGGTGCCGCAATGGAAATGGACGTCATCACCGGGAGCGGGGGAGCGGGAGCGGCGCGCGACGCTCGATAGCCTCGTGCAGGATCGAAGCGATCAAATAGCGCGGCTGCAAGGACGCAGAGCAGCAACGCCACCGCGAACAGGACAAGTCGCGAAAAAAGAATTTCCCCGGTCCAAGAGACCCCTTCCCAACGAAAGATGGAAGTCGTCTTGAACTGACCGGAATTGATGGAAAGGGAAAAGCTATGTTCCGCCGCCGGCGCCACATGGCTGGCGATGATGCTGCGCTGCAGGAGGAACAAGCCACTGAGGTCGCATATTAATGATTTGGTGAAAATCGGCACCGTGAGAATGGCGGTCCACAAGAAGAAGTAAGCGACGTTTCCGAATCCACCGCGCAGAAAGGGAATCGTCTCAAACACAATCGCCAGCGCGGCGACTACCGCCATCGCCGGAATCGAGATGAGCAGGAAGGATGAGAGTAGCTTCCAGAGAATAATGTGCTTGTCCTCTCCGCTGACGAGTTGCATAGCGACCGAGGAAGCCGCGAGGATGCCGATCATCGACGCGAGAACAGCGAAGTTACTGGCGAACTTCCCGAGAATGTAGGCGAAACGGGAAATCGGAGTGGCGGCGAGAATTTGACCGACACGCGTCTCGGTATCGCGCTGCAAAGTGTTCTTGACGAAGTAAAAACCTGCAAGTGAAATGAAAGTGCTGCCGACGACCGCAAGCAGCCCGCCAATCCAAGCCGAGTTGTAAACACCGCGCGAATCTCCGACGCGCAGTGTCAATTTGCCAACAGTGGCCAAAAAGCCGAAGTACAGTGCAAGTCCCAAAGTAAAAAGGAAACTGTAACGACGGACGCGCTCAAGGAAATCCGCCTTGGCAGCAGCCAGGACCACTCTGGCTGCGCTCATGCTGCCACACCCGCGGGCGTGGCCCGGCCAGCTGCAATCGCGGCGAGATACGCATCCTCGAGGGAGGGTTCGAGAGGGACGGCACTGGGAAGGGGCGAGGAATCCGCAACCACACGCACGTGGACGCCGTCGGTGCGATGGGCAACGCTGCTGACGAGATGGCGCTGCTGGAGCGCGGGCAGATCAGCGCTGGGCAGGAGGACTTCCCAGACCTTGCCATTGATTGAGGCGAGCAGAGTTTCGGGAGAAGCGTGGGAGACGAGGCGGCCGTGAGAAAGTATGGCGATATCTGTGGCAACAGCCTCGACGTCCGAGACGATGTGGGTGGACAGGATGACGATGCGCTCGCCGGAAAGTTCAGAGAGAAGATTGCGAAAGCGGACGCGCTCCTCGGGATCCAGGCCAGCAGTGGGCTCGTCCACAATGAGGAGTTGCGGGTCGTTCAAAAGAGCTTGCGCGATGCCTACGCGCTGCCGCATGCCGCCGGAAAAGCCGCCAAGAGGGCGGTGACGCGCGTCACTGAGATTCACAACGGACAGGAGTTCTTCGATGCGGTGGCGTGCCGCGGAGCCAGAGAGGCCTTTCACCGCGGCAAGATATTCGAGAAATTCGTACGCCGTGAGATGGGGATAGACGCCGAAATCTTGCGGCAGATAACCGAGAACCGTGCGGAGCGGATCGGGCGAAGAGAGTACGTTCAGATCATTCCACTTGACGGAACCAGCGGAAGGGCGCGTGACGGTCGCGAGGATGCGCATGAGGGTGGATTTGCCCGCCCCGTTTGGCCCCAGCAATCCGAGCACGCCAGGTTTCAGGTCCAAATCAAGTTCGAGCAGGCCCCAGACATTGCCCGCGTATTTCTTGCTGAGCGAGCGGATGGATAGATTCATCGAATGCGCACCTTTGAGCGAGTGGAGCGAGAACGGCTGCCGGAAGTGATATCGATTCGGATAACGATAAGGTTACGGATGAAACCAGCATAATGTTTCGAAGGGAGAAATGGAATGGGAGAGGAGAGCGGATGAGAAGAGTTTGATAAATCGGTGTTCAATTTGTGGAGGCGAGATAGTCCAAACCGTCTACCCCCGGTGTCAGCTTCAGGGGCTCTTCCAACTTCCAACTGTGCAGGTCGAGGATTTCCACGGTGCCGGCGCGCGGGCAACTGGCATAAGCGCGCGAACCATCAGGGGTGATGATGACCTCTCCGGTGGCTGCGGGAATATCGAAAGAGTGAGCGACTTTGGCAGTATCCGTATCGATGACAAATAATTTGCCTGACGGGGAGTTGGCAACCAGCCAGCGCCCATCGGCTGTGGACGCGGAAGAATAAACTGTGCTTGGCAAAGCGATCCAACTGGCGATGACATTGGTAGTGGTGTCAATGATGGCGATGCGCGGCGCATTTTGGTCGTGCGTATAAACGCGTCGGCCATCCGGGGAGATTGAAATGCGCTGAACGATTTTGCAGATGGGAATGGTGGTTACCAGCGCGCGTTTCTGAAGATCCAGTACGCTCACGCTCCCCGCATCTACGTTTGAGGTGTAAGCGCGGTGTCCGTCCGGCGTGAGCACCAGCATGTGAGATTCGATTTGGCCGGTAGGAATTTCGCCGATGACCTTGCGAGCGGCAGTATCAATGACAAACACGGCGTTAGCCAGTTCCGCGGAAACATAGAGCAATCCATCGGGGCCAAACTTGGCGCAGTGAGGGCGCACGGGTTTGCCAAGTGCGATGTGTCCGGCAAGTTTGCGCTCCTTCAGGTCTACGATATCAATGGAATCGCCATCGGTGCCCGGTCTGCCGACGCCGGAATTTCCGTAAATGGGGACATAAGCAAAGTGGCCGTCGGGAGAAACAGCGAGTTCATGGCCATTGACGCCAACTTCGACGCGGAACAATGTCTGGCCTGCGGCCAGGTCCACCAGTAGAGCGGTGTGATCGCCCTGATTGGCGATTAGCAGGAAGCCCGCGCTGCGTGGAGTCGCTTGCGGTGCGTCGCCGCGCGCTTGCTGAAATATTAATGTGGCAAGCAGGATGAAAAGAACGAGCAAAGCAACGGCGATTCCCTGGGAGCGATTCATAGGAACCTCGATGGAAGAGCACGGACGCCGCGAAATTCGGGCTTGCAAATTGTAACGCGACAGGACACTGCAAGCTCGCGTTTTTATTTTCAGGAACGCGTCAACGGAGGGCGCCTTGCGGGGAATGGCGGTCAAAACCGGACGATTGGCGGAAGACTGCATGCAAAGGATTACCGTACGGTAGGACAGGGGTGAGAAGGGAGAAAAATACAACCCATTGTGGTATAAGAAGCCGAGCAGTGCTAGATCTGGGGCCACCTGCCTACAATACCAGGTGAACTGCCTAAGATTCCTTGCGTTCTAAGCACAATAACAGGAGAGAAACGCTTGACGCTTGGTGCTTCTCGGTGACATAAAGTTCACACAGGCCGCACTCTCTGGATTACTATTGGTTGCAACAGAGAGTGCCGCAAACGCCAGGTCAAAAGGCGTCAGAAAAGCCGGGTGGAAGTTCCTCGTGAGCGAATCGCGTGAAGTCATGAATGTACGGCAGGCGTCGCAGTATCTGGGCATCAGTCCGGATACGTTGTACCGCTACATCACCGAGGGCGATATACCCGCGTTTAAGCTAGGCAATCGTTGGAAGCTGAGAAAGACGATCCTGGACCGCTGGATGGAACGCAAGATGAGCCAAGTGGTGGCAAGACGCCGCTAGGCTCGCTCTGGCGTGAGGGAAAGAGGCCGCGATATGTGGTTACTCGGGGGTAAAAAAGCAAAACAGTTGGTGGGACTGGATATCGGCTCCAGTTCGATCAAGGCCGTCGAGCTGAAATCGACTAAGGCAGGGTACGAGTTGGTCAGCTTCGGAATGGAGCCGCTGGCGCAGGACACCGTTGTGGACGGTGCGATTATGGATGCGCCGCAGGTGGCCAACGCGATCACCAAGATCTTTGACACCGAGCACATAAAGACGAAGAACGTGGCCACTTCCGTATCCGGGCACTCGGTGATCGTCAAGAGAGTTCCGCTGCCGCTGATGACCGAAGAAGAGTTGTATGACCGCATTCCCTCGGAAGCCAGCCAACACATTCCTTTCGACATCGCCGACGTGAATTTGAGCTACCAGCTACTGGAAGCGATGGACGCGCAGATGGATGTCCTGCTGGTGGCGGTAAAGAAAGACAAGATTCTGAACCACACGAACGTGCTGGCGCAGGCGGGGAAGACGCCCGTGGTCGTGGACATCGACGCTTTTGGCTTGCAGAACTGCTTCGAAGTGAACTACGAGCCGGACGCGGGCCAGACGGTGGCATTGCTGAACATCGGGGCCAGCGTGATGAATATTAATATCGTGCGCGGCGGCGTGCCACTGTTCACGCGCGACGTGAGCGTTGGCGGGAACCAGTACACAGACGCACTGCAAAAGGAACTGGACCTGAGCTTTGACGACGCTGAACGGCTGAAGAAGGGTGACACGCTACCCAGTGTGACCGACGAGCAAAAGAGCCAGATTTTGCGCAGCGTTTCGGATATTCTTACGCTGGAAATCCAGAAGACGTTCGATTTCTTCCGGGCCACGGCTAGCGGAGAGAATATCCAGCGCATTATGGTCGCCGGGGGAACGGCGCGTGTTCCGGGCCTGGTGGACCTGCTGAGGGAAGAATTTGCCATGCCGGTGGAGGAGCTGAATCCCTTCCGGAAAGTCCTGATCAATCCGGGAAAACACAGCGAGGACCAGATCCGGGATTTGGCGCCGAAGTTGGTTGTCGCGGTGGGACTGGCACTTAGGAGCTTCGACTAGCCATGATCCGCATAAACTTATTGGGACAAATACGGCCGAAGTCAGCACGGCGGCCGGTAGACACCGGAGCGGCATTGCCGCTGGTGTTTATCGGCGCAGGCGTGCTGCTTGGCGGCCTCTTCCTGTTTTACTTCTACCATTCCTGGCAGACGCAGCTGAATGAAGAAAACAGCCGCATCAAACAACTGCAGGCCCAGAAGACGGAACTTGAACAGATCAAGCTGCAAGTGGATGCCTTCGAGAAGCAGAAGATTGTGCTGCAGCAGCGCGTCGGGACGATCGAGCAACTCCAGCGCGACCGGACCGGCGGGCAAGAATTGCTGGACGAGGTAGCCAACACGGTTTCGCGAGCGGAGAACCTGTGGCTTGTGTCCATGACCAAGCGGGGCACAGTGGTGAACATGGAAGGGGCGGCGGCTTCGATCAATTCGGTAGCCAATTTTATTACCGCGCTGAAACGCTCCGGCTACTTCCAAAAGGTCGAGATTAAGGAAACCAAGCAGGACGACAAGAACACCGCCGTCCAGACTTATTCTTTTACGATCACCGCAGAGATCGCGCCGAACGGGCCGGCGGGCGTGACGCCGCAGGCGAAAGCGGCGAGCACCTCTGGCCAGAGCGGGCCAAAGAGCACCGCACCGGCGAAGAAAGGATAAGGGAAGACCATGGCAAATCCTTTCCGAGACATGTCGGTGATCATGCAGGGGTTGGTAGCGCTGGCCGTCGCGGTGATTCTGGTACTTGCGGGATTGTATGTGCCGGGATCTCCGATAGCGCAAGAGCGCGCCGATTATGACAAAGCGGTTCAGGCGCGTCAGAAATTGAACCAGGAAGTCACGCAGTTGCAAGTGTACAAGCAGCGCAAAGGGGAACTGACGCAGCAGATGGATGCGCTGAACAAGCAACTGGACACATTGAAGACAATCGTTCCGGAAGAGAAGGAAACGGACGAATTCATCCGGTTGGTACAGGGAGCGGCGAGCGCGTCGAACGTGCAACTGCGGCGGCTGACGTCGCAAGCGATTGTGGCCAGAGAAATCCATTACGAGATGCCGTTTGAAGTGCAGGCTGATGGACCGTACTTTAACATTCTGGATTTCTTTGGGCGGTTAAGCCGGTTGTCGCGCATCATCAACGTCGGAGACATACAGTTCGACGATGCCACGGCGTCTCACGGCGCGAAATACCCTATTCGGCCCGGCACGACGGTTTCAGGAGTGTTTACAGTAACAACGTTTTTCACGAAGCCGGCTGATACGGCTCCGGGGGCGGGTGGAGCGAAGGGTTCAACTCCGCCTGTGAAAAAACCGTGAGCAGGAACGAGCGAGCCATGCGTCGAGTGACCATATTAGTTATCGGGATGCTGCTGGGGGCAGCCGGAAACGGCCTGTTTGCCCAGACCAAGCCGGCGCCCGCTGCGAAACCCGCGGCGAAGCCGGCAACCGCTACACCTGTCGCGAAGCCCGCGGCAAAACCGGCAACCACAACGCCCGCAGCAAAGCCAGTGGCGAAGCCTGTCGCAAAGCCCGTCGCAAAGCCCGTCGCCAAGGCACCGAAGAGGGCTGTTAAGAAAGAGGCGGCAGTGCCCGCCGAAGGCGCAACTCCAGCCCCGGTTCCGGCGGAAGAGAAAGTGGCGCGGCGGGATCCGTTTGAATCCCTAGTGGGGCGTGACAAGGCAAATGCCGAGGCCAACAAGAATCTGCCACCTGGCAAAGCGGGATTGCAAGTTTCCTCGCTGCGCCTGGACGGCATTGTTCGCGCGCCCAACGGGATGATCGCCGTGGTCACCAATCCGCAATCGCGCACTTACTTTTTGCGGGAAGGCGACCAGTTGTACGACGGGCGAGTGGAAAAGATTGCGATGGATGGTGTGTCGTTCCACGAAATTGGCAAGGACGCATTTGGAAAGCCCGTGGAGCGGCAGGTAAATAAGAGAATTTACTCCAGTGCAGGAGAACAGCAATGAAGACGAACTGGCCGGCCTTTCGATTTGGCTGCCTGATACTTGCGAGCGCGGTGCTGGGTGGAAGCCCGGCGACCCTTCGCGGACAGGATGCCACTGCTGCGCCCACAAGCACAGCGGTGATTTCAAGCGTGGCCATAACACAGGACACGCAGTTCGCGGCCGTTCGCGTTGAAGGGGCTGGGCGCCTGGACGTCCACGCGGCGCGGATGCAAAACCCGGAGCGGCTGGTGCTGGACTTCGCCGGAGCGCGGATGGGCGTGCAGAAGAGCACGATTCCAGGAGTGTCGGCGCCGGTTCGGGATGTGCGGATGGGACAGTACCGTCCGGATGTGGCGCGCGTGGTGATTGACCTGACGGACTCGACGCCCTACCAGATCGCGCATGAGGGCGCCGCGATTGTGGTGTATTTCCAGGCGCAAAGTATGCCCACGGGAAAGAGCGTGGCTGCGCCGGTAATGTCAACGGCGGTGGAAAAGACGCCGCAGAAGATTTCTTATGTGGCGAGTGCGCCGCGTTCGAGCGCACGAAACAGCAAGTCATCAAATGTCTCGGCTCCTCATTTTGGTTTGCCAAGCGAACTGACTCAGCCCTCTCTCGTTCTGGCATCGCTGACTGAAAAATCGGAACCGGCCCGTCCAGAAGGCGCGGCGCAACAGGCAGCGCAACAAGCCAGCAGCGCAGCGAACACGGTGGCGGGTACTCAGGGAACCATGTCACCAGCCCCAGCAGCAGCCGGACACTACACGGGTGAACCGATTTCGGTGAACCTGAAGGACGTGGACCTGAAGGATTTCTTCCGGCTGATTCACGAGATCAGCGGATTAAACGTGGTGCTAGATCCCAACGTCAAGGGGACCCTCACGATCGTGCTGGACGAAGTGCCATGGGATCAGGCACTGGACCTAGTGTTGCAGAATAACGGTCTGGACAAACAGCTCACTGGAAACGTATTGCGCGTGGCGACCCGAGCGACCTTGAAGAACGAAGCCGAAACGGAGAGGGACTTAGCAAAGGCGCAGGCGGAAGCGGTTGCGCCGGTGACCGTGACGCGCGTTTTGAGTTACGCCAAAGCGGCGATGATGAAGGACACACTCAGGAAATTCCTCTCGACTCGCGGCGACATTTTCTCTGATGACCGTTCCAACCAGCTCATCATCCGGGACATTCCCTCGGTCATCCCGACAATTGATAACCTGATTCGCCAGTTGGACCGCAAGTCCCAGCAGGTGGAAATCGAAGCGCGTGTAATTTCCGCGTCACGATCTTTCTCGCAGGATATCGGCGTGCAGTGGGGCATGGCGGGAACAACAACCAGCGGGCGCAGCGTATTTGGTGGCCCGGCAAGCGTGGGCGTAAGCCCGGTACAAACGGGATCGGGAATTCCCCCGTCTCCACTCATCGGCGTACCGAACTCGAGCACCGGCGGCGGCAGCACGACCGCAGGATTGCCGTATAACATAAACCTTGGAGCAGGCGTACCGACGAGCGGCTTCTACTTTGGGCATCGTTCGCCGAATTTCGCGGTGGACTTCTTCATTACGGCGGCGGAAGCCAAGGGCGTCGGCAAACTGCTGTCCAAGCCGAAGGTAATCACGCAGAACAACGAAAAAGCGACGGTGAAGCAAGGTACGAAGATTCCAATTCAAACGACCATCAACAACACTATTTCCGTGCAGTACATTGACGCGGTGTTGAAGCTGGAAGTTACCCCACAGATCACGGCCGAAGGCACGGTGTTCATGGACGTGCTGGTGGAAAACACGCAGATTGATAACGGCATCCCGCGCGTGCAGGGAATTCCGGCACTTGACACCCAGTCCGCGGAGACGAAAGTACTTGTCGCTGACGGCGGAACGGTGGTTATCGGCGGCATCATCGTCACCCAACAGCAGACGGACATCACCGAAGTACCGATCGTGGGTAGTTTGCCCTTGATTGGACGGCTATTCAAGCGCACCAACATCAGCGTGCAGTCACAGGAACTACTGTTCTTCTTGACGCCGCGAATCATCCCCGGCTGATATCGGGGAAGATCAGCGGGCGAGGAACGGAAAGCAGTCTAAGATTCAGGTACACTGGAATCGAGGAGGCGCGAGTCTCCTCGATTCTTTTTTTATGCGCGTAAATCATTCTCAGAGACGCCGGCATCTGGCCCGGCTGTTGCAACAGCGCGGCCTGGATTGCCTGCTGGTCACGCATCCGCCTAACTGGTACTACCTGACGGGATTCACCGGTGAATCCGGGGTTTTAATCGCGGAGAAAGACCGCGCCACGCTGATCACAGACGGCCGCTTTACAGTGCAAGCCGAGGAAGAATCTCCGGGAATCCGGACCGTGCTGCAAAAAGGGGGGCTGTATCCGGCGCTGGGAGAGTGGCTACGGCAGAGGGGCTTGCGACGCGTGGGGTTTGACCCTTTGCAACTGTCCCTGGCGCAATGGAATGCGATGCAGAAGGGTGTGGGCGCCAAATGCCGGACGATTGAGGCTGCGGGTATGCCGGAAGACCTGCGAATACGCAAAGACGCGCAGGAAGTAGCGCAAATGCGGAAGGCGGCCGCTTTGGTGGGCGAAGTGTTCGAGAGCGTGCTGCCTATGGTGCGCCCCGGAGTTCGCGAAAACGAATTGGCAGGGGAATTGGAGTACCAGATGCGCCGGCGCGGGGCCAGCGGGCCTTCGTTCAACACGATTGTAGCGTCCGGGAAGCGGTCTGCGCTGCCCCACGCGCGGCCGACCTCCAAGAGGTTGAGGAAAAATGAGTTGGTCGTGCTCGACCTGGGTGTTATACTCGGCCACTATTGCAGCGATATGACGCGTACGGTGTATCTGGGCCGGGCGCCACGACGCATCCGCGAATGGTACCAGGCGGTGCGGGAGGCGCAAGCGGCCGGCGTAGCTGCAGTGGAAGAGGGAATCACGTGCGGCGAAGTGGATTCTGCCGCGCGGGACGTCCTTAAAACGGCAGGTCTTGAGACGCATTTTGTGCACAGCACAGGCCACGGCCTGGGCTTGGAAGTGCACGAAGAACCGCGTGTCGCCCGGGGCCAGGGAATTCGACTTCAAGCCGGCAATGTGATTACGATAGAACCCGGCGTGTACGTGGAAGGAGTCGGGGGCATACGCATCGAAGACGACGTGTTGGTAAGCGCTAAAGGGAATGAAGTACTGACCCGCGTAACGCGGGATCTCATCGAAATCTGAAAAAGGTATGAAACGGAAAAAGCCGTCGAAAGCGAGTGGCAGTCCGTCGTTTGCAGACCCAGAGATCGGGCAAATTGAAACATTGCTCCGATTCATGAGCGAGCACAACCTGGAGGAATTCGAGTACTCCCGGGGCGACCTGAAAATCCGGCTGAAAAAGCCCAGTGCAAATGTGGTGCTAGCAGCGCCACGGCCCGCCGCAGAGATTATTGTGCCATCGGCGTTGACGCCGGCGGAGGAAGCGGCGCCGCCAGCCGAAAAGCCCGAGGACGATCTAAGCGGCGAGGAACTGCACCTGGTGAAGTCGCCGATTGTGGGTACGTTTTATGGGTCGCCCAGCCCCGGCGCGGAGCCCTTCGTGAAAATCGGCAACCACGTGGATTCCGGACAAACTCTGTGCATCGTGGAAGCTATGAAACTGATGAACGAAATCGAGTGCGAAGTGAGCGGGGAAGTGCTGCGCATCTTTGCGGAGAATGGGCAACCCGTGGAATACGGGCAACCGCTGTTTGGAATACGACCTAGCCGGAAGCGGTAGCCGGCCCGCGCGAATATGTTCCAGAAGATCCTTGTCGCCAACCGTGGGGAAATCGCCCTGCGGATCATCTGTGCTTGTAAAGAACTGGGAATTGCGACGGTTGCCGTGTACTCCGAGGCCGACCGGAATGCTTTGCACGTGCGTTTCGCTGACGAAGCCGTATGCATCGGCCCGGCACGAAGCAGCGAAAGCTACCTGAACATCCCGCAAGTGATTAGCGCCGCCGAGATCACCAACGTGGATGCAATCCATCCTGGTTATGGGTTTCTTTCGGAAAACGCGAATTTTGCAAAGGTGTGTGAAGCGTCGGAACTGACGTTTATTGGGCCGAAACCCGAAGTAATTGAAATGATGGGAGAGAAGGACCGCGCGCGGCGGGAAATGAAAGCGACAGGATTGGCGACGATTCCTGGGAGCGATGGAGTGGTGGAGGGTGAGGAGCAACTCGCCAGCGAAGCCAAGCGCATTGGGTATCCCCTGATTCTGAAAGCAGCCGCGGGAGGCGGGGGACGCGGGATGCGCATGGTGCGCACGCAGGAAGACCTGCTCTCCGCATACCAGACTGCGCGCAGCGAAGCGCAGCAGGCCTTTGGGACTCCTGACGTGTACATGGAGAAGTACTTGCAACATCCACGGCATATCGAGTTTCAAGTGCTTGGCGACCAGCACGGGAAAGTGATTCACCTGGGGGAACGCGAGTGCACCATCCAGAGGCGTCACCAGAAGCTGGTAGAAGAGACGCCATCGCCGGCGATGGATGCGAAGCGGAGGAAAGAACTGGGCGCGAAGGTGGTGAAAGCGCTGGAAGCCATCGGCTACACCAATGCGGGGACAGTTGAGTTTCTGATGGACGACGATGGAGCGGTGTACTTCATCGAAATGAACACGCGGATCCAGGTGGAACATACGATTACGGAGATGGTGACCGGAGTGGACTTGGTGAAAGCGCAGATTCGCGTGGCGGCAGGCGAGAAGATCGAGGAGGCTGCCGGAGAGTTGCAATTTACCGGACATGCCATCGAATGCCGCATCAACGCGGAGGATCCGGACACGTTTGTGCCGTCGGCGGGGCGAATTACGACGTTTCAGGCCCCAGGAGGCACGGGAGTAAGGGTGGATTCCGCGGCGTATACCGATGCGGTGATTCCGCCCTATTACGATTCGCTGGTGGCCAAACTTATCGTGAAGGGGCGCGACCGCGGCGAATCGCTGGCGCGGATGAGGCGCGCGCTGGAAATGTTCGTTATCGAGGGGATCAAGACGTCCATTCCGATGCACCTGCGCATCCTGGCCGATCCGGACTTTGTTGCCGGCAAATTCGATACCCACTTCATTGAACGATACCTGGGCAGCAACGGAAAATAAGCTGCCATGCGCCTTGTGATGCCGGGCCGCGATGTGATATTAGACGCTGCATCCATGCTAGGAATCGTTCTGGCCACGAAACAAAAAAGCTATCTAATCAGTCGAGCGCCTGCTGCGATGCCGCAGCGAGTTGAGAGGGGCGGCGTCCCGGCGAGGAATGCGACGCATGGCTGATCCTGTCAACGTTTCTTCCCCGCAAAGGGCAGAGTCCGAGCACGGATTCGTGCGGGCCATAGGTTTGTTTGACGGCACGATGATCGTGGTAGGGTCCATGATCGGGTCGGGAATTTTTATCGTTGCCGCGCAAATTTCACGTGAGACCGGTTCGCCGGGGGGATTGCTGCTCACGTGGGTGCTTACCGGATTGCTGACGATCGCTGCGGCGCTTTCGTTTGGTGAGTTGGCAGCGCTGTTCCCACATGCGGGCGGGCAATATATCTATTTGCGAGAAGCGTATTCGCCTTTGTGGGGATTTCTGTATGGCTGGACGCTGTTCCTGGTGATTCAGACGGGTACGATCGCCGCGGTTGCCATTGGATTTGCGCGGTACCTGGGCGTTTTGTTTCCGGCTATTTCTCCGCAGACGTGGGTAGTGCGGCCGATCAACCTGGGGTCATCATTCGCCATCAGCCTTTCCTTACAGCAATTGGTTGGCGTGGTGATGATTGTGTTCCTGACATTTCTGAACACGCGCGGAGTGAAGTTGGGGAAGTGGATTCAGAATATTTTCACATCGGCGAAGATGCTGTCGTTGCTGGGGCTGATTTTGCTGTGCGTGTTCGTTTTCCGGAATGCTTCGGCGATTGCAGATAATTTTTCTCATTTCTGGACAATTCGCGGCGCGGAGCCGATCGTGCCGGGAGTGAACTTCCTGAAGTCGTTGTTGCCGACCGTTACGGCCGCGGGCGGCTGGTATGGGCTGTTGCTTGCGCTTGCGGTCGCGCAAGTGGGTTCGCTGTTTTCCGCGGATGCCTGGAACAACATCGGGTTTACGGCGGCCGAAGTGAAAAACCCGAAGCGCGATGTGGCGCTCTCGATGGCTTTCGGGACCATCATCGTGATGACGCTTTATCTGCTGGCGAATCTTGCCTACATCTGCGCCCTGCCGTTGGAGCAAATTCAGAATGCGCGCGATGACCGCGTGGCTACCGCGGCGCTTTCTGCGATTTTTGGAGCAAAGGGAGCGTGGATGATGGCCGTGGCCATCATTATTTCCACGTTTGGCTGCAACAACGGATTGATCCTGGCGGGATCGCGGGTGGCTTACGCCATGGCCAAGGACGGGCTGTTTTTTCGCGCCACGGGGAAATTGAACAATAAGGGCGTGCCGGGGACAGCGCTGATCTTCCAGGGGATGTGGATCGTCATCCTGATTTTGTTGCGTACGCGCAAACCCGACGGCAGTTACGGCAATCTGTACAGCAACCTGCTCGATTACGTCGTGTTTGCCGCGCTGCTTTTTTACGTGCTTACGATTGGCGGGATTTTTCTGTTGCGGTGGAAGCGGCCGAACGCGGAACGGCCTTACAAAGCTTTTGGGTACCCAGTCCTTCCGCTGTTGTATATTGTGGCAGCCACGGGGATCATGGTTGTGCTCCTGCTTTACCAGACACAAACCGCAGGAATGGGCATGTTGATTGTTTTGCTGGGCGTCCCGGTATATTGGCTGTGGTCGCGGCGGAAAGCGTAGTCAGGCGGAAATTTCGTGAGCACAAAAAAGAAGGAGGAGTTGCATGGGCAACCCCCTATTTGCAAGGAAGTCGCTGGACACGCTGATGAAAGAGGCCGGGGAAACCGGCGAGCATAGCCTGAAGCGCGCCCTTGGCCCCGTCAATCTGATAACGCTGGGAATTGGAGCAATCATCGGCGCGGGAATTTTTGTGCTTACGGGATCGGCGGCTTCACTCTACGCGGGACCTGCGATCATGCTGTCGTACGTGCTGGCGGGGATGGGCTGCGTGTTCGCCGGACTTTGTTATGCGGAATTTGCATCGATGATTCCGATCGCGGGTTCTGCATATACCTACGGCTATGCCACCCTTGGCGAAATAATCGCGTGGATTATCGGTTGGGATCTGATCCTGGAATATGCGTTTGGCGCCGCCACGGTAGCCAGCGGATGGAGCAGCACCCTGGTGGCATTCTTGCAGGACTACGGAATCAGTCTGCCTCCGCAAATCTGCGATGTGCCGGGTGCAAAATGGGTGATGGTAGATGGCCGGTGGGCGCCGGAAACGACGTTCAATCTTCCAGCTTCCCAGTTGGCGGGGTTGCCGCACGCTACGGCAAGTTTCAACCTGATTGCATTTCTTGCCATACTGGGCGTGACTACCATCCTGATCATCGGCATCAAGGAGTCCGCAAATTTCAATACTGGCATAGTCTTTGTGAAGCTCGCCGCGGTTTTGACTTTTATTGCGGTTGCGTTGCCCTTCGTGCTCAAGCATCCAGCGCTCGCCCATGAAAATTGGAAGGTATTCCTGCCACCGAACTCGGGGACTTTTGGCTTCTACGGCTGGTCGGGAGTGTTGCGGGGAGCTGGCGTCGTCTTTTTTGCCTATATCGGATTCGATGCCGTTTCGACGGCGGCTCAGGAAGCCCGGAAGCCGCAAAAAGATATGCCTGTCGGCATACTCGGTTCTCTGATCGTCTGTACGATTCTCTATATTGTGGTTTCCGGGCTGTTGACCGCGACGGTGCACTATTCGAGGCTGAACATCGGTGCACCGGTATCGCTGGCCATTCGCGAAACTGGCGTGAAGTGGGGAAGCTACGTTGTGAATGCGGGCGCGCTGGCGGGGTTAAGCACAGTGATGCTGGTGATGCTGCTGGGCCAATCGCGCGTTTTCTATTCGATGGCGCATGATGGTCTGCTGTGGAAGTGGGCGGGCGATATTCACCCGCGCTTCCGTACGCCGTGGAAATCCACGGCGGTTGTCGGGCTGGCGGTGGCCATCGTGGGCTCGCTGGTTCCGATTGGAAGCCTCGGACAGATGGTGAGCATTGGCACGCTTCTCGCTTTTGTTATTGTGTGCGCGGCGGTTTGGGTTCTGCGAGTTAGACGACCTGAATTGGAGCGGCCCTTCCGAACACCGTGGGTTCCGCTCGTTCCAATTCTGGGCATTATCATTTCCGTGGGCCTGATGGCCGGGCTGAACCGTATAACATGGATTCGTTTGATCGTGTGGCTGATTATTGGCCTGATTATCTATTTCACTTACAGCGTGAAGCACAGCAAGGTGCGCCATCCCGAGTCACAGGGAAAATAACTTCAGGCTGGAGTGAACGTCGGCTGAGACTTATCGCTCCAGCGGATCGTTCAATAAAATTGTGACAGCACACTCGTCGACCCGGGCCGAATCGGGTAAAGTGGGAATGCTACCTCTCTGCTTATGAACGGAAAAGGAAATCAGCGGACGCCTTTCTGGAAGCGCTTGTCGAAGCTCGATTGGGCGGCTTGCGTTGTTATTTTGCTGGGGATTTGGGCGTGGTGGTCCGGCAACCCGCTGCAGGGCCGTCCCGTGCTCAGCTTGCTGCGTTTCATTGCGCTGTTGGCGGTGGTATTTCTGGCATACCGGTTTTGGAGCCGCTGGCGCAGCGAACTGCTTTGGAGTTTGCGCAATCGGCTGATCGTCGCTTACGTGTTTATCGCCGTGGTGCCGGTGATCCTGCTGATTGTGCTTGCCAACATGGCGGGGGAGATTCTTTATTCACAATTTGCCGCCTATTTGCTCAACCATGACATTCAGGATCGCATTGCCTTGTTGACGGATTCCGCTGTGCACATTGCCTCGGCGGAGGCGGCGTTGCCGACTTCGGGCAACCCCGGAGCCCTCGAGAAAGCGCTTAAGAAAGAGATTGAGGACGCCGAAGGCGAGGATTTTCCGAGACTGAAGGTGGATTTTGACGTCGCCCCCGGATACTTCCGAGCCGTGGTGGGGGAGAATGCACACACGTTTTCCGGACCCGTACAAACGGGAAGCCAGCTGTACCTGATGAGTCTGAGAGAGATTGCGTCGCCGCGGGGGACGCGTTTCATTTCGTTGAGCGTTCCCGTGCAAAGCGATTTTCTGGAACTTCTCCTGCCCGATCTTGGACCGGTCGACCTGAGGCTCCTGGAGAAAGGCGAAGGAGAATCGGGGCAAACGACCCTTCCTGTCGGTAATTACCGCTACCACCAGATCAGGCGGGTAATGACGCGCAAACGAGCGGCGATGGAGGATTCGTCCTGGCGGGATCCGGTGGTGGAGGGCTTTTCACAATTGGAGGCAACCTATCTCTCCTCGGACGGCAGTGCGGAACGCGGTCATCCCATTTTCGCGTTTGTCAAAGCGCGGCGTTCACAATTGAATCACCGGATATTTGCCACCGTGGGAGAACTCAGCGCGACAAAAGGGTACGGCACTCTGCTAATTGCTTTAGTAGCCTTTTTGCTTATCGAAATTGCGGCACTGCTCATTGGCATCAAGCTGACGCGCGAGATTACCAGCACCGTCGCGGATCTATACCGCGCTACCCAATTCGTGCAGGAAGGGAATTTTGCGCACAAGGTACGGGTGGAGCGCAAAGACCAGCTTGGTTCGCTAGGGGATTCGTTCAACTCGATGACGAGTTCCATCACGAATCTGATCAACGAGCAGAAGCAGTTGCAGCGGCTGGAGAACGAAATTTCGATTGCGCGGGAAGTGCAGGACCAGCTTTTCCCGCGGAATCTGCCGCATGTGGCGGGCGTAGAAATTGAGGCGATTTGCCGCGCGGCGCGGAGCGTCAGCGGCGACTACTACGATTTCATCCAGCTTAGCCCTACCCACATGGCCATCGCTATCGCGGATATTTCGGGGAAGGGAATTTCCGCGGCGCTGCTGATGGCCAGTTTGCAGGCGGCGCTGCGCAGCCAGTTGCTGGTACCGGGGAGCGAAGCGTTGAGCACGGCCGAACTTGTGGGGCGGCTCAACAAACATCTGGTGCGGAATACTGGCGACGATCGTTTTGCAACTTTCTTGGTGGCCATTTTTGACACGACTACGCGCACGCTGCGCTATACGAATGCGGGACACTTGCCTGGATTCTGCCTCTCTGACGGCAAATCAATTCATTTGGATCAAGGCGGTATGGTGCTGGGAATCGTCGATGATTACCCATTTGTGGAAGGGATCGTGCAGGTTCCTCCGAACAGCGTGGTAATTGGCTACAGTGACGGATTGGTGGAGCCGGAGAATGCCTATGGCGAGGAGTTTGGCGTGTCGCGGCTAGAAGCTGCAGCGCAACGTGTTCGTCATGCCAGGCCGAAGCATATCGCCGAGTCGCTGATGACCGCTGCTGAAGAATGGTCGGGAACTCCCGAGCAGGCCGATGATATGACGGTGATTGTGGCGAGGTTAGGTTAATGCGGTGTTTCTGGTTATTGCTTCAGGAAGACAAGCGTATCGTCTCCGACTACGAAGTGGCTCGTTTGGGAACGAATTCGGCAATCCAGTTTGCTAGTGAAATCTCAAGGTCGTGTAACCGGGAAGGGATGGCCACATAACTCGACTGCTGAGCCGCGGGAGCTTAACCTACATCCTGCTAGCATTTCTAGTCAAACCGGACTGAGCAGATAGCGGGAGATCTTTATGCTGAGCGGTCAGGGACGGTTTCCGATTGGCCGGATGACGATGGTCGTACTTGGTTGTAGCTTGGCAGTGGCACCTGCGATTGGTCGGCAAGAAACCAACCCGAACGAGGAGAAGCCTTCGACTCGACCTGGAACGGTATCGAAAGCAAACAATGCGACGGTGACGAAGCCGGGCGAGTTCCATGACAAAGAGCTCGATCTGCATTTCAACTATCCGGTCGAAATGAATGTGCTGGACCCTAGTGCGGATATGGAAAGCGGAAATCAAAGCGTCTATGGTACCTCCGGCGAAAACGATCCTGAGCACAAGGGAGCGTTACGTTGCGTTAGACCTCTGCTAGATGTCGAACTGCCGGAGGACAAGGCGCCTCAAAGAGTTGCTAACCTCGACGACGTTTGGGTGGACGATACGAAAGAATACAAGGAATCGCGAAAGCCGGAGCCGATCTTCGCGAAGATACTGGTGATGGAGTTTCTCCGAGAGTGCTTGCCGAAAAAGCTTCAAAAGAATGAAAACGATGCTTTGGGGTCCATCGCACTGAGTTTCGTCTCCCAGCCCGGGATTCAGCCTATGCTCAAGCCGATATGGTATGAGGTTGGAAAACAGAAAATCCACATGAATTCTGGCGCAGGTCGCCCCATCGTCAACGGCCAACTGTCTCCCACTCCCATCCTCGTCATGTCCATGACGACGCAGTGGCGCAGTCACCTGCTTGCCTGGGTTTTCACTTCTGACGATACGGAAGTTTTTGATGAGATCACAAAGAGCTTGGCGCAGTTCGGTGACGACGCTTGGGGGCCAATGTTCGCAGCGAACATCGGCCCTAAAGGCTCAGGGCCTCCCATGGCAATTCTCCCGAAGTGAGATTGGCTGTGGAGGAATTGCGTACGCACGCATAACCACAAGATTGCTCGGTCAGCTGGCGGAACCGCCATTTAACGGGGACGCTTCAGAAGTAGAACTCCGCCAACAAAGGAGAGGATGCCTGCAGCGCCCGAGCCCAGGACCAATGCCCAAAAGAGCAGCGTGTGATGGTCCTCAGGAGTTGCATGACCAACGTGGTGGTGGATGATATGAAAGAAGGCCAGAGTGGTGAATAGCACGCAAATCCCGCACATGATGTTTAGCGCTCGCAAGTTTGTGGCTCCTATCCTTTAGTTAGGTCCCGCAGTCTCGCACAAAACTTCTCTAACCCCTAGAGAATTTTCCAACGGCCCCGGCATGAGATAGAGTAGAGGAGCGCAACGGAGTCAGATATACTAGCACGTTTTGCGAGGAGAAGAATGTCTCTACGGAACCGGGTCGCTGTGATTACAGGTGGCAGCCGTGGAATCGGGCGGGGAATTGCATTGCGATTGGCGCAGGATGGCGCGCGGATTGCTATTGCTTATCGCAACAACAAGTCTGCCGCGCAACTGGCGTTGCAGCAATTGCAGTCCGTGGGCGCGGATTGCGTTGCGGTGGAGACAGACATCAGCCAGTCTGGCCGCGCGGAACAGCTGATCAGCACAGTGCTGGACCGTTTTGGACGCGTGGATATCCTAGTGAACAATGTGGGCGATTTTCGCTGGGGAACGCTGGTGGAATCCTCCGCGGGCGAATGGCGCACGGTGATTGAATCGAATGTGATGACGGTTTTCTACATGTGCCGTGCCGCGCTGCCCGTGATGCGGAAAGGGCGCTGGGGCCGCATCGTGAACATGGGCGCGGTGGGAGCTGAGCGTGCGTTCGGTCAAGCCAAGATTTCGGCGTATGCGGCGGCGAAGGCGGCAGTGGTGGCGCTCTCGCGTTCACTGGCGCTGGAAGAGGCGAAAAACGGGATAACGGTGAATGTGGTCAATCCCTCGAACATTGACGCGAAGGATTTGACGCTTGAAGAGGCGCGCAAATTGCGGGATGCACGGTATCCGATTGGACGTCCGCCGACGGTGGAAGATGTTGCGGCGAGCGTGTCATTTTTTGCTTCGGAAGAGGCGGAGTATGTTACGGGCCAGGTGGTGAACGTGAGTGGCGGGTGGATGCTGTAGCGGCGAAAAAGCAGGTCCCTCGCTCCGCTCGGGATGACAATGTATTTTTGTTTTGCCACATGCTGATTTGTTTTGCGAAAATCTGATTTGCTTTGCCACAAGCTGACATGCATTGCCCAACGAAGGCCGGGTCATTCATAGAAAGTGATTTGCTTGGAAACCCCCGATGAAAGCGTTGACTGCGGCGGAGATGCGAGAGGTTGACCGTCTGACGACGGAACGATTGGGTGTGCCCGGCTTGCAACTGATGGAGACGGCGGGGCAGAGCGCGGCGGAAGTTTTCCTGGAACAATACGGCTACAAAAACAACGAACCGCCTGGGCGCATTTGCGTTTTATGTGGTAAGGGAAATAACGGCGGAGACGGTTTCGTGGTGGCGTGGCATCTGCGCGAAGAAGCGGAGCAGGTGGAGGTTTACCTTTTCGCGGCTCCGGAAGAACTGCGCGGCGACGCGGCGAAGAATTTCGAGCGTTGGCGGGAACAGGGTGGCAGCGTCGCGGTCATACGAGACCAAACGGCTTGGGAAAAGGCATGGCCGCAGGTGGCTGCGGCGGAAGTGATCTTTGACGCGCTGCTTGGAACGGGGATTCAAGGACCAGCGACGGGAGTACTGGCCCACGCGATTGAGGATTTGAACCGGCTCTCGCAAAATGCGACGGCGGCGCAGCCTGCGTGGATTGTGGCAGTGGACACGCCTTCTGGTTTACCTTCGGACGGAGAAGGCGCCGTTGGGCCTGCAGTGCGGGCACATCTGACGGTGACGTTCACTGCACCGAAGATCGGGCAACTGATTTCGCCGGATGCTGCTTGCTGCGGGCAGTTGGTGGTGCGCTCGATTGGATCACCCGCGGCTTTGATCGAGGAGATGGGGAAGTCGAGTGTGCGTTGGGCCGGGCCCGACGAATTTGCAGGTTTGCCGCTGGTCAGGACGACGGAATCTCATAAGGGGTCCTACGGCCACGTGCTGGTGATAGCAGGGTCCGTTGGCAAAACAGGGGCGGCGGTGCTGGCGGGACAGGCGGCTTTGCGCGGCGGAGCCGGATTGGTGACTTTGGCAGCCGCCGAGCTTGCTTTGCCGATTGTCGCGGCGGGGCAAGCGGAGTACATGACTGAGCCACTGCCTTCCACGGCTTCTGGCACTATTGCGGCCGAGGCCACACGTTCGGGACGATTTGCCGCGGTGCTTCACGGCAAAACAGTGTTAGCGATCGGGCCCGGGATTAGCACGCATCCGGAGACACAGGAATTTGTGCGAGGTGTCGTCACACAATCGGAACTACCCATTGTACTGGATGCGGATGGCTTGAATGCGTTCGTGGGGCACGCGGAGTTGTTGGCGAAGCGCAAGAGCGCTCATCTGGTCGTTACGCCACATCCCGGAGAAATGGCGCGATTGCTTGATGTTTCCACTGCGCAAGTACAGAAAGACCGGGTGCAGAGCGCAGTAGAAGCGGCGCGTCAATGGAATGCGTACGTCGTCCTGAAAGGATTCCACACGGTACTGGCGTCGCCGGCGGGAGAGATATTGATTAACACGACGGGCAACGCCGGGTTGGCGAAGGGTGGATCCGGCGACGTGCTTACGGGGCTGCTGGCCGCGCTTGTTGCGCAATTTGGAACGCGCGACTTTCTGCGAGTGCTCGCGCTGGGTGTTTATCTTCATGGGCTTGCGGCCGAGCTGCTTGCGCAACAAAGCGATGCTTCCGGGATTTTGGCAGGCGAAGTGGCGCAAGGCATTCCGTTTGCCCGGCGCAAACTTCTGCAGGAGTTGCAGGCGCGTGCCTGAGGAAGTTACAACCCGCTCCGCGGAAGAGACTATCGCGTGGGGACGCCAGTTCGCTGCAGGACTGATCTCACCGGTGCTGGTGCTGCTCTCCGGGGAATTGGGCAGCGGCAAAACCACGTTAACCAAGGGAATCGTGGCGGGATTGAACGCCGCGTCTGAAGACGAGGTGACCAGCCCTACATTTACGCTGCTCCACGAATATGGGAGCGGGAAGAGGGTGTTCCATGGCGACCTCTACCGGATCGAGAATTTCCACGATTTTGAGACCTTGGGGCTGGAGGATGTGTTCGCCGAGCCCGGCATTCTCATCCTGGAATGGTCGGAGAAGTTCCCGCTGAAGGTACCCTGGCCCGTTATACGAGTGCATCTGGAGCACCTGGGGGGCGATTCCCGTAGGATTAGGCGGAATTAGCCCGAAATCTTAAGCCAGGGAGGGATTGCATCGCACAAGAATCGTGCGATGCAAAAACGTTTCTCCGCTCCGGGATGGAAAAATGCGCCGTCCCTCCATTCGAAATGACAATTCTTAGCAAGAGCACCCGCCGCCTCCGTGGTGGCGGTTCCGCTTACCCTTGGACCTGCCTAGCCCCGTTGCTTTCTCGCCACCCCTGTACCTTGGTTTTCTTGCCCGGGGCAAGGGCCGCTGCTAGGTTGGAAGGTAGCGTACCCAGGCGGCCCGATGCTCTCGGAACTCTCGATTAATGTGGCGGATAGACAGCGCGGCGAGCTGAAGAGCTACCACGTAACGTTGCCCATGGAGTCCCTTTCCATCGGCGTGGACAATATCCACCATGACGTCTTCTTGAGTCCGAAATTTGTTCAGGTAACCCGGGATTACCTGTTTGACTTGATCCGCCAGAACACCAGCGGCACCTACCTTTCCGGCATCGAGTTCCGCCAGACCAAGCCGGTGGACTCGACGACCTTTCGCAAGCTACTTACCGAGTTGCTGCAAAGCTCGTTGACACAGGCCAAGCACCAGAAAAACATGGAAATTGACCTGCTTTACCACCTGGCCATCCTGAAATTCATCACCGGAGAGTTGCAAAACCAGTTCGCCAACGTGATTCTGGATTGCAAGGAGTACATCCGCAAGCGCGGCGAATACTTTGAGAGGAGTCAGGCGGCTCACGTCATCAAGGCGCGACTGACGGAGATGCAGTCTGCGCGGCGCGATGTGTTGCGACTGATCGGGCAATTGGTGGCGCAGATCCTAATCGATATCGAGGATAACGTCATCGCGAAGACGCGGCGGGCGCTGTTTGGAGATGATTTTGCGCCCTACTACGAAATCCTGAAAAACCGGCTGGTGTTTCTGGATGGCGGCAAGGACGATTTCTTTTTCCTGGAGCACTACGTTTTGCTGGGTAATTATGCGCGCGACCCGGACCGTCTGGAAGCAATGGACGCCCTGTTTCACGAGTTTTTGAAGGAAGCAGGGACGAACATCCCCCACGAGCAACCCAAGGCGCCCGCCGCGGACAGCTACAAGGCGTTGTTTGCAGAAGCCGAGCATCGCCGTGCGGAGATTGTATCCCTGGAAGAGCAGCGCGAGAACCTGAAGAAGAAGCTGGAGCGCGGCGACGGCCTGCTGAACAAGTTTCTCAGCTCCAGCGATCCCGCGGAAATGCGCGCCTCGGTTAGCCAAATCGAGACGCGGCTGAAAGTTCATCAAACGCGGATGGAGGAATTGGCGCCGCAACTCGATCGCGCGAAGCAGCAAGTGGATTTTGTGAACAAGGATTACCAGGGAAAGATTGACGACTATTTGAATGAACCGGAGAACGCCCGACGATTGTTTGATGCATCTTTCGGGGAAGACGGAGATCGCGCCGCGAGAACCCAACTGCTTGGGCAACTGGTCCAGCGCATGGAAGAGCGCGAGCTGATCGTGCACATCCTGGCGAGCTATGAAATTCGGCCGATCGCGGGAGACTTCTGCCCTCCCGTACACTTGCAGCAATTGCGCAAGGCACTGGTGTCTCGCGAAGAAGCTAAGCGCGTGGAGGAAATGCTGAAGCAGGTTCCGGCCAAGCGCTTGACGATGAAGCCGCTTGAGGAACTTACGCGCCGCATGCGCCGGTATTCGCGTGACGAACTCCAGGGCGTTGTGCTGCGTTTCGCGATTGATTTTTTCCGGATGCGCCACGATTTGCGCGACGCGGAACATCTTTCTGCATGCATGGAACGCGTCAACCTGATTACTGCGGAGAAGGTTCGTGATCTTTCTCGCCTGAACAACCGGTTATATGAATGCTTGTTGAGGGAAGAGGCCGGGCCAGACCGGGATCAGGTGGTCTCTCACGTGATCATCAAGGCCGATGTGCGCGGTTCGACCAAAATGACACAGGACCTGCTGGCGCGCGGGCTAAGCCCGGCATCGCACTTCAGTTTGAATCTGCACGAACCGGTCAAGCGATTGCTGGATCGCTTTTGCGCGAAGAAAGTATTTATCGAGGGAGACGCGATCGTTCTGGCCATATTTGAAACGGAGGCCAGCGTCGCCTACGCGCGAGCGGTGGCCAAGGCTTGCGTGCTTTCGCGCCAAATTCTCACGGTCTGCAATTCTTATAACGACACCGCCGCCTCGTCGCAGCTTCCGGCGCTGGAAATCGGGATTGGCGTTGCGTTTCAAGGCTCCGCGCCGACGTATTGGACTGACGGCGAATCGCGCATCATGATTTCCAAGGCGCTGAATCTTTCTGACCGGCTTTCAGGCTGCGCCAAGCTGGCCAAGCGCATGCTTGCCAAGAAGAGGACACAGTTCGCGGTGTATCACTTTCTTACGGCGATGGAAGGCGCGTCCGCTGAGGAGCTGGACGAGTTCCTGGTGCGCTACAACATGAACGGCATCGAGCTGAACGAGGAAGGCTTCCAGAAACTGGCCGAAGAGATTTCACTGGAAACACTGAACACCAAACTCGAGCTGCCCTGGGGCAAGGAAGAAGTGACGCTGTATTTCGGCGAAGTGCCCATGGGCGAATCGGTCGAGCTGCTGGTACTGCGCAAGGGGCGCGCACGAGAATTGTTGCCCGATGGGAAGATCGGAAAGGTTTCCGAGCATAGTTATTACGAAGTTTGCACCAGCCCGGCGCTTTATGACCTTGTCGCGGCGCTGAAGCGCACGCAAGACCTCGGACTGGAAGCCACGCGGGCCTGACCCCTGTAAATGCAGCTATACTTGCCTCGGAGGCGAAAGGGGTCCGGTGACCTTCCCGGCCTTCAAAGCCGGCGATTCGGCCCTTCGCGGGTCGAATGGTGGATTCGACTTCCACACGCCTCCGCCATAATGTCTTGTGTGAAAGTTATTTAACCCACATTCGCGGGGCATAGGTGGGCAATAGACCCTACACGATGGTCACTCATTGATTCGTGACAGAATCATGCGGCGCGGATGGCGGGCCGGCTTCGTGGAAGGCAGACTGAATTCTCTAGGCCGAAGTTCCACGGAGCCCCTGAGGGTATCCTGTTAATTCGCAGCGGCATAGGGCTAAGTTCACTTTCCGGTTACTGGGAACATCCGAACTAATTCGTAGGCTCGAGCCTGTACCGGCGTCGGCTCGGTCACCTGGCGGAAAGTCAAATTCGTCTTCTCCTCCGACTTCTCTGACTTGAGCGCGTAAGTCACTCTGGCCCGGTTGGCCAACTCCGCCAGCAGGCCCTGGAAACTGTGCACCGGAAGACCATCCACAGTTTGCTGCGAGCGTTTTTTTCGCTGAACGGAATCCGAGGGTTTCGCCGGCAGAATCGGATCGCGGCGTTTGCGCTCCTCCCATCGTTCTTCATCCTCGAACAACAGCGGCGCCCAAGCCCGGCGCAGATGCCATTCCACATAGTAGGCCAACACGCACAGAAAAATGTGCGCTGGCACGCGATCCTCAGTGCGATGTCGAATCGGTCGCACCAAGAGATCGATCCCCTTCAGACAACGAAAAGCTCGTTCCACTTCCGCCAGGCTCTTGTAGCTCCGCACCGTGTCTTCCGCGGAAAGCCGTTCCACCGGCTCGCTCGTGCGCAGCACATAAATCCCGTCCAGCTTCTCTTCCTGCTCGATCGACTGCGCACGGCGACTCCAGGCAAAGCTGCCCTCGCCGATTTTGCACGCAAAGTGTTTGCCCACTTTGTAGCGTCCCAGCACCTTCCCCACCTTCAGCCCAATCTCCGCGGCCGTGAGCGCCTTCTTCTTGCGTCGCGTCACTTCCTTGCTGATCTTCTCCAAGCTCTTCTCGGTGGCTTCCAGTAACGCCTCCCGTTTCCGCCTTCGCTCCTCCTCCAACACCGGGTTATGGCAAACCATCAGCCGCTCGCCCGGATAATCCGGTGCGGTGATCTCGGCCAGATTCTTCTGGTCCAGCAACGATAGTTGCAAGGCCCCCTGCTTCACCAATTCGCGAATCGCCGTGCTGGTCAGCGCCGTGATCCAACCAAAACCAGGATGCTGCTTGAGCTTGTCGATCTGCGGCTGGGTCAGCATCCCACGATCTCCCACCAGCACTACCCGAGACAATTTAAAGCGCTCCCGCAGCTTCTCGATTTGGTCGCCTACCGTCGTCGAGTCTCCCGTATTTCCCGGATACACCTCCACCGCCACCGGACATCCCTCGCCATTGGTCATCACGCCGTACACGATGATCGGCAGACCCTTCTTGCCATCGCGGTCGTGTCCAAATTGTGCCAGCGGGCAGGTGCGTCCCTCATAGAAACTGCTCGAAACGTCATAGAGCACCAGGCCACCCTCGCTCAGATGGCGAGCGGCCAGCTTTTTCTCGATGCGCTCCTTGCGCTCGAAAAGCCAGTCCATGGCCTCGTAGAGATCATTCTCCGTGGCCTCTGCTACTCCCAACTCTTCTGCCAGGGTGGTGGTGTGCCAGTGATGGGTGGTCGCCAGTTTCGACGCCGGGGAAATCAAGCGCTGAACGACCATGGCCACGACCAAGTCTCGTTCGCGGCAGCGCTCGGCCGAGATCAGGCGATCCAGTTCGAGCTTGCCGATCATTTCCAGGATGGCTTCCACCTGGCCGTGAGGAAGGGATTTCTGTGTAGCGAACAAATCGTGCGGAGAGACCAGCCGCTCGTCGCACAACAGGCGGCGGAAGGTTTCGATTTTTTCTGGGGGCCAAGCGGAGAGGTTGGCCAAGGTGCGCTTGCGGGTTTTGTTGCCTTCGCGCCAGGCTTCGCGGAGGAGGACGGCGGGCGGGGAGTTGCGGTTGGGGACGGTATCGATGTACATGGGGGCAATAAATCACACATACATCGCGTTGTCAAGCACAATATGCATACTTACATGGGTGCATTATAATTTGCAAACCCTAGGCTAATCCGGAGATTTTCAAGGGCTTATCCTCGAATTACGCCTCTGTTATTGGTGGAACTTCGGTCTAGGACGGTTCGATTTCCACGGCTACCTGTGCCGTGACACCTAGCCTATGCACAGAATTTGATCTCATGAGGGATGTCGAGGTGTTGGACCATTTGGGGCCCCTGGAAATCCTGTTGTAAAACAGAGAAGCCGTGAAGTTAGCGCTTCACGAGCCGATTTCCAGGAGGCCACCCAAAAGGTGAAGAACAAAAAGAAGCATAACGACAAACCCCGCATCCAGCAAGGCTTTCCAGCAGCTATCCGGGAACCCAATAAAATTGCTGCTTCCACGCACTATGACTTCAAGGGCAAACATCTCACTCCCTACGGCGGCCTGTTTCCGGTGGCCACGATGTTAGAGAAACTGGACTTCCAGCAGTTAGTCGCGGAAACCTTGACGGTAAAGCGAATTCCCCGAGTCATGACCATCTATCAATTTGTTCTGGGGATGGTGTTGGCCCTCTACGTAGGATTCGCCCGCCTCAATCACATCCGTTTTGTGGCCCAGGACCCGATGCTGACGGGGATCCTGAAAGTGTCCGAGCTGCCCGGGCAGAGCACCTTCTGGCGGTTTCTCGCGTCGCTGAATTTGAACGTGGCGTGGCAACTGTTGCAGCTGCAGCGCATCCTGCGCGAACGAGTGTGGGAAGCGGCCAACGTAAGGCTGAAGTCGATCACTCTGGACACCGACACCACGGTGCACACTGTGTATGGCAAGCAGATGGGTGCCCGCAAGGGCTATAACCCGAAAAACAAAGGAAAGAAAAGCTTTCAGCCCATCCTCACCTTTCTGGCCGAAACGCGCGAGTACGTGTGGGGGGAATTGCGCAATGGCGATCGACCCGATGGGAAGCAGATCGCGCGCCATCTGCAGAGTGTCTTCGCCGCCTTACCGCGCTATGAGAAGAAGGAAAAGAACCCTGAAAAGCGCGAGCAGTATCAACTCTTCGACACCCCGGAGTACAGCTATCGCGTGTTCGTGACGGACATGAACCCACCCATCGATCTGCTGGTGTGGTTCTATCGCCAGCGAGCGGGGGCGGAGAACCTGATCCAGGAAGCCAACAACGATGCCGGATTGGCGGCGCATCCTTCTGGGCGCTGGGCCACCAACTGCGTGCATTTTCAACTGGTGATGCTGGCTTACAACCTGAATTGCTGGTTGTTGTTGTTTCAGCGGAAGGAGGGAGTGCCGGCGGAGGAACTTCAGCATACAACGCTGGCGACGGCGCGTTTGCGTTTTCTGTTTGTGGCCGCCAAGATCTGGAAACACTCCGGGCGGATAGGCATCAGCTATAGCGACCAATATGCGGAGCGGGGATTGTTTCAGCAATTGATGAAACGCCTTCGTGATATCGCCAAGAGCGCGACAAGTTTCTTGCCGGTGCTCGCCAGGCCGCTGACATGCTGAATGGTGCATTAATTTCTATGCACAACTAACTCAGGAAATACAGACACTTACAGCCAAGGAGCATAGAGATCGACAGAAGAGGAAACTGAGCGGGCAGTCCAGCCACGAAGAAGCAAAAGCGATGAGGCCCGGAATTCAGCAGACGGCCTCAGAAAGGCCGAATTCTGTGCATAGGTTAGGTGACAGTGAGCCGTTCATAAGGACTCGCAAGCACTTACAAGAGCACGGACGGCGTCGTTAGTTATTGGAAGTATGTCTTGGACAAAATCACTGTGTACCGCGTTGTGTACCGCGCGCGCCCCAGTAATGAAATCGATATTACTGGCCAAGTTTATTGGAAAGTGACCTAAGAAGGCAGAAAAGACTCAGAACACCCACCAAATCGGCGACGTTGCGGCCAGTTTATTGTCGTGCGCAGGTAGCCGCATTCCGGAATTATACAGTTCAATTCAGAACAGTGAAGCGAGAAACGCCCCCCACGTTTTGCAGCAGCGGGAATCCTTGGACTCGCGCGGATCCTGACAGACGCATTAACCGCAAACTTGATCGCAACGCCCGGTAACGCGACTATCAGCGGGGATTGGTTGCCGTGGATCTCGCCGTTGTATTGATTACAGCACGGGGTCGAGCCGGTGTCTGACGATCAGGTCGCCAACCCAGCTCGGCCCGCACCGGCTGTCAAGATTTTCCGGTCACTGGTCTTCCAGAATTCCGGCTCGGCTGCTGCTTACTTTGCAGCTTTTGTTGCTGCTGGGTGTGCTTTTGCACCAATTGCTGTGTCTGCTGCTGGTGCTTCTGTTCGACTTGCTGCTTTTGTCCTTCACTGACATTCTGTTTCGCCATCTGCAGGTGTTCCTGGTCCTGTTTCTGCTGGAGTTTGTCTCGTTCCTGTTGCTGCTTGGCGATTTGCTGATCCTGCTGCTGCTGGTACTTCTTGTCCTGCTTCGCATTACCCGTACTTGAAGTGCTGGCACGTGCCACGGGGGGAAGGTCTCGGGGATGGACGAACGTGCTGGGTCGAGCAGCCGTGTTGTCTGAACGCACCGAGTTTCCCGCTCGATTGGCTGGAGGAGTATAAGGCGCTCCCGCCTGTGAGGCTCCAACTGCGCCCCGGTCATTAAGCTCTCCGGGTCTTGGTGTCGCCGCGATCGGTGGCTTGCCCGTGTTTACTGACGCGCGTTGCTGCGGGTTACTTCTGGCCGCCTGCGCATGTTGAGTTTGAACCGCTGCCGGCGCCACGTGCCTCTCTCGCCCCGCAGCCTCTTCTTCAGATGTCGCGCGCGCGCTGATTCCACCATTTCCGCCGTTGTAACTCACGCGGTTCCCCGCGCCGTGATTGATGTTTGCGTTGTAAACGTTGTGGATTTCCGAGATGTTTATGTTATTCACGGAACGGTTATAGAAAAAGTGTCCGTTATCCCAACGCCCACCTTCATAGCCCTCGCCGAAATAGCCGAAGCCATAATTGATCCCGCCATAGAAACCCACGTGTGGGCCCCAATAGCCCTCATGAAATACAAAGCTGTCGCCGCCCCAGCCCCAATAGGCTGGAGTCCACAGGAAACCCTCTTCCGGCGCCTGCACCCATGTGCCCGGCACCCAGTAGTAATCGTCGGAACCGTCATCATAGGCCCAGTAGCCGGGTGTCCAGATGTAACCATCCCCCGGACAAAGTGGCTGATCATAGACAGGTAACGCTGGCGGGCCGAACGTAATGGCCACGCCAATTTGCGCAAACGATGCGGCCGACATGCACAGCATGATGAACGCGAACAGGAGCGTACGAACGGATAAGATGGAGCGCATTGTGATTCTTTCTGCCTGATGATCTTTCATCACTGAGAGGTCAACCAGGTCAACTAACCTCGATCTCTTGAGTCTGCAATCTGAAATGTTACTCAGCAGTCCTAGATGAAACTTTCGACTTTCAAGGGCCGAAATCAAATCGGCCTGCTTGCGTGAGTATAGAAATATCCAAACTTCAAAACTGTACGGTATTGCACAAGACTCTTCTGCTCTTTGCCCACTCTTGTTGGTAACGGTTGCCCACCGGCAGAGAACTTGGTATCCGCTGCCCGATTAATGTGGAATTGCGCCCATCCACCCAGGCGATCTTCGGAAGGCTGTGCAAAAGAGGACAGATATAGGTCATAGCAAAGGCTAGGGTTGCATTATAGTAAGAGGACCGAAAACCACCAGTTGAATTTATCGTCCGGAATTCCAAAACGGAATTTCTGGCTTAGGAGAGACGGAGATGCGACGACTTGGATACCTATTAATTGCTGTGGTGGCCATGATGTTCTGTGCCACCGCCGGCTTTGCGCAAGATGGAAAGTTGAAAATCAAGGTGATTCCGAAACACGCGTATGTCTTTGTGGACGGAAAGGCCATTCGTGACGGCAGTGAAACAATTTCTCTCAGCGCAGGGAAACACGTAGTCGTTGTCTTGAATTACGGTTACAAACTTTCGACGCAAGACGTCAACATCGATTCGGGCAAAACGACTGACCTCAAAGTTACGCTCGATGCCGCTGGGGCGGCTGTGAATGGTCCCTACGGCCAGATCGAGTTCAAGGGAGGAGACACCCACGCGGCGGTCTTGTTGAACGGCAAGACTCCATCCTATTTTGTTGGCCACGTGGGCGCTACCAACCACGATTGGTGGTGGCACAGAAACTTGCTTGTCCCTCCCGGAAGCTACCATGTGGATGTGACCAAGAATGGGAGTGACGTCTGGACGGGCGATGTCACCGTCGTTGCGAACCAAAAAGTCTCCATCGATTTGACCAAAAGCGGCGCCCAGACAACCAAGGACAAGAAGAGCCTGGCAAAGTTGACGAGTGAGCCGCGTTACAAAGGCGGATGGATCAGCGACAGGATTGCTGTCGCGGGTGTGACCGGCAATTTCAACCTTGCACCCTCCAGCATCAACTGCAACCAATCATCGACTCTCACCTGGCAGACCTCCGAAACGGTCGACGCAACTATTAGCGGGATTGGCACCGTACCGGCAAGTGGCAGCCAGTCTGTGACACCGCACGCAACCACGACGTACGACTTCAACGCGGCGGGTCCGGGCGGAATCGTTAAGGGAAACGGTACCGTCAACGTCAACACGAAGGTGGACGCGACGCTCTCTGCCAATCCCTCTGAGCTCCATTACAGGAAGATCGGCGATAAGGTAATTACGCATGATTCTTCGACGTTGAGCTGGTCCACAACGAACGCTGATTCGGTTAACCTCGACCCCGTTGGGAAAGTCGATCCTAGTGGCAATCAGACCGTCAAGGGGGAACCGAAGAAGACTGATATTGGCCCGGTGGACGAATCAACGACGTACACGCTGAACGCAACGAACGTCTGTGGCGGTTCGGCTACGCAAACAACGGCGATTCACATTACCGGATCGATCGAACCGATTCCGGAAGTCGTGTTGCACAGCATCTTTTATCCCACAGACTATCCAGACGAGAAGCATCCGCAGGTCGGATTGGTCAAGAGCCAGCAATTGGACCTTGCGACGCTGGTCGCTGGGTTCAAGAAGTATCTCGAGTACGATCCCGACGCAAAGCTATCGTTGGAAGCTCATGCGGATTCAAGAGGCTCGGCGCCCTTTAACCAGGATTTGAGCGTCCGACGTGTCGAACGCATCAAGCAGTATCTCGTCGAGCAGGGGATCCCCTCTAGCAATGTTCAGACCGCAGCGTACGGGAAAGAACGCCTTCTTGATAAGAAGGCCGTCAAGGAACTCGAGGGCACGAACCCGAACCAACCATCCAAGGCGCGATTCAAGAATGTCGAGGGCGATTGGCTGGCCTATAACCGCCGCGTGGATATCGTGCTTCTGCCTTCGGGGAAGAAGTCGGTGCAGTTCTACCCGCACAATGCCGACGACTCCCAGATTATCTGGCAGGTGTCGAAACCGGCACTGAAAAAGGTCGAAGCGGACCAGTAATTAATAACGAAACACGGGCGCGCCGGAGAGCAGACCTTTCCGGCGCGTTCTTACCTGGATACGGCATTTAGCATCGTGCTGACGGCACTTGTCCGGTCTTGCAAATACACAGGAATTAAGCCGTCTCTGCCGCGGGGATACGAGTCCGGGCTTCTTCCGTACAGAGACATCTTCCAGCTTCGCCCTCGTCGCCCGTCGAGTCGGTGGATGCTCTAAGTAGAGTGTTCTTTTATGTACAGATTATTCAGTCTCGACCCATTAGCCCCGTTAATTACACCGAACTTCATGATGGGGAACCTCTGCTGATTCGCTTGGGTCATAGAAAGTTTCCGATTGAATGATGTCTATTCGTTCGATGGATTGCCGAGGAGAATCCAGGATGCGGTTCCGCTTCATCACAATTGGCGGATTATTGGCTCTTGTTGTGATCGGCTGCGCGGCGGTGCTGCTGGCGAGCCGCTGGCCTTTCACACGGAACACCATCGTCAAGACGCTACAGGAAAAGTTCTCCAGCACAGTCGCATTGAAAACGTTTCATGAAACGTATTTCAAGCCAGGGTGCGTCGCCGAAGGATTGACTTTCCGGCGCAACAACGACCCAAACGCTCCAGCGATCGCCACCATTGAAAAACTCACTATCCAGGGCGCTTACTGGGAGTTTTTCAGCACTCCGAAGCGCATTCGACGCGTCACGGTAGAAGGCCTGCACATATTCGCCTCACCCCGGAGTGAACGCAATGGCAACGAAGCACGACCTGCCAGCGACCTTGAGCAGTTCGCACTGATTATCGACGAGATCACCGCGGACGGTGCGGTGGTTGAGGTTGCTTCCGACGAACCAGGAACCGTACCCCTCAAGTTCGAAATCCACAAATTGACACTGAACTCTGTGGCTGACGATCGACCAATGTCGTTCCACGCCGCGCTGCTGAACGCGAAGCTCCCCGGAGAAATTCGCGCGGACGGGCAATTCGGCCCATTGCGGCCGCAGGACGTCAGCAGCACTTTTCTCTCCGGCTCTTACGTGTTTCAACACGCGGATCTGGGTGTATTTCCCGGGATCGGGGGAACACTATCTTCAACCGGCAAATTCAACGGTGTGCTCGAACACATCCAGGTCGAAGGCAGTACCGACGCGCCCGATTTCCAGGTGAAGAGAAGCGATCATGCGGTGCACCTGAAAACGCAATTCCATGCGATTGTGAACGGGATGGATGGAGATGTTTCTCTGCAGTCAGTGCACGCACAATTTGAATGGACGACAGTCGTATCGCAAGGTGAAGTGGCAAACAAGGCGGGTTCGGAAGGCAAGACTGTTTCGCTGAGTTCAACGGAACTACAGGGCCGGATCCAGGATTGGTTGCGCCTCTTTTCCAAGGCGGATCGTCCTGCTTTGACCGGCGCCATGAACTTTAAGGCGCAAGTCCTGGTTCCCCCTGGGAAGCGTGGCTTCATTGAAAGGATTGACCTGCTAGGAGACTTTGGAATCGACGCGATGAGTTTCACCAGCTCGACCACGCAGGAGAATGTTGACAGCCTCAGTCAGCTGGCTCAGGGCGAAAAGGAAACCGTCGATCCAACGAGCGTCATTGAAAATCTGAAAGGACATGTCGAGCTTAAGAACGCCATCGCGACGTTCTCGGATCTCTCGTTCAGCGTTCCGGGGGCGCTTGCTCATGTCCATGGTACCTACGGCCTGTTGACAGAGCAGATAAACTTTCACGGAAGCTTGCAAGTCGACAACAAGCTTTCTAAGGGATCGAAGGGGATGAAATCGTTCCTGCTTAAATTTGTCGAGCCATTCTTAAAGCAGAAAAATGCTGGAGAGATCGTGCCCATCAAGATTGGCGGAACCTTCAGCAACCCGTCTTATGGACTGGATTTGACCCCATAAGTCACAGAGTCAGTTCGCTTCAACTCGCGACAGATAGAACCACCTAAAATCCGCATTGCTGCGACCGAAGCTGCGAGGCTTCCACATCCTTTGCTTTCATCGTGCTGCTGGCGGCTCTTGGTCGGCGGGAATTCCGACCAGATAACGATAGAACGCAACGGCCCGGTTGACCGCGGAAGACTCATTTCCTGCGATAAGTTTGTTGGCGTTCTTACCTGTGCGCACGATGCTGTAATAGCGCCAGACGTCATTCGATTCGCGATCCAGAAAGTAGATTGACTGCATCTCCCCAGGCTGAAAAATCGGCAGGAAAAAATAGCGCATCGTGCTGACGTTCTCGACATCGAAAACGAGCCGGTCCGCCGAAACCTCAGCAATGTGCATTCGGTAGACGGCCTTCCCGGAAACGTTATCGACCTGCTCGAAGTAGAGGACCTTGCCTTCCTTCATCTCATCGACCATAAAGTCTTCGCGACGTTGACCATGCTGCAATCCGGTCAGTGCGTATGCGTCCACAATCAATGTTTGCCACTTCTTGTGAGTGGTCGACCAGTACCGCATGCCCGCCAGTTCTGAAATTGCCCCGATGTGTCGAAGTAAGCCCTCTGTGCCGGAGGGATCGCGGAATCGCGCGACTGTCGTTACCAACGTCGAAAAGCCCGCCGCAGTCCAACCGGTGCACGCCGGTGGTCCCCAATCGCCGCCGAGATCAGACTTGCTCCATGACTTCACAATGGCTGGGTCATCCAGGACAGGATAGACCGGAGTGGTTTCTATCCCGCATGGGGGCTGCGGTCCCAACCGTGCCACAACACTTGTGTTGCGCGCGGGCTGCAGAGAAGGGGGAGAGAGCTGGGAGCGCTCTGCCTCTTGGGCTGGACACACCGCGGACAAGACCAGGAGGAGCGCCGGAAAAATCAGCGCGCCTCGGAACCAGGACAGACATTCCTTAGTTCGCACGATCACCATACGACCTGCTGCAAGTGTGGCTTGTGAGAGAGTCCCTTAATTGGAGGTCCAAATTCCAGCGCATCATTCATGACGGACTCTGCATTAAAACGAATCAAGAACAATCCAAACGCTTTCAGGCCCTGCCCGGTTTCAGATCGTTAAGCAGCGTATTGGGAACCCTTTCGCAGCTATCTTTTACTCCGTGAATAAGAAACCACTTTCCGCGCAGCCATCCAGTTCAAATAATTCTAAAGGTGCCCCGTGAGCGTGCCAGTGGGATCTTCCAATCTGGGAATGGCAGTAACCCTGTAATCCCTGTATTCAATTGTGAGCAATGCGCTTCCTCCAAGGCGAGTGTTGCTGATGCTGCGATTCGAAGCGGGAAGCCAGAAATCAGCGACCTTGAGGTAAACCTGCTCGAGTTTAGCGCCCTTGATCCAAAACGAAGGGTTTATAGCAGGCGCTGCTTCAATACGTGCCACAGCGAAGTCATCTGCATCTACCCAGATTCGGCCGCGGTAAAGCAGTTTATTCTTGGTGCGGGGTTCAACGGTGAGAATATAGGTCGAACCATCCGGGCCATTCTCTGGCCCGGCAAGTTCAAAGCTGTAGTTCTCATTGTTGAGGGCCACGCTGCTCTGGTTTTCCGGTTTGAGCGCTTCTTTTTCTTTCTGCAGCAATTTCTTTAGCACCGCCTCAATAAGCAGCTTGGAACCGGTAGCGGATCGGATGGTAAATTCCAAAGTCGCCGGAAGTTCGTATTTCACATCCACAATCATTTCCGCGCTTCTGGGACCCGGGAAACCCTGGTAAACCAAGCGATATACCCTGGTGCCTTGAAAGGCAGTCAATGCCTTGGCTCGTTCCAGGTTTCTCCGAACCATTCTGCCTACGATTTCTTCCCCACTCAGTACGGTAGGAAGTTCAACAGCAGACGTGGTGGGTTGTTGGGCCATAAGCGGCTGCCCAATACCGATACTTGTCAGGACCAGCAGGATCGAACACGCGGCCTGGGGATGGATTCTCATTGTCAATATGACGATATCGCCAAAGCATTGTGCAGAATGTTCAGTTCGGAACAGACCTTTACTTCGTCGAGTCTCAACCACAGATGGGGACGGCCGTACTCCGGCCTTCGTGATCGGTGCTGCTCGAACGCATTCAATGACACGACCCATCATCCATAAATTGGCGACCTGCGGCCATCGATGCCAAAGAGTGTGCGCAATTCATGATTCTTTGGTCCAACGGATCGTCAGTCAGCGTTGTGGGAGAAACGTACTCCATGGACTTGTGTGATTCCAGAACTGTGTCGCTCAGTTTATGCATATTCTCGAACTCGTTGGTAAGTAATCCCAAAGCGTCACGATCCGAATCCGATGAAACCGCCACGGATGCCAGCGTGAGACTCTTAGCGGCTTGCACGCGATAGACGGACAACCATTCATCTGTGATGGGGTAGCCATGTTGCACAGCCAGCGTAAGGGCGCTTCGCCATTCCCGGATCGCCGCCATTTCCTCGATTCCTGCCCTCAGGAACTCTTTCGAGAATCCTTGATTTGCGGGCGTCGCTGGCGAAGAAGAACCAGGCGCTGCACTTGCCACGGAGCCGGGCAACGTCAGAATGATCTGATTCCCCTTGAAGCTCAGGGAACCGCTCGCAACGCGTGCCAGCGCTTCGATTTCCACGTAGGACCGGCCGTTCATCTGAACAACGCTCGCATCACCGGGCCGGCCGTTTACGATCAGTGTCAGGCTTTGCTGCGCGGCTTGCGACAGCGGCAATATTGGCAATGCCAGGAACGCCGCCAACATCAACCATAGGCTGAATGGCCACTTTCGCATGGATCAACTCCGCAAAGGCGATTCACCCCCAAGTCGCAGGTGAGCTCTCATCGCTTCTTCTTGTGTTCTTTCCCGTCCAAACTGCTTTCCGCGCTATGGCTGGTAGCTAAGAAGCGGCTTTTGCCCGCGCCGCCTCCGGCTCGCCGACCAGCTCCTCAAATAGCGACCTGTAATGAATCATCGCCTGGCGTAAGTCTTCAGTGTTGGACTGCCCCTGTGATTGACGAATCGCAGTTTGATGGGCTGCGCGGTAATTCTCCAGAACCAGTGGATGATCCACAGAGAGATCCGCGGCACGCTGCTCGAAGTCGCTAACAGGATAGCCACGTTTGGACATCACCTCGCCGAGCAATTGGTCCGCGTCCGTTACAGCGCCACCGGGGCCGTCAACGAACCGAGCTTGAACTCGCGCCCAGGACTCGACGAATCTCGCGCGATCGGCGGCGGAGAGCGTCCGGATCTGCAAAGCCTCCACGTGGTCTGCTCGTTTGTCTAGCAGAGCTTCGGCTTTCCTCTGGCTACCACCTTCCTTCACGGCGCGCGCATATTCAGCGCCGCCAAACTGCGTGCGCAGTTTTTGCGTTCGGCGTTTCTGTACGAAAAGCGCAATTGCGATGCCTGCGGCCAACACCACAACAACTGCGATGATTACCTCTATTTGTGTCGAGCTTAATGCTGATAGATTCATGATCTTCCTCCACTTAATGACGGATTCCTTGGCCTAAATCTGGGATGACGTCGCGGTTTGCTCGCGCGGAGCCTACCGGTTCACGGTTTTTCGATGACTTTTTCTATCTGGCCGATCTTCTTTTGAACCTTCCCGGCGATTTTTTCACCCGTTCCTTCCTCTTCTAAGTCAGGGTTGTTCGTCAGGCGGGCTATCTTTTCCTTCACTATGCCTTTCAGTTCGTGGAGCTTTCCGGCGACTTCATTTTGCGTGCCTGTTTTCATCGTATTGCCTCTTCTGCGAAACAATCTCCCAACTTATCCCTGCGGCCATGGTAGGGAAGGTGATACAGGATATCTGTTCACATCGAGACAGTTTCAACCCATGCATGTGGATTTCTGAAGTTGGGAAGTCGAGGCTCAATGGCGGTAGGGACCGTTCGGAGGAATTCGGGTACACTGTCCCTAACTGGACAGACACGCGCATCGGCCAAAGTTAAGCTCCATCAGGTTTGATCAGATGAATGGCGGTCAATCTCCGAGCAGAGTGACACTACATCCTGCTCCGGTTCTGCTTTTGGAGTGCGAACGATGGAAAGCTGCTCTACCCGCCGGCTTCCATTGAAAAGCCTTGTCGGGAAGCTCCAAAAGGAGTCCCTATGTCGTTCGGTCTATATGCAATTGGATTTGCAATCCTGATTGGCGGCCTGATCTATGGTGCGCACTTGTTGCATATTCCCGCTCATTGGATCGTCGTGGGCGCGATCGTGCTCGCCGGCCTGGGGATTCTGAAGGGAGTAAAGGCGACGCGTGAGAAAGATCCTGTGGGATAGCACTGCCACTTCTGGTTTGGAATCACATCGCCAGGGTTCAAGGGGCTTGTGAATTGGAAAGGGCGGCCCGGTTGAAGGCCGCCCGATTGTAAAGTCAGAATTCCGTCAAATCCTGCCAAACAGGTTGCAACTACTCAATAGGATAGGCTCGCGCGCAGCACCTGGCTGTGTACAATTGGACAGTTTCTCGTATTTGACGAGGATGGCTCTTCGTGACGGCCAGAATTGTCCGTACATCAAGTCTGATATGCAGAAGACAATTGATTAATTCCTACTCTTCAAAAGTAATGCCGAATAAAGGGAATTATGGTGCGAAGAAGGGAGTGAGACCGTGAAGATGCGACAATTGGTGTGGTTTTTGGCGGTGGTACTGGCACCGATGGTGGGGGCGCAGGAGCTGAAACCGGTGATTCTGCCAGCACCGCAGACGGATGGCGGACCGCCGCTGATGCAAGCTCTAAAGGAGAGGAAGAGCACGCGGGAATTCAGCGGGGAGAAATTATCAGCGCAAGTCCTGGCGAATTTGTTGTGGGCGGGATTTGGTGTGAACCGGCCGGACGGGAGAAGGACGGCGCCTTCGGCAATGAACTGGCAGGAGATTGAAATTTATGTGGTGACGGCGGAAGGGGCCTATGTGTATGACGCGGCGAAGAACCGGCTAGAGCCTGTGGCGAAGGGAGATTTGCGAAGTTTAGCGGGGACACAGTCGTTCGTGGCGACAGTCCCAGTGAACCTTGTGTACGTAGCGGACCTGACGAAGGTGGGCGGAGAAGCGGATGGGAAGGAACTCTTCACCGGCGCTGACACGGGCTTTATTGCGCAGAACGTATACCTGTATTGCGCATCGGAAGGGCTGGCGACGGTGGTGAGGGCGTCGGTGGACCGGGAGGCGCTTGGTAAGGCGTTGAAGCTGAGGACCGCGCAAAAGATCGTCCTGGCGCAGTCTGTGGGATATCCGAAGAAGTAACTGGCCCGCACCAGAATATTGTGAATCGTCGCCCAACCGGAGAGGTTCTTGCTTGAGCCGATGTTTCCGGCGAGCATTAACCAGGGCCGGACAGAAAAAATGGCGAGAAAGTCGATACGGTCCATCAGTCCCAACCAGACTCTTGGAGAATATCGGGTTTTCTCGCCTACGACACCGAATACTAAAGATTGTTCAATCTGCCCGCTGTACACTTTTTGACAGTTTGCTCAGGTTGGTTCAGGCATTAATCGGGCGTTGTTGAGTAAGCTCGAAACATGCTTTCATGAGGCCTTGCTGAAGGTTCTTCTGTGCACGAGTTTGCGCCATTGACAACGGGTAACCTGATCGCGGCGGCTCTTCCCACTGCACTACGCAGTGCGCGGCACTGGCTATTTCACCTCGGCGGCCTGGGTTTGATTCCCCTCGGGCTGCTCGACAACTCCCCTATTCCGCTTCCGGGCATTATGGATGTGGCAACGATTGTCCTGTCCGCGCGCCAAGGGCAATTGTGGCTTTACTACGCCTTGATGGCCACGGCTGGCTCGGTGATTGGAGGGTTTCTCTCCTATCGGCTCGCCCGCAAAGGTGGGAAAGAAGCACTCGAACGCAGGTTCCCGCGCCGGAAAGTGGACAAATTCTGCAAAATCTTCGAGCGGTGGGGCTTCGGCGCTATTGCCATCCCTGCTTTGCTGCCCCCGCCCGTGCCTATGATCCCATTTCTGTTTGCAGCGGGCGCTATGCAATATCCCGCAAGAAAATTCCTAATTGCGCTCACGTTTGGCCGAGTCTCCAGATACACGATTCTGGCTTACCTGGCCGCGCGCTATGGGCGGCAAATAATCGCGTTCTTCAAGGAACACGGACACCCAATGGTAGTAGGAATCATCTTGGTTCTGGTCGCCACTGCCGCGGTGACCTACTACTTCTGGGGGGGAAGTAACCGCATAAAGCGGGCATAACAATCAGACATTTTATGCTTGGCTGCTGAAATCCTGTCTCGCCGAATGAACCAGAGTTCATTTCGCAAAGCCAGATAATCCATATAGTGCAAGCGATTCCCGGAGTCTTTCCCTTTTCGTTTTTAAGCGAGAGAACGGACGATTTTGTCGACGATTCCGGACATGGTGGAACTTGGGTGTTCAGAATTTCGCGCCGTACGTAGATTCACTTCCTCTTTCCCTGCAGACCTGGCCATGCGCGGCTTGGCGAATTCTTTTTGGACACTGGCAAGCGTCGCTTTGTCTTGTTCCTTGCTTGTTTTTTTCTTCATTGTGCTTCCTAGATGATATCGAGACAGAAATAGTTCGCCTCAATTCAGAACGGCGCCAACAAACCGCGACGTCCGCCGCCAGACATGCGTCGGAGGTCTTGGCCACGAGTCCGGGCCAAAGGGAAAACTCAGATTGACGCCGTAGAGAGACACCGAACGTGGCCTGCCGGGATCACCTTGTCGCTAACGGAATAACCTTACTTGGTTGAGGATCACTCGCGCTATCCCAATACGCACACATTGGAGGTTTCCTTAAGTTCCCAAACTGCAAACTTGGCTACAAGCCTCTACTTTTCCGATTACCGTGCTCACCTGGACTTACTCTATCTACGGTCGCTCATGCCAGGTTAAAACGCGGGAAAATGAATATTCAATTTATAGCAAACGAAGAGAACCAGAATCGCTCCGAGTGTCGATAAAATGAGGCCGGCGGGATGATATCGTTCATTTGTCGGGCGCGAAAACATGTGGGCAACGCCGCCGCCGATGATCGATCCGACGATGCCGAGCACGACCGTCCAGAAAAGCGTTATATGTACGTGCATCACCGATTTTGCGATGAGGCCCGAGACCAGCCCAATGAGAACATACCAGATCAAATGAAACATACTTTTTCTCCATTCTTTGGACTCAGAACATAGCTGAGCACTAGCCAGGGTTCGACACTTACCCCCGTATTTCCAATTTGGACTTCTGGCATTGCAGCGTAGAGACCGTCAGGGATGCGTACTGCTCTCCTCACCGCGCGACAGCATAGTTGTAGAAGATCGCCACCGCTCCAGCCGCAATTACACCCAATATCAAGAGGGCAATCTTGATTTGCACATTCGAAATGAGCCGGCGTTGCTCCACCCAATAGCGCATTCAAACCTCCAAACTTCCCGGAACGAGTTATGGGCTCATGACTTTCACATTCAAAACTTTGTGCTCCTTCGCCGAGTCCGTTCTCCAACACGCGCCTCATGGAAGTCCGTCTTCCAGCCTGCATCAGAGTAGGACGGCAAGATGACTGATACTGTCCGGCTCGCCCAGAAACCCGGCCAGTAGCGCTCTTTCTCGCCGTCCACATCTGCATCTTAAGGACACTCAATGGTGCGCGCTGTTCATATTTGTACAGTTTTGCCGAGACCTTCAGGGTAGGGTTCAGTCATCCAAGCCAACTGCATTTCAAGGCTAGTCTGCTCAGAAGGAGTGGACTAGCCTCTCGCCATCCACGCAGCTCATTGTTGTCAGCCGCTACCTACTACTTTTCTGGATTCATCGTTCTTGGAAAGTTGGCACATCTATAGACAACGAACTGCGCCTGGGAATGACGGTCCCTATTTTGGGTCTAGTGCTTGCGGATTTTGATGTCGTCGTAAACGATGATGGACACGACAACCAGTACCCACACGGGGAAGATACCCATTCCGGGGATGGCTTCCGCAATCAAGCCTGGCAAAATCGCCCATCGACGGCCGAGGATTAGAAACAAAAGCAGAGCCGTTGCGAGATCAATCACCCATTGCATGGGTGGGGCAAGCACGAACCAGAAGGATAGAAAATCCGAAATAGCAGCGATCAGAAAAGCAACGGCCTGCCGTTTGCGCGAGGGGCGGTGGACGGGAGCCGGCATTTCTGGGGACACCAAAATGTCCGGATGATCAGTCTGCATCGTCATGACACCACTTGCTGCCCTCAAGTCCTGCTGAAAGTATCGTGGCACGGGTCTGAGGGAACTACAAGTGATGGGCGCTAGAGTTTCGTTACGCGAAAAGTGTTACTGCTTCTTAGATCGTATCCACCGCTAACCCCGCAATCTTTGTCCCTTTCGGGACAGACAACTGAATTCTCAAGGTGGTATGAATGCCTCTAAGGATCTTGGTTCCTTCCAGGCCTTTTGCTTCAGCCATCCTCGATCGCAATGTGAAAGTTCCGGGCAAGGAGAGTAGTTCACATGAAGACGCATCGGCTTATTCTTTTGCTGTTCGCAGTCACAGGCTTGGGGTTTCTTGCGCCCGTGCAAAGAGCGCAATCAATCGTGGGTTCAAGTTCATCCTCATCCATCATGGTTGACTCACCCTCACCCACAATCAATTACACGCCGCCGGAAATTGTGTACAAGCGTCCGACAGAGAAAATGAAGCTCCAGACCTACATATTCGATGCTTTCGGTCCGTACCCAATCGCAGGCGCTGCATTGATAGCGGCCGTCAATCAATCGGAAAATACCCCACCAGAGTGGGGACAAGGGGCTAAAGCCTACAGCCAACGATTTGGCTCCAATCTGGCCATTGCGGCGGTTACGACAACCACGCGGTACGGTTTGGCAAAGGCCTTTCGGGAAGACACAGTGTATTACCGCTGCGAGTGCAAGGGGGTCTTTCCCAGGTTGCGGCATGCCATGATTTCGACAGTGACGTCACGGCATGGCGAGGATGGTCATCGCCGCTTATCTTTCCCCGCACTCGTTGCGCCTTATGCGGGCACCATGACGGCCGTCTATGGGTGGTATCCAGAGCGGTACGGTGCCAAAGACGCCCTTCGAATGGGGAACTACAATCTCCTCGCGTTCATGGGAGAAAACCTTGCCCTTGAATTCATCTACGGAGGGCCGCACACGCTCTTTAGCCACATGCATCGTCAGGCAAATTCAGCGACGGAATCTACCAGCGCTTCGACTCGCTAGGCTGGAATGATGAACCCTAACGTCAAAACCCCGCGCGAATGGAACAGCCTGGATGCAGGCCAGGTTGCGTCATCCACTCCATCGATTCTGAGTTTCGCTTGGGGCATGCTCAACAAATTCCTTGAATGGTTTGGGGATCTGGGCCTTTTTGCGTGGCAGGTGATGCGCGTGGCGGTGCGAAGGCCTTTTGAGGGTCGCGAACTCGTCCGACAGCTCGACGAAATCGGTTCTAAATCGTTGCCCTTGGTCGCGTTGGCGGGCGCCGCTATCGGTGCTGTCCTTTCCCTGGAAAGCCGGAGCAGTTTGGTTCGATTCGGCGCCAAGTCCATGCTGCCCGCCGCCCTTGTGTACTCGATCATCCACGAAACTGGCCCCATCGTGACCGGCCTGGTCGTGAGCGGCCGCGTGGGTGCCGGGATCGGTGCTGAATTGGGGTCCATGAAGGTAACCGAGCAGATCGATGCCATCGAGGCCTCCGGCGTAAATCCCTACAAGTTTTTGGCCTTCACTCGCATTGTGGCTTGCATCCTGATGCTCCCGCTGCTGACTCTTGCCGGCGATTTCTGCGGCGTGCTATTCGGCTGGATCGCGGACACTCTCGTCGAACCGGTTTCCTTTCTCCGATTCATCCATCAGGGATTTGATGGCAGTAGCTTCAGTGACTTTTTGGCGCCAACTCTCAGGACAGCCGTCTTTGGTCTGATCATCGGGGTGATTGGGTGTTTCCAGGGAATGCGCTCTCGGGGCGGCACTGCGGGCGTGGGCTTTTCAGCAACGAGTGCGGTCGTTTTATCTTCACTCTTTGTCATTCTGGCTGATGTCATCCTGGTGAAGTTTATACTGGTGTTCTTTCCATGATGCGCTCCGAACAAGAAATTTTGCCCGCCGTGGAGGAGAGCGCCAACATCCTGGTGAAAGAGATCTCCGGAGGGAAGCGTGATGAACCCGCCGTCATTCTGCGCGGCTTGCATAAGTCGTTCGGTAGTCAGATTGTCCTGAACGGCATCAACCTAACCGTGGAAAATGGCGAAACCTTGGCCGTGCTCGGACGCAGCGGTACCGGCAAGAGCGTGCTGCTCAAGCTGATCATCGGCCTGCAAAAGCCTGACTCTGGCTCTATTCGCATTCATGGGCAGGAGATCACTCTTCTCCCCCTCGACGCCATGAATGAGATCAGGAAAAAGATGGGGTTCTTATTCCAGCAAGCGGCTCTGTACGACTCCCTGACGGTCGAGCAAAACGTGGCCTTTCCCTTGACGCGCCACACAAACATGTCCGAGCCGGAGCAGCGGGATCGCGTCAAAGAACTGCTCGCCGAGGTAGGCATGGAAGGCGATCTCAAAAAAATGCCCGGCGACCTTTCCGGCGGTATGCAGAAGCGCGTCGGCCTGGCGCGCGCGCTGGCGCTTAATCCCGGGATCCTGTTGCTCGACGAACCCACCGCAGGACTCGATCCCATCACCTCAAGTGAGATCGATGAGTTGATTCTTAAGTTGCAAGAGGAACACCACATGGCATCGATCGTGGTTACGCATGACTTGCTTAGCGCCAAAACCATCGCGGATCGGCTGGCGCTGCTGCACGAAGGGAAAGTGCAGATTGAAGGTAGTTTCAAGGACTTGGAAAAAAGCGATAACGCGTTTGTCATGGAATTTTTGCAGCGGCATTCCTAGGGAGTACTTATGTCAAGAGCGGCGAGACTCGGCGCATTTATCATCGTAACGCTGGCGATTCTGGCGGCGGGAATCTTCTTTATCGGCAACAACCAATATCTTTTCATTCCCACCTATCGATTGAAGGCGCAGTTTGCTACGGTAGTTGGCCTCGATCCTGGCGCTGACGTGCGTGTAGGTGGCGTGCACAGCGGCAGCGTGCGCAGCATCGAATTGCCGATCAAACCGGACGGGAAGATCACCGTGCTGATGGATCTCCAGCGATCGACCCACAACATCGTCAAGAAAGACTCCGTAGCTGCCATCGAGACCGAGGGCCTTCTCGGCAACGAATATGTCTCCATCTCCTTTGGCTCAGCGCAGGCCCCGAACGTGAAGGAGGACGACACTATCGTCAGCGAACCTCCTATTGTCATGGCCGACCTCCTGAAGAAGGCCGATGGCATTCTCGACACCAGCCAGCAAGCTCTGAACAACGTCAGCGTGGTTACGGCGAACCTGAGTTCCATTAGCGGCAAGATCAACCAGGGGCAGGGAACCATTGGGGCTCTGGTGAACGATAAGAAGATTTACACCCAACTGGACCAGACCACCGCCGGATTGCGTGACACCGTCAACCATGCCGAAGTTGGAGTCGCGGCCTTCCAGGAGAATATGCAGGCAATGAAGCAGAATTTCCTGCTGCGCGGGTTCTTTAAGAACCGCGGTTATGAAGACTCTTCCGATCTGGCGAAAAACGAAATTCCGCAGCTTCCTCAGACAGCGCCCCTGAAAACCTTCACCTTCGACGCGAAGCAGTTGTTCGACAAAGTGGACACGGCAAAACCGAAGAACCAGAAGTCATTGCGGGCTGCTGGCCAGTTTCTGGCCGACACGGAATTTGGGGTCGCCGTTGTCGCCGTTTCAGCCGGCACTACGGGCGATGCGCAAAAGGACTTGATACTTACGCAAGCTCGCGCCATGGTCGTGCGAGACTACCTCGTCGGCAATTTCTCGTTTGATGACGCGCAACTCAAAACCCTGGGGTTGGGAAAAGGGAAGAGCTCGAACCCTGATTCCAGTTGGGGCGTCGTCGAGATCATTGTTTATCCGGTTGAAACCGAAGTTCCGACACAAATTAGTGCGGTCGATCCGAAATAGAATTCAAAGCCCTAATATGCTTCTTGCCAGTTGTGCGCGTGAAAGCCGATCCTCGATCGAAGCCACCGGGCATCTGAGGGTGCGCGTGAGGCACTGAGCGATGGTTGCCTACTGCCTAGTTAACTAGCGTGTCATACTCCAAGAAGCGCGTTTCGCAGGGGAATCCAGGTTGGATCGATCAACCGGCTTAGCAAAGTTATGATTCCGGATCTTCCCAAATTCAGCGACTTGGACGAGCCAAAGAAAATCAGAGACGGATTCTTGCTCCTTGGGGCGCTCCTGGTTGCCGCGACAGCCCTTGTCTTCTTCGGGTGGCTTGCGGAAGAGATGCTTGAGGGAGACACACAACAATTCGATGCATATGTGCGAACGGCTGTGCACCAATTCGCCACGCCAGGTATTACCCGGTGGATGCAGGTGTTTTCATTTCTGGGGTCAGTCGCAGCGGTAACTGCCTTGTGCTTGGTGGCAATTTGCGTGTCTCTATACTTTCATCGCGCCCGGACGGCTGCATTGCTGGCGATCACGATGCTTGGCGTAGGTGTGCTCGATGTCGCATTGAAATATGCGTTTCACCGCCCCCGGCCTGTTGCTTTTTTCGGCGCCACGCCAACCTCGTATAGTTTCCCGAGCGGCCACGCACTGGGTTCATTCTGTTTCTATGGAATGCTCGCGTCGATTCTCGCTTCCTGTGTGCGGGGTCGGGGTGCCAAATTCTGCGTCTGGATTGCCGCTGTGTTCCTGATTGGAATGATTGGATTTTCGCGTATTTATCTGGGAGTGCATTACCCTAGCGATGTCATCGCCGGATATTGCGCGGCTGCAGTATGGATGGGAGCCGTTGGCATCTTCTATAGGACTCTTGAACTCCAGAGAGAAAAAAGCTCGAAGGCCGGCAATAACATCTAGATGGACGACGGCCTTGTGACGAAAATGCGAGACATCGCCATGCTTCCCAACAATCCGCCCGCCGGCTTTCAGTGCGGGCAACTTGATGGAGCGCATCATAGAGCATCAGCAGGGCTACTGCGCAATAACTGAGACCGGAAATGAGTCTTCTTCAGTCAACCGGGCCGTTGCGCTCTATCGCTACCTGGTCGGAATTCCCAATGATCAGGAGCCTCCCGCGGCACGATGAAAGCAACACTCGTGAAAGCCTGACTGGGCTTAGTACTCGCCTGGTACCATCTGTGTAATAGTGAACAGACAAAGTTCTGCCTTCTCGGTAACCTCCCTGTGTGTTGACACGGACTAGGACTGGGCGGTTAGCGCGGAAGGAAACTGCCCTCCTAGCTTTTTGCGAGCATGGGAATATCTTCGGCAGCCAAGCACGACCACGAGCGAGCGGAACGATCCGCTGCCTCTGACCCACCCGAGAGCAAACAGAATCTCGTTCGGATTCTCTTTGTTCATTGTTCCGCGCCAGACATTCAGCGCTACGTACGTGAGCTGGAGAGGGTGCGATTCACAGTCATCCCAGAAGTAGTTGCGACCCCCGACCAGTTCGTCGAACGGCTGCAATCCCGGTCCTTTGACATGATTTTAGCCGAGTACCCCTGCTTCGGCTGGCAAGAAACGCAAGTGCTGGAACTCCTGGGGCAGTTGAAGAAAGACATCCCACTCATCTTGTTGGTCCACAACTTGAAACGCGAAACAGCCGCGCAGCTCATCCTGAATGGCGCTGCCGATTGTGTGGAGGTGGATAACTTCGGGCATCTACCGATCGCTGTTCATCGGGCCTTGAAGGAGAAAGCCTTGCGCGATCAACGCGACCGCGCCGAAAAGAAGCTGCGACACTCCGAGGCACGTTATAGGGCCCTTGCGGGGAATCTAAACTATGGAATTTGCCGCTGCAGTGTCGATGGCAGATTTTTGGAAGCGAACGAAGCGATGGTCAGCATGCTCGGATATGGATCGAGAGAGGAACTCCTGGCTCTGGACATTGCATGCAATCCGCTTCAAGACCCAGACCGGCGAGTTCAGTTGCTCGGTCAAACGGGCGCGGATGCTCTTGTCGATCCCCTGGAAATTGAATGGAAGAGGAAGGACCAAACGACCTTGAAGGTTCGCCTCAGCGGGCGAGAAGTCATCAGTGAGCAGGGCAAGTTGGAAGCCTACGAGATCATCGTCGAGGATGTGACCAGGCAAAGAGAGTTGGAGGATCACCTCCGTCGGCAGGCAGCCCGGGATTCGCTGACTGGTCTGGCCAACTATCGCCAACTTGTGGATGTGCTCGATTCCGAAATCAAGCGTAGCACGCGCACCAACCGTGAGTTTGCCATGTTGTTCTTTGACCTGGACCACTTGAAGCTCATCAACGACCGCTTCGGTCATCTCGTAGGAAGCCAGGCGCTTTGCCGGCTGGCCGATGTCTTGTTTTCCTGTTGCCGGGACATCGACACGGCTGCGCGTTTCGGCGGAGATGAGTTTGCTGTTGTCTTACCGGAGACAAACGTAGTGGCGGCCAAGCTAGTGGCACAACGGATCTGCGAAAACGTTGCCAACGACGATAAAGGCCCAAAAATTTCCGCCAGCGTCGGTATTGCAGTCTATCCACAGGATGGCGATACGATCGAGCAACTTTTGAGCCAGGCAGACTCGGCACTTTATTCAATGAAACGTGGGAGAGTTGCCGCGTCGGCATCCATGCAAGCCGCCTCGGGACAGTAAACTTCCTTCCGCTGCCCGCTAAAGCGTTTCTGCTAATTGCTAATTTATTCGTGCAAGACAACGCTCAGGAGGGAGTCGTGGACGTGGATCTCGCCGTCGTACTGGATGAAGCCCAGTTTCCTGAACTTGTTCATGAAGAAATTGACCCGTGACCGGGTTGTGCCAATCATCCCGGCCAGCATCTCTTGCGATACTTTCGGAAGAACCTTTTGAGGCTGGCCCGGCGCGCCATACCGCGCCAGAAGCAATAGAGTACGCGCCAGGCGTTTTTCGCTGGAATTAAAGAGTTGGTCGATCAGGTCCTCTTCGACGCGGATGCTTCGTGAAAGCATATACGCGATAAAGCGGTCGGAGAACGCGGCTTCCCGGTGGAGCGCGCGAATCATTTCGCTCTTTTCAATGACGAGCAGGGTCGTCGGTACCATCGTGGTCGCCGTCGCCATGCAAACAGACTGGCCGGCAAGGCATCCTTCTCCAAAAAAATCACCCGGCCCAAAGATCGCCACAATCGCTTCTTTGCCGGTCTCATTGACAACGGTAAGTTTTACCCCGCCTTCTTGAATGTACAGGACATTCTCCGCTGGATCGCCTTGCGCAAAAACGGTATCTTTCCCTCGATACTTGGCTATTTTTCTTCCCAGACCAGCCGAGTCAAGAAATTCTTTCAAATCGAACGCAGGGCTTCTGTGTACCGCTTTTTGGGGGGAGTTACGAGGCCGTATAGATACACGTTGAACTGCGGAAGACGGCATGCCACATAATAGCACTTAACGTAATTCGGCGGACTGTTCAATATTGAACACTCTGTGAAACATTGACACGCTGTTCATGGTCTGCCCCAGACCTGCTGCAAGTCCTTACTGGTCAAGAGATTACCTATGGCTCGTGGTGGTTTTGGAGGACTTTCTTCAGCGATTGGCGCACTTCTAATACCCCATTATAGTCGATGAATCCCTTCTTCCTGAATCGGTTCATGAACAGATTAATTCGTGGGCGCGTGGTGCCCACCATCTCCGCCAGAACCTGATGGCTCAATATCGGAATCTCAACAATCGCTGGGCCTTTGCCATTCAAGTGGGCTAGTCGCAGGAGGACGCGCGCCAGGCGTTCTTCCGCGGAGGAAGTAAGAAGATGCGCTACGTGATCCTGGTAGTTCTTGACGCTCGAAAGCAGATAAGCCACCAGCGAATTTGACGTCTGATTCTTCTTGCGGAGCATTTGGAGCATCTTCTGTTTGTTGATGGTACGTATGGAGCTGGCGGTCAGGGCCACCGCTGTGGAATCTCGAAGAGGATACCCAGCGAGGCAAAGCTCGCCAAAAAAATCATGCGCGCCCAGGATCGCGGTAACTGCCGAGGGTTGATATTCCGACCGTGTGGTTAGACGAACTCCACCTTCCTGTATGTAGAAGAGAGTGTAGGCGGGCGCGCCTTGCTCGTAGATGTTTTGTTTGTTCCGATAGTGCGAAACCGTGCCTCCCAGACTGGCGCCTGAACTGAAACCCCCGAGGGAGGATGATTGCCGCTTTTTGCGTTTCATAAGTCGCTTCATTCCTCCTTTGATCCACTCGTCCTCAAGACTGCCCTGCGGATTTTGCGGACTTCCGATGGGCTTCTTGTGACCACTGGAGAGCTTTATTGGCATGTTCCAGTGCCTGTTTGGAATGCTCGTGTCCGCTCTGGTGATCTGCTTTCCCGTGGTGCGCGGCCGCGGCACGGTGCGCGTGAGCGGCGAGATCGTGAAATTCAGCAGCTCTTTGGTGTGATTCATTTGGCATAGTAATTCCTCTTCTTCCAGACACTGAGCATGTTAGAACCATTCCGATCTGCAAACTGCTCAAATAGGAACACATGAGCTGAATTCATCCGCATCCCTTCGGCCACCAAAAACACGCAAACATGTTGCAGTGCGGGGAAGGGAATCGTCACCAAGCGAGAAGAAAGAACAACACATTGACTCTCTTTGCCCTGGCGAGTGTCCCAAAGAGGACAGACGAATTTCTGGGAATGAACTACTAATCCAGCGGCGGGAAAAACCGGCTGAGGCCGACACTCGGAATGTGGAGATCCCATTGAATAAATTAGGAGAGAGATCTTTGAGTGGTCATCGGGGAATCCTGGGTGCGTGCTGGCTCGTATATGGGATTCTTCGCCTTCTCATGGGAGTCTGGCTCGTTTTGTTTAGCAAAACCGCCACGTTCATGTTTGGCGCCCTGCTGGATCGCGTACCCAATCCATTTGCCTTGATGCGTGATTTTCACTTTGTTTACGCAGGTATCGTGGTCCTATCCGTTCTTTGCGGTCTTTTCGGAGTCCTGGCCGGATTGGCGCTCTTGGCAAATCAAGGGTTTGCCCGGACGTTGGCTCTCGTTGCGGCTTTCTTCTCAGTCTCTGAAATTCCGTTTGGTACCACTCTGGGAATTTATACGCTAATCGTTCTGCTTCCCTCACGGCCTGGCTCTTCGGAAGTCCGGTCTCAAGAAAGTGCGCGATGAAGACGCCAGCAAGCCAAGTCTTTATGCGATTTGATGTACGTGCAAAGGTCTCCGCAATCCTGTATTTGGCGAGCAGCAAGTCCTTTTCTTACTGCGAACCGCCACGTGAACCGTCGTTGTGTTCGAGCTACATGCCGCGTTAGGAATGGTGGGCAATCCTCGCCAGACAGGCCTGGGCTATGCAACCATTCGCGGCCAGCCAAAGGTGGATTGGTTTAAATTCAACGCTTTTCTTATGACCGACATCGTTCTCGAACTCAAGACCCTTACTCGCCGGTTCGGCACATTCACGGCGGTCGATGCCCTGACCCTTTCGGTTTATGCCGGCGAGGTTTTCGGATTGCTGGGATCCAACGGAGCTGGCAAGACCACCACGATCAAGATGCTCACTACACTTTTGCCACCATCCTCGGGAGAAGCGTGGGTGGCAGGTTTCTCCGTAACCAGGCAGGCGGTGGACGTTCGCCGATCCATCGGTTATGTACCTCAGGCAGTTTCCGTCGACGGTTCCCTCACCGGCTACGAGAACCTCCTGATCTTTGCCAAACTTTACGACTTGCCACACCGCGAGCAGCAACCGCGCATCCGCGAGGCTCTGGAGTTCATGGGCCTGACTGCCGACGGCGGTCGTCTTGTGGGCGAATACTCTGGCGGGATGGTGCGCCGGCTGGAGATTGCGCAATCCACACTTCATCGTCCGCGAGTTCTGTTCCTCGATGAGCCAACCGTCGGGCTGGATCCGATTGCGCGCGACGCGGTTTGGAAACATCTCGTTGATTTGCGCGCCAACTATGGCACGACTCTGTTCTTCACCACGCATTACCTGGAGGAAGCGGAGAGCCATTGTGATCGCATAGCCATCATGCGCCAGGGCAAGGTGGATGCGCTGGGTACCTGTAAAGAACTCGAGGCCTCACCTGGAGGCGGCCACACGCTGAGTGAGGTCTTCGTACACTATGCCGGCAGCACCGTGGAATCGGGTGGCACATTCCGCGACGTATCCGCCGAACGCGCTACAGCCCAGCGCCTCGGCTAGTTCATATCTATGACCACCACATTCATGCACCCTTTATCCGGCTTTATCGAGAAGACCTTCGTCATCACCGAGTTTGAGTTACGCAAGTTGCGGCACGATTTCAGGGAGCTCATCACTCGCGCCCTGCAACCGGCGCTCTGGTTGCTCATCTTTGGCCAAGTGTTCTCACGTACTGGGGCGATGCACACGGGCAACATTCCATATCTGGACTTCATTGCCCCCGGCATCCTGGCGCAAAGCGTCCTTTTTGTAGCTATATTCTATGGGATCAACGTCATCTGGGAGCGCGACCTGGGCATCGTGCAGAAATTTCTCGCCAGCCCGACTCCGCGCGTGGCGCTCGTGCTCGGAAAGGGCTTCTCCGCTGGTATCCGCACGCTTTCTCAGGCGGTCATCGTTTACAGTCTCTCCCTGCTTCTAGGGGTGAAGTTGAATTGGAGCCCCCTCGCGCTCCGCAAAGTGCTGGTCACTGTTGTAATGGCCGCGACTCTGTTCTCGACGTTTTCGCTCATCATCGCCTGCATTGTAAAGACGCGCGAACGCTTTATGGGAGTCGGCCAAGTGCTGACCATGCCGCTTTTCTTTGCCAGCAACGCGATTTATCCAATCGCAATTATGCCCGGCTGGCTAAAGACCATTTCTCACTTGAATCCTCTGACGTACGTTGTCGACGTCCTGCGCACGTCCATGCTCGCCGGCAGTACGAGCGCATTCGGTTTGGGTCAAGACTACGCTGTCATCGTCCTGACCACGACCGTCCTTGTCATTATTGGAGCGCGGTTGTATCCCCGGCTCGCAACGTGAATCGCGATTACGAAAAGTTCAGCAAGATAGGCAATAGTCCCACTCCCTTTACTTCAGCTCCCCGGAAATCGGTTGAGACGTCCATGCGCCTGAAGTGGCCGGTCTCACGCGAAAGGTCGCGGAGATTTCCGGTATCGTCCTTGCTTATCCATCGCTCAGGTTGGCTGTCGAAGGTAACACCGATAGCATCGGCACCGAAGCATTCAACCAGACGCTCTCCGAGCTGCGCGCGGAGGGAGTTCGCACTTATCTAACCCAGCAGGGCATCCCTGAATCTTTAACGACTGCGACGGGCTTCGGCAAGACTCGGCCCATTGCTTCAAACGATACTTCCGAGGGCCGCCAGCAGAATCGGCGCGTCGAGCTAGTCGTCACGGGTGAAGTGATCGGCACCAAGATCGTTTCGATTAGCGTTCAGCGAGTCGCTGCCGCCACGACTGCACAGTAGTCCTACCCAGACGCGATCCGGTTTCCCCCAAGCCGGGCTGCGTTTCTTCTTGCAGTGGCGCGCTTTTTTCAGGTCACAATTACGGAACGCGGTCGTCTCAACATCTGCAGGGGGTTCACTGCATTCAGTTGTTGAACGTCTCCCCTACCTTCACTTCGGCCGGGCTTCAAGTCCGTGACCTAAGTAATAGGCATTGAAAAACAAGCTGCATTGGCACTGTGCGAAATCATACAGATTTATGAATACCTTATGCGTAAACTTGATTTGGAATAGTTGTTTAACCACCGGAATGAATGGCACGTCCCGTGATTCCCAGTCGTGACTTATGGCTACAGTTTCTAAAGCATCTGACCCGTTGTCGATTCCACACACGCCAACTCTGATGGCCCTGCCCCACCCCGCGAGGCCCAGCCGGACAAAGTGGTTGAAATGGACCATCGCTGCTATCGCGATTGTGTTGTTGGCTGTTGGAGCTTACGCGTGGCGAGTACACACACAGACCGCAATCAGTTACGAAACCGTGCAAGTGGAGCGCGGGTCGATCCAAGCCAGTGTCACGGCAACCGGCACGCTTAACGCTGTTGTCGATGTACTCGTCGGCAGCCAAGTCTCCGGCAACATCAAAGCACTTTACGCCGATTGGAACACGAAAGTGACGAAGGGCCAGCTCGTCGCGCTCATCGACCCGGAAATCTTCCAGGCTCAAGTCGATCAGACGCGAGCCACGCTGGCTGCAGCGCACTCGGCTGTCATAACGGCGGGAGCCCAAGTTGAAAAGGCCAAAGCAGACAACGCTGCAGCAGTCGCGAATGAAAAAGGTTCAGAGGCAATCGCCGCGAAGGACTTGGCAACAGATGTGAATGCCAAAGGCCAGTTGCAGCGGGCCCAGAGCCTATTCGACGATGGACTGATTGCTCGTCAGGACGATGATTCCGCCAAAGCGACCTTTGACTCCATTCAGGCGCAAGTAACCTCGGACCACTCCCAAAGTGACTCCGCCAAGCAAGCCATTCAATCCGCCGAAGCAGGAGTGCGCGTGGCGCAAAGCCAACTCGCATCCGCGCAGGCACAAGAACGACAGTGTCAAGCCGTGCTCGACCAGGCTCTGATCAACCTTGCGCACACTAGAATTACCGCCCCAGTAGACGGTACAGTGATTGCACGCCGCGTGGATGTGGGGCAGACCGTAGCCGCCTCCTTTGCAGCCCCTACCATCTTCGAAATCGCGCAAGACCTGACGAAAATGCAGGTCGACACTAACGTCGATGAATCGGATATCGGTAACATTGCCGTGGGACAGGACGCTCCCTTCACCGTGGATGCCTATCCGGGCACTACATTCCACGGGCAGGTCACAAATATCCGCAAGGCGCCAATCAGCGCACAAAACGTGGTGACCTACGACGTTGTGGTCGCCGCTTCTAATCCCGATTTCAAACTACTTCCCGGAATGACGGCCAACGTCACTATCCTTACAGCTAGAGTGGACAACGCCCTTAAAGTTGCTAATTCGGCTGCACGCTTCCGTCCGTCTTCTCAGGTCTTGGCGCGGGCCGGTCTCCAACCCGCACAAGCTGGTAGACAACAGGTCTATGTCCTGGCTGGAGGGAAACTCAAGAGTATCCCGGTAACATTTGGGCTATCCGATGGCAAGTCCACCATGATGACCGCGACCGATTTGAAAGCCGGTGACCTTGTTGTGGTTAGAGCCACGGTGGGGGCAAGTTCATCGAGTAGCTCAGCACCCAGTGGCGGCGCGGCCTCGCCGAGATTCTGAAGGTAACCGGTGCCCTCACTAATCGAAGTCCGAGACCTCACGAAAACCTACACGCTCGGAGAAGTACCCGTCAACGCGCTTCAGGGCATCACGCTCACTATTGAGCGCGGTTCGTTCGTTGCCGTTATGGGGGCATCCGGTTCGGGCAAATCCACTCTGATGAATCTTCTTGGCTGTCTGGACCGCCCGACCTCGGGTACTTATGTGCTTGACGGTTCGCCGGTCGAAAGTCTCGACCGCGACCAGTTGGCGGAAATTCGGAACAAGAAGATCGGGTTTGTCTTTCAGAATTTCAACTTGCTCCCACGCATGGATGCACAAGAAAATGTGGAATTGCCCCTCCTCTACAAGGCTGGGAATACACCGGACGCCGGTGAAGCGTCCACGCGGGCACTTGCCGCAGTCGGTCTGGCCGGCCGGGGCCACAATTTCCCTTCACAGTTATCGGGTGGCCAGCAACAGCGAGTGGCGATTGCTCGTGCGCTCATCAATAATCCCGAGATTCTTCTGGCCGATGAGCCCACTGGCGCGCTCGACTCCAAGACCAGCGCCGAAATCATGGGCATCTTCCAACGGCTTAACAGTACCAACCACATCACGATTGTACTTGTCACGCATTCGGATGAAGTTGCCCAGTATGCGGGTCGCATCATTTTATTTCGCGATGGGTGCATCGTAAGCGACACGCTCGTTGGAGCCCACCACATACCGATCGAGACGCCAACTGTTTCCGATGCCCACGCCGAGGTATTCCCGTGAAGCACGTCATCGCATCGATGCGCATCGCCTTTCGAGCGCTGCGAATGAATAAACTTCGCTCGTGTCTGACCATGCTGGGAATCATCATTGGCGTCGCCGCGGTGATCGCGACTGTCGCAATCGGCTCCGGGGCCACGCAGCGCATCCAGGAGCAGATCGCCAGCGTCGGTAGCAATCTCATTATCGTCCTCCCGGGGAGCACCACTAGCTCCGGCCTGCGCATGGGCAGTGGTAATGCAGTGACATTGTCGGAAGCGGATGCGAGGGACCTGGTGGCGCAGTGTCCGGACATTGCGCTTGCAACACCGACCGTGCGGGGCGGAGCGCAAGTCGTCTTCGAGAACAGCAACTGGGCGACGATCATCTTCGGTACCACCCCCGACTACCTGACCATCCGCGACCTTTCTGTTGCTGACGGAACAGCGTTCACCCAGCAAGATGTAATTGGAGCAACGAAATCCGCTTTGCTCGGAAAAACCGTTGTGAACAACCTGTTTGGTGACGCGGATCCCATAGGCCAGACGATCCGCATCAAGCAGGTTCCGTTCACTGTTGTGGGCGTGTTGACTCCCAAGGGCCAATCGTCCACCGGACAGGACCAGGACGACGTCATCCTACTCCCTATTTCCACTGCCAAGCGTAAAGTGATCGGCATCAAACAGGCGAATGCAGACGCCGTGGACGTAATCATGATGCAAGCCAAGAGCAGCAGCCAGATGCAGGCGGCCCAGGACGAGGCCACAGCTCTCCTTCGTCAACGCCACCATCTGTCGGCTGCCGAAGTCGATGATTTCTCGATCCGCAACTTGCAAGAGATATTCGCGGCACAAGAAGCCTCGTCGAGCATCATGTCATTGATGCTGGCGGGCGTGGCATCAGTCTCGTTGATTGTCGGTGGCATCGGCATCATGAACATTATGCTGGTTTCCGTCAGGGAACGGACCCGCGAGATCGGACTGCGGCAGGCGGTGGGCGCGAAGGTCCGGGATATTCTCACGCAGTTTCTGGTGGAAGCGGTCACGCTGGCGATTGTTGGCGGATTCGTCGGAGTACTACTAGGTATCGGTGCATCGACTTTAATCTCGCACCTGGCGGGTTGGAATACCGTTGTTGGGCCGGGAGCAGTGGCGCTGGCAGTGTTCTTTTCCGCTTTGGTTGGAATCGGCTTCGGTTATTATCCGGCGAGAAAAGCCGCGTACCTCGACCCCATCGAGGCTTTGCGTTCCGAGTAACACACGAAAATCGAAATAGCCTGCTCAGATTGGACCGGCGACCTTGAGATCGCGATGCAATTGAACAGGCTATCCGGAAGCCGAACCTAGGCAACAACATCCTCTGGTGTCTCTCAGCTTTGAGACGCTTTGTCTTTTTCAGCCTTGATTAATCGCGATCTGGATGACTGTGGCGCCAATTCCAGTAATGTCTCTGCACTTTATTGTGCTGTCTGTTGTACTCGCGATAGCTCCTGTGCTGTTCCACCAGGTAACGCCTGTAGGCTCGGTCTTCGCGATCGTCCCAGTTATGGTAATCGCGGTGGTCGCGATCATAGACCCGGACCTGGATGGCGGCCCCTTGAGCTTCCGCTCTGGGCACAACCAGGGCTGGTGCCACAAAAATGGCAGCCAGGAAAAGTGAACTGATGAAGCGATTTAGGCACTGCATAAACTATTCCTCCGTATCTGGGATATCTCAGTTGAGAACACCGTTGGCGATGACTATCAGCGCATCGCGCGATTCTGTATGTTCCGTATAGCACTAATCTGGAGAGAAGTTTGCATGTGACCCTTTTCGAACAGACTTCCCGTCTCTGACCTGCCAGCATCATCGCCATGAGAGTGAATCCAGCAAGAACTGGATTCGTTGTTCTGCGTGACGATTCGAATTCTGATTCGGGCGCTCTGTAGAAAGAGTTGATGACATGCTTGCATTACTTGCCACAGTCTTGATTATTCTTTGGTTGCTGGGCTTTTTCGCATTCCACGTTACCAGTGGTTTCATTCACCTCGTGCTAATCGTCGGCCTGATTCTTCTCGTCTTCCATTTTCTGAGAGGCAGAAGCGCCACGGCATAAGAAGCCCGTCGACTCGGTGAAGGTTGATCTCGTCTGAGATGGAGCGGCGGTAGTCCTCGATTGGTTCTGTATCGAAATCGCCGCCGCGCCGCAATTGGCAGTGGTCTGATTATCTGAATCCCGAGTCTGTCGGTAGGTATGCCCGAATTGAAATAACCAGAAGGGTGCCGAGCCATTAGGTGCGGCAGATCGCATGCAGAATTTTCGAGAACTCGCTCGCCGGGGCCTAGTCCAATTTCACGTGGCCATCGCCGCTGTACGCAAAAATCACGCGGCCCGCATTTTTTCGCGGGTCGTCGTTGGAATCACCCTAGTTCCGGTGATTCTCGGGGTAATCACAGTGTTCTACATTAATTATGACCGCTCGGACCTTCCCGACTTGGATGGATTCCTACGCTTCGAGCCTCCCACAACGGGGCATGTTTACGATACGAATGGTCATGTCCTCATCGAACTGGGGAGAGAACGCAGGGAAATTATCCAATATGGGAGCATTCCTGACGTCCTGCGCCAAGCGATCCTCTCGGCCGAAGATGAGAACTTCTTTGCGCATTCGGGGGTGGATTATTCTGTCTTTCCACGATTGTTCACCAAGATAGACCTTCACGCCCTAGTCGCTCGCGCCGCGGCCTCCAAAGGCTCGAATGCCGGAGAGCATGTGTCCTTGTTCCCCCAAGGTGGCTCGACGATCACTCAGCAGCTTGTGCGCAACTACTTTCTCCAGGATCTTACGAGCACGAAGAATAGCACCACGCTTCAACACCAAGGTCTGGTCGCGCACGTTCTCGCTTTCATCATCGGTCCTCCGGGTGCCAACCGAGTTCTGTTGAAGGTCGAGGAAATGCGTCTCGCTTCATGGATTGAAAAAGAGATGCGGAAGAGCTACGGCTCCAAACGAAGAGCCAAAGAAGAACTCTTCGCGCGTTACGCCAGTTTCATCTATTTGGGTAACGGACGGTATGGCTTCGCAGCGGCCTCACACTATTATTTCGGAATGCCGGTAACAACCTTCACTGCGGATGATGCTGATAAAGCGGCGCTTCTGGCAGGCATCACCAAGTCGCCGGGCGAATATGCCCCCACCCTGGCGGACAATCAAAAGCCTCTGCGCAGACGAAATCAGATATTAGCGCTCATGGTGAAAAACCACTTTATTTCTTCACAGACGGCTGCACGCTGCCAACAAGCTTCCATTCATCTGGCGGCTCATGTCACCGGTCCGACCGAAGCTCCCGCAGCAGTCGAAAATGTCCTCGAAGAGCTTAAGCGGCTTGACTCCAATCTCACCTCCGATATCGGAGTGAACCAATTGTTGGAAGGACACATCCAGGTTTATTCGACTATTGACGATCGGGTCCAGCGCGTCGCAAACGCCGCGCTCGAAAACGGATTGAAACTTTACGAAAGGCGCCACCCCCAGAATGCGGGGCTGATTCAAGGCTCCGTTGTCGTTCTGCGGAACCGTGACTCCGCCATCCTGGCCGAGGCGGGTGGGAGGCACACCTATAAGGGTCACAGCACTACTTACAGCGACTTTAATCGGGTAACCCAGTCTTTACGTCAGCCAGGCTCGGCCATGAAACCAATTGTCTATCAGGCGGCATTTCGCCAAGGTACATTGGATCTCGATAGTCTCGTGCCCGACGAGCCGATCTCGGTCGTCGCATCGGAGAACCTCCCCGTCAAGTGGATCTCCAATTTCGACAGTAAATTCAAAGGCATCATCCCAGCCCGGCAGGCGCTGGCGGAGTCCAGGAACGCGGTTGCCGTTTGGATTGTCCAACAGATCGGAATTGATTCTGTCTTGAGAACGGCGCGAGACCTTGGCATCCGCACCGTATTACATCCCTATGACACTACCGCCCTGGGCGCTTCCGAAGTGACTTTGATGGAACTCGCAAACGCTTACAGAACGATGGCCAGCGGCATTCAAGCCGAGCCTTACGTGATTGCGAAGATCGAACATATCGGGGGCGAAATTGTCTACAGCCACGAGCCGCCCTGCTGCGCAAGCGACGAGGATGAATCGCAGCTAACCACGATTCAGGAAGGATTACGCGGCGTCGTGCGCATCCCCTCAGGCACAGCCCACGCGCTCGATTCGCACGCCTTTCCGATTCCAGTGATGGGCAAAACCGGCACAACAAATAATTACCGGGATGCTCTTTTTATAGGTTCTACCTATGGTTCCGACGGAATTACCGTGGCAGTGCGCATAGGTTTTGACGACAACCGTTCGCTGGGCGCGAAGGAAACCGGCGCTTTGGCCGCGCTTCCGGTGTTCCGGGAAATTGTTCTGAAGATCTACCAGGAGAATCTCGTCGGCCCTCCTCCGTGTTTTCCGGCAGCAATGGAACAGAATATAGATGCCTATTTAAGGGGAGATGTCCCGCCGAAAGATGTGGTAGGTTTCGTGAATCCGCTCGGCACGACAGGACTTGCTGGCGATGAAACAGCGGACTGTTCCCCAACACCGGTCCTACTATCTGCGAACCTCTGCGAATCGGTGGGTAAGCAGCGGAATGCCATCTACCACAGCAAGAATGAGCGCGGCCGCTTGGTTTTTGTAAATGAGTGAAGCTTCTCTTTTCAGATCTGGATTCTGCGCTGGCATCTGAAAAAAGTGGCTCTGTGCAAGCGCTTAAAGCTACCGCATCGGCACTCCTCGGCAGCCCGGGATCATTCGGTGTCGGATCAGGAAAGCAGGCAACCAATGCATGAAAGCAATCATAGTCACAACCAGCCGCAAGCGCAGGATGGCGAGCATGTTCACCGGGAGATTCCAGCATACTGGAGGCATGCTCACCGTGATTGGCGGTTCTGGCTCGGTTTGCTTCTTATGTGTGTCGCCATCACTACCTATTTTATGAGCGATGATCTGTCGCTGGTGCACAGCGGCCAGCCGCGACATGTGAGGTCAGGCGACGTCAGAAGATAGTGGTTTCCCAAACCGCCCAAAGAGTCGGAACGAGCGAAGGGTTCGCGTTTTGCGCCTCCGAAGACTTTCGTTGGCGTTCAATGATTCAGAGGCCTGGGAAAAGTGAAAAAGTTAATAGTTTTTGATCTCGATGGCACACTCGCCGAAAGTAAATCAGCTCTTGACTCCGAAATGGCGGCGCGGCTTCATGACCTTCTCGGTGTCGTCAGAGTCGCTGTGATCTCCGGAGGCGACTGGCCTCAGTTTGAGCAGCAACTGCTCTCTCATCTTTCCCAGGACGCAAGCCTTGAGAATTTGTCTCTTCTTCCCACTTGTGGAACGAAATTCTATCGCTACGCGGAACAATGGGAGAAACTTTACGAGGAAGATTTCACGGCGGCTGAAAAACAGAAAATCATTGGTTCGCTGAATAAGGCTGTCGAAGCAGCGGGCTTCAAGGTCGAAAAGTTCTGGGGAGAAGCGATTGAAGACCGAGGAAGCCAGATAACTTATTCCGCATTAGGCCAGCAAGCCCCCTTGTATGAAAAGGACAAATGGGATCCTGATTACGCCAAGCGAAAAAAAATCAAAACAATCCTCGACACATATATTCCCGAGTTTTCTGTTCGAATCGGCGGCGCAACTTCCATTGATGTCACCAAGCCTGGCATCGACAAGGCCTACGGGATCAGAAAGCTGCGAGACCTGCTGGGCATTTCATTGAAAGACATGATTTACGTTGGGGACGCATTATTCGTTGGAGGCAACGACTACCCGGCACAAGAAGCGGGTGTCGTTTGTATCTCAGTTCGCGGTCCCAAAGAGACGAAATGCGTTGCCGAGGCAATCGTTGCTTGCTTGGATGGCGATCTGCCCGCTTGAACTCGGCTTTACGATACTCCTGTGGGCACAGGAAAAAAGTCCGGATGAGCGCATGTGCGGAAGCGAACAGCCGGCGCGCGCTATTTCCTCTAAGATGTTCTATCGAACAGTGCATATCGCGGGATAACTTCCAGGTCCAGACATTGTGCCGGTTCTTCTTGCCTTCTTCGCTGTTCTCCACGGTCAGCAAGCAGCAAGCATTTCGTTCCCTTGCCATCGGCCGCATTCGCAAGGACTGAAAAGGTGACACCCATGAGGATCCTGCTCCCGATCGACGATTCCAAATTCTCGAAAGCCGCGATTCAAGCCGTACTTGCGCAAGCGCATTCGAAGGACACCGAAGTGCGCGTTTTACACGTCGTGGAGCCGCCATCCCTTTTGGTCGCACGCGACATGACTGGATATGACTCGACGCTCGAAGCTGTCTGGGACGAAGAAACGAAGCAGGCGCAAGCTCTGGTTGCGAAAGCCGCGGAAACTCTCCGCTCTCACGGTATCAAAGTAACGACAGTCGTCCAGCAGGGTGATCCGAAATCCCTGATCATCGATTCCTCCATTGAGTGGCCTGCCGACTTGATCGTGCTTGGGTCGCATGGGCGGAACGCCCTGGATCGTTTTTTGCTCGGTAGCGTTTCAGAGGCCATCGCACGTCACGCCCCATGTTCCGTGGAGATCGTGCGGATCCCGGCAGTTGGCTGAGGAGTTTCCGTCCGAATTGGAAAACCACAAAATGTCAGTACGCGCCAAGGAACTACACCATACGGGACGCATCGGCTGGCTGCGCGCGGCGGTACTGGGCGCGAACGATGGCATTCTTTCCACATCAAGTCTGGTGCTTGGTGTCGCAGCTGCCCATGCCACGCACAGCAACGTCGTAGTCGCCGGCGTCGCCGGTCTGGTGGCTGGAGCGATGTCGATGGCTGCCGGGGAGTACGTGTCTGTCCACTCGCAGGCAGATACGGAAGAAGCAGAATTGAATCTTGAGCGTGCGGAACTCCGAGAAGATGACAAGGGCGAGCACAAAGAACTCATGGCCATCTACGTCGCTCGCGGGCTAAATCCTGCGCTCGCGAAGCAGGTCGCCGAGCAGTTGATGGCGCATGACGCGTTAGGCGCTCATGCGCGTGATGAACTCGGCATCTCGGAGACTTTCCGTGCACGTCCCATTCAGGCAGCACTCGCATCGGCCGGCAGTTTTGCTATTGGAGCAGCCATGCCTCTTCTGGTTACTATCACGGCGTCAACTGCTGGCTTAATTCCGCTGGTATCCGCAACGTCGCTGGTATTCCTCGCGCTGCTGGGTGGGTTGGCTGCGCGCGTCGGCGGCGCAGGAGTAATGATCGGCGCAATTCGCGTCACGTTTTGGGGAGCGCTGGCGATGGCCCTGACGGCAGGCGTTGGGTGGCTGTTCGGAACACTCGCGTAGGCGAACCTGCCGAGGGCCGGCGCGAATCTATGCAATCTCCAACCTCTGCCATTAAAGCAATGCGTGTCGGCGGTAAAACCATGTCTTAACGGCCTGCACAAGGAAGAGGTACGTCACAGCGAGTAACCCAATCACGCCCAATAAAGATAGTGGCAGTGGCGTAAATCGCAGCACACTCCCCAGCGGCGTGTAAGGCAGCGCCGTCGCTCCAACAACGATGGCCAATACGCTGATCAACAACGGCCGGCTGGGACGGCTCTTGAGAGGGTTCGCTGCCGTCCGAATCACAAATACCACCAACGTTTGTGTTGCCAGCGACTCCACAAACCAGCCCGTGTGGAAAAGCGATTCGTTCGTGGATGCGTGGAACACCCAGAGCAACACCCCGAAGGTGATGAAATCATAAATCGAGCTGATCGGACCGATGATGGTCATGAACTGCCGGATGAATCCAATCTGCCATCGCTTGGGCCGTTGCATCATGGCGAGATCAACGTTGTCAGTAGGGATGCTGACCTGCGAGACGTCATAGAGAAAATTGTTCAGCAGGATTTGGCTCGGGAGCATGGGCAGGAATGGCAGAAAAAGCGACGCCGCAGCCATACTGAACATATTGCCGAAGTTCGAGCTTGTTCCCATAATGATGTACTTCATGATGTTGGCAAAGGAACGCCGCCCCTCGAGCACGCCATCGTTTACAACCGCCAGATCCTTTTCCAGAAGGATGATCTTGGCAGCGTCCTTGGCCACGCTCACTCCGTTCATGACGGATATCCCAACATCCGCTGTGTGCAGCGACGGAGCATCGTTGATTCCATCGCCCATGTAGCCAACCACGTGTCCGCGTGTCTTTAGGGCGAGGATAACGCGATTCTTCTGTTCGGGGGACACCCGCGCGAAAATGGCGCCGTTCTCCGCCTGATGAGCTAAAGCCGCGTCGTCCATTGTATCGACTTGGTTCCCGATCAGGATGCGGTCAGCGTCCAACCCAACGTCGTGGGCTATTTTCTGTGTTACGTACTGGTTGTCGCCCGTCATGACCACCACAGAAATCCCATTCTCTTTCAGTGATTTCAAGACCGAAAGAACACCCTCTTTCGGCGGGTCGAGGAACGCTGCGAAGCCCACCAGCGTCATTCCCTTTTCTGCGGCGAAAGTGTACGCATCCTGTTTTTCGACTGTCGCCACTGCCACTCCAAGTGCGCGGTACCCGTCCGCACTCAGCTTCTTAAGAGTGCTTTCAGCTTCCGCCCGCCGGCCATCGTCAAACGATTGTGGCGCGCCATCGATGGTCGCCTTGTCGCAGATGCTGAAGACACTCTCCGCTTCGCCTTTGGTGATGAGCAGGTACTCTTCAGCATGGCGCACCACCACGGAGAGGCGCTTCCGGTTGAAATCGAACGGGATCTCATCCACCTTGTCATATCCCACAATAGAAGGTGCGTCGTGCTTCAGGACCGCATCGTCAAGCGGGCTCTTGATGCCCGCTTCAAAGTGGCTATTCAGGTAAATGAGCTGCAGTACGTTTTCGTTATCCTTGCCTTGGAAATCCACGTGCCGGTCAAGCACGATCTCGCCTTCCGTGAGCGTGCCCGTCTTGTCCGTACAAAGAATATCTACGCTGCCGAAATCCTCGATGGCCGCGAGTTGTTTGACCAAAACCTTCTTCTTGGTCATGCGCTTCGCACCTTGGGCCAGCGTGACGGTGATGATCATCGGCATCATTTCTGGCGTCATTCCAACGGCCAGCGCGACCGAGAAAAGAAACGACTCCAGCAATGGGCGATGAAAAATGATGTTGACCAACAGGACGAAAAGAACGAGCAGCATGGTCACCCATGTCAGCATCATTCCGAAGTGGCGTACGCCGCGCCCGAATTCCGTCTCCGGTGGCCGCATGGCCAGACGATGTGCAATCTCACCACAGGCGGTATCTTTTCCCGTGCACGCGATGATTGCGGTACCGATCCCCGTCTGAACGGCAGTGCCTAGGAACACGCTATTGCTCGCGTCTGCAACTCCATGTTTCTCTTTGGAGAGGTCCGCTGCCGTTTTTTCTACCGGCAGAGATTCTCCTGTTAGCGCGGATTCGCGCAGGTGCAGGTCCTTTGCATCCGATAAACGAGCATCCGCCGGCACAAGGTCTCCAGCCTTGAGCCGTATGACATCACCCGGGACAAGTTCGGCAATCGGCAGTTCCGTTTCGTGGCCGTCCCGCACCACGGCCGCAGTTGTGGCAATCTGCTTCTGAATTTCCTCCACCGCGTGACGGGCCTGAAATTCCATCAAGAAATTCAGCAGCACGCTGAAAAGCACGATGGCTATGATGATCAACCCGCCGACGTGCTCTCCGAGTGCAAGCGACACACCGCTGGCAATGACAAGGATGATGACAAGCGGATTGGCGAAGAAACTGAAAAAACTGAGCAAGACAGCGAAGCGTGACTGATGCACGAGGCTGTTGGGGCCATAGAGTCGCAATCGCTGGCCAGCCTGTTCGTTGGTTAATCCGGTCGGAGTCGTCTGCAGAAGTTGCAAGAGCTCCTGGAGTGTGCGATCCCAGAAGTCCTCGAAAGGTGTAACTTTTTTCCCCACGCTCGGCCCCTCCCGTTGTCGGCGCTTTATCCCCTAGGAGCCTTGCTGGGGAATGTCATTCTTCAGCGCCTCTTTGCGTGCACTTCTTTGACTGCGTTTCCAGAGGTCGTGTATTCCTTCATGATGTCGATGATTGCGAATCCACCCGTCACCAAACCCGCGGTTAGGTACTGTGCGGGTCGATGAGTAGATTGCGCTGGCCGGGGGATGTGGAGCTTGCCTCAATGTCATTCGTTCGATCCGATGGGACGATTGACCGTTGTGTTTACAAGTGAATTCGGATTGGCAGGGATGGACCAACGAAAGAACCGATTGTCGCATCCTTCGCACCGAAAGGGCCTGACGAAGAGCATAGCTAGGATTCTTCTTTCGATGATCCCTTTGCGCCTTGATCGGTGGATGTGTTTACTCTGGCACCACGGGCAACTCAACATCGCGATTCTCCTAATGCTGGAACCTTATTGTCGGCAATCTTCTGACATCGGAAACCCCGTGAGCTGTCCCGTTTTGTACACTTGGCTCCGATGGCCTCAATAACTTGTTGGGGGCCCGATCTGCCGGTTTGTTATCTAGTTGACAACATTTGGGCTTGCTAGAGGATCATTAGTACGGAAAATGTCCTGAATTGCACAGACACAGCTTTTCTGCCCGCCTATGTTACCCATGAAGGGACTCTGCCTTCCTAGCCTCGTTTCCATCTGTTCGCAAACGGTTTGCAGCGTCCGTTCTGAATTCCCATGGCAAACCTCGCTCCCACCCAGGTCCTGTCTGTCCCGGGGACTTTTCGCGAGGGCGGCGCAACTTCGCACCGGCGGCGCCAAGTGAGCGTTCTCTTCGTTCACCGTGACGCAGACGCGATCGACTGCTGCCTGCATGAACTTGAAAAATGGCAGTTCAGTGTGCGATCCGATTTGGTTTTGAATCTGGCGCAGTGCGCCGCCCAGCTCCGCGACCATTCCTACGATGTCCTGGTCGTCGAGTATCCCAGCCCGAGCTTCAAGCGCTCGCAGCAGGCATTGCAACTCCTTCATCAGACGGCGCAGGAAATCCCGCTTATCTTTCTAACTCTTGGTATTGGCGTTGAATCCGTTGCGGAGCTAGCCGCGCAAGGCGCCTTCGAGTACGTCGAACTAGAACATATTTCGCAGTTGCCAATGGCGGTTCGCCGGGCGTTGAACGAGAAGAGTCTGCGCACAGAGCTGCAAGAGGCCGAAAATGCTTTGCGGCATTCGCAATCGCTCTTCCGCGCGCTGGTGGACAATCCTTCCTATGGAATTTGTCGCTGTGAAGCGGGAGGCAAGCTTCTGGACGTCAACCAGGCGCTCTTGACTATGCTTGGATATGAAAGCAAGGAGGAGTTGCTTGCCGCGAACCGCGCCTCTGAAATCGTCCTGGACCTTGGTGAGCGAAAGCCCTTGGCGGGAAGCTCCCTCGAGGCTGCCCGAGTCGAGTCCATCGAAATCGAGTGGAAGAGGAAAAACGGCACGACCCTGAAAGCCCGGCTCAGCGGCCGCGATGCCTACGACGAACATGGCAATTTTAATGGCTGTGAGATCATCGTTGTTGACATTACAGAACAGAGGACGCTCGAGGAACAGCTTCGCAACCAGGCATCAAGCGATTCGCTGACCGGCTTAGCCAATCATCGCCGCCTTTTCGAGGCGCTGCAGGCAGAAATCGGCCGGTCCAAGCGCACCGGCAGGGAATTCTCTCTTCTCCTGCTGGACCTCGATGGATTGAAGAGAGTGAACGATCGGTTCGGTCATCAGGCGGGTGACCGGGCGCTCTGCAGGCTTGCGCAGATACTCAAAGACTGCTGCAGATCCGTAGATACTGCAGCGCGGCACGGCGGTGACGAATTTGCCGTGGTCCTGCCGGAAACCTGCATAGCTGCCGGCACATTGGTAGGGCTGCGGATTTGTGAACTTCTCGAAAGAGACGCCGAGGAGCCGGTGCTTTCAGTAAGCGTGGGTATTGCCAGCTATCCAAAAGACGCCGATACCATCGGAACACTTCTCTACGCAGCGGACAAGTCTCTCTATGCCATGAAATCCGAAAAACCCCGCAGCACCCTCCGCACTATTCCCGGATCCTTTCCTTCTTTTGCCGAGGTACTTCCCATGGTCCATAAGGATCGCGAATGATCAGACCGCCGCGCGGAAAAGGAGAAGCTGCCATGCATGAAATTCATTCTCATTTTGGCGGAAGTCGACAGCCCATGGTGTCCCTTCACAATTCGGAAGGCCGAATTCAGTATTTACTGAAAGCAGAAGGACAAATCCTTCAATCCATTTCTGCCCGCGCGCCGGTTTCGGAAATCCTGAATGACATCTGTGCTGCTCTCGATTGCCAGATCGGAAATATGGTTTCTCTGTTTTGCTTGCCGGGGGACGGCGCCATAGATGCCTTCGAGCTCGCCCGCAACGCCGGCCTCTTCGGCCTCTCCATTTTCGTTTCAGTTGGCATCCACGCGGATAGCGGGGAAGCGCTCGGTTCTCTAGAGATTTACACTTGCGATCCGCGCAACCCTTCTCCCTATGAGCTTCGACTCGTTGATCGCGCCGTATGTCTGGCTGCGATTGCTATCGATCGCGACCTTGCCGTTGGTCATCCTCCCTATTGGCGTGTTGCTGGGAACCGCACGCCGCGCGCAAACGCCTTCAAGTGGCCCGTCTCCCCAAACTAGCCCAACTCTTTCCATCCGGTCTCAATCATCATGCAATATGCATTCTCCGAGTCTGCGTGCCAGATCCACCACAGGCCTTAGTGCGCCAACAATCTGCGAACTTGTACACAAGTGGACAGACGTGCGCCTTTACAGAGTTTAGGATTAGCTTGCCGTAAAAGGATTGGTTTGTTGTCCGATCCATTCTCCTGAGCTTGATCCCCTCGGTTTTCACAAGCGTCAAGGACATCGAACGACAACTAAGCCAGACACTCTGGCCGAATACTGAGTCAGGCGATCTGCAGAGTGCAAGTGGTTCATTGGGTTCCCCGTAGCAGGCAGCGCTCGAAGCCATCCCGGGTGCCAGGACAGAAGTGTCTCTCAGCGCAGTTGGAAAGGGAAAAAGATTATGCCTCTTATTCAGATTCTATTGGCCCTGATCGTAGTGGGCGTTCTTCTGTGGTTGGTGAATCGCTTTATCCCCATGGCCGGCAGTATCAAATCCATCTTGAACGCCGTTGTCGTCATCGCGGTCGTCCTATGGCTTCTCAACGTCTTTGGTCTTTTTCACTCTCTCTCGCGTATCCACGTGGGTACGTAGGCATCAGGCGATGAACTGCGCAATCCAGCGCTGCCATTCACGCATCGCAGCTTTAAGTTCGGCCAAAGACCACCGTCAGCTAAGCATCGGGACGCACTCACGAATTGTCCGTCAGAAAGGCAACATCATGAAACATTTTGGAACCATCAGTACAACTGCACTGTTTCTGCTTCTGGGCCTTGCTATTCCGGCCCACGCGCGCCAGGAGAAACAAGAAGAAAAATCCAAGCCCGCGAGACAGCAGCAACAAGCTGAACCTCAAAAACAGGAACAAGCCAAGCCTCAACAGCAACAACAGCAGAAGTCGCAGCAGCAGGCAAGGGGACAGCAGCAACAACAACAGAAACAGCAGCAAGAGGCGAAGTCCCAGCAACAACAACAGCAGAAATCACAGCAGCAGGCAAGGGGACAGCAGCAACAACAACAGAAACAGCAGCAAGAGGCGAAGTCCCAGCAGCAACAACAGCAGAAGTCGCAGCAGCAGGCGAGAGGACAGCAGCAACAAGAGGCAAAGTCCCAGCAGCAGCAACAACAGCAGAAATCGCAACAGCAGGCGAGGGGGCAGCAGCAACAGCAACAGAAACAGCAGCAGCAAGAGGCAAAGTCCCAGCAGCAACAACAGCAGAAGTCGCAGCAGCAGGCAAGAGGACAGCAGCAACAGCAACAGCAGCAAGCCAAGACGCAGCAGGGTCAGCAGCAGAAGCAGCAACACGCGCAGCAGCAACAGCAAGCCCAGTCCGACAAGCAGCAGCAACAGCGTTCACAGCAGCAAGCCAAGACCCAACACGATCAGCAGCAGAACCGGCAACAACAAGATCGCTCTGCGAATCAGGCACAGCAGCAAACCCGTAATCAGCAGCAACAGCACTCCAACCAACAGGCCCATTACCAGCCCGCCAAAATGCAATCCTCCCAGGAGCAGCACCGCCAGGCAGGCGAACAGCGCGGCGACTGGCAGCAGCATCGCGCCAATAACTGGCAGTCCGAGCACCGTGACTGGCAGCAACGCGGCGGCTACCACGGCTACCGTATTCCCGAGGACCGCTACAACGGCTACTTCGGTTCGGGGCATTCTTTCCGCATCTACAACTATTCCGTCTTGATCGTTGGTGGCTATCCCCGCTTCCAGTACGGCGGCTATTGGTTTACTTTGGTTGACCCCTGGCCCGAATACTGGTCAGACAACTGGTACGACAACGACGATGTCTACATCGTTTTCTCCGACGGTGGCTACTATCTCTACAACCGACGCTATCCCCGCGATCGCATCGCCATCGAAGCCTACATGAACTAACCGTGCTTCGCGCACAAAGGAGCGAACCATGCTTGGCACTATCTTGATTGTTCTCTTAATCCTGTTTCTCTTGGGAGCTTTGCCGCGCTGGTCACATAGTCGCAATTGGGGCTATTTCCCATCAGGCGGCCTGGGACTCGCACTTGTCATCGTTGTCGTTCTCGTCCTTCTCGGACGTCTTTGAGATTACTCCCCAAGCGGTTCACCTGTCTTCCTGGTTTGTTTTTCCGCCAGGTTCCACGAACCCGGGTGAACCGCCTCCGAGGGACTTTGATCGCAGCTCGATTCACGTTGGGGCCCGCTTCCTTCTTTTTCCAGAAGGAGCGCGCCAGTCAGCTTGGAGCCACGCAATGAACGAATCCCAACGCCGTGTTATCAGATTCCTCGAGAAGGAAATCAAGACTTACACCGCACTCTCTCTGTTCCTAGCGAAGAAGGGCATCGCCGAGCGTCTTCGCCCGGGGACCAAAGAAGTCCTCATCAGCCCCACGTTCTACAAAGAACGAATGAAGGAAGCAAGGAAACTTGTCCATGAGCTCAGAAAATCCGTTTAACGATGACGTCTCGATTCCTTCCGCTTTCCGCGGCAGCGGCCCATGGCTGATCCGTGTGCTGGTGACGTTGCTAGCGCTGCTCTTCAGTACCAGCGGTTCATTCGCATATTCCGTGCTCACTCACGAGGAAATCGTGGACTTGGTATGGACCACGGATCTCCGCCCACTCCTTCTCCAGCGATTTCCATCTCTCACGGAGGACCAGCTCAAGGAGGCACACGGTTACGCATACGGAGGTGCCGTCATCCAAGACCTCGGCTACTATCCATTTGGCAGCGTGGAATTCAGCAACTTAGTGCACTATGTTCGCAGCGGCGATTTTGTGCGAGAGTTGCTCTCGCAGAGCCAGGATGCCAACGAGTACGCTTTCGCCTTGGGCGCGCTTGCGCACTACGCTTCCGACATCTCCGGCCATCCAGCGGTAAACCAGGCCGTCTCGCTCCAATACCCCAAACTGCGAGCGAAGTACGGCAATTCTGTCAGGTACGCGGAGGACCACACCGCGCACCTCAAAACGGAGTTCGGCTTCGACATGGTGCAAGTGGCGAAGAATCGCTACGCCTCGCAGCAGTATCACGACTTCATCGGCTTTCAGGTCTCCAAGCCCCTCCTCGAGCGCACCTTTCCCATGGTTTACGGGCTGCAATTGAAAGACGTCCTGGCACATGAGGATCTGGCCATCGGTTCCTATCGTTTTGCCGTCAGCCGCATGATCCCCCAAATGACGCAGATCGCATTGCGCACCCACGAAAAAGACATGATGAAGGAGTCACCCGATTTCGCGAAAAAGAAGTTTTTGTATCGCTTGTCGCGTTCCGATTATGAAAAGGAGTGGGGCAAGGACTACACCAAGCCCGATTTCGGCACCCGCGTCTGGTCCGTTATCCTCCGCTACATGCCAAAGATCGGCCCCTTCAAGGCGCTAGCTTTCAACAATCCCACCGCGCAGACCGAAGACATGTACTTCAAGAGCATCAACACCACCGTCGATGTGTACCGCGTTTATCTCCAGCAGGTTCGCGCCGGTTCACTCGTACTAGTCAACTCTGATTTTGACACCGGCAAGGAAACCAAGGCTGCGGAGTACTCCTTGACGGATGAAACCTATGCAAAATTGTTAGACCAACTCGTGCAGCGCAAGTTTGATCAAACCTCTCCCGATCTCCGTGACAATATCCTCAACTTCTATGCGGACCTCTCTCTCCCTCTTGAAACTAAAAAGGACTCCGCTCGTTGGCAAACTCTATTGTCCTCTCTTGACCAGTTGAAGCTCGCCACCCCACCTTCCACTCTTGCTGCCGCCCCCGCAAATTGACACTGCTTGACCTCTTCGGCCCACACGAGAGCATCGCTCTCCACAATTCTTGGCTTCTGCCCAAGCGCGCGGCCCGTAATTTAATCCAATTGTGTGCTCAAGTGAACAGACTCGCTTCCTGGGAACACCTAAGATAAGCCCGTAGGATAAACGAAAAAGACTTTCGCGCAGACCCCATCACCCCCCATTCGGATTGTCTTGGCTTTGTCCTACGCCACCAAGTACCTAAAACGTCTCGCAAATTTCAGGAGGAAGTTCGGATGAAAACTGTAAAAGTACTAGTCTGTTTGCTCGCATTCAGCCTGTTCGGCGTCATACTGCTCCCCAGCGCTCGAGCGGATGAATGGAACAAGAAAACCGTCGTCACCTTCAGTCAATCCGTGGAAATTCCTGGTAGAATTCTCCCCGCCGGAACCTACACCTTCAAATTGTTGGATTCTCTTTCTGACCGTCACATCGTTCAGATTTTCAACGCCGATGGATCAGAGATCATCACCACCATCCTCGCCATCAATGACTATCGCCTGGAAACAACCGGCAAAACCGTCATGAGCTTTAGCGAACGCCCAGGCGATTCTCCGGAAGCTCTCCGCGCTTGGTTCTATCCTGGCGACAATTTCGGTCAGGAATTTGTTTATCCTAAGGTTCGCGCCATTCAACTCGCACAGACGGAGAAAGTGATCGTTCCCGCCGTTGCTGTAGACACCGTTGATGACACTACCCTGAAGACTGCTCCGATCATCGCCATCACCCCCGACCAGAAAGAAGTGGAAGTAACCACGGTCATCCAAACCACTCCGCCCGTCGCCGCTACCGTCACTCCAGAGCCGGTCGCGGTTGCTCCCGTTGCGGAAGCACCGCCAACAGCAGCCACTGTCGCCGCTGCTCCAGTTGCCGAAACCAATGAACTCCCGCAAACAGCTAGCTCCCTGCCGTTGATTGCATTGCTTGGTGGATTGTCCATCGGCCTTGCGTTCGGCCTGAAGCTTTTCCTCAAGCTGGCTTCGTAAGCGAACGCAGCTCTTCCGCGCCGCGGACGTGATCTCAAGGTCACGTCCTGCGCCGCGAGAAAGTCTCTTCGTGTTTCTCACTTCAATCCTCCGCAAGCGTACTCAGCGAAGTGGACAGTTGGTCCTCGCTCCTTTTTTGTTCTTCCTAGGCATCTTCGGCTTCACTCGCTCTCTCTCGACGGAACCTCTGTCGCCCGGCACCGGCGCCCAGGAGCGAATTGCGCTCTCCGTCAATCTCGTCCTGCTGCCTGTCAGTGTGACTGGCGCGCACGGAACATTTGTCACCGGCCTCAAGGTGGACAACTTTCTCGTCCTTGAAGACGGGCAGTTGCAAAAAGTAACGGTATTCGATGAGGGAAATACTCCTGTCAGCGTTGGGCTCGTCGTTGACCACAGCAGGAGCATGGGTCCCAAGCTCGCGGGTGTCACCTCCGCTGTGTACTCCTTCACGCATTCCAGCGATCCACAAGACGAAATGTTCGTCGTAGATTTCAATGATGACGTTTCCATCGAACTCATGAACGGAAAGGCTTTTTCCAGCGATGCAAGGGAACTCGGGGAAGCCCTCAACGCCGTCTCCGCGCGAGGTCGCACCGCTCTCTACGATGCCGTCAGCGAGGGTCTCCACCATTTGCAGTACGGCCGCTGGGGCAAAAGAGCCCTCATCATCATCAGCGACGGCGGCGATAATGCCAGCCATCTCAAATATTCCCAAGTCCTGGCTCAGGCTCGCCAATCGCAGGCTTTGATCTACGCCATTGGCCTCGTCGGTTCGAGTGACAGGGAAGAGAACCCAGATCTTCTCCGGCGACTCTGCAGAGATACTGGTGGAATCGCCTATTTCCCGGGCGAAGGAGAATCTATCGCCAGCGTATCAGCTCAAATTGCTCGCGATCTCCGCGAGCAGTACACACTTGGCTACACACCCCAAAACGTGCAGGGGGCTGTTGCCTTTCGAAAGATCGAAGTAAGGGTCGCTGCGCCGAGCCACGGCAAGCTCCACGTGCGTACTCGGCAGGGCTACTCGCCTGCGACGGAGATTCCGCCCCCAGCGCAGTTGGCGACGGGAAGCAGATGAAACGGGTCTTCCATTCAAAGCGGCAACTCTCGTCAACGCAAGCCCGCATCCTCCGCGGTGTTTGCATCTGCTTCCTTGCCTTCGGCCTTCTCGCCTTGGGCTATGCTGGCTTCGTCTTCGCCGATGCGTACGCATATCAGACCCTCGAGATGAAGAAATTCGAGCCACCGAGTCCTCTCTACGAACCGCACGTTCTGGCGGATGGTGAAGTGATCGGGGAAATTCAAGTTTCTCGCTTGGGCCTGAATGTCATCGTGGTTGAAGGCGAATCGCACGCTAACTTGCGCCGAGCCGTTGGTCACCTTTCAAAATCGCCGTTGCCCGGCGAATCGGGCAACGTCGCCTTGGTCGGTCACCGGGACACTTTTTTCCGCCCGCTGCGCGATATTCGCCTGGGCGATGAAATCCGATTCAAGACTAGACAGCGCAGCTTCGATTACCTCGTGGAGTCGATTGAAGTCGTTGACCCTACGGACGTCCGCGTCTTGAAATCTTCAACCGGCCACGATCTTACTTTGCTCACTTGTTTCCCGTTTTACTATGTCGGTCCTGCTCCCAAGCGTTTTGTCGTGCGTGCCCGTGAAATTGGCGGGATGCCCGGGGAGAAGCCTTTGGGAGTAAATGAACTCAAGTCACCAATCCGGCCAACTGTCGTTCCATAGGGGCCCCGAGGCTCACAATACGCAACGAAGACCATCCTGTGTTGCACCTCTCTGCTGGTATCAATCCACGCATTCGGATTCAGCCGAATGTGTACGTAAGTGGACAGACATAAAAGTTCGCAATGCCTACTATGGGTCATCCGGGAAATAAACGAGCCTATCTCCTGGTGCGGCACAAGCGCTCTAAACCCCGGCCTCTTGTGAGATCGGTACGGCAATGCTCAGGACAATTCTCTTCGTGTTGCTCACTCCTTCGCTTCTGGGTGTGGTTACCTCCGACATCTTCGCCGGAATCATCCACATCCTCCTGCTCGTGGTGCTTTCCATCCTGGTCGTTAAACTGATTCAAGACCAGAGGCGCATCGATTAGTGAAGAAAGCTGACAATATGAAATCCACGATAGCCGGTGGGCGACGCTGATGGGCGGAATTGTTCTGGTCCTCGTCGGCGCCAAAAAACGTTCCTAGCGCGCACCCACGTAGTTATCCCCCCTGGGAGTCGGGTGATGCATAAACGTCTCCTGAAGTAAACGAGTTTAAAGTTTTTCAGCCAGAAGTCGGTAGCGAAGCAAACGTCTTGAAAAGCAGTTTAATCCTGGAGGTCAGTGATGAAGAAATATCTAGTAGCAGCAGCATGTCTTTCGCTCGTTGCAGGTGTGGTGTATGCCAAGAAGTTAAACAAGGAACAAAAGCGCCTCGAAGAGGCTGGTGTTGTCATGCAGGAAGTCCTCAATATCCCGGATAACATTCCCCATGAACTCTTGGAAAAGGCCGAGTGCGTCATCGTGTTCCCGTCCGTTAAAAAGCTGGCTTTCGGAGTCGGAGCCGAGTACGGACGCGGCGCCATGGTTTGCCGGACCGGCGAGCATTTCCGTGGAGCTTGGGGAGCCCCAGCCATGTACGCTCTGGAAGGCGGCAGTGTTGGCTTCCAGATCGGCGGGGAATCTACGGACCTGATCCTGCTTGTCATGAACGGCAGGGGCATGGATTCCATTCTCAGCAGCAAGGTTAAATTGGGCGCCGACGCTTCCGTTGCGGGCGGACCCAAGGGGCGCGATGCTTCGGCGGATACAGACGCCTGGATGCGCGCCGAGATCCTCAGTTACTCACGCTCGCAGGGTTTGTTTGCCGGCGTTTCCTTGGCGGGATCCACGCTGCGCCCCGACGACGAGGCAAGTGAACAAGTCTATGGCCACGCCATCAAGGCAAAAGACATCGTTAGAGGGGAACACACAGGCGTGCCAGCAACAGGCCGTCATCTCGTCAACGTTCTGCAAAAGAGTGCACCCCGCAACGAATCGGAGCGCGCTTCGAATTAGTAATTTGAAATTTTCAGCTTGCCGGGGTTTTCTCCTCCCGGCAAGCTGATCCTCACCGGAAACCCATTTCACCGCGACGCCTCACACGCAAGGTACAACCAGGAAGCAACGTTTTCGTGATTGGGCGAGGGTGCTCGTCAACCGGCGCGCAAGGAGGTCTGTCTTCGAGTTCTTCTCTGCGGACTCTGAGCCCTCTGTGAACTCTGCGTAGAAGTTTTGGTCTTAACAGGGCCCCACAAGCGCCATTGCCGCCCTTCTGAGCACACCTGCAGCTGTGCAAAACTCTGCGGCCTTAGATGGATTTTCTGGAGTGTTTCACCCGGGAACAACCCGAATCGCGACCTACTCGTGCAGGACAACTGTCAGCAGTGATTTGTTGACCTTGATCTTACCGTTGTAATCGATGAAGCCAAGTTTTCTGAATTTGTTCATGAAGAAATTCACGCGCGAACGTGTTGTGCCGACCATACTGGCTAGTGTCTCCTGCGAGACCTTCGGCAGCACGCTGGCGGGTGTTTCTTTTTGTCCATAGCGCGCTAGGAGCAGGAGTGTTCGAGCCAGGCGCTTTTCACTGGAGTTAAAGAGCTGATCGATCAGATCCTCTTCTACCCGTATGTTGTGCGCCAGCATGTAGGCGATGAAATGATCGGATAACTCAGGCTGCGTGTGGAGCACATGCAGCAACTCCTCCTTTTGCATGACCAGAACGGTTGTCGGCGTAACGGCTGTGGTTGTGCCCATCCGCAGCGGCTGGCCTGCCATACATCCCTCTCCAAAAAAGTCCGATGGACCAAACATCGCCACCACCGCTTCCTTGCCAGACCCATTCACCACAGAGAATTTCACGCCGCCTTTTTGGATGTACATGACCGTTTCCGCGGCATCTCCCTGGGAATAGATCGATTCATTTCTGCGGTATTCAACAACTTTTCTCGCCACCCCGGCGGTATCCAGGAAAACCTGCGGATCAAATGATCCTTTGCTTCCATTGTGCTTAATTGTCTTTGGTTTCATATGCCTCTTGAAACTCCGTCTGGGTGAGTACCTTCCACGCCACTAGTACACTACCAAGCAGTTTTCCGCGAAACTGTGCAGTTGTGGACAGTGCGGAGTTAGCGAGACAATGGCCTGACCAAGCTCGCAGTGAGGAGCGTAGCTGCGATCGGAAGTCTTCTCTGCTCCACCCGCCATGGTCCGTCGCATTTTTGCGCTATTTCGGATATCATCCCATCTCTTTGCTGAGACAGACCTCGGCAACTCGCGTTGCGGGCACATCCCAGCTTAACTTGTAGGCTGCTAAGGTCCCAGTCTGACAAGGCTCCGCTGAGCCTATCTCGCTTCGCAGATTACCTTTTGGTGAAGCCGTCCTCGATGCGCCTCATGTTGATCTTGCCCACGCATAAAATGCCCCTTCGCCTCTCGCTCCTTCTGCTCGTTTGTGCGAGCCAGGTGGCATCTCCCCAGGTCAAATCTGATGGGAAAGCAACTGTCAACGAGCCCGTCTTCACGGCGTCGAAGATATTCTCGCTATTGCAGATGCATTTTTTCCCCCTCGGCGCAGAGGCGGCTGCTGATCTCGACGGCCGGTACAAGGAGTATCTAACCCGGGTTCTGTCCGAGGAAGACCGCGTCCAATTTGACTTGGCCACGATTGAGTTTGTGGCCCAGCAGCAGAACGGACATACCTTCTTCTGGGACACATGGTTGAACAAGAGCAACAATGAGCCGCTGGGCTTCTACGCTTTGCCTCTCGACGGGAAATGGGTCGTGCAGACCAGTTCACTCCGCGGTCTGAAGCCTGGCGACGTGATATCCAAGATCGACGACCTCGCCATCGAGGCATTCTTTCTCGAGCATCGCCGGTACATCTCTGCGTCAAGTACAGTAACCCAGCCCCGCAATTTGTTCCTGTTCCCCTATCTCTTTCCTGAACAATTCACACTAACCCTGGAGGATAGCCGCCACGTCACTGTTGATCGCACGAGCACGACAAAGACTGAACAGAAGACGGAGGGCCGTTGGTTGAAAAAAGGAGCAATAGCCTACATTCGCATACCCTCCTTCTTCGATGCGCTCTCAGAGCAAATGGCACTGGGCTATGTGAGGCAGTTTCGCAAGGCGGGAACTCTGATCATTGACGTCAGGGACAACCCAGGTGGCATCCCGCCGCAACGCTTGATCCGTGCGCTGATGAATCGTCCTTATCGCAGATGGTCAGAGGCGAAGGCCAGAAATTCCGATTGTGCGGATTTTGACCGCCAGCAGGAAGGGGAAGAACAGTCGAATCGAGGCAGTGGCTCGTCCGCAATTCAGCCCGATGCGCCCGCAGATGCCGCGGCCCCTTTGCAGAGATCTCGGCCCGCATCAATTATGCCAAGCGGCGGCGCCTTCCAAGGGCGTCTAATCTTCCTTGTGAATGGCGGGTGTGTTTCTGCGTGCGAAGACCTGATCGAGCCCTCGAAAGACAGTGGGCGCGCAACAATCATAGGCGAGACCACGCAAGGGAGCTCCGGCAGCCCGCTCGCTTATAATTTTCACAACGGGATGACCCTTCGAATCGCGATCAAGCGTTATTACTTCCCGGACGGCTCCGGATTCGAAGGCGCGGGCATAAAGCCCGACATCGAAGTGCACACCACAATCGACGATTTGAAAAACAGCCGCGACCCAATTCTGGAAAGAGCATTGAAGTTGGCAGAGAAGCCATGAAGCCCCCGGTTGTCACGCCTACGCCAGATCCGAGTAGTTGAGAAGACAGAATCCGTAACCTTGGAAAGCGCAAGGATCCGGCTTCCAGGTTTATATCCGCGACCAACAAAGGCTCGTGCAGAATTCAGGTTGGTGAAGCGGTGTCTCATGAACGCGGGATAGGGAACGTTCTTTGATCCAGCCGCCGGACCTACCCAATGCAAAAACTCACAAAGGGTAGGCACCCGACGGACCTCGCGAGCCGCGACGCGCCGCACGCCTCAGGCCTTCGGAAGAGGGTCCAGTTTGTGGCCTTCACTGCGAATCAAGACTGGCACAGGGCCCGGAGCGCCTGGAGGCGTAAGCGATGTCACGATGGTATGAATCGCTCGGCCGCCATTGCTGAGAACAAAATGCGTCACGATGATTGCGCCTTTAATGTGCGCCCCAGTCGTGTTGTTAACCAGATCCGGGAAATTGATGGTGAAGGTTCCGGTGCAGTCGGAATAAACGGTATAAGTGCCTGTCTCGTTGATGTTGAATCTCGTGACTGGGTCGGTGGGAGAAGCAAAGCCCGGGGGTGGCGGCGTTGCATTGGGGCTGGAAAAGACCATGTCCACTTGCGATAGGCCGCCGGAACCATCGAAACGGGTCATGGCGACTCCCTCACGCTGAACTGTGGGTCCGTCGGGAATGAAAATCTGGCCGGATACCGTAAAGGCGTAATCGCCCTTGAGCGTGGAGTCACCACAACTATCGTTATCAGTGCTTTGCGCCTTGACCAAGCTGGCACCGCTTAGCCCGAGGAAAACGCAGGCACTGGCAATCGTTAGTTTCCGTGATAAAGGTTTCATTCGATCCTCCTCTTGATTATTTGTAGATTCGCCGGGTAGTGCCGGCGTGAGGAGCCATATGCGCGAAGTACCGGTCTGCTGGCAATGGACGTTTCCTGAAGAATCCCTGTAGCTTTCCTGAAGCCGCAAAATGTTGATATTTAACTACTTACCTTGGACAGAAGACCATCGATCGACAACCAGAAACGACGAGTGAAGGCCTGCTCTGATGGTGAATTGCGTACTAGACCGTTCGCTTGAAGTCCCTTCGTAATCCGCGTAGAATCGCTACCATTTTGCAAGGTAGGTTGGGATGCCAGGCGAAGTCCTCAGGCTGGGGGAATTTGAACTTGATGCAAGGGCGTTTGAGCTGCGCCGCTCTGGACGTGCTGTGCGCCTAGAACGGATCCCCTTGGAACTGCTATTTTTTCTGGCCGAAAGACGAGGAGAGCTGGTTAGCCGCGATGAGATCCTGGACCGGATATGGGGCAAGGACGTCTTTGTCGATGCAGACAACAGTATTAACACGGCGGTTCGCAAAGTCCGTGCGGCATTAAACGACGATTCAGAAAAGCCCAAATTCCTGCGAACGGTACCCGGGAAAGGCTATAAGTTAGCAATAGAGCAGGACGCACTTTTGGCCCCGGTGAAGACGCCACCCGCGAAACCTACAGCGGACGCCAATCCGACCCTTGCGACTCCGGGGGCAGCTGGCCAGCGTGGACATTGGGCGATTTGGGCGGGCTTGGCCGTCGTTCTGGCGGCAGTGATGCTTGTGGCCGTTCCTCGTTTTTTGCGTCCCAGGAACAATAGCGCTCCAGGCAAGGTTAAGCTGGTGGTGTTGCCGTTCGTGAACTTAAGCAACGACCCTCAGCAAGAGTACTTCGCAGACGGAATGACCGAGGAAATTATCACGCAGCTAGGCGGTCTCGATCCGCAGCGGCTTGGAGTCATCGCTCGCACTTCTTCCATGCAGTACAAAGCGGCGCACAAAGACGCCGCGCAGATTGCTCGGGAACTTGGCGTGAATTATCTATTGGAGGGGAGTGTGCGCCGGGAAGGGGGACGAGTGCGCGTCACCGCCCAATTGATTCAGGCCACGGACCAGATGCACGTCTGGGCCGGTGACTTTGATCGCGACGAGAGCGACATTCTGAAACTGCAAGGTGATCTCGCTCTCGCCATCTCCCAAAAAACCGCCCTTAGTTTGTCGTCAGCGACGCGCGCCCGCCTCGCAGAAGCGGTCCCGCTGAACCCAGAGGCGCATCAGGCTTACCTTTCGGGCCTCCAAGCCTGGAGCACGCGATCCAAGCCAGGAGCTTTGCGCAGCATCACGGAGTATCAACGCGCCATCAGCTTGGAGCCGAGCTACGCGCAGCCCTATGCGGCATTGGCCAATGTCCTGAGCCTGGCGTCGGTTGTTGGCGCAATGAGCGCACAAGAAGCCATGCCGAAGGCGAAAGAGGCCGCGCTAAGGGCGATAGGGCTGGACGACTCGCTGGCGACCGGGCATACCGCGCTGGGCTTCATCGCGGCGCATTACGATTTCGATTGGCCCAAGGCAGAACGAGAATTTCGCCGCGCGCTAGAGCTGAATCCAAACGACTCGGCAGCCCACTTCTTCTATTCAAACAGTTATCTGTCACCAATGGGCCGACATGATGAGGCCATTGCGGAAATGAAACGGGCCATCGAGTTGGACCCATTCTCCGCGCCGATGCAATCGTTTTTCGGACAGACATTGCTTTGGGCGCGCAAGTACGATGAAGCGCTGGCACAGTACAAGAAGTGCGCGGAGCTTTTTCCGGGCTTTGCGATCGATCATGAGCGCATGGCTCACCTCTACACTTATATGGGACGCTACGACGACGCTATCGCAGAAGATACGCAGGCCAAGTTGCTTGCCGGTGAAACGCCGGAAGCTGCGCTGCGAGAGGAGCAGAAGATTCGTAAAGCTCTGGCTTCGGAAGGCCCACGCGGTTACTGGAAAACGTTGCTGGAGTTCTCGCGTTTACCCGAGGGACCTCCGGAGTCATACAAAAACGCGCAACACCTGGCGATTATCTACACACGACTGGGGCAGACGGAGAATGCGTTGACGTCACTCGAACGCGCTTATGACACGCGCACGATAGGTTTGACCGAACTGGCTATCGAGCCAGCGTTTGATCCGTTGCACTCTGAGCCGCGTTTTCAAACCTTGTCGCAGCGATTGGGCTTGCAGGCTTCGCTGCAATAGCAGTTAATGTGGAGTAATGATTGGCGGATGAACGGCAATTGCAACACCGTCATACTACAAGGCTCCTACAGTATTATTGTTATTTCGACTTCCACACGACTTCGCCAAGTCAGAAGAAGGGAAGAGGCAAAGAAGCAAAGAAGAAGGACCGACCCACCCTTTGCCAAAACCGCAAAGGGTGAGGCGCCCTCCGAAGGAGCCTGATCAAATGCAAATCACGACGAAATGGACGCGGCGAGGGTTTATGGGGGGGATCAGCGCTTTCGCGGCTGCGCTTTTGAACTTGAAGAGATTAGAGGCAAGCCAGGGCGGCAATGGGGCTATGGGCGCTCCCATCACTGGATTTGGGCACTCGGGCAATGTGTATGAAGAGCTCGGAGTTACGCCCCTGATCAATGCGCAAGGAACGATGACCATGCTTGGCGGCTCGCTGATGCGGCCGGAAGTGGAATCGGTGATGGCAATGGCCGGGCGGCACTTTGTGAGTATTCCCGAGCTTGAGGTGGCTGCGGGGAAACACATTGTGAAGATGCTGAATCTGCCGCAAGGATACAGCGCCATTGTTACTTCCGGGGCTGCTGCCGCGATGCAATCGGGCCTTTCTGGAATCCTTACAGGAGACAATCCAAAATTCATTCAACAATTGCCTGACCTCACCGGCATGAAATCCGAAGTGATCATCCAGAAATCGCATCGCAACCCGTTTGATCATCAGTTGCGGTCCACCGGAGTGAAGTTGATTGAGATCGAGACACGAGAGGAATTGAAGCAAGCCATCAATCTGAAGACAGCGATGATGCACTTCACCAACTTCGCCAATGCCGCGGGGCAGATCAAAGTTGACGAATGGCCGCGCCTGGCGCGGGAACATAACATTCCCACGTTTATTGATGCGGCTGCGGATACTCCGCCGGTTTCGCATCTTTTGGACTATGCCAAGATGGGATATGACCTGATCGCTTTCAGCGGCGGAAAGGCGATACGCGGGCCACAGTGCGCGGGCCTCTTGCTGGGACGCAAGAAGCTGGTCGGTTACGCTCTTTTGAACAACAGCCCTTACGAAGACACGCTGGGACGAAGCCAAAAAGTAGGCAAAGAAGAAATCGTGGGGATGGTGAAAGCGCTGGAGAGCTACCTAAAGGAAGACCACGCAACCCTGAACAGAGAATGGCAACGGCGCCTGGACGTGATTGAAGCGGCGGTGAGCAAAGTTCGCGGCGTGACCACCAAATTCTGGACCCCCGACGTGGCCAATCACGTTCCCCATCTGGATATTGGTTGGGACAAACAGCACATCGCGCTGACTCCCGAAGAGGTGGCCAAGGGCTTACGCGAAGGCACGCCTGCGATTGTGGTTGCCAGCGACGAACATCCTGAAGTGATCAGCATGAATTCGTTTATGCTGCAACCCGGAGAGGAAAAGATTATCGCGGATACACTCTCGGCGTATCTTAAGACGCACTCGTCATAATCGCGTTTCTACGGGTTGCGATGTATATAACTATCCTTTGTGCGCGAAAGATCAAGTGAAAACGCCTAGCTTCTTTGCCGCAAAGTCCAAGACGCGTGTTCCGCCATAGCCGCCAACAATGCCGACAACCAGGACGCTGATCAGGTTGTGAGCAATCATGGAATGCGTCTTTGGTATGACGGCGAAAACGCAGAGCCAAACCAGAACGATGGCGCCGACAATTCCGATGAAGATCCTCCACCAGACGGAACCGCGAAGCGTATCGCGCGCGGCGATACCGCCGACTATTCCGCCAACGACACACAGAGTCACAACAAGCCAAATCGTGACTTGAACGGCGATAAGTTGCTTGCTGTAACCGGGCGTCTGCATTTCAAGGCTGGCCGTGCCGCTCCAGGTGGGCTGCAGGAAAACCGTTGCGGTGCCGCCACTGGCATCCACATCAAATGAACTCGGCTCGACGTGAAGGCTAGGATTGGTGCTGAACACGTTGACGTGACGCTTGCGATCGGTCTGAATGCAGCGGCCCTGATTGTCGAAGAAGCAGCCCACAAGGGGATCGCGGTCGATCAAACACATCTGCACAACGGTCTCCGATGTCGCTGGGCCGAATCCGTAAATGGGGGGAGAGAAAGATATCTTGAGGCTCGAGTTGCCCTGAACCGGTATTTTTGGAGCAGAACTGGCGATGGAAACAGTGGAATCAATTACGGAGGCAGAGACGAGCTTGCCTTCAGCTGCAAATTCACCTTTGTGAATGATCATCGGCTGAGGAGTGAGTGAGCCAGCCGTCCAGGTCATCCAAAGAAGGATGTCGGAAGGGGCGCCCTTACCGTTGGGGTCCATGTAATAAACGTTGATGAGGGCGAAGTCTTTGCCGTCCGCGAGAATCTCGTCCTTGCCAGTGGAATTGACAAGCAGTAATTGAGGCGTTGCAGGCGGAGCCGCGGGAGAAGCAGCAGCAGGCGCGGCAGGCTCTTGCGATTCTTCTATGGAAGACCGGAAAGAAGAGGCCGGGTGCCATGAAACGAAGGTCAGCCGAGGCCTCGCGAGAGGCGCAAGGAGGAATTCTCGAAGCGAACTTCCCTGGGGAGCATGTTTTTTGAGTGCAGGTTTGCCGGACTTTGAAGAGGGATTAACGACGAAAACAGTGTTGCCAGCGGCGAGCAGGGAATCCGTGGATTCAGTTGCGCGCAAACGCACCACGCCGTATTCAGAGGCGACGAACTTGGCGACACCAAACTCTTCTCCCTTGGGAATGATTACGGTCTGCTGCTCGACCTTTTTCGATGGATGAGTGATTTGGAGGTTGATGGTGCACGGGCGGTTCCACGAGGCTGCCCGGTTGTCCGCGTTGCGCATGAAGATTTTAAGAGCGACGGTGGAACCAAGAGGGACCGACGCGGAATCGCGCTGCAATTCAAGCTTGATTGCACCCTGGGCAGCGCGCGAGGCCATCTGTCGCATTGGCGCGGACGCCTGCGGAGTGTGGGCGCTGGCGCTTGCGGCCCCGAAGGCGAGGCAGAGCACCAGAGCGTAAAAAGGAGTTAAGAGTGAGCTGGAATGCTTAGCTGTTAGCATGAATCCCCCCGGCGGCACGCCTGCAAACTTGCTTACTGTTGTGCGGCGCGTTGAAAACAAAAAGAACGACTCATGAAATAGTGCGAGAAACCGTAAAATCGTGACAGCCCGCTGCGGCGATGCATGGGGTCTAAGCCGGCATTGTCCGAACTGGTTGCGAAGCCCTGCCCGGCATCTACGCGCGGCCTCTGGAGATGGAATCTTAGCAGGCTTGCAGTTTGTTGATGCATCGCAGATTGATCCACGACTAGTTTCTAGGAAGGCTTCTTGGTGCTTGCGTTCAAAGTATTGTTTATCCCCATCATGCCTTTCAAGATGTCGTTCCAAAAGGGGGCTCCCAGGGACACCAGCAAACCCATCAACAATAGTCCAGGCACCTCCGCGTACGGGTGACTCTTGAAATCTTCAGCAAATTTCGCAGTTCTAATCAAGATGGGGTAGCTTTGCAACGCTTTTTGAACCTGGTCGCGGCTTTGCGAGTACGCGGCCCCCAGTTCCGTCTGCTGCTGCGGATCGCTACCCGTATTTACTGGCTGGCTGAGGCTAACCGCCGGGGCCCTGCCCACGATGGCTTGTTGCGCCGTTTGATCGGATGAGACCTGCTCATAGAGGATAATGAGATTGGCATTGAGAAGCGCAACCAGCACCAAGCTTAGAATGACCGAGATGGCTTTGTTTTTCTTGGCGTAGGCTTGCTGAAAAGTTGAGCGCGCTGACTCGTAGGACGCCGCCATATTGTCTTTTACCTGGTCGACAGTGGCTTGCGCCGAAGCAACAACTCCCTTCAACTGGGCATCTTCGAGTTCAATGCCGTCCAGCAGGTGGCGAAAATCTTCCTTGTTGAGATGTTCCAGCGACGTCAAATTAAGCCCCCGGATGGTCAGGGCATTGCGCACTTGCGGCAGTGTGAGATGACTGCCCATGAATTGCTCGAGGGTCTCCGCCATCACAGCGGCCTTTGTGTTCAGAGCGGATTTGACGAACTCCTGAATTGCTTGAACAACGACACTCAGCACAAAAATCAAAAGCACGAGAGAAATTAAAGTCTGGAATGTACCCATAGCTGCCTCCTCCTTAGACCACCGACCTGGCGTTCCACCAGTTGCGAGCCCAAAATCCCTGTCTTCAAACGGGTTTCATGCGAGCCATGAGACGAAAACAGCAGGCGCGCAAACTCTGCACTAGAACAGCGACGGTCTCGAAGAACCACCGAGCAGCGACGGATTTATGTTCGCGATTGTGTGCGTTCCTTCCTTGCCTCCCCAGGAAAAGAGAAGCGATACCTCCGGGAATCCCCCGGCACGCAGGGTCAGGCCGGCAGAAAAGCTGTGAATCCAGGGACTGGAGCCGAGGTCGCCGCGGGTGAGAGCCACTTTACCTTGGTCCGCCAGGAACTCGAAGCCCAGCGGCAAATTCCATAAGGAATGCTCGAAGCTTTCGCGAATCAACATGACGTCGGGTGCGCGGAAGCGATAGTCCTGGTAGCTGCTAAGAGCGGGATTATTGTTGATATCCGACCCACCGAGCGTGGGCTGATAGTAAAACGGCACCGTGTCTCCGCCCGGGGTCATGGATAAGGCTGTGAACAAGCGGAACCCAACTGTACCCTCAAAATTTCTTACGTAGGGATTCGGACATTTTGGGTGCGCAACAAGGTCCACAGCGCAATCGTCCGGGCCATTGCCGGGCCGCGGGCCCAACAAGCGAGTCGTTTTCCCGTAGAGAGCAAACTCATGCCCGAGATCGATGGTGAGCCGCTGGAAGGAAAAATTGGAATTCCCAGGTGTTAGGTACTGCTGGTAAGAGAGGTTGTAATTGAGCCGCACAACATCCCCCGCGAAAATGGGGCGCATTTGCACGCCTTCTCCCAATTGGAGGGTGCCGGGCTGTGAAGTCAGTCCCGGCGCGGTGGCTTCCGTGTAGAGCAACTCGATAGAGGGGCTCGGCTGTCCGTTGCTCGCGCGAATATTCACAAAACGGCCGTTAATCTCGCCGTGAAGCGAGGCGTTCAGCCGAGAGTAGAAAGGCTTGACGACGTTTCCGCCTAGAATCGTCTGGGTCATGCCATAAAAAGACCGACCAGCCTCCGTCGAGGCAGGGCCAAGCCCGAAGTAGGTGAGCTGGTTGAGCGAAATCGCCTGCACGTATAGACCGAAGACGGTGTGTTCGGGCAGTTCGGTGAGGTTGGCCTTTGCGGGAGGAGGAGTTCCATGTTCCACGAGAATGGGATTGTTGGGGGTGTGCACGAAATTCATATAGAAGCCTGCACGCCAGGAGGCATTGATTGAACCGATGGCGTCGGCGTTCCATGTTGTTCGCCAATTGTCGGTTGTCTTGTGGCCGACGTATGCCACACCCGCGCCAAAACCGTCCTGCGGGGCAATGGTGCCGACGGCGATGTGGAGCGGGTCACCCGTAAACAACTCTTCCGCGCAGCCGGGGATGCCCTTCGGGGTGAAACAACTTTCCCTCAAAATGTCGAGTTCGCTCGGCGAATCGATTCGCGTTGAAGTTGACGCGGTAGGGACATTCACCTGGGCGCAGACGGATGTCGCCGCGGACAGAAACACGATCAGGATGATGCGTCGCACATGGCCTCCTTCACTTGCTTGCGGGCCTGGCCGCGTGCCGATGCAAAATCGCTGTGGCCCGGTGAACGTATGAGCTCACGTCGCCTTCGGTTTTCAGCGACTTCGGATCGATGGCCACAACGGCCGCCAATTCCTCCAGATGCTTGAGAAGAGCTTGGCGGATGTGCAGGGCTTGAGACTGCAGGAGCAGCCCTGCGGGCCGGTTTGGGTTATAAGAACCCGGTTCGGGCTTAGGCACTTCAACTATCTTTGAAGGTGTCGCCATCAGTTCCCCCCTAAATTAAAATAAGGAATGTCCGCATCGGGACGCATCTGGTCTGAAAGCAGGCCAAGAAATGTGTTGGCGTTTTTCTCGCGAACGGTGCGATTGGCGTAGCTTCCCATGAAGAAACTGGTCACGGTTGCGGGGATGCAAGCGTGCTCGAAGATGCGCGCGTTGGCCGGGTCTTCCGGGCCGGGGACGACGGTGCCCTTCGGAATGAAAGGCGAGACGAGAATCGCGGGCACACGCACACCGAGGCGGTCGAACATGAACGTTTCACCCGTGCCCGTGTTGGAGGGATCAGCCTTGTATCCATCCGGAGTGCACGCCGGCGGCGCCACGTGGTCGTAGATTCCACCATGCTCGTCATAAACAATCAGAAGAACAGTGCTGGCCCACAGCGTGGGATTCGTGCGAATCGCGTTGTACACACTGGCGATAAATCTTTCGCCTTCCTGCACGTTATGATCGGGATGCTGGTCGGAGGCCAGAATGGCCCCGCCACCCGGCCCCGGGTGATCGCTGTAACACGGCTCGATGAAACTGTAATCGGGGAGCGTGTCTTTCTGGCAATCGGCCTTGAATTGGTCATAGGTAGCAAAAATCTGTGGCTGGTCCTTCAGGATATTTACGATTTCCATTGTGGAACTTTGCTGGTCATAGTAATAAATCTTGGCGGTGCGACCTGCCTGAACCATCCTCGAGTAGATACTTGGAATCGGATCCAGCGTGTAGAAGAGATCCATGCCCACTTGCCCGAACGATGTGCCGTAGTGCGCGAACGCCCGGTTGCAAATCGTCGGGCCTGGTATGGAAGAAAACCAACCGTTGAACAGGGCGAACTCAGTGGCGAGGGTGGTGATCACTGGCAACTTGTCTGGCGTGAAGTAGTACATGATGTTGTGCGACTTGTTCACGTCGTTCGTTTGCGTAAAGTAGTCTTTGACGAAGCCCTGCATGTTGGCGACGCGCCCCGGACCATACGGTGTGCCGCCGAAAAGCTGCAAATCCACTCCTTGATAATGGTGATCCGGGTCTGGATCAAGCTGGCTCTGAAACTTCGCATTTGGCTGGACCTTCACAACCGCGCCATTTGTATCCGGGTTAGATTCGTTGCCCATCAGGCCGTTGATCTTGGGAAATTTCTTTTGCCCGTTTTCCATTACCAGGCTCAGGCCGCCCAGCAAATGGTCGAACGAGCGATTTTCCATCATGAGGACAACAATATGTTTCAACTGATCAATTCCGGCCATGGGCGACTCCTCTGGTCAGGTCAATACGCAGGGGTAGTAACACAGACACCCCAAACGTTTCGGCTAAATTTGCCGGTTTAGAGAGGGCAGGGTTCGGGGATGATAATCAGGAAAGCGGAATTGTACAAGAAGATAATCCAGGCCTGTGCTCAGAATTTCACGGCGAGGTCCCACCTCAATAGTCCTTCTGCTCTTCGGCTCGATTCGTTTTGTGCAGGCCTTTTTCAAAGAAGATCGCAGAAAGCCCGGAAAGGGTGCCGGTGCGCTTGAGCACCGGTTGGCGTAGCTGTATTTGAAGATGGCCAACCTGCAGCAGAATGCCCAACAGCCGGGAACGATTCAGATTTGAGAGAGGATCGTGGCGCAGACAGATAAGCAGAGTGCGCTTCGAGCACTCCTCGAGGAACTCGCCAACGGCCTGGTTTTCCGCTGTTTCCAAGGTGCGGTGGCAAACAACCGGTTCCAGCTCATCCAGCCGCTCGTAGCAACTGGAAAGAAAGTGATCGAGACAGAGATCCTCTCCCGCCAAGTCCGTGACTGCTTCCTTTGCGCAAGAATTCGCGCTGCATTCCGTTTTTACTGAAACCATGTTTCTCCCCCCGATCTTATCCACAGACTAGTTCACTTTTTTCAACTCGCATTACTTCACTGGCGATGTTTCTCAGCGCAGTTTTCCAGACTGACCTACTTATGGCGTAGTGAGGAATGCCGCCAGTCTTCGCGTTCGCAAAAAACGGTCGACGTACGGCGCGAGCAGTTTTTTCACGAGTTTTGAGTTTTCGTTGCACTGCTCCATGCGATTTCTGCCGGTCCAAAGGGTGATGACGGTGACGAGGCGCGCTTCTTCCTCGGAGACGAGTACCATGCAACCGGAGAAACTCCTTGAGTGGCCAATGGTGTTGCGCATCGCCTCAGGGATTGCGCTTTGAAGAAGGGTTGCTTTTCCGGGTTGCGCAACGAATTCCACCCCGTGCGCGATTACCTCTGGCAACAAAGCCTGACCAGGGGATACTCCCGGAGCTTGCGCGGTTTTGTCTGGCCATTCCCGGTTGGCAAGGTGCGCACGGCGAAATTCGTCCTTATGTATTGCAGGCGGAACTGCAAAGCTCGCTGCCTGAAAGTCCGCCATTTGAACATGACTTGCCACATATCCTCCAAAAGCCCGATGTCCCCTTATCCCGGGAGCAAGGGCGCGCCCCGGTCCGGTCAGGTGCACACAAGACGCGCCCAAGGAGCGGATGAGGTCGGTGACTGCCCTCACCCCAGAGGAGGCCCAATTGCGCCGAGCCTCACTCGACAAATAGTGCAACGGCACCGCAATCCGTTTCATTCTGGAAGCAAGGTTCCATTGCCTCTTTTATGGGAGCAAAGCTATACTTCACGCACATTAAAGCTGGGGATAAATTGGAACTCTTTTCATTCGACAAGGCGTACGTCGATCGTCTCCGGGGCGGAGACCCGGCAACCGAGCAGCATTTTGTGTCGTATTTTGGGCAAATCCTCGGGATCATGCTGCGGGCCAGGTACCTTAGCCCCGAACGTGTGGAAGACGTGCGCCAAGAGACGTTCACGAGGGTAATCGCGATCCTTCGGCGCGATGGAGGGGTTCGCCAGCCCGAACGTTTTGGAGCCTTCGTTAACTCTATATGCAAGAATGTGTTGCGAGAGAACACGAGGGACGTATATCGAACGCAGCCCCTTGCGGCCGATCACCTGGAGACGCCAGACCCCGCGAAAGTTTTGGACCTGGAGCGCGCGCTGATTTCAAAGGAAACAAAGGAAAAAGTGCGCGAAATTCTGGGCGAGATGAAGCAAAGAGATCGCGACCTGCTTCGGGCTATCTTCTTGGAAGAAAAGGACAAAAACGAAGTTTGCCAGGAGTTTGGAGTGGACCGGGAATACTTGCGAGTTTTGCTGCACCGCGCAAAAGGCCGCTTTCGTGCCACTTTCGATCAACAACCCGCAAGGTCGTTAAGCCGCACAACGCACAGCGGTTCGTGATGAAACGAAAACGGTTCTTCCTGCACTATCTTGAGGATGACTAAAATGGACCATCTAGATGCTGTGCGGTTACAAGCTGCTGAAAAGTATGTCCTGGGAGAATTGACTCCCGAACTTCGCGAACAGTTCGAGGAACATTATTTTGACTGTTCGGAATGCACGCAGGACCTGAAGACCTTGACCACGTTTGTGACGGCCAGCCGGATGGTCTTTGACGAAATGAAGGATTCTCCAGTTCCTTTGCGAGAGCCAGAGGCGCGACGCGCGGGATGGTTCGATTGGCTGAAACCTATGATCGCGGTGCCAGCAATGGCGGCACTTGCAGCGGTCATCATTTTCCAGAATGTGGTGACGATTCCCTCCGCCAAGAAACAGGCTGCGATGCAAACTGTGGCGGAAGTCTATGGACCTGCTTACCATCTACAGGGTGCGACCAGGGGCGGAGACATTGCAAAGGTCACGCTGCGCACTAACGAGAGTTTTGCCCTGGATTTTGATTTCACCCCGTTGCAGGTTTTTTCGAGCTACACCGGCACCTTGATTGACGCGTCAGGACGTAGCGTGGCATCGTTCGAGGTCGGTGGAGAGCAAACGAATAAAGAATTGCACGTAGTGATTCGCAAGGGTATAGTGCACGCTGGAAATTACGAAGTGGTTGTTTTTGGCGGCGACGAAACGCAGAAAAAATCCGGCCAAAACAGCGAAGTATTTCGCGTGCCGTTTGACGTTGTATCAGAACTATAACCAACCAGAATTGGCGAACGTCCTACCACCAAGGAGTAGCTCATGGCTGACAAGATCAAGCGCGTATTTCACTATCATGCCAACGGACTGGCATTCAGCGGTTCGTTTACCAGGCCGGTTCCCAGGGACGTCGAAGTCCAGGCGCCCACAGTTTTGCCCACCATCGGAGGGTTCGGCAATGCGAGGGTGGAGAACTTTCGCTTGGACCATCACGTTCAATTCAAGACCGGGTATACGCACGTTGCGGGCAGCAAACTGCAGAAGGAAGACAAGGAGTTTCACACCACGCTTGCCACATCAACCGTTGAGGGTTTGAATCTCCTGGATGTTGTGACGGCGGAGCGACTTGTGGCGCGTGCTACGGCTTACCACGTGCTTCCCGATAAGGAATCGCATTTTTCGTTTGTCGGCACCAGCCTGCAAGACTTGAAGGTGGGTGGCCATCCGGTGGAAGTCGAGCTGAACGATCGGCTATTCGCTCATCTGGACACTTTTGAAAAAGTGAAGAAGGAGTTGGAAACGGACGCAGAATTCAGGAAAATGGCGGAAGATCCCTTCCAAACGGGAACGCCGACGAAGTTTTCTGAAGGCCACGGAGACATCCTTTGCACGCTGGTCAAGCAGATCAAGACGAAGGCTCCAGGAGTGACGGTAGAAGGTCACGCTCTGGTGATCCCGCAATTTGGAAGGGTTTATCTTGCCGAAGCCATTCTGAGTTCCTGCAAGCGAACGCTGACAATGCTGCGCTTCGAGCTCGGTTCGCCTGTGGAGGGCAAAGGGGTGGTGGCCCAAAGCGGGGTAAACGGCGATCCCTGGCCATAGGGTGTCTGTGGCTACTTGCGGTCCCGCTATGGCCAGTAGGTTGTGGATCCCCTTCCAAGTTTTCCTGGCAGCAGGATTACGACGATTCCTGGATCAAGCTCAAACGAGGCGACATGAATGGCGCCTTGGATGCGGCCGATGCGGGTTTGCATCACTTCGCCACTGCTGACACGGATTGGCACTGGCGTTTTGCAGGCTTGAAGGCCGAGATCCTGGTCCGCCAGCGGTCGAGCCGAGAGGCTCTCGCCTTGCTCGAGCCCGAACTTCCGCCCTCCTTAGCAACTTCGGATCTCGCAATCTGGAGAAAGCTCACTCAGGGTGCCGGCAGAGCTTTCCTGCTTCAATTTGGTGAGGCAGAGAAGCTCCTGTCGGACGCCGAAAGCCTTGCGAACAACTATGACCCCTCCCTGCTGGGAGAGGTGGAACTGCGCAAAGGAACACTCGCCTTTTTGAAGGGAGACTCCCATACGGCGGCATCGCACTATCGGAAGGCGTTGGCGCGTTCGCTGGCGCAGAAAGATTCCTTCCTTGAAGCCGCGGCGCTGGGAAGTTTGGGTCTGGTGGCGACCCGCCAGGAGCATTACGATGAGTCCATTGACTGGAATCGAGCGGCACTCCAACTCTCGACGTCATTGGGCGCGCAAACCTCGGCCGCACGGACTCTCGGTAATCTTGGGTGGAGTTACTTCGAGATGGGCGATTATGAGGAATCACTGTCGCTTTTCAAGCAAGCGGAGGAAACATTCGCGCGAGCGGGGGCACCGGCCCTACAAGCAAAATGGCTGAGCAACGCAGGCGTCACGCATTACTATCTGCGCGATCTGGAGTCCGCCGAAAGAGACTCCCAAGAAGCCCTTGAACTGGGACGCAGTCTTGGCGAAAAGACCTCAGTGACGCAATGCCTGAACAATCTCTCCGCCATCGCCCTCGCTAAGGAACGGGTCGATTTAGCGGAGAAATACAACCTCGAAGCTCAACAGAATTCTCGTGCAACGGGGGACCACTCGGGCGTGACGTTGGCAACCTTGCTTTCGGGACGCATAGAGGCCGCGAAGGGCGAGTACTCCAAAGCACAGCATTCGCTCGACCTGGTCATCAATGACCGGGATGCCGAGACAGCCAGACGCTGGGAAGCAGAGGCCCGCCTTGGCAGGGTTTATGACGAAGAAGGCCGGAGTGTAGATGCCGAGAAGGAATACAAGCGCTCGATCCAGACGATTCAAGCCGCGCGCCATTCGGTGGGCCAAGATGAACTTCGCCTGACGTTCCTCTCCAGTGCAATCGATTTTTACGATGACTATATCGATTTTCTCATACGGCGGGGCCGCATCGAAGACGCCCTGAAGATTGCCGATCTCACCAGGGCTTCAACACTGTTGGAGGGTTCACAACCCACAGAGCTGAAGGCGAATTCCACCCACCGCACACTTCCTCCGAGAGAGATCGCCCAGAAGTTCCACGCGACTCTTCTATTGTATTGGCTTGGCCGCGAGCAGTCTTATCTTTGGATCATTTCTCCCAACAAGGTTTCCTACATCCCATTGCCGAAGCAGTCGGAAATCGATCCCATTGTCAAGTCGTATCGCGAGGCCATCCTGGAGGGGCGGGACCTGCTTGCTTCAGACAACGCTGATGGAAAAAAGCTCTACTCGATTCTTGTCGAGCCCGCCAAGAAGGAATTAGCGAAGAACTCCCGCGTGATTCTGCTTCCCGCAGAGAGTCTGTATGGCCTGAACTTTGAATCGCTCATCGTTCCGGGCCCCGTGCCGCACTACTGGATTGAAGATGCCACCCTTTCCACCGCCAGTTCGCTAACGATGCTGTCTCGTTCCAGGCTGGATCACAAGCAAGGGGCAAAGAACTTACTCTTGATCGGAAATGCCCAGACGCCTAACGCGGATTTTCCGCCCTTGGCCGAGGCTCCGGCAGAGATGGCGAACATCGCAGGGTATTTTCCGGCAACAGAAAGGGAAGTTCTGGAAGGAAAGGGCGCGACTCCTTCCGCGTATCTTCGCGCCAATCCCGAACGATTTTCCTATTTACATTTTGTAACGCACGGCACCGCCAGCCACACGCGTCCGCTGGAGTCCGCCGTGATTCTCAGCCAGGACGGCGATTCCTTTAAGCTTTACGCGCGCGATATTGTTGCACATCCCTTGCAAGCGCAACTCGTCACCATTTCCGCATGCAACGGAGCGGGAACGCGGGCCTATGCCGGCGAGGGGCTTGTCGGCCTCTCCTGGGCATTTTTGCGCGCGGGGGCCCATAACGTGATCGCTTCGCTCTGGGAGGTCAGCGATGCCTCCTCTACCCCGCAACTCATGGACGGGTTGTATAAAGGCCTGACGCGTGGGGAGGACCCGGCCACCGCACTGCGTAACGCCAAGCTCTCCCTACTTAAATCGAATGCTCACAGTGTTTTCGCTAAGCCGTTTTATTGGGCGCCGTTTCAACTTTACGCCGGGTCGTAAGCCTTTAAAGAGTCTTTTTCTCAGGCGATGTAGCAAATTGTATCCAACAGTCATCGATTGACTCCCTGCCATACTAACTTTATTAACGGAAAAATATATTGATACGTTTGGTTGTTATGAGACACTACTCCGCCATAGGAAGCGACTGAACACACCCCCCTCGTGTTCAGGAATCAACTTCCCCGGGGAGCTGCCCTCGAGCCTCCGAATTCCGAAACCGGAGAAGAAAGATGACCAGTCTGTTGACGCCCCAGAACTTGACCGCCAGCACAGTTTCAAACATCGATCTGGATCAGATTCAAGGAGATGTGTTGATAGGGTTGCAGAAGCTCGCGGAACAATTCTTGTTCTTCCAAATCACGGACGTTGCTGGATTCCAGACCGCACTTCGAAAGCACATTGCGCCCAGGATCACGACCACGCGCACGGTTCAGGAACGCGAGTTTCACCTGCGAGACCACAAGGACCAGGGGAACACTGCGCCGCTGCCAAATATCGGAGTGAACCTGGCGTTCACGGCAGGAGGCATTGGCAAGTTAATTCCTGCCACGAATAACGGCCAGACGCTGGGAGACAACTCATTCGCGACAGGAGCCAAGGGGCAGGCGAAATCGTTAGGGGATCCCGTGGACGCAGCGGGGAATCCGACTACCTGGGTGCCACAATTTCTGAACGCCTCGATTGATGGAGTGTTCCTGATCACCGGAGGCACCGACGCCGACGTGAACGCCGAAGCGAACAAACTGCTCGGTATTTTGGGTGCGACTGTTGCCGTTTCGTTTCAGCAAAACGGCGATGTGAGGCCAGGTTTGGAAAAAGGGCACGAACACTTTGGATGGCTTGACGGTGTTTCGCAGCCGGGAATCAATGGATTGACGACGCCATTTCCAGGGCAGAGGCTGCTCGATCCGGGGCTTTTTGCTTTTGGATATGGCCCAACGGCAAATCCAAAGCTGCCGTGGATGAAGAACGGATCGTTTATGGTCTTCCGGCGCTTGAAGCAGTTGGTGCCGGAGTTTGACAAGTATCTGGAGAGCCAGGCGCAGGCTTTGGGAATGGATTCGGTGTTGTTGGGGGCGCGGCTGGTGGGCAGGTGGAAGAGCGGGGCGCCGCTCGAACTGACTCCGTCGCAGGACGACAGCACCATGGGGCCAGACGCGCAGCGAAACAACAATTTCGATTTCTCTGATGATCAGGGGGAAAGAAGGTGTCCGTTTGGCGCGCATATTCGCAAAACAAATCCTCGGGCGGATTTCGGGCTGCCGAATAACGCAGGCGTGGACCCGCAGACTACGGCCGTGGATCCGCATCGCATCATGCGCGCGGGAATTCCATTTGGGCCGGAGGTGAGCGTCTCGGAAGCGGCGAATGGCGTGACCGCTACTGATCGCGGATTGATGTTTGTCTGCTACCAGACGTCCATCCCGAATCAATTCGAGTTTGTGCAGATCAAATGGGCGAATAATCCGGGGTTTATTTTTGGGAAAAAGCATCCGGATGGATCGTCCGTGGTTACGGGCTTCGATCCAATCATTGGACAGAACGCCACGCCTCCGCGAGCGCGGACGATGGACGAACCTGTGCTCAACTATCCCACTGGAAATGTCCGGAGCACGTTGAACGAGCCGAACGATTTCATCGTTCCAACCGCGGCGGGATATTTCTTTGTGCCCTCGATTGAGGCACTGACGAACGAACTGTCTGCATGAACCTGACAACCGGGAATTGCGGCAGGTCTTTTCCATGGAAAAAACCTATGAAGCGATCGTAATCGGAAGCGGCTTTGGAGGCGCCATCACGGGGTGCCGCTTGGCCAAGAAATGGGACCGAGGCAGGGTTCTGATTCTTGAGCGGGGTAAACGGTACCCGATGGGTTCCTTTCCAAGGAAACCGCACGATTTCGCGCACAACTTCTGGGCGCTCGCAGACGAAACTACGCGGCGCCCACGCCACATCCGCCGGCTTGTCGAACGCGGGGAAGAGTCGCACGGAATTTTCGATGTACGAAACTTCGAGCACATGGATGCCGTAGTCGGGGCGGGCCTGGGCGGAGGCTCGCTGATTTATGCGAATGTGTTCATGATCCCGCCCGATGAAGTTTTTGATGACCGCTGGCCGAGCTCCTGTAAGAGAGAAAAACTGCTTCCTTATTATGCGGTTGCGAAGGAGGTCCTCGGTTCGCGGCCAATACCCATGAATGATGATCCTCGGCGGCAGGTTATCCGGCACCGGCTCTTCGCGGATGTAGCCAAGAAAAACGGCAGGGATTCGCAGTTGGTGGATATCAATGTTTTCTTTGGCAACGATTTTCAGAAGCCACTGGCTATCGGCGAGCAGGACAAGAATCGATACGGTGCGCTGCAAACCTCGTGCATGTATTGCGCTGAGTGCGATATTGGCTGTAACTACCATGCGAAGAACACTCTAGACCTGAACTATCTTTTCGTTGCGGAACATCGCTACCAGGCGGTCATCCGCACGGAGCACCTAGTCTTGAAGATTGTGCCTGTCGACGCAGCGCAGGGCGACGATACCGGCGCGGATGGAGCACACGGGTACAGGGTTTACTTTCGGGACCTTGCGGGGAACAAGGCGGAAGTTCAAACGGCGGTTGCACAGCGCGTTATAGTTTCGGCGGGAGCTCTCGGCTCAACCGAGATGTTGCTTCGCTGCAAGCAGCATTTTCGTGCGCTCCCGCGGATCAGCGAAAAGCTGGGACACAGTTTTTCGGGCAACGGAGATTTCATAAGTTTTGTCTTGGGCAGCAAGCTTCTTGCTGACCCTAACTACGGGCCGGTGATTACTCAGCGTACCGATTACAACCTGTTTAAGGATTTTGACGGGGACCGAGCGTTCATGCTGCAGGATGCCGCTTACGGTGACATTCTGGCCTGGTTTGTAGAGGGAGCAAAACCCGGTCTCCTCCGTCTGGAGCCATTCCGTCGCTTTTTCCGCGATTTGTACTCTCGTCTGACTACGGGTAAATCGCTAGGGCCGCTGGGTTGGGCCTTGGACGATTTGTTGAGCAAGGATGTTTCTTTTCGCGCCTGCGTTCTGCTCTGCATGGGGATCGACAAGTCAAATGGAGTTATGACATTGGATAAGGATCACCAACTTTCGATCCATTGGCCATTCAGGGATAGCATGTCTCTCTACCAAGCTGTCCTGGAAGCGGGCAAACAGTTTTCCCGGACGGTGCAGGCCGCCGCTTTTACTCCGCTCCCGACGTGGGACTGGCCGATCCGCAACAACGTAACTGTCCATGCGCTTGGCGGTTGCACTCTCGCAAACGATTCTTCGAGCGGGGTGACCAGCGCGGAACCCGATTCGTTCGGGCGAGTATTCGGCTATACGAATCTGTATGTTGCGGATGGTGCGATTGTGCCAACTGCCGTCGGAGCAAATCCCACGGCTACTATCTCTGCGCTGTCAGAGATGGTGGCACTTGGGATAACGGGCATCCCGCCAGATGCGGATCTTTAGATTGACTCAAATGTGGGCGCCTTATCCTGGAGAATTGCAATGGAACAGAATGAGAACAGGCACGTGACTCAGGGGGGAACAACGGAGAAGGGCTATAAAGAGTCGACCTTGACTGATACTTCCTCTTGCGTGGCGGGATACCAGATGCTAGGTTTCTGGACCCTAGCTCTCTCTTCTTCCGTTGGAGTTTTGCTCCGTACCATCAAGCCTGATGTCAGAGACCAATGAGAGAGTCCACTCGTTCTCGGGGAGGGTGTAATGGGTAGCACAGGTGCAGCGACAGTTCGCCAGAGGGAAGCGGCGGCGGTGCCAATAGCCGGCCCACATCCGGGATGGCTACAAATACCCGATTGGTTCTCCTTCGACAACGAAGGAGGAAACATTGCTATCGCTGATTTGACGGGGACGGGCGCGCAAGACCTTCTTGTGATCACCGTGGATCATCCTGGCGGTCAGGCGAATCGCGGCATATTCCGAGTGGGCCATGCCATGGACGGTGCAGGCAACGTCGCTGGTGGCTGGTCGCCGTGGATCGATGTACCAGACTGGTTTTCATTCGAGAATCAAGGCGTGGGCGCAGCAATTTTCGATGTGGACAAGGACGGCAAGTTGGACCTGCTCGTCTTCATGATTGACCATCCGCAGGGGGGCAATCAGGGTTTCTACCGCATTGGCAAGCAGCTTGACGTGAACGGAAACATCAACGGTGGATGGGGTCCGTGGATACCGATTCCCGATTGGTTCTCGTGGGAAAACCAATTTGGCGGAATTGCGATTGCCGATCTCGACGGAAATGGCAACCCGGAATTGATTGTGATGATGGTTGATAATCCGCCAGGGCAAAACCGCGGTCTTTACCGGATTGGAAGAAACCTCGACGCCGATGCAAACGTTACCGGCGGCTGGACGCCTTGGATTGATGTGGGGCCAATACCGCCTCCTCCGCCCCCGCTGGATCAGCCAACGTGGTTCTCCTGGGAAAATCAGGGCGCGGGAATAGCTGTTACGGATGTAGATGGCGACGGCAAGCTTGACCTGCTGGTGTTCATGATTGACGACGCGGTGGAACAGAACCAGGCGTTCTACAAGATCGGAAGCCAGATTGATATCAATGGTAACGTTGCGCAATGGAGCTTGTGGCGCGGGGTTCCTTCATGGTTTGCCTGGGAAAACGAAGGGGGAGGGATCGCTACCACAACGCTGGGCGGAACGCCCGGGATAATCTCGATGATGGTGGATAACCCAGTTGGCCACAATGCGGGCTACTACCGATTCATTCCTTTGGACACTAACCCTGGACGGGATGGGCACTGGCAGGTTTTGCCTTTCCACTCCGGGGTGCTCGCCGTTCACGCCGCATTGCTTCCGCTGGGTAAAGTGCTTTTCTTTGCCGGGTCCGGGAGCAGCGCCACTCGTTTTGCGGCGCCGGATTTTGGGAGCATGGCCGATGGCATTTATATGAGCGTTGTGTGGGACCCGAACGCGCCTCAGGGAAACAACTTTTTCCATCCCCAAACAATTTTTGCGCCCAATAATCGCCCCTTCGACTTTTTCTGTGGAGCCGACACGTTCCTTGCCGATGGCCGATTGCTTTCGGCGGGGGGCACTGGACATTACAACCCGTTCGCAGGACGGAATGATGCCACCATCTTTGACCCCAATACGGAACAGTGGTCCTTTGTTGGTTCCATGGCGCATGGTCGCTGGTACCCCAGCCTGATTCCGCTAGCCGATGGCCGCGCACTTATCGCCACGGGTCTCACCGAAGACTTGACTAACCCCCACAACAATACTTTGGAGATTTACGATCCCACAGCCAACAATTGGCAGATGTTGCATTTCGATGGAGGCTTCCCCGGACTTCCGCTCTACGCGCACCTTTTTCTGATGGCGGATGGCCGCGTTGTATTCGATGGCGGCCGCATGGATGACGAGCTCCAGGTTGACCCTTGCATTATCGATCTCACCCACGATCCAGTTCACCTTACTCCTGTACCTGGCATGGCGGGAGGCGGTATGCGCAATCAATCCGCCAGCGTCCTCTTGCCCCCCGCGCAGGATCAGAAAGTGATGATTATGGGCGGAGGTCCAGCGGGAAAGCCAAACAAGACCGATGCCATTGATAACGTGGACATCGTTGATCTGACCGACCCGAATCCGCATTTTGTGCCGGCTTCACCGCTGAATTTTCCGCGAATTCACCTCAACTCCGTTCTTCTTCCTGACCACACGGTGTTTGTCAGCGGAGGTTCGCTGAAGCAGGAAGACGCCCCGATGGCGCGTTTGCAGGGCGAAATTTACGATCCCGCGACGGATACATGGACGCCCACCGCAACGGCGACCGTGCCGCGCTTGTATCATTCCACCGCGCTCTTGCTTCCTGACGCTACGGTCGTTACAGCCGGCAGCAATCCCGATGGCGGTTCGCACGTAATTTGGGACGATGACCCGAACGAAGAAATGCGGCTCGAAGTGTTCAGCCCGCCGTATCTTTTCAAGGGGCCGCGGCCAGTGATTACCACAGCCCCGGCGCAGTGCACCTACGGCCAGTCCATTCAAATCAAATCGCCGCAGTCGGCCAACATTCGCTGGGCGAGTTTATTGCGAAACTGCGTGACGACGCACTCGTATGATGGTAGCCAACGCGTTGTCGATCTTGAAGTGACGAGCATTGCTAACGGCACGGTCACTGCAACAGTGCCGCAGAACCCGAACCTGGCGCCGCCCGGCTGGTACATGCTGTTTCTCATTGACAACAACGGCGTACCTTCGGTGGCGAGTTGGATAGAACTCGCGTAGTATTCGGCGATTGCTATCTGGGCCAAAACGTTTAGGATTGGATGGCTTTCGCGATATCAGCGGAGGCCGTTTAGGAGATAAACCATGACAACACCAGCCTCAGCGCCATTATCAGGACAAGGAAGTGGTCAGACTACTTTATCCGTGGACGATGTAACGAAGATTATCGCGGAGGCCAAAACAACTGCCGCAGATCCCGTATCCGTTGCCATGCAGATTTTTTCCGCGCTGGGTGACAACGTTACGGTCTCTGGCAGCGATTTGAGAGCAGCACTCTCCGCCTCAGCCGTGCCTCTCGATGGACCTTTAGCAGATGTGGTGAATGCCATTCAGGCTGTGACAAAGTCCGCCGATCTCGTTTCCGTGACCAATGCCCAGGAAGTTCAAGCTGTGCTCAGCGGTACACAGGTCCGGCTGAACACGGCGGTGAGCTGCAATGTGGCCGAGACCGATGGGCTTCCCACGCTCAACAATATCTCCGGTGTTTCCGTGCATAAGATTTTCTGGATTGGTATTCAGACGATTCAATTGACGCAGAATCAAGGCCAGAAAGTGGTCCGCGTGGTGACAAGTGCGGGCACAAAGGAATTTCCGATAGGCTGATTTGACGAGTTGAACCTGCGCTTATTGCCTGCAAATGCGCGACAGTGAGAGACGAGGATGAGCACATTCTGGGGAGTGGATTCGGCTAGTCCTGCCAGCGGCAGGTACGCGAACCAATTGCTGTACGACTACGTGAGACAGCTGGCGGGCGGCATGCCTGCATTTTGGGGGCGATACATCGGTGGCCGCTACTCTTTGACTCCCGCAGAAGTGGGCTTTCTGCATTCGAGGGGCTGCAGGATATTGGTTGTGTACAACGACACACTCAACAATCCTTCAAGCGTTCAGGGCGGACTTGCCGAAGGAACAGCGGACGCGCAGAAGGCAGTTCAGGCTGCACAAACGTTAGCGGTTCCTCTGAACGTCTGCATTTTTGCGGACATCGAGACCGGGTGGCCCGTCAGCGCTGATTGGTGCAAAGGATGGGCGACAGGAGTGAAACAGTCCGGCTACAAAGCGGGATTCTATGGGAACCCGTTGCGCACTAACGCGAGCTGTTTTAGCGAACCTTATGGCGCTGCTTACAACGCGGAGCCAGCTCTGGCAGACAGCTTGATATTCAGCTCCGAGCCCGAGCCTGGCTGCTCGACGGCGGGGAATGCGCCACCGTTTGCGCCGAGCACGCCGAGTTGCAACGTAGCGGGAACTGTCGTTTGGCAATATGCGGAGAATTGTTTCAGCGGACAGGTGGATCAGGATTTGGCGATCGACGCGGGAATGGCGGCGATGTGGTAAGCGGGTGTGACTGTCGCCGGGAGCGAAGGTTTTCTTGAGGTCGACAAGCAGCTCGGTGGTTTTTTTTTGAGTGTCGTACCACTGCGCGAGATATAGCTCGCCTTTTTATATCAATACCAGTATAATGATCTCATGAAGCCGGTGACATTCTGCGGAAGCTCGCTTAGCTGCTTGCGTCAGTTTCCGGAGGGTGCGAGGCATGATACGGGATACCAGCTTGAACTGTTGCAACGTGGCGAACAACCATCGGATTTCAAGCCCGTTCCGGCTATAGGTAAAGGCGTTGAAGAACTGCGGGTGTGGGACGGTTCGGGCACTTACCGGGTTATCTACACCGCGCGCCTTGCTGATGCGATTTATGTACTTCACGCATTCAAGAAAAAGACTCGAGCGACTTCCATGAAAGATATTGAAATCGCCAAAATACGGTTCAACGAATTGATGAGGGAACACAGATGAGCCACAACAAAACGTTTGCGAGCGTCTGGGACGCTCTTGCCGACACCCCCGAACAGGCCGCTAACCTGCGCGCCAGGGCGGAACTCATGCGGAAGATTGCGGAAATCGTAAGGGAAAGCAATTGGACGCAGACGGAAGCGGCCGCCCACTTCGGTGTAACTCAGCCACGCATGAACGATCTTTTGCGCGGCAAGTTGTCTCACTTTTCTCTCGACGCGCTTTTTAACATGGCCGCAGCGATTGGGCGCCGCGTGACGGTTGAAATCCACGAATCAACTGGCCGTCGTATGCCGCCAAAAAGGAAATCGCCACTAGTGATTCGGCGGAGGAATGCAATCTCACGATGAAAAAATCAGACAGGTGCAGCACAGTTTGTCCATCTGCAATTCGCCCCTCATTCACAGTGCGGCTGGGGACTAGTTGATAGAGGCGGAGAGGCGAGCGAGATTTTGCTGGGCGTGATGGAGCAGGGCCAGGGCATCGGCTTGTAGCGGGCCGTTGGGCTCGAGCTTCAGGTAGTTTTGGGCGTCGGCGAGTGCGGCGGAGGGGTTTTGCTGGCGCTCGTGAATCCTGGCGAGAAGCACGTGCACATCTGCTGCGTGGGGATCGAGCCGGTGGGCCTCCAGAGCGTTGCGCTCTGATTCGGAGATACGGCCAAGAGAGAACTGCGCTAGTCCGAGACAATACTTACCGATGGCGGAGTAGGGCGTGACCAGAAGACCTCTTTGAATGAGGGCTTCAGCGTGGACGTATTCTGCGCGCTGATAGAGGATCATCGAGAGCCCGAAAATGGAAGGTGAAAAACCGCCGTTAGTCAGGTCAATCGATTTCTGAAAATTTTCCGCGGCAGCGTCAAGCTGGCCAAGGCGGAAGTGCGCCAGGGCAAGATTGTGGTAGGGACGATAGGTGGAAGGAGCAATTTCGATGGCCTTGTGGAAGTAAGGAAGGCTGGCTTCGAGATCTCCCTTGAGAAGAAGTTGCGTCCCCTTTTGAAAGGCAACCACGGCTTTGCGAGGCATGGCGAGTTCGTGAATTGAGATCACGGAATCGTTGACGGGGGCGGGAGAGTCTTCTGAATCAGCGTGGGGAACAGGGCGATCATCGCCGGGAGTGAGAACGGTGCCCGCGGTGGAGGCGTTCGGAGCGGAAGGAGATTGCGAGATACACACCTTTGGTGAGAACAATGAGAGTACGATGACGACGAGAAATAGGCCAACAATCCTCATAATGCACCACCAGGGCAGGAACGGATTCCGCTAGATTCATTGTGAGAACGAACGGGGGGTTACGCGCATATGAATTAGCGGTGGTGATGAAGGAGTTACCTACGCGAACGGGCAGCAGGAGGAAGCTGTCCATTCGGACAGGTGGAACAACGAAGCTTTAGTCCGTTTTGGGCGCAGAACCTAGCAGGAGGCCACCATTGCCATCTCAGCGATCACGTGGAGGGAGGAATGATCGCGCGCTACGAAGTACTGAAGTAGGGGAATTCGATTAGGCGCTCAGCTATTGCCCATTTTTGTTGGCTTTCATCAATGCGGGGCGGGGCCAGGTTTGGAGACGAGATATTTGTCCAGGAATTCGAGGACGAGCTTCCTCATCTCCGGCAATTCCTGATGAGCCGCATCGAATAACTCAATCCGACAATCCGACTCGTTGCCATATTTGCGATAGAGAGGGAGCAGTCGATCGCGAATCTTCTCGACGCCAGCGACAGGAGTTAAGGGGTCGCGCCGTCCATTTACGCTTAGACGGGGACGCGGCACGAACAGCTCGTTGATGTCCGCCGACTGGAAGTGCTTCAGAAGAGATGGCACGTAGTAAAAGATTCCGTGGGCGCTGAGAGCGTGTGTCTTGATCAATTCTTCGAAATCCGTCAGGCAGCAGACATCCAGGCACAAACGAACGCGAGGATCAAGAGCCGCAAGCCACCAGGATTTGGTTGATCCCATGGACATTCCGAGAACACCGATGCGCTGGGGATCGACTTCAGGGCGGCTGGCGAGAAGATCGAGTGCACGGAACTCGTCGAACATCATCATCCCGTAGAGAACTTGGCCCTGCCAGAGCATGAGCTTGAAGGCGTCTTCCTCACCACGTTTACCGTCGTCATCGTGTTTGCGCTCGCCGAAACACCAGCTATCGATTGCCAGTGTAACCAGGCCTTTTTCAACGCAGACGGGAGCGTAGGCGGCCTGAACATCAACGCCGCGCAGAAGCTGTTCCTTGCCGAGGCTGTACATTCCGGCGTGCCAGTGGATGTAGAGCAGGCCGGGAGCAGGGGTCTGGCGCTTGTCAGGGATAAGAAGGAGAGCGGGGACCGGCTCGAGACCATTCAGATCAAGAACGAGGCGTTGGAGAGTGTAACCTTCGTGTTTCTCTATGCTGAGCAGCTTTGGCACACCCGGTTTGTGCTGCCAAGGCAGATCACCCAGGAGGCTCCAAAGTTCCTTGCGGCGCCGGTCCTGAAAGGCAGGGAACGATTCACCTGATTCAGAAAAGGGTGGTGCAGGCGAGAAAATCTGCCCGGTTGCTCCCAAAGCCGCTGCGGCTGTGCCGCTTTGCACGAAATCACGTCTGGTAATTGGCGCCATGGTTGCTCCTCGTGGAAACCTGAGCGGGTCGAGAGTTTGCCCCCGCGGAAATCATTGAGTTCTTCATATCACAGCCATGCGGCGAGGAGTTGGATTATCTCGTCGCTGAAGATGGATTCTATAGAACGAGCACGAGGTGGTGCGCTCCAGTTTCATCCACCTGTACCACCGCGTAGCGCGATTGTTCCACGGCTTCGGTCGAGACCTTGATCGCTTGACCGTCGAGCGTCGCTGCGGCAATCTGGCGTTCTTTGGGAAGCAACACTCGCAGTTCAAATTGCTTGCCCGTACCCGTGAACTCGAGCGAAATGCGGCTAAGAGTTGCGTCACTGGCGTAGCGGTAACGGCAATAACCTCCAGAGGCGGGATATTTCACCGTGACTTCGGCTGTGCGCACTCCCGCAGCCTCCCAGCGTGGTGCGATACGAGTGCGGCTGAATGCGGTGCCCTGGTCTTCCACTCCAGCTAATCCTTCCAGGAGCGCATAGGCGACAGCGGCGTTCCAGCCATCGGGGATTCCGCTGGAAAGGTCATCGTAGGGAGCGAAGAACACCGGGGCGCTGCACAGCGTCGCCGCGAGCACCATCCATTTTGCGCCTCCTGCCACAGCCGAAAACTCAAGCGCAGAAATCTCCCGCTCGGGATGCGGATTCTCAAAACCCACTGCATAGACGCCGAATGATGGCAAGCCGTGGCTCGACCTCTGCCAACCCACACGCAAGCGATCGCGGACACGAGGCCCTTCGCGAGCGTATTTGCTGTCACTAGGCTCCCACCAGGAACCAATATTCTTGCGGGCTTCAATGGATTCAGAATGCGAAGTGCTATCCGAGTAGCGGATGATGAAAGTCCCAAAGGCTCCTTCTGCGCTGGAGGCAGCATGGAGCAAATATACCGACGCTGCCTTGGCGTGTACCGCCAGAGATGCTTTCTGCTTGTAGCCGTCACTCTCGGACAGGCCGAGGCACGCGCGGTGGTTGTTGTCAGCGGATGAAATCACGTCAAACGGAATGCCCTGGAATTCCCGGGCGCCTGTAGACAATTCCCGCAAGTCATGGCCGGCATCTCCCACCCAGCCGGGAACATTTGGTGCACCAGCACCGATGTCAACGTTGGCAACATTCCGCATGTCGAGCTTCTGAAATATCCTGTGCGGAGTTTCAACGCCGCTGCCGCGAAGAGTTACAGGCAAGTAGCCACGATAGCGATCGGCGATGGCCTTTTGACGGCGCAAAATGTCGGCACCGTATTCCTCGAAGCCGTGCTCGAAGGCGCCGCGTGCCAGTTCACCCGCCACGCAGGAAAGCACTCCGCCATTCACGTACTCCCAAACCAGTCCAGGCTCGTTGCCGGCGAAATCTTTATAGAAAGGCGGGTAAATTCCGTAAAACTCCCCGGGCGATCCCGCGGGCATCTCTCGACGAATACGCTGGTAGGTTTTCAAAATGGCCACGCACTTTTCGTGGGAGATGCCGCGATTGAGCGAGTACGCGTTGGACAAAGAAACTTGCTTGGTCATATCTACGCCCACGTTTGGCTTGTATTCCGGATTCTCGGCGATCCAATGTATGTAGAACTCGCCGTTCCATGCGAGCTTGTCCAGGCGAACCTGAATCGTCTCAGCCAAAGCCGCGAATTCGGTGGCTTCCGTTGAGCGCCCCGCATGCGTCAACATTTCCGCCAACCGCCGGCCCGCAGCCGCGAGGTTGGTGTTGTCTCCGTAAAACACGCCGAATTCGCTTTTTCCCAGGTAGACGACAAAGACGCAGTCCGAGCCTATTTTCTGCTGGTCGTCGGAAGTGAAATCCCAAGTATCGATGGTAAAGCCGCGGTGCATGAGCTGAAACTTTTGCGACCAGCGGTAAGGATCTTTCGTCACGAAGCGAACGGCCTTGATCGCTCCATCAAGTTTTGCTTTCATCCATTCATCATCGCCGATGGCTTTCCACGTGTAATAGAGCGCCTCAATGTAGTGTTGCTCGACGTGGCTTTCCACAGGCGCGCGGCGCAACTGACGGAATCCGCCTTCGATCTTCCTGACAAAATCGTCATAGCCAAATTTCCAGTCGAAATAATTAGCTTCCGGCGTGGACGGATAGCAGTTCTCCCAGATCATGCCGTCTTCACGTTGCGTCTCCGCAAAGAAGTCGACAGCATCTTTCAAATCGGGCCAGTAATACTTCATGCCCTTCAACGTGAGGGTGTGGTCGAAGATCCAATTCACAAACAACTGGTAGACGCGATCCTTGTAGCGGATCACGTTCACCGGCGCTTCCTGGTTCCAATCCATCATCGTCCAGAGGATATCGGTAAGCAGTCCCTGGTAGATGCCGCTGTCCTCGCGAATTTCCGTGTGGCAATCCACAGCGAAGGGCAGAGAGGCGAGCACTGCGCCGTTTGCGTCCTGCACGCTGACCGTGTGTACCCCTAGTGCCCCAGCCGCTTTGAATACGAAGGGATCCCTCGCGCTTTCGCGGACGTAGGGATGGCCCGCGGCGTCTTGCACCACGATGGTGCCGGCGGTCGCGCCGTGCAGTTGGACTACATCGAGCGGACAATGAGGAGATTGTTGCGATGACGTGATGCGTAATGTTGGCGCGACTCCGAAAGTCAGATGTGGGCTTGCCAGCGCTCCTCCCGCTACCGCGGGAATCACTTTCAAAACACTGCGACGGTCCATTTTCATTGTTGCCTCGATTTTGTTCGCTTCTGGAGAACGGCATCCAGCTTTCGATGGGCCAACGCCTTACCCACCTTGCATGCGATGCTGCGAGCCTTACGACCAATGGTACTCCCAGAGGTGTGAGGTGGCAGGGGTTAAGAGTCGCATGGAAAATTGGATAAAATATATGTAACGCAAACTCCGCAGGGATGCGTCTAAGGAACAGAGTCTCGCTACAGCGCATGGCTGTGTGTGTGTGCTTGCGACTTCGCTTTTCGCTCCCACCACCGAAGGGGAACTTGAGGAGAGTTCGATGGGAAACGTAGTTATGAGCCAGGTCTGTCCAAAAATTCTGCCTTTAGGTGCGATAGTTCTGGGCTTCTGCATGCTCGGAATCGCGTCTTTTCCTACTCGAGGGGGACAAGGAACGGCAGCAGGTCCCGCACAAAAGACGCCGCCGGTCCTGGGCACGATCAAGGCAATTTCCGGAAACAGTGTGACATTGACGACGGATGCAGGGACAGAAGTCAAGGTGCTCGTCCCGGCTGAGGCGAGATTAATTCGCGTGCCACCGGGCTCGAAAGATCTGAAAGAAGCTGCTCCGCTGCAATTTTCCGATTTGCAAGCAGGGGATCGCATTATGGTTCGCGGCAAACCCGGTGATGAAGCGAACTCGCTAGTGGCTTCGTCTGTTGTGGCCATGAAGAAAACCGACATTGCGGATAAACAAGCCCATGAACGCGAAGAATGGCAGCGCCACGGCATTGGAGGACTGGTCCGCGCGGTAGACGCCACCAGCGGAGTAATCACGATTGGCACAACGACAGCAACGGGCAACAAAGACGTGGCGATAAAGAGCGCTTCGACGACCATTCTTCGCCGCTACGCGCCAGGCTCCATCAAATTCGATGATGCCAAACCGAGCACTCTCGCGGAGGTTAAGGCAGGCGATCAATTGCGCGCACGTGGGGCGCGTAACGCAGATGGGTCTGAGTTCACTGCGGAAGAGATCGTTACCGGTGCATTTCGGAATATTGCAGGCACGATTGTGTCCATTGACGCGGGTTCGAGTTCGCTGACGGTGAATGATCTGCTGACGAAGAAGACCGTGGTGGTAACGCTTATCGCGGATTCGCAATTACGCAAATTGCCGCAACCTATGGCACAACGGATTGCCATGCGCTTGAAAGGCGGCCCCGCAGAGGGAACAGGTCCTGGCGAAGGAGCGAAGCCTGCCGCGGCGCCCGCGGCGCCGTCCACCTCGCCCGCTCCGCAAACGCAGCAGGGGATGGGCGGGGGCAGAAACGCTGGCAATGGCGGGGGGATGAACGGAGCGGGGCGCGCGGGTGGCGGCGACCTGCAGCAAATGCTCAGTCATTTACCGGCAAACACGCTGGCGGATTTTCAGAAGGGCGACGCGGTGATGATTGTTGCAACCCCCGATCATGACGCGTCGAAGACTACGGCTGTGACGGTATTGGGGGGCGTTGAGCCCATCCTGCAAGCCTCACCTGAGGGGCAAGCTGCCTCTATTCTTTCGCCATGGAGTTTGAATAATGGCGGCGCGGCCGACGCCGGCACTCCGTGATAAACGGCAAGCACTAACATTTATCGGAAATATAAGAAAGGGAAGAACACTCCGGATGATTTCTCGAATGTGGGAAAAAACAAAACTTCTCGTCTGCTTCACGGGCCTCCTGTTTCTCTGCTCTGCTATAGCTTTAGCAGCGCAAGCGCCTACCGCCGTTATCCGTGGGCAGGTAACTGATCCCTCCGGCGCCGCAGTAGTCGGCGCCACGGTGCTTTTGACCACACCGACCGGCGGCTCCATGGATACGGTGACCAACAAGGACGGCTTGTACGAGTTTAAGGACCTTGCGCCAGGGAACTATGAGATCAAAGCGGTGTCGAAGGGTTTTGCGCTCTTCGATAAAACCGGGATTGCGTTGGCGGAGGGCCAATCACTGCGCGTTAATGTGCCGCTCTCCCTGGAAGTGCAACAGGAAAAGGTGATGGTGAATGACACCACCGCGCAGGTGGACGTGAATCCCTCCAGCAATGCGAACACTGTGGTGCTGCAAGGAAAGGACTTGGACGCGCTTTCGGACGATCCCGATGATTTGCAATCGGAGCTACAGGCACTTGCTGGTCCCTCCGCAGGACCGAATGGCGGGCAGATTTATATTGATGGTTTCACCGCCGGGCAGCTTCCTCCGAAGGCTTCCATTCGCGAAATCCGCATCAACCAGAATCCATTTTCGTCTGAGTACGACCGCTTGGGGTATGGGCGCGTAGAAATTTTCACCAAGCCCGGCACAGACAAGCTGCACGGCCAGTTCATGATCAGTGGGAACGACTCAGCGTTTAATGCGAGGAATCCCTTCGAAATATTGCCCACGGGAACGTCGGCACCCGATTACCACTCCGAACAGTACAGCGGCAACATTGGCGGTGCGCTGAACAAGAAGACCTCGTACTTTTTTAATATCGAACAGCGGAACATCGGAGCGCTGAACATCGTCAGCGGCCAAGTCGTTTGTGGAGACACCTTTCTGGCGATACCGTGCCCGTCTTCGGATCCGCAGTACAGCATCATTCCTTATAGTGCGGCGGTGGCGAATCCGCAGACGCGGACCAATTTGAGTCCGCGCATCGATTACCAACTGACGTCAAACAACACGCTCACGGGGCGGTATCAGTACTTTCGCGAATCGGAATCCGGCGACGGTGTGGGGCAATTCAACCTTTCTCAGTTAGCCACAACTGATTTGAGTACCGAGCACACCGTGCAGGTGACGGATACGCAGGTGATCGGCGCGCACGTGATCAACGAGACGCGCTTCCAGTTTGTACACGATAACGATGGGACCACGCCGGTAAATCAGTTGACGACACTATCCGTTGGAGGAGCTTTCACCGGTTATGGCAGCGGCAGCGGGCCCAGCTCTGATATTCAGAATCGCTACGAAGTGCAGAACACCACATACATGAACTATGGCAAGCATTCGTGGAAGTTTGGAGGCAGGCTGCGGAGCACCACTGACGATAATTTCACGCAAGCTAATTTCTCCGGGCAGTACATTTTCGGATCGCGCCCAAATCCCAGCAGCACCTGCGTGGTTTCCGCAACGAACACATGCATCATCACGCCGATCGAGGCGTACCAGATTACCGAATCCGTGCTCGCGCAACCGGGAGGAACAATCGCGAGCGCGATTGCCCAGGGCGGCGGCGCGAGCTTTTATACGCAGACAGAGCTGGCAAAAGGCGCGCCGCCCAGCGCGACGGTGACGCTCGTGGATGCGGGTTTGTTTGTGCAGGATGACTGGAAGGTGCGGCAGAACGTCACGATTAGTTATGGTTTGCGGTTTGAAACGCAGAATCACTTCAGCGATACACACGATTTTGCGCCCCGCCTTGGATTTGCATGGGGGATCGGTGGCAACGCTAAGAATCCGCCGAAAACCGTGTTGCGCGGCGGGTTTGGCATGTTCTACGACCGCTTCAACTACGGTCTGGTGCTCGCGCAGCTTCGTTACGACGTAACGGGACCTTTGCTGGAGCAATATCAGTATGCCAATCCGTCTTTCTTTACCCCGAACCAGCCCCTGACCTCTTTTTCTGGTGCCGCCGCCACCACGACCGACTATAAGAACAATGGCAATCTTCACGCGCCCTACACGATTCAGACGGGGGTTACGCTGGAGCGCCAGCTCACCAAAGTTGCCAACGTGACTGTTACTTATCTCAATTCTCGCGGTGTACACCAGTTTTATACCGACAACCTGAATTATGTTGATCCGACCACGGGCGTCCGCGTGCAGTCGGTGACTGATCCGAACGCGGGCAACATTTTTCAATATCAGTCTGAAGGCATTTTCAAGCAGAACCAAGTGATCGTGAACGGCAACATTCGCATGGGCGCCAAGCTTTCTCTTTTCGGCTACTACGTGCTGAACTATGCCAACAGCGACACATCTGGGACGGGGAGTTTTCCCTCCATTCCAAGTGATCCACAAGGAGATTACGGGCGTTCGAGTTACGACGTTCGCAATCGCTTGTTTATGGGAGGGACAATGGGTTTGCCCAAGGGCTTCCGGGTGAGCCCGTTCCTGATTGCGCAATCCGGAATACCGTTTAATATCACTGGTGGCATTGATCCGTACCAAAGCAACGTGTTCAATGTGCGGCCCGAATTCGGTACTTGCACCTCCGCGATTCAGACGAAATTTGGCTGTTTCGCCATACCGGCGGCAACAGATTTTCCAAATCCCAACCCATCGGCAGTACAGTCTTCAACATACACGCCGATCCCCGTTAATTACGGCGACGGACCCGGTCGATTCTCACTGAATCTCAGGGTCAGCAAAACGTTTGGTTTTGGCCCAGTGCTGGAAGGCGCGGGTGGCGGGCCAGGAGGGCCGGGGCCCGGCACGTTTGGGCGTCCTGGGGGAGGACCGAGAGGCGGACGAGGAGGCGGCCCGGATGCGGGTTCCACGAATCGCCGCTACGCGCTCACCTTTTCTGTAAGCGCGCGAAATATTTTCAATGACGTCAACCTGGCCACACCCATCGGCAATCTGGGCTCGCCGCTTTTTGGCGAATCCAACGGGCTTACGGGACGGCCTTATAGTGATCCTTCGTCCAATCGCCGGCTCGACCTTCAGGTAAACTTCTCGTTCTGAGGTCGATTTTCGGGATGTGCGGGGGATTGCGATGAGAGGGAAGCGCACGCAAATACTGGACAAGGGTGTGGAAGCGCGGCGCCTGGCGCGCAAATCGGGACTTGCGCCCGCGGTTACGCGAGTGATTGCTGACAAGCGAAAGAAGCCACCGAAGCACAAGAAAGCAATACTTCAGGACGAAGCGTAAAAGGCTGCGGAAAAGGCAGCCTGGCCCGTCATTTCGAGCGAAGCGAGGAATCTCTCTTCGTTGAAAACCAAAGAAAAGAGGGATTCCTCACTCCGCGGACTCCGTTCGGAATGACGGGATTGCAGTTTTTCAGCAACCTGCTAAAGAGGACATCGGCGCTTCAGTCAGTAGCGTGATTAGGTCCGACCGGACCTAGTTTTTGCTGTCTCAACCAGGTTTGTAAGCAGGTACGATTTCGTCCTTCCGGAACAGCGGCGCGGCTTGCGCCTGCTTGTGCTGCGAGAGTTCGGCGGCGATTTTTTCTAGATCGTCCTTGCTGAAACCCATGCAGCTCACTTTCACTTTGCCGTCCGGGGCGATTAGAAAGATTGTTGGGACGTTCGTCAAGCCGTAAGCGTTCGACGCGGGATAGCCTTCGGCGTCCACAAGCGCGGGGAACGTCACGTCATATTCCTTGTTGAATTCCTTTGTGCTCGTCACGTCGTCTTGCGAGACGCCGATCACCGTAGCATCGCCGCCGGCAAAGCGCTCGTGTAGGCGCTGGAGAAACGGGAAGGTGAACTGGCACACCGGGCAGGAAACTTTGAAGAAGGCGACAACCACGGGGCCCTGCTCCAGCAATTTCGCCAGCGAATATTCTTTGCCATCCAACGCTTTCAGGGAAAATACCGGTGCCGTGTGACCCGCTTCGATATGCGTCAAGGGAGCCTCCAAGCCAAGCAAACGCGAAAGTCGCTTCAGTACAGACATGAATACATTTTACCGCACTGGGCCGGGGATGCGGCAAATCGAGTCGGCAGGAGGAAGGCGCCCAATTCCCCGAAAAGAAAGTAACGAGGAATTGGGCACCGGTTCGCGCTTAATTGTTATGAGAGGCAGAGGTTGCTCACACGTTGGTTAGTTCTTGGCGGCCTCTTTCTGGCCCAATTCCAGGGAGAACTTCTTCCCCTCTGGGTAGAAGGCTTCAAGCGATTTGCTGCCGTCCGCTTCCGTCCTGGCGCTGTAGGCGTTGGCGACGTTGGACTTCTGGGAGGCAACAATCGTTACGGGGACAGTGGCCACCGTTTCGCGGCCTTGGATAATCGAGAGTTGCACGCTGGGTCCCGTGCCCTCCCATGCCAGTTTGTAATTGCCGGGTTTCAGTACTTTACCCTGAACGGTAACGTTTTCGGTCAAGCTAAGCTTGCTCTTCTCCTGGGCAGAAGCGCCCGCTGAAAACAAAAGCAATGCCGCAAATGCGGTCATGACGATATTGGAAAGCTTCACGTAAGACTCCTTTTTATTCTCCCAGGCGGTGGCTCGCAGGACACGTGCGCTCCTCAGCCGCGGAGTTTTTGTTTGTGTCCTTGGATGCTTAGACGAACGTAACCCCCGCGATGTTCCATGCGACATCGAATTTAGCGCGGGAATATTTCGATACGGGCGTCCCATTCTTTTGATGTGAAAATTTGATGTCAATTGTTGTGACGATTCCGCGTGCGCGCAGATCAGTTTCTCTTGCGGATTTCACGATGATTTAATACACGAGATGCTTTTACGACCGGGAGAGATTGGTTGGTTGACGGGTGCTACAAAAACGCAAGTAGTAATCGCGTGTCCACGGAAATCGAAGCGCCCAACCCCTTGCCGACGAAACAGCAAGGAATTGGGCACCTGTTTTGTGTTAATTGTTTGTGAGCGAGATGTTGATCACCTGTAGGTTAGTTCTTGGGGTCTTCTTTCGGAGCCAGTTCGACAGCGAACTTCTTGCCGCCAGGATAGACGGCTTGAAGGATCTGGCTGCCGTCTGGCCCCTTGCGAGTGCCATACGCATCAACGTTGTTCGACACGTTCTCTGTAACAATGGCTGCGGGAATGGTCGCCAACGTGTCGTGGCCCTGAAGAATGCTGACCTGCACGTTGGGTCCCATTCCTTCCCATTCCAGTTTGTAATTTCCTGGTTTCAAGGTTTTGCCCTGGACGGTGACATCTTCTGTCAAGTTGAGCGAGGCTTTCTCCTGAGCGAAAGCGCCCGCGGAAAGCAGCAGCGTGGTTGCGGCTGCGGTCATGATGATGTTCGAAAGTTTCATTTAAAGCTCCTTTTTTGTTTCTCCCAAGCGGTGGCTCGCAGGACACCGCGCGCCCCTCAACTGAGGAGGATGTTTATTCTTGTCCTTGTTTAGTTAGACGAGCGCAACCCTGTGGACGTTCCACCTGATTGCCACATTTCAGAAAATAATTCCGATTCAGAAGCGGCAATCTTTCAATGAAACTTTTTGTAACATCGGTTCATCAGCAATTTGAGCGTAGAACAATTTCTTTCGTTTGTTGGCGTTTGGAGATTTCAATGCGCCATGAAGCTTTCCAATCGAGGGAAGCGGTGGCGATAGTCCGCGGCTAGTGAATTGTCTTGGTCTTCCGCTGCATGTAATCCATCAAGAGATACTGGCCCAGATTATACGGCGTCGTAAAATAGGCTTTGCCCTTGCACATCTCGGTGATTTTTTGCACGAAATGGACCAAGCTGTAATCCGTTGCCAGCATGAAGGTGTTGATCATGATTCCGGCGCGTTTACACTTGTTCACTTCCTCGAGAGTTTCGCTTACGACAAATGGATCCAGCCCGAAAGCGTTTTTGTAAATCCTGCCGTCTTCCAGGGTGAGGGCAGACGGCTTGCCATCGGTGATCATTACGATCTGGCGCATGTCCTTCCGCTGGCGCAGAAGGATGCGTTGGGCCATGCGCAATCCCTCGCGCGTGTTGGTGTAGTAAGGGCCCACTTGCACGCGCGCCAGTTCGTTCAACGGAACCTCCTCCGCCGAATCGTGGAAGAGCACCAGGCTCAATGTATCGCCGGGATATTGCGTGCGGATGAGATGAGAGAGAGCCATGGCGACGCGCTTGGCGGGGGTGAAGCGATCTTCCCCATAGAGAATCATGCTGTGGCTGCAATCGAGGAGCAACGCCGTGGCACAGGAACTCTGATATTCGCACTGGTGCACCATCAAATCCTTGTACTGCATTTCGATAGGAACTTTGGCGCCTTCTCGACGGATTGCGTTTGAGAGCGTTTCGCTGATGTCCAGGTTCAATACATCGCCGAATTCGTAGGGGCGCGATACACCACCCGACTCGACTCCGGTGGACAAGTCGCGCGTGTCGTGGCGGCCAAAACTGCTGCGGCCCAGCGAGCCGAGGAGATCCTGGAGCGTTTTGAAACCGAGAAAATCGATGGTTTTGTCGGTGATCTCAAAGCGCGCTTCGGCGTCGCGTTCCTGGGGCTGGCCCACTTGTCCAAGCGCTGAAGTATGCGGGGGAGGAGTTACTTGCGGAGGTTGTTGGGGATTGATGTAGCTTTCCTGCGCGAGGCGATCCATCAGCTTATCGATCAGGTTGCGTATCTCTTCGTTGTTCATTGCGCCGGGGTCACGCAGCATTTCGCGCAACTCTTCGCTCATCTGGTCTTCAGGGAGCAAGTCACCTTCCTGCAAGGCACGCAGAATAGCTTCGCGAAGCGCATCCATGGAGCGGTCATTGTCAAATTCGCTGATTCCGTAATATTGTGACTCGAAACCGCTCTGCAAAAAGAAATCGCCCAGGCGTTTCAAAAGTTCGTTCAGGTCGACCGCATCGGCCGGCTCGCCCGTATATTTACCGTACTTGATGACTTTCATGGCGTGGCCCCTCGATGCCTAGTTGTAGCCCCGGCGTGGCGGACGATTGGGCGATTCGCGCGGTTCCGGTGCGCGCTGTGGCTTTTCCCCGTAGAAGCCGCGTTCTTCGCTGCGGCTAATCCGGCGGTGGGCCCACAGTCCTTCCAAAATCATTTCAGCAGCCGCCGCTGCAGCTGCTTCGTTTTTGCGGTTGGTTACACCGAGCTTGTCTGTGTGGGAAAGCAAGTCTGGAAGCTTAGCAAGTTGTTGATAGCGCTGGTTGGTTGAGACGACGTCTGGAATTTTCAGTTCGCCGCCGGCTTCGAACCACTGAATCACCGGCTGGAAGTTGACGTTTGAAAAATGCTTGCTGAACACGCGGCCAATCGCGGTGCGAATCAGTTCGCGCGCAATCGTCTCCGCACCTTTCAATTCACCCTCGTATTCCAGTTCGAGTTTTCCGGTGATGGCCGGGAGCGAAGCGTACACATCGGCAACCCGCGCCACGCTGCGAGTTTCGCCGGTACGGGCGGCGCGCTGCTCGGAGTTGCTCACCACGCATTCAAGCGCTGTGATGGGTAGTCGCTGGCTGACTCCAGAGCGGCGGTCCACGCGTTTGTCTTCGCGCGCTTGAAAAGCGATTTCCTCGATGACCTCCCGTAAATAAGGCGGCACTTCCACGCTAGTTTCGCCGCTGCGTTCGACCCAAGCTTCTTGCCCGGTGATGCGCATGCCTTCGTCAATCGTGGTGGGATAGTGGGTGCGGATTTCGGCGCCGATGCGGTCTTTCAGGGGCGTAATTATTTTTCCACGTGCCGTGTAGTCCTCCGGGTTCGCAGTGAAGACCAGCAGAACGTCCAGCGGAAGGCGCAAAGGGTAGCCTTTAATCTGGATGTCGCCTTCCTGCATGATGTTGAAGAGGCCCACCTGGATTTTGCCTGCAAGATCCGGCAATTCGTTGATGGCAAAGATTCCGCGGTTGGCGCGCGGCAACAAACCGTAGTGGATGGTAAGTTCATCGGAAAGGTCGCGGCCACCACGAGCGGCGCGAATGGGATCAACGTCTCCAATGATGTCAGCGATGGTTACATCGGGGGTGGCAAGCTTTTCCACGTAGCGTTGGTCGCGGGGCAGCCAGGCGATGGGCGTGTTGTCTCCTTCCGCGGCGACCTTTTCCCGGCAAGAACGGCAGATGGGCCGGAGCGGGCTATCGTTAATTTCGCAACCCGCAATCACGGGGATTTCCGTGTCCAACAATTGAATCAGGCCGCGGAGGATGCGGCTCTTTGCCTGGCCGCGTAGCCCGAGCAGAATAAAATTGTGGCGAGAGAGCAGCGCGTTGACGATCTGCGGAATCACGCTGTCTTCATAGCCGTGCACGCCGGGGAAGAGAGAATCGTTGCGCTCGATTGCTCTCAGAAGGTTGCGACGAATTTCATTCTTTACGGACAGGGAATTAGCGCGCGCGTCGAAATCCGGGATGCATTTCCATTCGCCGATGGTGCGCGGTCTGGAATGTCCTGCAGGATGCATGGAACTGCTTGCTGTCATGGGGCCCCCCAGCCCGGGCCATCCGCATGGCCCGCCACTCTCTAGTTCAATTCGTGACCATTGCCGTCGGCGCGCTGCCGCAAGGCCTCTTCTTTCTGTAGATGCGGCGCCCACTCCCTGAAGGTACGCGAGCAGGCGTTCCTGCCGCTGTGCCTCCGAGCGCAGTTCAAGGATTTGTTGTTTCCACATTAGGTCGAGAGGCAGCGCCGCCGAGATCGCATAGGCCAGTTGGCCGATGTTAGCATCCTCGAAATTTCGGGGAATTTCCGCAAAAAGCAGGGTATGGCAGGCTTCGTACGCTTCAATCAAGTGCTTCTCCCTTGTGGAATCGGGCAGGGAATCTTCATCTTCGAGATAATCGATCTGGCCCTCCAGCAGGGGCTCGTCGGAGAAAAGTTCAAGAACGCGGAATGGCTCTTGGCCAACGGTCTGAATGTCCATGCGCCCATCCTCATACCGTTTGATGACGTCAACGATTTCCGCGCTGCATCCCACGCGCACGACTCCGTTGGGCAAGGCGAGCAGCATGCCAAACGGGGATTTTGCTTCCAAACATTCGCGCACCATCCGGCGATAGCGTGGTTCGAAGATGTGCAGGGGAAGTTGTTCGCCGGGAAAGAGAACGACGTTGAGTGGGAAAAGTGGAATGCGTTCCGGCCGCATAGTTCGCAGGGCAAAGGATACCAGATGGCAGCAGCGAATACTGCCCCCCTGTGAGAATGACAAGCGTGTGGAGTCGGAGCTATGTGGAACTCGGCGGCGTCTTTATATAGGCCGCCACAAAAAGAACGCCGAGGAGCAAATCGGTGCCTGCCCAAATCAGGTCAAAGACCTGCGTCCTTGCTTGCAGCACTAGCACGACCATCGCAATTCCATAAGTGAACTTTTCTACCACCGAGGGAATCATTAGCGGGCGGAAGCGCGCCGGATCCCTGCCGATAAAAAGAAACGCAATCTGCCACGCTAGGCCCAAACCGACAAAGCCATAGAAGAATCCCGGATGGGTAATTGGCGGAGGATCTTTTCGGCCAATCACGTCAAACATGAAGTACAGCGGTGTGATTACCAGCAGGCCCCAAATTCCCGCCACGAGGAACACAATTTTCGCGAATTTCATCCTGCCTCCAATTCCGAGAGCAATCCTTCCATTTCCGATTGCGCGTGAGTGTTACCGGTGCGCGTGGCAGCGGCGATCCCGGCCGCCAAGATTGACTTGGCTTCCTCGCGCCGCTCGTCTTGGGCCAACATCTGCGCATACATCTGGAATCCTGGCACATAATCCGCGTTATTCTCAATCAAGGTGCGAAATTGTGCTTCGGCGGCGCCCTTGTCTCCCTCTCTCAAAGATTCCAGCGCGAGGCCATAGCGTGAAAATGCATCTTTAGGATTTTGTGCTACGTAATCTTCCAGCTTTTGCCGGCGGCTTTTTCTTTGGTCGGGCATGGCAACGTCCCGTATTATACGTGCAGGAGTGCCCAGCCCAAACTCTGCCCGCCACCGGGTCGACCGCTCTGAGCCCCATCGGGCCAGCCATCGAAAGATCCCCGAGACAGACAGCGGCGAGGCAGCAACGAGGACAATGATGAAACGAACGCGAAATGCAGAGGGCCCGGTCAAAGCGGATGTGGAGACGAAAGGGAAGCCGGTCAGCGCCTCGGCGTCTGAAATGGCGGAAGTTGTGTTGCCTGCACAGACCAATGCACTCGGAAAATTGCTGGGCGGGCACGTAATGCATCTGGTGGATATAGTCGCGGCCATGGCGGCCAGCAGACACGCAAACAGTTATATGGTGACGGCTTCGGTGGATTATATCGATTTCGAAAACCCCGTGAGTCTTGGCGAAATCGTGCTTTTGAAGTCCCACGTCAACCGCGTGTTCCATACTTCCTTGGAGGTCGGGGTAGAGGTTTATTCGGAGAATATTCTTACCGGGGAACGCAAGCGGACGACCACGGCGTATGTTACGTTCGTGGCGATAGATGAGGACACGCGGCAACCCAAACCCGTTCCGCCATTGATTGTACGGACTGCGGAGGAGCGTCACCGTTGGCGCGAAGCGGCCAAGCGGCGCGTAATTCGCCTAGCCCACCGGCACTCGAAAAAACGCTAATCAGCCAGGCTTCCATGGCTATGGGAAATTACTTCAATTGGCGAAGCTGACGCGGATTTCGTCGGCCACTTTCAAGGCCTGCTCGAGGCAGGTACCGATCGCAGGGCCATTCAGATAGTTACCGGCGAAATAGAGGCCAGGAAATTTGGCCCGCAGCTTTTCGAGCGCGGAGAGCCGCGCCGTGTGGCCAAGATTGTATTGCGGCAAAGCGCGCGGCCAGATGGTGACATTGGAAAACACCGGCTCCTTGCGAATTCCAAGAAGAGGCGTGAGTTCCTTGTGAGTCACGTTCACAAGAACCGCCTCCGATTGCTGCAGCGCGCCGGGATTGGTTGCGCCGCCGAGAAAGCTGGTCATGAGCGCCTCGCCGTCTGGAGCGCGTCCCGGGAATAGCGAAGAGTTCCACACAGTGCCGAGATCGTCTAGTCCGGAAGAGCGCGGCACCAGGAATCCAAAACCAACCAGTGAATGGTCAACATCCTTTTTGCGATAACCCAGTGAAACCACGGCTACTCCTGCATATTCCACGCCGCTCAATTGATTCTCAAACTCGCAGTACAGGTGGCTCAGCAACTTGCCGGCAACGTTTGGCGGCGCTGCAAGCACCAAGCGTTCCGTCTCCACATTTTCCTCGCCCTGTGGAGTACGCACCGCGACACGGAATCGCGGCGCCTTGGCATCGTGGCCCCAATCGAGGTGTCGAACGTCCAGCACTTCGACTCCGCATTGCAAGCGATCGCCAAGATTCAACGCCAGCGCCTTGATCAACATTTCGTTGCCCTCGGTAAACGTCTGAAGTGTTGGCCGTTCACGCGGCTCTCGCGGGCCCTTCGGACGTTTCGCTGCGCGCGCCTTAATCGCACTGAAAATTCCGCGCAGGATGCTGCCGGAAGCTTTCTCCGCTTCGTAGAGAATAGGGAATGCAGCACGCAAGCTGAGTTTTTCCGGGTCGCCCGCATAAATTCCGGAAACAAACGGGCCGACCAGCCGGTCTAGCAATCGCTCTGAATATTTTCGCCGGATAAACTCCGCTACCGATTCGTCGGGTTCCGGCGCCGTACTCTTGCCAAGCAAATCGCGCAATATTGCGCGCTTCGTTCCACCGCTCAACAGGGGCGAAGTCAGCAGCAACAGCGGATTCATAGGAACGGGTTGCAGTTTACCGTTAATAAGGACGAACCGGGGTGCCTTGGGATCGGCGAGCACGCGTTCGTCCAGGAGATCAAGCTCGTCGCAGATCGCGGTTATGGCGCGATTACCGCTGAAACTTTGCGGACCACACTCGAGCAAGTAGCCGTCGCGCTGTAGGGATTTAATCACTCCTCCGGGCTGTGCAGCTGACTCCAAAAGCAATGTCGAGACTTGAGCTTTCTGCAGCGCATAAGCCGTGGCAAGGCCGGAAATACCCGCGCCAACCACCAGAGCCTGGACCTTCGTTGACATGAAGTTCGCCCCTTGGCAAATTCGCGGCGTGAACGAGAAAATCGCGCGGCCGCACGATTCAGTCTGACAGAACTCTTACAGAGTTTTCGAGAATAACGGACGGGAAGCCAGTTGTTGTTTTTCCAGGTACGGGTCAAACACCATGGCCAGGTTGCGAATGAAGATGCGTCCCAGCCAAGCGGTGCGAATTTCATTTTCGTTGACCACCACGAGGCCGTCTCCCTGGGGCATCTTCAGGCGTTCCAGTTCGGGAGCGAAGTATTCGTCGAAATCGATTGCAAACTTTTTGGAAATTTCGTCCTTTACAATTACGGTATGACAGAGCAGGCGGCTAATTACTTCACGGCGCAAAATATCGTCCTGCGACAGATGGTAGCCGCGCATGGTGGCGATGCCGCGTTCATTGATGGCTTTTTCCCACGAAGGAATATCGCGAAAATTCTGCGCGTAGCAATCCTGGATTCCGCTGATGGCGGTGATGCCCATGCCGTAAAGGTCGGCGCCCGCTTTCGTTGTGTAACCCTGGAAATTGCGATGAAGCGTGCGGTTGCGCTGCGACACCGCGAGTTCGTCGTTGTCTTTGGCGAAATGGTCCATGCCGATGTAGAGGTACCCGGCTTCCACAAAGGCAAGCAGGCCGCTGCGGAAAATCTCAAACTTCTTCATGCCCTCGGGAAGATGCGCCACGAACGAGCCTTGCTGTTTCTTGAGCCAGGGAACGTGGGCATAACTAAACATGGCGATGCGGTCGGGAGATAGGCCGACGATTTGCTCAACTGTGTGCGCAAAGCTTTCCGCGGTCTGGTAAGGCAAGCCGTAGATCAGGTCCACATTAATGCTGTCAAAGCCGAGTTCGCGAGCGTTGGCGATGAGGTCGCGGGTCTGCTCGTAGGGCTGAATACGGTGAATGGCTTTCTGCACCTCTGGCTTGAAGTCCTGAATGCCCATGCTCAGGCGGTTGAAGCCCATTTTGCGCACTGTGGCCAGGTGCGCGGAAGTAGTCACTCGCGGGTCCACTTCGATGCCGATTTCAGCGTCAGGGGCAAAGTTGAAGCGTTCCCGTGTGTAAGTGAAGAGGTCTTCGATCTGTTCAGGGGAAAGATATGTAGGAGTTCCGCCGCCCCAATGAAACTGCGTCACTTTTCGCTCGCGTGAAACGTTGTGGCTGATTCGGTCGGTTTCCTTTTTCAAAATATCCAGGTACGGCGGCGCCACGCCTTTGTTCTTGGTGATGACTACGTTACACGCGCAGAACAGGCAGAGGCTTTCGCAGAAGGGTAGATGCATGTACAGCGAAACGGGGCTGCGCTTCGCTTCCGCCGCAGCCATCGCGTCTTCAAAATCCTTTGGACCGAACGAATCGGTCCACACCGGTGCTGTCGGATAACTGGTATAGCGCGGTCCCGGTTTGTTATAACGGTTCACGAACTCTTCCCCAACGGAGAGTTCATTGCGCATTTGCCGCATGCTTGGATTCATCAGTGCCACTGTGCCTCCCTCCCGCGCGATCAGGAGCGCGACTTCCCGGCGGGCTGCGCTTCCGCCAATATTGCTTGCTGCCCGGTGTGGATGAAAAGTTGCGCGTTCTCCACGGGCGTGTGCTGCAGGATGCCATGCCCCAAATTCAAAATATGGCCGCGGCCGCCCAACTCAGCGGCGAGTTCCAAGGTGGCTTGCCGGATTTTTTCGGCTGGGGCGAAAAGGATTGCAGGATCGAGATTGCCTTGCACTGCAACGTGCGGCCCGGCGAGTTCGCGAACTTTTGCCAATGGGATGCGCCAATCCACGCTCAGAACACTGGCTCCCGTCTGCACAACCGCGGGAAGCAAGTGATGCGAAGCCTTCGTATAATAAATCACTGGGACTGTTGCTCCGAGCCCGGCAATAATTTCTTTTACGAGGGGCAGGACAAATTCCGTATAGTCGTGCAAATCCAATTCACCGCACCAGGTATCGAAGAGTTGCACCGCGCAAACGCCTGCGGCAATTTGAGCCTTTAGATAAAGGATGGTTGCACGCGCGATTTTGTGCAGCAGTTCGCGAAAAACTTTTGGCTCGCGATACAGAAATTCCTTTACCGTCGTGAAGCCTTCCTTCGTGTGGCCTTCCACCATGTAGCAAGCCAGTGTCCATGGGGATGCCGCAAAACCTAGCACGGGAACGCCTTGTCCGGCTTGCTTGACCGTGCGACGCAGCGCCTCCATTAGGAAGCCGGTCTCGATTTCCGGGTCGAACAGATGCAATTTCCTGACGTCCGCCTCGGTGCGCACGGGTTCCGGCAAATTTGGCCCGGCATCGCCAAGTTCCAGAGGCAACCCCATCGCTTCCGCGGGGATCAGAATGTCAGAGAAGATGATGATGGCGTCAACGCCCAGCCGCCGGAAGGGTTGCAGCGACACCTCGACGGCTAGATCTGGCGTCTTGCAGACCTCCAGAAAGGAATGTTTGCCGCGGATTTCGCGGTATTCCGGCAGGTAGCGGCCCGCCTGGCGCATCATCCACACGGGAAGGCGCGGCACAGGTTCGCAGCGCGCCGCTCGCAGGAAGAGGTCTTTGCGGGTCAATGTGGTGGCCTGAGGTGTCATAAATTTGTCCACCAAGAATAACAAATCCGGGCCAATCCTGCTTTTGAAGCGAGAGAAACTGCTTCTATTCTTCACCATTTGACTCCTGGCGGCGTGGCTCCCCTATTCCCGCCAGGGATACCTGATGACCTCCTGGATCCCGGCGGAGAATGTACCTTTTCTGTATACTACCGGCTCGCACTTGTGCGGGGCAGTCTCTGCGATGGGGCGCCGGACAATGAGGGAAAACAATAGGAATGAAGAGACAAAGCAAGCAATCTGGTTATTGCAGTTTTGTTTTGCTGGCCTCCTTGGTACTGCTGGTGTTTCCAGCGGTCGCCCAGCAGCAGGACCCACCATCTGTCCCGGACCCGCCTTCGCCTGCGGCACCCAAACCGGCGGAGCCCGCTAAAGATCCCGCTACTAAGCCAACGGACGACGCGATCGGCAAGAGCAAACTCGAAAAGGAAACAGGGACCGTAAACGACAGAATTTTTGAAGTGTTGCCCAATTACGGAACCGTAGAGAGCAACCAACTACCTCCACCGCTCGGGCCCGGGCAGAAATACAGACTCGCGACGGCGTCGGTATTTGATTGGACGGCCTGTCCATTCAATGCCGCGCTGGCGGGAATTTCACAGGCGAAGAACGATCCTGATGCCTACGGGCAAGGCTGGGGTGCTTACGGAAAGCGCTTCGCAGAGTCGTTTGCCGACAACAGCATTGGCACCTATATGACCACCGCAGTGTTCGCTGGGTTGTTGCACGAAGACCCGCGCTACTATGAGCTGAGAAAGGGAAGTTTTACTCGGCGCACTTATTACGCGGTCAACCGGCTCTTCGTCACCCGTACGGATTCCGGGCAGACTCGCTACAACTATTCGGAAGTCGTCGGCAATGCAGTGGCCGCGGCAATCTCAAATGCTTATCACCCCGCGGAAGATCGTACAGCCTCGCGAAACGCCTCAACCTTTGCATTTCTGATTCTGTACGATGGATTGTCCAACGAATTAAAGGAATTCTGGCCCGATATTCGCCGCAAGGTGTTCCACAAGAGCTCTCCGTAGCAGCCAGCGAGGCTCACGGCAAGGCAAGAATAACTTTTTCCTCGTTAATCATATATTCGAGGACGAGCTTTGCGTCTTTCTTCTTTTTGGGAATGGGAAAATAGAGGTAGCCGGCGACTGGCAGTGAGGCGCTACCTTCAACCAAGCCTTTCTCCTTGAACTCTGCTTTCATTGTTTCCAGTTCGCGATCGGAAGCGGACGAGGTGCTGCCCGAAGGATCGACGCCGACGCCAACACCGGCGGAGGTGTACACACCGTGCACACGCTGCGGCTGGCCGGTGATTGGATCGATGTATGTGCCGCTTTCGTACCCAATGCTCGCGGTTAGAGCAACCGAGACGTCGTGCTGCGAATCGCTCTTCTTTTGAATCAAAGTGGCGACCTGCCACGCGGTCTGCGGACTCTCGGTGGTATCTGTGCCGATAACCCGCAACTTGAAATCGTCAAAGGAGACGTCGAGAGGCTTGTCTTTTTGGGGATACAGGCCCGCCTCTACCACCAGGCAGCAGGCATCCACGTTTGACAGAAAGGTCTTGTGCGCCTCCTCGGCGGTGAAAAGTTTTACGCCGATGGCAATTCCTCCCCGCTGAGCATGGGCTGGGTATTGTTCCGGCTTGTCGCGCGGCGTGATGCCCTTAGCGTCTGTGGACTGGCCCCAAGTTGTGGCGGCGCCCAGCAGGCAGGCAGCTGAAATGGCCAGACTCATTAACAACTTACTCATGAAAGTGCCTCCTTGGGAGTATTGCCTGCCCAACCTAGACCCAGTTCGCTCCTGTTCCAAACGCGAAAACCCGGCCAACGAAGACAAGCGTGCTCCGGGGAATTGATTGCGTCAAGGGCCAGCGGGGCGGCGTAAGTTCGCACGGACCCGAAGCAAGGGCACTGCACCAAATTGCGACGATGCAGTTCCATTTGTGCGTGCCAAACTGCAACGCTGGGTTGTGGCTACGGCAGAGTTGCATCGGACGAAACGCCCGTTCGGGGTAGTCAGTTCGCTTGGCGCTGGACGTGCTCAGTATTAGGTGCAGGTAAGCCCTTTCTGCTATTCCGCCTGACCCGGCGTCTTGAGTGTGTGCGCCGGGGGGAAAGCAAAGACTCATGAAGAAGAAACGGTTAGCGGAAGTGCTCTGCGAACGAGGCCAGATTTCCCCAGCCGACCTGAAAAAAGCTCTGCAGGATCAGCAGGGGAAGATCGTCCACTTGGGCGAACTCCTGCTGGAGCGGAAGCTGGTCTCGAAAAAAGAGCTGACAATAGCAGTCACCGAAGTTTCCGGCATGGAGTACCTGGATTGTCAGAAAGTGGATCCACCGACAGAACTCATCAAGCTCATTCCTGCATCGTTGGCGCGACGCTGCTTGACAGTCCCAGTGAAAGCGGAGGGCAAGAAGCTCATCGTGGTGATGGCGACCCCTCAAAATGTTCAGCTCCTGGACGAACTGCAATTCAAAACCGGAATGACGATCGAGCCGCGCTTCGGCTTCCGAAGCGAAGTGCTGTCAGCGATACAAAGATTGTATGGAGCCGCGGAACGCCCCTTTAAAATTGTGCAAATGGCAGACGATACAACGGGTATGGAGTTCATCTCCACAAGTTCCCAGCAGCGCAATATCGAAGCCATGCGGGAAATGCAACATGAGCTGCAGCTGAAATCGAAGGCCACACCCGCGGTGAACCTGGCCGCGGGCATGATCAAAGCAGCCGCGGCCAAGATGGCCAGCGACATTCACATCGAGCCGCAACAATCTGAGACGGCGGTGAGGTTCAGGATCGACGGGATCCTGCGTGATTAGAAGAGGATTCCTCGAGCGTTGCAGAATCAGGTGGCATCCCGCGTAAAAATTCTTTCGGATATGGACATAGCGGAACGCCGCACGCCCCAGGACGGACGATTTGTTGTGAAAGTCGGCGGACGGCGCATTGATTTACGCGTGTCCACGCTCCCCACGCAGTATGGAGAAAAAGTGGTGATGCGGCTGCTGGAGAGCGAATCTCCCACGAAGGACTTCACTGGGCTGGGAATCCCTCCTGAAATCGCGAGCGGGCTAGGCGATATTCTGCGCTTGCCGCAAGGGTCGCTCTTGGCAACAGGGCCAACGGGATCCGGAAAGAGCACGACGCTGTACTCGTGCCTACAGGTAATCCGGCGGCCTGCCATCAGCATTGTTACGGTCGAAGACCCCATCGAGTACACGGTCCCCGGGCTCAATCAGGCACAGGTGAATACCGAGGCAGGATTGACGCTTGCGGGGACGCTCCGTTCCGTCTTGCGTCAGGACCCCGATGTAGTGATGGTGGGAGAGATCCGCGATGTGGAAACCGCGGAGATTGCCATCAAGGCAGCACAGACGGGGCACCTGGTGCTCTCGACGCTGCACACAAACGACAGTATCTCTGCCGTCACGCGGCTGATGGATTTGGGAATTCCTGGCTTTCAAATCGCCAGCGCCTTGACGGCGATCATTGCGCAACGCCTGCTGCGTCGGTTGTGTGACTGCCGCTACACCTCGGCACGGTCGCGGGAGTACATCGAAACAGTGATGGCCGCCGGGATGATGGAGGTTCCCGAGATGCAGAACGCGGCAAACGGGTGCGAGAACTGTGACTTCAGCGGTTACCGTGGGCGCGTCGGCATCTACGAAATGTTGCTGTTCAACGATGCGATCCGTCAGGCGACGCGCTCCGGAGATCGCAACGATGAGATGAGAACTCTTGCGCGACACAATGGAATCAAGTTCATGCAGGAGTACGCGTTGGACCTGGTTCATGATGGCATGACCACGTTGGAAGAGGTGCAGCGCGTCGTGCCATTCGGGCAAGTCAGCCGTGTCGGCTGTGCTTCCTGCGGGCGGGAGTTTTCCCCAACCTTTGCGTTTTGTCCGTTCTGCGGAACGAAACGAGAAAACTGGCGCGGAGGTTCGTTGAATCGGAGCGAAGCCGCGCGGAAAACGGTACTGAAATGAGCGGAAAAGATAAGTGGAACGGAATAATGTCGGGCGTGCGGCGAAGTTCACGGGTGCACTGCCTACGCGAAATAACGGACACCTACGAGGGACAAAATGAGCAGACGGTGGTGAAGGCGCCGGACCTTAGCTGCAGCGGTATGTTCATCAACAAGTTCCAAGCGTTCCCGGAGGGCGCGGTGCTCAATCTGCGGTTCCGTTTGGCGATCACGAACGCCCTGGTGCAAAAGCGGGGTGAGGTGCGCTACTGCCTACCCGGTACGGGCGTGGGTGTTGAGTTCGTGGGGCTGGCACCGAACGCAAGAATGGCCATTGAGCAAGATGTGGCGTTGAATGGCGAAACTGACCGAAGTGTGAAAAAACGCGTTGGGCGAAAGCGCAGCGCCAAGCGCGAGTAAACCCCCTGCGGGATTCAAGAATGGCAAATGGCTGGAAGAACGATCAAGTCACGAGCGGCGCATCCGAGACGCCCGCCACGCCAAACACCCGTTGATAGCGCTGAATCTCTTCGCGAGGTCCCAAAGCCTTTTGAATATTATCGGAAAGCTTCACTGCAGGCTTGCCATTGACTTCGTTGAGCTTGCAGACCAGGCTCAGGGGATCGAAATCGCGGCCGCGCTGAGAATTGCAGTCGCGGAAGTCATTGGTGAGCAGAGTGCCCCAGCCAGCGCTGAAGCGTATGCGCCTTTTCGGAAGCCATTTGCGCTCGTCGAGAAAGTCGCTAGCCTGCTGAAAATCAGCGGGGGAAGCGCCGCTGCGAATGGTGCCGGAAAAATAAGCATGCAAGCCCAAAATCGCGTTCACGTCGAGAGAGTCAGAAGCAATGAAAAGTTTTTGCAGCGGGTCGCGACCTTTCTGTTCCAGCCAGGCAATGTACTCGTCGCCGGCGAGGAATGGATCCTTGCTGTCCGCGCGCTGCCCGGTCCAATCAGCCACCCAAGCGGGAGCATTGCGGAAAAACTCAGTCGTGCCGAAGGTGTCTGGCAGCAGGATAAGCAACTCGCCCTGGTAGGTTTCCTGCCAAAGCTCCAGCAGGTGATAGGGAGACGCTTTCAGTTCTTCGTCATCCCTGGCCATTGCTGCCAACGCCATGTGCAGTTCGTGGGCGTTGGTACCAATAGCCTCAAGGTCGTGTTTGTAGGCGAGATAGGCATTCGAGGTTCCGGTGAAGTTACCGCCGAGCATGTCGCTCATGGCCTTGACGACATATTCCTGCCACAGAAAACTGTGTCGGCGCCGCGTGCCAAAATCGCTGACGCGCAGTCCCGGAACGCCGCGCAACCTCTCCATTTTGTCCCAGAGCTTAGTCTTGGCCCGGGAATACAGAATATCCAGCTCGAGTTCGCTGAGGTGTTTCAGATTGGCGCGCGTCCGCAGCTCGCTGATTGCCGAGAGCGCGTAAATCTCCCACATGGTGGTCTGCGTCCATAGGCCGCGGAATTGCAGTGAGAACTGCCCGTTATGAATGGACAACTCGTAATCAGAGAGGCGGAAGTCTCGTTCGAGCCAGTCCAGAAACGCCGGCTCGAAGATACCGCGCTTGCCGTAAAAGGTATTTCCTGCAAGCCAGATGAGTTCGGATTTATGAAATCGGAGGTTTATTGTTTGGTCCAACTGTGCTCGCAGCTCGTCTATCTCAATCAAGTCGCCAAGGCGTACTTCGACAGAGCGATTCATCAAGGAAAAGGAGGCTTCTGTTTTCGGGAACCGCTTCCAGATGAACTGGAGCATGAGGAGTTTGTAGAAGTCGGTGTCGAGCAGCGATCTAGTAATCGGATCCAGTTCCCAGTTATGGTCATGGGCGCGCCGCGCAAGGTTGATGATCACGATGTCACCACTTTACTTCAATTTGGATGCAGGAGTCAGCCAGGCAATAGGCACTTCCAACCTTGGGAGCGGCAACATGCCAGGGTGGTGCGAGTGCGCTATACTCGAAATATCTCTTGTTACGCGCAATTCCAGGACCTTCGCGCTCCCGAACGAGCCCTGATGTGCGTGGACTAGGCCGATGAATCATACGTTCGTTATCCTGACCGTTCTCGCGTACTTGCTCAGTTTGAGCTTGTATGTGCTGTTTCTGTACACAGGCAAGGAGCTGACCGGGCGTCTGGCTACCTTGTTGATATTCCTGGGGTTAGGCACGCATTACCTGGCCCTGCTCATCAGCGCCCGCGCCACACACACGGTCCCCTACCATGATTTGCAGGGAGCAATGTCGCTGTTTGGCTGGCTGCTGGCAGTTACCTATCTTTGCGTGGAGATTTACCACCGCCAGCGCACCGTCGGCGCCTTTGTGATGCCGGTCATCCTTATCTTCTTTTTTATCGCGAACCTGATGCCCGCGCGGCCGCACACTCCTTCGCCCATACACGGTGTTGTGTTTGCCCTACACGTGACACTGAGCATTCTTGCTTACGCGGCCTTCGCTCTATCTTGCGTCCTCAGCCTCATTTATCTAGGCGAAGAACGGCTATTGCGCACGCGGCGTCTTGGCGATGTGGTCTGGCGGCTGCCGCCTCTGGAACTTTTGGAGCGCATGAGCCACACCAGCGTGATGGTGGGCCTGATCACCATTATGATTGGCACGTCGCTGGGATATATCGCGGTCGATCGCAATCTTGCGGAGCACTACTCGTACTTCGACCCGAAGTACATCTTCACGTTGTTCGTGCTTTTGCTCTACATCGTCTATTTCCGGCTGGCGCGCACGGCGGCGTGGCGCGGGGCACGCGCGTCCATGTTGTGCGTGTTCAACTTTGTTCTCGTGGTGGTGAACTTCTGGGTGGTGAATCTGTTTTTTTCGCAGCATCACCGTTACTTTTAGGAGCGCGCGGAACACGGCATGGAGATTGTTCTCGTCGGCCTGAACTTCCGAACGGCACCCGTGGAGGTGCGGGAGAAGGTGTCTTTCTCCCCTGAGCAGGCGCAACGGGCCACCGAAGAGTTGCGCGCTAAAGGGATTCTTGAGGAAACGCTCGTCCTCTCCACCTGCAATCGAAGCGAGGTTTACGGCGTCCACCCAACTGCCAAGCGCGCCTCCGCCGCCGCGATTTCGAAATTCCTGAGCACGTTTCATGAGATCCAGCCGGAAGTTCTCAGCGCTTCTTTGTACCACCACTACGATCACGATGCGGTACGGCATCTCTTTCGCGTTTCTGCCGGTCTGGAATCCATGCTGCTGGGTGAAGCGGAAATCCTAGGCCAGGTTCGCGAAGCGTATCTTCGAGCTCACGCCACGCACGTTACCGGCCCGGTACTGAACCGCTTGTTTCAAGGCGCGCTGGAAATTGGCAAGCGTGTCCGCGCGGAAACCGAGCTTGGCACGCGGCCGATGGGCGTGGCTTCCGCAGGCATGAGGCTGGCTGAGCGCATTTTCGGCAAACTCAACGATCGCACCGCGCTTGTCCTTGGAGCCGGGACCATAAGCGAACAAGTTGTTTCGCAATTGCGTGACCGCAACATCGGGCGGCTGCTTCTTTCCAACCGTTCGCGCGAAAAGGCCGAAGAATTCGCTAGGCAGTACAAAGGGGAAGTGCTGGATTGGGGTGCCTGGGACTCCACCCTAAAGCTGCCGGACGTCATCGTTTCCGCCGTCGGCGTCCAGGAAGCGCTGTTGACCAAAACGCTGATCGAACACTCGATGGCGGCGCGCGGCAATCGCGCTCTTTTCCTGATGGATCTGGGCATGCCGCGCAATATTGATCCGGCGGTCAGCGAACTTTACAACTGCTATCTGTACTCGATGGAAGACCTGAGCGAAATCGTGCAGCAGAACCGTAGCGCCCGCGAAAGTGAAGTGCCCAAGGCCGAAGCGCTGGTGGAAGAGCATGTGGGCAAGTTCATCTCGTGGCAGGCCAGCGTGGAGCTGATCGGCGTGCTCGATACACTGCGCGGCAGCTTGAAAGAGCGCCGCGCCGCCTTCCTTCATGAGAAACTTTCCGGCATGAATCATTTCACAAACGAAGACCGTGAACACATTGGGGCGCTCATGGACGAGTTGCTCGAGAAATTGCTGATCGCGCCGGCGGAACGGTTGCGCGCCGAAAAAGAGCTGCGCAAGAAAATTCAGAACGTGGAAGCTATTCGTGAACTTTATCTATCGGACAGGGAGAAACCGTGAGGCCCCTGCGCATCGGCAGTCGAGGAAGCATTTTGGCGCGCTGGCAGGCGGAGTTTGTCCGCAAGCAACTGTTTCAGATTAGCGGCGTTGAGGCTGAGATCGTCATTATCAAGACCGCCGGAGACAAAATGCAGCAGGCGCCGCTGACGCAGATTGGCGGCAAGGGCATTTTCATCAAGGAGCTTGAGGAAGCATTGCTGGAAGAAACCGTGGACCTGGCCGTGCACAGTGTGAAAGACATTCCCACCGATACGCCCAGCCGCCTGCATTTCCCCGCTGTGTGCCGCCGGGACGATGTGCGCGATTGCTTGATATCGCACAAGGGCGATACGCTCGCAGCTCTCAAGCAAGGCGCGCGGGTCGGCACGAGCAGCCTGCGTCGGCAGGCGCAATTGCGCCATCACCGGCCTGATCTGGATATTCGTGATCTGCGTGGCAACGTGGACACGCGACTGCGCAAAGTGGAAGGCGGCGAATACGACGCCATCGTACTTTCCAAGGCCGGGCTCGATCGCCTCGGCTGGAGCCAGAAGATCACCGAGCCCCTTTCGACGGAAATCTCGTTGCCCGCCGTAGGCCAGGGTGCTATCGCCATCCAAGCTCGCTTGAAGGATGTGGAAGCAGCGGAGATTCTTGGCCAGCTTGACGATAACGAAACGCGCACCGCCATCATTGCTGAGCGCGCTTTGCTTGCCGCGCTGCAAGGTGGTTGCCAGGTTCCGCTTGGCGCGTGGGCGCGCGTGGAGCGCGGGGAACTGGTGATGGACGCGGTGGTCTGCTCGGCGGATGGGGCGCAATATGTTCGCCAGAGAGCGACGGCTCAGCCGGATCAAGCGGCGGAACTCGGCGGGCATATGGCCAAACTTCTTACCGATGGCGGCGCTCGTAGCATTCTGGAAGAGGTGCAACGCTCCCGTGGTTGAAACTTCCGGCAACGCGCTGAAAGGAAAACGCGTGGTGATCACGCGCGCCGCTGAACAGAGTCAAACTCTGATTGCGGCCTTGCGCGAGAAGGGTGCGCTGCCCCTCCTTCTGCCCATGGTTGCTTTTGCACCTCCTGACGATTTGCTGGCTCTGGACGATGCGATACGACGCCTGCGCGAGTATCACTGGATTTTCCTAACCAGCCAGAATGCCGTGCGCGCCCTCCAGGATCGTGCTGGGCATCACAAGCTAACCCTGCGCGACGCTGTTGGGGCAGCGCAAATCGCCGCCATTGGACCTACAACCGCAGAGGCGGCACGCGCTACGGGGCTTACAGTCAATTACGTCGCACAGGAACACAATGGCGTGGCGCTTGCGCAGGAATTGAAGGACGAAGTCCGGGATAAGCGCGTGCTCCTGCCGCGCAGCGATCGCGCCAATCACGACGTGGTGGAAGTCCTGCAGCAGCTTGGCGCGCAAGTTTCGGAAGTCATTGCTTATATGACCTTGCGACCCACGTTTGAGGAAACGCGCGACCTGCAACTCATAATTCAGAATCCTGCTGACGCCATTTTGTTTTTCAGTCCCTCCGCGGTGCACCATTTGCATGAACTCCTCGGCCCGGATCCGTTTGGGAATTTGGCAGAGAAGAGCGTCTTCGCCGCAATCGGGCCGGTGACAGAGCGCAGGTTGCGTGAGGCTGGAGTGCAACGCCTGATTGTTGCCCACGACACGTCTCTTGCTGCCATCCTGGACACGCTGGAAACGTTCTTCTCAAATCCCGGGCACAACCTGCCTGCAGGAGTGAAACGCCCATGAGTTTCCCCACACATCGTCCGCGGCGACTGCGCCGCACAGAAGCCTTGCGCGGTCTGGTGCGTGAAACACGACTCACGACCGCAGGCTATATTTACCCAATGTTTGTTTGCCCCGGAACCAAAGTGCGCCAGGAAGTCAGCTCGATGCCGGGAATTCACCAGCAATCGGTGGATCAGATTGTGGAAGAGTGCCGGGAAGTGGAATCCCTCGGCATCCCTGCCGTTATTCTGTTCGGCTTGCCGGAATCCAAAGATCCACGCGGCGCAATTTCTTATGCCGCCGATGGCGTTGTTCAAAAGGCAATCGAAGCCATTCGCAAGGCCGGACTGAATCTTCTGGTTATTACGGATGTGTGCCTCTGCGAATACACGGACCACGGGCATTGCGGCGTAATCGAACGCGGGGAAATCGCCAACGACCCAACGCTCGACATTCTGGCCCAACAGGCGCTTTCGCACGCACGCGCCGGAGCCGACATCGTGGCACCTTCAGACATGATGGATGGCCGCGTTGCCGCAATCCGCAAAAAACTCGACCAGCATAATTTTGAAAACATCGCCCTACTCGCCTACGCCGCAAAATACTGCTCCGGTTTCTATGGTCCGTTCCGAGAAGCCGCGCAATCCGCGCCGCAGCACGGCGACCGTCGCAGTTACCAGATGGATCCTGCGAACGCGCACGAAGCGCTGAAAGAAGTGGCGTTGGACATCGAGGAGGGAGCGGATATTGTCATGGTCAAGCCTGCGCTGCCTTATCTGGATATTGTGCGCATGGTTCGGGATCGTTTCGATGTGCCGGTAGGCGCGTACAATGTCAGCGGCGAATACTCGATGGTGAAGGCGGCTGCGCGCAACGGTTGGATTGACGAAAAGCGCGTGGTGATGGAGATTCTTACCGGTATTCAGCGAGCCGGAGCGGACATTATCCTTACCTATCACGCCAAAGACATGGCTCGCTGGCTGAAATCGTAAAACGCAAAGGTGCGCAGATGAGTGCAACGCAACGCCGCTCGATACCGGAACGCCGCCGCTCAAAAGAAATTTTCGAGATGGCAGAAAAAGTCCTCGTTGGAGGCGTCAACAGCCCCGTTCGCGCGTTCCGTTCCGTCGGCGGAGAGCCGCTGATCATCGAGATGGGAAGCGGCCAGCACCTTTATGATGCGGACGGCAACACGCTGCTTGATTACGTCTGCTCGTGGGGCGCCATTTTGCTTGGTCACGCGCATCCCGCTGTCGCTGCCGCCATTGCGGATCAGGCACAACGCGGCACCAGCTTTGGAGTGACCACGGAACTGGAAGTCGAACTTGCTTCGCTCATCATCAAGGCCATTCCATTCCTGGAGAAAATTCGTTTCGTTTCCAGCGGCACAGAAGCGACCATGAGCGCCGTTCGCCTGGCCCGAGGCATTACCAAGCGCGATTTGATTGTTAAGTTCGAGGGTTGCTATCACGGTCACGCCGATAGTTTTCTCTCGCAGGCTGGCTCTGGCCTGGCCACACTCGGGATCGCCGAATGTCCGGGCGTACCGCAAGCGCTCGCTGCGTTAACGCTCAACGTTCCTTACAATGACCTCAGCGGGGTCGAGCAACTCTTTGCTCAGCACAAAGATAAAGTCGCCGCCGTTATCGTTGAGCCAGTTGCCGCCAACATGGGCGTCGTCCTTGCCGCAGAAGGATTTCTGAAGGGACTGCGAGAAATCACGCGCAAGCATGGCGCGCTATTGATCATCGATGAAGTGATCACCGGTTTTCGCCTCCACAACGGTTCTGCGCAGCAACTACTCGGAGTACAAGGCGACATTACTACTTTGGGAAAGATCATTGGAGGCGGCGTCCCGGTTGCCGCATATGGGGGCTCCGCCGAATTGATGAATCACGTTGCCCCACTCGGGCCGGTTTATCAGGCGGGGACGCTTGCTGGCAATCCGCTGGCGATGCGGGCCGGTATCGCCACGTTGAAAGAGTTGAGCAAGCCCCTGCTCTATGATGGGATCAATGCGCAAGCGAGCCGGCTTGCAGTTGGTCTCCAGAAGGCTGTGAGAGACGCTGGGATTGAGGCGCAGGTCAACAGCATCGGGTCGCTTTCCACAATTTTCTTCGCGTCACATCCGGTGAACAATTACACTGATGCCAAGCGCTCCGACACGAAACTCTACCCGCGCTTCTTCCGTGATATGCTGCAACGCGGCATTTTCCTGGCGCCTTCGCAATTCGAAGCCGCATTTGTTTCGGCCGCGCATACGTCCACGGACATAGAGCGCACTATTTCCGCCGCCGCGGAAGTGCTGCATGGGATAGCTGTACAGCCGACTGCCTAAATCGAAATTGAGGAGAAGCGAGCAATGCACGAAGTTCTGGAAGGGCACGAAGGACACGGCGGGCACGAAGAAGGCCCGTTCACCATCCCTGTTTCGGTTACGCTTTCGATCCTGGCTGTCCTTGTTGCCATCTCCACTCTGATGGGCCATCGTTCGTCCAAGGAAGAGCTCCTTCTGCAAACGCAGGAAGCTGACCAGTGGGCCTACTACCAGGCCAAGAATAACGGGCAGCATAATTCAAGGAATTTTGCGGTCGGTCTCGGCCTCTTCACCGTTGTGGACAAGGAGAAAGCCGAACAAACGCGCGAGGAGTACCTGAAGGAGGAAGCGCGCTACAAAAAAGAAAAGGAAGAGGCCAAGGAAAAAGCCGAGGAATTGCAGAAAGAGAGAGGCGTGATCGCGCGTCGCGGCGACCGCTTTGAAGGCGCAGAGGTGCTTCTTGAAATCGCGCTCATTCTTACCTCGTTCACTCTAATCACAAAGAAGAAGTTTTTCTGGCTTGCCGGATCACTTCTCGGTCTCGCGGGCATTGCTCTGTCGCTTAGCGGGTTTCTGCTGCATTAAGGTATCTCTCATAGTTTCTGTTCTTGCTCTCAGGCTGGGGGGCGGGCTCACGCGGTTGCCGGTGGCCGCGTTGTCCTCAGCAGGGCCAACTCTTCACTCAGGTGATCGATGCGCTCCAGCAATTCGCGGTGGCGCTTATCGTCCGCATCAGGCTTCTTCCCAATGAAAGACAACGTTCCTCCCGGCTCCAGGATGCATTGATCCACGTCTGCGAGCGACGAGAAGCCCTGCTTACGTGCCGCCGCTTCCAGTTGCGCCATGGTGATCAGCTCGCTCTTCAAATGCTGTGTGCGCACGCGGCCGCCTTCCATCAGCACATCCGCCCTACCTTCCACCAGTTGATCGAGTTTTCTGTGGTTATAGAGAAAGCGCACGACCAGATAGTTAATGGCCAGCAGGGAAGTGGCTCCCAGCAGCCCGCCGGAGACGGAATTGTCGTCGCCAATGATGGCATTCTGGACCGTGTTCGACAGCGTCAACAACACCACCAGGTCGAACGGGTTCAACTGCACGAGTTCGCGCTTTCCGGAAAGCCGCAGCATTACCACCAGGAATACGTACACGATCACCGGCCGGAGGATTTTCTCCAGAATCGGAAGTGACATTACAAACATATCTTTCCATATTTCGTGCATGGTGCGGCAACCTCCTGGGTGGATCTTGAGCGCTTATTCGCCCTTTCTTTGCGCCCATGATGTATGGCAGGGTAACACGCGCGGCGCCAAGCTCGAAGGGTGCCGCGCGCTTTAACTGTACCTTCGGGCAGTCATACTTTAGCAACCTGACCCGTCGCCAGCGTTCACAGCTCCCTGAAGTATGTTTATTCTTGTAGTTAGACGTTCTGCCTGGTTGCACTGCCACGCTTGTTGCAGGTATATCCACGGAGGCTTCGGAAAATCCCGCCGGGACTAGGATTCTTGCTCCGACCGGCTCGTGAAGCGGCTATTTCATGCCACAGAAAACGCTTACGGAAACAGGTATCCGGCTTGGCGCGCAACACTTCGCCGCGCTGCTCGATTCAACTAATGAGTTAATCGCTATCCTTGATCCGGACGGCGTCGTGCGTTTCGTTAATGATGCCTTCCGTCGTTTGTTGGGTTACGCTCCTGATGAACTCCTCGGTCGCAGCCTCTATGGCATTGTTCACGCGGTCGACGTCGAACGGATGCAGGAACGCCTTCAGGGAATTGCCGCTCAGAAGGATTCCAGCACGCGTGGCCGCTGTCGTCTTCGCACGCGCGACTGCTCCTGGCGGTGGTTTGAGATAGTCTGGAGCAACAATTGGACCAAAGAAACGGGCCTGGAGGGGATCCTCTTTCACGCCCAGGATGTCACCGAACTCCAACGCATGGAGTCCGAAAGGCAAGCGATTTCGGATGTTGTTCACGCGTTGAACCAAACATCGAATCTTGATCAACTCCTTGGCGGCATTCACCAGGCGCTGCAACGGGTTGTCTCTGCCGAAAACTGCTTCGTCGCTCTCCACGATCCCGAACACGACAAGTTCGAATTTCCGTTTTTCGTGGACGAGTACGATACCGTGCCCGCGCCGCAGAAAGTTGGCCGCAGTTGCACTGCGTATGTCTTCCGCACAGGTCGCGCGATGCTCATCCCACAATCGGATTTTGACCATCTCGTTGCTCTTGGCGAAGTGGAACTGGTCGGCTCGCCGTCGCCCGCGTGGCTCGGTGTTCCCCTCAAAACTCCGACCGCCACGATTGGCGTCCTTGTGGTGCAGCATTATCAGAACGAAAACGCTTACGACATTCGCGACCTGGAATTTCTTGATTCCGTCGGTGCCCACATCGCGCTGGCGATTGAGCGCCGCCGCGCGGAGGTTGAACTTCGTAAAAACGAATCCATTTTGCGGCTGCTCTTTGAACACAATCCCTTGCCGACCTGGCTGTATGAGATTGAGACGTTGAAGTTCATACGGGTGAATCAGGCCGCGGTGAACCTCTACGGCTACTCGAACGAAGAATTCGAGCGGATGTCCATCCTCGGCATTCGCCCCGATTCCGAGCGCGAAAAAGCGTTGAACTTTGTCCGAGAGATGGAAGAGGACGCGCAAGAGCATGGTTTCTGGTTGCACCAGACCAAAGATGGCAGAACTTTCGAAGTGGAAATCATTTCCCATGCTTTGCTGTACGCGGGCAAACGCGTGCGGCTGGTCGTTGCCCAGGACATCAGCGAGCGGCGCGGCCTTGAACTGCAACTTCGCCAGGCGTTGAAAATGGAAGCCATTGGACGCCTGGCGGGTGGGGTTGCGCACGACTTCAACAATTTGCTGATGGTGATCAAAGGGCACACGGAGATCCTCCTGAATGTATTGTTGCCCTCCGATCCCGTAGCCCACAAAATCGAGCAGATTGACCGCTCTGCCGACCGTGCGGCCACGCTTACGCGCCAGTTGCTGGCCTTCAGCCGGATGCAAGTCTTGCAGCCGCAGGTCCTCAACCTGAATTCCATTGTCGAGGAGATGGGCAAACTGCTGCCTCGTCTGATCGGTGAAGACATTGAGTTGGTAGTTCGCGCCGACGAAGAATTGGGCACAATACGTGCCGACGCCAGCCAGATGGAACAGATCATCATGAACCTGGCAGTGAACGCCCGGGACGCAATGCCAAATGGGGGCAAGTTCGTTCTCGAAACCCTCAACGTCGATCTAGATCAGACCTACACGGCCACCCATCCCTTAATGAAGCCTGGTCCTTATGTCCGGCTGACCGTGAGCGACAGCGGCACCGGGATGGATGCAGAAACGCAATCGCACATCTTCGAGCCATTTTTCACAACAAAGGAAAAAGGGAAGGGAACTGGGCTCGGTCTTGCGACGGTTTATGGCATCGTCAAGCAGAGCGGCGGATTCATCTGGGTCTACAGCGAACTCGACAAGGGAACTTCCTTTAAAATCTATTTGCCGCGTGTCGATGAGGCTGAAGAATTCTCCGGCATGCCAAATTCAAGCGTGGATGTGCCCACTGGCACCGAGACCGTCCTACTTACGGAAGACGAGCAAGATGTGCGAGAGATCGCGAAGGAATTTCTGGAGTCGGGTGGCTACAAAGTGCTCGAAGCCAAGGACGCCGAAGAAGCCTCCCATCTGGCGCGGCAGCACGGTGAGAGCATCGACCTTTTGGTCACAGACATGGTCATGCCCGGGATGACCGGTCAGGAACTCGCCGTTCAGCTGCAAGATGAATACCCAGGGTTGCGGATAATTTTCATGTCTGGCTACAGCGAACATGCCGCCACGGAGATGGCGCATGCAGACCCCGGTGTTCGCTTGCTCAATAAGCCGTTCAGCCGTGGTGAACTGCTTCGCGCCGTTCGCGAAGTCCTCCACGGCAAAAAACAGTCCTGAAAGTGGCCAACTGACCTGAACTTGTTGACTTTTTGGGCAGGGGGTCCAGCGTGCTGGGCCCCTACAAGGGCAAGAGGGAACCCAGAAGAAAGATTTCTATCTGCATGCAGACTTAGGCCGTGAGCGTCTTAAGTCAGGCTCGGGTGTTTCCGGTGCCAATCGGTGGCGTGTTGAAACGTCTGCCCGGCCTGAAGGACCGTCGCGTCATCTCCCGCGCGTCCTATGAATTGCAGTCCTACCGGCAAATGCTTTTCGGTGAATCCACAGGGAACGGAGAGAGCCGGCAAGCCGCACAGATTCCCAATTGCGCCGAGCGGGTCTGGGAAGGAGAGGCCCTTGCTCAGGTCCAGTGCCAACGGGGTGGCCGGCGAGGGCAGTGAAGCGGTGGCCAGCACATCGTAGTTTTCAAACAAAGCCTCCATTTTTTTCTGCAGAAGTTCGCGAACGCGTTGCGCCGTGGTGTAATCGCCGCCGGTAACGGTCAGATTTGCATAACCGCCGATGCGTCCCTGTGGATCGTGCAGTTCTTTCACCCGCCCGGAACGGATCAAGTCACCAAAGGAAGAAGCCACCTCCGCCTGCAGAGTTAGGCCTGCCGCTTCTTCCCACGGCCCTTCGGGCAAAGCCGCATCCTTCACAGAAGAAAAATGCCGAGGCAATAACTTGTGCGCCGCCTGAATCGCTTTCGCCACGCCGGGATCATATTCTTTCCACGCGTTGGTCAACCACCCCACACGTAACCCGTGCTTTTTCAGGTCCGCCGCGGGTGAATACGTGAACGCCGCTCTATCCACTGGCAGGGTACTGCGGTCCAAGGGGTCATGCCCCGCGATCGCGGCGAAAATGCGGGTGCAATCCTCCGCATTTCGCGCCATCGGCCCGATCTTGTCCAGCGAATAGGAAAGAGCCATGGCTCCATGGCGGCTAACGCGTCCGTACGTGGGCCGGAATCCGCTTACGCCGCAAAACGCCGACGGGCACACGATGGAGCCCCAAGTCTCCGTGCCAATCGCAAACCCTGCCAGGCCCGCCGCTACGATCGCGCCGGATCCAGATGATGAGCCGCACGTCCAGCAACTGGTGTCCCAGGGATTCCTGGTATCACCTTGCAAAGACGCGGACGCGAAGTTATAGCCAAGCCCGCCGGCCAGTTCAATCATGGCGGCTTTACCCAGCAATACGGCGCCTACGTTTTTTAAATGCTCGATCACCGTCGCGTTGTAGTCGAACACCTGATCGGCGAAGGGTTTCGCTCCCCATGTTGTTTGCACGCCCTTCACCGCCAGCAGATCTTTCGCGGCATAGGGAATTCCGTGCAGCGGTCCGCGGTAGTGTCCCCGGTGAATATCTCTTTCAGCAGCACGGGCCTGGTCCAGCGCTTCGACGGGCATCAGGCGAGCATAAGCATTCAGTCTTTGTCCAAGTTTCTGGCTGCGCTCCAGGTAGGCTTCCGTCAATTCGATGGGGGAGAGCTGCTTCGATTCAATGCGCTTCGCAAGTTCGCCTACCGATTCATAAAGTATGGATTCCTTCAGCATAATCGGCTCCGCTCACGGCTTGCTTGGTGCTGCAGGGGATGGAGAGTTGGCAACTGGGACGTTTTGCGGCTTCTTCTCTCGTTCAACCAGCGGCTTCAGATACACGGCGGGAGCATCGCCGTTTTCCAAATGGAACGCGCGCAGCCTCTCCAACGACCGCTGAACATCGTAGCAGCTCTGGCGCACGCTCTTTTGTTCATCGCTATCGAAGCGGGTGCCGTACTGGCTTATAATTTGCTGAAATCGCGCTTCGGCCTCGACACGGCTCTCGGCACTTAACTTTTCCGCGCCCTCAGGCAATTGCGCGTTGGCTGCTGCGCCTGCTGCCGGTTCCTGGAAAGCGATACTCGCGGGTACAATCGCGGCGGAAAGCAGTGCCGCGCGCTGCGCAAACTCCCGCCTGTTAATCTTTTGCCCTTTGCTATTGTTCATCCGCAACACTCCTAACTACTTGCAAAGCTGTACAAAGAACGCAAAAAGCTGGTGTAAGGCCAAGCTACTCAATTCAGGCTGGGGCGTCAACTGGACGAAGGTCTAGGGGGGAAGAGGAGGACAGGGGGATGTCACGCGGGAGCCGTCAGGGCAAAGACGATTGCTCTAGGGCTGCTGCCGAAGGCTACGGTTGGTCAGAAAGCGATTTTTATTATCGATCGATAGATTAACGTAACCGCTAACACGGTGCACGCGTCCTACGGAATGAACAGGGTAAGTTGCTCGTTCTGGAGGTTGCTCATGCGCTCTATCCAGTCGCTCGCGTCCCTCCTTGTGCTTTTCGGTGTAGCAAGTCTCACAAATCCAATTCAAATAAGGGCAAATGAAACTTCCGAGCCGCAAATCGTACGGGTTAGCTATGTCCAGGGAGAGGTGAAGCTGTCTTTAGGAATAGATGGCAGCCCGGACCTGGGAAAGCAGTGGATTGCCGCAGGCGTGAATTTCCCCATTGAAGAGGGCGTCACGCTTGCCACTGAAGACGGCAGAGCCGAAGTTGAGTTTGAAAATGGCTCAATGGCTTATCTGGCGGAACATTCTGTTTTGCAATTCGATGAATTGACGAGCACTTCCAAGTGCACAATCACCAGGCTCACATTGTTGACCGGTAGGGCGACGTTCGCGGTCGGGTCGAATGGACACGATAATTTCAGCGTGGTTGCGGCTGGAGCTGCATGGCATACCTCGGCAAAGAAAACGGCGCGCGTGGAGGCTGCGCTTGACGGTGCACTATTCCGCCTGATTGAGGGTTCCTTTCAGATTCTCGATGGAAAAACTCCCAGAATTGTTAAGTTGGGGCCTGGAGAAGCTGTTCAGGTAAGAAACGAAAAGGTCTCTCGCGTGGAGAAACTGCAAGAGACTGCTGAACAGATTGCCTGGGACGAATGGGTGAATGATGAGCAGAGCGCAAGGAAAGCGGATATTGATATAGGTCTGAAGGAGTCTGGGCTTGCGGCGCCCATCCCTGGGCTTGTTGACTTGGTGAGAACCGGAACGTTTACGGATTGTCCACCCTACGGAAAATGCTGGGAGCCCGAGGAATCCGCGGTTCCAGAGGGCGCACAAGAGAAAACCAAGGCCCCTGCAGAAGAGCAGACAAAGAATGCTGGAACACCAGGGCCAGCGAATTCCAATTCCGCCCAGACTGCCACTGTGCGATATGAAAAAGTTCGAGAGGACCTGGGCCTGACCTTCGCCTATGACGGACCTTGCGGAACCGGCGGAGTGAGAACGGGGAGAAACTACTTGGAGAAGACCGTGATGTTTACCGCAGAACATCCGGGGGGCGTGGTTGTGAAAAAGCACAGGGGCACGGATTGGAACATCGGCAACGGCGTGTCGCAGCTCAATGCTTATGGAGGCTGGTGGCAGGGTTTCGACTGGGCGACGTGCTACGGGGGCAGTTGGATCTCTGAGGGGCGAGGAGAACACTTCGGTTTCCACGGATGCCAAGTAGGCCACCACGGAAATTGCCATCCACCACACAGGAGGTGGGTAATCGGGCCAAGGGTGCATGGCGGCTCATTTTTGCATGTGAAAGTGGGGAGAAAAGAAGGGCTCATTCCGAAACATCCGTTGGATGCGCCAGGCAAGCCGCCGCGGAACGCAAAGGACGGAGTTCTGACGCTGCACAAAAAGGATGGCCAGGAAGTCGTTCAACTTAAGTCAGCACCGAAGGATTTGCACATCGTTAACGATCGGTTTGGTGGGTTCGAAGACAAATGGGCCAGGAGTTTGCCGAAAGTGGAGAGGCCTGTGATTCAGGGCAGGCTTCTGAATGGCACGGCTGGTTCAGGGAAGTCGATTGTAGCGCAGGCTGGGAATCAGAAGAACCAGAGCGATATCCGCTTCGATTACAAATCGCAGAGTTTCGTTGCGCGCTCGACTGTTGCTGGAGGTGGGCACGGAAAAGAGCGGCCCGTGGTGGTTGCGAGCCTTGGATCAATCCATGGATACGGTGGCGGTTCACGAGTTAGTGGAGGCGGGGGCTATTCAGGTGGTGGCGGCGGATCGCGCGGTAGCGGAGGCGGGGGTGGCCGAAGCGGCGCGGGAGGTGGGGGTGGATCTCATGGTGGAGGAGGCGGCAGCCACGGCGGCGGAGGAAGCAGTGGAGCAAGTGGTGGAAGTCACGGGGGCGGAGGAAGTAGCGGGGGCGGGGGAGGAGGTAGCCACAGCGGTGGAGGTGGTTATAGCGGAGGCGGTTCCAGTGGCGGAGGAGGCGGTTCATCCTCCGGTTCTTCGGGCGGCGGCGGTGGGGGACACCCGCACTGAAAAGTGGCGCGGTCGCTACGCTGCATGAGAAATCTTGGGATTATTACCGCGCACTGGTGGGAGCTTCGGCGTATACGTGAGTGAAGAGATGTGGCCAGCAAGGGAAGTGGGGTACACAGGTCCATGAGAATCCGACGACTGCTGTTTGTTCTTGTAGTTCCGCTCCTGATCGTTGTTTCCGGGAATGAAGCCCATGATCAAGACTCCGCCACATCCTCAAATTGGGGAGTAAAAAAAGTAGTGTGCGACGTGCAGTCAACCGAAGGGACAGATTTGGTCAGAGGCGTTCCTCATGGGCACAGAGCTTGGAAGAGCGATATCTATGTACAGGACGGTCCGAAAACGAAGCCGAGGCTCCTGGCTCAAGGGGGAGAGGCACCACAATGGTCGCCAGCTGGAGAGAAGATCGCCTTCCTGGGGTTCAGCACTATCTCCGAATTCGGTGCGGGGTTGCTGGGCTCTCTTGCATCCAGGCAGATTCAGGTAATGAATGCTGATGGCTCCGGAATAAAACAGATTACGAAAGTCCCCAACGGAATATGGGATTTTGCCTTGTCCCCAGTTGAACCGAAGATTGCTTATTGCGAACTGGATAACGATGGGTGGACCGCGATTGTAATATTAAACTCAGACGGCTATGGGCGGAGCGAACTTACAAAAATGGGAGAGGCGCGCTGCGCGGTAGGAATGCCCGTCCTGAACAAAACACTCGAAAGCTTAAAAAGTGTATATTCCACCCATCTATATGGTGGCAAAGCCTCTGTTAGCCTCATCGGCGGGCACGAATCAGACGCAGCCCAAATCATCAAAAGCGAAGTTATCGGCTTGCCTACACTGGCTTGGTCGCCCGATGGGTCGCAGCTCGCTTTTACCAGCGTCGTCAACGGCAAAGTCGTGGTTGGGATCATCGGTATCCACGAGGGAACCCCTGAACCCATCATCATCGGTTACAGCCCGCTATGGTCTCCGGACGGGAAACAACTATTGTTTCGCCACGTTCTGAAAAAGCTCCGTCCGTGACTTCGATCTGCATTGCCAATGCAGACGGAACACAGCCGAGGAAAGTACTTGACGGAGTGTCGGCAGACTTCGGGTTAACGTGGTTTCCGGATGGGAAAAGCATCGCGTTCGGCTCGGAGCGAGAGCATAAAGGCCAATCGGAAATTTTCCGCATCAATCTGGACGGGTCCGGCCTTGCAAAGATTGCATCTCAAGAGAGATTTTCGCTTTCTTCACCAGTGTTCTCCCCTGACGGAACAAAACTATTGTTTGATGCAAGGGGTCCCTGGGACTTGAACATAAACTCGAACGATTTGAGCATCCGGATTGTGGATTTAGCTACCCATCACCAGGAGCGCCTGACAAAAGGCAGCCATGCGAGTGTCCTCGGGGAGAAGAAATAGCAGGACCGCATCCGCACTCTCTTCAATTACCTTGAATCTCTCTTAGCAGACCGCTGCTGACATCGTAGACGAAGCCGCGGACTGCCACGCTCTGCGGAACCCACGGATGGCTACGGAGCTTCTGCAACTGGTTGCGGACATTTTCTTCAATGTTCTGGAAGGCGTAAAAGAAAGCCGGCGAAACCGCCGCGGTGCCCGCGCGATTCTGAATTCTAGTGCGCAAATCCTGTTCGTTGGCGTGCATCAACCCGCAATCGGTGTGATTGATCACCATGAATTCCTCTGTACCCAGCAAATAGTGCGAGATAAGCAGCGAGCGCAGGGTGTCCTCCGTAACGATGCCGCCGGCATTGCGGATGATGTGTGCGTCCGCGGCTTTCAGGCCGAGGGTCTGGATGGAGAGCCGCGTATCCATGCAGGTGAGCACGGCCAGCTTGCGCTCCGGGCGCGGCGTCAATTTGCGCAGTTCATGCGTGCGCGCATAAAGTTCGTTGGCAACAAGGACTTCGTCAATTACGCTCATGGCCGCTCAGTTTATCGCAGCCCACTGAAAAGAGCACGATACCTGTATCGGGAAGCTGCGCTCACGGTAAGATGGCAAACGCGAAAGCGCCTTTTTGCGCGAACGGCCGCGCAGCATCACTTCAGGTGGAACATGGCGAGAATTACGGTAGTTGGGCTAGGTCCGGGGCCAACTTTCTGTCTAACGAAGAAAGCGGAAGCAACGCTGCTCAACGCACAAAAGGTTTTCTTCCGCATTGGCCCGCATCCCGTTTACGAATGGCTACAGGGCTTGGGCAAGCACGTGGTTTGCTTCGATAAACTTTACGCCAGCGCACTAGGTTCAGCCGGGAGACGTTTACGAGTTCATGGTCTCGGTGCTGCTCAAGGAATCTGTATTGACCGGAGAGGCAGTCTATGCAGTTCCGGGAAGCCCCGACGTGCTGGAAGCGACGACGAATCTGATTCGTTCCTGGGCGCCGAAAGAAGGAGTCGCAGTTCGCGTACTTCCCGGAGTCAGTTTTCTGGACGAAGCCCTTGCGGCTCTTAATTTCGATTTCTCGTCGGGGCTGCAGGTCGTCTTGCCATTAACGCATCTTCAACACGGACTTTTCACGCCACGCCTTGGCCTGATGGTTTGCCAAATCGTAGCCATCAAGAATTCGCAAGAGGCCCCGCGGGTGGATTTGACGAAGGATTTTCTGCTGCGGGCCTACCCTCCCCAGCACCCTGTGACTTTGCTTTGGACCGATGGATTGCCCGAATACAGGACGCAGACTAGAGTGATTGCACTTGCGGATCTCGTTCGGGAATACGGTGAGGAGAAATTCTTCGCGAGCCTCTACGTGCCTCCGCTGGACTGAAGCGGGGATTTGCTTGCGTTTATATGGTTAGTTGGCGGTGCCCGGAGTCGCGTCTTCTGATTCTCAGAAATTCTCGCAATCCAGTATTGCGGTCCCGATGAGGAATTGCGATGCCGCGCTCTTTTTCACCCAAACGCTCTGCGCATAAGCCTTCAGTGTGCTCTGTGGCCGTTGAAGCCAGATTGTTTCCCCAGCTTTTGATGCTCTGTTGGTTGCAATGCAAGCGCCCAATCTGCTGATATTCAAGGCGTTTGCCAGTTCACGCGTTGCACCCTCATTTTCTTGGAGGTAAACCGGAATGGGCGGGTGACGCGGCGCGCGACGTTCTCTTTGGAGTTGTTTGTGCAGCTCCGTTGCGGAAAAGGATATGGCAAGGATTTGTTCGCGTTGTGCCGCTGTAAGTGATTTCGCACTAGCGAGGAGTTTTGCCGCCTGGCTCATCAGCTCCGAGAGAAACTTTAGAATCGCGGCTCGTTCGGCTTGAGATGGCTCGCCTTTGCGCAAACCCGCGTCGTATTCTTTGAGCCGCTTGGCGGCCAGTTCGCAAAGATGTGTTCGACACCAAGAACGGGCATCCAGCGCGGCTTCTGCAAACCTCTCGCAGTCTGGCCACGCACACTTTCCTTCATGCATTACAGCCCTCGTGCGCGCGCATTGGTTCTCTATCTGGCGCGCTTCGCCTAGCTCTACCTTATCCTAGATTCGCGCGCGATGGGCGCAAACGCGCAGGTTCTGTGGCCATAAGTAGATAGTGCTCCTCCGCGCCTTCAAGGCTTGTCCTGTACGAATAGCCGCCCCATGCGGCGTTAGCCGATGGTTGGCAATTCTGCTACGCTGGGCTGTGCAATTATTTGAATGTAGAGGAGAACCCGCGTGAGTGTTGTGGCCGGAGTGGATCTGGGCGGAACCGCCGTCAACTACACGTTGATCAATCAACAGGAAAAATTTCTCATTGACGGATTGTGCGAGCATCCCGCCTTGGCAAAGCAGGGACCTGACGTTTGCCTGCGCCAGATTGCCGACGGACTCAAAATCGCCACCGAAAAAGCAGGTGTTTCACTGTCGGATGTGGTGGCGGTTGGCCTTGATACTCCCGGCCCAGCCAGTGCCGCGGGATTGCTTAGCGCGCGAGGCTCGACGAATTTTGTTCACAAGAACTGGGCGTCATTCGACATTCGCGAAGGCCTGGCGCAAAAACTCGGCAAGCCAGTTACCTATTTGAACGATGGAAATGCCGCTGCCCTCTGGGGACACTACGACATCTTCGGGTCCAACAGCCACGAAACCTCGATTTCCATCGTCATCGGCACGGGCAATGGAGGCGGAATTATCCTAGATGGGAATGTCGTAAAAGGGAAAAACGGTTTTGGCGGGGAATTGGGCCACGTGCTGATTCCGTACCAGAGCATCGCCGGAACTCCCGGAATTAAGCCGCACTGCAATTGCGGACGCACCGGCGACCTGGAATCGCTCTGCTCTCTTGGCGCGATCGAGAGGAATATCCTGCCATATTTTTTGCCTCGCTATCCAGACCACGAGTTGGGAAAGCTCGACCCTCATGAGGCTGCCAAACATGTGCGAGGGCTTGCGGATAAGGGCGACGCGCTGTGCACGGACGTTTTCCGTGTGCAGGCTCACGCTTTGGGACTATTTTTCGACGAGATGATCAATACGTTTGATCCGGATGCGCTAATCGTGGGTGGGGGCGCACTGGAAGCCAGCAAAGAGTTTCAGCAATGGTTCCTGCAGGAGGTTAGGGTTGCCATGGGCACTCAGCGCGAAGAGCAAGCCAACGTCCCCATTTACGTGATGCCGAACGGCGACACTGCCGGAGCGCGGGGCGCGGCCATCGAAGCGCTAAACATGGCGAGGCAAAATGGCCTGATGTAAACGTCGCGAGCCGCGCTGGCCGCCTGGCCGATCTACTCTTCAAATCGACCGAATGAAGACCTCGTTTACCCACCGCAGCCTGCCGCCTTCAGCATGACGATGCTGGTAACGACATCGGCCGGTGACGCTTATACATTTCGGGAGTTGGACGAGCTGCACGCCCATGCCGGCTTCTGCGGGATCACTGCACATCCTATCGCGGTGAGTCCGCACACGATCGTCAAGGCGCGGGCTTAGTGGCGGGTCGGGCTGTGCGCTGCAGTTGCTGAACGCATTCCGCGATCTGGTCGTCAATCAGCTTGATCTCCACCGCGAGGCTGAGGTTCGTGGGATTCTTCAAGAGGCGGTCGAAGAGAAGGTCCCTTTTGATTTTCAATGCGTCGCGTTTGTCCTTCTGATTCTCAGACACGCCGGTGCAATCCTCTTTAAACAGTATACGCGCATGGGGCTTTGGAAACTGTGCGCGATTGCACAGATGTTGCGCACGCAACGGGTCCATACTGAAAGTGATATGGACAAATTAATTGAGTTTCAGACCGCCGCTCGCGACAGCGGTTTCGTTCCAGTCGAGGAATGCGATGGCGGCACGGTTTTGTGGCTCCGGAAGGAGACGCCGGATGCCGCTACGAAAACGCACCGGCGAATCTGCCTCGACAGCGATTCAAATATTGCAACCGTCTATTGGATGAACGCCCTCGGCAAGATTGACTCGCAGACATTCCGGAATGTCCCCAGTCTATATTCGTGGTTTGCCGCGCACCCTTCCGAATAATCGGTTGCACTGAGACAAGTCCAGCACACAAGCAATTCGTATTCGCACGTGCGTCTTAATCGGTATGGGTTAATGTGCGGACGTGCAGTTCCAACGCTTGATTGTATTGGCGCTCGATCTGAAGCTCAGTCTGCAGTTTCTTGACCAATAGTTCCAGGTGCGCGATCTCCGCGCGAAGCTTGCCTTCCACCGATAGACCGCTCACACGCATGGCTGGCGGTGCACCGGCCGTGGGGGTCTGCGGTGCAGCACCCGTGGGGAGTTGTCCCATAAAAGCTTCGGTTATAGCGCGCGACCAAGGCGCATCATTTTGCCTCTGCTCGGCTTGTGGTGGCATGCTTGCGGGCACCGCTGCCATCGGCGTAACGCGGTTCGCTGGGGGAGCCGGTGGTGCAAACAGACTGCTCAGGGAAGGTACTGCGAGAGGCCGATCGGAGGGCGGCGGAGTCGTTACAGGTGGCATCGTCGGCCCCAGCAAATTCTTTACTCTTCCAATCAATTCTTGCGGCTGAAACGGTTTGCGCACTAATTCATCGGCTTGCACCGCTACGGCTCGGTCCGCCACGTTCTTGTTCACCACGCCAGACATCAGGATCACCGGCGTCTTTCCATATAGCGGACTTTGCTTGATCTGGCTGCACACCGAGTAGCCGTCCTGATCCGGCATGATCACGTCTGTGATCACCATGTCAGGCGGGTGTTCCTCAAACTGCGCGAGCGCCGATGCCGCGTCCGAGCACGTAATCACGTGGATGCTTTCGCGGCGGAAGGCAATCTTGATCACTTCGCGCATTGTGGCGCTGTCGTCGATGAAATAGACCGTGGGCGTGTGCCTCGCCTCGGCCTCGCCAATCGTCGGAATGGCGATTGTGTCGCTCATTGAGCCTCCTTGTCCGCAAGCTCGTCGGCGGTATCGCGCGCGGTCTCGTCGAACTCCCGCATCGCGTCCAGCATCAGGTCTGTCGATGAGCGCAGCACGGTGCGCTGGGCCGAATTTGCTCCGTACACAAACTTGTAAACGCCCGCGTTCACATCCACACAACTCTTCAGGATGTGCAGCACTGCTTCATCTCCAAAGAGAGCGCCGCATTCAGCGTGAGTAATTTCGCCTGCGTCAAAAAACATCACCGCGTCCGTTTCGCCTGCGTTGATCGTCAACGCGCCCGTCTGTCGCGCCTGTCCCAGCATCTGCATCACGCCAGTCAAGTCGTGGTGCGTCAAATTCCCGCTCAAACTGGTGTCCGCCTGCCCCAGCATTTGTGTCGGCTGGAATCCATCGAGCTTGCTAATAATAATGTTCTTGACGTGACTGGCAATCGTGGCAGGAGGAAGTTGCCGGTCAATATAATCGTCGCAGCCGGCTTGAAACGCTTCCATCAAGGCGCGCTGGCTGCCATCTCCCAACGCGATGATGGGGAGGGAAGAGTTTGCCGCATCGGCGTGAATAATCTTGGCCATTTCGAGAGCGCCCATTTCACGCATATTGGTTGCGCAGACAATCGCGGCAGGCGCGTCATACTCGAGTGTGGTCAACGCAAACGCGGCTTGCGTTGTAGACCGCACTTCGAAACCTTCGCGTTTCAGGGCGTCCCCGAGCCTCTTGGTAAACAGCACGTTGCTGTCAATCAGCAGGACTTTCGCGGGTTTGCCGGGCAGCATCATGCCTGTGCCCCTGTCAAAACCGCTTGGCGGTTAGCATCGTCCTGTGGTTCCACTCCCGGCGTCAGCGCGCTTAAATTCAGCACCTCGATCACTTCGCCCGCGTGGGAGAGCCAGGCAGCCACATAGGGAGAATCTGACGGCCCCGCCGGAGTCAAATCCGCTTGAATTAATTCGCAATCACCGCTGACCGGCAGCGCGATCCAATCGGCCGTCGTACCGAGCCGCCGCATCGAAACCAGGTAAAACCTCCGCGAGGTCAAGCGCCTTCCTATTAGTTTTTCCGCAACGTCGCAGACAGGCACAGCGCGCCCGCGGCGCAGGATCACACCATCGATCTCCGGGGTGCAGTGGGCAAAACGAAACATGCGGGTCGGCGACACAAGTTCAGACACCTGGTCTGCCGGCAGCGCAAACCGGCGGTCGCCCAGCCGCAGTAGCACGCAAGAGCGTGCATCGTATTGATCCGTCCAGCTCACGACGTCAATCCCATCTCCTGCGTAGTTGCCATTTCAGGCTTAATCAGCGTCTCCGCCGCGGCGTCCAACTGCAATAATTCCTGTTCCGTCAAAAATCCTTGCGGATTAACGACCGGAATCACGTTTTGATCCAGTACCGTCAAGCCCCGGTACCACACGCGCTCTTCGTGGCAAAAGGCTCCGGACAACGCTTGCAGACGGGTCATAGACGTCATCTTCTCGATCCCGTCGATAAGCAAAGCCACACGCGTTTTCCGCAAAAGAAAAATCAGCGCCGGCGCCGATGGCCGTAATCCAAAATGCGCTGCGGAATCTACGACGTAGACGTTGCGCTCGCCCCGCCGGAGCAAGTGCCGCACCTTGGGCACGCCAGGCTCGTTGAGCTCCGTCGCCGCCCCCGACAGGCTATCCACGCTCCGCACTTCCTGCACCGAAGCGGAAGAGATTGCAAAGATCTGATTGCTGCTGCGGAACAGGATGATCTGCTCCGTGCGAACTGCCGGCGCTTTGTGAACTGACTCAAAGCGCATTAGCGGACTCCCACGGGCGCCATGCGGGTCAGGCCAAGGACACGCCGTTCAATTGCGGGGTAAATGTCGTCAAGTGCCAGCACCTGGTCGACCACGCCCGCCTTGATGGCCTCTGCCGGCATTCCAAAAATTACGGAAGTTGCTTCATCCTGCGCAAGCACGAATCCGCCCGCGGACTTGATTTCCCGAGCCCCGCGCGCGCCGTCGCTCCCCATCCCCGTAAGTACCACCGCTATGCTCATCGCGCCTGCATAGGCCGCCACCGATTCCATGGTGACATCAATGTTGGGGAGGTAGCCGTCAATCCGACCGGTCGCGCTGTCCAACTGAATGCGGCCTGTCGGTGTCACACGCAAATGCTGGCCGCCAGGGCAAATGTAAAGCGTTCCGGGTTGCACGGATTCGTTTGATTCGCCTTCTTTGACGCGGATCCCCGTGAACTCCGCAAGCTGCAGGGCATATTGTGTCGTGAACGCAGCAGGCATGTGTTGCACCAGGAACACCGCCGCTGGAAAATCTTTCGTGAAGCCGGGCGCCATACGCATCACCGTCGCCGGGCCTCCCGTTGATGCCGCCAGCACGACAACGGGGAAGCGCAATTCTGATTGGACGATAGGGCTGGCGGTTGCCAACCGCTCTCGCCGCACGGGCGCCGGCTGCGCTGGTCCATTTCCCGTACCTTGCACTGCCGAAACCATTCGTGAAGCCGTTCGCACCACTCTCACTTTTGCCGCCATGCGCACCTTGCGAATCAGTTCTTCTTTCACGCTTTGCATGTCCAGATCAACGCCGCCCGAGGGCTTCGTCACAAATTCGATTGCGCCAAGTTCCAGCGTCTTCAATGTGCTCGCCGCGCCTTCCTTGGTCTCCGAGCTAACCACCACGATTGGGCGCGGATTAGTGGTCATGATGTGTGCTGTGGCTTGCAAGCCGTCCATGTGCGGCATGTTCAAATCCATCGTAATCACATCCGGCTTCAGTGATTCCGCCAGCGCGATGGCCTCATTTCCATCCTTGGCGTGACCCACAACCTGCAATTGGTCGTCGGAATTAAAAATTGTTTCCAGCACACGCCGCATGAACGTGGAATCATCCACGACGAGCACGCGAAACTTCTTGGGCTGGATGGTTGCCATACTCGCTTACCCGACCGGCACTACCGGACGTGCCGCCTCCTTGCCCATCAATTGCTCGACTGCCGCAAGCAACTGATCTTCCTGCACCGGTTTCGTCAAAAATGCCGAGGCGCCTTCCTTCAACGCGCGGTCGCGATGCTTTGCTCCGGCACGCGAGGTTACAACCATCACCGGAATCCGGCGTGTTGAAGGAGTCTGGCGCAATTGCGCCATCAATTCGTAGCCCGTCATGCGGGGCATTTCCAGGTCCGTGATTACCAGGTGGCAGCCGTGCTGCGTCACCAGTTCCGCTGCTTCCAGTCCATCCGCCGCAAGCTTCACGCGATAGCCGTTTTTCTCCAGCATGCGTCCCACGAACTTACGCACGCTGATGGAATCGTCTGCAATCACGATTACGCGTTCCTGTTCCACGCGATCGATGGCTTCCGAGGGAATGGTGCCGCGCGCCACGGCCGCAGAGCCCGGCGCAAACACGCGCGCTGCGCTGGCGCTGGCTTGCACGGCAAGCCGCTCGTTCGGCTCGCTCGCCACCATGCGGTTCAGGTCAATCAAAAGAATCAGGCTGCCATCGGGAGCAATCGTTGTGCCTGGGAAGAGTTTTACTCGCCGCAGATATTCGCCCAGGTTCTTGATCACAATCTCGTCTTTGCCCATCACTTCTTCGACGACCAATCCGATTTGCCGGCTTCCCGCATTGGCTACCACCATGCGGAAGTACCCATTGATGGGTTCGAGCGGCGGGAGGCCAAGATAGGAATCCAGACGAACCACTTCCGTAACCACATCGCGCACTTTCGTCAACAACTTGCCGCCCACGTCCTCAATTTCATCCGCGCGCAAACGGCGAATTTCTTCAACCACCGCCAAAGGCAGTGCAAAATGCGTAGCACCGCAGCGCACAAACAACGCAGGCGAAATGATAAGTGTCAACGGCACCTTTAGCGTGAACTTCGTCCCAACGCCGGCAGTGCTTTGCACTTCAATTTCGCCGTTCAGCAAGTTGAGGTTGGAACGCACCACGTCCAGGCCCACGCCGCGTCCCGCCAATTCCGTTTTAACCACGGCAGTCGAAAAGCCCGGGTGGAACAGCATTTCGCGGAGGTCGCGCTCAGTCAGCCGGTCAGCCGTTTCCCCGGACACCATCCCGCACTCAATCGCGCTCTGCTTCACGCGCTGGTAATCAATGCCTCGGCCGTTGTCTTCCACCTCGATGTAAATGTGGTTGCCGCGATGATAGGCGCGCAGGAAGACCGTGCCCTGCTCCGGCTTGCCCGCAGCCGCGCGATCCGCCGGGCCTTCAATGCCGTGCGCCACGGAATTGCGCACCAGGTGCACCAACGGGTCCGAAATCTGCTGAATAATATTGTTATCGAGTTCCGTTTCGCTGCCGGAAAACTCCAACTCCACCCTCTTCTTCGCCGATTTTGCCGCATCCCGAACCGTGCGCGAGAGCAGGGAATAGAGCGTTCCGATGGGCACCATGCGCGCCGCGGTAATTTCGTCTTGCAGGTGGTGCGCCAGCTTGCTGAACTCGTCGATGTCGCCTTCCACGCGCCCAATAAACCCTTCGAGCTGGGAGAGGACTTCGTTCACGTCGGCGGAGATTTCCGTCATCGACCGCGACAGGATGTTGAAATCGTCGTAGCGGTCCATCTCCAATTCGCTGAATTCTTCGAGGTACGCCGCTTCGCCCGCTGCCGCGCTGGTCAGCATCTTTTGCGTTTGCGACGCAGCCCACGGTGTTCCCATCTGCGAATTCTTCAGGCGGTTGAACTCGTACTTCTCCTGAAATTCGTTGACCTTGTTCTGCAGGCGTTCTTTCGAAAAACTCAACGTGTCGATTAGCTTTTCGAGTTCCGCAACACGGCCGAGCATTTTCGTGCGGTTGATCACCAACTCGCCGACCGTATTCATCATGCGGTCAAGCCGTGCCAGAGCGATGCGCACGGATTTCGATACCGATGCCTGCTTGGCGGCGGCACGCGTGCTCTGTTTCGTCGCTGGCCGTTCCACAACAGGCTTGCTGCTTTCCTCGCCCTCTATTGCTGGTCCCGCCGCGGCAGGTGCCGGTGCCTCTTCCTCAACTTCCTGAGGCGCGTACTCCGCGATCCGCCCAAGCAGCGAATCCACTCCCGAGCGCATATCGGTTTCGTCGGCCCAATCGCGGTGCAAGGTCTTCTTCAGAACGTCAACGGACTCCAGGCACAAATCCACAACCGCGGGTGACGGCTGAATTTCACCATCACGCATCCGCCCGATCAAATCTTCCACGCGGTGCGCAATGGCTCCCAGCCGCCGCAATCCCACCTGCGCGGCGGATCCCTTCACGGTATGAATAGCGCGGAACAACCGGTTGATCTCTTCAGGATTGTTGTTGCCTTCCAGGGAGAGCAGACAATCGCTCACGATTTGCAAGTGCTCTTCCGCTTCTGGCTGGAAGAATTCCAGGATCTCGTCGGGCACTTCGTCGTCTGTCGGCAGCGTATCGAAATAGGAACCTGTCAATCCTACGGGCGCAGACTCTGCCTCGCGCGCCGCAGCCTTTTCCTCGGCCAGCGCTGCTGCTTCTGCCCGCGCATCTTCCCCCGGCATCGACAAATTTAACGGTGGCGGCTCCGGTGGAAATGCGAAGCGGTACCGTTCCTTAAACGCCGCCACATCCTCGAGGTTTTCCTGGCCGGTGTCGCTCATTTCCAATAGGCAGGTTTCCAACAGAGAAATGCCGTCAGAGAGAAACTCCGTCAACGGCCCGTGCAAATCGTCGCCCAGCGGCGCATTCAGCGCGTACTGAAACACGTGAGCCAGCTTCGCGGCGATTTCGGAAAATCGCGGAAAACCGTAACTCGCCGAAGTTCCGCTCAGAGTGTGCGCCGCGATATACAGGCGCTCCATGTCTTCGCGCCGCGGTGAAACCTCCTGCAACACGCCCACGTACTCCCGCAAATATTGCAGGTGCTCCGAAGCTTCCTGGAGGAACAACTCGACGGATTCGCGGTCTGGCATGCTCACGCGCGCCCCTCTGTCACCAATTCCAGCTTCTGCAATTCTTCCACCGTTGGTTTGCGGTATAAGATGCAGTCACCTAGCACAATGGCCTGGAATTTCACCGGCATCTTCGAAATAGACTCGGAATGTCCCAGGATCAGGTAGCCACCCGGCTCCAGCGACTCATAGAATCTCTGAACCAGCGCTTGCCGCCGCTCTTCCGTGAAATAGATCAGCACGTTCATGCAAAAAATCAGGTCCATCCGGCCGACATACACCGGCGAAGCCAAATTCATCTGCGCGAATGTCACCAGCCTGCGCAGTCGTGGCTTCACTTGATACCCACCATTCAGCGGCGTGAAATGCGCCATCAATTGTTGCTCGTTGATGCCGGCGATGCTCCTGCCGGAGTAGATGGCGCGTTCCGCCAGTTTCAATGCGTGGCGCCCCACATCCGTAGCCAGGATTTCCACGTTCCAGGCGTCGGCGAACGAAAGGGAGTCGAGAACAGTGATGCCTATCGAATATGGCTCCTCCCCTGTCGAACAACCCGCGCTCCAAACCCGCAGCGTTCGCGGGTTCTTCCAGAATTTCTTCGTGTGCAGTTCTGGGAGAACGCGCTTCTCGAACGCCTCAAACACTGCCGGGTACCGGAAAAAGGATGTCTCTTGGGTCAACAACCGCTCGAGAAGCGCTTCATACTCCACGTTCGATTTGCGAATCGCCCGCAGCAAGTCGTTTCCGCGCGTGTGACCGTGGTCGTGCAGATGTTCGCGGACTCGCGTGGAGAAGAACCTCTCGCGCGATTCATCAAAATGAATGCCTGTCCGCTCTTCGATCAGCATGCGGATCTCGCTCAGTTCGTGTTCGTTCAAACCGTGTCCCGCCCCGTGGCGTTCGCTCATCTTGGTCACGCTTTTGCCCCGGCCCTGCGCCTAGGCGTGCTTTTATAACTATCTAACCGCGCCCGCCGGCACCGGCCGGTCCGATTCCTCTGCCGCCAGGGCCGCTGCCTTTGACTGCGCCCGGAATTGCGCCAGCGCTTCGTTCAACTGGTCAGACAATTTCACCAGTTGACTCACGGTTGCCACTGTTCCGCGTGTTCCTTGTGATGTCTGCCGCGTGATGTTGGAGATGATCTGCATCGCGTGCGCCACGCCTTCCGTGCCGCGCACCTGCTGTTTTGACGCCAGGGAGATTTCCTGCACCAATTCCGCCGATTGCCGGACCACGCTGGAAATTGCATCCAGCGCGCGGCCTGCCTGATCGGCCAGCGTCGCTCCGGACTCTACTTCCTTCGTGCCTTCTTCCATGACCACCACGGCTTCGTTCGTCTCCGCCTGGATGGCCTTGATGAGTGCGGCAATGTCTTTCGTTGCGCTACGGGAGTGCTCGGCCAGCTTGCGAACTTCATCGGCCACGACCGCGAACCCGCGTCCTGCTTCGCCTGCGCGTGCGGCTTCAATGGCGGCGTTTAACGCCAGCAAGTTGGTCTGTTCGGTGATGTCGTTAATCACGTTGATGATTTCAGAAATTTCCAGGGAACGGTCGCCAAGAGACTTGATCTTCTTGGCAGTCGCCTGCACCGAAGAGCGAATGCGCTGCATTCCGTCCAACGTATCGCGCACGGCGCGGTTGCCTTGCTCCGCGGCATCCAGTGCGCGGCGTGCCGCTTCCGCACTGGCTTCCGCGTTGTTGGACACCTGCTTCATCGAGACCGTCAGCTCTTCCACGGCGCTCGAGGTGTTCGTGATTTCCTGGTCTTGTTGCGTGGCGCCTGCCTGCATTTCGTCCGCCGCGACAAGGATGTTGTTGGAGCACGCAGTGACTTCCATGGCGGCCTTGCGCACGCGTTCCAGCACCTTGGTGAAGTTGTCGAGCATGTAGTTGATGGAGTCCGCGACGTTACCAAGGGCGTCGTTGGTCACCTTGCCGCGCAAGGTCAAATCGCCGCGAGCCACCTGGTTGATCACCGCCAGCAGGTCCGTGATGCTTCGCTGCAGCGCTTCATTGGCTTCCTGGTTGCTGGAAGCCTTCGACACCTTGGCCACCGCGCGGTTCAAATTCTCCGCGATGTAGCCAAACTCGTCGTCCGAAGACACCTCGGCGCGCGCTTTGCCGTCACCCGCGGCCAGCCGTTCGGAAAATTCCGAAAGCTCGTTCACCGGCGTCAGGATCGCACTTCCCAACCGCCAGGCCAAGATGATGGTGATCGACAGTGCGATGATCCCGGGAATGATCAGTCTGCCGGGCTCAAAGCCCTCGCCCGGTGTTGATTGGCGTCCCGCGCTGTACGCCAGCCACAGCACAGCGCCTAACGCGACGCTGTTCAGGATCACCAGCGTCCAGATTGTGCTACTCAGTCGCGATTTCATTCCTGCCTCCCAAACCTTCCGAATCTCTTCAGATGCTTGGCCCCGGGTAAACTTCCAGGAGCCGGCGTAAATCAATTACCAGAGCCAGCCGGTCGTCGTGCCTGAGCATGCCCACGCAGTGCGGCACGTTTTCCGGCGCTTGCTCCAGCAGGTCTTCCGCTTCATTCACCGAATAAGTCCCTATCACTTCATCCGCCGCAATCCCGAGCCGCAGATCGTCGTGATGACTTTCGCTCCTCAGCGAAGCCACCACCACATGCTTCGGCAGCAACCCGGGACGTCTGCCTTCCGTCAAAGCAATGTCAATCAGCGGCACAATGGCCCCGCGTAAGTTAAAGATTCCCAGCAGATACGCCGGGGCTAGCGGCAGCTTTGTCACCAGTGGCCACTCCAGGACCTCTTCCACATCCAGCACTGGCAAGCAAAACCGTTCGCGGCCGCTGCGGAACACCACGTACTGCGATTCCGGTGGACGCTCTGCCACGTTGCCCAACGCTTCGAGCATCTCCCCGAGTTCCGCCTCGGGGGGAAGTGGCATCAATTGGAAGTCATCGTTCATCCGTCGCTCTCTCTTCCTACCTTTATGCGAACCGCCGTACCGCTCGCAGCAATTCTTCTCGCGTGAAGGGCTTTGTCACGTATCCATCCGCCCCCTGTTGCTCGCCCCAGTACTTGTCACTCGCGCTGTCCTTCGAGGTCACCAGAATGACTGGAATCGAGTTGAACTCTGAGCTGCCCTTCAATTCCCGGCAAACCTGGAAACCATTCCGCTCTGGCATTATTACGTCTAACAAAATCACGCTCGGCCGCTCCGCGGTGATGGCTTCTTCAACTCGCTTCGGGTCATTCAAGCCCACCGGCCAATAGCCCTCCGGTTCCAACAGACCCTGAATCAGCCGCACTTGCGACGGCGAATCATCGACAATTAGTACTTTTTTCTGCACGAGCTTCTACCCCGCATAGTTCTCCACGTCAGAAAAATGCACGTCAACGGCCAGCTTGAAGGTTCCTTGGGATGCGGTGTCTATTTTCTTTATCTGTAAGAAATAAAGGGAGTTACACGTAAAAAATTGAAGGTTAGCGCCGTCGGAAGGCGGGCGCCGTTGCCTCCTCCGTCTCAGCTTGAGAACCCGTCTCATCCTCCCTTACTTCACTAGCGAGCGATGAGAATCGCTGCATCACTTCGTTGATCCGCAGCGCCATCGTGTGAATCGTTTTGATTTGCGCGATCGACTGCGCCGAAAGCTGTCCCGGCTCCAGCAACAAAAGTTCTGCGTTCCCCAGGAGCGACGTCAGCGCATTGTTCACGCTGTGCCGCATGTCCAGCATGTAGCGGCCCAGCATGGCCTGGTTGGCATTTTCTGCCGCGCGCTCCTCCGCCTGCTTCACCTGTTTTACTGCCTGCGACCGCCGCAGAGACTCACCAGCCAGGAGCAGCACCATCTGCGTCCAATCTTCTTTTAGAGGCACATGCAACAGGCGTGGATAGCGCTTCCGCAAGAGCCCCAGTTCGGCCGCTTCCGCTGGCGCACACAGGATGACTGCCACGTTTGGCTCCATTGAGCGAAGCGCTTCCGCGAGCTTCCCTTCGATCAGCGGACCGATCACGATCAAGTCTCGGGAAACTCGATCACCGTTTCTCCATAGGTCGCTGGTCACAACGGAAAGACCGGGGAGCTGGCGTTCCACTTGCCAGCATGCCGTCAGCAAACGAGCAAACTCGGCATCGTCTGTGAGAATCAATACGCTCGTGTTTCGCAAGTGTGATCCGCTCCCTGACTGTGTTTCATGCCTGCCATTGCTCCGCAGCAAGGAATTACAATTTCTCGGCTTCGTCCAAGGCCGAAAGCAGTCGCTTAGTGCTGATTCCCAGGTTCACCGCTGCTTCGGTATCCTTCGCCTGTTTGGCCATCTCGACGCGTTCCTGGAGCCGCGAAACTTCCATGCGCGCGACCGGCAGCACGTGGTCCAGCCCCGTGGCGATTCCTGATTCTTTGGCCTTCTCCACGGCTGCCGTAACCAGGGCACGAGCTACCACTGCGCGCCGCAGATCTTCCGCCGCTGGACCATCTTCGGTGATAAACGCGGCCACTTCCCACGACGACATCAGCAGCCTAGCCCCGCCTACCCGCACCGTTGTCATCGAGCGCCCGCGCGAAGGTGGCGCCGAAATCAACTGTTCCCACACCTGATCCAAACACGATTCGAAATCAAGCTCCGGTGCCAGTTCCAGTGCCTTGCGGTTGACCGCCACATCGGCGTTCTCGGCCGCACGCGCTGCGCCGACTTTCGCTGGAGTTCCGTTGCCGGCTGGTGCCTTTTCCTCCGTGGGCTTTAAAGGAGGTGTGTCCAGAGACTTGCCCAATACACGCACCGCATTGCGATCCACGTCTGCTCGAAGCGCCAGTAGTTTCTCGAACGCCTGGCTCACGGTGCGCTCCGTGTATTCCTTCTGGAACGGCTGCTTCCAGTCGTCCGCCAGCGCCCTGACTTTCGCAATCGGTTCAGAGGACGTCAGGCCGTAGGACTGGCAGTCCACTGTTTTTGCTCCAGCCTGCTCCAGGTGATTGATTCCAGAGCGAATGAAGATCAGGTCCGAGTGCATCAGTTCGATCAGCGTGCGCCGCAACAGAAAATTAAAGCGCACAAACGCCAGCATTGCCGACGGGTCGTAAAACATTCCGCCGGCTTTTTCCTTAACCCGGCGCCCTTCGCTGATGAAGTCTGTTTTCAGGATGTCCCGCAGGCTCTTGAATGTCCGCAGGACCGTGATCATTTTCTCCAGGGGTTCGCACCACGGCAACGGCGCCGTATCCACCTCTCCCAGCACTGGCTTCATCACCTGGGCCACATCGTTCAGCTCAATCTGCTTGTGATAAGTCTTGGTGGGGACGCTGAGCGCGAAATATTGCACCAGGAGGAAGTCGATTTTGTCGCGATCCATCGGAGACTTCGCCGGCTTCCGCAGGTGCCGCATGATCAACGCGCGAAGCCCGCTTTCGCTGGCATTCAAAGTGGTCATCTGCAAGAGATGCCGCAACTGGTGTACGAGCACTTGCTGGTCCATGGAATCCAGCCAGGATTGCACGCGGCTGAACAGATCCAGGTCCGCCTTCTCTGGTAGCACCCGCTTGTTGGGCGGAAAGGGAATCTCAATTTGCTGATGCTTGGCAAGTGCCAGGTATATCGGAAAGACGGAGCGGATCTCTTCCCACTGCGCTTGCCTTGCACCATCAGGTTTCGGCGGAGCGGGCAAATTCAATGTTGTGATCGTTTTGTTCACGGCTACCTCATCCATTCGCAAGGGCCTTCCAGAAAACGTACTGCGACGGCTTTGCGTCCTTCTTGATATTGCAGAGCAATCACCGTGGCCTCCGCGGGACGCCCTCCATCGTGTTCCATCCTTACGCGATCCGCGAATTCCAGAGGCAAACTGGAAAGGAAGATTGCATATTCTTCCGTGCCATACTCCAACACCGTGTGTTCCTGCAATTTCCCCTGTGCGGGCTGCAGCGGCGTGACTCTCACCGGGAAACGGACGGCGGGTAAAGCGGGGAAAAACCGGGCGAGTTGTTCCACACATCCCCGTTCATCCGCAATGAGAGTCATTTCGCGCTTCTGCCCCGTTGCCTCTGAACCACTAGTCTTGCAATTTCTGATCGTGCGCCGAGAAAGTACACACCCGGCACGGACCGGCACACAATGTCCCAAGGAGGGAATTGCACGCCGACCACCAAATTTCTTCAGGGAGTTTGATCTCTGGAAATAACAGAAAGTCCAAGACTTAGGTTTTTCCGCCGACGGTGCGCTGGCCAAATCGTCTCAGCCTGAAACGATTCCGTCTCACTCTTCTCTGAGAGAGCTTCGTGCTCCCTTCAGAAGTACTATCGCCCAGCTGCGCGCGCTGTCGCTTCGTTATCGACCTGCTCGGCATCCCCGCGCAAAGGAATATTGTAACGCTTCAGTTTCCGGTAGAGAGTCGCACGACTGATGCCAAGCATCTTGCCGGCCAGCGCTTTGTCTCCGTGCGCCTGCTCGAACACGCGCAGAATGGTCATCTTCTCCATCTCCGCCAGTGCTGTCGTCGAAAGGGAAGCGGCATCCTGCGGCGTCATCGCGCCACTTATTGGTTGCTCGGTGCGGATTGCCGGTGGCAGGTCTTGGACGTCAATCACTGCCTGGTCTCCCAGGGTGACGGCTCGCGCAATGCAATTCTCCAGTTCGCGCACATTGCCCGGCCAGTCGTATTGCAGCAGGCTCTTCATTGCTGCCGCCGTCACTTGCAGAGGCTTGGTCGGAGTGTAGCGGTTCAAAAAATGGTGTACGAGCATTGGAATGTCCGCACGGCGCTCCCTTAACGGCGGTATATGCACCGTCACCACATTTAACCGGAAATACAGATCCTTGCGGAATGTGCCTGCGCGGTAGGCTGACTCCAGGTCGCGGTTTGTCGCTGCGATCACGCGTACATCCACCGCATGGCGATCATTGCTGCCCACCGGCCGCACTTCTTTTTCCTGGAGCACTCGCAACATCTTGGCCTGCATCTCCAGGGGCAATTCGCCGATTTCGTCCAGGAAAATGCTGCCGCCATGCGCAGCTTGAAACAGGCCCATCTTTGATTTCATCGCGCCGGTGAACGCGCCCTTCTCATAACCGAACAATTCGCTTTCCATCAACGTTGGGACCAGCGCGCCACAATCCACCGCTACAAACGGTGTTTGCGCCAGCATTCCCCGGAAATGTATGGCCCGCGCGACCAGTTCCTTGCCCGTCCCGCTTTCCCCGGAAATCAACACCGGTGTGCGCGTGTCCTTCAAGCGGGAAATCATCCGCAGAACATCTTGCATTCCAGAGGATGTGCCAATAATCCCATCTAGATTTTCCTCGGTGCTGACGCGCTCGCGCAAAAACGCGTTCTCGTTCACAAGCCGCACTTTTTCCGCCATGCGCTGCAGCAATAGCCGCATCTTCTCCACGCGGAAGGGCTTTTCAATATAGTCGTAGGCGCCCAGCTTCATTGCGTCTACGGCTGACTCGATTGAGCCGTGGCCCGTCATGATCGCCACTTCCGTGCGCGGCAGCACCGCTTTAATCTGCTTCAGCAGTTCTACACCGGATTGGTTTGGCAGCTTCAAATCCGTCAATACCAGGTCCGGCGGGTCCGTTTCCAGCCTCTGGATTGCCGTTTCTGCGCTCTCTGACTCGGTGCAGTTGTACGCCAGAGAGGCTCCAATGGTCATGCAGAGCCGGCGGATGCTCTGCTCGTCGTCCACTACCAGAAGTTTAATTTTCAGGTCTTCGCTCATGGCTTTCCGAAGGTCGTCTCCACAATGGAAATAAGTTCCTGAACTCGAAATGGTTTCTCGATGCAGGGCGTCGCGCTCTCCATCAATAGCGCCTGCGTTTCGCTGTTTGCCGTGTCGCCGCTGATCAGGATGATGCGCTCGCTTAATTCCGGCCGATTCTCCTTGATCCAATGGTGAATGTCCGCGCCATTGATCTTTCCCGGCATGCGGATATCGGTGATCACGCCCGCGAATGTTCCCTTCGCCAGTTGGAGCATACCCTCATCCCCGTTTGCCGCTTGCACCACGGTGTACCCACGGCGCGCCAGCGCCGCGCGCACAAACGCGCTTACGGAGGGTTCATCTTCTATAAGTAGGATCGGTGAAAATGCCCTCACTGCCGTCGGCGAACTCATCGGCCCGCCTCATTCGCTGCCGCGGCCAGCGATGTCTCCGTAGCACGCGGCAAACGCACCAGAAACGTGCTTCCACTCTCACCGGCATTCTTCCAGCAGAGAATCTCTCCCGCGTGGGCGCGGACAATTCCATAACAAATGCTCAAACCCAGTCCCGTACCCTTGCCCGCTTGCTTTGTGGTGAAGAACGGATCAAAAATGCGCTCCGGGTCGCTGACGCCCGTTCCGTTATCCACGAAAGTCACTTCAATGGAATCGCCCGCGCGCTTTGTCGCGATGCGAATTCGTCCGTGATTTCCAGACTCCTGGATGGCGTCGTAAGCATTGTTCAGAATATTCAAGAACACCTGCTGGAGTTGCTGCGCATCTCCCAGCGTTTCTCCAATGCCCTCGTCGAACTCTTCCACAACCTCAACCCCGTGGCTGGCAAAATCGTAGCTTCGCAGCCGGATTGTTTGCCGCAATACGGTGTTCACCTGCACGGGTTCCTTCTGCGTTGGCCGCTGCCGCGCGAATCGCAACAGGTCCTGCACAATCTCTTTGGTGCGCTGCGTTTCCTGCAGGATGATCTGTAAATCCTCCCGCGCGGATGCCGGCATGTCTTTGTTTTCCAGGAGCAGGTCCGTGAATCCCAGAATTGCCGCCAGGGGATTGTTCACTTCGTGGGCCACGCCGGAAACCAATCTCCCGATGGTCGCCATCTTCTCAGAGTGCGCCAGTTTCGCCTGCAACAGAGCCGCGTCCGTGATGTCCGTCATCACCACGACTACGCTGTTTACCTGGTTCATCTCATCTCGCATGGGGCTCAGGCTGATCGAGAAGTGTCCCATCGACGCGTCGCTCCGTCGGACCCGTAGTTCGAGATTCTCCACTTGCTGCCCATGAGCCGTCGTTTGTAATGCTGCTTCGAAATCCCCTCGGTGCGACATCTCCACCCACTCCACAAGCCGGTGGCCGATCATCTCCTCTTCCACATACCCCATCTCGTAGCAACGCCGGTTCGCGTAGCTGATCAGCCCGGCCGTGTCCAGCACCAGGATCATGCTCTGCGTGGTATTCAGGATCTTCTGGTTGAAGTCGCGCTCGCGCTGCAATTGCGACTGGAACATGCGCTGCTCGGTTACGTCCAGCATTAGCCCACGGATTTGCACCACGCGGCCGCGCTTGTCGCGCACCGCGCTTATATTCTGCAGCGTGTGCAGCAGGCTGCCGTCTTTTCGCCGCAGCGTCTCCTCGTAGTTTCGCAATGCGCCGCGTTCCGCGATGGCCCGCACCAGCCGTTCTTTGGCTGCGGGCGTGGGATACAAATGAGTGCTCACATCCGCCTGAAGGAGTTCCGCGCGCGATTCGTAGCCAAGCATGCGCACCATGGCATCATTCACGTCCAGGAACTGCCCTTCGGGAGTAGCGAAGAACAGTCCTTCCTGAATGCTGTCAAACAGTTCGCGATACCTCCGTTCCGCTTCTCTGCGGTCGGTAATGTCTTTCAGGACGTGAATCGTTCGCGTGTCGTCTTCCGTTGCTCCCCTCGTCCGCGATGTGGAGACCAGAAACGTCCGCCCATCGGACGTGGCGATGTACTCTTCGCGTAATTCATTGGTATCGCGGCAGAAAGGGCAGGGAAGGGAACTTCCCGTTTCCGCGATGTGCCGCAAACTGATCATGGGTTCGCCAACCAGTGCTACTGGCGAAATGCCGAGGTGCGTTGCCAAAGACCGGTTGGTCCTCACAATCTTTCCACGCTGGTCGTGCACCGCGATGTAATCGCTTATGGCATCAATATCTTCAACCCACTGTTTCTTAGATCGTTCCAGTTGCGCAAAACGCCGCACCTTTTCCATCGAGAGCGCCGCATGGCTTCCCAAAACCGCAAGCAACTCATCTTCTTCCGGAGAAAACTCCGTTTTGCGCCGCACCAGGCATAGCGTACCCATCAACTCCCCATCGCTCGCATAAATGGGGTAAAACGCGCCGTACTTCGCCGATTCGCCCCAAGGCAGCACTTCCAGTCCAGGCCGCTTCCGCGTAACGTTCTTCAGCACCCAGGCCCGCTCTTTTTCCCCACCCGGAAACTCTGTTCCTTGCGAATAGAGTTCGACCTTGCTTCCCAAAATTTCCCCAACTCCTCCCCATTCCGCCTTCAACATTTCTGTGGCACGCGCCGCAAAGCCCGCCAAAAACACGGGCAGGTCACGCGACTTCGCCGCTTGCACCGCTAAACTCATCAGTTCCTGGGAAAAGTCATGCCTGGCTGGTCCGGGAGCCTCACGGCCACGAACAGCCGCTGGTCGGCGGACACGAAGTTTCTTGCGTTCACGCATGGGGCTTAGGGGGCTCTGCGTGCGTCTCAATTTAAGAAGCCACGCATATCCACGCTACTCAGCCATCTCATTCTGAGTCAAACCCTGTTCGCGGCGATGGTACGCATGCGTTACCTGCCCTTTTGTTTTGCACCTTCCGCAGTCTCAGCGTGAGACCCTTCAACGCGAACTACCCGTGACGTGAGACGTTCGAATGCGCCCGATTACTAAAGCGCTTTTTCCACTCGCTCTCTATGTTGTTTGGAGAAAAGGCGTTAGTTGCGTTGAACACAAAAATCGAGCCATGTCCAAAGCTCCTCCCAAGCTGGCACTGCACTTGCCTTTCTCTGTGTGGGGTAGTTTTACGCCTGAGGAGGCTGTGGTGTACATCCGATTCGGTTGGACTAGAAAGATTCTTGCCGTCGTCGTTGCCTGCCTGTTCGCCCTGTCGTTGGCAGGCGCACAGACGGTGAGTGAAGAGGGAAAGCGCAAGGTCAAGACCAAGTCAGCGCCGGTTTACCCGGAACTTGCTCGCCGTATGAGCATTACGGGCAAGGTCAAGATCGAGGTCGTCATTGCTCCCGATGGCCATGTCCGCACCACCCGCGCCATTGGGGGTCATCCAGTTCTCGTCCAGGCCTGCATTGACGCCTTAAGAGATTGGAAGTTTGAGCCAGCTAGTGAAGAAACCACGCAGATCGTTGAATTCGATTTCAGGCAGTAGTGATTCACCGGGGCTTGCGTGGCGGGCGGTCGCTCGCCGCGTTGCAATTTTGTTCCTGTATTGGGGAGTGGAGGAAGTGACGCAATGACCATTGGAAAGCAGTTATATCGAAGTTTCGGAGCGATCCTGCTCACCCTACTCGTCCTGCTGATTGTGGACGTCGCCTCGATCCTGAAAGCCCGGTCCGCAAACGCCGAGGTCACGGATACTCTGAAGGACTTCCGATCGGCGGAGGGAGTCCGCGACCAGATCATGCAGAACCGTTTGAACCTCAATAACTTCCTGCTCAGCGGCGATCCGCGGGACGAGGACAAGGTCAATCACGGTTTCGGCGAACTTACCGACGTCATCAAGCGCAGCCAGGCCGGCACCCCTAACGAAGACCTCCGCAATGCTCTCATCCAGGTGGAGAGCACCGAAACCAGTTGGGCAGACAATTTTGCGAAACCTCTTCTCGCCAAGCGCCATCAGGTCGATGCTGGCGATGCGACTGTTTCTGATCTTCAGATTTTCTACTTACAAAAGGATCCTGCTTCGTGGTTAGCGAAATCTTCAGCTGCTCTGGATCAAGCCAACACAGACATCAGCCGTTCGCTTGATCAATCGCAGAGCACGGCGAAAAGTGCCAGCACATGGAGCTTCATCCTGGTTCTTCTCGGCACGATTGGCGCCATAGTTTTTGGACTGTTGACAGCCTTTCGCACTGCCAATTCCATCACGCAACCCCTCCAGCACCTCATTACCGTGGCACAGGAAATCGGCGATTCGGGCGACCTTGACCAGAACATCGATATCCATCGCAATGACGAAATTGGCGCACTCGCAACGACCTTTAACAACATGGTCGCTTACCTGAAGGAGATGGCCAGCGTTTCCATGGCCGTGGCGGAAGGCGATCTCACCGTCGAAGTCTCCCCGCGTTCCAAGCGCGACACCCTCGGCAACGCCTTCCTGCGCATGTCTCACGGCTTGCAGGAAATTGTGCGCACCACGCGCGACGGGGCTTCCCAGGTCTCCGCTGGCTCGAATCAGGTTGCCGGTGCCGCAGACGAATCCGCGAAGGTCAGCGTGCAGGCGTCCTCCGCCATCGAGGAAGTCACCAGCACCATGCACGAAATGAGCATCAACGTACAAAACGTAGTGAAGAACACTCAGGTGCAGGCCTCCAGCGTCGCCGAGACTTCCGCTTCCATCGATCAGATGGTCACTTCCATTCAGCGCGTCGCTGATACCGCCAAGGTTCTCCTCGATATCGCCAATCGTTCCCGCGAGGAAGTTGTCTCCGGTATTCAGACGATGGAGAAGGCCACCGATGGCCTCAACCGCACCAACCGCTCCATTCAATCTTCCGCTGAAATCATCAATATTCTGGGCCACCGCGCCGACGACATCGGCAAGATCATTGAAGTGATTGACGACCTGTCCGAACAGACCAACCTCTTGGCCCTCAACGCAGCTATCGAAGCCGCGCGTGCCGGGGAACATGGCCTCGGCTTTGCCGTCGTTGCCGACGAAGTCCGCAAGCTCGCAGAAAAGTCCACGCAGTCCACCAAGGAAATTGCCGACCTTATCCAGAGCATCCAGCGCGAAGCGCGCCAGGCCGTGGAAAACATGGAGCACAGCACGCGTATCGTCGAGGAAGGTCTCAGCCTCGGCAACGATCTAGGCTCCGCTCTTCACAAGATTTCCGACGTGGTCACGGAAGTTTACAAGTTCTCTCAGGAAATCGGCGCGGCCACCAACGAGCAGTCCGTCGGTTCTTCGCAGATCGCCAAGGCCACCAACCGCCTCACCGAAATCACCCAGGAGATCAACTCCGCCGTCGAAGAACAGGCTTCGGGCGCCCAAGCGGTCGTTCGCGCCATGGACAAGATGCGCGAACTTGTGCAGCAGTCGGCTTCCAGCTCCACCGAGCTTTCCGCAGCCGCGGAACAGATGCTCAAGCTATCCCGCAACTTGCTCGAGAACATGGGACGTTTCGTCCTCGACAACAACGGCAATCTTCGCTCGCGACGGGAAGCCAGCGCACCGCACCGCCACGTTCCGGCGCCCGAATCCAGAGAATTCGAGTACGCCGAAGTCACTCGTTCCTGAACCGGAGACTGTTCCATGGAGAAAGACTTTCAAGTCGTCGGCTTTCGCATCGGAAACGAAACATATGGCGTTCGTATCGCTTCCGTTCGTGAAATCGTCCGCGTTCCCGAGATTACTTCGGTGCCCAACGCTCCGGACATCATCGAAGGCGTCATCAACCTTCGCGGGAAAATTATTCCCGTCATGGATCTCCGGAAGCGTTTCCGCTCCGCGCCCGCCGAACCCGACAAAAAGAACCGTATTCTTGTCGTTGAACTCGATAACAAGCTTCTGGGACTCATCGTCAGCTCGGCGTCTGAGGTCCTGAAGATTCCGCCGTCGGAGATCGAATCGCCTGGCTCCGTCTTCGCCGAAGGGGAATCCAGCTATGTCACCGGAGTAGGCAAGCTCAAGGGCCGCCTGATTATCCTCCTGGATATCGCCAGGCTTTTGCGCCAGCCGGAATTCAAGAAACTCGAGGAGGTTGCGGAACCAGTCGCGATGGCCCGCTAGCCGCCACCCGTTTTCCGGCAGCGCCGCCATTCCTTGGACTTTCCGCCCGCACTCAGCATGGCAACAATTACTGCGCAGGTTCAGCTCACTGAAGCGGAACTCAAGCTCCTGCAGACCCTTGTCTACCAGGAGTGCGGCATGTATTTTGACGAGCGCCGTTCCCATTTTCTGAAGGACCGCTTGCAGCGCCGCCTGAAGGCCTGCCAACTCGAGTCCTTCTACAGCTACTATCGCCTTCTTACCAGCCGCGAAGGCCGCGCCGAGCTTGCCTTGCTTCTGGAAAACCTCACCGTCAATGAAACAAGTTTCTTTCGCAATCGCCCGCAGCTCGATTTACTCCAAAAAGGCGTGCTCGAAGAAATCCTGCACCACAAACAAGAGCGCCGCGATTGGAATTTGCGCGTCTGGTCCGCCGGATGTTCCTCCGGGCAGGAGCCTTATTCCGTTGCGATTCTCATCTGCGACGCACTTGCCTACTATTACTTGCGCAATCCGCTTCCTTTTGAGATGCCCTCGCCCAAGCCTCTCATCCCTCCACCGTGGAAATTGGAAATCGTGGCTTCTGATATCAGCTACGCCAGTTTGCGCCACGGGCAGGAAGGCAGCTACTCCGAAGTGCAGATGGAGCCCGTGGATTACACGACGCGCCTGCGGTACTTCGAAAAGGCCAACGACAAATACACCGTTAAACCCCAACTAAAAGAGCTTGTTCAATTCGACTTTCACAATCTCAAAACGGAATTCCTGCCGCGCCGTAATGACATCATCCTCTGCCGCAACGTGATGATCTATTTCGACGAAGCCGAGCAGAAACGCCTCATCGAAAAGTTCTGGCACTGCTTGAATCCCGGCGGATATCTGCTTGTCGGCCACGCGGAAAGTCTATTTGGACTCACGCAGAAATTCCGCATGGTCCATGAAAACAACGGCACTGCCTACAAGCGTCTCGAGGTGAACGGTTGAGCTTTCTGCCCGAGGATCGGAGTTCGGAGCTTCGCGCGCTCTTCTTTGAGAGCGCCGAGGAACTCCTCCAGACCATCAACGAAGATGGCCTGCGCCTCGAACAGCATCCTGCTGACGAGGAACTGCTCCGTAGTGTGCGCCGGGCGGTCCATACTCTGAAGGGTGATTCAGCTGCTTGCGGCTTCCAGAAGCTTAGTGAGATTTCCCACGAACTTGAGGACATCCTTACGCTCCAAATCGGCCAGACCCACGGCGCAAAACTCGCCGAGGTGGTTCTCGCCGCCGTGGACACGTTTGAAAGCATGCTAAGCGCCTATCAGAAGCAGCTTGAGCCGCCGCCGGCTACTCCACTGCGCGCGCTCATCCAGAGGTTGCTGGAGGCGCCTACTGCTTCACAACCTTCCGAACTGTCCGACCACGCCGAAGTGCCCGCGACTTTCCGCTGGAACGAGTACGAAGAACTCATGATTTCCGAAGCGCTCCTCCGCGGCGATAAAGTCTACAATATCGCCCTGCGCATCGATCCCAACAGCGCCATGCGCGCTGCCGCTTTCCAACTTGTTCGCAATGTCCTGCACGCTTGCGGGACCGTGATTGCCCTTCGCCCGGAAGACAACCTCGCCGCCGCTTCTGTGGAAATTGTCGAAGCCGCCATTGCCAGCACACAAACCATTGAGCACCTCGCCCACCGCTGCCGTATTCCCTCGGTTGTCTCCCATCAGCGGATTGAACCTGCCCAGACCGCGGAGTCCACCGAACACGAACTCCTTGGCGACATGCTGGAAGCGCAGGCCGCCAAGCTCGCCACGCGAACTGCTGATTCCACGGAATCTCCGGCCACCAAGCAGACGCCGGCTTCCGCTGTCGCTGCTGTTACCGAAGCCACTTTGCGTGTGGATGCATCGCGCATCGAAGCGGTGATGAACCTCGTGGGCGAATTGATTATCGGCAAGTCCATGCTGCATCGCACGCTTTCCGAGTTCGAAGCGAAGCATGCGCGCGATCCTGTCCGCGCCAAGCTTGCGGAAGCTCTCGCGTTTCAATCGCGCGTCCTGGACGAACTGCACAAGTGCGTGCTGAAAATCCGCATGGTTCCTGTCGAACAGCTTTTCCGCCGCTTTCCACGTGTCGTTCGCGACATCGCCAAGCTCTGCGGCAAGGATATCGCTCTCGAAGTAGCCGGCGAACACACCGATCTCGACAAAGGCATCCTCGATTCCCTTGCTGAACCCTTAACGCACGTGGTCCGCAATGCCGTTGACCACGGCATTGAGCCTTCCAGCGAACGCGTAAGCGCCGGAAAGCCTGCGCGTGGCACCGTCTTCCTCAACGCCTATCACCAAGGCACTCAGGTCGTCATCGAAGTTCGCGACGATGGACGTGGCGTCGATCTTGACCTCATACGCGATCAGGCCGTTCGCAGTGGGTTGCTCAAGGCGGATGAGGCTCAGCGTGTTGACGAGCATGACCTCCTGAACCTTATCTTCGAGCCAGGATTTAGCACTGCTTCCGAAATCACCGAAGTTTCCGGCCGTGGCGTCGGCATGGATGTCGTGCGCACCGTTCTCGACCGGCTCAAAGGTACCGTCCACGTTGCCAGCACCAAAGGGAAGGGCACTACCATCCAGCTTCGCGTTCCGCTCACCCTAGCCAGCATTCAGGCCCTTTTGTTCCGTGTGGATGGCCGTCTGTTTGCCGTGCCCCTTTCTTCCGTCATCGAAATCACGCGCATCGACGAAAAAGATGTAACCCGCGTGGACCAGCGTGAAGTGCTGCGGTTGCGCGAACAGATTCTTACGCTAGTGCGTCTGAGCGGGCTGAATCGCATTCACGCCGTTGAAGTGCCGGACGGTAAAAAGAAGAAAAGCTTCGTGATCGTAATTGGCGTAGGGGAAAAGCGCTTCGGACTGGTTGTCGACAATCTCGTGGGCGAGGAGGAGTTGGTCATCAAGGCGCTGCCTGGCGAAATCGTCGCCAGCGATCTCGTGAGCGGAGCTTCGATTCTCGGCGATGGTACGGTTGTCCTTATATTGAACGTGCCTGCAATTCTCTCGCGGCTCTCTCGCTCCTTGCCTTTGGGGGCCATCGCATGAAGGAACGCGTCAGAGTGCTGGTGGTCGATGATTCCGCTCTCATGCGGAAACTGATCCCCATTATTCTTGAGCGCGACCCTGATATTGAGGTCGTCGGCACCGCCATGGACGGCGCTTTCGCACTGCGCAAAATCTCTGAGTTGCATCCCGATGTCGTTACCCTCGATCTTGAAATGCCCCGCATGGACGGCATCGAGACTCTGCGGACGATTATGCGCAATGCGCCGTTACCCGTCATTGTTTTCAGCACCCATTCGAAAGAAGGCGCCTACGCTACCTTCAAGGCGCTGGCTCTGGGTGCCATCGACTTTGTTGCCAAGCCCAAAGACGCCGCGGCCGGCCATCTTGACCCCATTGCCTACCAACTGATTGAGAAGATCAAAGTGGCCAAGCGTGCTGGTGGACGTAGAACTATTCCCACTGCCGATGTTGAATCCTTGGCCCCGGCTAAAAAACGCACTCATGCTGCGCTTCCTCCCAATCGCGTCATCGCCATCGGCATTTCCACCGGCGGCCCCAATGCGCTGCAATATCTACTTTCGCAAATTCCTGGTGATTTCCCCGCCACCTTCGTTGTTGTTCAGCACATGCCTGAAGGGTTTACGGATATGTTCGCCCGTCGTCTCGACGAGTGCTGCGCCCTGGACGTCCACGAAGCCAAGTCGGGCGATTTGCTCGTAGCCGGCCGAGTTTTGATCTGCCCCGGGAATCGCCACATCATGGTTCGCCGCATGCCCCGCGGTGAAATGGTGGTGCTCTCCGATACTCCGCCCATCAACGGCCATCGTCCTTCCGTGGACGTGCTCTTTCACTCCGTGGCCCAGGAATTTGCGCTCACCGCCGTCGGAATTTTGATGACTGGCATGGGCGAAGACGGCGCCGAAGGTCTTGGCGCAATCAAAGCGGCTGGTGGGCACACCATCGCGCAAAGCGAAGAGTCTTGCGTTGTGCCGGGCATGCCGCGCGCCGCGATTCTCAAGGGCCACGCCAACAAAATTCTGCCGCTCGATCAACTCGCCGGCTATCTGCTTGCTCATTACGGCGGGGAACGGGCAACCCAGGAAAAATCAGATGCGCATGAAAAGGCCGACAAAACGGACAAGAACGACAGGACACCAGTTTCGACGCCGCGGTCCTGATGGGGCCACGGCGCTAAAGGAGAAGGTTATGCAACAGTTTCAACCCTTACTTCGCAAAGACCAGCAGCCAGTGCGTTACCTGGTTGTGGACGACTCCGTCTTCGCCCGCAAGAACCTCATCAAAATGATTGAGCTCTTCGGCGGCGAGGTAGCCGGTGAAGCCGGTGACGGTTTGACCGCCATCGCGGAATTCAACCGCTCCAAGCCCGATATTGTGCTGATGGACATCACCATGCCGCAGATGGAAGGCATAGAAGCCGTTGAGCGTATCGTGCGCCAGCATGGCGACGCGCGCATCGTCATGGTCTCTTCCGTCGGCTACCAGGAGAATATCCTTGCGGCTCTGCAAAAGGGCGCGAAACACTTCGTGCAGAAACCCGTCAAGCCCGAAGTGTTGTACGAGATTCTTCGCTATGTCCTTGGAGATGATCCCAACGGTGCCAGCGCACCCGTGGCGGTGGCTGAGGAGCAGCAAATATGAGAATGGAACTCATTCAACCGTTCATCAACGCGGCCGACGCTGTGTTCGCTGAATCGCTGCAAGCGCCCACGAAGATCGCGGACCTCTCGATGGACGAGAACACGTATCGCCGCAAGGGTGTCGCTGCTCTCGTAACTATCAAGGGTGACATCGAAGGCCGCGTAATTCTCGATCTCGCTCCCGAAGTCGCCATGCGCGTCGCCAGCCAGCTTGCCGGCGCTGAACTTCCCGAAAGCGAACAAGTCATCCGCGAAACCGTCTGCGAACTCGCGAATATGGTTATCGGAAATTCCGTCACCCTTCTAAATGATCAGGGCTTCCGCTTCAAGGTGTTCCCACCGGAAATTCACATGAATGAAGAAGGGCTTGCAGGCAGCGTTGATACCGAAGCCATGGTTCTTTGCATCGAAACGCCTTGCGGCGAAATCTACATAAATATCGCCATGCACTATCTCCATCGTCGTCGCCGCGAAAGCGCAACGGTCCCCGCCCTTTATTAGACAGCCACTCATCTTGTCGGGAATCGCATTTGCGAACGCCTGGACAGGAAGGTTCTATTACGCTAAGGTAGATTCGAGCTAGATGACAGCTAGCTCAGAATTGGTTGCCGCATATGAAAGAATTTGGGTCCTTCGAGGCTAAAAACAAGCTCGCTCATCTTCTTGATTTGGCTGAACATGGCGAAGAAATCATCATCACGCGTCATGGCAAGCAGGTCGCCCGGCTCCTGCCCATCTCCAAGCCCTTGGACCGCGCGACAGCTCTTCAGGCCGTCGAGGAGATAAAGAGGATGAGAAAGGGCATTCGACTGGATGATGCCACGATCAAGGAACTTATCAACGAGGGGCGCCCTTGATCGGCGTAATCGATGCTTCCCTTGCACTGAGTTGGTTTCTCCAGGATGAGCAAAGTCCCGCTAGCGACCGACTTTTTGCGTCGGTGGCTGAGGAAGGCGCCGTGGTCCCTTCGCTATGGCGACTGGAAATCGCAAACGCCCTACAGGTGGCTGTGAGACGGAAGCGCATCGACCGAGCTTACCGGGACGGTACAATTCAGAGGGCTGGGCGGCTTCCGATTGAAGTTGATCCTGAGACCGACGCTCATGCCTGGACCAGGACTCTACACCTCTCCGAGCGTCACGACATTACCGTTTACGATGCGGCCTATTTAGAACTGGCCCTCCGCCGGGGTGTCCCGCTCGCCACGCGCGATCGGGATCTTGCCAAAGCTGCCATGGACTCTGGCGTATCCGTGTTGCCCGTAAATTGATCCCGTGAAGCCTCATCGGCGCATGTTTCGTGCGAATTCTGCGGGCCTACCAGTGATCTTTAGGTTAAAGAGCCGTCGCCTCCTTCGGCTTACGTCGGGCGTAGAATGGCTTTGAACATTTGGAGGGAGTTTCGTGGACCACAGAGAACGCCGCTTCATCCTCGCAATGGTTTTCCTCGGGGCAAGTTTCGCAGTGGCCGCGGGATGTGAAGCAGGTCCGCAAGGAGGTGTTACCGTGCAATTGAAATTGCAGAGTCCCGATTTCGCTTCCGGCGCCAATATTCCGAAACAATTCACTTGCGATGCGGAAGACATTTCGCCAGCCCTCGCCTGGAACGACCCGCCCGCTGGCACCCAGAGCTTCGCTCTCATTGCTGACGACCCCGACGCTCCAGTAGGCACTTGGGTGCACTGGGTACTGTTCGATCTGCCCGCAAACACACGCTCTCTCCCACAGAATGTTTCAAAGATAGAACAACTGCCAGACGGTTCGCGCCAGGGCCACAATGATTTCGGCAAGATCGGTTATGGCGGGCCTTGCCCTCCGCCGGGAAAACCCCATCGCTATTTCTTCAAACTCTATGCCCTGGACAAAAAGCTAAATCTTCAGCCCGGCGTAACAAAGAAAGATGTTGAGCGCGCCATGCAGGGCCACATCCTTGCGCAAGGCGAATGGATGGGGCGCTTTGGCCGCTAATTCAGGCGGGGCAGCCGGTCCCGGGCCCGACTACCACTGGGCGAAAATTGTCCGGTAAGCACAACTTAATGAGAGCACGCGGCCATAGGGCACAAATCGACCCACATCGGTGTCTAGATAATGTGAGAGACCGTTGTTTCTGGGTCTCCTTCCAATGATTTGCAGAATCAGAATCGCATCTGTGGGCTTGCTGATTCTCGTATGCGGCTGCGCCAAGTCACCGCTTCGTCCGTCTGCAGTTCCTAAAAGTGCGGTTTGGACTGAGGGGGCTTTCGTCGAATGTTCGATTGAAGAAACTTCCCACGCGGATCGATGCACAATGTACGACGACAGGTCTGGCGCAATCCTCTTGGCAGGCCTATTCACGCTATCTGGTGCCGGACGCGAAGCCCAAAGGTCGGACTTAAGGTATCAAGCTTTCGACGGCACGAAGATACTTTTGCAGGATGCGCGTGCTCTCGAACTACTTCTGCTCACGGAATGGGCTGTACCAAGCAGCTTCGAGAGCAGATTAGCCATGTTTGCCGGGACTCAGGCAATCAATTACGGACGAGTGAAACCGGGGCGAAACCCCAGTATTTCGTTTAACTGCGCTCTCGCTGCCTTTCAGCACAGAAAGCCGTTCTATGTCAGCTACGACGACGGGTGGAGAAGGGCTTCGACTGGATTGGCTGGGAACTCCGAAGGCGACATCCATTTCGTCGAGTATCACCTCACGAAATTCCCAGAGTTTGTCCGTGGGCTTGTAGAACTCGCAGACGATAACCACATCATATTCGGAGCATGCCCGAAACCGGTGATGCTGACGAGAACCGAGTCCGGACAGCTGTCATGCGTCAAACCCATCGGAACCCAGAGGAAGTGAGCCGATTAGGTTCCGAATGCGATTAACCGAAAAGTAGGTGTTAGCCCAAGTGATTATTCCGGCGCCGCCGTATTCGCTGCCCTACTCCAACGACGTTGCGTACGCTGCTCCATGTCGGAATAATCCCGCTGGCGTCGGGGATTGTGACGGTACAATCGCGCTTGACGACTAATCTGGCGCTAGTCGAGATCTGCTTCCAGCCCAATCTAGTTCTTGACAATCACCGACCGTCCGCATATATTTAAGTGAATGTTTAATTACACACACGCTTAATTATCCCATGCGCCACAACAAAACATTCCGCGCACTGGCCGACCCCACTCGACGGGAAATCCTGGCCCTGCTTCGTAACGGGGAAGTGACAGCCGGAGTGCTGGCTGAAAAATTCGATATGACCAAGCCGGCGATGTCGCATCACTTCTCGGTGTTGAAAGACGCGGACCTGATTACCAGCAGGCGCGAAGGGCAGCAGATTTGGTACGGCTTAAATACCACGGTGGTGCAGGACCTGATGGCCTGGGCGATGCACCTGGTTGAGGATGGCAAGAAGAGCAGAGGGAAACAACGATGAGCCGCAAATACTACCTGGTTGCCATGTTGCTCACTGCCGCGGCGTTGGTGGCAACAGCACTGGTCTATCCTCACCTATCAAGTCACGTTGCCACGCATTGGAACCTGCACAGTCAGCCTGACGGTTACAGCCCAAAGTGGTCGCTGTTTTTGATAGGGCCAGGATCCATGTTAGCAATGATGCTTCTGATGTACTTCCTCCCTTGGCTTTCGCCGAAAAACTTCGAGGTAGAAAGTTTTCGGTCAACCTATCTTCAGATCATGCTGATGCTGGTGTGCATGATGGGCTATTTCCACGCTGTGATTCTCTGGGCCGGCTCCGGCCACCCACTCAATGTGGGTCGGGCGATTGTCGGCGGAATATGCCTGATCTTCATACTGTTGGGGAATTTGATGGGAAAAGTGCGTCGAAATTTCTACATTGGTATCAGGACTCCCTGGGCTCTGGCGAACGAACGAGTTTGGAATGCCACCCACCGCTTCGCTGCAAAGACGGTTGTCGCATGTGGACTGGCGGGTTTGGTGTTAACGGCTACTGGGCTGGATACCTGGCCGGTATTTGTAATTCTTCTGGCTGGGTGGTTTGTTCCCGTCGTGTATTCGCTCGTCTATTACAAGCAACTAGAAAACCGAGGCGAGCTCTGAGGTGCAGTACAGATTCTTCAGGAGGTTTCTACAAATGAGAAACAATATCGCGAGAAACGTGATACTTCCGATAGCCGCGCTGGTGGCATTTGCCGCGACTTGCCAGGCGCAAACCACGATTGTTGGCGACTGGCAGGGAACGCTGAAAGCAGGAACAGCAGAGCTGCGGTTGGTTCTGCATATCACCAAAGCGCAGGACGGAAGTATCAGCGCGACTCTGGACAGCATCGACCAGGCCACGAACGGCATCCCGGTCTCGGCGATCTCGCTCACAGATTCAAAGCTGAAATTGACGGTAGATGCGGTTCATGGCTCCTACGAAGGGGCAGTAAACAAGGATGCCACTGAAATTAAGGGGACATGGTCGCAAGGACAGCCGCTCGATCTGAATTTCAAACGCATGACCGCTCCCCTTCAGTCCGCACACAAACCCGCTCCACCGTCCGATATTGATGGCTATTGGGCTGGCACTCTGGACGTCGGCGCAATAAAACTGCGAATGGTCTTCCATATCACCAACACTGTGGATGGCCTTACGGCAACAGCGGATAGCCCCGACCAGGGAGCGACTGGCATGCCCGTAACCACTGTGATACGCGATGGTTCGTCTCTCAAACTCGAGATGAAGCAGCTTGGTGGAACGTTTGACGGCAAGATCAGTGAGGATCACTCATCATTGACGGGCACATGGTCACAGAACGGCAGAGATTTCCCTCTTGTACTTAAGCACGTGAAAGACAAAGCCGAACTCGAGCTGCGGCGGCCACAAAATCCCGTGAGGCCCTACCCGTACCGCGAAGAAGAGGTCTCCTACGACAACAAGTTGCAGGGAGATCGATTTGCCGGCACGTTGACGATTCCGCAAGGCAAAGGGCCGTTTCCCGCGGTGCTGTTGATCACTGGTTCAGGCCCACAGGATCGTGATGAAACCTTGATGGGCCACAAACCATTTCTTGTGCTGTCGGACTATTTGACTCGCGCGGGAATCGTCGTGCTGCGCGTGGACGATCGCGGTGTTGGCAAATCAACCGGGGATTTCAAGACAGCCACTACCGCCGATTTTGCGACGGATGTCGAAGCGGGAGTGGCATTTCTTAAGACGCGCTCTGAAATTGATCACCACAAGATTGGGCTGATTGGGCACAGTGAAGGAGCGATCATCGCGCCGATGGTGGCGGCCCGTACTCATGACGTGGGTTTCATTGTGATGATGGCCGGCTCTGGGGTGCCGGGAGACCAGATCATTGTGGAGCAGACGTTGCTGATCTCGGAAGCCTCGGGAGTGAGCAAGGAAGATGCCGAGAAGCAGGCTACGGAGGAACGCGAACTTCTTGCATTTGTGGTCAAGGAAAAAGATTCCGCAACGCTGAAGGAAGAATTGCGCGTAAGACTCGCTGGGAAAGCGGAGGAACCCCTGCTTGGAGCGCAGATTCAGACCCTGACGTCACCATGGTTCCGATATTTCCTGGCGTACGACCCTGCAATCGCACTGCGCAAGGTGCGCTGCCCGGTGTTGGCGTTGAGCGGAGAAAAAGATCTTCAGGTTCCGCCAAAGCAAAACCTGCCTGCCATCCGGAAAGCGCTGGAGGATGGTGGAAACAAAAACTTTGAAATCGATGAACTACCTGGATTGAACCACCTCTTCCAGACGGCAAAGACGGGTGCACCGAGCGAGTACTCAACGATTGAAGAGACGATATCTGCCGTTGCGCTGGAAAAGATCAGTAGCTGGATCCGCAAGCTCCCCAGTGCCTGACAAGCACGCCCGGTACAAAGCGTCTGACAGCACGAACGCCGCTCGAGTGTCACCGTGGGGCCGCTCTACTCCATCGGCTTCAAATACGCCGCGCCATGCCGAAACAATCCCGCCGCCGTCAGCGGTTGTGACGACACAATTCGGATGGGCACGAAAATCGCTCCCGCGCCCGGCGTGTACGGTACTGCTACTTCCAGCCGCGTCCCCTCGGGATAGCGATTCCTGCTTCGAAAACTGAGGCCGCCTTTGGACAAGTCTTCGCAGACCGCGACTTCTTCCTGGAATCCTCTTCGCCGTATACACGCCAATACGCGCGCCTTGATCCGCGTCCGGTTACGGCGTGGAATGACACGGGCCTCCGCATCTGTCTGTGATTGCAGCGTGCCATCAACATTGGGTGCGGTGGCCGCTTCCACCCAGATGGAAGGTGCATCGCAATGCCGGCACACACGCGCGACGCACTTGCGAATCTCGAACGATTTCAGCTCCATCTCGTTCAGGTACACCACTTCGCGCCGCTGACAAAAGCTGCATTCCATCAGCAGCCGTGCCAGCGCCTCTTCCGACTGATGCATGGCAGGGAACTCGATGTCCCAGAAATCTGCCTGTGGCTCCAGCATGGCCACAGCGTAAATAAATCCCTCCGGCTCGCGATCAATCTCCGCGACAATCCTGGCACGCGTTGATCTGGCCTCATCACCTTCCACCTTGCGATGCAGGGTGATTTCTTGTCCTGTGAAGAGCTTTTCCGGCAGGCGAAGCACGCCTCCATTGCGGCTCACTAGCATCGTGTGGGCCGGTTGCTTAACTGCTATTCCGTCGCTCCCAAACCACGAAGCTTCCACCTGCAGCCGCAAGGTGATCCGGTCGCTCTGACGTATTCCTTCAGGGCACATGAGTTTGTACTTGAGGGGGTCGCCTACCTCGTCAGGCTACCACGCCCGCCTGTTCGAATACTCTTCCTGCTCAGCCTATTGTCGAACCCACTAATAGCCCAATCACGGCAGGTCCACCGTTACCCTTACGAGGACTTGCCCCTGCAACACGGTTCACAAGCGCCGCTCCTTCCGCCACACTGTTTCCAGTGGGTCCCAACCGCCTGGGGGCGCCGCCTGTGTATAGATATCTCTTGAGTCCTGCAGCGTGAGTAAAGTCATTCCTATGCCCGACCGCACAAAACCCCCATTTACACGCATCACAGGGGTGCGCGATCGGCGCTACACCATCCGCTATCCCTTCGCCGCAGACGCTGAACTCACCGACATGCAAACCGGGCAAAAGGTTGATGGCGTTACTTCAGACATCTCCCTTGGCGGCTGCTTTATCTGCACTGCCAAGGCTCTTCCCATGAATTGCCGCGCGCGCCTGAAGCTCACACGCAAGGGCCAGGTTCTGGAAGGTCTGGTCATTGTTCGCATCGTCAAGCCCAGAGTAGGTCTTGGCATAGAGTTTTTCGACCTCGAATCACCGTATAACGAAGTCCTCGGCAGTTGGATTGACGTACTCCGCCGCGTCCGCTGAGCCCCACCGCCCCGGTAGTTTTTCTTTATTCCAAGGCTCATGTAGTTCTCGTCGGGAAGAGCAAAGAAAAGCCCCTGCTATTCGCAACCTAAGTTACGATGATGATGTCGCCCCTCTCTGGCCCTTGTGCTTGCCGGAACTGCGAACGCCGTTACACAATATCCCCTTCGTTTAACTAACCATGACCCTCATCGATACGAAAGGTCGCAGCGCTCCCTTGGGAGCAACCGTTTCCCGGTCGGGAACCAATTTCAGCCTATACGCGCGCGAAGCCATTGGCGTTGACCTTCTCTTTTTTGACCAGGATGACCAGGCGCAGCCCTCCCGCATCGTTTCTTTCGATCCCGTTGCAAACCTGACGGCGCACTACTGGCATGCTTTCGTTCCCGGCATCGCTGCTGGTCAGCTCTATGCCTATCGAGTTCACGGCCCTTTCGACCCTGCACGCGGTCTCCGCTTTGACCCCCAAAAAGCGCTTCTCGACCCTTACGGCAAGGCTCTGGTTACGCCCAAGAATTACAGCCGAGAGGCTGCAAGCCGCAAGGGGAATAACTTTGCTTCGGCGATGAAAAGTGTTGTCGTCGACCCGCACTCTTACGATTGGGAGGGCGACGCCCCGCTCCGTACTCCATCCACGCGCACCATCATTTATGAGTTGCACGTAAGGGGCTTCACCCGCCATCCGAATTCTGATATCGAGGAAAATCTGCGCGGCACGTTTCGTGGCTTGGTCGAGAAGATCCCTTATTTGCAGCATCTAGGAATTACGGCTGTCGAACTTCTTCCCGTGTTTGCATTCGATGTGCAGGATTGTCCGCCGGGGCTGGTGAACTATTGGGGTTACGCGCCGGTTTCCTTCTTTTCGCCACATCCTGCTTATAGTTCGCGCCGCGGCCCGCTCGGCCCCGTGGATGAATTTCGCGACATGGTCAAAGCCCTGCATCGCGCAGGCCTTGAGGTGATTCTGGACGTCGTATTCAATCACACCGCAGAGAACAAGGAGACGGGCCCCACGCTCTGCTTCCGCGGCATTGACAACGCTGCTTACTACGTTCTCGATCAGGACCCTTCCCGCTATGCCGATTTCAGTGGCACGGGTAACACCCTGAACGCCGGTCACCCCGTTGCGCGCCGAATGATTGTGGACAGCCTGCGCTATTGGGTCCAGGAAATGCACGTCGACGGCTTTCGCTTTGATCTTGCTTCCATCCTCGCTCGCGATTCATCGGGCAATGTTCTCTCCAATCCTCCCGTACTCTGGGACATCGATTCCGATCCCAATCTTTCCGGCGCCAAATTCATTGCGGAAGCCTGGGACGCCGCCGGCCTCTACCAAGTGGGCAGCTTTGTCGGCGATAGCTGGCGCGAGTGGAACGGAAAATTTCGCGACGACATGCGCAACTTCTTCCGCGCCAGTGCGGACTCCATCCGTCCTTTTGCCGATCGCTACATCGGCAGCCCCGATCTCTACGGCCACAAGCAGCGCGAAGCCGAGCAGAGCATCAATTTCATAACCTGCCACGATGGTTTCACGCTGAATGATTTGGTTTCATACGGGCAAAAGCGCAACGAGGCCAACCTGGAGCAGAACCGCGACGGCAACGACGACAACCGTTCCTGGAATTGTGGCGTTGAAGGTCCCACGAACAATCCCGAAATCGAAAAGCTGCGCAATCGACAGGTGAAAAACTTTCTTACGGCCACGTTATATTCCATCGGAATGCCCATGCTTTTGATGGGCGACGAAGTGCGGCGCACGCAGTTGGGGAATAACAACGCTTACTGTCAGGACAACGAAATCAGTTGGTACGATTGGTCGCTGCTGAATAAGCACGGCGATGTGCAGCGTTTTCTTCGCCTTCTGAATGGGCGCCGCCTGCTGCGAGACCTCGCTCCGGAACTGCAGCGCCTCACCCTGGTTGAACTCCTCCATCAAGCGCAGAAAGAATGGCACGGCGTCAAACTCCATCAGCCTGATTGGGGCCCGGATTCGCATTCCATTGCGTTCAGTCTCGATTTGCCCAGGGAAAACCTTCACTACTTCCAGATTTTTAATGCTTTTTGGGAGCCGCTCGATTTCGAGCTGCCACAGCTTGATTCCGGCGAGTACGATCCCTGGCGCCGCTGGATTGATACCTCGCTCGATTCGCCACAGGATATTTCCGCGTGGCACACCGCCCCACCTGTTCCCGGCTGTGTGTACCGCGCCGCGGCTCGCTCTGTCGTGGTTCTGTGGGCGCAGATCCGTCCGCGCTAAACTCTTCCAAATTGAGCAATGAAATTAAGGACTTCTTCCACGCAGGGAGAATTGCAAACATACAGCCGCGTCACTCTTTGTTTACGGATTCCGTTTCCTGGACCGGCAGCGCGACGCTCGGCGCCCTCACCCCATTGTGACTTGGCGGGAAAGCCGTCGAGTTTCGGAGGATCAGGCGTGTCTTTAGTACGTACTCAGTGCCTTCCGGCACTGGCGTCTCTCTTTTCACTTCTTTGAGTAGGGCATTAAAGGCCAATTTCGCCAACTCCGTTTGCGACATTTGCACCGTGGTGAGCGGAGGAACCATGAAATCCGCCATGCGTATATCGTCGAAGCCCACCACAGATAATTCCTGCGGCACCGCAATCTTCAACTCGAACGCTTCTCTGATCACTCCGAAGGCCGTCATATCGTTTGAGCAAAGCAGTGCGGTGGGCCGCTCCCGGAGCTGGGAAAGCTTCTGCAGAGCCATTTTCCCACCTTCTAATCTGTGGTCACCCTCGACCACAAACTCCGGTCGCACCGTCAATCCAATTTCGCGCATCGATTCCTCGAACGCAGCTTTCCGGGCAATCGCAGACCGTAGCCACAGTGGGCCGGATATAAATCCAATTCGTTCGTGCCGCAATGCCGCCAGATGTTGAATGGCTTGGCGGATCCCGTCGGCGTAGTCCACGCGGATGTTACTAATGCGCGGCGCCTTCGGGCCGACGTCAACGAACACCAGCGGCAAATTCCGGAAGCGCAGATGTTCCAACAGTTCATCTTCCAGCCCGAATGTCAGGATGGCCACTCCTTCCACTCGCCCTTCAATCATGCGGCGCACGGCCAGTTCCATACGTTTGGGGTCATGAATGGTAGAGGTCAGCAGGATCTCGTAGCGCTGTTCGACAGCCAGTGTCTCGAATGTCTGCACAATCTCAGGGAAAAAGGGGTTGGTGATTTCCGATACGATGAGGCCGAAAGTGCGGCTTCTGCCGGAAACCAGCGTGCGCGCCTGCCGGTTGGGGTAATAACCAAGCTCGGCAATCGCTTTCCAAACGCGTTTTGCCAATCGCGCGTCTACTGTCGAAACCTGGTTGACGGTGCGCGAAACCGTCGCGGTTGATACTTTCGCACGTCTGGCAACGTCCCGGATGTCCACTCGGATTGCTCCGCTTCAGTGACTATAATCTAGCACAGTATACGTTATCTCAAGCCTTTTTCAGTGATACCCGTCCGCGTAATGTATCCGGGCCATCACCTTACCCCTCGAACTGACGCCGGGGACCTCGTTGAAATACCACGCAATGGGCGTAATAGCCTGAGGATTGTCGCTTGAAGAAAGGCAAATCCGAGCCAGTCAGAAAATAAGCTTGACAAAATATTTAATAATGTATACAGAGTAGGTTAACTTTTGCGGCTCACGCGGTGTGCTTGGGAGCAGATGCGAAAACGTTTACCTAATTGTTCTTTTGCCGGGTTTTCCCGGCAGACCCCTAACCAGGCTTATCTCTTGGTTGTGTCTGCCGGTTTCCGCTCATCCCGTGCATGCTGGGAGCCGGATTTTTTCCCGTACAGGCCAAGTTCAAGGGGTGCGCAGTGTTTGCCGGAGTGATCGCCGTATTCCGTGTTTTCGAGAGAAGGGAGACCGTAATGTTGCATGTATCGGGTCGTGTATTTCTGGGGGTGATGCTCGTTTGCAGTTGTCTCTACCTCCTGGTTGTGGTTCCACCTACCAGTGCGCAGATGGGCTCGGAAGGAACGTTAAACGTTTTGGTGGTTGATCAGTCAGGTGGTGTGGTAGCAGGAGCGAACCTGGAAGTCAGGGAAAGTCTCCACGAACGACATTGGCAGGGAAGCCACCAGCGACATCGGGCTGGCCGTATTCCCGCACGTCCCGTTGGGGACGTATCGGGTGACGGTCAGCAAAACCAGTTTCAAGGATTTGGTGGTGGAAACGGTAGTGGTACATGGAGGACGGGTGACCGAATTGAAGGCCCCACTCCAATTGGGGGCATCCATCGAGCAGGTTGTGGTGGAAGTCAGCGCCCTGCCAATTATCGAAACAACTTCCAACGCGATCAACACCACGATCGATGTGAAGCAGATCGAAGACCTTCCGTTGTTTGGCCGGGATGTTAGCCCATTGGCGCAACTTTCGGTCGGATACAGCGGCTCTGGGGGGCTGGGGACTTGGAACGGGCCTTCCTCTAGCAGCCCAGACAAATACAATTGACGGCATCGTTTCCGCGACGAGCCGCATGAAGTTTGGCGGCAACGTACAACCCGGACTTGAAGCGCGGCTGGAAGACATAGAAGAAATGACTGTCGAGACTGGCCAAGTAAATCTGAGCCAAGGCATGGGCATGGCGGCGATGCAAGTGGACTTCGTGACACGCCGGGGCACAAACGATTACCACGGGCGGGTTTACGAGGATTTTCGCAATGCTGTCCTGAATGCCAATAGTTGGACGAATAACGCCGAAGGACTGCCCCGGAATCCTTACATTCTCAACAACTTTGGAGGTACACTCGGCGGCCACATCATCAAGGACAAACTTTTCTTTTTTGGTTCCTTTTCGATGGCGAAACAACCAGGAGGGTTCATAACAGGCGCCGGGGTCTACCCGTACTACACGACAGGCCTTGACCCCCTTGGCACAGTCCGGCGTATACACCGATTCAACCGGGAAACAGATCAACCTGTTTGCGCTTGCCGCAACTTCACCCCGCGATTCCCACAACGGTGAATGCCGCTATCGCTACGCAGTTTTCACTAATCAATGCGGCAATCACTACCCCTGGCACGGCACTCAGCAATTCGGGTGACGCAAACTTCCAAAACGTGAATTGGTTCAACTCAGCTCCAACTACTCGCTACTACCCCGCATTTCGCGTGGATTATAACGCCACGGAGAAGTTCCGCTTCGATTTCTCGTTCGAGGATACCAAGGTCAGCCAGCCAGGGGCGTTTTCATCCTTCTTCCCCGGGCCAGCCTTTGCCTACCAAAAGGCAAACAACCAATACAATAACTACATCGGCTCTCTTGGATTAAGCTGGACGATTACGCCAACACTGATCAATCAGTTTCGGGGTGGCTACTACTACAATGCGAACCGTACGGCGTTCGGTTCGCAACCAAGCTTTGGACTATTCGACGCTATATCGAACTGGGCTTCCCGAAGGTGCGTCCGGGCTGAACATATACCTTCTTCCGATCAATTCGTTTTACCCTGTTTCAATGCTTTGACAGTGTGTCTTCGGCTGCGCGGAAGGCATTCCACCATGTTTGGCATGAGATATTACCGGGAACAGGACCATTACTGGAATGCACCGGACGGGATGCCCAGCTTAATATGGGTCTTGCGGGGGGGGATCCGGCCGCCAATTTCTTCAACAACGCCTTGAGCCGCGCAATCTTCCGGCGACCTGAGGCGGCGCAGAGAATCTTTACGCCACGCTTGATCGGCAGGATTTCGGCGTTGGCACCAACTGGCAGCGGATATCCAATCAATCAGAAGACCGGCCATATGCCACCAGCGAGGTTCGAGCTTTAATCTTGATGAACTGGAAAAGAACTGGGGACTCTATGCTCAAGATTCTTTCCGTATTGAACCCCCATTTTACGCTCAACTATGGACTGCGCTGGGATTTTACGGGAGATGACCACGACTTGACCGGCAGCTTACCACGGCACAGACAGCTTCAGATTTACGGACCGTCACGTGACCGGCGAATCCTTTAGCCCCAGGCAGCTATCCAGCAATTGAATCCCGCGTACGTGGCTCGGCAGCCACCAATATCCTTCGGTACTTCGTCACGCCCTCAGCCTACTATCGGCATGGCATGGAATCCATCTCCTGATAACGAATCTCTGAACAAGCTAGCTTGGGAGGGGGAAACAGTACGGTGATTCGCGTCGGGTTTGACATCAGACGCTTCTCCGAACCCTATCAATACTTCTGGAATAATGCATCGAACTATGGAAAGGCTTTCTTCCAATACTTTCGACTTAGTCACCGGTAATCGCTGGGTGGCAGAGTTGGAACCTTTACTCCGGGCAGCCTAACTATGGTGACACATTACCCTGCCCGAGCTAACGTCACTGGTTTGAAATTCCCGTCCGTCTACTCGGACATGTTGCCACAATCCCTGTACACCTTTAATTCTAATTTCGGGGCGCGGAATGGGTCCGCACATTCAACCGCCCTATCTGCAGGAGTGGAACCTAGGTATTCCAGAGACAGATTCGGGGCTAATAACGTCCTGGAAATTCGCTACATGGGACACAGGGCAGTCCATCAATGGATTTCCATCAACCCCAACGAAGTGAACATTTTCGAAAACGGGTTCCTGAAAAAATTCAGGCTTCCCAATCCAACCTGAGATATATGAGAAGGCCAATCCGGGTTGTGTCGCTGCGGGCACTTGCAATTTTGATATTCCGGTCTGCCGGGTCAAGCCAACCTACCCATCATGACCGCGGCGTTTCGGTGGGGCAGGGTCCGCGGACTTTTCTGATACCCTGGATTTATTACTATCCTGAACCATGGCGCCGTTGGCGCGCTTGCGGGTAACTTGGTGTATGCCAGCGATGGGATTTCAATTACATTTGCAACCTGGTTGGATACTTCGCTGGCGCCTGCCCATCAACTATTGGGCAACGGCAATCCGTACTCGACTCCCGGGCCATATCCTGTCAATTTTTTGCAGTCCAATCCATACCTCGACCCCTGTATGGTGGGTGCTGCCAGCTTTTGACCGATCAAGGATATGGCGATTATAACGCCCTGCAAGTGGAGTTCCGTCAGAAACCATGGCATGGCATGCAGTTCGACGTCAATTACACCTGGAGCCACACGCTGGGAGTCCAGCCAGATAATTCCTGGACTGGCACCACGAACGTGTATACGATCCGAAACCTGCGACAGGGTTATGGTCCAACGCTGTTCGACCTGCGGAACGTGATCCATGGCAGCGGGACCTATGACCTGCCTTTTGGCAGAGGAAAGAAATTTATCAACCAGGGAGGCCTCGTTGATAGGTTTGTCGGCGGTTGGACGCTCGGGACGATCCTGACGATCCAGTCTGGACTCCCGTTCCAACTCACAGGCGGTTACGGTACTTACAATGACTACGCTGATGGCGGGCTGGCGCTAAATACAAGCGTCTCCGCACTGCAAAGTGCCGTTGGCGTTTACAATGCTCCCGGCCCGTTTAAATACACAATCAACCCGGCTCTCCTGACCAAACCAAGCAGCACTTGCAGCAGCCACCTAATGAATGTCTGCCAGAATACGACACCGGGAACGCTCGGTCTTCTGCCTTGGCTATCAGGGCCAGGCAATTGGAACGACGACTTGTCGCTTTCCAAGGTCGTGCCAATCAGCGAGCGGATTAAATTCAGTCTACAAGCGGAATTCCTGAATGTGTTCAACCACCCGAATTGGGGGACACCCAACAGCTACATCCAGTCGTCCACCTTTGGACAAGCTGGCCTGAGTAACCTGAACGGCTCGAGGTTGATCGAACTCCGCGCCAACATCACGTTCTAACCTAACCGAGAACGGCTGAGGAGGCCGCGCTTTGCCGGCACGCACCTGCTACACCCCGCAGGTGCGTGCCCGCATTTTATCCAATTGGATGCCGTCCATTTTTAACGCATGTCTCTGGATTCTCTCTCGTTACCGCGAAAAACGAATGCGAACGACTGCGAACGGGTGTGGGCTGAACAAGTCTGTAGTAGAATCATTTGAAGTGATTCTCTTCCGTTCCCATTTTCTGAATGTAGTTGCCCCGCGCCTGACAGCCTCGGTGGTTATCTGTCTCTATGGTTCTCTCTCTGGACTCAATGTTCGCGCTCAGGTCTCTTCAACTCCGCGGGGTACGTCCGTGACCAGGTCAGCGGAACACGCGGCTGACCTTGTGACAAGGGGACAGTGTGATGAAGCGCTCACGATTCTCAAGAAGTTGGACTTGAGCCAAGTGGGAAAGCAAGTCCGATACAGCTCCCGGATGGCCATCGCGCGCTGTGCCATGAGCCTTAGCGACGACCGGACCGCCTTCGATGCGCTGATGGCTTTGCGGCGCGAATTCCCGAAGGATCCCGAAGTTTTGTACATCATCACGCACTTCCTTTCGGAAATGGCTACGCGCGCCTCCGAGGAGCTTGCGGAAGTGGCTCCCACATCCTATCAAGCGCTCGAACTGGAAGCGGAGTCTGCCGAATCCCAGGGCAATTGGGATCGCGCGGAAATGATTTACAAGAAGATCCTCGCGGACAATCCCAACGTACCGGGGGTGCATTACAGGCTTGGGCGCGTGGCCGTAGCGCGTCCCGATGCTCCGGAGGACAACCAGGAGGCCAACAAGCAATTCGAACTAGAGCTCACTATCGATCCCTTGAATGCCTCTGCGGAGTTCTGGCTTGGGGAACTTGCATTCCGCAATGGTCAATGGGACGACGCCGTTCCACATCTTATAAAAGCTTACAAGCTGGACCCAAGCTTCGCCGAGGCCTATTTGGCTTTGGGAATGACATTCATTTCCGCCTTGCGCCCTGAGGCCGCGATTGCGCCGCTGCAGCGCTATGTGAAGATGGTGCCAGCCGATCCCGCTGGCCACTACCAGCTTTCGATTGCCTATGGCCGAACTGGCCGAAAGACGGAGGCAACCCGGGAGATCGATATTCAGCAGGAACTCTCCAAGAGGCAGGCGCAACTTCACCGGGCCTCACAAGGCCCGCCGCCGCACTAAACCCGAGTCGCTGTAGAATGAATGCAGCGAAGAACTATGCCTCGCACGATCCGCGCGTCGTACTCGGTCTTGGCCAGCAGACGAAGCTCGATTGGCTGGAAATTGCGTGGCCTCAGCCCAGCGGCAAAACCGAGCGCTTCACTGAACTTCCCATCGACCGCTATATTACGATTGTGGAAGGCACGGGCAAATGGAAGTAGAGAATTGGAAGTAGGAAAGCAGTGATAATGCAACGCTCTTTTCCGTCGCATCATCTGGTTGCGGGGATCATGGCGCTCATCGGGTTTGCGGCCAGCCCTTTGTTGCGTGCCCAAGTCCAGCCTGGCACATCTTCTCCCCAGCTCGACCTCAACACTGGCGCCACCGACGCTCAAGCGGAAGCCGATCTACGAACTGGTGTTGACCTGACGCGCCAGGGCCATTTCGCCGAGGCCATCCCCCATTTCCTGGCGGCACACGGTCATGTCCAGGACGAATTCGTTGCCGACTTCAATCTTGCTCTTTGTTACATCGGCACGGGTGAATACCCGCGCGCGATTCAGACGCTCACAGCGTTGCGCGGTCAGGGCCGGGCCAAAGCAAGCGTGGAAAACCTCCTCGCGCAAGCCTACATTGGAAACGGGCAATCGGAGGATGCGTTCGCCGCGCTGCAACGTGCGGCCCAACTCACTCCCAACGACGAAAAGTTATATGTATTCGTGAGCGACGCTTGCGCCGATCACCAGGATTCCGTTCTGGGTCTCCGCGTGGTGGATCTTGGACTGCAGCATCTTCCCAACTCTGCTCGACTGCACTATCAGCGTGCGAACTTTCTTGCCGCAACGGATCACTTGGATGACGCGCTCGCAGACTTTGATCTGGCCACCTCCCTCGATCCCCATTCCGATGTTGCTTTCGATGCCGCGGCTCAGAAGAATTTCCTCGAGGGCAATTTGCCCGCTTCAATTCAAGCCGCACGCGCCGCTGTTAAAGAGCACCATGCAAATTATTTGACGCTAGCAATCCTGGGCGATGCGCTCCTGCGTACGGGTGCAAGCCCCGGACAGCCGGAATTCGCGGAGGCGGAATCCGCTCTGAAAGATGCTGTGTCCGTCCGGCCGAACTATGCTCGCGCGCTGATTGCCCTCGGCTACCTGTTGCTTCTCGACGACAAGCCTGCCGAAGCACTCCCTTATCTTGAGAAAGGCCGCCAGCTGGATCCGCGCAATACGTCGGTTTACCGGCACCTCGCCCGCGTCTACAAAAAACTGGGCCAGCCGAAACAAGCTCAGGAAATGCTCAACGCGCTTGAGGAATTGAACGCTGAGGAAGCCAAGAAAATCAATTCCGCCCCAGGGGAACGCAAAGCAATTCCCGGCCGCGATCACACTTATCCTTAGGCGCTGCGAAGGTGGAAAGATCCACTACTTCTTCTGATAGCAGAACATCATCTCAGTCATGTCCGGATCGCGAGCGACGATTTGCGTCGTGGTGAACGAATCATCAAGGCCCGCGGAGACCGTGCCCGGGAGTTTGTCGTTGGAAAGTACAAAGCCTCCGCGATTCAACATCCGCGACATGTTAACGCGGGCGAGTGACTGCTCGAAAGCGTTGAAGTACACAAAAATGTTTGTGCCAATGATGAGATCGAAGCCTTCTCCCGCAGGCGGTTGCAGGTGCTGGAAAACGATGTTCAGGTCCATGGCAGTGATCCGACGGACAATCTCGGGACGGATCTTTACTGCGCGGGTCTGCGTTTCGGCGGCTGCTCCCGGAGGGACTGCGATGGGTGCAACGGATTCTCCAATGTGGTCGCCAAGTTTCTGCCAATAGTTGACGAAAGTCTCGCGATATTCGGAACTGTGCCGGGCTGAAGTGTCCCAGGGAAGCTGGACTGTGTAGGAGCGGCCAGCGGCGGCATTCTTCCTCGCACGTTCAATGTGAAAGTTGACGTCGGAGCTGATGTCGAGCGTATAGAGTGCCACAGTATCGGGATCGGCCAGGCCTAACCGGAAAAGAGAATCCAGCACGGCGAATGGCTGAATCGTCTGCAGAGGATAGAAGTCGTTGCCCTTTTCCTTATTGGCAAAATCCAGGCCAGGGCCGATCACTGCGACTCGATGAACGCTGCCGGGCTTCAGCAGGCCCCGCTCCACCATGTGGCGCAGATGCTCATCAATCAGAAAATCGGGCCAGAGGTTGGTGTCCAAAGAGATGCCGCGCTGCTGAAAGAGCTGGAAGCGAGAATCGTCTTTCACTTGTGCGCGATAATGGAGATACTCATCGCGAAGCCGGGTCAGATTATCCAGCAGGTACTCCTTGATCTTCTGGCGATCCTCGGGCGATTTGAAGGAATAGCCTTTCTTCTCCAGGAAGGCGCGCATGTGGGCAATGCCTTCACTGGCATTGGGGGAAGCCATCGCACGGATCAAATCGTTAGCGCGATTTTCGGCGAAAGCGTTGACGAGAGAGCTGCTGCCATATTTGGGCAGGTATTCATCGTCAATGCGAAATTCCTTAGTGAAGGTGACGCCGAAGCGCAAAAGATTGGTGAGTGTATCCTCCTCGCCGCGTTCCAGCCTTTCGCGGATCTGATGATCTTGCTTCTGGACCCACTCTGACCAGGCGGCCGGATCCCGTGTCGCCGGACCCTTCAAGTCAGGGGAAGCGAACTGGCCATCCCCGAGAGGACAGGCTGAGCTTCTTCAAGAGAAATGAACTGCGCTTTAGGCAAAGTCTGCCCACAAACGGTGCAGGAAACAAAACAGAAGCAAAGGAATACGCCTGCCAATAGTCTGTGGATTGTCATCGCCACCTTCGCAAGCTAATTGGAAATTGGCGCACGGGAGCCGGATTTGGCCTGGTCGATCAATTGTTGAACTTTATCCCGGGCGGCGTAGTTCGGATTGGTGTCCAGCAGTTTCTGCCAGTCTGTAATTGCGCCCTTGGCGTCGTTTTTGCCCTGCCACTTTACAATCCCAAGATTGAAGAGCGTGTTGGCCTTATTGGGCTCGTACGTAAGAGCCTTGTTGAATTCAGCGAGCGCCGTGTCCGCGTTTCCCATGTACCAATACGCTGTCCCCATGTCTGTACGAACGGCGGCATTGGCAGGCTGCAGCTTCAGCGAACGTTCGTAATAATCGATCGCCGTGCCGTACTGCTTCACGTCGTAATAAATGTTGCCAATGCGAACCAGCAAATCTGGATTGTTGGGATCCGTTTTCAAACTTTCCAGAAGTGGAGCAGCTTGCGTATCTGCCATCTTCTTCAATTCCTCGGGAGTAGGCGTAGCCGCCAGCGAGCCGAATGGAGCGGCTGGCGGAGTACCAACCGGGGCTGCCGGTCGCGCCACGCTGTTTGTAGTGCGTGCCGACCCGATGGATTTGTGGATGAACCAGCCGCCAGCCATTCCCAGCAACAGGCACAGCCCCGCGACGGCGAAAGCTTGAGCGGAGGTCCAATTCACGCTGGAAGTTGTTGTCTTGATCTCGGGCACGATGTGCGACTCCTTTTGTTCAGAACGTTGGCACGGGCTAGTTCTTCACTGGGCTTCCCGCCTTAGCCTCGGCAATCATCTTTTCGACAGTTGCCCGGCGATCCAGATCGGGATGCGCCTTCAGTAGCGTTTCCCACGCAGCAATCGCTCCCTTCGCATCATTCTTTCCCTTCCAACGAATCATGCCCACGTTGAAAAGGCAATTTGTATCCTTGGGATCATATTTTAATGCTTGATCCAATTGCGCGAGCGCTCCATCAACGTCGCCGCCGTAATAGAGGCTCGAAGCAAGTTCGGTGCGAATGGCAACGTTTTTGGGTTCCAACTTCAGAAACCTCTCGTAATATTGCGCGGCTTGCTGGAATTGGTGCATCCCGCCATAAATGGAACCAAGTTGCACCAGTAAGCCAGGATCGTTGGGAGAGGTCTTCAGTTTCTCCAGAAGTGGCACGGCTTTGGCGTCGGCCACGGCCTTCATTTGCTCCAAGGTTGCTGCCGGATGAGGCGCGGTCGAGGAACCCGCAATCGCAGGAAGGCGCGTGGCGTTGGCAGCTTTTCCAACGGGCAGAAAATATCCGCCTACCAATCCCAGAACCAGGCACACAAATGCGAGCAAGCCCACTTCCCCGGAGGTCCAGCGTGGCGCGGGAGAGGTGGCGACGGATTCCGATTGGTTGGCCATGAAATTCGATTACTCCTTTATCTTAGTAATTCCCATTACCGAAGGCTCAGCCGCCTGCGAGTCAACAACGAGCGGGTCGTGCCGCCAGGCCAACGCTGTCTGCCGGCGGAATTACGCGGCAACGTGCCAGCTATCCGTAATACATTCAATATGATACACGACTGCATCCAACGCTTTGGGGTTCGGCCCACAAAGCGCAAAAAGATCCCCGCAGCCAGGGCCCGTGGTGCAAAACAGGATAAGGTGCAGAGCGCACGAGGTGCCATATCTTTCGTCACGCGCTATTGTGACAGATATCACCCTCACCAAACCTGGTCCTTTTGGCGCACGGGCTTCCGAGCCTTGTTAGAACTCCGCGAGCTTTGCGATACAATAATCGACTGCATGACTGGAAACACTAATAGCGGACGAACACTTATCGTCATCACACGGCTCATCTGGGGCCTGCTTTGCCTCTGCGGTGCTGTAGCGCTGTCTGGCCACGATGCAACCGAAGCAGCGCAAGGTAGTTTTCCGGGCAAGAGCAGATTCACTCCGCGGTTCGCTATTGCGGATTTTGATGGTGACCTGAAACCGGATCTGGCCACGGTGCAAGTTGAGCAGGACGCTGCCAGAGGTACGCACTATTCCATTCGGCTGCAATTGAGCGCAGGTGAAGAATCTGCGATCGCAATCACCGGGCCGCTGGGCGGGTTACAGTTAGAGCCGCGGGATGTCAACGGCGATGATGCCCTTGATTTGATCGTTACCACGGCCATGGCTTCGCGGTTTGTCGCCATCCTGATCAATGACGGACACGGGAAATTCAGGCTGGCCCGCGACGGAGAATTCCCGGGCATTGAAAAGGATCAGGGAGTACGTCTGGGTGTGGCGCAGATACCGGCCGAAGAGCACGCGACGCTGCAATTGCCACGAAGCACTTTCGGGATCGAGGAACTCACCGAATCTGGAGCAGTTCCCGAGCGCAACTCAAGATTCTTGTTGGTCGGTCCCTACCCTGAAAAATTAGTGGGATTTCGGCAAGGAAAATCCGCAAGGTCACCGCCAGCGATTGTTTACAACTCGTAATAATCTTCTTCACCACACAGAAATAAAATCGGAATAAGCATAGCCCAAATGTTCCGCTGGTCCTTCGCCTGAAGCGAGGCTTTATCGGCGGGAGGATTTGGCAGAACCACACTAGTACAGGAACCCTGGGCTCGCGGTGTGTTGCGCACTGCGACGATATAAGTGAAGGCGTTCAAGATGGCGACGACCCAGATGAATCCATGCGCAGGACGCGAGGTCATACAATGACAATTGTATTCGTGCGGCGATCCACACTGTTTCATAAAGCATGTTTCCTTGAGGCCGCCTCTTATATGGCGCTGAGTTTTGTCCTCGCCGGCTGCGGCCAAGGCAAATCGGACCCGGCAGTTGAGGCCCCGCTTCCGGCCACCGTTGAAGCGGACATGGATGTCAACAATTTCAAAGTGGACCACCCTGAGCAGTTTCCCCTGGTGAAGGCCGTTGAACATAAATCGATACCTGCGCTCGACGTCACCGGCGTGGTGCAGCCTGACATCTCGCGTGCTGTGCCAGTAATCTCGCTAGCGGCGGGGCGAGTCATCGAAATCAAGGCCAGGCTCGGCGACACCGTGAAGAAGGGCCAACTCCTGCTGAGAGTAAGGAGCAACGAAGTCTCCGCAGCGTACCAGACGTATCTGAAGTCTGCGAACGACGAACGGTTGGCGCGTCAACAGCTCGAGCGTGCGCAAGCTCTTTACGAGAAAGGAGCCATCGCCAAGAGCGCTGTGGAACAAGCCGAGGACACCGAACAGGATGCCAAGGTGGATTTGGAGACGGCATCGGAACAGTTGCGGCTTCTCGGTGTGGACAAGGACCATCCGTCGGGGATCGTGGACATCCTTGCACCCATCTCGGGCGTAATCACCGAACAACAAGTGACAAACGCAGCTGGCGTCCAAGGATTGGGTTCTCCCAATCCTTTCACGATTTCGGATTTGTCCTACGTATGGATCATGTGCGACGTTTACGAAAACGATTTTGACGCCGTGCATGTTGGCGAGTTCGCGAATATACGCTTGAACGCCTATCCGAACAAGGTTTTGAAAGGCCGTATTGATAACATTCTGCCGATTCTCGATCCCAGCATTCACACGGCGAAGGTTCGCCTGGAAGTAGCCAACCCGGGGCTGATGCGGGTGGGCATGTTCGTCACCGCGACCTTCTACGGCAAGCAACCGGAAATGCGCGCAGCTGTTCCCGCGACCGCCATTTTGCACTTGCATGATCGCGCGTGGGTTTACGCTCCCGTCAGCGCCGGACACTTCAAGCGCCTAGAAATTGTTGCAGGAAACATGCTTCCCAACAACCAACAGGAAATTGTTTCCGGCATCAAGCCCGGTGACCAGGTCATTGCCAAGGCGCTGATGTTCCAGAGCACGGTGGAACAGTAATGATTCGCAAGCTCGTCGATTTCGCTTTAGAGAATCGTCTACTCATCCTCGCGGGAGCGGTTCTGCTGTTTGGGTGGGGCGCCATATCATTTCATCAACTTCCCGTCGAAGCGTACCCAGACGTTGCGGATAACTACGTCGAGATCATCACACAGTGGCCGGGAATCTCCGCCGAACAAGTCGAGCAGCAGGTTACGATTCCCCTTGAAATTGTGATGAATGGCATCCCCCACGTAACCCACTTGCGGTCGTTTTCGCTGTTCGGACTCTCCGACCTGAAGCTCATCTTTGACGACGACGAAGACAACTTCAAGAACCGCGAGAGAGTTCTGGAGCGGCTCTCCCAGGTGACTTTGCCCCCCGGCGTTGTGCCCAGCATGGGCACGGACTGGAGTCCTGTCGGGCAAATCTACTTTTTCACGCTGCACAGCACCAACCCGCAATATGACGTGATGGAGTTGAAGTCCATCGAAGACTGGGTAGTCGAGAAGAATTTAAAAGCCGTGCCGGATATCGTTGATGTTGCCAGTTTCGGCGGCCCTACGCGTGAATATCAGGTACGCGTAGACCCCAACAAATTGATTTCTTATGGTTTGAGCCTGGCGCAAGTCGAGCAGCAGCTTGCGAGCAACAATGTGAATGCCGGCGGCAGCTTTGTCGAAGCCGGTCTGCAGCAAATCAATGTTCGCGAAGTGGGGTTGGTCAAGAATGTCCAGGACGTCGAGAACACCGTAATTCTCACGAAGAGCGGAACGCCGGTCCGCGTGAAGGACATCGCTGTAGTTTCCCAAGGTCCCAAGATCCGTCTAGGGCAGTTCGCTCGGGCGATTCATCGTGAAAATGGAAAAATTATCGACAACGATGACGTGGTTTCCGCCTGGGTTCCCATGCGAAAAGGGGCCGATGCGGAGAAAGCCCTCGAAGGGCTCCATAAGAAAGTGAAGGAACTGAACGACCACATCTTACCCGCGGGCGTCAAGATCGTTCCGTTTATTGACCGCAGCGACCTGCTGCACTTCACGACGCATACCGTGCTGCACAATTTGACCGAGGGAATAATCCTGGTCGTGATCATCCTCTTTCTATTTCTCGGGAATGTTCGCGGCGCGGTGATTGTCGCCCTGACAATCCCGTTTGCGCTGTTGTTCGCCGCTACCTGTCTCAAGCTCAAGGGTATTCCCGCGAACTTGCTATCTCTCGGCGCGCTGGATTTCGGGATGGTTGTGGATGGTGCTGTGGTGATGGTGGAAAACATCATCCGTCATCTGGGCCATCAAGAGAATGCCCTCAAAACACCGATGGACCGTATTCGTGACGCGGCCCACGAGGTGCAGCGCCCGGTGTTCTATGCCATCGGCATCATCATCACCGCATACCTGCCGATTTTCACTTTGGAACGCGTCGAAGGGCGCTTGTTCAAGCCCATGGCCTGGACCGTGGCATTCGCTTTACTCGGCGCCCTGGTTTTCTCGATGCTCGTTGCGCCAGTGCTGGCGAGTTTCTTTTTTCCCAAGGGCGCTCGCGAATGGCACAACCCCGTCATGGAATTCCTGACCAGAATCTACCGTGAAGCGGTGAAGTGGGCCATCGAGCATCGGCTCATTACAGTAGGTGTCGCCCTGGCCGGTTTGCTTGTTGCCATCTATCTTTCGACGGCGGTCATCGGTTCCGAATTCCTTCCTCACTTGGATGAAGGTGCGCTTTGGGTACGCGGTACGCTAGCCCCAAGTGCCGGACCGAGCGAGGGTATCCGCTTATCGAACCAGGCTCGAATCGCACTCTGTTCTTTCCCCGAGGTCACCGAGTGCACAAGTCAGACGGGCAGACCGGATGACGGTACCGACACTACCGGTTTCTTCAACACGGAGTACTTCGTCGGATTAAAGCCGAAGGAAGAATGGCGTCCCGCATTTCACGAAGACAAGGAAGAATTGATCGCGGCCATGAACCGGGAACTCGAGAAAATTCCCGGCGTGGTCTGGGGTTTTTCCCAACCCATCGAAGACAACATGGAGGAGGCGGTCAGCGGGGTTAAAGGCGAACTTGCCACCAAGGTTTACGGCGATGACCTGAAGGTTCTCGAGGACACCGCGAATCAGATCGTCGGAATCCTGCGCGGAGTCAGAGGGGTCGAAGATCTGGGAGTCCTTCAAGTCCTGGGCCAGCCTAACCTCAACGTCACCGTGGACCGCCAGCAGGCCGCGCGCTATCAGATCAATGTCTCCGACGTCCAGGATGCCATCCAGACCGCCGTTGGGGGTACCGCGCTAACCCAAGTTCTGCAGGGTGAGCAACGCTACGATTTGGTGTTACGTTACCAATCCCAGTACCGCGACACCAAAGAGGCCATTGAGAACATTCGCCTGCTTTCTCCGTCCGGCGAACGCGTCTCCCTCGCACAGCTCTGCAAAGTCGAGGAACGGGACGGAGCCTCTGAAATCTATCGTGAAGGCAACCAGCGCTTCATTGCCATAAAGTACAGTGTGCGGGGACGTGACCTCGGCGGTGCTGTCGAGGAAGGCATTGAGAAGGTGAGGGCAAAGGTCCAATTGTCCCGCGGTTACCACATTGATTGGGAAGGCGAATATGAAAGTGAGAAGCGCGCTGGGAAGCGGCTTCTTATTATTGTGCCACTAACTATCCTCCTGATTTTTATCATTCTCTATTCGATGTTTCGCTCGTTGAAGTGGGCTCTACTCATTCTTGCCAACGTCGCATTGGCACCTATCGGCGGCACGCTCGCCCTGTTGATCAGTGGCACGCATTTCAGTGTCTCCTCTGGCGTAGGGTTCCTGGCGCTTTTTGGCGTTTCCGTGCAAACCGGCGTCATCATGCTGGAATACATCAATCAGCTGCGCGCGAAGGGAAATTCGATCGAGGAATCGGCAATTGAGGGAGCCGTCCTCAGGCTTCGTCCCATTATGATGACAATGCTTGTGGCCACGTTTGGATTGTTGCCAGCGGCCATGTCGCACGCGATCGGTTCCGACTCGCAGAGGCCTTTCGCTATTGTCATCGTCGGCGGCCTCATTTCCGACTTGGCGATGAGCATCTTCCTCTTGCCCACGCTGTATGTCTGGGTCTCCAGAGTGGGCGACAGGCTGCCACAACCGGAACCGGGCTTCGAGGAGGAGAGCTAGCAGCGCTTGGTTTGTGATCGTAATGGTGGGCGGCTTCGTCACGGCGCTATACATCAGCATCTACATGCTGCCGTTGAATGAAACGGATTGCGAGAGCTGCCCTGGAAAACTGAACAGCACGCAGTGACGCAGGTCACACGATAGGATGTCCGACTGCCCAAGTCGTCATTGCCCTTATTTCATCGTACTTTCCATTGCTTTCAAATCCCGCGCAGCCTACCATTTTCTTGATACCTTTTCTGCAGCTTGCCCCGGAGAAACTAATGACCCGCAAAATGTCTATCGTCGACGGCAATGAGGCCGCCGCAGCCGTCGCCTACCGCATCAACGAAGTGATCGCTATTTACCCGATCACGCCATCGTCCCCCATGGGGGAGTGGTCCGACCAGTGGAACTCTGAAAAGAAGCCGAACATCTGGGGCGCCATTCCCGATGTCATTGAAATGCAAAGCGAAGGCGGCGCTGCAGGTGCGTTACACGGCGCGTTGCAAGCGGGCGCGCTGGGCACCACCTTTACGGCTTCGCAGGGATTGTTGTTGATGATTCCCAACATGTTCAAAATCGCTGGCGAGTTGACTGCGGCGGTGATTCACGTCGCCGCGAGGACTGTAGCGACGCATGCTCTGTCTATTTTTGGCGACCATAGCGATGTGATGGCTACACGCACTACCGGTTTCGGCTTGTTGGCTTCAAATTCGGTGCAGGAAGCGAGTGACTTCGCCTGCATCGCCCAAGCTGCTGCACTCGAATCGCGTGTTCCGATTTTGCACTTCTTCGACGGGTTTCGCACCTCGCACGAAGTGAATATGATCGAACCTCTCAGCGACGACGACCTGCGGGCGCTGATTGACGACAAATTTGTTCGCCAGCATCGCGAGCGTGCCTTGTCGCCGGATCGCCCGATACTCCGCGGCACGGCGCAAAATCCCGACGTGTTCTTCCAGGCCCGTGAAGCGTGCAATCCCTATTACCGCGCATGTCCCACGATTGTTCAGGATGTAATGGATCGCTTCGGCAAGCGTACGGGGCGGAAGTATAACCTCTTTGATTATTACGGCCCGGCAGACGCCGAACGAGTGGTGATCCTGATGGGCTCTGGCGCGGGCGCTGCCGAAGAAGCGGTAGACGCGCTGCGGAAGGCGGGAGAAAAAGTTGGACTGTTGAAAGTGCGGCTGTACCGGCCGTTTGCGGCCTCGGCTTTCCTGAGCGCCATTCCCGCTAGCACAAAGGCGATTGCGGTTCTGGACCGCACGAAAGAACCGGGCAGCCTTGGCGAACCGCTGTACCAGGATGTGTTGACGACCTACGCGGAAAGATACGCAACCAAACCAGCCGCGGGCATTCCGCGAATCATCGGCGGGCGCTACGGACTTTCCTCGAAGGAATTCACGCCCTCGATGATAAAGGCGGTATTTGATGAGCTGAAAAAGCCGGAGCCGAAGAATCACTTTACGGTAGGCATTCAGGACGATGTGACGCACACCAGCCTGGACTACGACCCAGATTATTCGACCGAGGATCCGCGCACGGTTCGCGCATTATTTTACGGATTGGGTTCAGACGGCACGGTGGGCGCCAATAAAAACTCCATCAAGATTATCGGCAAGGGTACAAACAACTACGCGCAGGGCTACTTCGTGTACGACTCGAAAAAAGCTGGCGCAGTGACGGTTTCGCACTTGCGCTTTGGGCCAGATCCCATCCGCTCCACGTACCTCATCACCAAAGCGAATTTCGTGGCGTGCCATCAGTTTCAATTTCTGGACCGCATTGACGTGCTTGCTGCGGCGGAGCCGGGAGCGGTCTTCCTCCTGAACGCTCCTTTTGGACCCGACGAAATCTGGGATCACGTTCCACGCCAGGCGCAGGAAATTATCATCAAGAAAAAGCTGCGTTTCTATGTGATTGACGGTTACACTGTGGCGCGCGCTGCGGGCATGGGCAGCCGTATCAACACGATCATGCAGACCTGCTTCTTCGCCATCAGCGGCGTGCTGCCAAGAGAAGAAGCTATCGCCGCCATCAAGAAAGCCATTTCGGATACCTATGGCAAACGCGGCGAAGCCGTGGTGCAAAAGAACTACGCGGCGGTGGACGCGGCTCTTGCCCATCTCCACGAAGTGAAGGTGCCCGCCAAGGTGACCGCGCTCTTCGATATGCTTCCGGCCGTTTCGCCGCAAGCGCCAAAATTCGTGCGCGACGTGCTGGGAACAATCGTTACTGGAAACGGGGATTTGCTGCCGGTCAGTGCGATGCCCATTGACGGAACATTTCCCACGGGTACGGCGATGTGGGAGAAGCGCAACATCGCCAAAGAAATTCCCGTTTGGGACGAAGCGTTATGCATCCAGTGCGGCAAATGCGTTTTAGTATGCCCGCACGCCGTGATTCGCGCAAAGGTCTATGACTCCTCTCTGCTGAAAGATGCTCCGGCGAGCTTCAAATCTTCCAAGCCGCGTTGGCGTGAATTCGAAACACTGAAGTACACGCTGCAGGTTGCGCCGGAAGATTGCACCGGCTGCAAATTGTGCGTGGAAGTTTGCCCGGCGAAGAGCAAGAGCGAAGTGAAACACAAAGCAATCAACATGGAGGACCAGGCTCCGCTGCGCAAGCCGGAAAGCGCGAACTGGGACTTCTTCCTGTCGCTGCCGGAATTCGACCGTAACAAACTGTCCCACTCGCAGGTGAAAGACTCGCAATTGCTCGAGCCACTGTTCGAATTCTCGGGCGCTTGCGCTGGCTGCGGAGAGACTCCTTACATTAAATTGCTGACTCAGCTCTTCGGCGACCGCTTGCTGATCGCGAATGCCACGGGCTGCTCCTCGATCTACGGCGGCAACCTGCCCACCACCCCTTACACGCAAAATAAGGAAGGCCGCGGTCCAACCTGGTCGAATTCTCTGTTTGAAGATAATGCGGAGTTCGGCCTGGGTATGCGGCTGGCGGTAGACCATCAAAATGTGTACGCGCGCGAATTACTGAAAAAGCTGAACGGAACCATTGGCGACGAACTCGTCAAAGGTCTGCTGGAAGCCGATCAATCCAAAGAATTGGGAATTCAGGAGCAGCGCAATCGCGTTGTGGAACTGAAGAAAAAATTGCAAACGCTGAAGTCGCCAGAAGCGTTGGCGCTTCTGCCTGTGGCCGATTGCTTGGTGCGCAAGAGTGTGTGGTTGCTCGGCGGAGACGGTTGGGCCTACGACATCGGCTTTGGCGGACTCGATCATGTGTTGGGATCGGGGCGAAACGTCAATGTGCTGGTTCTCGACACGGAAGTCTATTCCAACACCGGTGGACAAATGTCCAAGGCGACCCCGCGCGGCGCAGTGGCCAAATTCGCGACCGGCGGGAAACATACTGCGAAGAAAGACCTGGCGATGGAAGCGGTCAGCTATGGGTACGTATACGTGGCGCGTGTAGCCCTGGGCTCCAGCGACACACATACGGTGAAGGCGTTTCTGGAAGCGGAAGCCCACGACGGGCCTTCGCTGATTATTGCTTACAGCCATTGCATAGCCCACGGCTACGACATGTCCATCGGACTCGACCAGCAGAAGAAGGCGGTGCTCGCGGGCTATTGGCCGCTCATGCGCTACAATCCTTCGTTGCGCTTGGAAGGCAAGAACCCCTTCCTCCTGGATTCAAAGGCGCCGAGTATTCCGTTGAAGCAATACGCTTATCAGGAAGCGCGATACACCATGCTGGTGCGCAGCGATCCAGAAGCGGCGCGTGAATTGTTAAAACTGGCGCAGGACGACGTGGAACGCCAATGGCGCGTTTACGCGAACCGGGCCGCCATGGCGGGACGCTCCGAAACGCCGCACATTGCGCCAGAAGAACCGGAATCCGCGCCCGAACCCGTGAAGAAGGGAGGGGAAGAAGAATGAGCGACCTGAAAACGAAATTTCTGGGACTCAATCTGGAATCACCGTTGCTGGCTTCGGCCTCCCCGTTATCGGAATCGGTGGACAACATAAAACGCCTTGAGGATCACGGCTTGGCGGGCGTAGTCCTCCCGTCGTTGTTCGAGGAGCAGTTGGAACTCGAAAGCCTGTCGGTGGATTCGGATCTCGAACGGGGTTCGGAGAGCTTCCCGGAATCTGCGCATTTCTTTCCGGATCTGCAGACTTACAACCTGGGGCCGGATGGCTATCTGGAATTGATCCGGCATGCCAAGGAAGCCGTGGAAATCCCCATCATCGCCAGCATTAACGGCGTATCCAGCGGCGGGTGGCTGCAATACGGCCGATTGATGGAAGAAGCGGGTGCCGACGCGATTGAATTGAACATCTATTCCATTCCCACGGACCCGGCGATAAGCGGTGCGGAAATGGAGCAGGGCTACATTGATCTGGTGAAGCAATTGAAGCGCACCCTGCGCATTCCGCTGTGCGTAAAGCTCTCGCCGTTTTTCAGCGCGCCGGCAAACATGGGCGTGCGGCTGGATGAATCGCGAGCCGACGGCATCGTCCTCTTCAACCGGTTCTATCAGCCCGACTTTGACATTGACCAACTGGAAGTATCACCGTCGCTCGCTCTCAGTCGGCCAGAGGAACTGTTACTCCGCTTGCATTGGACCGCCATCCTGTTTGGCCACGTGCGCGCCGATTTGGGCATCACGGGCGGCGTACATAGTTCAAGGGATCTGCTAAAGTGCATCTTGGCAGGAGCTAAAGTGGCGTTTATGACCTCCGCGTTATTGCGGAACGGCGTGCATCACGCCGCGCACGTGCTCGCTGAAGCGAACCGCTGGCTTGACGAGCATGAGTACAGCTCCATTCAACAGATGTGCGGCAGCATGAGCCACGGCTCCGTGCCTGATCCCACGGCGTTTGAACGCGGCAACTACATGAAGGTGCTCAGTTCATATACGCTGCGCGCCAACGTTTTCAACGACTAGCTGGCCCAGCCAACGCAGACAATTTCACCGTTTCCATTCCGGGCTACCTTATTGCGGAGCCATGACCGACGAAATGACTTGGTCCGCATGACCATGGGTTGATGCAACGAAATGTTTCAAAGGCGAACAGCCGTCTCTTTTACGTTTTTTTTCTCTCCCCGCATCGCACTTTGTATTTCACTCACTGACGACCACACCACGCGCGGAAACTCCTCCCAGTAAACACCTTGGCCGCACTTTGGTCCCACCGCACAGTGTCTTCTACAGGAACAAAAGTGGTCAATGCATGGCATCCGGGGTGCATGTTCCCGTTACTGGAGAAACCTGCGGTTTTCCTCTGCAGGCCGGCATCTGAGACACTGAATCGTTTCCTGGCTCGCCAGCCGATCCTGACTTCCAAACGGAAGTTGTTCGGCTATGAGATCCTGTCGCGCCACGGCCCGGAGAACTATTGCCGCCCCATGGACGGCGGCCAGTTTCATGTCAATGGCATGGATGAATTGTTTCTCATGGGAATTCAAACCATGACCGAGGGATTGCCCGCGTTCCTGAACTGCACGCGTGAGTTTCTGGTGAAGGATTATTTAACGCTGATGCCGCGCGAACTGGTTGTGGGCGAAATCCTGGAGAAGGTTCCGCCAGACGACGAAGTGCTCGGAGCTTGCCGGAGAATGAAGGAGCAAGAGTACCGCTTCGCGCTGGATGATTATTGCGATCATCCGGATATGCGGCCGCTGCTGGACATTGCGGATTTCGTCAAGCTTGACGTCCCCCTGACCAGCTTTGAAGAGCAAAAGCGAGTTGTGGACATCTGCCACGGGCGCGGCCTCCCCGTGGTTGCCGAAAAAGTGGAAACCGACCAGTGATTCCACAGATGCTTGGACATTGGCTACGACTTCTTTCAAGGCTATTTCTTCTGCCGGCCGCAAATTGTGGGACGCAGGAGTGTCCCGGTAAACAAGTCGGTATACCTGCAATTACTGCAAGCGACCAATGCGCCAGAATTCAACCTGAACAGGATATCGCTAATTTTCAAAAAAGACGTTTCGCTCTCCTACCGTTTGCTGCATTACCATAATTCCGCGGCGTTTGCGTTTTGCGTGGAAATTCATTCGATCCCGCACGCGCTTACGCTTCTGGGAGAACGTGCGATGCGCAAGTGGATCTCTCTTGTCAGCGTGGCGGCACTCGGCGATTCAGTCGCGGACGACCTGCTCCGGCTGCCATTGCTTCGGGCGATGTTCAGCGAACTGATTGGCCAGAAAATTGGAATGGTTCGGGAAACTAACGAATTGTTCCTTCTGGGCCTGCTCTCAGTGATGGATGCGCTGCTCAATGTGCCTATGGCCGACGTACTGAAGGAAATACCCGTGGATGACGAAATCAAGAAGGCCTTGCTTGGCCATCAAAGCCGCTACCGCCCGGTGTTTGAAGTGGTGCTCGATTACGAGAGCGGCACCTGGGAGCAGTTGGCGCATTCCGCGCGGCATATCCGCCTGCACGAGAATTTTCTTCCGGACCTATACTTGCGCTCCGTCCGCTGGGTAGGCGAAGTGCTCGCGGACGCTCCCGTGCTTGTTTGACCCTACGCCGCCGCTACTCCTCAATTTCGGAAAACACTTCTTCCGCCAGGTGAAATGCGGAATTCGCCGCCGGCAGTCCACAATAAATGGCAGCATGCAAAAGCGTTTCACGCAATTCTTCGCGAGTCACCCCACTCTGGAGGGCGCCCCGAATGTGCATCTTCAATTCGTCGTCGCGATTCAGCGCTACCAGCATGGCAATGGTGATCAGGCTGCGCGCTCTTCGAGGCAGGCCTGTGCGCGACCATACCTCGCCCCAGGCATAACGGGTAAGCAAATCCTGAAACGCGGAATTAAACTCATTTTCCGCTGCCTGCGCGCGCTCGACGTAAGCTTCTCCCAGCACTGCCCGCCGTACTTTCAGGCCTTCCTTATGACGATCACGCTCGTCCATGTTGTGCTCCCTTATTCCGCAAGAAAATGTGCAACGTGGTTGTTGAAGTCGTCCTGTGCTTCGAGGTTGGACAGGTGCGCCGAATTCACTTCAACGTAGCTGGCGCCGGGAATCTGTTTCGCCACGAATTGCCCCTCAGCTGCCGGTGTGCTTGTGTCGTGGGTGCCCGCAAGAACAAGCGTTGGTACTCTCACATTTTCAAGCGTCTCGCGCTGGTCCATATCGCGAACGGCCGCGCAATTCGAAACGTAACCTTCCGGATTTGCCTCTTCGAGCATACGCAACACCGTCGCGGTTTCTGCGGGATGAGCGGCACGGTAAGAGGGCGTCAGCCAACGTTCAAGCACGCCTCCAGCCACGGCGTGCATTCCGCCCTTGTGCACGGCATCAATCCGCGCATTCCAGGATTCAAGCGTGCCGATTTTCGCGGCCGTATTGCAAAGTACCATCTTGTGAAACCGGTTCGGAGCATTTGCGCCCAAAAACATGCCAGTCATTCCGCCCATGGAAAGTCCGCAGAAGTAAACACGATCCAGTTGCAACGCATCGAGTAACCGGACCACATCCCAACTTAATTGTTCGATCGTGTACGGCCCCGGAGCAGCGCTGGATTGCCCGTGGCCGCGCGTGTCGTACCGAAGCAAGCGAAACTGCTTTGTGAAAGTTGTGACCTGCGGATCCCACATGCGGTGCGTGGTGCCAAGTGAATTGGAAAAGATGAGTACGGGAGCATTTCCCGGGCCAGACCATTCGTAAAATATCTGAGCATCAGGAAGTTTGGCAAAAGGCATGAGCTTGGCGCTCCTTCGTCATCAAGAGATTCAGAATTCACGCGCTTCTGCGATCACGCGGCGGGTGAACTCATCAGCGCTGCCCAGATAGTTTCGCGCATCGAACAGGCTTTCCAGGTCGGCGGGTGTCAAATGCCCGCGCAGGCCGGATTCCTGGCGAAGAACGTCTTTTAGGTGGCGATTCTGTTCGCGCGCTTTCTTGCAAGTGGCTTCCACCAGAATGTGTGCAGGCGTCTTGCCCATGCGATCGCCAAGCGCCATCGCGACGGCTTCGGAAAAAATCAAGCCATTGGTAATTTCCAGATTTCCACGCATTCGCTCGGTGTCCACTTCAAGGCCACGCAACATGTCTGCCAGATGGTGAACCGCCCCGCCGCACAGCCGAATAATTTCCGGAAGCGTTTCCCATTCGGCGTGCCAGCCACCCAGACCGCGCTGTTCTTCCTGCGGCATGGCCGAAAAGAGCGTAACGACAAGGCCGGGAACCCGCGTGGCTGCCGCAAGCACTACAGCGCAGGTAACGGGATTGCGTTTGTGGGGCAAAGTAGAAGAACCGCCGCGTCCTTCGACGAACGGCTCAAAGAGTTCAGCAATTTCCGTTTGTGTGTGAAGAGAAATGTCGCGCGCGATCTTGCCCAAAGTTCCCACGCACATGCCAAGAGTGGTGGCCAGCTCCACAAAGCGATCGCGATGTGTGTGCCACGGAATTGCCGGCAGCGAGAGTTGCAGTTCTTCGGCCAAAGCCTTAGCAACTTCCGGGCCGCGGCCGCCAAGCGCTGCGAGCGTCCCAACAGCGCCACCGAATTGCAGCGTCAAAATGCGCGGCTTGGTTTCCGCGAAACGTTTACGGTGGCGAGTGACAGCGTCCAGCCAGCCTGCAACGATGAAGCCAAATGTGGTCGGGAGGGCTTGCTGCATCCAAGTGCGTGCCACAATTGGAGTGGCGCGGTGCTCTTCAGCCAGTGCAATCAGAGTATCACTGAGACGAGCTAAATCCTGTTCGATCAGCCCCATTGCGGCGCGCACTTGCAAGATGCAGCCGGTGTCAATCGCATCCTGGCTGGTGGCGCCCCAATGAACAAAGCGAGCAGCGTCTTTGTCATCGCGAGCGACCAGCTCCGTAAGCTTTTTGACCAAAGGAATGGCCAGATTGCCGGAAAGCGCGGCGCCTTCGCCGATCTCCGCGAGATCAAAATTCTCAGCGCGGCATTTGCCCGCAATGATCTGGGCCTGGGCAGTCGGCACGATTCCGCACCTGGATTCGGAGCGAGCGAGGGCGGCTTCAAAATCCAGCATTTCCTGAATGCGCGCTGCGTCCGTGAAATGCCTATCCACCGCGTCGTAGCGAAATAAGGCGTCGAGAAGGCTCATCGGCAGCAGCATCTCCGTTGGTCAGCAATCAAAGAATACAGTCTCACGTTCACCCCGCAGACGAATGTCCCACTCGAGAATACACGGCTCGTCGGAAATGGGCCGGGCAATCAGCGTCGTGCGGCGGTCAGCTGGCACAAGATTCAAGACGTGGTCCGACGCGTTCGCTGGATCATGGGGAAAATAAACGCGCGTGACAAGTCGGCGCAGCAACCCGCGCATGAACACACTCACTTGAATATGCGGTGCTTGCGGACGACCATCCGGCCCAGGCACCTTTCCGGGCTTGATAGTTGTGAAGCAGAACTCACCGCGCTCGTTTGTCGGGATGCGTCCGAAACCAAAAAAAGAATGGTCAGTTGAGTTGACGGCGGTATTTTCCGGCTGGGCATATTTGCCCTGGGAGCCTGCCTGCCAGAGTTCAAGGCAAGCGTCGGGAACAGGCATGCCTTCACCGTCCAAGACGCGTCCGCGAATCGTGACACGCTCGCCGTCCACTGCGCCGTGCGTCAAGTCCGGACGATTCAGCCAGTCGAACCCGATGCTGAAATACGGGCCGACTGTTTGCGAAGGAGTGGTTTCACCGCTCATTTCATCGCTCCATCGGAGTAGCGTCGCGGCCACGCAGCACAATATCAAATCGGAAGCCCAGAGCAATCTCCGGAGTAGTTGTCTCCCAATCGAAAACTGAAATCAATCGCTTGCGAGCAGACTCGATCGGCACACTGTTATAGATCGGATCGAAAGCCAGCAAAGGATCCCCGGGAAAATACATTTGCGTGACCAGTCGCGTGGCAAACGCGGGACCAAACACGGAGAAGTGTATGTGCTGCGGGCGCCACGCGTTGTAGTGATTGCGCCAGGGATATGCGCCCGGGCGAATGGTGACGAAGCGGTATCGCCCCTCATCATCAGTAAGAGTCAGCCCCATGCCCGTAAAATTAGGATCGAGCGGAGCGTCATGCTGATCCGTTTTGTGCAAGTAGCGCCCTGCGGCATTGGCCTGCCAGACTTCCACCAGCGACTTTGGCACGGGGCGGCCATCTTCATCCAGCAGGCGCCCGCTAACCGCAATGCGCTCGCCGAGCGGTTCGCCTTTGTGCTGGCGAGTGAGATCGAAGGCCTTGGGCGGAACAAGCTCTTTGGAGAAAAATGGCCCAGTCGTTTCGGAGAGAGTGTGGGGCAGTTGAATCAAAGGTTGCGTGGGCGCGCGCTTGATGGAGGAAGCGTAAGGCGGATGCAGTAGCTCCGGTTGAGTACCGGGGGAGGGCCTGGGATATCGCAGCCTCGGCATCATGTTCCATAACCTCAAACGCGTTCAAGAATTACGGCAATGCCTTGGCCGACGCCGATGCACATCGTGCAAAGCGCGTAACGTCCCTTGGTGCGCAGCAGTTGATAAACTGCCGTGGTAACCAGACGCCCTCCGCTGGCACCAAGCGGATGGCCGATAGCGATGGCCCCGCCATTAGGATTCACGTGCGCGGCATCATCAGGAAGACCAAGCTCGCGAAGCACAGCCAGCGCCTGCGCGGCAAAGGCCTCGTTCAATTCGACAACGTCTATCTGCGAAAGGTTGAGCCCGGCTTTGGCAAGAACCTTACGTGTCGCAGGAACGGGCCCCATCCCCATGATGCGCGGAGCCACGCCTGCAGCCGCCGCCGCGATTACGCGGGCCCTGGGCGTCAGACCGTGCCGCTTGATCGCGTCTTCCGAAGCAATCAGCAGCGCACACGCACCGTCGTTCACACCAGAAGCGTTGCCAGCCGTCACAGTGCCGTCGGGCTTCACAATGCCTTTCAGTTTTGCAAGGGCCGCGAGCGTCGTGTCCGGGCGCGGATGATCGTCCGCGGTAACCAGCACCGCCTCACCCTTCTTCTGTGGAATTGGCACGCCGATGATTTCTTCCGCAAGTCGGCCGGCCTTCATGGCTTCGCTAGTGCGCTGTTGGCTGCGAAATGCAAAAGTATCCTGGTCAGCGCGTGCAACGCGGTATTCCTCCGCTACGATTTCGGCGGTTTCCGGCATGGAGTCGGTACCGTACTTGGCCTTCAGCGTGGGATTTGCGAAGCGCCAGCCGATAGTTGTGTCTTCGATTTTCATGCTGCGGGAAAAAGCCGCATCCGCTTTGCCCATCACAAATGGGGCACGAGACATACTTTCCACGCCGCCCGCAATAACAAGATCCATCTCGCCACTCTTGATGCCGCGGGAAGCGACGGCGACGGCGTCCATGCTGGACCCGCACAGCCGGTTCACGGTGCTGCCTGAAATCTCCTTAGGCAGTCCCGCCAGAAGCAGCGCCATGCGCGCCACATTGCGATTGTCCTCGCCCGCCTGGTTCGCGCAGCCGTACACAACGTCATCCAACGCATTCCAGTCCACCTTCGGATTGCGCTCCACAAGTGATTTGATCGGTATTGCGCCGAGGTCATCGGTTCTGACGGCAGCCAGCGCTCCGCCGTATCTCCCAATAGGCGTGCGAATAGCGTCACAAATGTAGGCGAAGCTCATGTTTTTCCGTCCTATCCTCGTCCACAGTCTACCGTAAACGCAAGCTGCTTGACCAAATCCGGTGATTCTTTTCGAAGCCTGCGTTAGACTCATTGGGGACAATTTGGTCTGTGGCGTCGAAAACACACCATGTTCATTAATCGAAAAGAGATTCAGATCGAATGGGGCGACTGCGATCCATTCGGAATCGTCTTTTTCCCTCGCTATTTCGAGTATTTCGACGCCTGCACTAATGCTTTGTTTCACCGGGCCATGGGTTTTCCGAAAGTGGAGATGCTGCGGCGATTCCAGATTGCGGGGATTCCGCTAGTCCAGGCGAGTGCGAATTTCTTCGCGCCGTCATCTTTCGGAGACGTTGTCAGCGTGGAATCGTGCGTGACGGAATGGGGCAAGAGCAGCTTTTCCGTGCAGCATCGGCTCTTGCGCGGGCAAACCCTGGCGGTGGAAGGTTTTGAAAAGCGCGTGTGGACAGTCCGGCCTGCGGGTGCTCCCGCAAAGGCCGTCAGCCAGTCCATTCCTCAGGAAGTCATCGAGAAATTTTCCTAGTCTTTCGAGAGGTTAACCCGTTCATGGCGACCATTCGAACGCAGGTTGGAATTATTGGCGCTGGTCCCGCAGGATTGACGCTGGCGCACTTGTTGTACCTTCGGGGTGTCGAGTCGGTTGTCCTGGAATGCCGCACGCGCGATTACGTCGAAAGCCGTGTCCGTGCCGGAGTTCTCGAGCAGGGCACCGTGGATGTTTTGCGCGCATCCGGCGTTGGCGCGCGGATGGACCGCGAAGGCCTGCAGCACAATGGCATTGAGTTCCGTTTCGCCGCTGCAAGCCATCGCATCGATTTCAAGATGCTTACAGGGAAATCTATCATGGTCTACGGGCAGCAAGAGGTGATCAAGGATTTAATAGCCGCCCGATTGGGTTATGGCGCGCCCACCTTTTTTGAAGCAAAAGCGGTGCGGCTTGACGATGTGGATACGGCACCGAAGATTGTTTACCATCAACAAGGCGACGAACATGTGGTCGCTTGCGATTTCGTCGCCGGATGCGACGGCTTCCACGGAATGTGCCGCCCGGCCATCCCAGAAAGACGCTTGCAGATTCGCGAACGTCACTATCCATTCGCATGGCTGGGGATTCTAGCGAGCGTGCCTCCCGCTTCAGAGGAATTGATCTATACATATCATGAGCGGGGGTTTGCGCTGCTGAGCATGCGTTCGCCGACGATCTCGCGCTTGTACCTGCAATGCGCCCCGGACGAGGACCTGCAAGAGTGGCCGGACGACCGTATCTGGGCTGAACTGCGGACGCGCATGGCTACGCACGATGGTTTTGTTTTGAAGGATGGTCCAATCATGCAGAAGAGCGTCACTCCCATGCGCAGCTTTGTGGCGGACCCCATGCAGTACGAAAAACTATTTTTGCTGGGTGATGCCGCGCACATCGTCCCGCCGACTGGTGCCAAGGGACTGAACCTGGCCGTGGCGGATGCGCGCGTGCTAGCCCGCGGGCTCGTCGAGATCTACAAAAATAAGAAGCGGGAAGCCCTGGCGAACTACACGGAGCGTTGCCGGAAACGCGTGTGGAATGCGCAGCGTTTCTCGGCGTGGATGACGTCAATGCTGCACCGGCACGATAAGGAAGACGAGGATGGATTCTCGCACTGCCTTCGCCTGGCCGAACTCGATTACGTCACCTCTTCGCGAGCCGCATCCCAGGCGCTGGCGGAAAACTACGTTGGTTTGCCCTTCGACACGCCAGGCCTGATTTAGCCTTTCGCTAGGTACATGTGCCCGTGACGGCGGAAGCTCGAGTTGTTCAACCTCTGAAATCGCGGCACGAGCATTTCAAGGCAGCGCAAACGCAACATATGTGCCGCCCGATGGTGATTTCGGGTCTCTGCCCCCACCCGCGGCAATGACCACGTACTGGCGGCCATTCACTTCGTATGTTGCGGGGGTCGCGGTTCCAGAAAAGGGAAGCGTGCTCTCCCAAAGCAACTCTCCCGTAGAGCTATTGAATGCTCGAAATTTCTTATCGAAACAAGTAGCGCCAATGAAAACCAATCCGCCCGCGGTCACGATTGGTCCGCCGTAGCTTTCCGTCCCCGTATCCCTCATGCCCTTCGCGGCAAGATCAGGATATTCGCCCAGAGGGATTTTCCAGACATACTCGCCGGTGTTCAGATCGATGGCATTCAGCGTCCCCCATGGCGGAGCCACCGCAGGGTATCCATCAGGGTCGAGGAATTTGTGGTAGCCGGTAAAACGATAATTCATAGCCGGCAGGGCAGGTCCAGCACTCCTCAATTCCTTGTCATCGCCGTTCGTCAAATACATATCCAGGGCAAACAGTTGGTCATCGCTCAAATTCGGAAAACCTTGCATGCGACCCTTGCCATTCTTGATGGTTTGCGCAATCTGCCGCGAAGTCAGGCGCTTACTAACGTCAATGAGGGAAGGTATCGCGGGTGGCGAACCTTTTAGTGCGTCTCCGTGGCAGACGCTGCACTGGCTGAGATAAATGCCCCGCGGGCTGTTGGCGCCAGTGTTGTGAACAAGCGCGCCGGTCCATGGCACATCGTTGGCGTTGACGTAGAGAATTCCCGTCTGTTCATCCACTGCCGATCCGCCCCATTCCGCCCCGCCATCGAATCCCGGGAAAATAACCGTGTCTTTGCCCACAGAAAAGGGAACAAATTGCCCTTCACTGCGATATTTGCGAAACGTTTCGAGCGCCCAAGTATGCATTTCGGGTGTGCGTTGCGTAAGAAGATCTTCCGTAAGCAATTGACGCGCAAACGGCGCAGGCCGTGTCGGCAATAACTGCTCGGCAGCCGTCAATTCTCCTGGGACGTCGGATGACGGGTACTTGTGAAACTCCATCGGGAAAAGCGGCGCACCAGTCACGCGATCAAACAAAAACACAAACCCGTGCTTGGAAGTTTGCGCGACTGCATCCACATCCTTCCCATCATGCTTGACCGTTAGAAGTGTGGGCGGCGAAGGAAAATCGCGGTCCCAGATGTCGTGGCGGACTCCTTGAAAATGCCAGATGCGCTGTCCGGTCTCCGCGTTCAACGCCAAAAGGCTGTTCGCGAACAAATCGTCGCCAATGCGATCCGCGCCATAAAAATCTGCGGCTGCGGAGCCAGTAGGAACGTACACTATGCCTCGCTTTGCATCCACGGCCATCCCGGCCCAATTATTTGCGGCTCCGCTCGTTTTCCAGGCATTTTTGGGCCAGGTTTCGTATCCGAATTCGCCCGGATGCGGAATGGTATGGAACGACCAACGGAGTTTTCCGGTTCGCACATCAAATGCCCGTATATCTCCCGGCGGGGCTGGCAATGTCTCCGGATTGCGGCCACCGACAATGAGCAAATCCTTATAAACCACTCCAGGGCTGGTGAGAGCGATGGATTGCGCGCTGGCTGGCTCGCGACCCAGGTTTTCTCGCAAATCGATGCGGCCCTGATGGCCGAAGGTCGCGATGGGTTTTCCCGTTGTTGCATCAAGCGCGTACACAAAGTTCATCACCCCGACAAGAATGCGGTTTTCCTCGCCGTCGGTCCAGTAGACAAGGCCACGATCTGGTTGCGTTCCCTTCACGCCAGAATCGAACTTCCAGAGAAGCTTTCCCGTGGCGGCATTTAAGGCAAATACTTTTTGCGTGGGTGTTAAGCCATACAGAATGTCGCCCACGATCAGTGGACTTGTCTGCAAGCCGCCTTGTTCTCCTGTGTCAAACGACCAGGCGACCCCAAGGCCTTTGACGTTTTCGCGATTAATCTGCCGGAGGCTTGAGTAGTGAGTATTTTCAGGCTTGCCGCCATAAGTGGGCCAATCCTTCACAATAGGCGAAGTCTCCGTGGGAGCTTGCTCCGCGTGCACAGACACCGCAACGATGGATACAGCGGCGAGCAATAGAAGAATCGCGCCACCAAAGGGTTTGCATTTCATCTGTGAGTTACGCTCCGATCGTCGACGCGGATCAAGTGCCTCGAGCATGGCGTGGCCGCAGGGGGATTCCGTTACTGTTCTGAGTGCGTTTGCCAGTAAGCCTGGTGGCCCAGGTAATCGTCGTCGGCCAAATTGGCGATGATCATCCGGCGCATCTCGAGCGGGTCTATCGTTCCCTGTAGTTTGTAAACGACCTCGCCGTTGGGGCGTATGAGCATGGAATAAGGCACGGCAGCATTCCAATCCGGATCAAACGCGGCAAGGAGCGTGTACAAATCCGTTGAGCCGAGAATCAGATTGCGTGTAGTGGCATGGAGCTTGGTAAGCGAGGCCAGCGCGCCTTTCTGTTCGTCCGGATAATTGATGCTGACGGTGACCACGTCAAACGGACGATGCCCATACATGCGGTACATTGTCTGAATTTCCGGCATTTCCTGGACGCAGGGCGCACACCACGTGGCCCAAAAATTCACGAGCAAGAGTTTCCCGGTGGGATTCTTGCGCAGGGCTTTGAGATCGTCCGCGCTGGCGGGCGAAACTTGCACAGGCTTGCTCTCGATCTCAGCGAGTTCCGCCTTGCGTCCTTCTTCTTTGTACATCCATTTTGTGGAGCAACCGACTGAAGGAGTCTTTGCGAGTTCAACAGGCGTGCCCGCAAGAATGGCGTCGATGGCCAGCCGTGCATCGCGGCGCGTCACCAACGCTTCGCGAGGATTGTTGTCAACGCGCCCTTCATAGCGGAGCTTGCGCTCCCCATCAAAAATGAAAAGATGTGGCGTTGCCGCGGGGCCGTACGCGCGCGAAACTTTCTGGGTCTCGCCGTCATACAAATACGGAAAATTGAAATGGCGATACGCTGCGCGAATTTTCATCTCTTCAAAGGAATCCCCCACATCGGTATAGCCCATCTCATCCAGACGAACGGCATTGGGATTGTTCGGTTGGATGGCCACGAGGGTGACACCGCGATCCTGATAATCAGCGGCGAGTTGCTTGATGCGCGTTTCATAGAGTTGCGCAGTGGGACAATGATTGCACGTGAATGCGATCACCAGAACTTTGCTGGAGGCATATTCGGCAAGGCAGTGCGTTTGCCCGTCAATGGCGGGAAGACAGAAATCCGGCGCTGCGGCACCTATGGCGAGAGGTGGAGGGCCGGATTCGCCGGCGCGCGCGGTAGCGGAGAGAAGGCCAAGAGCCGCCAATCCAAGAACAAGCAGAAATAAGCCTTTGTTGCTGCGGTTAGGAGATTTCATTTGCTGCAATTATACCTAACGCGAATGGGGAAGGGGAGAAAGCAGATACGGCCGGCGCGTGCCCATTGACGCACCACCGAAGCGCGGGCCGGAAGCAGCACCGTTGGAAGTCCAGAGCGAACAAAGAAAGTCGCGCGCAGTGGGCCGCAGCCGAATGGTTTTGTTAGCGATTCCTAATGCGAGGAACGATTTGTGATGTCCCGAATTGAATGAATGCTACTGCGTTGGACAGGACGGACGCCTGAACAATCCGCCGGCAAATCCGGTGGTCTGCGTTGAATCGCATGCAGCGTAGTTGGATTGCATGTAAGGCCCAGCAAATAGAGCGGGATGCTGAACTGAGTTCCCTTGAAAATGGTGATGAAAGAAAGCGCAGGGAACGGACTGCGCTGGAAGACTACTTGCTGGTATTACGTGCGGCGCACTTCTGCGTCTGGACTGAAGTGCGCGGCGCAAGGGCGTTGGTATTTGTACTGCTCCCGCAAGCGGGCACGGTCTCATTCCCAGCGGTGATTCAAATTGGGGCACAGCAGAGGGACTGTTCCTCGCCGCTGCAATCGGCTAGGGAGGAAAGGCAAAAAGGAAGATGGCACCGATTCGAGTATTGGTGGTCGATGATTCAGCAGTCATCCGCAGGATTCTCTGCGAGGCGTTAGAGTCTGACGCGTCCATCCAGGTGGCTGGCAGCGCCCCAGACGGACGCATCGCCCTGGCCAAAATTCCTCTGCTCCATCCAGACTTAGTGACGCTCGACGTTGAAATGCCGGGAATTTCCGGTTTGGGAACACTAGTGGAAATCCGGAAAATTCATCCCAAGTTGCCGGTCATCATGTTCGGCACTTTGACTAAGCGCGGCGCCGCCATCACCCTGGACGCGCTAACACTGGGCGCCAGCGACTATGTCACCAGACCTTCTAATACAGGTAGCCTCGACGCAACAAAAAGGCGTATCGAAACGGATCTCATTCCGAAGGTGAAGGGCCTCTGCTACCGAAGTGCGGAGAAGAACCGTCCGCGGGTACTGCGGGCAGGCAAGACTTTTACTCCCCCAAAAGCGAATCTAGCTGGCGGGACCATCGACGTTTTGGCCGTTGGAACTTCCACTGGAGGTCCGAATGCCCTCGCGGAAGTTCTGCCTTCTTCCCCCAAAGATTTTCCCGTACCAGTCGTCATTGTCGTCAGCTACGCTGACTTCATCACCCTTCTTTTCGCTTTCTTCGTCGTCCTGTATTCCTCCGCGCAAGTAGATAAACGCCGCGTGGGACGCCTGGCCATGGCCATCCAGGTTGCCTTCCAGGAACTCGGCGTTTTTGATACCTCCAATACATAAAGTCCCTCTTAGCGATTCCGAACCCATGCCATTCTCAAAAGTCCAGGCCGTGGAAAACATTGAGCGCACCACCGATATGGAGCGCGTTGTACAACCCATGAAAGGCATTCTTGGGCCACTGACCACAGCCGCTCCCTTGAAAGACGTCCAGGGTGAACTCGAGAAAGCCCTCGCACCGGAAATTCAGAACCGCGTGGTGGACATCAAGGCGCGCAAGGAAGGTTTAATCGTCAGGCTGCGCGAAATGGGTTTCTATGAGAGTGGCTCTTCCACCATGCGTCCGTCCGCCATGGGTGCCGTGGACCGCCTGGCCGCAGTTTTAGTCTCGCGCACGGAGAGCATGCGCATCGAAGGTCACACGGACAACGTCCCCATCCATAATCTTCATTTTGCTTCCAACTGGGAACTTTCCACTGTGCGCTCCACCGAACTCGTTCGGCTCTTCATTGACCGCTATCATGTGGATCCTCAGCGCCTTTCCGCTGCAGGCTATGCCGAATTTCATCCTGCCGCCGATAATGATTCTGCCGATGGCCGCACACGCAACCGGCGCATTGATGTCGTCATCCTCAATCCAATGTTTGGAGAAAAATTGTCTTTCGTTACTCCTGGCCCGGTTGTTAGCCCCGCGGCGAACCCTCCGTCTGCCTCCCCCGCTTCTGCCGTCCCGGCCCAGCCGCACGGCCCGTAATCGTTCGGGCGCTGTCCGAAGAGCCTTTCTTGACACTCCTCCCAGCGTCCAAACTTGTTGTATTCCCTTCCAGAAAGTCAGTTTGTGTGAACTATCATGCGTCTTCTTGTCGCTGAAGCCGATCCATCTTTGGCGGAGTTTCTTTTGTCGCGCTTTTAGCAGGAACAATTCACCGTGCAACTTGCCTCCGCTGGCAACCAGATCTCTGAACTACCGGATAAAACATCATTCGATCTAGTGCTCCTGGACCTGAATCTCCCAGGCATCCCTGGCCTCGACTTTCTGCAAACTATCCAACTCCGCTGGCCAGAGACTCCGGTTATCCTCGTCTCCCAGGGCACTGCTGTGGAAGAGCGCGTGCGCGGACTAAACGCCGGCGCCGATGATTTCGTCGTCAAGCCATTCGCCGTTGCCGAACTCCTCGCCCGGGTCCACGCGGTGCTCCGCCGCCACAATCGCCCCGCCACGGATACTTTTCGCTTCGAGGATCTTGAGGTCAATCGCGTCACTCACAAAGTAAGCCGCAATGGCCACTTCATTGAACTAAGTCCCAAGGAATATGCGCTGCTTGAATATCTCCTGCGCCACTCTGGCCGCCCCGTCTCCCGCAATTCCATCATCGAAGACGTCTGGTGCCTCCACTCCGATTCCATCACCAATGTCGTGGATGTCTACATCAATTACCTGCGGAAAAAAATTAATAGTGTCTCCGACCGTCCACTCATTCGAACCATCCGCGGTGTCGGCTATCAAATCGGCGGCAATCATTACCCCAAATAGTTGTGTCTCATCTTGCGCTTGTAGCGGCCGCCTTCTGAGGCGGGCGCTTTTGTTGTCATCCCGCAGTGCCGCGCTGTTTGCGGCATGGAGTGGAGGGATCGCGGCACGATTGCTGAACGATTAGGTCCCTGCAAGGCAGCGCAGAGGACTCACTTGACTCCTACGCTTCTTCCCCAACCGCATCTCAGCAATAATCCACCTCGCCCCGATTCTCCCGCCAAAAATAAAAGGGCGCCCCGGCCAAGCCGAAACGCCCGATGAAGAAGAGGGAACTAAGCTTTCTTTACCGCGTCGCCGGACCATTCGACGCGCTCGCCGACCGCGCATTCGGATCTAGGCTCAGCATGCCCTCGGTTGCGGAAACCGCCACCAACGACCCGTCGCGTCTCGTCCGTATGACCGGGAAATATCCTTGTGAGAGCGCATCGTCCATATGTTGCCAGGACTTTCCGCCATCAAAGGAAGCCAACAGTCCCTGCTTTTGCATTGATACCACCAGCGCCTTGTCCGTCCCCGCAACCGATTGGAATGACAATTCACGGACATCCGCGCGATTCCAGGTTCTCCCGGCGTCCCGCGAGCCATACAGGCCCATATTCGATGTGATGAACAGCGTGCTGTCGTCCACCCGATTGAGTTTCAGATTGCCCGCCGTGGCAAAGGCAAGCTCCTTCGCATCCCAATTCTGGCCATCGTCGCTCGAGTAGATCAGATTGCGCTCTACGATCGCCCAGATTTGTTTGCCGTCGCTGGCCACTTCCACCGATTGCGCCGGTCGTCGCGTCAGCGGATCTTTGCTGGCTGACTTCCACGTTGCCCCGTGGTCCTTTGAGATCAGCGCGCCCCCGGCAGTCGCTGCGTACCAAGCATCGTTGCCGAACGCCATGCCATTCACCTGGAACGTCGCCATTTGCGGGGCAGCTTGTTTGGGTGCAGCCTTAACCAGCGGGCTCTTCTTGCCCTTCGTCGTCTTTGCTGCCACAACAGGAGTCGTGTCCGGCACGTAAAGCCCAGCGCGAACCCACTTGTGTGTCCCGTCGTCATACTTCATCCATCCGCCATTGTTCAGCGCCGCCCACCAACCTGTCGGCGCCGCATACACCTTGTGCAGATCCGTGCGCTTCAAGCCGGGTCCCAGAGTACTCCAGCTACTTCCGCCATCCTTGGTTGCCAGGAAGGCGTCATTGTCAAACGTCAGCACCACCAACGCGCGTTCCGGATGATCGCGGTCCAACGCCACATCTGAAATGTGCTGGTGCTGAAAGCCATTGTTTGCCGAGATGAACGATGCGCCGCCGTCCGTGCTGATTTGCACGCCCTGGCGCTCCGTTCCGATGATAAGTTTCTGCGGATTCTGCTGATCAATAATCAACGCGTTGATAATCCAGTCGCCCGGAGAAACACGCTTGAAATCCTTATCGTTTACCGTCTTCCACAACCCGCTCGTCGTTCCCGCGTACAACACGCTGGGATTGCTGGGATCCATGCGGATCAATTGCGTGCGGCGAAACACCGAAGGAATACCCTGATATTTCACCCACTGCTGTCCGCCATTCGTGCTGTGATAAATGCCCGAGCACGCCGTGGCATGCACGTTGTCCACATTCGCGGGGTCCACAATGATGCTCATCACATCCGAATCATCGATCATGCCCTTAACTACGGGGAACCAGTCCTTGCCTCCATTCGTGGTCTTCCACGGCAGGTGATACGTTCCCGCATAAATCACGTTTGTGTCTTTCGGGTCGAACACCACCGAGTCAAAATTTCGCAGATCCGGATGATTCACGGGCGTGATTCTTTCCCACGTTGCTCCTTCATCTGTCGAGCGGTACACGCCGCTTAGTGCCCCGGCCAGTAGCAGCTTTGGATCCGTCGCCGCTTGCGCCAGTGCTCGCACAGTCTCGTGCGCCAGTCCGATAATGTTCCAGGTGTGCCCGCTGTCGGTGCTCTGGTAGACTCCGCCCCCTCCCGAATACAGCGCCCACGTGCTGGCGTACAGCCGCTTCGCCTCTCGCGGATCCACGATGATGTGGGTGATCACGTCATCCTGCCCGGCACCGATTCGGCTCAGCAGTTCCCAGTGGTCCCCCTCATCACTCGAGGCGAACACATGCCCATCCGCCGTCCCCAGATACAAGCTCTTGATATTGTTTGGATCTGCCGCCAGAGAAATTACTGTTCCGCCTGGAGGTCCCACCTGCCTCCATGTCTGAGCCTTCGCAGAAACAACAAAAACTGCTGTAAGCGTGGCTAACCCCAAAAGCACACGGTTCATAAGCATGCAATTCTCCCAGGGCGCTGTTGCGCGTTCAAGAGGTTAGTGTAGGGAATGGCCTTGGATAGGCATGCTGGCCCAAAGTACAGATTCCGGGCAAGATGTTTATAGTACTAGAACTAGCCACAATCACTCTCCTCTGCCACCCTTGATTCCTTCTCCCAGTGGCAACTTCTTTCCTCTTCCCGGGTTCTATCCCATGGGAACCTAATTAGCCGCATAATGGGCCTAGGTTTCCGGGACCTCGCAGCCCATTTTGGGTCTCTTCAGGGGAAAAGCTATGATGGCCAAACTTTTTGCCAAGTACATCAGTTCGCTCCTGTTGTCACTGGCCGCATCTCTGTATTTATTGTCACCCGTTGTAAGAGCTCAGGACCAATCCCAGGATCAAGCCCAGGACCAAGCTCAGAACCAGGAGAATGTTTCCAACCTCCCTCCTACCGGCGGCGATGTCGGTCCCATGGCGGACGACTCCCATGACCCACCCTCCCGTGTAGCCCGCATCAGTTTCACTGACGGTTCCGTCTCTCTACAACCCGGGGGCACCGGCGATTGGGGCAATGCCGTCAAGAATCGCCCCATGACCATCGGTGACAAGCTCTGGGTGGACCAGAACGCTCGCGCGGAATTGCAGGCAGGGCAAGCTGCGCTTCATCTCGGCAGCATGACCGCAATCTCTTTCCTGAATCTCGATGAGAAAATCACCCAGGTTCGTCTAGCCGAAGGAAAACTCAACTTCCGCGTCCGCGAAATCCTTGAGGGTGACACCTATGAAGTCGACACTCCCAATCTCGCCTTCACGGTTCGTGAGGCAGGTGACTTCCGCTTCGACGTCAACGAAAATGGCGACTACACCAGTGTCACCGTAATCCGTGGCAAGGGTGAAATTGCTTCTGGCGGACAAACCTATCCCGTCCAGCCTGGCGAACGTGCCGAAATCTCTGGCACCGACAATAATGTAAAGTATTCCACCTCTGCTGCTCCTGCTCCCGATGATTTGGACCGCTGGGCACAGGATCGTGATCTCAAGGAAGACAACTCCGCTTCCGCCAAATACGTCTCGCGCGACACCGTTGGCTACAGCGACTTGGACAACAACGGCACTTGGAGCGAACAGCCCGACTACGGCCCGGTCTGGACACCCAACGATGTCGGCCCCGACTGGGCTCCTTACAGCGACGGCGCCTGGAATTGGGTTGCTCCCTGGGGTTGGACTTGGGTTGGCTACGAGCCTTGGGGATTTGCTCCCTACCACTATGGCCGCTGGAACAGGTTCGGCGGGGGTTGGGGTTGGTGCCCTGGTCCAATTTGGGGTGGAGCTTTCTATGGTCCGGCCTACGTAGGTTTCCTCGGCGGCGGGTTCGGCTTCGGCCTTGGCTTCGGTGGCGGCTTCGGCTGGTTTCCCCTCGGTTGGGGTGAACCATTCCGGCCCTGGTATCACGCTGGTGGAGCCTACTGGCGCAACGTGAATATCCATAACACGTTTATTCGCAACGTCAACGTGAACAACTTCCGCAACTTTAACAATTATCGCTACGCTCACAACGCAGGCGCCGTCTCCACGGCCTCGCACAATGCCTTTGTGAACGGCGAGCACATAAACCGCGGCACAATGCATGTCAACGAAGCTTCTCTGCGCAACGCCAGAGTTACCAACAACATCAGCGCTTCGCCGAATCGCTCCAGTTATCTCGGATCTTCGGCCTCCCGTGGCCGCGTCGCCACTCCCTCTGCCAATATTCAGAATCGCAGCGTGATGGCGCGCACTGCTCCCGCGGCTTCTGCCGCTCATCAGCCCGTGCGCACAATGAACAGCACTGGTCCTAGGCCCGGCAATACTTCGGGATTGAATTCCGCACGCACTCCCGGAGGTTCTTCACAGATGAACTCCAACCGCCAGGCTCAACTCTCCGCCAATCGTCCGCCTTCTGTTGGCGGGCAAGGTTCCCGGCCGTCGGGTTCAATGAATTCCACGGCACGTCCAAATTCTTCCGCGCGCACCTGGCATGCTCAGGGCAACAGCACAGATTCCGGGCGAGCCCCGCAGGGGTTCGGCAGTTCGAATCGCCCCTCTAATTCCGCGGCGACGGCTCGCAACAATTCGGGCAACCGTCCTCCTTGGGCCGGCTCCGGTTCAGCGCCCAATTCGGTCTCCCGAAACTCCACGAATCGTCCGCCTAACGCGGGCTATCGCAACCGCTCGTACTCTCCGCCTTCTTACAACGGCAACCGCGGTTACTCCGCCCCACGTTCTAATTCAGCTCCGCGTAGCTATTCATCTCCGCGAAGCTATGCGCCTCCTCACGGCTCTTCGGCCCCGCGTAGCAACTCGGCTCCGCGTTCTTCCGGTGGTGGCGGTGGCTCTCATGGGGGTGGTGGCGGTAGTGCCCCGCACGGCGGTGGTGGAGGCGGAGGCCACCCGCATCGCTGAGCCAAGTTGCTTCAACCGACTCGGCTCTCATTAGCTCTCCCATTCCAAGGCCCGTCCCTGAATCTCAGGACGGGCCTTCTTTCTTCATCCGCCCTCTCTCATGTACTTTTCGCGCCCGCCCCTACTGCTCCTACAACTCTCTGACCCTCCCTGTGTTACAAATATTAGCGTCAGGAATTTGGGCTGTGAGGTTGCTCCCAGCAAACCTTCGGGTCGCAGGCCATCAAGCACCGGGTCTCATTCACGCTTCCCATCAACGGTCCGTCCTAACGCCGGAAAAACCTGACATCGGGGAGTTGAGTCTTAGCAAGTGTTCCAGGAGAGAAAAAGGCACCATGAAAACTCGTTCACTGTATTTGCTCACGCTGTTCTCATTAATTCTTGCACTAGCTTTGCTTGCGCCCAAGCGTGCTACCGCTGCCGAAGATGACGATCCCCCAGGCCGCGTTGCGCGGCTCAGCGTGGCGGAAGGTCAAGTCTCCTTCAGTCCCGCGGGCACCGATGATTGGGTCGCTGCTGTCCTGAATCGTCCCGTCACCATCGGCGATAAGCTCTGGACCGATAAAGACTCGCGCGCCGAGTTGCACGTCGATACTGCCGCTTTTCGTATGGCCGGAGAAACCGGTTTCTCTTTTCTCAATCTGGATGACGAAACCATTCAGGTTCGCGTTACTGAAGGCACTGTCAGTATTCGTGTACGCCGCCTCGACGACAACCAAACGCTTGAAGTTGACACTCCCAACCTGGCTTTCTCCATCGTTCGCCCTGGTACTTATCGCGTGAATGTCAACGAAGCTGGAGATGCTACCGTCGTTACCGTTCGCGATGGCCAGGGTGTAGTCACCGGCGGCGGCTCCGAATACACCGTTCGCCAAGGTGAACAAGGTGTCTTCTCGGGCACCGACACTCTGGATGCCGATATCGAAGGTGTTGTCGCTCCCGATGAGTTCGATAACTGGTGCGAGGAACGGGATCTGCACGAAGATCACGCCGTCGCCCGCCGTTACGTCTCCGACGATGTTATCGGCTATGAAGATCTCGATGACAATGGCGGATGGCGCCCCGTTCCCGAATACGGCACCGTCTGGTTTCCTCATACAACCATCATCGGCTGGGCCCCCTATCGCTACGGTCATTGGGCCTTCATAGCTCCATGGGGCTGGACCTGGGTTGATGATGCGCCTTGGGGCTTCGCTCCCTTCCACTATGGCCGTTGGGTCTTTGTGGCCGGTGCCTGGGGTTGGGTACCCGCGCCGCCGCGTGTTGTCGGCATCGCCTACGTTCGTCCGGTCTACGCCCCCGCGCTCGTTGCTTGGGTAGGTGGGCCGCACTTCGGCATTGGCGTTGGAGTCGGCGGCGGTTTCCCCGCGGGCGTGAATGTTGGCTGGTTCCCGCTGGGGCCGCGTGAAGTCTTCGTGCCTTCCTATGCGGTCAGCCGCGCCTATGTGAACAGAGTGAACATCTCCAACACTCGGGTGAATCAAACCATCGTAAACAATTACTACAACACGACCGTCATCAACAGGAACGTGAACGTCACCAACGTGCGGTATATGAACCAGGGCGTTCCCGGCGCTGTCACCGCCACGTCGCCGCACGCCTTCACTTCTGCCCAGTCTGTTTCGCGCAATCTTGTTGCAGTGAACCAGCGAGAAGTGTCTGCCGCTCCCGTTGGCTATTCAGCTCCCTCCATCGCCCCACCCAAGCAGGCTGTAATGGGTTCCGGTGCCCCATCGCGCACGCATCCACCTGCCACCATCGCGACCCGAGCAGTTGTGGCCAAGACCACGCCGCCTCCACCTCCGCCGACTTTTGAAAAACAACAAGCCGCTATCCAGGCAAATCACGGCCAGCCCATTTCGCTGGCGCAAACGCGTCAGATTCAGCCCGCCCGTGTCAACACGGCCGCGGCACCTGTTAGGATAGCTCCGCCAGCGACTCCGGGCGCCGCGCCGGCCATGCATCACGTGAATAAAGGAGAGATGCAGAGCAATCAGCCTGCACAAGCGACGCAGCAGCCCGGCCAGAACAATGCCAACCGCCTCGCAAACGCCGGAGGCGTTCAACCCAATCAAGCTGGCGCGCAGAACAACCGGGGCGGCAAGCAACCCAATAATCGTCCATATAACGATCGGCCGCCGACTTCGCGGCCCGTCGTCGTCGAAAATCCTCAAGTCGAACAAAAACACCAGCAGCAGAACGAGCAACTCCAACAGAAGCAGGATCAGGAACGCCAAAAACTCGAGCAGCAACAGTACCAGCAACAGCAAAAAATCCAGCAGCAGTTGCAGCAGCAGCAAGACAACGAGCGCAAACAGCAGGAACTCCTCCAGAAACAGCAGCAGCTAAACCAGCAACACCAACAGCAACTGCAGCAACAAGAGCAGAAACACAATCAGGAGAAACAGCAGCTCAATCAACAGCAGAAAGCCGAACATACCAAGCCGGCCCCTGCGCCCAAGCCCAAGAGCGAAGACAAGCCCCATAAATAGACTCGTCAGAAGAATTCATGGGTAAGCTCCGGCTCAGGTAGTTTGCCAAGTGAGTGATAGAGCGCGAGTTCCAGGATGCGAAAGGTACGAAAGCCATAGGATCTTCTCATGGTTACTTTCGCTTTGTTGTTTAGTCCCTCAACCACACCGCTGGAAATTAGCTTTCTGGCTTTGAAATAGTTGAGCAGCAGCTCGCGATGAGCACGCAACGTTCGGGCGATCTTCTTCATCGGCTCGATGCGGGATCGCATGGTTTGCTGGCACCAGAAATCCAGGAACATGCCGGCCCAGGTGGGCGAGTTGTATTCCCAGAACTGCTGAAAATCTTCTTTGAGGAGATAGGCACGGACGGTCTGGAGATTATAGCGGAGCAGATCTCGCAGACGGAACTTCTGCTGCGAGGTGAGATTTTCTTTGCGCTTGAGCACGCACCAGCGCGTCTTCTTCAGTAGCGGCGGGTAGCCGTCCTGGGCCATCTTGCGCGACTCGGCGGCGCGGACATCATCCAACGCCTTATTCATCTTGGCGACGATGTGGAAGCGGTCGAGGATGTGCAGCGCCTGAGAACATTTCTGGCGGATCACGTCCAGGTACGGCTGCCACATATCCGAGCAGACAAACTCGATCTGCGCTGCGAGTTGCTCTCCGAGGACGGTGAAGAAACCCTGGAAGGATTCGATGGTGCGTTCCTTGCCGACCCACAGCAAGCGGGTGAGCCCCTGGTCGATCTGGTAGACCAGCGTCAGGTATTTGTGGCCTTTGGCGTACTGGATTTCATCCACACCAATGGCGCGGATCGACTCCAGCGTGCGATGCTCCAGGCCCCAGCCGACCACATACTCGACCGCGTCGCACACCTGGTCCCAGGAAGTGTGGAAGGCCTCGGCGGTTTCCTTCCAGGAGAGCTTCCGCGCCCAGCGGGCCAGAAACAGCATATAGGCTCTGCTCAACCGATGCTTACCATCGCCCCAGGGAACCTCCTCGACCAGCACGCCACAATTCCGGCAGTCCACGCGTCGCATGCGGTAGAGCAGGAAAACCAGAAAGCCCCACAGCGGAATGAACTCAAAGCACCGCTCGGGAAGATGATCGTAACCCGGCGCCGGCTGGTGGCACCCCGAGCAGACCGCTGCCGAGCCCTCCCGCGGTCGGACGTCCACTTCGATGCTTTTCTGGTCGGGGCCAAAGCGGGCGTGCTGGTAGACAAATCCCCGATGGCCATGGCAGTGGTTTAGAATTGTGAGCAGTTCCATGTCACGGACAATTTTCAAGGCCAAGACTGGCAAAGTAAACCGCGCTGCTACCGCGCCGGCGTCCTGCGATGTTTCCGCCTACTGCCGCGATCTGGACAACTGGCCGCGCTCCTGGATGGGATTGGAAAAAGACCTGCCGCCAGGGGAAGAACTGGTTGCTTGCTTCCGGCCATTCATCGAGCATCTGGCCTCCTCCAGTCTTTCTTCGAAGACCATTCGCCGACACGTAGACAATCTCTGGATACTAGGTGGAGAAATTATCCGCGACCTGAACTACACCCCTTCATTGAGAAAAGTCACTGCGCAGCGACTTCTTCGCGAGGCGGTTCATGCCGACGGCGGCCCACTGATCCACAACGGCTCGGAAGAAGAGCAACACTCCCTCGATGCGACGTGCCGCAAACTCCACCGATTCCTCAGCGAACCGCAGCGCTGAGCCCGCCAGTTACCCACAGATTTCCCAGACGAGG
>CAWABP010000001.1:0-89238 GCA_963780315.1 Candidatus Acidiferrales bacterium | reverse complement strand
CACGGATTATGGTACTTCCGCTGGTAATTTAGTGTTCGGCGACATGAGCGCTACTTCAACTTTCACGGCAACAGGTCCAGCTGCTGCTGTCCCTGAGCCTAGTTCCCTAGTGCTCTTGGGGGCGGCCATCGCCGGGTTGCTCATGCTTCGCCGCGGTCGGCTGCTCTAATCCAGTCGTGCTCGTCGAGCGAGTGCGTTCTTCGCAATTTCAGGTCTAGACAGCGCGTTCCATCGAACGAAGAATTGCGATGGGAGCCAAAGTCGTGCTGGACTTTCCTGAATAAACCCACTAGCAAATGCAGCTGGAAATGCAGGATTCATCCACGTGCCACGCTGTCATTCATAGGGCTTGGCCGATTCCCGGCCAGCGCTCGTGCCGCACACACAAGAAAAGGAATCCAAACGCAACTACCACTCGTTTCGCGATGCGGTTCTTGCTCTTGCCCAGCTTTGCTAGATTGAAATGTGTTCTTCTGCAATGTGAATCTAGCACTTCCTATCGGTTCTAAGCTCGTTTAGATTCAATAACCTAGTGCTTAGCACTGAGCATGCCAATACAAGATCAGACCCGAGCGAAACCTCCCGCCTCCATCCAATCCCGCTGGACCCCCTCCTTCACATTTGTGCCTTCGACCAGGCATTGGATGACCTGCCGTGATAGCCCGCCGTCCAGTGCTCCCAAGCAGCCTACGAACACTGGATTCCCAAGGTGGGATGCCGTTCAGTCAATCCAACTGGTCTGGGACTCTACAGAGCCCATTTTCCAAACGCCGATGTCTGAGGCGCAGGCGGATTTCGAGGACGAATTTCACATTTGCGCGTGGGCAAAGACGCTCCAATCCGTTCATGTTTATAGTTATTGTTCGTCATCCGGAAGATTCCGCAATGCTCTTCTCAGCACCGGAACTAGGCAGTTGCCAGCGGAATCCCGCGAGCTTGAAGGTTCGAACTGTTGTCGGCCGGCTGAACGAACGCGCAATGCGAGGGTGCTGCGGGCAGGTGTTGCTATGGCTGACTCAATCGTGTTTCATTGATTCAGAGCCCAGCAAAGGAGTGAGGATGAGCCAGATGCGGAGGATGAGTCTTGTAGTCGGTGTGTCTGTGGCTATCCTGGCGTCTGCCGTGCTGGCAAACGCGCAAAATTCCAGCGGCAGCGGATCCGTTGTGAACCCAGCGACGGCGAACATGCATCGAAAAATGGTTCCTGGCTCCACACCAGCCGTTGAGCAGGCCCCGGCTCCCGAAGCGCTACCCCCCGATACACCAGTCGTGACACTAAAGGGAGTCTGCGAACGAGCAAAACGATCGGAGGGCCAGGATTGCACTTCGGTGATTACCCGTGAGCAGATGGACCAAATCGTGGCACGGCTGGCGGAAACCTCCCGTCAAACGTCTCACAATCAGCTTGCCGTCAACTATGTGCGAATCCTCGCGGCATCACGATTGGCTGAGGACCGCAAGTTAGAAACGACCCCTGCGGTCGCCGCAGAGTTGATGAAGCGAACAGGCTTCGCCCGCATCGAGGTGCTGGCCAAGGCCTTTTACGGCCAGATAGAAGAAGCTGCTGCAAATGCTCCATTGGACGAGCTTCAGCGATACTATGCCAATCATCTGTCCGAATTTGAGGAAGGCGAAGCTTTGCGATTGTCTTTCCCTGCATCAGGACTCATGCGCAATGGCATGCGCTTGAACCCTGCATTAGTGAAAACCGAGGCTGATGCTCTGCGAAATCTGGCGGTTGTCGGCTACGATTTCGACCAGCTAGAGGCGCAGGCCTACAAGGATCTCGGGATCGCGCAACCTGTCCCCCCGACAAGATTAACCATGGCACGTCGCAACAGCATGCCGGAGGATCAAGCCAAGGTGTTCGACTTGCAGCCTGGGGAGGTTACGCCAGTGATCGAATCCTTCACCAGGCTGGTGATTCTGAAGTTGGTCTCGAAACGCATCGCCACCTTTGAATCCGTGTTGCCGGAAATCACGGACAAGCTTAAGCAGGAACGGCTTAGTGAGGAAATCGAGGCTGCCTGCAAGAGCGTGTCAGCGGAGTTCAATCTGCAGTATTTAGGCTTGTCCGCTCAACCTGCGCTATTTGTGCGTCAGGGCGTGCCATCCTTTGCTAGTGCCGCCACCTCGCCAGACCAGCGGAAGGGAGCAATATCACGTCGACGCATGGCCACGAACAGCGCCCCGACCACAATGTCGCCGCAGGGTCAATTGCGTCCGTGAGAGCTCGCGGAGTTGTTCGGATGCGCTCTTTTTTCAAGAAACGCGAGGAGTGCTGGAACGCGTCCCTGCTGCGCGACTGCGGTTTTCCCGAGCGACATCGCGTGACTCGAGGTGTTGAGATGAAGCGGCGAACGAAAACAAACGCATTTTGTTCTAGAGGGAGCTTATGAACCAGAACCGATTTTGGAAACTAGTGGCCATTGCGGCGGGGTTATTCTTTCTGTGTACGGCGGCAGGACTGAGCCGCGCGCAGAGCAGTTCGCCGAGTGCGGTACTGAGTCGGAAGGCGGACTCTCCAGAGACTCAGCAGAAAAAAGCCTCTCTCCCGGCGGACGATTTTGCGGGGTTGCAGTACACCGATGAACAAAAAGCAGAAATCTACAAGATTCATCAAGAGTTGAACTCACGTAAGGAAGCGGTAATAAAAGCCGAGAAATTAACCGCAGACCAAAAGGATGCCATGCTTTCCGGGTTCACCCGCATAGAATATGGTGAGATCTTCAACGTGCTGACGCCCGATCAACAACGACAAGTCCAGCAGAGGGCCCGTGCGCGTAAAGCGGCGGCTAAGGCTGCTGCGAGAGACAAGTCGTAATCACCGAGAGCGAGCATCGCGCGATCTGACGGCGGTAAGCGCAAAGGAAGGGCAGCCGCGTCAGTGGATGCGATCAATTTACCATTCGGTGGAAGTTTGTTGCCGAATGATCAAGCGAGAGATGAGCAGCAGGTATTGGTTCGTGAGCTGGCGTTGTTCGATTGCGAGAGGTGTTTCTTCCAGTCCGCCACGGTACGAGTTCGCTGCTGGCCTCCTGGAGAGCTGGCTGAGAGCGAGGCGCAGTGGAACCGCTAACGACGAGGGCGGCGAAATGAAGCCGACGTAAGCGATAGAAAAAAAACAGCTTGGGTGCGAACGTGAATTGCCAGTGCGTTGCGCATCCCGAACCTGAGTTTGCGGCAGAGCAAGGATAATCACTCCCCGTGTCCTATCCTGTCAGCAGTCAATTTCAGCTGCGATGGTAGCCGTGCGCGCGTAAATGCGGGAGCGGTGCAAATGCGCACGGACTTCATGGAGTCCGAGAGCGCGAAGCCTTGTTGCTTACGATTCTTGTAGCCAGTCGGGAAAGGCACAGCGCTTGCTGAGGCATTTACTCTGAACACCGCAAGAAAGAGCTGCTTTGAGGTGGCCAGAAATGGAGCATGAGATGAGCCAAAAGCGCCGAATGGTATTGGTGATTGCAGTGCTCGCGGCGATGGCGGGGTCGTACGTGCTCGGACGCCACCATTCCCAATCGCAGACGAGCAGCACGGCAGCGCGTCATGTGCTCTACTACGTCGACCCGATGCATCCTAGCTACAAATCCGACAAGCCTGGCATAGCTCCGGACTGCGGAATGGAACTAGTAGCCGTGTATGCCGAGGACGCCGGTAAGTCGCCCGCAAATTTAGCTGCAGCGCAACTGTCTCCAGGGGCGGTGAATATTGATGGTCCAACGCAAAAACTATTGGGCATACGAGTCGCCTCCGTCGAGAAAAGCAGCGCGGCCCGCTCGATCCGCGTGGTGGGACGCGTAGTTCCCGAGGACACACGCATTTACAAAATCAACTCCGGTGTGGATGGATTTGTTCAAGAGACTCACGACGATTCAGTGGGGACTCGAGTCAAGAAGGATCAAAAGCTGGCGACTCTCTATTCGCCTGACTTTTTATCGGTAGCTTCCGGATTCCTGGCTGCCTCTGAACGTGTGCCGGGCTCTGTGGGCACCGACGGGAATCGCACCGTGGCATATCCCGGTGCTGTGTCCAAGCAAGGAGTAAGCAGTCTTCAGGGATATACCGATCGCCTCAGGAATCTGGGCATGAGTGAAGTGCAGATCAAGCGGATTGCGGATAGTCGCCAGTTACCCGAAAACGTTGATGTGGTAGCGCCGGCGGACGGATTCATTCTGGCGCGAAACATTACGTCGGGACAGCATTTCGAGCACGACATGGAGCTCTACCGCATCGCGGATCTGAAGCAGGTGTGGGTGGTGGCGGAGGTTGATGAACAGGAAGCTGCAAGCCTGCACCCAGGCGGAATGGCCAAAATTACGCTGAGTGGTGAAGGTCACGAACTGGCCGCGAGTATTACTGACAGCCTGCCCCAATCGGAAGCCGGCGGTGGAACGGTCAAGTTGCGGCTGGAAGTTGAGAATCCCAATTTCACATTACGGCCGGAAATGCTGGTTGATGTAGAGTTGCCTGTGCGCCTCCCAGCCGGGATCACCGTTCCTGTGGATGCTTTGGTTGATTCCGGAGCGCGTACGCGCGTCTATGTTGAACGAAGCGAAGGCATCTTCGAGCCTCGCGAGGTCGAAACTGGATGGCGTTTTGGCGATCAGGCAGAAATCCGCAAGGGGATTCAGCCGGGTGAGCGTGTGGTCGTAGCGGCAACTTTCCTGGTGGACTCTGAAAGCCGCCTGAAAACTCCGGCTTCGATGCCAACGCCAGCCCGCCCCACGGACAAGCCGGCTGGAATGCTTCAACACATGGCGGCGGCAAAAAAGGTGATTGATCCCAGCTGCGGCATGCCGGTGGATCCGGCCAGTGCGGCAAAATCCGGAAATACTCTCACCTCCCAGGGCGTTACTTACTATTTCTGCTCTGCGAAATGTAAAGAGAAATTCCAGAACAAGTCTGCGGACACAACCTCCAAGCAAGCGTCCGGGAGATAACGATGATTCAAAAAATCATCGAGTTCTCCGTGGCGCACAAGCTCGCTGTGTTGGCTTCCATCGCCATCGCCTGCATCGCCGGGTGGTGGGCGATGGTCACTATGCCGCTTGATGCCACACCCGACCTCAGCGACACGCAAGTCATCATCTATTCCCATTGGGACCGCAGCCCGGACCTTGTCGAGGACCAGGTCACTTATCCCATCGTCACGGCGATGCTGGGTGCGCCAAAGGTCAAGACCGTTCGCGGATTCTCCGATTTCGGCTATTCCTACGTCTACGTCATCTTCGAAGACGGCACGGATTTGTACTGGGCGCGTTCGCGAATTGTGGAGTATCTCTCCAGCGTTGCCCCGCAGTTGCCTGAGGGCGTTAAAACTGAGCTGGGCCCGGATGCCACCGCTCTCGGCTGGGTGTTTCAGTACGCTCTGGTGGATACCTCCGGAAAGCACAGTCTGGCCGATCTTCGTTCATATCAAGACTGGTATTTGCGCTATTACTTGCGCTCCGTGCCGGGTGTGGCTGAAGTAGCGCCAATCGGCGGCTACACGCGCCAATATCAGGTGAATTTGGACCCGAACCGGTTGCGGGCCTATGGCATTCCGGTTAGCCGCGTTGTCGAGGCGGTGCGAGGCGGCAACAACGAATCAAGTGGTCGATTGCTGGAGTTTGGCGGCACCGAATACATGGTGCGTGGCCGGGGTTACGCTCGCACGCTCGAGGATTTTGAGAACATTCCGCTAAATGTCAGCGAAAGTGGCTCGCAAATCCGCATCAAAGACGTCGGCCAGGTGGTGATGGGACCCGACCTGCGGCGCGGCCTTGCCGATCTCGATGGCACTGGCGAAGTAGTGTCTGGCATCGTTGTCATGCGCAGCGGCGAAAACGCGCTGGACGTTATTGACCGAGTGAAAGCGAAGATCAATGACCTTCAACCTGGGTTCCCGGCGGGCGTCAAGCTGGTCCCTGTCTACGACCGCTCAGAGCTGATTCACAACACCATCGGCACGGTGAAAACCACCATCATTGAAGTCGTCGTCACAATTGTGCTGATTATCCTGGTTTTTCTGTGGCACTTCCCCAGCGCCGCAATTCCTATCGTGACCATGCCCGTAGCGGTGTTGCTGGCGTTTATTCCGTTCCGCATGATGGGCATCAGCGCAAATATCATGTCGCTGGCCGGGGTGGCCATTGCATTCAGCGAGCTGGTCGACGCTTCTATCGTGGTCGTCGAACAAACCCACAAGAAGCTCGAGCTTTGGGAAAAGATCGGGCCGCCAGGGCGACAGCCGGGATGTCGTTGTCGCCGCCATCAAGGAAGTTGCAGGACCCACGTTCTTTGCACTTCTGGTGATCGCTGTCTCTTTCCTTCCTGTACTGACGCTGCAAGCCGAGGAAGGCAGGATGTTCCGGCCGCTGGCATTACACCAAAACCCTCACCATGGTGGTTGCCGCACTCCTGGCAATTACTCTGGATCCTGCCCTGCGCCTGCTGCTGACCCGCGTTGAGCGCTTCAATTTCCGGCCGACGTGGCTTTGCCGGGTTGCAAACGCTTTGCTGATCGGGAAAGTGAGATCCGAGGAGAAGCATCCCATCAGCCGAAGTCTGATGCGCTGTATACGAGCCGGTGGTCCGCTGGACGTTACGCTGGAAGTGGCTGGTCATCGGCGCAGCCGCGGCTATGGTGATCGTCACTATACCGGTGTTCCTCCACTTGGGATCGGAGTCCATGCCCCCGCTGGACGAAGGCGCAATCCTGTACATGCCCACGACTTTGCCGGGCGTCTCCATCAGCCAAGCCGAGCAATTGCTTCAGGTCAGCGACCGCATCCTTCGCCAATTCCCGGAAGTGGATCGCGTGCTTGGCAAAGCAGGCCGTGCGGAAACTGCCACCGATCCTGCGCCCCTCTCCATGCTCGAAACGGTCATTATCCTGAAGCCGCGCGCAGCAGTGGCGGCATGTAGATACCTGGTACTCCTCCTGGGCGCCGGAGTGGGCTAAACGCGTCCTGCGCCACCTTACTCCCGACACGATTTCCACCGAAGAATTGGTCAGCCAGATGAACGCGGCGCTGAAGATTCCGGGAGTCAACAATGCGTGGACGATGCCCATCACGCGGCCGCATCGATATGCTGACCACCGGCATTCGCACGCCGGTCGGCCTGAAGATTGCTGGAGCAGACCTGCAAAAGATTCAAGAAATTGGCGGTGAAATCGAAGCGCTGCTCGGTCCAGTGAAAGGCACGCGCACGGTGCTGGCAGAGCGCACAGCCGAGGGCCACTTCCTGGATCTGCAATGGGATCGCGAACGGCTTGCGCGCTATGGCATCAGCGTCGAAGATGCGCAAAGAGTGGTAGAGAACGCGATTGGCGGCGACAACATCAGTACCGTCGTGCTGGGGCAGGAGCGCTACCGCGTAAACGTCCGCTACCAGCGCGATTTCCGTAGCGACCTTGGGGCGCTGGCGCGAATCCCGGTTCCCACTGGGAATCAACGGCAAGTGCCGCTAAGCGATCTGGCGCAAATCAATGTCGCCAGCGGTCCGTCAATGATCCGCAATGAAAACGGCTTGCTCACTGGCTACGTCTATGTGGACGTAGCTGGCCGTGATCCGGGCAGCTACGTAAGCGAAGCGAATCAAGTGTTGCGCGACCACTTGAAACTTCCCACAGGTTACTCCATCTCCTGGAGCGGCCAGTATGAAGTGATGCAGCGTGTAAGGGAGCGCTTGAAGCTTGTGGTGCCGATCACTCTCTTCTTGATCTGCTTGCTTCTCTATATGAACACCCGGTCTTTTCCCAAAACCATCATCGTTCTGCTAGCCGTACCCTTCTCTGCTGTTGGGGCAATCTGGTTCCTCTACCTGGCTGGCTACAACATGAGCATTGCCGTATGGGTTGGATTGATTGCTCTGATGGGGATTGACGCGGAAACCGGTGTGTTCATGCTGCTATACCTCGATCTGGCCTACGAGGATGCCAAGCGCGAAGGACGCTTGCAGAGCCTCGGCCAACTGCGCGAAGCGATTGTTCATGGTGCCGCAAAACGACTTCGTCCGAAGTTCATGACCTTTGCCGTCACCTGCGTTGGCCTGTTCCCCATCATGTGGGCCACGGGAGCGGGCTCCGACGTTATGAAACGAATCGCGGCACCCATGGTCGGTGGGATTTTCACCTCCTTCGTTTTGGAATTGCTGGTCTATCCGGCAATTTACGAGGTCTGGAGGTTGCGCTCCCTTCCGAAAAGCCTACGAACCAGCGAAGAGTTCGCGTCCGCGGGGTTACAGCCGGCAGCAGGGGAAACAGGAACGCGGTCCATGTGGGAGGCCGTAATTCCCCGACAGGAATCACCCACGAGCTAACGCACAGCGCTCTTCCCAGTCACTGGTAGAACTTAATGCCGAGTGGAATCAGCGAAAGAGCAGCGGAGCAAACTCTGTTAAATTGCGACGCCAAACCATCCAGGCATGCCTGCCTGGAGTCTCGATATCCAGGTGCTGAATCCCTTTGGACGTCAGCCATGCGCGAAACTCTCGATTGGCACCGATCAAATGGTCTTCGGTTCCGCATGCAATCCAGAGCAAGTGCAGTTGCTGGTTGGCCTTCGAGTCCAGTAATGGGAACTCCTTATCGTACGGTTTATCGATGCTTCCAGAGCTAAACGCGCCAACCCATGCGAACTTGTCCAAAGTATTTAAGCCGGTAAATAAAGATTCGTGGCCGCCCATGGAGAGGCCCGCGATGGCACGAGAATTTCGGTGCTTATTGACGCGATAAGACATTTCCACTTGCGGGATAACTTCCGTCAGCAGCGCCTCGCGAAATTTGTCGAGGTTTCGCCTGTGGACGGCAGGGTCGCCGGGCCCTTCAGAAAGAACCTCCAGTGCGCCGTACCCCAGCGGCATCACTACTAGCATGGGCTTGGCTTTGCCCTGCGCGATCAAATTGTCCAGAATCACGTTGGCGCGCCCAACAGCCGTCCACCCGCTCGCATCATCGCTGAATCCGTGCAAGAGGTAGAGAACGGGATAAGCTTGCTTCCCGCGGGGATCATAACCGGGCGGCGTGTACACGAAAAAATCGCGGTCGTCGCCCACGACACCAGACTTGTAGAAATGATGATGAATCACGCCATGAGGCACGGCGCCAACTTCCCAGGAAAGAGTTGCTGGTCCCGGGACGTGCACTTCGCTCGCCCGATAAAGGAGGTTTGGTTTTACTAAATAATTGGACGGATCAAGCAGCGTCACGCCGTCGGCTTTAATCGAGTAGCCGTAATAGTCGGGAGGGAGAGCATCAGTGGTAACGCTCCACACACCCTGATCGTCTTTCTGCATGGGCAGCGGATTGGCGCTGCCTTCGATCGAAATGGAAACTTCCTTGGCGTTCGGATCCCGAAATCGAAAAGTAACGCGATTATCAGAATGAACTTCAGGCGAAATCACCGCCGGCGCCTGTGCAAATGCTCCGATGGCCAGCAGGAAAATTGCGAGCGCAAGAAATGTGCGTTTCATAGTTTGCCTTTGTATAAAGCTCTGATGGAAGCCTCGATTTCCAGATGACCACGGGGCTTTCATTAGTGGATGTTCGGATTCATGGTAGAAGCTGAGCTTCGAGGAGGCAAGCAAGGATCTTCAAGGGTTCGCTTCGCTGAGAAGTAGGGAATCTCAGTCGTCGCCGTGCGCCTCTGCGACAACTGAACTCTCTGCCTGCCAGGGTGGCAGGATCTTGATCAACACAAAAAGGATCACAAAGGGCAGGATCATCAGGGCCACCGCGGGAACCAATCCCTCTCGCGTCACAAACGCTATTTTATAGGTCGTGTATCCTAGAAAGCTCTTCGAAAAAAGCTGTCCGCCGATCACCACATTCCAGCGCATGGCAAATATTCCGATAACCGTCAAAACCGCGGAGGCTGCATAAATTCGCCGCCGCACAGCCACTGAAAAGGTGAAGAGTTGAGACAAGCTAAGCAACGCCAGCGGCGTTAACGTTCCCAGAATGATCTGAATCAGGATCTGCGAGAAGAACAACCGGGAGTGCACCATGAAATCCAGGCTGCGGAAAGATTCGTCGGCTTCGTAGATGCGATGAATGAGGTCCAGCATTTCCAGAGAGAAATCAATCACAAATGTGTAGAAGAGATATTTGGCGATAGTGTCCAGGCAGCGCATGTCAATGGTGACGCGGCGCATCGCGCTAGTGGCCATGTACATCAATAGCACCAGCGCAATGCCCGAAACCATCGCAGAGAAAAGAAACACAACGGGCATCAGCGGAGTGGACCACCAGGGGTTTGCCTTCACCGAACCGAAAATAAAGCCCACGTATCCGTGCAGTAGAAACGCGGATGGTATGCCGATCAAGGTGATGATCCATCCCACGCGGTCATCGATTCGTAGCGCACCGGGACTGACGTTATACGAGCCAAGAGTCAGTGCGCGGTAAAGGAGTCTTTTCGCGCCAGTGCTTGTTTGGGCCAGCCGTACGATGTCGCGGCGGTAATCAAGCCAAATCTCCACCACCAGCACGGCCATCAGATACCACAGGTAGACAAATCCAAACATAGCCATCGCCGATGCCCGATGCGGCGTCAGGTACATCTCCAGCGACCGTTCGGGATGGCCCAGGTGAAGCTGCAGCGGAAGCGGGGCCACGATAAGGAAAGCCAGCGCCGTCAGCAGGGCTAGCCGGTAGGTCGGTTTCACTTCCTCTACACGAAACACACGCTCAAGAGATGCCAGGATAAACGCTCCGGCAACCAACCCGGTAAGAAAAGGGTAAAGAACAATGAGGATGCTCCATTGGAGCTCCACCTCATTGGGATACATGAATCCTTCCATAACTCCTTCTCCCTTACCGGACCGAACCGTCGAGGTTGTTGTAGAACAGCTTTGAACCAGTGGCGAGATGCGGCTTCAAAACTTGCACTGTGTGTGTTTTCAGGAACGCATGAATGGGATCGTTTGGGTTCTTCAAATCTGCCAATTGCCGCGCGCCCGTGGGACAAGCTTCGCAACACGCAGTGGTCAAGCCCTTGGAGATCCTGTGATAGCAGAGCGTGCATTTGTCGGCAGTATGTTTCTTGGGATGGAAAAACCGGCAGCCGTAAGGGCAAGCCTGTATGCAATACCGGCAGCCCAGGCAATAGTCGTAATCGACCAGCACCACGCCATCCGGTGTATGAAAGGTGGCTCCTACCGGGCAGACCTGGGAACAGGGTGAGTCCACACAATGGTTGCACATCTTCGGCACGAAGAAATTCTTGCCACCCTCCGTTTTGCCCGGAGGGAAGCCATCCATTCCTCCGTTGGGGGAATCCACCTCAGGAGTCTCGATATGCCAGTCTGAAACGTGGTAGCGCTCCACCCACGTCCGGAAATAACCCTCTGGGACATCGTTCTCCATGGCGCAGGCGCGTACGCAACTTCCGCACCCTATGCATTTGGTGATGTCAATCAGCATGCCCCACCAGTGCTCGCTCAGCTTGTAGTTGGGTGATCCATCCGGAGTGCCGGCAAGCACATACTCCCAAGCCACGGCCGCAGCCGGAAGTAGAAGCAGGATTTGACGGCGGTTCAATTTCATTTCTTGCCTCCCGCGTCAAATGCGGGGCTATGTGGTTTGTGGCACGTGTCGCAAGCCTGCCCTCCGGAATGTTCTTTTGCGTTCACCTGCGGGAAGCCACTCGGCTTTGCGATATTCTCCGAATGGCACCGAATGCAAAGCTTTGCCACTTCCGGCAAAACGGGCTTGATGTTCCCCGGATCATCCGCATGTTTCGCCAGTGGGCCGTGGCAGGACTCGCAGTTAACGGACTTATGAACGCCGCTCGCCTTCACGGCAGCTTCATCGGAGTGACACGTCTCGCAGGTCTCGTGCCCTGCAAACGCCACGGGCCGCGCACTAATCTCTGCCAAGGCATCCCCACGAAACGGGCCGTATCTGCCATAGCTTTTAGGAATAGTCGCAGAACGGAGGACAAGAAAAAGGACCAAACCGAGCAGGAAGACTGCCGCCAGCCTAATCAAATGCGCAGAGTCTTTGAATTCAGCCATGCGGGTGCCCCGTAACAGAAATCCCCAACCAATCTCGCGATTTCCTACGCACTGATTGTGCAATCAAGTCGGGCATGTGCCGGTGGAGAGAATCCCCTTCAGGAATTGAAAGAACATCAACTAGGCCCAAGAGGAGCGAGGGAAAGTGTGATGAACGATGATGATTTAACCGCAAAACTCACGCGATGGGCATGACAAGCATCACGGTAAGATGTGACTAACGTCACATTTAATGCGACCCGTTTGTCTGTTCTGGTGCCGCGCGCGGCTGCTAGCGCTGGATAAGCCGGGAGATTCCTTCTGCAAAGGCATCCCGTGGCGTGATCAGGCTGACCACAAGGAAGTCACCCCTGCCAAAATCATAGAAATGGCCCGGATGAACGAGGACGTGATGCGTCCGCAGAATTTCGATGGCGAACTCTTCATCTGAAAGCCCCGCAGGAATCCGCAGCACTGCGTACCACCCGCCATCAGCATCGAGCAGTTCCCAAGAAGAATGTTGTGATACATGCGCCTGCAACTGCGCGCGATTTTCTTGCACGCGCTGCAGAATCTGTGGCCGCAGTGAGCAGCGCAGCTCCAATAGCGTAGGGAAGGCCCATTGTGTAGGTGCATTCAGCGATAAGTAGGTATCCGCAATAACTTCCACGCGCTCGAGCGCAGCATGCACAAGCTGCTCGGGGCCGGTAGTAACCACCCAGGCGACCTTCATCTGCGGCAACGCCGCGATTTTCGAGAGGCCGCTGAGCGAGAATGTGAGCGACTCCTGATTGGCGGCAAACGTCGCGCGCGGCGTCCCCGCAAAGGGGAAGTCGAGAAACACTTCATCAACGACCAACGAAAGATTGCGCTCGCGGCAGAGATCATTAAGGCGATGCACTTCCTCGGCTTGCAGATAAGATCCTGTCGGATTATTGGGATTGACCAGCAGAATCGCCCGCGTGCGTGGCGTAAGCGCGCGCATCACCCTATGAAAATCGATGAACCATCCATGGGCATATTCCAGCGCATAGGGAACCAGCGTGACATCCTCCAAATCCGCAAGAAATTCGAACAAGGGGTAGCTGGGTTTGGGAACGAGGATTTCATCGTGCGCATTGCAGAGCAGCCGGAATACATAGGAATAAGCTTCGCTGGTGCTGGTTGTCAGAACGATGGACTCAGGATTCACAACCGCCTGATGGTCCTGCTGGTAGTAATGGGAAACGGCCTCACGCGCGAGCAGCAGTCCACGAGGTTGTGGATCGTAGACGAGTGCTTCGGGCTTGCGAAAAGCTTCGAGAATGGCGGCAGCATCGTACTGGAAGCCGCAGGTCGTGGGGTTGGAAGCGGTCAAATCAAGGATCGGCGTTCCTGCTGCACGAAGTTCTTCCAGTGTTTGCGCGTGACGGTTGGGTGTGAGCGGCCAGCTGGTCCGTTGAGAGAACATGGGAGAAGAGTGACCTTAACACAATGAACCGTGCAGGCGGAATGACCGCCGCCCGAAAAACGGAAAACGCAGCATGCGCCACGTATTGCACGAAACCGTGCCTGAAATGTGTCAGGAACTTGGAGGCTACGCTTCAGGTTCTTCGGATGGCAGAGAGACTCCCGAAAGTATCGCCTTGATCTGTGCCAGCGCTTCTGGGATGGCCAGCTTCACGGCTTCCGAAAGCTCCTCAGAAAACTCGAATGATTTCGCGCCAATTGCAACGAGGAATGCGTTTGCAGGCGCAACGCCGTAGAGTTGCTTGGCGAGGGCAAGCAGGCCTTCGGGGCTGCAGCTATGAGAAAAGCTGCTTGGTTCCGCGGGCTTGGCTGAGACTCGGCTGCACTGTACTGCCCCTGTGGGGAGAACGGTCGAAGCGTCCACGAAAATTACTACCTCCGACTCGCTGATCGATTCGGCCTGTTCCGGCTCCCACTGCGTCGAAGCTTGGACCTCCGTTTCAGGCTCGCACAATCCTGCCCGCAGTTCCCGCGCGACATGCAACGCCACCGCGTCATCCCCCCGAAGGGAATTTCCGCATGCAAGGATGAGTGCACGATTCACGTCAATCCACCTTTTTCATCCTGTGATGTCCTGTCACCAAATGCCACCACGTAGCCAACAGGAATGAATCATACACCCAGGCAGGGAGGTTCAAACTTGGGCAGACCAGTGGGGAGTAGTTGGGTCCGGAAGCGAATGGAAACAAGCCATCTGCGGGTAAAGCCTCACGACCTATGAAAAACTCAGCATCTGTTGGGTGCATTCACACAGGTCATTTCTACATGACGTTCCCTTAGTCCGGCTAACTGTTTTTCTTTTCTTGTACGTCGAAAGCTCTGCTTGTGAGGTCGGAATGGCCATTCGCCTGCCCCCTTTACCTCCTTAATGCCCTTGGTTTGCCCGAGAAGGTCTTGCCTGGCCCGGCACGGGGGCTTAAGCTCAGATCAGCTCCCCCGCGATTTATCGGCAACGACGGAAGCTCATCTTCGCTTTGTTATCGAGGCAGAAATGAACGAAACCCTGCATGACCCGCCGGTGAAAATCGGCGAAACAACTATCGACACTGAGCATGATCTGCAAATGCAAATGCTCGATTCACTCGCCGAATCGCTGCAAAAGGGCGGCGACTTTTCACCCGCTCGCTACATCCTGGAACAGTTCATCGAGTTCTCCGACATGCATTTCCTCTCGGAGCAACTAGTTATGCGCCTGCACAGCTATCCCAACTATGAAGCGCACCTGGAAGCGCACACCCAATTAATGAAAAAGGTCCGCGAAATCCGGGATAGCGTGTTGCGCGGGGAAGACTCCCCCAGCCTCCAGCTTGTGCAGCAATTGCGCGAATGGCTGTTGCAGCATATCGCCGCGGAAGATGTGGCGTTTGGCGAGTTTCTGCGGACAAAAGAAGTTCGCAGTAATTGAGTTTTCGCTCTGCGTAGCATTCCCTCTTGGTGCTGCCAAGGTGTCAATAGGCATTCGCGGAAGCCCTCACCGCCCATGGCCACTTTGACCGACCGGGGTTGCAGAGCGCCCTGCAAAACTTTCTTTCGACGGGTAGAAACTGTATTCTCAATGCCTTGGGTTTGGGAGTAACTCCATGTGTCTCGCGATTCCCGGTAAGGTCTCACAAATCGATGTGCAGGACGGCGTGCGCTTTGGGCGCGTCCAATTTGGCGGCATCACCCGCCAGGCTTGCCTCGACTTTGTGCCCGAAGTAATTGTCGGCGACTACGTCATGGTTCACGTTGGATTCGCCATCAGCGTCGTGGACAAAGACGAAGCCGAACGCACCTACGCCCTTCTCGAGAGCATGGGCGTACTCGCCGAAGAGCTTGCCCCGGGTGGCGTGGATCACACTCCATCATGAAATACCTGGACGAGTATCGTGACGTTAAGATTGCGCACGGGCTGGCCGCGAAAATTCGGCAGCGCTCCACGCGGCCGTGGGTGCTGATGGAAATTTGCGGCGGGCAGACCCACACGTTGATGCGCTACGGAATTGATGACCTCCTCGGCGAAAGCGTGCAACTCGTGCACGGGCCGGGATGCCCGGTGTGCGTAACCCCCTTGGAAATGATCGATCGCGCGATTGCCTTGGCCCGCCTTCCTGAAGTCACCCTGGTTTCCTATGGAGACATGCTCCGTGTACCAGGCTCCGAAACCGATTTATTCCATGTGAAAGCGGAGGGCGGCGACGTCCGCGTCGTGTACTCTCCCACCGACGCGGTGCAATTGGCGCGCACGCATCCGGAACGTCACGTCGTTTTCTTTGCGATCGGCTTCGAGACGACGGCTCCAGCACACGCCATGGCCGTGTTGCAGGCCGAACGCCTCCAACTGGCCAATTTCAGCCTGCTCGTTTCCCATGTACTGGTTCCGCCAGCGATCCGCACGCTTTTGAACTCGCCCAAGAATCGCGTACAGGGCTTCATAGCGCCCGGCCACGTTTGCACCGTCGTCGGCATGTGCGACTACGAAGATTTGGCCCGCGAATTTCATGTCCCCATTGTCGTCGGCGGATTTGAACCGATTGACCTTTTGGAAGCGATTCACTTGCTTGTGGTTCAGCTAGAAGAGGGTCGCGCCGAAGTCGAAAATCAGTACTCGCGCTCCGTGCAGTATGAAGGCAACCTGCCTGCTCAGAAAGCCATTGCTCTTGTCTTTGAAGTTTCTGACCGGAAATGGCGCGGCATTGGTTCGATTCCCGAAAGTGGCCTGCAGTTGAGGGAGAGGTTTGCTGCCTTCGATGCTGAAAAACGCTTTGATCTGGCAGACGTTTGTGCGGAAGAGCCGAGCGAATGCATCAGCGCGGAAGTGTTGCTCGGCTTGAAGAAACCCACGGATTGCACCGCATTTGGCACGCGCTGCACACCTGAAAAGCCGCTGGGCGCGCCGATGGTTTCTTCGGAAGGTGCCTGTGCTGCGTACTACCAATACCGCCGCCACCTCGTTACACTCTGAAGTTGTGAATAACGACCAGACAGAAGACCTTGCAGCTTTCTCCTGCCCTGTCCCGCTTCCCGCAGGCGAGCGCATCCTCTTAGGTCATGGCAGCGGGGGAAAACTCAGCGCAGACTTGCTGCAAGAGGTTTTTCTCCCCGCCTTCGGCAATCCCGTCCTGAATCGGCTAGAAGATCAGGCCATCGTCACTTTGCATGGCGCGCGCCTGGCGTTCACCACGGATTCTTTTGTCGTCAAGCCGCTGATTTTTCACGGTGGCGACATTGGTTCCCTGGCTGTGCATGGCACCATCAACGATTTAGCCATGGGCGGTGCGGAACCCTTGTGGTTAAGCGCAGCATTCATCCTGGAAGAAGGACTGCCGATCGATATCCTCCGCCGCGTCGTGGCTTCCATGCGAGAAGCATCCCTAAAAGCCGGCGTGCAAATCGTGACTGGCGACACCAAAGTTGTGGAGAAGGGAAGTGCCGACGGCATTTTCATCACTACCACTGGCATCGGCCTGATCCGCGAAGGCATCACTTTATCCGCGGCACAAGCTCAGCCCGGCGACGCCATTCTGGTGAGCGGGATGCTCGGCGATCACGGCATCGCAATTTTGGCGGAGCGCGAAGGAATTCAGTTCGAAACGGCTGTGCAGAGCGATTCTGCGCCATTGCACACGCTTGTAGCCAGCTTGCTCGACGCAACCCACGAAGTCCGCTGCCTCCGCGATCCCACCCGCGGCGGCCTGTCCAGCACCCTGAACGAAATTGCCGCAAGTTCTGGCGTGGGTATGGAATTGGTGGAAACGTCCATTCCCGTTCGCGAAGAGGTGCGTGGTGCCTGCGAAATGCTGGGCCTCGATCCGCTTTATGTTGCAAACGAAGGGAAGTTGGTGGCCATTGTCGCGCCCGGATCCGCAGAAAGGGCCTTGCGCGCGTTGCAGAATCATCCGCTTGGAAAAGACGCTTGCATCATTGGCCGCGTGACCTCCGAACATCCGCGCATGGTGGTGGTGCGCACGCCGTTTGGCACCACGCGCATCGTGGATATGCTGTCAGGTGACCAGTTGCCGCGTATTTGTTAAGGAGGCCCGTTGCACGAGATCGGCATCGCTTCTTCCATCATCCAATCGATTGAGGCCGAAGCGCTCCGCCGCCCGGAAGCCCGCTTCACCGCCGTAGGCGTGCGCATTGGAGAGCTTTCGAATGTGGATCGCGATGCCCTCGCTTTTGCATTCGAGGCCCTGACTCGAGAAACTCCGCTTGAACACATGCGCCTTGAAATTGAGTGGTGCCCCCGCCGTCAGAAATGCCTCGCATGCGGTGAGGAATTTGTCGTGCAAGAATTGGAATTGACGTGCCCCAAGTGCGGCGAGACCCGGAGCACCTTTATCAGCGGCACGGAACTTGATATTGCTTACCTGGAGTTGGAGGAGCCATGCGAGAAGTCGTAGAGAAGAAAGTCCTCAGCGAAAATGACCGGCTGGCCGCGGAGTTGCGTCAGCGCTACCGCGACCAAAGCATTCTCTGCGTGAATTTCATCAGCTCGCCAGGTTCGGGAAAAACTGCGTTACTCGAAAAAACTCTGGGCAGCTTTGCGCCGGACACGCGGGTTGCGGTTCTCACTGGAGATCTGCAAACAGATAATGACGCCCGGCGCCTCATGCGCTACGGCTTTCCCGTGCGGCAAATCGTCACCGGGGGCACCTGCCATCTCGATGCGCGCATGGTCGAACGGCATTTAAACGAACTTGGCTTCCACGGCCCCGGACTACTGCTGGTGGAAAATGTAGGCAACCTGGTCTGCCCGTCCAGCTACGACCTTGGCGAAGCGGCAAAAATCGTTCTCTTAAGCGTCACCGAAGGCGAGGACAAGCCGCTGAAGTATCCCGGCATTTTTCATCGCGCTTTGCTAATGATCCTCACCAAGACGGATCTTCTTCCTCACGTCGAATTTGATCCCAAGCTCGCTCTCGAAAACGCGCGCAAAATTCATCCTGAAATTGAATACCTGGCCCTCTCTTCCCGCAGCGGCGATGGTTTTGACAAATGGCTTGCCTGGCTTTCCGCTCTCCAGCACAAGGCCAGCCAGGAAGTCCCGGCGGGTATTATCTGAAGCGCATCTTTTACCTACTATGACCCCAGGGCCCCTAACTGATGCGGTTCGCAAAGCGATCGACGTCACTGGCATTGTCCAGGGCGTCGGCTTTCGCCCGTTCATCTACCGTCTCGCCAACGAATGCAACCTTGTCGGCTTCATCGCCAATACGCCGGCGGGCGTTAGCATCGAGGTGCAGGGTTCCGCGGAGTCTATGGCGGCGTTTTTCACCAGGTTGCCACAGGAGACGCCTCCGCTCGCAAGAATCACTTCACTCTTGCCTCGTGATGTCGAACCCCAACCTGAAACGGCCTTTCGCATCCTTTCCAGCCGTCTCGATCAACCTCCCAGGGCGCTCATCTCTCCTGACGTGGCCGCTTGTGAGGATTGCCTCCGCGAAATGACCGATCCACGCGATCGCCGTTTCCGCTACCCCTTTATCAACTGCACGAATTGCGGCCCGCGTTTCACGATCATTCACGACATTCCTTACGACCGCGCTCGTACCTCCATGGACTCCTTCAAGATGTGCCCCGCCTGCCAGGCGGAATACGATGATCCCTCCAACCGCCGGTTTCATGCGCAGCCGAATGCTTGTTGGGATTGCGGCCCCCAAGCGAGGCTCCTCGACGATAAAGGTGAGTACGTGGATCTCGCCGACCCCCTTCGCGAAGCCGCGCGCCTTCTGGAATGTGGCGCCATTGTTGCCATCAAGGGACTCGGTGGCTTTCACCTTGCCTGCGATGCGGAAAACGAAGCGACCGTGGATCGCTTGCGTGATCGCAAGCGCCGCGTTGAAAAGCCTTTTGCCGTGATGCTAAAGAACATTCAAGTTGCGGAGCGCTTGTGCGTGGTGGACGAATCCTCCCGTAAAATGCTCCTATCGCGTGAACGTCCCATCGTTCTGTTGCCTCGCCGTCCTGAAGTGCTTGTGGCCACTGGCGTAGCGCCGCGCAATCGCTTTCTCGGAGTCTTCCTCCCCTACACACCGCTTCATCACATTTTATTTTCCAGCGGCAGATGCGACACCCTGGTAATGACCAGTGGCAATCTCAGCGAGGAGCCCATCGCCATTGAAAACGAGGAAGCCGTCCAGCGCCTGCGCGGTATTGCGGACGGATTCCTCGTCCACAATCGTCGCATCGTGCGGCGATGCGATGATTCCGTGGTGCGCTCGGTGGCAGGCCAACCGCAAAAGTTGCGGCGCTCCCGGGGATTTGTACCTGTTCCAGTTGCGCTGGAGGCTGAATCACAGCCCATACTCGCGGTAGGCGGTGAGCTCAAGAACACTGTGTGCATCCTACGGGGCAACGAAGCGTTCCTCAGTCAGCACGTTGGCGACCTTGAGAATCTGGAGAGTTACCGCTTCTTTGAAGAAGCCGTCGAGCACTTGCAGCGCATTCTGGAAGTGCACCCCAAGGTCATCGCCTACGATCTTCATCCGGACTACTTCTCCACCAAATGGGCCCTGGCCCGAACTGACTTTCACCTCATCGGCGTGCAACATCACCATGCGCATATCGCCGCGTGTATGGCGGAAAACCATCTCGATGGCAAAGTAATCGGCATCGCTCTCGACGGCACCGGCTACGGCAACGACGCCACAATCTGGGGCGGCGAAGTGCTTCTGGCGGACTACGTTCAGTCTCAGCGCGCCGCTCATTTTGATTACATAGCTCTCCCCGGTGGCGAGGCTGCCATTCATGAGCCCTGGCGCATCGCTGTCGCCTACCTTGCAAAACACTTTGGGAACTCTCTATCCGACCTGGGAATCCCCTTCGTCAAGGGTCTGGACCGTCGCAACCTCGATATCCTCTTGCAAATGATTGATCGCCGTCTGAATTCACCGCTCACCTCCAGTTGTGGCCGGCTCTTTGACGCGGTGGCGGCCCTCATTGGCCTGCGTGCCACCATCAATTACGAAGCGCAAGCAGCCATCGAACTCGAAATGGCGGCTCATGAATCCACCGACGAAGGCTCCTATCCGTTTGAATTGCAATTCGCCGCGGGGACTTGGCTGATCGGCACGCACACCCTCTTTAAATGGCTGGTGCGCGACATCCGTCACGGCTCATCCGTCGCGGACATCAGTCGGCGATTTCACAACGGTCTGGCTTCTCTTTTTGTCAGGCTAGCGGAGAAGATTCGCGAATCTCAAGGCCTGAACCGTGTGTGCCTTACCGGTGGCTGTTTTCAGAATATTCTTTTGTTCGAGTTGCTGCTTGCAGGGCTTCGCAATCAGCATTTTGAAGTTTATTTTCACACAGAAGTGCCAGCGGGGGATGGCGGCATCAGCCTTGGGCAAGCGCTCGTTGCCGCGCACCGCTTGCGCAATAATGTCTCGCTTTCCTAGTGCGTGCGGTACTTGCGGCTGCTCGTGATGCCCTTGCCTTCCGTCACGATGATCGTCTGGCCCACCGCCACGTTTGACAGATTCTCCACTTGCCCGCTGGGCCAGCGAATCTCAATAGTCTCCGCCTGATCATGCATTGCCAGGCCAAACGTCAACACCAGCTCACTTGCCGAAAGGTAGCTAGAGCCGCTGCGCAACATCTTTGTTTGGGATTCTCCCCCCGCTGTCAATTTCACCACCGCGCCGATGCCGTCGCGATTCGATTTGGTTCCGATGAGTTTGATACGCAAACTCCCGTTCGCCGTCCCCGCGCTGCCCGTGTAATCGTTCTCAAATAGATAGACGGGCCCACCATTGGTGGACAAGAGAAGGTCTGGCCGTCCATCGTTGTTAATATCCCCATAAGCTGCGCCTCGTCCCACGCGCGGGGTAGCGAAGCCCGCGCCCAGGGTCTTCGTCACTTCCAGAAATTTTCCTTTTCCAAGATTCCGGAAAATGTGCGGCGGCATGGCGTACTTCACATTGGGTTGCACGCGCTGGATATCGCCATCAATGTGGCCATTGGCGACCAGTATGTCTGGCCAGCCATCCAGGTCGTAATCGAAGAAGAAGCAGCCAAACCCCAGCGTGAGCAGGGAATTGCGCCCCAGTTCCGAACGCGGAGCCTCATCCACAAATAATCCTTTTCCTTCGTTGTGGTAGAGCGAAAGCATCTGGTTTGAGAAATTCGTGATCAGGATGCTGGCCATCCCGGATCGGTCGTAATCAGCTGCATCCACGCCCATCCCCGCGCGCGCCACGCCGTCTTCGCTGAAGGCAATTCCAGCCACTACAGCCTTCTCCGTTAATGTGCCATTGCCGTTATTGCGATAGAGCTTGTTCGGCTGCGTGTCGTTGGAAAAAAGCAGGTCGGGCCAGCCATCGTTGTCATAGTCCAGAATTGCGATTCCCAGTGTCTTAGACGTGGGCTCCCAAATGCCCGCTTTCTTCGTTACATCTTCAAATGTGCCGTCGCCGCCATTGTGCCAAAGCCTTACCGATGCGCCCTTATAAGACTCCGGCGTGCAATACGACTTGCTCTTGCCGTCCAGCGTGCAGTAGAGGTCGCCCTCGAGCGACCATTGCACATAATTTGCCACGACCAGGTCCAGCTTGCCGTCCCGGTCGTAATCCACCCACGCGGCGCTAGTGCTGAACTCGTTCGGCCCCCACAAGCCTGCTTTCTTTGTCACGTCCGTGAACGTGCCGTTTCCGTTGTTGTGAAAAAGGTGGCTTTGTCCCAACGCGGTTACAAAAAGATCGTCGTAGCCGTCGTTGTCGTAATCGCCCACTGCCACGCCCATGCCAAACATCTCGACGTTCAGTCCGGCTTTGTGGGTAACATCGGTGAAAGTTCCGTCGTGGTTGTTGTGGTACAGCTTCGGCGTGCTGTGTTTCGATGCGTGGCCCGGCCAGTCCATCCCATTCACAATGAAAATGTCCGGCCAGCCGTCGTTGTCGTAATCGATGAACGCCACGCCGGGTCCCATCGTCTCCGGTAGATATTTCTTTCCGAAGGCCGCATTGTTATGAACAAAATGAATGCCGGCTTTTTGTGTGATATCGCGAAAGGTGATCGGATTCGCCGGAGAACCCTGCGGCGCTTGCGCGCCAACTCTCCAGGCAAACGACAGCAAGAAAAGCACCCCCCAGGCTCTTCTCACTGGCTCTCCGCCGTCCCCTCGCGCCCTACTCCCAGTGCATCCGCCACGCGATTGATGTAATTGAACCACGAAGCAATCAGGGTAATTTGCAAGATGCCGCGATCATCGAAACCCGCCGCGCGCAGCTTTTTATGGTCCGCGGGACTGCACTGTGTCGCGTCTTTCGTCAGTTTCACCACATACTCCAGCATGGTTTTATCCTGTTCGCTGATGGGGGCGCCGCGGAAATCTTTGCGCAGAGCCGCCACCATCTCCTCATTCAAACTCACGCGACGCAGAAACTCTGCGTGGGATTCGATTCAATAGAAACAGCGGTTCGTCACGGACACCATCGTCGCTATCATTTCGTGCTGGTCGCGCCGCAATGGCAGCTCTGGCGACATCAATGCCCCAAACGTGCTGAAGGCGTGGAATAGTGCTTCAGGGATTAGAGTATGCGAACCGACAATTCCGTTCTCCACTCCGTGATCCACAATCGGCACCGGCGTCGCATATTCCACCGGATACAGCTTGCGCTGCTCCATCATGGCGTTGCGCACGCGCTCGTCGTCTTCCATCTTCACTGTTTTGATCCAGGTCACCCTCGTCGCCCTCTGCTTACGAAAAAATGTGCGCCCTCAACGGCCTGCTCCAGCTAAGGCCTTCTTGGTTACAACATTCTTTGCCACCGCGTTGCTCTTTCCCGCCGTCTTTCTTGCCGCGACGCCGAGCGCGATCGAAACGTGCTCGTGAATAGCCTGCCGTTCGTTGTTGTCCTCCGGATGAGCCTGGCGATAGGCGCCCGTCAGTGTCTGCGCTGCTTCATCAGCTTTGAAGCGCATGTAGCGCTCTTTGTGCTCGTTGGCGCGCACTTCATCGCCAAGCCCGGTGTAGCAGAGCATTAAGTTGTAATTTGCCTGCAAGTCTTCGGGATCGATTGCAAGAGTCTGCTGCAACTCCTTCACCGCATCGGCGTAGCGTTTCTGCAGAAACAGCACACGGCCCAACTCATTGTGAACAACACGGTCGCGCGGGTATTGCGCCAGCACGGCCTGCAACGATTGCCCTGCTTCGTCGTATTTCCCCTCCTCCTTCAACACGCGCGCATAAAAGAAATTCGCCCGCGCCAGTCCCGGCTTCAGCGCCAGCGCCTTCAGCAGAACTTCTCGCGCACCTTCGATGTTTCCTTCCTGCAGGCGCCCGCGCCCGACGTTTGTCCAACCGTCCGCATTCTGCGGATCCATCTCCGTGATTTTCGTGAACGCCTGCTCCGCGCCTTTCAAGTCGCCTTGAAGAAATAGTCCGATGCCGTAATCGTTCCACCGCGTCCAGTCCTCTTGGTCCCAGACCACCTGAGGTGCAGGTTCCGCGGCCGATTTTGGCAACACGCGCAAACTTCTGGTGTCTTCCGCCACGGTAATGATCGGCACATCCGGAATCCCCGGCCTCTTGCTCGAAACATGCGAGAGATCGCCGTTGAACTTCCATTGGCGATCGTCGTGGTCCCCCGTTACATCCGCCGTCGAGTGCGGATCAGGCACGCCGCCAAACGCGAACTGTGTGTTCCACCACTGGAATTTCCGGTAATTAAGTTTTGCGTGCAGCGTGATTTTCTCACCTGCGTTTTCCGGCACGTGCAGCCGGTAGTGCACCGTGTCCGCTGCCCCCGGCGGTATCAGATGAACGTAAACGACCGCGCGGCTTGCCCACGCATTCCGTTTGTTAATGGGATTCCCGTGCCCATCAATTTGAAGCGATTTGTAGAAGTGCGCGCCGGGATCGACCGGCCCTTTCCCATCGTCCTCCACCTTCCCACTCCAGAAAATCGTCTGCCCTTTGTCATCCGTCGCCTGCAATTCCACCCACACATCGAAGGCATCAACCGTGCCGCCCGGGAAGAAATGCCCGACTTTGCGCGTGCGCACAACAACTTCCACCAGTTCATCGCTTCCTCGCCGTACCGCTGCATCCACGCGGCCAAGCGGTGCCGTCAGCGCTCGCGTTTCACCAACCTGTCCTTGCGCCGTAGAAATATCCGCCTCTTCTCCCACGGCGAACGTCGTTGAAAGTTCCTGCTGCGGTGCCTCTGCGGACTTCTCCTCTCCCATTTTCCCCGCGGGGGCAATCGCAAAAATGTCCACGCTCACTTGCTTGTCCTGCAAAAACTTCCGGCTTGCGTCCATCTGCAAACCATCTTCATTAGCAAACGGCACGGCGGTGTTAGCTCCCGGGAAGCGGTGCGAGTGCACATAGCCGTTTATATTGCCGTCGTCGTGCGATGGAACCAGTGGCATGTGGCAGTCCGCGCACATCATCGGCGTTGCCGGGTAATAGAAAGAGCGCGCGCCTTGTCCGGAAACACCGCTGGCTTGCCAGTTGTCGTATTCATTGAATCCGCGAATCCAGCGGTAGTTGTTTAGCGGCACGTCGAGATGCACTTTGTGGCAACCAGAGCAGAATTCCGGCACCTGGTTGCGCATGAAAGGTTTCAGAAACACGCGCCGGTGCGGTTCTGGATTCAGCCGCACCATGAAGTCATGCAGCCCGCGAATTACAGGGTTTTCGCTCGCAGCTAGCTCGTGCAGCTTCGGGTACTCCAGCACAAAATCGCCCTGGCCCATTGTGCTCTTCACTTGCACGATGCTGTGACACATCATGCAGCTGAGCCCGGCACGAGCTTCGGGTTTGTCTACATTCTGCTTGATCGGCGTGTCCATCATGCCGCTGAATAGTAGCGCCGGATCGTGGCACCCCGCGCACCATTTCGACGGCTTTACGCCGTCAACGTCTTGCATGTACTCGATGCTTTTGCGGTACCATTGGTTGTTGAACGAAGAAAAATGGTGCATCGAGCTTTCCCATTGCTTGTAAATGTCCGCATGGCAACGCTCGCACGCTTGCGATTTCAAGAAATAGTCGGCGGGTATGTACTTTCCATCCGTCGTTTGCACGGAACTGGGGAAAAACTTTCCTTGCGCGCCATCGCCTTCCTGCATCATCGTGGCCGGAGAAATGCCAGGATTCTTCACGATGTAGCGGTCCTTCCACGCTACTTCTCGTGCATACCAGGAACCCGCAGCTATCACTGTGGCAACCAGCAGCAACCCCACAACTCCCGCCGCTTGCCTCGCGAAGCCAACGCCCAATCGCCCTTTTCCATACAGCCACTCGGCCACCAGCAAAACCACGCCCAACGCGCACAGAGCTATATGGGCGTACAGCCAGGCCTTGAAGCGATGTGCAGTTCCAATGCGAATTAATACCAAGCCAATAGCCGCGCCAAGCGCAAACAACGTCCATCCAAAACGCGCCAGCAGCCGTTCCTTGCTCATCCCGCGAAAGAAAAAGATCAACAGCCCTACCGAAATCAACACACCCAGCCCGGTGTGCAGCAAAACAGCTCCGGCATAAAACAGCGTCGCGGTTGGATAGGAGTACAGAGAAATCGCGGTTACGACCAGGACAAACACACCAAGCGAGCGCCAACGTTCCATTCCCACTCCCATCTCACCTGGTTTATTCCCCTACGCTCCACAACTAAAAAATGCGGCCGGATGGTCGTGGATCCGGCCGCAATCTTCTGTTGGGGTGCTTCCTGATTCGGCTAAGGAGGGCCTCGTTCGGAAGCGATTCAATGTTGCATCGTTTATAGTGCCTGCCGAAACGGCTGACAATACTGCGAAAACATTAGTATTGGAAAAGTTCCTTAATGCCTTTATTTTCAGTAACTTGGTATGCCCTTCCTGTCTTTAGTTTGGCGTACTCTTGATTCTCCCCGCTTGGCCATTCCACCACTACTCGGTCAATCACGTCCCGCTTGCCCACTCCAAACGTCGCTGGCAATTCCGATTGCGATAAGTAACTTGAACCGCTGCGCACAACGCGTGACTCCTGCCCTCCATTGTAGAAAACTCGCACATTCGCGCCAATCGCATCGCGATTCGATTTCGTGCCAATCAAATGAAAACGAATGCTGCGGTTGCCCGCAAGTTGATCGTTGCGATAAAGATATGCAGGACCGTTGTTGGTAGTGAGCAGAAGATCCTGGTCGCCATCGTGATCGAAATCGCCCACCGCCAGGCCGCGCCCCACTTTCGGCATCTCATAGCCGCCACCCACTTCGCTGGCGATGTCCTGGAATTTGCCATGCCCCAAATTTTGAAAGAGCTGCGCGGGTTGCGCGTACCCAACGTTGCCTCGAATGTGGCGCACCGTGTCATCAATATGGCCGTTGGCAACGGCAATATCCAGCAAGCCATCCAGATCCGCATCAAAAAAAACGCACCCAAAACCCAAAGTGTTCCGGGAAGCCGGTCCCAGTCCTGTTTGCATGGCCACATCATCGTAGGCCTGGCCCGCTTCGCGATAGAGTCCAATCATTTCGTTGTCAAAATTCGTGATGATCGCCCCCGTCTTTCCGGAATTGTCGAAATCGGCGACGTCCACGCCCATGCCCGCGCGCGCCTTTCCGTCTACGCTGAACGCCAGCCCTGCCTCTACGGCCACATCCCTGAATTTGCCGTTATGCAGGTTGTGATAAAGCTTGTTCGGCTGTGTATCATTGGCCACCAGTAGGTCTGGCCAGCCATCCTGGTCGTAGTCCAGCATGGCCACGCCGAGCGATTTGGAACTGCTGTCAAAAATGCCGCTTGTGGCGGTTACATCTTCAAACGTGCCGTTTCCCCGATTGTGGTAAAGCCAACAGGTGTCCCCGCGATACGCTTCTGGCGTGCAATAGGATTTGTTCTTGCCATCGAGACTGCAGAAAACGTCGGTTTCCGCGGTCCAGTGCACGTAATTGCAAACGAACAGATCCAGGAAGCCATCGCGATCGAAGTCGAACCATATCGCAGAGCTGCTCAGCCCTTGTTTTCCCAGCAGGCCGCTGGCCTTCGTAACATCTAGAAAAGTGCCTTTGCCTGTATTGCGGAATAATCGGCTCTGCCCCACGCAGGAAATGAATATGTCAGGAAAACCGTCGTTGTTGTAGTCGCCCACCGCCACGCCCATGCCGTACATTTCCACGTCCAGCCCAGCCTGTTGGGTCACGTCAGTGAACGTGCTGTTGCGATTGTTGCGATACAACTTCATCGTGGTGCGCTGCCGCTTGTGCCCGGGCCAATCCATCGAATTCACCAGAAGAATGTCCTGCCACCCGTCGCCGTCGTAATCCAGAAAGGCGCAACCCGAGCCCAGCGTTTCCGGAAGGAGCTTGCCTCCATACGCGCCGCTGTTGTGCTGGAAGCGCAAGCCCGCGTTCCCCGTTGTATCCACAAAACGGAATCCCAGCGCCGCGGCGGGAAGGCCATACGGAAACGCAGCGTGAAACAACCCCGCGCCAACCGTTTGCCGTAAAAACTCGCGGCGTTTCACGGAAGATTCACCAGCCCATTGCGAATCGCGTAAACCACCAGCTCGGCGGTTTTGTGTATGCCCAGTGCGTCCATGATATTCGCGCGATGAACGGACACCGTGTTCACGCTCAAACTCAATTCTGTGGCGATCTCCTTGTTCGATTTCCCTGCAACTATATGCTGCAAAATTTCCAGTTCGCGCTGCGTCAACCCCGTATCCCGCTCGCCTTTCAACGCGCCACTGCGCGTAATTTGCGGATCCAGCACCGTCTGGCCCTCTGCCACCTTCTTGATCGCGCTCACCAGGTCCAGGTCCATCGCGTTCTTTAGGACGTATCCGCGCGCGCCCGCTTCCATTGCCTGCTTCACAAGGGTGTCTTCTGAATGCATGCTCAACATCAGGATGGCCGTCTCCGGCAACTTCGCCAATATCCGCCGCGAGGCTTCAATCCCATTCATTTGCGGCAGTGCACAATCCATCACGATCACGTCCGGTTTCAACTCTTCCGCCAGCTTTACGGCCTCCAATCCATCGCTCGCCTCGCCCGCAACCTGAAACGTGGGCTCGTCCTCCAGCATTCGTCGGAACCCCCGCCGCACCAGCGCGTGGTCGTCCACCAGTAGCACTCTCAGTTTATTCGCCATGCGTTTCCGCCTTTTCCCGCGGGATGTGTATTTGAACTAGCGTGCCTCCACCGGTAATCGGTGTGACCTTCAACGTGCCGCCCAGAATCTGGGCCCGTTCCCGCATCGCCACCAATCCAATCCCGGTGTGCCCGGCAGGTGGCGCAAAGCCTTTGCCGCGATCCTCTACTTCCAATTCCAGGCTGGAGGGCGTGAAGCGCAAACGGATCCATGCCTCTTTCGCGTTGGCGTGTCTCGCCACATTATTGAGTGCCTCTTGAACGATTCGGTAGAGCTGCACGCTGGCGTTCGTATCCAGCGCATACGCCTGCCCCGATTTCTGGTAATGCAGCGCGAGTCCTGTCTGGCGCCCCACGATGGGAATGTACCAGTCCAGCGTGCTTACCAGCCCAGCCTCCTCTAGCAACACCGGATGCAGCGCCTGCGAAAGGCCGCGGATATTGTCCAGCGTGGTTTGCGCGATCTCCCGCACCTCTTGCAAGTCCGCGCGCACCGCCGAATTTTCAGGCATATCTTTATCCGCGCGACGCAGCAGCGAACCGATTGCCGTCAGCACCTGCCCGAATTCATCGTGCAGCTCGCGCGAAATGTGCCGCAGCGTGGATTCCTGCGTGGAAATAAGCTGCTGCGCCAGTTCGCTGCGTTGCAGAGATAATTCCGCCACATGCGCAAAAATACGACGGTTGGAGCGAATCAAATAAAGGCTGGTAACCACGATGGCCAGCAGAATCGCCGCCAGGAAATAATAGAGCTGCCGCTGCACTCGCGTGTAGATCTCCGCGATGCGCAATGCCGCCTGCTCTTCGCCTTCATTATTTTGTACCAGAAGACGTGAAACCGCGGAACTGAGCGCCGCTTGCTGCGGCTGCAGCGTGTCGCGAATCTGCTCGCGCGCGGTTTTCTCCTGCGAATTTTGCGCCAGCGAGAACATGCGGTCGCAGGCGCCCCAGAATTGTGCCAGAGACTGCGTCAAGTAGCGCCTCTGGTCGCTGGTGCGCCCGGACTCCGTCAGGCTTTCTTCCTTCTGCAACGCAGCGCTTAAATCGTTCCGCGTGCGGTCAAACTGCGCGGTCCAGGCGACCAGGGGGTAGGGTTCGTTGGCATCCAACATGTCCCGCATGGCCAGTCCCAGCGAATTCAAATCGTTCTGGATGCGCAGCAGTTGCAGCGAATCCTTGCGGTCGCGGTCCACCATTTCGCTTTGCAGCTTGCGCAGTCCGGCAAATTGCCGCGTGATGTAGCCCGCATAAGCTAACACGGCTAGAATCGTGACGATCAGTCCAAGATACAATCCGAGCGTTGGGCCGTGCTGAGTCGGGCTTTTTTCCACGCGCAAAGGATATAACGTTGCGGCGGCAGGAACAAATGCCTGCGGCGCGTTCTCCCCGGCGTCGACCGCCTAGTCAGTGATAAACTGCTGACGATTCTAAATCCATTCTGGAGCGCAACGCGTGATCGATGTAGGACTCATAGGGTTCGGCCTGGCCGGGCGCTACTTTCACGCGCCGCTGATTCACGCCGTCCCCGGTCTGCGCCTCGCGGCGGTCCTGCAACGCAATAGCGATACTGCCGCGAAACTCTACCCCGAAGCGCGCATCGTGCGCACCGTCGAAGAACTCCTGGCCATCGATTCCATTCGCCTGGTGGTTATCGCCACGCCCAATCAGACGCATTTCCTCTTCGCTGTGCAATGCCTCGAAGCCGGGCGTGACGTCGTGGTGGACAAGCCCATCACACCTTCCGTGGACGAAACCCTCTCGCTCTATCGCATCGCCAAAAAATGTGGCCGCCTCCTGACCGTATCGCACACGCGGCGATTCGACGCCGATTTTCATGCCGTGCGTGAAGTCGTTGCCGCCGGTGAACTCGGACCAATTGTGCGATTCGATAGCCATTACGACCGTTACCGCCCCACCTCGAAGCCTAATGCCTGGCGCGAAAAGCCCGGCCCCGGCAGCGGCTTACTCTTCGATCTCGCGCCGCACCTGATCGACCATGCGCTCATCCTTTTCGGCTCACCGCAAGCGGTTTTTGCCGACACACGCATCGAGCGCCCGGGCTTTCTCACCGACGACGCCTTCGACATCTGCCTGTATTATCCCAGTGGTTTGCGAGCGCACCTCCACGAAACCATGCTGTGCGCTACGCCGCGCCCCCGCTTCGTGATTCTTGGCGAAAACGGCTCGTTCATCAAAAATGAAATGGATGCGCTGGAACCCATGCTTCGCCGCGAGGAAATTCCCCAAGGTAAATCGTGGGTCGTTGATCCGGAAGAGAATTGGGGCGTTCTAACTATCGTCAAGGATGGTCAGACGCAGAAACGGAAGGTTCCTTCGCACGGTGATTGGCGGGAATTTTACGCGAACGTCCGCGACGCGATGTTGGGCCACGCGGAATTGCTGGTCACGCCGAAACAAGTGATGGATGTAATGGTCACGCTGCAGCTCGCACAGGACAGTAGTGCCCGGCGCTGCGTCGTTCCGTGGCGCGATGTGACATTCTAATCTCGCGAAGCTGGGCAAGAGGCGACCGGTACGTCGTATAATTGAAATTCCGTTGGAAGGAGCGCAAACCTCTTCATGACGAAAATCGAACTGTTGCCGTCCATCCTGGCCTCCAACTTTGCGCAACTTGGCAGCGATGTCCACGCCGCGATTGAGGGCGGCGCTACCGCCCTGCATGTGGATGTGATGGACGGCCACTTTGTGCCGAACCTGACCGTGGGGCCGCCCGTGGTAGCCTCTTTGCGCAAAGTGGTCAGCGTCCCTCTCGATTGTCACTTGATGATCGAGCAGCCGGACCTGTTCATTCCCGCATTCGCCGATGCTGGCGCAAACTGGATTTCTGTTCACCAGGAAGCTTGCGCCAACCTCGATCGCACCCTGCACCTCATTTCGCAACACGGCTGCAAGCCCGGCGTCGTAGTCAATCCCGCCACACCCGTGGAACTCCTGACGGAAGTGCTGGACCTGGTGCATCACGTTCTGGTAATGAGCGTGAACCCCGGTTTCGGCGGCCAAAAATTTATTCCCAATGCGCTGAACAAAATCGCCGCGTTGGCTCGCATGAGAGCCGAACGCAAGCTGGATTTCCGCATTGAGGTGGATGGCGGCGTGGATCTGACCACTGTCGCCGATATAGTGAAAGCCGGCGCGGAATTATTGGTCGTCGGCACCGGTGTCTTCGCCCATGGCGACATCCGCACCAGCGCCGCCAAACTCCTCGAAACCGCCCGCTCCGCCACCCTAACGCGCGCGTAGAAGAACTCAAATCTTGTGCTGGCTCAAAGTTAAAGGCGTTGTGTTCAGTCTTCTGGCTTGTCACCGCGGTTGAGCCGCCCACCGAGGCAATCACTGGACGGTGCAACCGATGCGAGAGTGGACGGGAGACCAGACGAAGTAAAGGGGTTTGCCGCGAACCATGTCGGGCGTGACGACGCCAAACTCTGGCATGCGGCTATCGAAGCTGTTTTCTAGGTTATCGCCGAGAACAAAGAACGTTTCCTCCGCCACCTTTGTGGTCTGGAACTGCACGATGAAACCCGATGCCGCCTCTTTCTCCCAAGTGCGATTGCCACAGGGCGCAGGCGGATGAAAAGCCTGGCCGTTCACAAGGACGGTTCCGCCTGGACCGGGTTGCACGACATCGCCAGCCACACCAATGACCCGCTTAACAAAAAGAGCATCCATCGATTTGTGCTTGAGGAGAATTACATCTCCGCGCTCGGGTCGTTTCGAGTGGTAGGCATTTATATCCGCGACGATCCGATCGCCGACACACAGAGTAGGGCACATCGATCTGGAAGGGATCTTATAGGCGCTGAACCCAGACTCGTGCTTGATGTGATCGAAAGTTGGATAGTAACTTGCCAGGAAGACAATCACAGCGACAAGGGAATATGTGAGCCACCGCATCGGGACGGCAGCCTCTGGTTTCTTTGCGGAAGCGGCCGCATGAGCAGCTTCCGCCACCACAAAGAACTTCCATGCCCACACTACAAGGAGTGTTCCCACCATCGTAGGGAAGGACAGGAGGAGACGCGTATGGGCAAACAAAGCGCTGAGTAGGTGGGTGACGACAGCGACTCCGAAAGCTCTGCGTGGCTGGCGGTTGAAGAGTTGACCCATTCCGGGCAGGAGCAGACTGAGAAATCCTGCAAACGTGGCTCTTTGCCATCGGGAAGATGATTTTGGTTGGGTATCCGGCAGTGGTGAAGTGAAATTGAGGGAACGCCCGCTCATCGTTGGGTTAGCATACCACTGTCACCATCTGCTGCGCCCAGCAAGGGTTCGTCCACCGGTGGATTGTCTGCGACAGATGTGTATCGCCTCAATCTGTGACTGCTTTTTGAGCCGGTAAGCTCAATACTTCAGACCAAGTACCGCCATAAGACTACTCAAGAGTTTTGAGACTTCTCAAGGTACTCTTCAATCTGCTTCTCCCATTCAGTGTCCGCATTCCGGTCTTGTTTCCGCAGGTGCTTCACGTGACCGTCGGCTTCAGGACTAAGTGCCGTCCGCTCATACTGGACTTCTACTCTGGTCGCGTTTCCTTCCGGACTGATTCTTATAGTGATTACCGTGACCAGCATATCTGGAATCACATACACGTATTGCACGCGCCCATCCTTCAAGTTGAACTCGGTATTCACCCACACAGACTTCAAATGATCGTGCGCCACGGTGAATACCATCCCCTGCTCATCCGTCGCCGGCAATGGCCGCAGAAACTGCGGATTCCACCTCGGCGCCCAAACACGCTCCTTGTCAGCCCCAAACAATGGCGCCACCTTTTCCATGCGCGCTTGTATGGTGAAGGCGAATTCCTCCTCCGTATGTGCCCGCGTACCGCCAGGGGCCGCCTGATCGCCATGGATCGCATGCACCGCGGCGTGCAGATGCGCAGCCGCCTTAGGCAACATGGCTGCTGCTACGCCACAAACTCCCCCGATCAAAAATATCCATGCGGCTTTCATGGAGTCTTCTCTTTCAAGTGGTGGCTATCGCTGGCCCGCAGCGTCATGCTGTAAATCTTCTTCAACTCGCCGATCTGCGCGAGCGACTCCTTGCCAAACGGCGTTTTGCCTTCAAACGCATGCAGCACGATTCCCTCCAGCAAGTCGCCCAGCGTCAGGTCCTTCAATTCCGCGAAAGCCTTCAGCACCTTCAGCAAGCGTTTCTCCATGCGGACCCCGGTTTGTACCCGTTCAACTTCAATCATGATTCCCTCCGGACAACGTGGTACCAACATACCAAGGTACCAAGATAGTGTCAAGCTTTTTCCAGTACAGCACTGGCAAGCGAACACCGGGGGGCAGGGAAGTCCCCGCAGTTGGCGCAAGTCGCATACGGCGGTGATTACACCGGGATTTCGGCTCTCAGGGTTCCGAAGTGAACGGCGAAGCCGGCAGCCCGGCGGCGTTATACAGATTGCAATCAGGATTGCTGTCCCACCCGTAACGAACATACACCGGCGCGGTCACCGCCGAATTTGTGACCACCACCGAATCGTGCTCTATGCTTGCAGTCGCGCTAACAAATTTGTAGTCCGCGCCTGCAATTTCAAATCCACGAAGTTCACCGCCCTTAGCCGTCAAACCGGTTCCATGATTAAATATGACGCGCAGCGAGGCGCCTTCCACGAAACTCAGCCGGTATAACGGCCCCGAGTACTCCAGCGACTCCCCGTAAGCAATCACTCTGGCAGCGAGCGCTAGCCGGTGCGCAACGTCCTGCTTGTTCGTCGGGTGGATGTTGTCAGGGTTGCCGATGTCTATGGTCACCGCCATTCCAGTGTTCTTCAGTTCCAGCGTGCGGCGCTGCGCGTCCCGCACCGTAGGCCACATCGAATCGGGCCCGGCTTTCCAACTGGCAAGCTGCACAAACAGAAATGGAAAATCGCCAATCCTCCACTGACTGCGCCAATCGCGAATCAGAGCCTCAAACAGGTGGTTATACGTTGGTGCTCGCTCCGGCCCGGCGTTGCTCTCGCCCTGGTACCAGATCACTCCGCGAATGGGGAATGGTGTCAATGGCGAAATCATTCCGTTATACAGTGCGGACGGAGCCCATGAGCGCAAGCCTGCGTGCCAGGGAAACTCCGGTGCGGGCTTGCCTTCTTCCTTGGCTTTGGCGATCTGAGCGTCCTGGTCTTTCTTTTCCAACTGGTATGCGCCTTCCTCTTCGGCTATCTTCGCGAATGCGGCGAACTCTGGCATCAGCGAAGCATCCGCGCCCAGGGCAGAGAGACTGGTCCAAGCCTCGGCGGGAGTGCCGCCCCAATTTGATTCGATCAATCCGATGGCCACCTTCTGGTCCGCGTGAATCTCGCGCCCGAACAAAAAAGCGATCGCGGAGAAATCCGTAACACTCTCGGGCTTCGAGAGCGTCCAGGTTTTTGCCGCGACATCGCTCATGGGATACTCCGCCGCAGTGTTCTCCACTTTGAATAGCCGTATGGCTGGTTGATTTGAGTTCTTCAACTCAGCATCTGCATTGGCGACTTCGTGCATGGAGAACTCCATGTTCGATTGACCCGATGCCACCCACACGTCCCCGACGTAAATGTCAAAAAAGCTCAGTTTGTTGCTCCCCGCGATTTCCAGCGTGAAAGGTCCGGCCGGCCCGCTCGCGGGAAAGTAAACCTGCCATTGGCCAAGTCGGTCGGCAGTCACCGTACGTGTAGCGCCACGAAACGATACGCGCACCTCCTCTCCGGCAGCGGCGAGGCCCCACACATGCACTGGCAAATCGCGCTGGATCACCATGTGATCCGCAAAAATGGCAGGCATGCGGACTTCGGCGCAGGCGCAACGACTGAACAAAGCGGCAAGCAAAAGCGAAAAGACTATCTTCACACACGTTGTTCTTTTCAAAGTGATCACGAGTCCTTACCTCTATCCTGATTTATCCCGCTGGATGCGCGGCGGATTGTCAGCCGGTGAACTCAAAACTCTACTCGCCGGAATGACGGCGGGTGGTATGGCCCGGCGCATCGCCACTAAGCATACTGCTTTCAAAAAGCAATGCGAAGGCATAAGAAGGAACCGCGCAACTCGGATTCCGCTATCCCAATCTGAATGGGCAGGCCAGGCGCGCTAGTTACATTTCAAGTGCACGGGCTCCTTGCAGCACGCGCAATGCTGTACAGGACGCTCTGATGAATGATAAACCCTGTGGAGGAAACTGAAATCAAACAGCACGAACAACGGGCAAAGGCGGTGAGCGATGACGTCTGAACAATCACAGGGCAAGCGGGAGATGCGCGGTGCGGAAGCGATCTTCCTCGCGGAAATGGTCAATTATCAGGCCGGGGCGGTAGTCAGCCGCGCCTTAATCCAGCGTACGGCGGCAACGCTCACGTTGTTTGCCTTTGACGAAGGCCAGGCGCTCAGCGAACACACCGCTCCCTTTGATGCATTCGCCCTTGTACTGGAAGGCGAGGTAGAGATTACCATCTCCGGGAATCCCATCACCGCCAGAGCGGGACACGCTGTGCTCATGCCCGCCAACCAACCGCACGCGCTGAAAGCACTAACACCTTTCAAGATGCTTCTCACAATGATCCGCTCGCAGGAAAAATAGAATCGCTGAATATCTGACATAAAGAGTGTCCGGCATCTCACTGGTGTGATAAAGCGCGCCAAAATAAGAAAGGGGCGCAAACACTCTGCGCCCCTTTTTCAAAAGCAATTTGTACATCGTTGTTTAAGGAATCGTGATTTCCTTGCTCAAGTACACGTCCTGAATCGAGTTCAGCAGTTTCACGCCTTCCGCCATCGGGCGCTGGAACGCCTTGCGTCCGCTGATCAATCCGGTGCCGCCCGCGCGCTTGTTGATCACTGCCGTGGCTACGGCTTCCTCGAAGTCATTCGCTCCGGAAGCGCCGCCGCTGTTAATCAATCCCGCGCGGCCCATGTAGCAGTTGGCTACTTGGTAGCGCGTCAAATCGATCGGGTGATCGCTGCTCAAATCGCTATACATGCGCTTGTCGAATTTTCCGTAGCTCACACCGTTGCTGTTCATCGCCGGGTAGCCGCCGTTATTTTCCGGCAGCTTCTGCTTGATGATGTCGGCCTGAATGGTCACGCCGAGATGGTTGGCTTGTCCGGTAAGGTCCGCGGACACGTGATAGTCCTTGTCCTTTTTGAAAGCGCTGTTGCGAAGGTAGCACCACAGCACGGTGGCCATGCCCAGTTCGTGAGCCTTGGCGAATGCCTGGCTGATCTCCACGATCTGTCGCGTGCTTTGATCGGAGCCGAAATAGATTGTTGCGCCGACCGCCGCCGCGCCCATGTCGTAAGCCTCTTCGACAGTGCCGAAGAGCACCTGGTCAAAGCGGTTCGGGTAGGTGAGCAGTTCGTTGTGATTAATCTTCACGATGAAGGGAATCTTGTGCGCATACTTGCGTGCCACAGAACCCAGCACGCCATACGTGGAAGCAACCGCGTTGCACCCGCCCTCGATCGCTAGCTTCACGATATTCTCGCCATCGAAGTAATCCGGGTTTTTCGCGAAGCTTGCGCCACCGGAATGCTCTATGCCTTGATCCACTGGAAGGATGGACATATAACCGGTCCCGCTGAGCCGTCCCGTGAAGAACAGGCGGTGAAGATTGTTCAATACGCGTAGATTTCGGTCAGACGCCGCGTATACCCGGTCAATAAAATCGGGCCCGGGAAGATGCAACCTATCCTTCGAAATCTTGGGGGACTTGAATCCCAGTAGGGATTCCGCCTTTGCTCCCAAGAGTTGTTCAATTGCACTTGTAGTTGCTGTTGCCATCGTTCTCTCCTCAATTTAGTCGCGAATTCCGGTTGCGAGCAGCGCTCCTGCGGCCTCGTCCACCAGCCAAAGTAGCTTGCCATGCGCCGGCTGAATCAACTGCGCCGGAAGTTGCTCCGGCTCGTAGGGTCCTTCCAAAACCGCTTTCAAGGCCGTAGCCTTGTCTGCGCGAGTGACCAGAAAAACTACCTGGTTCGCCTGGTTGACGGTGGGAGCGGTGAGCGTGATACGCTCCGTGAAGAATTTTCCTATCCAGTTGCGAACCGCAATGCGATCCGGTGGAGCGTGTAAAGCCTTGGTTCCCGGGAAGAGTGAAAGGGTGTGGCCTTCTTCACCCATGCCGAGCAGCACCAGATCGAAGCGAGGAAGCCCGCCTCCCTCTATTGTAAAGTATGCGCGAAGTGCGTGCTCATATTCCAGTGCTGCTTTTTCTGTATCCGCATACTCCCCTTTAATCCGCGTGATATGGGACGCCTTCACCATCGCCTTGGAAAAAAGCGACTGGTTGGCCATCCGAAAATTGCTTTCCACGTGATCGGGCGGTACGTGGCGTTCATCGCCGAAAAAGAAGTGAATCTTTTCCCACGGTAGTTGTGAGCGCAGCCCGGGATCATCCGCAAGCAAGGAATAAAGAGCTTTCGGTGTTGATCCACCGGCCAGAGCGACTGTGAACGCATCCGATTTCGTCACCGCATCCCTGGCTGCCTGAACGAAAAGTTCCGCGGCGCGCCGTGCGATTGCCGCGGCATCCGGCAGAATCCGCACTTCGCGCTCGGAAGGACCGGTCATCAAGGTGTTCCCACCTTGTCTTTGTCGTTTGTTGCACGAGGGCCATGCAGTTCCACATCTTCCTCGCCGATACGCCGCCACGACCGCCCGTCCCGCTCCAGCAATTCTTCCGCTTCTACAGGTCCCCAGGATCCCGCACCATAGTTCGGAAACCCGCGGGCAGGCAGTGCGCGCCAGACGTCAATGATGGGTTGAATGACGTTCCAACCGGCCTCGACCATGTCTGCGCGCTGAAACAGCGTGGCATCCCCCGCCATGCAGTCCCGCAACAATCGCTCGTACCCCGTGCCGTGTTCCGCGCCAAAGTATGTCGCATAGTCGAAATCCATGTTAACCAATCCGAGCCGCATCACGGAACCCGGCACCTTCGCGCCAAAACTGAGCGAAATGCCTTCATCCGGCTGTATGTGAATCACCAGACGGTTGGTTTCCAGATTGCGAACTGTAGTATTGCGGAATAGCACGAATGGCGTACGCCGAAACTGAATAACGATTTCCGTGGCTCGCACGGCCAGGCGCTTTCCCGTGCGCAGATAAAAAGGAACTCCCGCCCATCGCCAATTGTCGATCAAAAGCTTCAGCGCAACAAACGTTTCTGTGTTGGAATCATGCGCGACCTCCGGCTCGTTGCGGTAAGCTATCACCCTTTGCCCGTCCACACCCCCCTCGGCATATTGCCCGCGCACCATGCACGTCAGCACATCCTCAGGGCTCAGCGGCTGAATCGCGTGCAGAACTTCCGCCTGTTTGTTGCGCACCTCGTCGGCCTCAAACGAAATAGGCGGTTCCATCGCAGTCATCGTCAACAATTGGAACAGGTGATTCGGCACCATGTCGCGCAAAGCGCCGGCTGTTTCGTAAAAAGCGCCGCGATGTTCCACGCCCACGGTCTCTGCGGCGGTAATCTGCACATGGTCCACGTAATTGCGGTTCCACAGCGGTTCGATGATGTTGTTGGAAAAGCGGAAGACCATGACGTTTTGCACGGTCTCTTTTCCCAAATAGTGATCAATGCGGTAAATCTGTTTTTCGGTTAGGACCTTCTTGAGCTCCGCATTCAACTGCCGCGCGGATTCCAGGTCGTGGCCAAATGGTTTTTCGACGATGATTCGCGCCCAGTTGCCGTTCTCTTCCTTGGTCAGCCCCGCTGCGCCGAGCTGTTGCACGACCGGCGAAAAGAATCTCGGCGCGACAGCAAGATAGAAAAACCGGTTTCCCGCAATATTGTGCTCTTTTTCCGCTGCCTCAACCTGCTGCTCCAGGCGCTTGAACGCCTCCCCATCCTGAAATTCCCCCTTGATGTAGTAGATCCTTTGGGAAAGCCATTCCCACATCTTCAGGTCGATGGCTTCCGGCGCAATTTTCGGAACCTCCTCACCAAGAATCTTGCGAAACGATTCCGTGGTGTAATCGTTCATCGCGAAGCCCACGATGGCGAATTGTTTGGAGAGCAAATTTTCCTGCGCTAGGTTGATCAGCGCGGGAATCAGTTTCCGCTTGGTCAAGTCCCCGGTAGCCCCGAAAATGACCATGACGCAGGGCGCTGGTTGGGAAGTGGGCTCCACGTGATTGGTGCTCATTGATGGTAGTCCTGTCTGATCCGTTGGCCCGCGGCCTGGAGCGGCGCTCAGTGTCCGGATTTCTTTTCGATGTGCCCGCCAAACTGGAACCGCATGGCGGAAAGCACCTTGGCGGCGAAATCGTCTTCGCCACGTGAAGTAAATCGCTCGAACAGCGATGCGGTCAGCACTGGCGCCGGCGCCGTCGATTCGATCGCCGCAAGAACTGTCCAGCGTCCTTCGCCGGAATCGGAGACGCGACCGGAAAAGCGCTCCAACGTGGGTTGATCGAGTAGGGAAATCGCAGTTAAATCGAGCAGCCACGAAGCCACCACGCTGCCACGGCGCCATACCTCAGTGATATCCGCTAAATCGAAATCGTATTGGTAATGCTCCGGATGTCGCAGTGGCGTGGTTTCCGCGTCCGTTTCGCGATGAGATTCCCCGGCGTTGGCATGCTTCAGTATGTTCAAACCTTCTGCGTACGCGGCCATCAATCCATATTCGATCCCGTTGTGCACCATCTTTACAAAATGGCCCGCGCCCGAGGGGCCGCAGTGCAGATAGCCCTCTTCCGCCGTCCCCGGCGCTTTTTCGCGCCCAGGTGTGCGTTCAATATTTCCACGCCCCGGCGCCAAAGTTTTGAAAATGGGATCTAGATGTCTAACGACTTCCGTCTCGCCCCCGATCATCTGGCAGTAACCGCGTTCGAGTCCCCAAACACCTCCGCTCGTCCCCACATCCACATAATGAATGCCTTTGGCGGAAAGCTCCTTGGCCCGACGAATGTCGTCAATGTAGTAGGAGTTTCCCCCGTCAATCAGGATGTCGTCTTTGCTAAGTTTGGGAAGCAAATCGGCAATCGTCGCATCCACAACCGCAGCCGGCACCATTAGCCAGATGGCGCGCGGCTTCTGCAATTTAGCAACGAACTCCTCAAGGGAAGCAGTACCCGTGGCGCCATCATCGGAAACTTGCTTCACGGAATCGGCGCTGCGATCGTAGGCGACGCACTGGTGCGCGCCCTTGATCAGCCGGCGCACCATGTTCGCCCCCATTCTTCCGAGCCCGATCATTCCCAGTTGCATCGTGAAAATCCCTCCGAGAAGCATTTCCAATCTGACCGGTGAATCACGATAGTGCTTGCTGCACAGCCTTTGTGAGTTTTACGAGATCGCCCTTCACATTCTTGCCAAGATGCACGCGCAGTGCCCGCCGCCCGCGTTCCGCCAGCACCGCAAAATCGCCGCGTGCCTGTGCCGCCTTCACCACGCTAAACGTATATTTCTGCCCCGGCACCGGTAGCTCCACCGTATCCTCGCAAGTGATCTGCAAGAACACGCCGCTGTTCGGCCCGCCCTTGTACGCCTGCCCGGTCGAGTGCAAAAAGCGCGGGCCAAACCCGAGGCACGTAGCCACTTTCTTGGTATCGCGCACCTGATGACGAATACCCTGCAGTGCTCGCTCATTCTGTGGGTTCATCGTGATGTAGCCGAGCACCGCAAAATAGTCGCCCGTGCCGATGCGCGACAGGTGTGCACGCAAGACGTCCGCGAGTTTCCCGCCGTTCTTCAGCGCGGCTGTATTCTTCTCGTCCGCAAACAGTTTGATACCTGCAGATTCAAAAAATGGTGCTTCCGCGGGCAGTTTGCCTTTCGCTTCGTACTCCTCGGTCAACTTCCGCGTTTCCACTTTGCTGGCTTCCACATCCGGCTGATTGAAAGCGTTGATGCCAAGGATGGAGCCCGCCACCGCCGTGGCGATTTCCCAGCGAAAGAACTCCTGCCCCAGGTCGTACTTATTCCCCAACACAATCCGCACCACGGGATGCCCGGCTTTTTCTAGCGCACCCACCGCGGCATCCTGGGCTTTATTAATTTCGTTGCTCAGCCGCAGGTATACAAAAACGCGATCGGTGCCGTAAGCCGCGGGCTTCACCAACTTTTCGCGGTCCACCGGAATGATGCCCTTGCCGATTTTCCCCGTGGATTCCGCAATCAATTGTTCCAGCCAAGCGCCCAGATCGAAAATTCCCGGAGAGGTAATGATTGTCAGTTTGTCGCGGCCGTGAATCGCCGCAACTCCCAGAATTGTGCCCAGCACCACGCCGGGATTCGCATCGGCAACGCTCGCGGAACCGCACACCTTCACCATCTCTTGCGTGGACTTTAGGAATTTTCGCAGGTCCAGCCCCATGCTCGCGCCGGGCACAATGCCAAAATTAGAAAGCGCCGAATAGCGCCCGCCAATGCTGGGTACCCCCGCAAAGATGTGCCGGAAATGGTCCGCATCCGCAACCTGCTGCATCTTTGAGCCGGGATCCGTCACGGCCATGAAGTGGCTCCCCACTTTCTCGGGCCCGACCTTAGCCTTGATCCGTTCAAAAAAGTACTGCTTGAAAATGTTGGGCTCCAGCGTGCTCCCCGATTTGCTGGATACGATGCAGAGCGTTTTCCGCAAATCGAGCTTCCTCTCCAACGCTTTGATCTGGCCAGGGTCGGTCGAATCCAGTACATGCAATTCAGGGAAGCCGGGAATTTTTCCAAAGGTCAGTCGCAGCACCTCCGGACACAGGCTGGATCCGCCCATCCCGAGTAGCAGCAATTGACGAAATTTTCCCTTCTTTACTTCCTGCGCCAGTTTCTTGAAAGTGGCCAGATTGGCCAACTGTTGTTCCGTAATCGTCAGCCAACCCAGCCAGTTGCTCTCGTCGGTGCCGCTCCAAAGCGTTGCGTCCTTCTTCCAAAGCCGCGCAACCTTGTTGTTGTTTTTCCAATCCGCAAAGGAAGCGTCAATTGCCGCCGAGAGTGCCGGCGGCAGCTTCCAACTGATCTTGTTCAGGCTCACGCGCGCACCCCAGCGCTCTTCCCCGTGGCGTCCAGCAATTGCTTGAACGCGTCCGCGAATAACTTCACCCCGTCGGCGAGTAGTTTGTCCGTAACATCCTTCATCGAGATCCCAGCCTTGCCCAGGTTCTCCATGGTTTTTGCGGCTCCACCAACATCCTCTGCCAAACTCTTGCGCAATTTGCCGTGGTCCCGGAAGGCATCAAACGTAGCCGGCGGAATCGTGTCCACGGTATCCGCCCCGATCAGTTCTTCCACATAAATCACGTCGCGATACTTTGGATTCTTCGTGCTCGTGCTAGCCCAAAGCAGACGCTGCGTCTGCGCGCCTTTCCCCGCCAGTCCCTTCCAGCGTGCTCCGCCGAAAAGCTCTTCGTATTTCCGATAGGTGAGCTTGGCGTTGGCGATGGCAATCTTCCCGCGCATGCTTTCCAGCAAGCCCTTTGCGTCACCGGTCGCCGTCTTTTCCAGTTCATCCACTTTGGAATCCACCAGCGTATCAATGCGGCTGACAAAAAAACTCGCAACGCTGGCGATGTGGGAAACATCCAGCATCTTCGCCGCCCGCGCTTCCAGAGCTGAAATGTACGCTTCCGCAACCTTTTCGTACGCGGATTGCGCAAACAGCAGCGTGATGTTGATATTCAGCCCTTCTTCCAAAAGTTGCCGAATCGCGGGAATCCCTTCAGGCGTTGCGGGCACCTTAATCATCAGGTTCTCCCGGCCCACCGCTCTCCACAGCCGCCGCGCTTCTTCTAGGGTCCCCTTCGTGTCATTAGCCAGGTAAGGCGAAACTTCCAGGCTGACATAACCGTCGCGGCGTTTTGTCTGCTGGTAGACCGTCTTGAAAATGTCGCAGGCATCTTGCACATCCCGTATCGCAATCTTTTCGTAAAGCCCCTTGGCGTCCAAAGATTTGGCTTCCGGCGCATTCAATATGTCGGAATAGAGTGTGCTGCCTAGGATGGATTTCTCGAAAATCGCAGGGTTCGATGTCTGGCCGCGCAGCCCATCGTCTTCGATCATCTTCTTCAGTCCGCCGCCTGTAAGCAGGTCTCGCCGGATGTAATCCATCCACGGAGATTGTCCGTATTCCAACAAACCCTTCAAAGGGTTAACTCCAGACTTGCCTCCGACCTTGGGAATTGTTGCTGACGTGGTCATAATCCTTCTCCTTTATTCGAGGGCCTCACCTTAAATTGTACGACGAGCAGGGGGCTGCCGACGTTCTGCAATTTACTTTTCTAAGTACTTTTCTTCCAATGCTTTAACTTTCGCCAGCCGCCTCATATGGCGCTCTTCATGGGTGAATTGTGCTCCCAGGAACGCTTTCACCAGGTCCTCCGCAAGCTTCACGCCCACTACCCGCGAACCCATCACCAGGACATTCATATTGTCGTGCTCCACTCCTTGATGCGCGGAGTACGTGTCGTGGCACATTCCCGCTCGTATCCCCACCAGCTTGTTCGCAGCCACGCTGACGCCCACTCCGCTGCCACATACCAACAAGCCGCGTTCGGCTCGTCCATCCAGCACCGCGCGCCCCACCAGTTCTGCAAAATCCGGATAGTCCGATGGCTTTTCGTCGTAAGCGCCGATGTCCAGCACTTCGTGGCCGAGCGACTTCAGCATGCTCGCCATCTCGTTCTTCAGTTGAAAGCCTGCGTGGTCCGATCCGACTACAAGCTTCATCGTCGCCTCACTTGCCCAATAGCTGCTTCGCCGCCGTTACAACCGTATCCACATCAAAACCAAAATGCTTCAGCAAATCCTTCAGCGGCGCGGATGCGCCGAAACTGCGCATCCCAATCATCTTCCCCTTCAACCCCACGTAGCGTTCCCAGCCAAGCACCGAGCCCATTTCCACGGAGACGCGCGCGGTCACACTCGCAGGCAGCACGCTTTCCTTGTAAGCCGCATCCTGCTTCTCAAAAAGTTCCCAGCAAGGCAGACTCACCACGCGAGCTTTGATGCCCTCGGCCCTCAGTTTTTCATACGCTCCCACGCACCATTGCAATTCCGTGCCGCTGCCAATCAGTATTACTTCCGGTTTTCCCCCTTCCGCATCCGCGAGCACATAGCCGCCTTTGGCCACGCCGGAGGCGGGCGCATATTTTGTACGGTCCAGCGTGGGCATGGCTTGCCGGCTGAATACCAGCGTGCATGGCCCGTGGGAGTGCTGCATGGCGGCTTTGTACGTCTCCACCACCTCGTTCGCATCTCCCGGCCGCAGCACCATCATGTTCGGCATCGCGCGTAGGGAAGCAAGTTGCTCGATCGGTTGATGCGTGGGCCCGTCTTCCCCGACGCCAATCGAGTCGTGCGTGAAGATGAATAGCACGGGAATTTCCATCAGCGCCGCCAGGCGCATGCTGGCCCGCATGTAGTCGCTAAAGTTGAAAAACGTCGCCGCAAACGCGCGCAGGCCGCTCAGCGTCATGCCGTTCGTGGCCGCTGCCATTCCGTGTTCGCGCACTCCGAAGTGCACGTTCCGCCCCGCAAACTCGTCTGGGAAAAATTCCCCCGCGCCTTCAAAGAGCAGATTGGTTTTGTTGGATTTCGCCAAATCAGCGGAACCCCCCATCAACCACGGAATGTTCTGCGCCAGAATGTTCACCATTTTTCCAGAACTTTCACGCGTGGCCATGCCTTTCGCGTCCGGGGGAAATACGGGCAGATTCTTGTCCCAACCGGAGGGGAGTTCGCGGTGCTGCATTTTGTTCAGCCGCTCGGCCAATTCGGGAAATTGCTTCGCATAATCGACAAACAGCTTCTCCCATTTGCCTCGCGCGTTCGCGCCGCGCGCGCCAATATGGTCCGCAAAATGCTGGTACACGCCGTCTGGCACCAGAAATTTCGCGTCCTCCGGCCATCCATAGTTCTGCTTCGCCAGCTTGACTTCCGCCTCGCCAAGCGGCTCGCCATGCGCTTCATAGGAATCCTGCTTGTGTGGCGATCCGTACCCGATATGCGAATCCACCACAAGCAGCGTCGGCCTGTCGGTGGTGTTCAAAAATGTTTCATAGCCCCGCGAAAGCTCCAGCAAGCTATTGGCATCGGCAACCCGCGTGATGTTCCACCCATATCCAACGAATCGTGTCATTACGTCTTCGCTGAATGACCAGCTGGCCGGACCATCCAGCGTTACCCGATTGTTGTCGTAGATCCAGCAGAGGTTTCCCAGCTTCAGGTGTCCCGCAAGCGACGCCGCTTCCCCCGCCACGCCTTCCATGATGTCGCCGTCGCCACACATTGCGTACACGCGGAAATTGAACAACTCAAATCCCGGCTTGTTGAAGTTTGCCGCAAGCCACTTCCCGGCAATTGCCATGCCCACGCTGTTTCCCGCGCCTTGCCCCAGCGGCCCGGTAGTCGTCTCCACGCCCGTAGTGAGGTGCGATTCCGGATGCCCGGGAGTTCTGCTACCCAATTGCCGAAATCGCTTGATTTCGTCCAGCGAAACCGAAAGCTCTTTTTGCACTTCGCCTTTGGCATTCACTGCGCGCACACCGGCCAGATGCAGCGTCGAGTACAGCAACATGGAAGCGTGTCCCGCAGAAAGCACGAAGCGATCGCGATTTGGCCACAAAGGATCCGTAGGGTCGTAGCGCAAAAAACTTTGCCATAACGAGTAAACCACCGGCGCCAGCCCCATGGGCGCTCCGGGATGCCCCGAATTTGCCTGTTGCACGGCATCAATGGAGAGAGTTCGTATGGTATTGATGCACAACTGGTCGATGTTTGGCTGGCTCACATTGTCTCCCTTGCGGCGTAGAGGATACCCGCAACTTGGGTTCAGGGTTTAGATGCAGCACCCGCAGTTAAAGCTCACAATTGTACAGCAAAACGGCTTGCGCGGGACTAAGTGGCTGGCGCGCCTGGAAACATACCCTCCAAACTCGTAACACTGCATTAACCGGACATTCATACACTTCACATTACTATCTCGCTCAGAGGTTTCAGGGATGCATGTCCTGATCGTCGAAGACGAGCCGGAAATGGCTCGGCTGATTGCCCGTGGTCTGCAGGAAGAATCATACGTGGTAAGCCACGTCCGCGATGGCCGCGCCGCGTTGGAACTCTCTGCCACGCTGGTTTTCGACGTCATTTTGCTCGATATCATGCTGCCGCGAATGAATGGCCTGGAAGTCGCCCGGCAATTGCGCCTTCGCCAACAAGCGACGCCCGTGCTGATGTTGACAGCTCGCGATGCGCTCCCCGACATCATTAAAGGACTCGACGTTGGCGCCGACGATTACCTCACCAAACCATTTTCCTTCCAGGAATTGCTGGCGCGGATTCGCGCTTTGGCCCGGCGTCACGAGTTTCACAAAACGAATGTGCTGGAAGTCGGGGACCTGGTCCTCGACGCGGCCTCTCTTCGTGCCTTTCGCCAAGGCCGCGAGATTCATTTCTCGCTGACTGAATTCCGGCTCCTCGAGCTGTTGGTCCGCCACTCCGGGTGCATCGTTCTGCGCGACGAAATTCTCCGCACTGTCTGGGGTCATGGCCGCGAAGTCCCGGAAAACACGCTGGACGCCTTTGTGCGCTTGCTGCGCAAAAAAGTGGACCTGGACGCGCAGAACAAGCTTATCCAGACGCATCGCGGACTTGGTTATTCGGCCGGCATGGTGAACAGCCCGTGCATCTGACTATTCGCGCCCGGCTCACACTCCTCTATTTTGTTGTCCTCGCCGCATCCTTCATGGCCTTCTTCTGGATATGTGACATTGGATTCCGCCACAGCATTGAGATCGCCGTAAATGATGCTTCGCGCAGCAATCTGGAAATCGTGCAGCGCGTCATCGAAGGGTCATCGCCCCGGGGTTTACCGAAAGTCCAGAAGGAACTCAGTGAACTCGCCGGCCTCTGGGCCAATGGCGCCATCTTTGAAGTCGCCGGTCCCGATGGCCACTGGATCTTTCGCCCGCACAGATTTCGATCGCCAGAACCTCCGCTCCCGGAAGTCCCGGCAGCAGGCGTGTCGTTTTTCACCACGAACCTGGAAGCCCTGCAATATCGCATTGCTCGTCAACGCGTGATCATTTCGGGAAACGTCTTCCAGATTGATGGGGCAGTACCCACCGAGCCTTTCGATCAGGCCCTTGATGGTTTCCGCCTGACCGAAAAGCGTTTCCTCCCGCTCCTGGTTGTGCTTGCTTCGCTTCTTGGCTACTGGCTCAGCGGCCGCGCGCTCGCGCCCGTAAATCGCATCGTGGAATCCGCGGAAAATATCGGCGTGCAAAACCTTTCGCGGCGCTTGGAAGTTCCGCGTGCGAAAGATGAGCTGCGCCGGTTAACCGAGACCCTGAACGCCATGCTCGACCGCATTGAGTCGGGCGTCTCGCGCATCACACAGTTCACCGCGGACGCCTCTCACGACCTTCGCACGCCGCTGGCGCTCATTCGCACCAATGCGGAACTGGCGCTCCGCCGCCCTCGGCGCGAAGACGAGTACCGCGAAACACTCTCGCGCATCCTGGCGACTGCGGAAGAAAGCACGCAACTGATCGAACATCTGCTCACCCTGGCCCGCGCGGATGCCGGTGCCGCTCAACTCCTTTTTGAAACTGCGGATCTTTCTCAAGCGCTGCGCAAAGTCTCGCCACTCGCGCGCATCCTGGCTCAAGCCAAAGGCCTGCGATTCTCCGCCGTATTCGATTCCGCGCCGCTTCCCGTCAACCTGGATTCCTCCGCGGTCGAGCGTCTCCTTCTTGCCTTGCTCGAGAACGCGGTGAAGTACACGCCGGAAGGGAGCATTTATCTGCGCTCGTATTCGCACGAAGGCCAAGCAATCGTGGAAGTCCAGGATACTGGAGCAGGAATCTCCTCAACGGACCTGCCACATATCTTCGATCGTTTCTACCGCGCCGATCAGGCCCGCTCGCGCGAAGTCCGCGGCTCCGGGCTGGGTCTCGCCATCGCGCGCTGGATCGCGGAAATGCACAAGTGCTCCATCGAAGTCGAAAGCGAACTTGGCCACGGCTCCCTTTTTCGCGTTCATCTACCCCTTCTGGAAACTCAGCATTCTGTTGCACTTACACCTGACACAGAGCGTACAGCCGCAGGTTCGGCAATATGAAAGCACCCCAACCTGAAAGTTCTTTCACCTCTTTTTCATCGCACGCTAACAGTACCTTCATCCGGCCCTAAACGGGTCCATGCGCAAATGTAGCCCAGAAGCAGTGCCCGGGGTTTCGTTGATTAACTTAGTTGTGTCCGGGTCAAGCCGGAACAACGCAAAACAAAACTGATGGTACGAGTCAAAGGGCGGGGTATCGCAGACAAAAGCGCGCACCAATTTCCCTATTTACAGAGACAGTGCCAAGAGAGCCACGACTTCCGAAGGCCTTTTTCCGGTCCGCCAGCCGATTGTTCAAGTGCTTGTTTGGAAAATCCTATGAGCTTGCATTCAAGAGGAGAAATGGAAATGAAGAGATTTAGCCGCTTGATCCCGGTAGTCCTTTTATTCGCGATTGTCATCTTCGCCCGCCAAGCCGCCGCCCAGGGCGACAGGGGTTCCCTGACCGGCCACGTAACAGACAACTCGGGCAGCGTCCTGCAGGGCGCCGAAGTGGAATTGCAGCCAGGTCCGATCGTTTCGAAGACGGGACCCCAAGGAGAATATTTCCTCAACCACATCGCTCCCGGGACGTACACCATCACCATCACCTATGTGGGATTTAAGCTGTTTACACAAGTCGTGAATATTGCCGCGGGACAGAATGCTACCGTCGACGCCAAGATGGAAGTGACGTCGCAGCGTGACGAAGTGTTGGTTACAGCAGAGCGGCCGTCGGGGGAGGCGGAAGAAATCAACCGTCAGCGCACCGCCGACAATATTGTGCAGGTGCTCTCCAACGAAGTAATCACGAGTCTTCCCAACGCCAACATCGCGGACGCCGTTGGCCGCCTGCCTAGCGTCACCCTCGAGCGCGACGAAGGTGAAGGCAAGTACGTGCAGGTGCGCGGAACCGAACCGCGATTGACCAATGCCACCATCGACGGCGTGAACGTTCCTTCTCCAGAATCCGGGGTGCGCCAAATTAAATTTGACGCGATTCCCTCGGACCTCGTCGAGTCGGTCGAAATCAATAAGACCCTGCAAGCCAATCAGGATGCCGATGGAATCGGCGGCTCCGTAAACTTGGTTACAAAGACGGCCACCGAACGTCCCACGATTGCCATCTTCGGAATTGGAGGCTACTCACCGATTCTTGGCGGCCGCCCAAACGCTGTGACGACGGCCACAGTCGGCGAGCGCTTCGGGTCCAGCAAGAAGTTCGGCGCCCTTTTCGGCTTTTCGTACGACTTTGAAGGCCGCGGCATTGACGACGTGGAACCTGTGCCGGACCAGTTGGTGGTTGGAGGTAATCCAGCCGGACGTTATTTCGATTCCATGGACATTCGCGAGTACAAATATTACCGTTCGCGGTACGGCTTTGCTGGAAGTACCGACTACCAACTTGGCCAGGGATCTAACATTTACCTGCGCGGTCTGTTTTCCGACTTCCACAATTTCGGTGATCGCTGGGTCTACTCCATCAACGACAACAGTGGCGCCGACCTCTTGAATGGCGCGGGAGGTGCACCCTCCTTCAATAACTCCATCCGTCGTCCTCGCTATGTCATCGAAAACCTGGTGTTGGGCGGCAGGCACGTCCTTGCCAGTACCTGGTTTTCCTGGGACGTTTCCGGCTCGTTTGCCAGCGAAAATGATAACGGCTATGGCGGCGGTTCCTTTGGTGTGCCTTTCCCTTCGACTTATTCCAGTCCGTGCACCTATGATCCCGCAGCCACTGGCAACTCCCTTGCCCCGCGTTGGTCTGCTGCCTGTTACACGGAGGCCTATAACACCTCCATTTATGCGCTGAACGACGTGAACATCAGCCGCGGCAAAACCGCGCAAACGAACTTGCAAGTTGCCGGCGCCGTGGGCCAGCGCTACCACATTAGATCCCACCTGGCCACCATCGAAATCGGCGGGAAATTCCGCAACGCGCACAAGTACGATCACAGCTATTCAGACGACTACGCGATTCCGCTTGTCGGTGGCGACGGCGCGGACCAAAACGACTTTGCTCCTGGCGCCGCCATTGTCCCCTTCGGCACTTTCCCCAATTCCTTTCACAATTCCGGCTACTACAATGGCACCTACCCGCTGGGACCTGTGGCGGACTACTACAAGACTCAGGCCTATGCCTTCGCGCATCCGGACCAGTTCGTTTTCAGCACCGGCGCTGCGGGAGCTCCCAACTTCTACAGCTACATCGAGCAGGTCTCCGCCGGCTACGTGATGAACACGTTCGATTTCAGCAAATTCCGGCTCATCGCGGGCGTTCGCGTCGAAGGAACGAATTTGAACACCCTGGGTTGGCAGAATGGCTGCACGGATCCTACGACTTGCGCAACCATCATACAGCCGGGTCAAAACCTAAAAGCTGGCGGCGATTACATCCATGTGTTGCCAAGTGCTTCGCTGCGGTATGCCTTGACCAGCAATTCCGACTTCCGCATCGTTTACGCCCGAGGGCTTTCCCGTCCCGATCCTCAGGACATAGCCCAGTCTTTCTCAATTACCCCTGCGCAAGGCGGCAAGGGGAGCATAGGTTTCGGCAACCCGAATCTAAAAGCGGAAACCGCCAATAACTTCGATCTGTTGTTCGAGCACTACATGAATCCCTTCGGAGCTGTTGAAGGTGGCGTGTTCTACAAGAGACTCTACGACCCCATCATACAGAGCTCACTAGATGTGCAGAACTATACGCCTCCGCCTCCGTACAACACCTCCGGTTACCAGGGGAACTACACAATTAGTGAGCCGCTGAACGCGGGAAGCGCACACCTGTTTGGCTTTGAACTCGCCTACTTGCAACATTTCAGCTTTCTTCCGGGATTCCTCAGTGGACTAGGTCTCTCGGCAAACTACGGCTACACGGTCTCGGGTACTGGCGGCCTCCCTGGCCGATCTGATCATCCTCACTTGTTGAGGCAGGCGCCAAATACCTGGAATATTAGCCCGACGTTTGACCGCGGCCGTTTATCCTACCGGCTTGGGGTTTCTTACAATGACGCCAACATCTTCTCCTACCAATATCAGGATGGAATGGCGGGAGGGCTGAAGGGTCCGAACAGCGACACTTACCTGTATGCACACTTGCAGATCGATATGCAGGGAAGTGTGCGAATGAACAAGGGCTTTAGTCTTGTCGCCTATATTCTCAACACCAACAACGAGGTCTTTGGCTTCTACAATGGCAGCAGTCAGTACCTGATTCAGCGCGAATACTACAAGCCAACTTATGCACTGGGCATGCGATGGTCGCCCACTCATGAAAAATAGCATCTCGCCCAAGTAATCTGGCGGGGCATCGTAAGCCCCGCTGGCTAGTTCTTGGGAAATATTGACAGGCCGTGAGTTCGATATGTGGACACAAAGTCCCCGGCTTCTCTCCACATGATCTTTCTAACCTAAGAAGAAGAACAATAGTTAGGCCTCGTTTGGATTCAGCCTGCTATGTTGCGTGTTTTGCCGTTCAGCATACTTCCCGGAGGAAACATGAAATCGAAATCGCTCTTGCTCGGCGCTCTCCTTGGTTTGCTGGCTGTCGCGGCGCTGGGCGCAGCCCTCAACTACACACTCGCCAAAAAAGTCCCCGTTCCCGGCACGGGCGGCTGGGATTACGTAAGTGTGGATGAAGCCGGACGCCGCGTGTTTATCTCCCACGCTACACAGGTGGACGTCCTCGACGCTGATTCGTTCGCCCTTGTCGGCACAATTCCCAACACGCCCGGCGTCCATGGCATCGCCGTTGCTTCTGAATTTGGACGAGGCTACATTTCCGCCGGCCGCGCCGACTCCGTTGTCCCCTTTGATCTGAAAACCCTGAAACCGCTGCCGGAAATCAAAGTCGGCAAGAAGCCCGACGCTATCATCTACGAGCCTTTCACAAAGCGCATCTACGTCATGAACGGCGACAGCAACAACATCACTGTCCTGAATGCCGCCGACGGCACCCTTACGGGAACAATCGATCTCGGCGGCGGTCCCGAATTCGCCGTCTCGGATGGCAAAGGCAATCTGTACGTCAACCTCGAAGAGCAAAATGAAACCCTGCACATTGACGTGAACACTCTGAAAGTGATGGATCGTTGGCCGCTGGCTCCCTGCGCCACTCCCACCAGTCTCGCACTCGACAAGGAAAATCGCCGCCTCTTCGTCGGCTGCCGCAGCCACCAGTTCGCCGTTCTCAACGCGGACACCGGTAAACTCGTCTTCACCGCTCCCATCGGCGAACGCGTGGATGCCAGCGCGTTTGATAGCACCACACGGCTCGCCTACGTCTCCACCGGCGACGGCAAAGTCTTCGTCTTTCGCCAGGACTCACCCGATGCCTACACCTTGCTCCAGGAAATCGTCACGCACCCCGGCTCCAAGACTATGGGCTACGACCCCAAAACTCGCAACCTCATCGTGCCGAGCAACGAAAACGGCGCCATGCAGGTACTGATCTTTTCCTCAAATCCCTGACAAACGCTTCCGCCGCTTGTCTTGCACTACAACTTTCTATTCGCTAGATTGGAATGGCCGCTGCCCGGGTGGCGGAATGGCAGACGCTGAGGACTTAAAATCCTCCGGGGATTTTTCCTCATGTGGGTTCGACTCCCACCCCGGGCACCATTCCCCCTCTTCCACTACCGTCTTGTGACAAAAATCACAGCCTTTTGTGACGGCTGCCGATACGCTGCTATCGAGGCCCTTTTCGATGGCGAGCCAGCTTCGAGTTCCCGAAAATTCCGAACTTTCTATCCCGCCAGGGATCACGCCTAAAGCTGCGCTCAGGAGCGCACCCCCAAAAAAGCTCCTCCGCCGCGCAGAAAAAGATCATTCCCAGCTCTATCGCCAATGTTTTCAGGGAGCATTCCTTCTCCTCAACCTCTGGCTCGGCTTGAAGTTCTACTTTTGGGTTCGTCAATTTGAAGTCGGCACATTCACCGGCAGCCTCCAGCGTCCCGCAGGTGTCGAGGGCTGGCTTCCCATCGCTGGCCTGATGAATCTGAAGTACTGGCTACTCGGCGGCCAGATTCCCCGCGTGCATCCCGCCGCCATGTTTCTTTTGCTCACCTTCCTCGCCATGGCTTTCCTATTTCGCAAAGCCTTTTGCAGTTGGCTCTGCCCCATCGGCACTCTCTCCGAATATCTCTGGCGTGCCGGCCACAAACTCGTTGGCCGCAATTTCTATCTGCCGCGCTGGCTAGACCTCCCACTCCGCGGCCTCAAGTATTTCCTCCTGGGGTTTTTCGTCTGGGCCATCTCAACCATGTCCGTGGTGGGTATTCGCGACTTTATGTACAGCCCCTACGGCTTGATCGCCGACGTGAAGATGCTCAATTTCTTTCGCCACATCGGTGAAACGGGGCTGATTGTCCTCGGCGTATTCGCTCTGGCCTCCGTCTTCGTCCCCAACTTCTGGTGCCGCTTCCTTTGCCCGTATGGCGCGCTGCTGGGCCTGATTTCTTGGTTGAGCCCCGCGCGTATCCGCCGCAATCCCGAACCGTGCATCGATTGCGCCAAATGCGCTAAAGCATGTCCCGCCGCGCTCCCCGTGGACAAACTCGTCAGCATCCGCTCCGTCGAATGTACGGCCTGCCTGGAGTGCGTTGCCGTCTGCCCCGCTCAGGATGCCCTCTCGCTCAGTCTTCCTGCCAAAAAGCCCTTTGCACTCCCCGCCTGGGCTCTCGCTGCCGGCATCGCCGCGCTTTTCCTCGGTGTAGCAGGCTTCGCCAAAGCCACCGGCCACTGGGACTCGGCTGTCCCCAATTCTTCCTACGAACAGCTCATCCCCCACGCCGACCAAGCCGCTCATCCCATACCCACGCGTTAGCCCCGCCTCTGATCAGCAAAGCAGTGAAACAGTTCTCCCCCTGCGAGCTAGAGCGCCATGCGATACCACTGTGTTTTTTTGGAAAAAGCTCTGCAGAAAAGTAAAAGGCGGCGCCGTTCAGCTGGGGGGAGGAAGCAGCGCCGCCTAGTTACTTGGGATGCGGATCCCATTGACGGGATTCCGCTCCCGTGAACAAACTCAACCGCGAACCGTCAGCACCGGACAAAGCGCCTTGGTCACCACGTTATATGCAATCGTCAGTGGTACATGGCCCGCCAGGCTCTTGCGAGGCTTGGCGCCCATTACGATCAAGTCTACTTGCGATTCCCTGGTCGCCAGCAGAATCTCTTCCACCGACGCGCCAAACGTGACCCGGAACTCCGGCTTGCACCAATTCTCCGTGCCAGCCGGCATAAGTTGCTTCATGCGCACTACGTTGATCTCCCGCTGCCGCGCCACACTCTCTTCCGTGTATGCCGCGGCGCTCTCGATCACATGCAGCAGCGTCAGATGCGCACCATGCTCCTGGGCGAGGGAGAAAGCGTAAGCGGCAGCTTTCTCCGCACCTGGCCCAAAGTCGGTCGCAAACAATATGTTCTTCAGCTCCACTTCGTTTGCCGAAGTGTCCTTCACCAGCGGACCCACCGTCAGCACCGGGCAATCGGATTGACGGAAAATCTCTTCGGCCACTGAACCAATCAGAAGCTTCTGGACCTTGCCCCGGCCGTGCGTTCCGGCCACCACCAGGTCAATCTCGTGTTCCGCAATCAGCTTCTCCACCGTCGGCCACACGTTGCCCTCTTCCAACAGCACTTCATGGGGCACGCCCCGGAGTTTCCCGGAAATCAAAATGTCGGTGACGCCTTCTTGAGCGGCTTGCCGCACCTTCTCGTAAGTCGCTTGTGCCAGCTGCGGCTCCGCGAACTGGAAAGGATCCGGTGTAATGACGTGTGTCAGGTAGATTCGCGCATCGTAGCGCTTGGCAACTGCAATGGCATAGTCCAACGCATGGTCGGATACTTCCGAAAAATCTGTCGTGACAAGGATTTTGGTGAGGGAGACTTTCTTGCCCTGATCGGCCTTACTCTTTTCCTTGGGTTCCATTACTTGCGGCATGACTTCCTCCAAAAACTCCCCCCTCTGGCCCGGACTAGTAGCAGCGATATATCTCACAGAAAAGAGTGCACGTTCCGTTCCACTATGTGCTCCTCTTAGTCGCTGCAAAGAAAGAGGTTGAGTCGCTTTTGAAGATTACTGCTGTGTAACTGAGCCAACTCCCGCATTATTGTGCGCCGAATCACCTAAATCTGTGGGGAAAGAACAACAAGGAAGGCCTTCGCCAATCGCTTCACAACTCGCCCAAAACAAAGGCAGCGGCCAGCTAATGGATGAGCCCTTCTTTCGGGCGTTCGCGGTCGACTGTTCGACGCTTCGTCTAGTCGTGCTGGCCGCTGCCAAATTCGATTTGTGGGCGCCCCTTTCTACGGCGTTTCCGATTCCTTCCACCAACCGAAACGCCCTGAAAGGAACGCCCACTGCGCAGCCTTTCGACAATCGCTCCATTGCCTAATTGCCGCGCGTCCTTCTCTACTGCATCTACCGTTCCTTTGCAGGGGCCTCTCCTCCCCTCAGCAACCTGCTGTAAATCCAGCCCTTACAACACACGCCAGCCCCCGCCAAGCTCAACGCCCACCTCTTTCTGCGGCTTTTCACTCTCTCCCGTGTTTTCTCACCCACCGCTCAACTCCTGCGCTTGTTTCAGAGCCCACCATGCCTCACGCGGCCCAGTGCGGCACGCTCGTCGAACCACTCTTGACAGATTCCTCCATGCTGTGTGACAAGGGAAAGGAGGAAGATTTGTGGCAGGCCCCAAAGAGCACGCCCACGAACTCATCGAGCGTCTGGCCCCGCACCAAGTTACGGCTGTCGTAGGCCTCCTTGAAGCGATGCTCGATCCCGTCTCCCGCAGTGTCGCCAGCGCTCCCGTGGACGATGAGCCGGTCTCTGAGGAAGAGGCCCGCGAGATCGCCGCTGCTCGCGCCTCCCTCGACCGTGGCGAGGGCATTCCTCACGAGCAAGTTCTCGGCGAGTGCGGACTTACCCTCGAAGATTTCGAGCGCATGGGCCGCACCCCGCTTGACCCACACAAGACGAATCGCTAGGCATAAGCAAGAGCGTTATCTGGAACGACGAGGCCAAAGCTCAACTCCGCGCCATCGATCAACCCAACGCTGTTCGTATCCTCCACGCGTTGGCCCGCTTTCTGGACACCGGCGAAGGCGACGTCAAGCGCCTCCAAGACATCGAGCCTCCCGAGTTCCGCCTCCGCGTGGGCGCCTACCGTGTCCGCTTCCATGATCACGGACACGTCATTCGCATTACCGCCGTGAAACACCGCCGCGAAGCCTACCGCTGAGCCGCCCGCGGCTCTACCCTCACAAAATGCTTCTCGAATAACTCTCTCGCTCGCTTTGCGCCTTCTTCGGTCATTACCACCGATTTTGCCTTGCTCTTTGGGTCGGAGATATACCCCTTCTCGTGCAGCCGGTCGAGCGCATCCCAGTCATGAGATTTCCACGCACGATGCCCAGGTTTGTCGTCAAACATCGTCAAGTACAACAATGCCAGCACCGCCTCATCTACTTTATCTTCGTCGTATTCCATGGCAAACCTCTGGGGAGAAAGTAATCTCTTAACGTGTCACCTGTCGAGTGGCTTAAACCGCCGAAGGCATCGCAGTCGCATTTAGTTTGAATCCAAGACCAGTTCGCAACGCTTGCTGATTTGGCGCATCTGGAATTACCAGAGTCATGGAAAGCACCGGAGCTAAAATTGACTGAGAACCAAGTTCAATCAGCCCCTTAGGAGTGGAACTCAAAACCCGCACCCTTGCGGAAACCGCAAGGATGCCGCACCAAAATCCTCTGACGCATCAATCTGTCGGCCACCCGCCATCATGAAAAAAACATTCCGCTTAGGACTGAATGTGAGGAGCGCGCCGGTTTGCAAACCTGTGGGCGCGGATTCCGGGCGAAAGCGATCACAATTCCTGTGGCTCACAGCCATTCCTTCCGAACATCTTTGGGGAACTTATATTCGGAAACCTCACGGGCAGCCTCCAGCCCATTTTTCGATACAAATTCTTTAATCGCTGAAAAGTCGGTTCTCAGACCCAGCAGGTATGGAAGCAAGAACTTCTCCGCCGACGCCGCAAGGTTGCTTGCGTATCGAAGATATTCCTCCTCGTTTTGAAATGGCAGTTCCGGCAGATTTTCGCCACGAAATTTCGCTACTGCACCCAAGCCAATTTCTTTGCTCAAGTCGCTAATTTCCAGTGGCTTCTCACATGTCGCCAAGAGCGTAACCAAGATGTCCTTGCGATGCCCCGTCCCATATCGAACACGCGCCGTGAACCCTTGCGTCCCGATTTCATTTATTCCATCGGCAACTCGACGAAGTTCCGTTTTTGCCCGGTCCGCGAGTGGCGCAAAGAAGTTAACGACGACATCGTCAAAAGCGCTCAGATTTGCAGTTTTCATGCGCTTTACGTCCTCTACGGGTGGGTGACGGGGGCCTCCCGTCTGCGTCTTGGGCAAAGAGTGGGCCTTTCCTCGCTCATGTTTCAGCCACATTTGACAGGCGAGATATTGAAATCCTCACCGCCTAGTTATTCGCCGGCGCCGCAGGCTCTTCTTCTTCGCTATGCGACAACCCAAACTTCTTCATCTTGTACCGCAACGCATCCCGGCTGATGTTCAACAGCTTCGCCGCCTTGATCTGGTTGCCGTGCGATTGCTGCAGCGCCAGCTCCACCAGCGCGTGCTCCACATCTTCCAGTGAAGTGCCACCCTCGGGAATCGAGAGCGCGGGCAAACGACGCTTTCCCGGCGCAGGCTGCGACTCCGGTATCGGAGCGCCCATCTTGGTGTCCACTGCTGTCGTTCCGCCTCTGCCGCTCGCCACGGAGAATGGCAGGTCTTCCGGCCGCAGTTGGTTGCCCTCTTCCAGAATCATCGCGCGTTCCAGGGCATTCTTCAGCTCACGCACATTGCCCGGCCAGTCGTAGTTCATCAGCAGCCTTCGCGTTTCCTCGTTCGGGCCCTGCACGTTCTTGCGAAACTTCTTGTTGTAGTGCGCTAGGAAAAACTCCACCAGCGGCAAAATATCTTCCTTACGTTCCCGCAGCGCGGGCAAGTAAATCGCGATAATTGCCAGCCGGTAATAAAGGTCCTGGCGGAACCGCCCTTCCCTCACTTCTTTCTCCAGGTCTCGGTTGGACGCCGCAATCACGCGCACGTCCACCTGAATATCGCGCACGCCACCCACGCGCCGCACCATCTGGTCTTCCAGCACGCGCAAAAGCTTGGCCTGCAGCAGCGGAGAAAGCTCGCCAATCTCGTCCAGGAAAAGCGTGCCGCCGTCGGCCATCTCAAACAGCCCTTTCTTCATGGCCTTGGCATCGGTGAACGCGCCCTTTTCATGCCCAAAAAGTTCCGCCTCGATCAATGTCTCAGGAATCGCCGAACAATTGATGGCCACAAAGGGCCGTTCCGAGCGGGTACTGCGGTAGTGAATCGCCTTGGCCACCAGGTCTTTGCCTGTGCCGCTTTCTCCCTGAATCAGAATCGTACCGGCTTCGCTGGCCGCCACTTTGTACACAAACTTCATCAGTTCCGTAATCTTCCGCGATACTCCAACCACATCGTGATAACCCGCGCGCCGCCGCACCTCTCCGCGCAGCGATTCCACTTCGGTCCGCAGCGCGCCCGCTTCCAGCGCGTTCTGCAGCGTCACTCCCAGCTCTTCAAAATTGATGGGTTTGCTTACAAAGTCATACGCGCCCATGCGCAACGCCGCTTTCACATCGTCCAGTTGCGGGTCCGCTGTCATCATGATGATGCTGCGAGTCTCTCCCGCTTGCTTCAGTTTCTCCAGAACTTCCAGGCCACTCATGTCCGGCAGGTGCACGTCGAGCAAAACCGCATCGACACTCTCGCCTTGCAAAGAGCGCAATGCCTCTTCCCCTGTCCCGGCTTCGACGCTCTGGTAGCCGTATTCGGTACACTTCTGCGTCAGCGCCCAGCGCACCAGCTTCTCATCGTCGGCTATCAAAATTCGCTTTTGGGCCATCCCCCTACTCTAACACCAAGCTCAACTTAGGGCCGATCCTTCTTTGCCCGTTCCAGGGGCAACTCGATCAGGAATCGCGAGCCCTTTCCCGGTGCGCTGCTCACCTCGATTTTTCCCCCGTGCGATTGCACAATTTTGTTGGCCAGCGATAATCCCAACCCAGTGCCTTCGCTTCGTGTTGTGAAAAACGGCTTGAAAATCTTTGGCAGAGCGTCCGCAGCAATCCCTCTTCCTGTGTCGGTCACTTCCACAATCGCCTGCTCCGGTTCGCGGATCGCAGTAACTTCCACTTTGCCGGTCCCGGAGATCGCCTGGATGCCATTCAGCATTAGATTCAGCACCACTTGCTGGATAAGCGCGGGATCATGGTCCACCAGCGGAAGGGAAGGATTTGGCGTGTACAGAATCTGGATCGGCTTGTTTCGTACTTGTTGGCGCGCCAGCAGCACCGCTTGCTCAATCGTGGCGTTCAGATCGGCCGGATGGAAATCCGGCGGCCGTGGCTTTGCGTAGGAGAGCAGGTCATTCAGAATTTCCTGGATGTGCCGTATCTCTCGTTGCACGTCGTCCATCACCGCTCGGCTGGGACTATTGGCCGGCAAGTCTTTGCTCATCACGTCCACAACTCCCGCGATTCCTGCCAGCGGATTACGGATTTCGTGCGCCAATCCCGCGGCCAGTTCCCCCAGCGTAGCCAAATGTTCCGCACGCGCCATCTCGCGGTGGTGAAATTCTTCCAGTTTCCGCCGGTTCTCGTTCAACTGCTCGACCATTTCGTTGAACTGCCGGCCCAGCCGCCCAATATCATCATCCCTCTTAGCAAATTCCACCCGGGTCGAGAGGTCGCCATGGCGTACCCGTTCAATCGTGCTCATCAATTCTTCCAGCGGACGCTCCACCAGCACCAGCAGCACAAACAGCAGCACAAAACACAGCAGGATGGCAAAGCCCAGCGCCGCCAGCACAATCCAATGAGCATTGTGCACTTCCAACGACTGTAAAACTCCGCTGACAACCACGATGCTCAGCGCCAGCACCCCGAGAATCGGGATGAAGACCTTCCATTGCCAACGGATCCGTGTTGCCCAACGCATGCTTTGCGGCAGGTTCATGCCCGTATCTCATCAGAAGTGGTGCAGTTCGCGCAAGTCAGCACCTGCCTCTGAAGGCACCGCGCTCCGGGAGACACATTCGCCACACTCTCCAGACAATTCCGCCCCTACCCTGGCACCTTCCTCGGCCACAACCACCGCGAAGGATGGCTGCATCAGCTCGGGCGCTGTTTCACTTCGTACTCGCCTCCCCAATTGGCAATGGGGAAGTGCAGAATCCGGCACTCAATTTTTCTCTGAAGCCTTCCTCCCTTTGCTGTAAAGTCACCACATGCGCGCGCTTTTCCCTGTAACGTTTGCGGCAACACTCGTGACTCTTGCGATTGCTCTCTCATACCCGGGCGCTCAGAAATCCACGCCTTCTTCCCACGGCTATCTGGGTTTTGACCTCAATGGTTACCCCGGCGACGAAGCACTGCCTGTGCTGCGCAAGACATTTTCGTTCACCAGTTACTGGCTCAGTCCCCCTCCAGGCGAAAAACACAACTCCTGGATCGGCAAGCGCTCTCTCTTGCAGTCTCAGGGGTTCGGTTTTGTCGCTCTATTCAGTGGGCGCGCGAGCCGCACCATTCACAATTCCGGCGACGCTCGCCAGAAGGCCACACAGGACGCGCAGGCCGCCGCGAACGAAGCCTTGCAGGAAGGCTTCACCAAAGGCATTGTGATTTTCCTGGATATCGAGGAAGGTGGCAGGCTCCCCGCCCCGTATCACGAATACATCCAGACTTGGTACGACACACTCTTACGTGCTGGTTTTCATGCTGGTGTTTATTGCTCCGGCGTTCCGGTTGATGAAGGCGCGGGTGCCACCATCACAACGGCCAACGACATTCTTACCCACATCGGCTCTCGCAAACTGGTTTATTGGGTTTTCAACGATGCCTGCCCGCCAGCCCCCGGGTGTGCTTTCCCATCCAATCCGCCGCCCCCTGCACAAAGCGGTTTCCCTGCCGCCACCGTTTGGCAATATGCGCAATCACCACGCCGCAAAGAACGTACTGCCCAATGTTCCGCCACCTATGCGCCCGATGGCAATTGCTATGTCCCGGGAGACACCGCGCACAAATGGTTTCTGGACGCGAACGTTTCCACACTCGCGAACCCTTCCTCGCCACACTGAACGACGCAGCCTCTTGGCCGCCAATGAGGGAATTCAACGCTACCTAATTTGTGGGATTTCGCGGAATTTCAGAGAGGACAGGACTGCCGTCACATGCGTAAGTCGGGGTGCTTCAAGCAATCAAAACGAAGGCCAGTGCCGCTGCCAGCGAAAGCGCCAGCACCACGGCAAACGCCAGCGTCTTCCGCCGCTGGTCGTACGCGCGACGAGACTCTACAGGTTTTCTTAGTGCATGTTCCATTGGGACCCTTTTAATTGTTAACATGCCGCCCGAGAGCGCAACAACGCGTATTCCCCTGAGCGGTGCTTATTGCTAACCTTGACCCAAGCTGAGCAAAACTCGCTGCCCGGCTCGGATCCGCCTACATTTGGACCTCGATCTCACCGCAGTACTCTCCCCGTCGAGATCTATCGCTTTTTCTTCGATTCAAATTTCCGCATTTGCTTCGCCTCAACCCTTTCATTCTAAAGTCGCTTTCCTCTGTAACTCGTTTTATTGCAACCGATTGGCATTTGTCTGCATCTCATCAACGTCTAACAAATCGTTCACGTTTTCTACGCATAGCACACATCAGAATTATGAGTGGGCCAGCCCCACGTTTGCGGTTAATGTGTAACTAGAAAGTATGTCCGAGCCGCCAGTCCGGTTCGCGCCTGCGGTGGCGGGCAGAAAAGAGGAGTACCTCTCATGGTGAAGCAGTATCTTCTGGCCAGCGATTTTGACCAGACCCTAAGCTTCAACGATTCAGGTGTCGCTCTCAGCGAACTGATCGGCTTTCACGGGTTCCACGACAAGGTGAAAGGCTTGTCTGAAATTCATCTGGTGCAACAGGGCGCTGAGCTCTCCTACCTGATTTTGCATGACCCGGATTTTCGTCGCGTCCGTCGCGCCGATCTGGTAGAAACCGGCAAACGCATTCGCCTGAAGCACGACGTCGATCTATTCGCGCGTTCGCTCGACAACCTTTCCGATGGCTACAAGTTCTCGTTCTACGTCATCTCCGCGGCCCCGCAGGAAATCATCCAATCGGCTCTCGAGGGCATCGTGCCGCCGGACCACATTATCGGCACCCGCTTCCGCTTCAACGAATCAACCGGGGAAGTGGAATCCATCATCCGCGCTACAGCGGGCTGGGGCAAAATCACTGCGCTCGAAGAGCTGCGCGCCAGCTTGGGCATTAGCCACGACAGTGTCATCTACATGGGCGATGGAAGCTCCGACCTGCCCGTGATGATGCACGTCAATCAGCACGATGGCATCACCATCGCCGTCTCCGAGGCGCAGTTTATCACCCGCGTCGCGCGCCGCACCGTGCTCAGCGACAACGCCATGAGTGTACTCGTGCCCGTCCTTGAGGAAGTCCTTCGCTGGGATTCCGCGAAGATCCGCCGCTTCTTTGCCGCTCGCGGCTTAACTTTGCGCGAATGGGACAAAATGCGCACTGACATGCTTACCATCGACGAATCAAATCTGCCGGTTCCTTCGCAACCCCAGTAACGCGGGAACCACAAACCTATTGTCCAACAATATGGAAAATTCATCTGCCTGGCGGCATCGTAGCTGCCAGTTTGCTATATTCTTCTATTCCCAAGGAGGCTGTTGTGTCTCGCAAAAACATTCTTATGCTCGTTGGTGATTTCGTCGAAGACTATGAAGTGATGGTGCCTTTCCAGGCCCTGCTGATGGTCGGCCACACGGTCCACGCCGTGTGTCCCGGCAAAAAAACCGGGGAAGCTGTGCGCACGGCAATTCACGATTTTGAGGGCGACCAGACCTACTCCGAAAAACGTGGCCACAACTTTTCGCTCAATGCCACCTTCGATCAGATGGAGCCCGAAGATTACGATGCGCTGGTTATCCCCGGAGGCCGCGCGCCGGAATACATTCGCCTGAATCCCCGCGTTCTGGAAGTCGTGCGGCATTTCGCCAACGCAAAGAAGCCCATCGCCGCAATCTGCCATGGTGCGCAAGTCCTTGCAGCCGCCGGCGTACTGGAAGGGAAGAAGTGCAGCTGCTACCCCGCGGTTTCTCCAGAGGTCACACGCGCTGGTGGCACTTTTGCCGAATTGGCAATGACTGACGCAGTTGTTGACGGCAACCTCGTCAGCGCGCCTGCATGGCCCGCGCATCCCGCGTGGCTCGCAAAATTTCTCGGCGTGTTGGGCACTCGCATCGAACCGTAAACGCCGCAGTTTCTGCAACTTCAAATTTTCCCACATTACGCTCTTTCTAAATTCTTCTTCTTCTTACATAATTATTGGTTCTCTATCCCACACTAAGGCGATCCTTGCACAATGGCTAACATAAACGTAAAAAAGGGCGTAATTGGTATCCTCACCGGCGGCGGCGACGTCCCCGGCCTTAATCCGGCTATCCGTGCAGTGACATTCCGCGCGCTCCGCGAAGGTTACGAAGTCATCGGCATCCGCCGTGGCTGGGCTGGACTCGTGGACATGATCCGCGACGAAAAGCACGACAACTCCGACAACTTCCAGCGGCTCACCGAAGACATCGTGAATCGCGCCGGCAGAACGGGCGGCACTTTTCTGCACTCTTCTCGCACTAATCCGGGGCGCGTCAGCAAAAACAGTGTTCCCGAGCATCTGAAAGCGCTGTTCAACGCGGAGAAAAACGATCTCACGCCAGAGGTCCTGAAAAACCTTGCCTGGCTGAACATCGATTACATGATCCCCATCGGCGGCGACGACACACTCAGCTACGGCGTGCGTCTCTACCAGGAAGGCATGCGCGTTGTCGCCATCCCCAAGACCATGGACAACGATGTTCCCGGCACTGATTACTGCATCGGCTTCAGCACCTGCGTTACCCGCAGCATTCAGATGACCAACGCCCTTCGTACCTCGGCGGGCTCTCACGAACGCTTCCTGGTTCTCGAAGTCTTCGGCCGCTACGCGGGATTCACCGCTATGCTTCCCACGATGGCCGGAGCGGCCAATCGTTGCGTCATTCCCGAACACAAGTTCAACATCGAACAACTTACCGAACTTCTGGTCCACGACCGCAAGCGCAATCCCAGCCACTACTCCATCGTCCTGGTCTCAGAAGGCGCAATGTTTGAGGGCGGCGAAATGGTGTTCCAACGTGACGCTGCGGATGCCTTTGGCCACAAGAAGCTCGGCGGCATTGGCGACCTGGTTTCCGAGGAAATCACTTCGCTTTCTGCGAAATTCAACGGCGGCAAGAAAATTGAGTGCATCAACCAGAAGCTCGGTTACCTGGTGCGCTGCGGCGATCCCGACGCCATCGATTCCATCGTTCCCATGGCCTACGGCAATCTGGCGCTCGACATGATCCTGAACCGCATCCATGGGCGCCTGGTCGTCCTCAAGAATGGGCGCTACGACAACATGCCCATTGACACCGTCACCGCCACCAAGAAAGTCGTCAACATCAAGGAGCACTACAACATCGAGCGCCTCCGCCCGGTCTATCAGAGCTTCGAGATGAAGCCGCTCTTCCTGATGACCAGCGACCTTACCTGATTTGTGCGGCGGGCGCTGACCCCATTAGTACGCGTCCGCCAACATCGCCAGCAATAAGGAATTCGCGCACGCGCCCGCGTGTGGACTCGGTTTCTCTATCTTGCATTACGATTGATCTGAGGTGCCTTCATGCAACTCCGCAAACTTGGCAAGACCGGACCATTCGTTTCCCCCATGGGCCTTGGCTGCATGGGCATGTCCGAATTTTATGGCTCGCGCAACGATGCCGAATCCATCGCCACCATTCACCGCTCTATCGAACTCGGCGTGAATTTCCTGGATACCGCCGACGTCTATGGTTACGGCGACAACGAAATTCTTGTCGGCCAGGCCATTCGTGATCGCCGCGAGAAAGTCTTTCTGGCCACAAAATACGGCATCGTGCGCGACCGCTCCAATCCGCACGTCCGCGGCGTGAGCGGTAAACCCGCATACGTCCGCGCGTGTTGCGAGGCCAGCTTGAAGCGCCTCGGCGTTGATGTGATCGATCTTTACTACCAGCATCGCGTCGATCCCGAAACGCCCATCGAAGAAACAGTCGGCGCCATGGCCCAGTTCGTCCATGAAGGAAAAGTGCGTTACCTTGGCCTCTCTGAAGCGTCGCCCGCCACGTTGCGCCGCGCGCATGCCGTTCATCCCATCGCCGCTCTGCAGACGGAGTACTCCTTGTGGACGCGTGATCCGGAAGAGGAAGTGCTCAAAACGACGCGGGAACTTGGCATCGCCTTCATCGCCTATAGCCCGCTTGGCCGCGGCTTTCTCACGGGCCGATTCAAGAAATTCGAGGATTTTGCGGCGGATGATTACCGGCGGTTCTCTCCGCGTTTCCAAGGCGAGAATTTCCAGAAGAACATGGATCTCGTCGCTCGCGCCGAAGCACTTGCTCGGGAGAAACACTGCACCTCTGGGCAACTAGCGCTGGCGTGGCTGCTGGCGCAAGGCGAAGACATTATTCCAATCCCCGGCACGAAGCGCCGCAAATACCTGGAAGAAAATATCGAAGCGTTGCAAGTAAAGTTGACCGCCGATGACTTGCGGCGAATTGAAGAAGTAGCCCACAAGGGAGCTGCCGCAGGAATGCGTTATCCCGAAACTATGATGTCCCTGGTCAACCGCTAACCTGAGGAGTGGGCGCGGATTAAGACAAGTGCAAGCGCCGTGCGACGACGAAGGAATAGTGGAAGCCCGAAGCGATCACCAGCGCGGCCACCATATACCCGAGATAGTGCGAGAGCAGGCCTACCCGCTCATTGGCATACGCCGCCGCCAGCACCGTGAAAAACACCATCGCAATCTCAAAAAAAGTAGTGGCCTTGCCCAGCAAGCTCGGCGGAAATGGCCTGTAACCCTGAATCACCAGTATGACCGCGGCCACTACGAGCATCAGAAGATCTCGGCTCAGCACAAAAATCGCCAGCCACCAAGGAATCTTCTTCTCCATTGCCAACGCCACAAACGAGGAAGACAGCAGCAGTTTGTCGGCAATAGGATCGAGGTACGCTCCCAGCGCCGATTTCTGATCCAACCGCCGCGCCAGCAGCCCATCGATTGCGTCGGTCAGCGCCGCGCACACCAGCACCAGAAGCGCCCACCGGTATTCCTCGTACAAAATGAGGACCAGAAAAAACGGCAGAAAGCCAAGGCGCAAAAACGTGATCTGATTGGGTACCGTCCAGATGCGGACTTTCATTGGCTGTCAGGATAGCGCAGTTCAGGCAAACTGCGCGAGATAATCGGTCAGCGTGCGTCCAATCTTGCGTTCAAAAATCTCGGCCATCGAGGGAATCGAGCCCGAAGGTTCGTCCAGAGAAATGCGTTCGACGCGCGTCATGGGGAAAAAGACTGTGGGCAGGCCAACGCGCTCGGCATCGAGTTGGTTGATCTGGCTGACGAAATGATCGAAGGAGTTCAGGTCTATGCCGCGAATGGTCACACCGCTGATGTTCAGTTCCATCAGGATGCCCCAGATTTTTTCTTTGGGGGAGTGCAGGCTGATGACGACAACGGAATCGAGTTTCATGTCCGCCTTGTGAAAATCCCTACATTCAGTTTACCCCATGGTACTCGCCCGGAGGAGAGAGAAGCGGCGCTAGTGTCGAGAACGAGACGCCGGCCAGGTTAACGGGCGCTATCCTTGGCGCTTTCGTAAGCGTGGTTGAGCCACCACAACGCATCACGTAAATCCGCCTCCGATTTCAGTTCGAAGGAAACCCATCCTGTTCCGGAAATGCGCGTATTGAAGTTGATGCGCGAATCTGCCTGGGCGCGTTTTGAAAGAGCCGGAGGCATGGGACTGAATTTGAAAATGATGGAACTCGCGCTATTGAATGAACGAGAACGCGGAAGCGCCGCAAAAATCACTTTGCCACGATAAAAAGACCGGAAGCTGAAGAGGCGCTTGGCAATTACCCCCGGCCATGTTTTCAGCTCCTCCTCCAGCAATGCCGACCAGTGTTGCATCTCTGGAGTGATGGGGATAAGGGCGGGGCGAATACTCTGTTTGCGAATCGTCTGCCGGTTCTTTTTCTTTGGTTTCACGGCGGATTAACCCACAAATGACAATCAGCTTGGCATGGGCGCTGGACCGCCGGCAGGAAGCAGCAACATCGGCTCCGTGAACGACTGCACTTGTTCGATCGTTGCGTCAGGAGCCAGTTCGCGCAGCAGCAAACCTTTGGGAGTAACGTCAATGAAGGCCAGTTCCGTTACGATGTGGTCCACCACCTCAACGCCGGTCAGCGGCAGCGTGCATTTCTTCAGGATTTTGGGTTTGCCGTCGCGCGTGGCATGTTCCATCGCGACGAACACGCGCTTCGCCCCCGCCACCAAATCCATCCCGCCGCCCATGCCTTTCAACATTTTTCCGGGGATAGCCCAGTTGGCCAGCGTCCCCTTTTCGTCCACCTGAAGCGCGCCGAGCACGGTCAAATCCACATGCCCGCCGCGAATCATCGCAAAGGAATCCGCTGACGAAAAATACACCGTGCCGGGTATTTCGGTAACGGTTTCCTTGCCCGCGTTAATCAAGTCCGGATCCACTTCGCTTACCATCGGGTAAGGCCCCACGCCGAGCATTCCGTTTTCCGATTGCAGGACCACGTCCATCCCCGCCGGCACAAAGTTTGCCACCAGCGTAGGCATGCCGATTCCCAGGTTGACGTAGTACCCGTCGCGCAACTCGCGCGCAATGCGCCTCGCAATCCGCTCCCGTTTTTGTTCATCGGTCAGCATAGGTGCAGTCACACTCGGCCATCACAAGTTCAACACGAAGCAAAAACTCGCTGAACCCGAGCATTGTTGCGAAGCTCGCAATAGTGGATTTTGTTGTGGCAAGAGAATCATTGTTTCATCAAAAATCAGTGCGCGGTGGCGAACCTATGAATCAGAACAAACAACGGCAGATACAAAACAAGTATCACCAGCGCGGGGAAAATACCTCCGACGAAGATGAATGTCACATTCGCAATGCGGAGTTGCAATTTGCCGAACTGTACAATTTATTTGGCAATAACCAATGCCGCTACGCCGACCTAAAGAGCCGGGAAGAACCATGAATAACTCGCAATCAGAACATGAGTTGAAAATGGCAACGAGACACCCATCCCGGTAAACAGCTGGCTAAAAATGGGAACGGTGCGCTCGAGTGCGCGGCAAACAAAGAAACAATAAAGGCAGCCAATTACAGTGAACGCCCACGATCCGAGTAAATTTAGCCGCGCGGCCGAATGCTGTCCGTCTCCCTCCAGCGCCGAGATGCCTGGAATGTGCATGGGAAGCCTCTCAGTCTCTTCGCGCTTAACAGTTTACTGCGGATAGCAAAGAACAGATACATCGCGCTGATAGGAGGGCTTACCTCTCCTGGACCTTACGCGTAGTGCGTTTTTCAATTCGCTTCACGTAATTCGTGCCCTGAAAAATCGCGTCCACATATATCCCCGGCGTGTGCACCTGATCCGGCGGCAACTCGCCCAGCTCAACCAGATCTTCCACTTCTGCGATCACATAATCCGCGGCCGTTGCCATCATCGGATTGAAATTGCGTGCTGTCTTGCGATAGATCAGATTGCCCCAGCGATCCCCTTTCCACGCCTTCACAAACGCAAAATCGCCGCGCAGCGCCCGCTCCATCACACAGTGGCGTCCATCGAAATCGCGCGTTTCTTTTCCCTCGGCCATTATGGTGCCGTAGCCCGTGGCCGTATAAAACGCCGGGATTCCCGCTCCACCAGCCCGCAGCCTTTCGGCCAGCGTCCCTTGCGGATTCATTTCCAGCTCCAATTCACCGCTCAGGACAAGTTCCTGGAAGAGTTTGTTCTCCCCCACGTAAGTGGAGACCATCTTCTTAACCTGGCGGTTTTGCAGCAATAGCCCGATGCCAAAATCATCCACTCCCGCATTGTTGCTGACGATCGTCAGGCCTTTCGTCCCCTTGCGGCGCACCGCCGCGATCAGGTTTTCGGGTATCCCGCAAAGCCCGAACCCGCCCATCAGAACTGTCATGCCATCGCGAAGATTTCCGATGGTCGCATCCGCCGATGCAATGCGCTTATCCACTTACTAACCTCCGTGCGATCAGCAAGCCCTCCCAGCAACGCATACTCCAGTTCGCCAAGAGTACTGAATTCTGCGGCTGACCGCAAAAACGAATCTTACTCCACAATCGCGCCTTTGTTCACTGGCCTTGAGCCCGCGCAATGAGCGGTGTTATCGTCGGTTCTACAAAGACAAGCCAAGCGCGCGTGAACCCAGAAGAGTAGGGGCTGGAGAAGACGACCTTGAAAACCGCCTATCTGGACATCGAAACAAACTACGTCGGCCAATTTACCAGCAACGAAGATCGCTATTTCCGCGATTCCAAAAATCACCAGATCACGGTTCTTGGCGTCAGGCTTCTGGCCCAAGACAGCGATGTATTCGTGCAACTCTTCGATAAAGAAATCACCAAAGCGAACTTGGCCAAGGCTCTCGATGGCGCCGCGAATATCGTGACCTACAACGGCCGCTCGATCCCGGATGCCATCAAGCAAAGGGTGGGCTTCGATTTCCCGGTGATTGCCGCGCAATTAGGAATTGTCTTGGACAAGGAATTCAATCACGTGGATCTTTGCCCCGAATGCTGGAAGCGCAACTTGTATGGCGGCCTGAAGAAAGTTGAGCAAAAGCTGGGCCTTCGCCGACAATTCCCAGATCGCGAAGGTGCCTGGGCCATGGAAACTTTCCGAAAATACATGAAAACCGGCGACGAAAAGTTGCGCGCCGAACTCCTAGCCTACAACCGCGAAGATGTCTTCATGCTCCGCGAACTCGAACTAAGACTCGCCAAACTCTAAAATGAGCCTGCTCGCGGATTGCTAATGGTCTCCTCAAAAGGCCAAGGGTGTGAGTTCTGGTGCCGGACAGGGTAAGGCGGTTAGAATAAGTCATGGATAATTGGCGCGCGCGAATTAGCGTAAACACAGCAGTCTTCCAAGGCCGCGCCTGCATCAAAGGCACGCGAATCCTTGTGTCTGCAATCGTTGATAATTTGGCGGCCGGAACCACTTACGACGAGATTCTCAGAAGTTATCCCGCCCTTACACGCCCCGACATCGAAGCGGCCTTGGCTTACGCCGCGGAGTTGGCCCGCGAAGGCACCGTCCATCTACCACTGGCAACAAAAGCTTGAGGTTCAAAGTTGATGAAAAATTGCCGGTGGAGTGCGCATCCTGCCTTCGCGACGCGGGCCATGACGCAGAAACGGTTGGCTCCGAAGAATTGTCAGGAGCTGACGATTCCCGTCTTTTCGACCGGTGCCAGGCTGAGAACCGCGTACTCATCACGCTTGACCTCGATTTCGCAAACGTCCACGCATATCCTCCTGGTTCTTCAGCGGGCATTGTTGTGCTTCGCCCGCAACTGCAGGACGCCCGAACTATCCTTTCCCTGCTCAGGCGTGTAATTTTCGTGATGGCTGACAAGCTACCGCATCGACAACTATGGATCGTTGAGCCCGGCCGCATTCGCTATCGCGAAGACTAAACAGAAGTTCACATCCTCCAGATGGTTCAGCAAGGGAATGGGCCTGCCTTGTTGGCTGAGGAAAACGGTGCGTGCTCGCTTGATCAGTAGGTGAGAGATTGAATCCTCTAAATATTGCGCAGAAGCTTATAAAGTTCATTCGCGGCGTCGAAATCGTTTTCCAGTTCGCGGGAACCGAGCCGCTCTCGCATATCATCCAGCCGGCGGGCAAACAGATCGAGCGCGACTGAAAGCACTTCGCGATTCGTCAACACGATATCGCGCCACGTTGCGTACGGGCTGCCCGCAAGGCGCAGTGAATCGCGCAGGCCCGGCCCCGCCATCGTAATCGGCAAACCATTTTCGTCCAGGCGATCGTAGAGGAACGATGCCATCGCCACGGTCGCGAGCTGCGGCAAGTGCGAAGCCAGTCCCACTGCGTAATCGTGTTGCTTTGCGCCGAGCCACACAGGCCGTGCGCCCACTTTCCCCAAAATCTTCACGAAAGCGGCCACACGCGGTTCGCGAATTTCTCCCGTATTGCTTGTCAGCGCATACGTGGCGTTGCGAAAAAGTTCCGCGTCGGCGTGTTCGAAGCCTGAGAGTTCACGCCCAGCCATAGGATGTCCGCCAAGGAAATACGGCCCGCCCTCTTGCGGGAAAAGTTCCGCGGCCGCTTGCGTAATGCGCTGCTTGGTGCTGGAAGCGTCCGTGACCAGCGCGTGCGAGGGCGCATGCCGCGCAATTTCCGGAAGCAGATCAAGCGTGGTGCCCACTGGCAAGGCGATGTAGACAAGATCGCAACCGTGCAGAGCAGTTTCCAGTGAATCGGAAAATCCTTCATTTAGCGCGCCACGCTTCTGAGCGACATGCACTACCTCCGCGCGATCCCAGCCGGCGATATGCATGTCTGGCGCATATTTGCGCAGCGCCAGCGCGAACGAACCGCCAATCAGGCCGGTGCCGAGGATCGTGACGCGCTGGATCAGATGTGACGCCATGTGTTTCAGACCAGGCGGCGGCCAACAGCGGGCGCGATGATGCGGAGTTCGCCCATGAGCTGCGCGAAGTGCATGGGATCCAGCGACTGCGCGCCATCGGAGAGCGCGTGGTCCGGATCGTTGTGCACCTCAATCAGCAAGCCATCCGCGCCGGCAGCTATTGCGGCGCGCGCCATGGGTGGCACTTTATCCCGGCGCCCGGTGCCGTGCGACGGGTCGGCGAAAATTGGCAAATGCGACAGTTTTTGAATCACGGGAATCGCGGCGATGTCCAGCGTATTGCGCGTGGCGGTCTCGAACGTACGAATGCCGCGCTCGCAAAGAACCACGTTGTAATTTCCCCCGCTCAAAATGTATTCCGCACTGAGCAGCAACTCTTCCATAGTGGCGGACATGCCGCGCTTCAGCAGTACCGGCTTCTGCACCTCGCCCAAAGCGCGCAGAAGAAAATAGTTCTGCATGTTGCGCGCGCCGACCTGGAAAATGTCCACATACCCGCCCATCATCTGGATTTGCGAAGGATCCATCACCTCGCTGACCACGAACAGGTTGAACTTGTCCGCGGCATCGCGCATCATCCGCAAGCCTTTTTCTCCCAAGCCCTGGAATGCGTAAGGCGAAGTGCGCGGCTTGAACGCGCCTGCCCTCAAAATCTTCGCGCCCGCTTTGGACACAGATTCGGCAATCGTGAGAATCTGTTCGGGGGATTCCACGGAGCACGGGCCCGCTGCTACAACAATTTCGCTCCCGCCGATTTTCACGCCACGGCCCAAATCGATAATCGTGCCTTGCGGTTTAAACTGGCGGCTGGCCAGTTTGAATGGCTGCGTGATGCGTACAACTTCACGCACGCCTTCCAGCAACTCGAAATCGCGGTGATCGAAATCGCGATGGACGCCCACAGCGCCAAGAACCGTGTGCGAAGCGCCGGTCGAGCGGTGCACGTCAAAGCCGCTGGCAATCACGCGGTCAATGACGTGCTGAATCTGCTCGTCAGTCGCTCCTTCATGCATGATGATAACCATGGTCGTTAATCCTCAATCCCTCTAATCCGCGAACGCCAGCACAAAAATCGGTTGCGCATTGTCACTTGGAATCTCCGTCCGGCGGAGTATCCCCGTGCATCGCCAGCCGCTCCGCGGAACGCGCTTCGTCAATGATACGTTCAAACAAACGGCGAATCGCGGCGTCGGTGAGCGGCCCTTTGTTATGGCTTTCCACGTTTGCCAGCACTTCGTTTTCGCGCTCGGGCTGGTACAGCGGAAGGTTCGATTCCTGCTTGATGCGGCCAGTCTCCAAAGCGCAATGCGAGCGTTCGTTAAGAAGCTCGACAAGTTTCTTGTCAATTTCATCGATGCGGCGCCGCCAGTCGGAGAGATTCATAGCGTGGCCTCACGGCGAGAAAGCCCGTGGCTCGCAGCTTCTTTAAGCGCACGAACGCGTGCCTGCAGAGCAGCAGCTGCTGCTTTGGGCGTAGCCGCATTCTCGATTTCGGAGACCAGAGCGGAACCGACGACAGCGGCATCCGCCAGGCCACCCAAAACGGAAACATGGCCGGGCAGCGAAATCCCGAAGCCCACGGCAATAGGCAGTTGCGTGAAGTTGCGCGCTCGACGCAAAAGTGCGGGCAAATCGTCGGGCAGTTCATTCTTCGCGCCGGTTACGCCCGTACGAGAAATCAAATAAAGAAATCCGGAAGAGCACGCGGAAATCTTCACAAGGCGTTCGTCGGTGGATGTGGGAGCGGCCAGGAAAATTGTATCAAGATGATGTGCTTGCATGATCTTGCGATATTCCGCCGATTCCTCCGGTGTCAAATCCGTGACGAGCACTCCATCGGCGCCGGCTTCCGCTGCCGCGGCTCCGAATTTCTCAAGCCCCATTTGGAGAATTGGATTGAAGTAGCTGAACAAGACCAGCGGCACTTCGCTGGCCTTGCGAATTTCGCGAACAAGCGCAATCACGCCGGCAAGCGTTGTGCCCGATTTCAACGCACGTTCAGAAGCGCGCTGAATCGTAGGGCCATCGGCCAGGGGGTCGCTGAAGGGCACGCCAAGCTCAACTATATCGGCGCCAGCTTCAGCTAGCGCCAAAACATAATCTCTCGTTGCGACCAAAGTCGGATCACCCGCGGTGATGTACGCAACGATGCCAAGCTTGCCCGAGTCTCGCAGGTCGTGAAACTTCTCTTGTATTCGCGTGGCCACTTTGCCCCTTGATAGGCTCCCGCCTAAAAAAGCTTCAACAAACCCAAGTACATTTGGGGATTCCTTTGACCTCTTCCCATCCATTTTCCCCCTTAATGAAAAAGTAGTAGTCGCCGCCACCGCAAAGGCTACCACACACATTGTTTATGCGCAGAATTGCTCTAGTTCTGGCTTGATCGAAGCCGACTGCGGAGAGATCGAAAATGCCGATATCCTTTTTTTTGCCCTTGCCCCCCGCCCTAGATAGGTCTCCTGACTCAGGAACCAATGAATAGTGGGTCCGCAGCGCAAATTTCTCGTGGAAGACAAAGCTGAGTTTCGCTTTTCGCAAATAATCGTCGGCAGCCTCGCGAAACTCTGGAGGCACCTTGACACACTTATCGAGAGCAAAAGCACGACTATCTTCCGCCGCAGTGGTGAGGGTTCCGATGTAAATTGCGGAATTCTGAGGATTTGGAATTGCTCTGAGAAGAGCCGTCGACAACAAGGCATAGCCCTCAGAATCCTCGTACACTGGATGTTTCTTTCGTGCGGAAGATGGGGCTGGGAGGGCAGCCGAATAGCAAAAGCACAGAAAAATAAGAACAACTAGCGACCTGGATGAGTGTCGATTCATAAAGCTTGTCTGCCATATTCTACTCGGTTTGCACGTGTAGTCTCGCTGCCAGAACTCATTTGGAGAGCAGCCGCGTATACGTATCCATGTCCTTATCGCCGCGGCCGGAAAGATTCATGATCACCAAATCGCTGGCCTTGAATTGCGGCAATCGCTCAATCAGACCGGCTAGGGCGTGCGCGGATTCCAACGCGGGGATGATCCCTTCAGTGCGCGAAAGAAGTTGCGCGGCATCGAGTGCAGCTTGATCAGAAACAGCGGCGTATCCCGCGCGATGCTGATCCGCAAGCCAGGCGTGCTCCGGACCGATTGCAGGATAATCGAGGCCCGCGGAAATGGAATGCGTCGCAGCGATCTGTCCATCTTCGTTTTGCAGAACGTAGGTGTAAGTGCCTTGCAGCACGCCGGGCCGCGCGCCCGTAAATCCCTGATGCGCTGCAAGACGTGCCGCGTGTTCACCGAGTCCACTCCCCCGGCCGCCCGCTTCAATTCCCACGAGCTTCACCTCTGCGTCCTTCAGAAATTCGTAAAACAATCCAATGGAATTGGAACCGCCACCAACGCAAGCGTAAAGATGCGTAGGCAATCGCTTCTCGGCTTCCAGAATTTGCGCCCGTGCTTCGCGGCCAATCACCGCCTGAAAATCGCGCACCATCGTGGGATAGGGATGCGCGCCCAGAACCGAGCCCAGCAGATAATGCGAAGTGCGCACATTGGTCACCCAATCGCGCATGGCCTCGTTGATAGCGTCCTTCAGCGTGCGACTGCCAGACTCCACGCCAATCACTTCCGCGCCGAGCATGCGCATCCGCGCAACGTTCAGCGCTTGCCGCGCCATGTCTTCCGTGCCCATGTACACCGTGCATTGCAAGCCAAGATGCGCGGCAACCGTGGCAGACGCCACTCCGTGCTGCCCAGCGCCCGTTTCGGCAATGATGCGCGGCTTGCCCATTTTCACGGCAAGGAGCCCTTGGCCGATGGCGTTATTAATTTTGTGCGCGCCAGTGTGCAGCAGGTCTTCCCGCTTCAGGTAGATGCGCGGCCCTCCAAGTTTCGCCGTAAGTCGAGCGGCAAATTGCAGCGGCGTGGGCCGTCCCGCGAAATTCTTCAGCAAATCCTGGAACCGCAATTGAAAAGCCGGATCGTTCTTGGCCAGTTCATAAACGCGCTCTAGTTCAAACAATGGCACCATCAGCGTTTCCGGAACGTAGCGGCCCCCGTAAGGGCCAAAACGCCCCGGCGTGCTGGCGGGTATGGTGAGTTGGGTGCTCATAGGAATCCATATTCTCGCACAACGGACGCAATCTCGCGAAAGCTTGCTTGGGGAGGCGGGGCGCTACTTCCGGCGGTACAGACTCGTGTTGCGAAATTCGCGTCCATCCGGCGTCGAGCCATATTGGACTATGCGGATGGTGTTGTGATCGGGGAGCAGTTCGCGTGTCCAGCGATCGGCAATCTTCCCGTTGCGCTTCAGGATGCTTTCAATCACGGTTTCGCTTGGCCGGGTAAGCACAAGAACTGCATTCGTGGCGGGAATGGGTTGCTCCCGCCCGTCAAGTGGGCCGCCGTACGTGAACGTCATGCGCTTGCCATCCGGGTCGTCGCCATCCAGATGGAATTGCATGCCTGCCTCGGTGGGCTCGATGATGTAGGTGGCGCGTCGGCCAGGGCGACCGTGCTGGTGATCGAGGCTGGCTGGATCGAGTTCCCAGGTCCCGAAGAACGGATCGTCCGCGGGATGCAATGCAAGGAATCGGTTGGCGCGGGCCACCTCATCGAAGAAGGCGCGAAGTTTGCCGAGATCTTTTTTCCCGGGACGGGACTCCACGCCGCTGGTCACATCGACGGCGTAAGGACGCACCGTGCGAATTGCCTTGACGACATTTTCTGGCGTCAAGCCGCCGGCCAGAATGATGCGGTAACTCTTGGCGAACTTGGCAGCGAGTGACCAGTCAATCGTTTTACCTGTTCCGCCGAACTGCTTCGGTTTATTCGCATCCGGAAAGGCGTCCAACAGAAACGCGGAGGCCAAACGGAATCGCGAGAATTCCTTCTCCGAGAACTCCGAGCCCACGTGAAGAACTTTGATCACCGGTAAGCGTTTGGAACAATCGTCCACGTGCCGCGCGCACTCGTCGCCGTGGAGCTGCACCGCATCCAGGCGCAAACTCGTGGCCAGAGCGGTAACGGCACAGGGCTTCCAATCCACAAAAATGCCAATGGCGCTGACGAAAGGCGCCAGCTTGCTTCGCATCTCCCAAGCATCGGCGGGAGAAACCGCGCGCGGGCTCTTCTCATAGAAATTGAAGCCCAAAGCATGTGCGCCCAGCTCGCTGGCCAGCCGTGCGTCGGCAGGATTGGTGATGCCGCAAATTTTGACCCGGACCATAAGAAGTAGTGTACGCGAAGTTGCGTTATTTCTGGGGCGGAGAGAGAAGCTCCTTGAGCGCGGCGGCGGGGTCGGGGGCGAGCATCAGGTGCTCGCCGATGAGAAAGGCGTCGAAGCCTGTGGCCCGAAGCTTCTGCAAATCGTCATGAGTGCGCAGCCCGGATTCGCTGACCGCGAGGCAATCTTCAGGGATGTGTTCGATCAACTCGTAGGAAGTTTGCATGCGGACTGTGAGAGTTTTCAGATCGCGATTATTTACTCCGATGATGCGCGCACCGGCCGACAGCGCGCGGGTGAGTTCTTCGAGTGTGTGAACTTCGACCAGCGGTTCCATCAGAAGTTCACGGCCCAAAGCGATCAATTCCTGCAACTGAATATCGCCCAGCGCGGCGACAATCAGTAAGAAACTGTCGGAGTCGTTCGCGCGCGCTTCCCAAACTTGCCAGGGATCGACAATAAAATCCTTGCGAAGCGCGGGCAAGGCAACGCTTCTTCGCGCGTCGCGCAGATTCTTCAGCGAGCCGTGGAAAAACTCTTCTTCCGTAAGCACGGAAAGCGCGGCGGCGCCAGAATCTTCCAGCGTTTGCGCAAGGGCTGGCGCATCGAATGGATCGCGAAGCACGCCACGTGAAGGCGAGGCGGGCTTCAACTCAGCAATAATGTTGATGGCATCGCGGGAAAGTGCCGCAGGAAAATCGCGCACGGGCGGAGCAGCCTTCACCCCATATTTCAGCGCGGCTTCCGGCAGGACGCGCTTGCGGTGCTCGATCCAGGCGCGGCGGGATTCCAGAATGCGGTCTAGCACGGTTCCGGTGTTGGCATGGGCAGACATAGGGATTAATTTGTATGCTAGGGAGACCGCGCGAGCGTGTCAAATGCGAGTTGGCGGCTGCGATGGACTCGCAAAAGTAGCCACCCGAACAAGGTCGACTAGCTGCGCAGCGAGGAAGAGGACCGAGTCATGGGATATGCGGAGAAGTACAAGCCATTGCTGGAAGCGATTGCGACGGAGGCGGACACGATCGCGGTGAAATATTTTCGCGCGGCGGAGATGCGCGTCGAGCGCAAAGGTGACGGCTCGGCAGTAACGCAGGCGGATAAGGAAGTGGAAGCGATGGCGCGTGCCAAAGTGGCGGCAAGCGGCCTGCCGCTGGATGTGCTGGGTGAAGAGATGGGCGGAGATAGCGCGAAAGCTCCGGCACAAAATGGGCGCGCGCGGATGATCGTTGACCCGATTGACGGCACTGAGGAATTCTCGCGCGGCATTCCCACCTTCGGCACGTTGATGGGCATCGAAGAAAATGGCGAGATTGTGGCGGGATTCGTATCCGCGCCGGAACTTGGCTGCGGCACACGTTGGTGGGCGTATCGCGGCGAGGGCGCGTTTCGCGACGGCCAGCGCATTCAGGTTTCCAAAGTGGCGCGGCTTGCGGACGCCCTGGTCTTCACGACGGGCACAGGGCCGAACAAAGACACGGAAGTTCGTGCGATGATTCGGCGGTTTGCGGACGCGGCTCGCAACAGCCGTGCGCTTGGCGGCTTCTGGCAACACATGCTGGTTGCGGAAGGCGCAGTGGATGCGGCGCTGGACTGGGTGTCCAAGCCGTGGGACCTGGCGCCGCTCGGCATCATCGTGGAAGAAGCCGGCGGTCGAGCGACGACCGTTGACGGAGAGCGTACGATTTACAAGGGCCGATTTGTGAGCACGAATGGCCTGCTGCACGAAGAGGTGTTGAAGGTTTTCCACTGAGGTGAGGCATGATTTGCGTGAAGCGTGTTTACGAAAAGCCATCGAGGGAAGACGGATTTCGCGTCCTGGTGGACCGCTTGTGGCCGCGCGGCTTGACCAAAGTGCGCGCGAAAGCGGATTTGTGGATGAAGGAAATTGCGCCCAGCGACGCGTTGCGGAAATGGTTCGGGCACGACCCGGAAAAATGGGACGAGTTCGTGAAACGCTACCATAGCGAACTGGCAAAGAAAAAAGAGTTGCTGGCGGAAGTAAAGCGCCTGGAAAAGGAGCATGGCAAAGTCACACTTTTGTATGGCCGCAACGATGAAAAGAAGAATCAGGCTGTGCTGATCGCAGCGGCGCTGAAAGGAAGTAAGTGAAGCAGGAAGCGGCACTGCAGGTTGTTGCGGAGGAAGTGAGCATCTGCCGGGAATGCCCGCGGCTGGTGAAATACCGCGAAAAAGTGGCGCGCGAAAAGCGGCGGGCGTACCGCGATTGGGAATATTGGGGGCATGGCGTGCCTGGCTTCGGCGACCCCAATGCGCGATTATTCATTCTGGGGCTGGCACCAGCGGCGCATGGAGCGAATCGCACAGGACGGCTATTTACCGGTGACCGGTCCGGCGATTTTTTGTACAAGGCGCTGCACAAAGCGGGTTTCGCGAATCAGCCGACTTCGCAAAATCGCCAAGATGAATTGCGGCTGCAAAATGTTTACATCGCGGCGGCCGTGCGCTGCGCGCCTCCGGCCAACAAACCGCTCCCGCGCGAAATTCTGAATTGCCGCGGATATTTGCGGCGCGAACTGGAAATTCTGAGGCCCGCGGCGGTGTTGGCGCTGGGGAAAATTGCGTGGAACGCCTACCTGGAAATTTTGAAGCAGGATGGAACAATCAGTTCACGCGCGGCTTATAAATTTGCACACGGCGCGGAAACGGAAATTGCGACGGGCCTGCCGCGACTGTTTGGCGTGTATCATCCCAGCCAGCAAAATACGCAGACCGGCCGCGTTACCAAAGCGATGTACGCGGAAGTTCTTCAGGGCATCAGGAAATTCCTGGCGAAATCATCAAGCGCCGCCATTCAGCAAACATAGTTGCAACGCATTCAGGCGTGCGCGCGTTGCGGTTTGGCTTGCAACTCGACGGTCGCGGGTTGCGGCTGTGGCCAGTATTTTGCCGCCACTCGCCAGAGTAGCAGCACGGCCAGGATAGCGGCGTAGGCCAGCGGACGAATCACCGCCGATTTCACCAACCAATAGTAATGAATCACTCCACAAATAGCGCTGATATAAATGGCGCGATGCAGTTGCTGCCAACGGCGTCCACCGATGCGGCGAATCCATCCCGCGGTGGAAGTGACGGCCAGCGGAATCAGCAGCACAAACGCGGTGAAGCCAACGGTGATGAAGCGGCGCTTGGCAACGTCTTTCGACATTTCCGCAAGATCGAAAAACTTGTCCAGCCAGATATAGGTAGTGAAGTGCAAGCAGGCATAGAAAAACGCAAACAGCCCAAGCATCCGCCGGAAGCGAATGAGGTCGGGCAGCCGCAAGATTTTGCGGAAAGGCGTAATCGCCAGAGTAATCAGGAGAAACCGCAGCGTCCAATCCCCAGTCGCGTGAGTGATGAACTCGATGGGATTGGCGGAGAGGTCGTTGTGAAAGCCGCGCCAGCCTAGTGACGCGAGCGGCATCAGGCACAGAAGAAAGACAAAAGCCTTCGTCCATTTGCTGGTAAGCAGTGCTCGCATGATTGGAATCGGTGCTCAGTAATTCTTCCGCAGGTCCATGCCGTTGTACATCGCGGCAACCTGATCGCCATAGCCATTGAACATGAGCGTATCGCGTTTCAGGAATTCACCCAGGCGGCGTTCCTTGGCCTGGCTCCAGCGCGGATGATCGACCTTGGGATTCACGTTGGCGTAAAAACCGTATTCGTTGGAGGCCATGCGATTCCAGGTAGTAGGAGGCTCTCCCTTCACAAAACGAATTTTCACCAAGGATTTGGCGCTCTTGAAACCGTATTTCCAGGGAAGAATGATGCGAATGGGCGCGCCATCCTGATTGGGAAGCGATTCGCCGTACATCCCCACGCACAGCAGCGCGAGCGGATTCATGGCTTCATCCAGACGCAAGCCTTCGACATACGGAAAGTCGATGCCCGCATACCGGCCCCAGGGCATTTGCTTCGCATCGTAATAACTTTCAAACGCAACATATTTTGCCTTGGGCGTGGGCTCGACCGCCGTGACCAGTTCGCTGAAAGAGAATCCAATCCACGGCACGACGATGGACCACGCTTCCACGCAGCGATGGCGATAAATGCGTTCCTCAAGCGGGGCGAGCTTGATGATTTCTTCCACGGAAAATTTGCGCGGAGTTTTCACTTCGCCTTCCACGGATACGGCCCAGGGCGAAGTTTGAAATTTCCCGGAATTCTTCGCGGGATCGGATTTATCCACGCCGAATTCGTAAAAATTATTGTAGTGGGTCACGTCCCTGTAGGAGTTTTGCGCTTCCGTGGTGCTGAAGGGGCTTTTGACCAAACCGCTGAATTTTGTGGCCGCGAAGGCCTTTGCGTTTGGCGAAGCCAGGTCCCACAGACGCGTCCCCGCCAGCGCGGCGGCTCCCGCGATGCCCATGCCGCGGAGGAATTTGCGCCGTTCCAGATACAACGACTTCGGACTTACATCGGCATAGGTCAATTCGGGTGCTTTGCGGATAAGCATAGTGGTGCAATTCCTCCAAACGGGTAATTCGGGCGTGTTGCGGCGCACAGCATCGTACTACGGCTCCTACTAGTTAGATGCAGAATGCCTGCTGCGCCGACCGTGGTGCGAAGGCTAAGAGCGCGGCAATGCCGGCTACGTGCAATGTGACGCGAGAGGCAGCGATTGGTTACAGACAATTTGTGGCACGGGGCCGGTGACGCGCCTGCAAGGCGTTGCGGACACTTGTGCAGGATGTAGCATGCAGGCGACTGATGCAGGGCTGCAAGTAACTCAAAGTATCTCCTTATAAATCAGCGTGTTAGCAGTGCAGCCCATCAGGCTGACGTGGCCCATGGGCTGCAAATGAACCTATGCCCGCCGCAGGAGGAGGAGTTCGCTATGAATCGACATCTGAGGAACTGTTTGGTGTTGGGAGCGATGTCTGGAGGGTTCTGGACGCCCGGATTGGGGAAGGCGCAAGAGGCGCGCGAGACTGCGGCAACCGAGCCGCAAGTGGCGACCAACGCCACCGAGGCACGTGTGGCCGACGGTGAGCGCCACGGATTGCCATTGGAGGTTCTTGCCGTAGCCCCAGGAACGCGATTCCTGGTGAAGCTGGAGGAGGAGATGTGCACGAAGTCAGCCAGGCAGAACCAGGAGTTTCGCGTGCGCACGCTGGAGCCGCTCGAGGCGGGGCAGGGCATCTACCTGCCTTCGGGAGCGTTGATCACAGGGCACATCAGCCGCGTAGAGCCGGCAGGGCTGACCGGCCGAGCGAAGATCTGGCTGACGTTTGACGAGCTCCACACAAGGTTTGGAACTCTGCCCATCGTGGCCGATGTGGCGGGAGTGCCGGGGGATCACAGCGTCAAGCCGGAAACGACGCAGCAAGGCGTTATCGAGGGCCCCCCGGGCGGAACGCAAAAAGATGCAGCACAAGCGGCGGCTGCGGGTGCGGCCATGGGCGCAATGAAAGGCGTCAAGGACAAGAACACAAAAGAAGGAGCCGAAGCAGCAGCGCTGGGCGCCCTGGAGGCGTACCTGATCGAAGCAGGCCGCGGGCAGGAGCTGGATCTGCCGAAAGGGGCGAAGCTGGAACTGGAGCTGGGGCGAGCGCTGTATCTCGTAAAGGAGTAGGAGTGCAGCACAGTCACTCCTGTTTACCCTGAGTCACGAAGGGACTGTGCTCTTGGGTCCGCCTTTGTAGGGGCCGACCTTCAGGTCGGTTCACTCTTGGGTTCGGCCTAGTCGTTGTAGGGCCCGTCCTTCCGAGGCGGGCCGTTTGCGCCCTGGATGTGGATGGACGGCGGGCCGCTCTCGATAGCTGCAATTACACAGCGCGCCACACCTGCAAAATGGGCTTACAATACTCCAGTTCCATCCAAACAAAGGGATTCTCTCCAATCACCCTGGTATGCCCGCACATTCCAAGGAGGCCGCATGAAATCGTTCTTGCTCGTTCTCTTCGTGACCTTTTTCATCGCCGTAGTCCTCTTCTCCCACGCCCCGGCAACCCTCTCCGCCTCTCCCAAAGCCACCGCCGACACGCTGAAGCAACTCGAAGCCGAATTCATGCAAACAGCGTCCGAAAAGGGGTCCCAGGGTTACATGTCCTACTACGCCGAAGACTCCGTCGAACTTCCCAATGGCGTACCCGCCATTCAGGGAAAGGCAAACATCGCCAAGACCATGGGCTTCCTCGACGACAAAAACAATCATCTTTCCTGGACGCCTGTCGGCGCCGATATCTCCGCTTCCGGAGATCTTGGCTACACCTACGGCATCTTCGAGTTCACATCCAAAGATAAAGACGGCAAGCCCATAGTCGAACACGGCAAGTACACCAGCATCTGGAAACTCCAGCACGACGGCTCCTGGAAAGTAGCCCTCGACATGGGCAACTCCTCCGCCCAACCGAACTAGTTCGCATCGCGCAAGCCCATGTGGCACGGGCATTCCTGCCTGTCTTCTTGGGTCCGCCTTTGTACCGGCGACCTTCAGGTCGGTTCATTCTTGGGTTAATTCTTGTGTTCTCTCGTGCGGTCGTAGGGCCCGTCCTTCTGAGGCGGGCCGTTTGCGCCCCGGCAGTGTTTGCGGCGGAGGCACTAAAAGGGTCATCCCGTAGGGGTCCAGCATGGCTGGACTCCATTTGTGCACCGAGTAAACCCTGACGTCATTCCAAACGAAGTCCGCGAAGTGAGGTATCCTCGAAACGGTGGATAACGATGACTACTGAACAACCGCCCTCGCCGACGAGCAATCCAGATGTCGCGAATCTCGGTTTTGTGCGTCCGCCGATCGTCTATCTTCTCGCTCTTCTCATCGGCGTCGGGCTCGATCTCGTTTGGCCGGCGCGCTGGATTCCCCACGGGTGGGGAGCGTGGGCTGGGATTCCGATCATAATCGCTGCGTTGGCTCTCTTCTTATTGTCGATAGGCCGGTTCAAGGCGGCCGGCACATCGGTTCCTGGAAACAAGCCCTCGACCGCGATCGTCACATCCGGCCCCTATCGATTCAGTCGCAATCCGATCTACCTCGCGTTTTCCTTGTTGGTGCTCGGTGTCGCCTGCGCGCTCAACAGCCTCTGGTTGCTCGGCACGTTCGCGGCCGCCGCCAGCGTCATGTGGTTCGTCGTCATTCCGAGGGAGGAGCATTACCTCGAGCACCGGTTTGGCGCCAAGTATCTCGACTACAAAGCCAAGACGCGGCGCTGGCTCTAGTCACTGGCGGGTGGCAAACACGAAGCCTGTGTGGTCGAAACTGGGTGCCGCACCCTTTGGGTTTTGTTTTTTCAAAGGGTGCGGGTTTAGAGTTAGCCTCAACTCTTCGCTTGGCGACGGGCGAAAAGTGTTCCCCGGGTCAATTACGCCATCCCAATTACGCATTCGTGTTTTCTTCGCCAACGCACGGCGCCAACCCCCTCCCCAATCAACGCTTTCAAATCTATATGAAAACAAGCCACTTCATCCACCCCAAGGATCAACACTTTCAAAAAAACAGCGGGTAGGGTCAACGAAGCCAAACGCAAGAGCGGCCCGCCTCAGAAGGTCGGGCCCTACAACCTCAGCCTTAACCCAAGCACCCAATCTCTTCGGCCCACAAAGCAAGCCCTTCGTAACTCAGGGTAAACAGAAGTGACTCTGCTTCAAGCCACAGCACCTTGAATCCCGCCAACCATCGGTGCCATGATGCAAGTGCTCCAGTGGTCCGCTCGCCCGCTTGGATCATCGCGGAAATTCTGGAATCATCACCTTCTATTGCAGGAGCACAATGCCCAAAGAACTGAAGTTTCACAAACTCATCAAGTCCTATGCAGTGGAAAAGGGCGAAGACTTTCGCCTGAAGGACCACGACCCCTGCGATACGCATGGTCTGAAGTCGCAAGACAAGCCCGAAGTCACCAAGTGGCTCGAGCAGGGAGTGACGCACCTTAGCAAATTACAGGATGTCCTCTACGCCCAAGGCAAGTGGGGACTCCTGCTGATTTTTCAGGCCATGGACGCGGCCGGAAAAGACGGCACGATCAAGCACGTCATGAGCGGCGTGAATCCTCAAGGTGTGGATGTTTATTCCTTCAAGGCGCCGTCCAGCGAGGACCTCTCCCACACTTTCTTGCGGCGATGCATGATCTGCATTCCGCCGCGCGGCAAGATCGCCATCTTCAATCGCTCCTACTATGAAGAAGTCCTCGTCGTCCGTGTCCACCCAGAATTCCTGGACCGCCAGTGCATCCCGGAATCCCTTCGCGGCAAGCACCTGTGGCGCGACCGCTACGAAGATATCAACTCGTTTGAACGCTACCTGACGCGCAACGGCATCGCCATCCGCAAATTCTTCCTCAACGTCAGCAAAAAAGAGCAAAAGCGGCGGTTCATGGAGCGTCTGAACGATGCCGACAAGAACTGGAAATTCTCCCCGTCTGACATCAAAGAACGGGAATTCTGGAACGATTATCAGGACGCCTACGAAAAAATGATACGCAACACCGCCACTGAACACGCGCCGTGGATCGTTGTTCCCGCGGACAATAAGTGGTTCAGCCGGTTGCTCGTTGTGGCGACGATCGTGGACGCCCTGCACAGCATGGACCTGAAATTCCCTAAGCTGGACGACGCGCAGTACGCGGCCCTGAAAGATGCCCGCAAACAATTGGAAAAGGAATAAGGCACGCTCAGCGCCGGCAGCCGTATGAGCTCACGCGCAACTACTGTTTCTTCATCTGCTCATCGGTGGGCCCGCTCTGGTCTGGTTTAGGCAGCACACCCACATGGTTTAATCCCAGGTCGCGGAAGATCCTTGGCCAGTAATTCTTGAACATATTCCCCGCGAATCGCCAGGCCAGGTCGCTCCCGTATCGCTCCATCGTCTTCGCGCCAGTCTGCTCTTTTACCGGTAGATATGAATTCGCCAGAGTTTCTCCAGCGAGCGGCCCAAACAGTCCAGAAGCGTTAAACACTTCGTTTCCGAAATCGGTGCGCGTAACAACTACGCGGCGTGCCGAATATTTTACGGAACCCCAAAACGTCGGATAGCTCTGCGGGAAAAATCGCGGATCCTCGTGCAGAACCGAGGCAGCCAGAAAAGTCCCAAAGAAACTGTTCGATGCCCCTCTTGCCATAGACGCGCCAAATCGTTTTCCGTAGCCCGCTTCGTCCTGGCCGTAACCTGCCGGAGAATTCCGCCACTGCCCGAAGCCCGCGCTGGACGCCGAAACCACCATCGTCTCCGGGGCAATGGATTCGTTGGCGAACAGCTCGAATTTCCCCTTGGTCGAAAGCGAATTTGGTGACGCCGCGATATCCGGGAAGAAGAACGATCGCTTCGTCAAATAGCCGACAATCTTTCCAGCTTCTTGCTCGGTGGCATTTGTATTTGAGCTCTGTTTTGGCTGGGGCGAATCTGGAAGCGATTGAGAATTAGTGCCTGCGCCAGCCGGCTGTTGCGCGTTGGCATTTCCGATGCCGAATAGTAATCCCGCCAACAACAGCCATCCAGAACCCGCAAGACGCAGAGGAACGGCGCATTGTCGTTTCTTCATGGTTTGAACTTTTCCCGTTGTGCGAATCAATCTCGCAAGACCGCAGCTCCTCACCCTGCTTAGTTTCCGCCGAATGCTGCGGGTTCGGCCACCGAGTTCCAGGGGAAAATCCCCCTGATCGCGCGTCTGCAAGCCGTACGTTTACATCCAACTGGAAAATGGTTCAACGCGCCGGGCGAAAGTAACATGCCCCATCAGGCCACGCAACCCATTATCCTGGTCCCCAATCCGTCCGTAAGGTGGCAGTGACCAGCGCACACGGTCCGAATTCTGGTTCATTGCAGCCAGCAAGCACTGCCAGAGCTTCTTCGTTGAGCTTGAGCAAGGCAGGCCAGCGGGAAGCGCCGATCGATAAACGATAGGGGGACAGTTTTCCAACGAGCCATCCAAAATGTGCTCTGCAAATCCGTCGATAAGCTCGCGTACCTTGGTTCGCGTTAGGTTCGAAGCGGTAGGAATTGTAGGGCTTCCAACCACAGGGCGATTCCCTCCGCCTCCCTGGCCAGGCGCAGTCGCATCTGTCGGGCGTGATGCACCAGCCGACCTGCCGTGTAGAAGATCAGAAAGCGCAGTCGCTTCGGGCGGGCCCGCAATAAATCTGCGGGCAAGGCCAAACGCTTCAGGGCCGTCAGCACGTTGTAGGAGATTACCGCCAGCCGCAACCAAGCGGCGTTGGCCCCAAAGTATTTCGACGGCAACACCCCGGTCGCCAGCTCATTCTTCAGCACATCGTGGACTCCTTCGATGGTGCCTGCTTTTTCTCGATGCCAGTCGATCAGCTTCACCGGCTCCCAGTCCCAAATGTTGCTGAGCACGGCAAAGTGCAAGACGCTACTGCCGTCAGCAAATAATCCTCCCTGCCGCTTCCGCAACCGGATGGCCACGTAACGCAGCGGTTTCGTCCCTTTCGGCTCCAACTCCTCGTTGGAAACAAATACCACCTCGGCGCATTCCCGATCCACGTCCGGCTCCGGCTTACCGTAAGCTTTCCATCCCGACTCCGGCACTTCCAGAATCGCCGCGTGTAACGCATCACTCATCCGCGCGCTGACCGCAAAACCAATGAATCCCGCCGGCCCGTCTGCGCGTTTCTCGTTCAACAGCCAGCGCAACAACCCCTTCTCGTGACACGCGGAGTCGCCCCGATAGTAATAGCTCGTCACCGTGTTCGGCAAAGCGGCAAATGCCGCTTTGGCCACCGTCAACGGAGCCATCTGCGCCGGCACATTCCCATCGCGAAATTCGTCGGCCAGCACCACATCCATCTCTGCCCACACCGCCAGCATCGGTTGGTAGCCGCGCGATCCTTCGTAGGTATACAGGGCTTCTCGCTTGCGGCTCTCGATAATCGTGGCGTCTTGATCGACCGTGGCGATCTTCTGATCTACGCAGCGTTCCCCCAACCGCTGAATCAGATCTCGGTTCACTCGCCCCAGCCCCTCGAGCGCCCGGTTCTCTTCGGGAATGTAGGCTGTGGTATCCGGTAGACGCCGCTGCTGGGCTTCCTGAATCTTTTCCTCTTCGTGGAAGGCGTGCAAAAACTTCCGCGCCGCTTCCGGAGAAGGCAGCTCATGTCCAACGAGCTCCGCCAACCCCGTATCGCTGCGCAGGTGTGCGAAATCGTCCACGCACTCTCCCCCAGCCGCGTTCAGAATTACGAAACTTTCCACGAACGTGGCTTCGTCGTAGCCCCGCTCACGTTCCTTGACGGCCACGTGTTGCTGCACGCTTCCCGACAGCCCCAAGGAACGGAACGCTTGCACCACCAGCGGAATCCCGCCCAGGGCGGTCAAGGACTCTTCCAACGGCTTGGGATCCACTTCGAACAATAACGGGGACTCGGTTGGGGAAGGCTTTGGCATTCTGCGCATGCCCGCCATCGTACGCGAATCGCGCACCTTACGGGTGCGAATTTCTACCCAAAGGTGTTTACTGCTTGTGGCGGCATTTAGGCCAATCCATTGGCTCAAACGCGCGCTTCGCCAACCACCGGGCTACCACACGCCCTTGTTATCGACGGATCGGGGCTGGTATCAGAATCGAACCGCAGCCACCAGCCTCCTCGGCGGAATCTTCTACAAGAATTTCTATCGAAAACGCATGGACTCTCGATTTGACGCGGTGCGGAGTCCCGTTCTAACCTAGAAAGGTTGCACAGCAGTCGCGGAAGCCGTTCTTGCCTCCTGCACTGCTTGTGTTCCTTCCCGCGGCTGGGAGATCGTCCAATTGGTAGGACTCCAGACTCTGGATCTGGCTATCCTGGTTCGAGTCCA